>NZ_JAZEVT010000034.1:0-245 GCF_036668755.1 Achromobacter sp. ESBL13 | reverse complement strand
TCTTTGACGGTGCTGTCCCTGGCCATCGCCGTGGGCTGCTCGGCGTTTGCGCTGTGGATCGTCTGCAAGGATGAACTGCCATGGCGGCGCCTGCTTAGCGGCGCGTTGCTGATGGGCGCCGGCATCGTTTACGACGCGAAGTGGTTTGCGCTGTCCATCGTGATCGCCGTGGCCGCCTCGGGCGCTGCCTTGTGGATCACCTATCGCCTGCGCCACGACGGCCCGCGCGTGGCGTTCTCGCGCCC
>NZ_JAZEVT010000033.1:0-255 GCF_036668755.1 Achromobacter sp. ESBL13 | reverse complement strand
CTCGGCGGTGGTGGACATTGCCAACGACACGGTAACGACCAACGAGGACACGACGGTCAACATCGCGGTCAACGGCAACGACACCTTCGAGAACGCAAGCCATGCCATCACGGCGATCAATGGCAGCGCGGTTGTTGTGGGGACGCCGATTGCGGTATCCAACGGTTCGGTGACGTTGAAGGCCGACGGCACGTTGGACTTCGCACCCGCAGCCAACTACAACGGATCGACCAGCTTTACCTACACGGTGACCTC
>NZ_JAZEVT010000032.1:0-255 GCF_036668755.1 Achromobacter sp. ESBL13 | reverse complement strand
CCCCCCCCCCCCCCCCCCCCCCCCCCCCCCCCCCCCCCCCCCCCCCCCCCCCCCCCCCCCCCCCCCCCCCCCCCCCCCCCCCCCCCCCCCCCCCCCCCCCCCCCCCCCCCCCCCCCCCCCCCCCCCCCCCCCCCCCCCCCCCCCCCCCCCCCCCCCCCCCCCCCCCCCCCCCCCCCCCCCCCCCCCCCCCCCCCCCCCCCCCCCCCCCCCCCCCCCCCCCCCCCCCCCCCCCCCCCCCCCCCCCCCCCCCCCCCC
>NZ_JAZEVT010000031.1:0-255 GCF_036668755.1 Achromobacter sp. ESBL13 | reverse complement strand
GCTCCTTCGCAGTTCAGACACTTTGAACCGCGAAGCCAAGCAGTACGACGGGCTTCGGCCTGCCGCCAAGTAGCCAGTGATGGCCGCCAAGCGGGATTGCAAGGATCGGTGCAAATCAGGCAAAAGCTAGTTGCACTTTCTGCAAAAATCGTGCTATAGTCTTGGGCTTGGCTGGTGATGACGAGTAAGGGTTTACCCGGGTCGATATCACAAGTCATCTGAGCAGTAACCGACCTCTGGTTTTCAGGGTCGTCG
>NZ_JAZEVT010000030.1:0-255 GCF_036668755.1 Achromobacter sp. ESBL13 | reverse complement strand
ACTGCGTGAAGTCGGAATCGCTAGTAATCGCGGATCAGCATGTCGCGGTGAATACGTTCCCGGGTCTTGTACACACCGCCCGTCACACCATGGGAGTGGGTTTTACCAGAAGTAGTTAGCCTAACCGTAAGGGGGGCGATTACCACGGTAGGATTCATGACTGGGGTGAAGTCGTAACAAGGTAGCCGTATCGGAAGGTGCGGCTGGATCACCTCCTTTCAGAGCTTAAGTGCTCGTGTTAAGCGTCCACTCTTA
>NZ_JAZEVT010000029.1:0-296 GCF_036668755.1 Achromobacter sp. ESBL13 | reverse complement strand
TCTTTGACGGTGCTGTCCCTGGCCATCGCCGTGGGCTGCTCGGCGTTTGCGCTGTGGATCGTCTGCAAGGATGAACTGCCATGGCGGCGCCTGCTTAGCGGCGCGTTGCTGATGGGCGCCGGCATCGCCGCCATGCACTATCTGGGCATGGCGGCGATGCGCATGGCGCCCGGCATCGTTTACGACGCGAAGTGGTTTGCGCTGTCCATCGTGATCGCCGTGGCCGCCTCGGGCGCTGCCTTGTGGATCACCTATCGCCTGCGCCACGACGGCCCGCGCGTGGCGTTCTCGCGCCC
>NZ_JAZEVT010000028.1:0-319 GCF_036668755.1 Achromobacter sp. ESBL13 | reverse complement strand
GTCACGATTAACGGTACCGATGACGGCGCGATCATCACCCCGTCTACCCCTGACAGCGACAAGGGCGAAGTCATTGAAGACGAGAAGTCGTCCGTCAGCGGCAAGCTCGACGTCACCGATCCGGACGCCGGCCAAGCCGTGTTCCAGGTGCAAACCAACACGGCCGGCCAACACGGTACGTTCTCTGTCGGCGCCAATGGCGCGTGGACGTACAACCTCACGAACAATGACCCGGCTGTCCAAGGCTTGGGCGCTGGCAAGACCCTGACCGAAACGTTTACCGTCACCACCGCTGACGGCACGACGGGTCAGGTCGTGG
>NZ_JAZEVT010000027.1:0-321 GCF_036668755.1 Achromobacter sp. ESBL13 | reverse complement strand
CGTTGTAGTTCGCAGCGGGTGCGAAGTCCAAGGTGCCATCGGCCTTCAACGTCACCGAGCCGTTGGTCACGGCGATCGGCGTGCCCACAACAACCGCGCTGCCGTTGATGGCTGTGATGGCGTGGCTGGCGTTTTCAAAGGTGTCGTTCGTATTGACGGCAATGTTGACCGTCGTGTCCTCGTTGGTCGTTACTGTGTCGTTGGCAATGTCCACCACCGCCGAGACCGTAACGCTGACCGTGGACAGGCTGATGTTGCCGTTGCCGTCCGAGATCGACACCACGAAGCTGTCGCCGCCGTAGTAATCCGCCGTCGGCGTGT
>NZ_JAZEVT010000026.1:0-330 GCF_036668755.1 Achromobacter sp. ESBL13 | reverse complement strand
CGTCCTTGGTGACCACGCCGCCGTTGCCGTCGTCCACCGTGACGGTGAACGTTTCAATAATCGACTGGCCCGTCTTCAGCCCCTGGACGTCCTTGTTGGCGTTGTCCAGGTTGTAGGTCCAGTTGCCATTGCCATCAACGGAGAACGAACCGTACGTGCCCTTGCCCTCGTTGTTAACGGTCCAGGTGTGGGTATCGGTCGTGTCGACGTCGGCCACATCCAGCTTGCCGGTTGCAACCAGCGAACCGTCTTCGGTAACTGCACCATCAGCCTTGCCGGTCACGACGGGGATGTCGTTGGTCCCGACGATCGTGACCACGACCTGACCCG
>NZ_JAZEVT010000025.1:0-375 GCF_036668755.1 Achromobacter sp. ESBL13 | reverse complement strand
GGGGCTGGCCCACCTTGGGGCGGCCCGGCGGTGGGCCGTTGCCCCCACGCTGCGCTCATTGCATTCGCTTGCTGCCCCCCAAGGGGGCTGGCCCACCTTGGGGCGGCCCGGCGGTGGGCCGTTGCCCCCACGCTGCGCTCATTGCATTCGCTTGCTGCGCCCCAAGGGGGCTGGCCCACCTTGGGGCGGCCCGGCGGTGGGCCGTTGCCCCCACGCTGCGCTCATTGCATTCGCTTGCTGCGCCCCAAGGGGCTGGCCCACCTTGGGGCGGCCCGGCGGTGGGCCGTTGCCCCCACGCTGCGCTCATTGCATTCGCTTGCTGCCCCCCAAGGGGGCTGGCCCACCTTGGGGCGGCCCGGCGGTGGGCCGTTGCCC
>NZ_JAZEVT010000024.1:0-390 GCF_036668755.1 Achromobacter sp. ESBL13 | reverse complement strand
CCCGGACCTGAATCACAGTGCATCGCATCAAGCGCCCACACTTATCGGTTGTTTAATTGTTAAAGAGCGGCACTGCAAATTCGGTACTACAAACTACTTACTGCTACCTGCTGACCCTGCCAGCGCTACGCGGCTTTCGCCTTGCGTCGCTTGCTGTTTTCAGCAGCAGAGAGGCGAGATTATGAAGAAGTTTTTATCGCTTGTCAAGTCAGCTTCGTTCGCTTTCGCGCCACCGCTTTCTTGCCTGCGACCTCTTCAGGTCTGCTCTCTTTAGCAGCTATCGAAACATCAGAACCACCCATCCGGGTAAACCCTAAGTTTTCGGCAACTGCCAAGCCTGAAACTATAACACGACTTTTGCAGATTATGCAACCGGCTCTTGCCTAATTT
>NZ_JAZEVT010000023.1:0-397 GCF_036668755.1 Achromobacter sp. ESBL13 | reverse complement strand
GAACAGTGAGGGATCTCCATGGGATCAGTGATTAAGAAGCGTCGTAAGCGCATGTCGAAGAAGAAGCACCGCAAGCTGCTTCGCCGTACGCGTGTTCAGCGTCGTAAGCTCGGCAAGTAATCACACCTCGACCGATCTTTATGCAGCCGCCTCAGGTAATGAGGCGGCTGCATTTTATTTATAAGAAGTTTTTTAAACCGAGGTAACAAAATTCAATATGAGCCCATAAGATGAATAGCGGACTGTCACATTTAGAAAAGAGAAGTACTAATGCGCATCGCCAAGGCTACATTTGCCCTCGCCTGTGCCCTTGCGGCTATTGCGGCCCCTACCGCAGCTTATGCTGTACCGCAGAATACCGTCATTATGCCTGGCGATACCATTAAAGCGAAGTACC
>NZ_JAZEVT010000022.1:0-414 GCF_036668755.1 Achromobacter sp. ESBL13 | reverse complement strand
ATTACCACGGTAGGATTCATGACTGGGGTGAAGTCGTAACAAGGTAGCCGTATCGGAAGGTGCGGCTGGATCACCTCCTTTCAGAGCTTAAGTGCTCGTGTTAAGCGTCCACTCTTATCGGTTGTTTTTTGTAGCTGGGGTCAATATTGATTGGCCCGGCGTAGAAGTTAACGCATAGCGCTGCTTGCAGCGCTATGCGTTGGGTTTTACTCAACAGCTATATCGTTCTTTAACAATCTGGAAGAAGCACAACGAAATGTACTTATTAAGTACTCGGCGCAAGCTGAAGAAAATAAGTACGGGTTGTGATTGCATTATTTTGTTCCAAGTTCTCAAGACTGGGGTGAATAACCTCAGACCGCTTTGAAACTTATGAACGGCACAAACGCTAATACTCAGGTCCTATAGCCTACA
>NZ_JAZEVT010000021.1:0-421 GCF_036668755.1 Achromobacter sp. ESBL13 | reverse complement strand
ATCAAGGGCCGCGACGCGATCACCCGGGCATTCAAGGCGGTCTGGACAACGATGCCGGACGCACAATGGGCCGACCACGCGCATTTCATCAGCGAGGACGGCACCCGCGGCGTCAGCCAATGGACCTTCCGCGCCACCAACCCCGACGGCACGCGGACCGAGGCGCAGGGCGTCGACCTGTTCCGCATCCGGGACGGCAAGCTGGTCGAAAAGCAGGCGCTGCGCAAGCAGCGGCCCGCCATCCAGGTCGAGTGAGGGCGCGATGCAGACGGTTCTTCCCCGCGGGACGGCGACCTACGACCCGCTTTACGATCCGCTGAAGGCGCGGACCCTGGGCCGGGGCAGCGACTACGCGCCGACCTACTGGATCGGCACGGCGGGCCAGCTTCCGGCGGATGATGGTCCCGTGTCCCGCGATCTG
>NZ_JAZEVT010000020.1:0-431 GCF_036668755.1 Achromobacter sp. ESBL13 | reverse complement strand
TCGACGTCGGCCACATCCAGCTTGCCGGTTGCAACCAGCGAACCGTCTTCGGTAACTGCACCATCAGCCTTGCCGGTCACGACGGGGATGTCGTTGGTACCGACGATCGTGACCACGACCTGACCCGCCGTGCCGTCAGCGGTGGTGACGGTAAACGTTTCGGTCAGGGTCTTGCCAGCGCCCAGGCCTTGGACGGCCGGGTCGTTGTTCGTGAGGTTGTACGTCCACGCGCCATTGGCACCGACAGAGAACGTACCGTGTTGGCCAGGAGCGTTCGTTTGAACTTGGAACACGGCTTGGCCGACGTCCGGATCGGTGACGTCGAGCTTGCCGCTGACGGACGACTTCTCGTCTTCAATGACTTCGCCCTTGTCGCTGTCAGGGGTAGACGGGGTGATGATCGCGCCGTCATCGGTACCGTTAATCGTGAC
>NZ_JAZEVT010000019.1:0-444 GCF_036668755.1 Achromobacter sp. ESBL13 | reverse complement strand
CCGCCCGACGTCGCGGCCGATATCCGATCATGTGCAGATTGATCTGCTGGGCGCTCACCCGGGCGCCAACCAAGTTAAGGTCAGAGATGATGGCTGCCATTTGTTCGGGGTACGCCGCGCGAGAAAGTCCCGGGAGATCAGGGTCGTCAGGATAACGCCAGACGGCGACCTCCCGGGATCCGTCAACATAAATGTCAGCGCGTGAATCAGTCACTGCCGGGCCACTCGCTCGAGCACTCATGCCGAAGAGTTCTTCTCGCTCCCCCGCAGGCCACTGCACCCGAGCCTGATAGGTCGCCGTCGTGGACTGACCAGGATTCGCGTCAACGTGGTCGAGGTGCCAATCGACGAGCCCTCCACCAGCGTGCCCGACAGCTGCTTTCAACAACTCGCCGGCCTCCGGGCCAGTCAGCAAGACCGCTCCGTCGGCATCTTTTCCGGGAC
>NZ_JAZEVT010000018.1:0-525 GCF_036668755.1 Achromobacter sp. ESBL13 | reverse complement strand
CCAACGAGGATACGACGGTCAACATCGCGGTCAACGGCAACGATACTTTCGAGAACGCAAGCCACGCCATCACAGCCATCAACGGCAGCGCGGTTGTTGTGGGCACGCCGATCGCCGTGACCAACGGTTCGGTCACGTTGAAGGCCGATGGCACCTTGGACTTCGCACCCGCTGCGAACTACAACGGCGCCACGAGCTTCACCTACACGGTCACTTCTGGGGGCGTGACGGAGACGGCAACCGTCACTGTCACGGTCACCGCCGTGGCGGACGCGCCGATGACGGTGGACCCGGCGGTTCCGGGCCAGACCTTCGACCCGGCCACGGGCAACTACGCCACCAGCACCACCGAGGACGCGGCCGTAACGGGTCAAGTCTCGGCGGTGGACGGCGACGGAGACACGCTGGCCTACAGCGTCAGCACGACTGCCGCTCACGGCACGGTGACGGTCAACACCACAACCGGCGCCTACACCTACACGCCGACGGCGGATTACTACGGCGGCGACAGCTTCGTGGTGTCGA
>NZ_JAZEVT010000017.1:0-535 GCF_036668755.1 Achromobacter sp. ESBL13 | reverse complement strand
AGCCACGCCATCACAGCCATCAACGGCAGCGCGGTTGTTGTGGGCACGCCGATCGCCGTGACCAACGGCTCGGTGACGTTGAAGGCCGATGGCACCTTGGACTTCGCACCCGCTGCGAACTACAACGGCGCCACGAGCTTCACCTACACAGTCACTTCTGGTGGTGTGACGGAGACCGCCACGGTCAACGTCACGGTCACCGCCGTGGCGGATGCGCCGATGACGGTGGACCCGGCGGTTCCTGGCCAAACCTTCGACCCGGCGACGGGCAACTACGCCACCAGCACCACCGAGGACGCGGCCGTAACGGGTCAAGTCTCGGCGGTGGACGGCGACGGAGACACGCTGACCTACAGCCTGGGTACCTCACCCGCGCACGGCACGGTGACGGTGAACCCGGCGACGGGTGCCTACACCTACACGCCGACGGCGGATTACTACGGCGGCGACAGCTTCGTGGTGTCGATCTCGGACGGCAACGGCAACATCAGCCTGTCCACGGTCAGCGTTACGGTCTCGGCGGTGGTGGACATTG
>NZ_JAZEVT010000016.1:0-624 GCF_036668755.1 Achromobacter sp. ESBL13 | reverse complement strand
CCCGGACCTGAATCACAGTGCATCGCATCAAGCGCCCACACTTATCGGTTGTTTAATTGTTAAAGAGCGGCACTGCAAATTCGGTACTACAAACTACTTACTGCTACCTGCTGACCCTGCCAGCGCTGCGCGGCTTTCGCCTTGCGTCGCTTGCTGTTTTCAGCAGCAGAGAAACGAGATTATGAAGGGTTTTTTATCGCTTGTCAAACCAGTGTCACATCTGTTCGCTTGAAGCGGATCATCTGCTGCACTGCTCGACTTACGTAGCCTCCAGGCCTCTCACAAGCGTTTCCGCCAGCTTCCCTCTATTAGCAACTGTCGAAATATCGGGGAAGTTGCCCTGAACTTTCGGCAGTAGCCAAGCCCGCCACTATAACATCCGTTCTACAAGTTATGCAACCGGCTATTGCCCACTTTGCACTGGCTTGCACGCTGCTGTTTTCTGAATTTCTTCGTCCTACAGCTGCGAGAAGTATAGCTTCTCACTTATATAGAAAACAAAACCCCACAGGATTACCTGTGGGGTTTTGCGCAATAAAAGCCTGACGATGACCTACTTTCACAGACGTCCGTCCACTATCATCGGCGCGAAGGCGTTTCACTGTCCTGTTCGGGATGGGAAGG
>NZ_JAZEVT010000015.1:0-810 GCF_036668755.1 Achromobacter sp. ESBL13 | reverse complement strand
TGTAGGCTATAGGACCTGAGTATTAGCGTTTGTGCCGTTCATAAGTTTCAAAGCGGTCTGAGGTTATTCACCCCAGTCTTGAGAACTTGGAACAAAATAATGCAATCACAACCCGTACTTATTTTCTCCAGCTTGCGCTGAGTACTTAATAAGTACATTTCGTTGTGCTTCTTCCAGATTGTTAAAGAACGAATATAGCTGTTAGGTAAAACCTAACGCATAGCGCTGACAACAGCGCTATGCGTTAGCCTCTACATCACCACCAGGGCGATTATGAGAATCAATGGTGGAGGTGAACGGGATCGAACCGATGACATCCTGCTTGCAAAGCAGGCGCTCTCCCAGCTGAGCTACACCCCCATATCCTGCGTCGCAGAATACTTGGTGGGTCTGGTTGGATTCGAACCAACGACCCCCGCCTTATCAAGACGGTGCTCTAACCAACTGAGCTACAGACCCAAAACCTTCTCGGATCAGTAGTCAGGTAGCTGAAGACCCAGGGAAGATCCCCTCGACCCAAGCCTACAACTGATCCCAGCTATATCAAACAACCGATAAGAGTGGACGCTTAACACGAGCACTTAAGCTCTGAAAGGAGGTGATCCAGCCGCACCTTCCGATACGGCTACCTTGTTACGACTTCACCCCAGTCATGAATCCTACCGTGGTAATCGCCCCCCTTGCGGTTAGGCTAACTACTTCTGGTAAAACCCACTCCCATGGTGTGACGGGCGGTGTGTACAAGACCCGGGAACGTATTCACCGCGACATGCTGATCCGCGATTACTAGCGATTCCGACTTCACGCAGT
>NZ_JAZEVT010000014.1:0-1144 GCF_036668755.1 Achromobacter sp. ESBL13 | reverse complement strand
GCACCATCGGCCTTGCCGGTCAGCACCGGAATGTCGTTCGTGCCCACGATGGTGACCACGACTTGACCCGTCGTGCCGTCAGCGGTCGTAACCGTGAAGGTTTCGGTCAGGGTCTTGCCAGCGCCCAGGCCTTGGACGGCCGGGTCGTTGTTGGTCAGGTTGTACGTCCATGCACCGTTTGCGCCGACGGAGAACGTGCCGTGTTGGCCAGGAGCGTTCGTTTGAACTTGGAACACGGCTTGGCCGGCGTCGGGATCGGTGACGTCGAGCTTGCCGCTGACGGACGACTTCTCGTCTTCAATGACTTCGCCCTTGTCGCTGTCAGGAGTAGAAGGCGTGATGATCGCCCCGTCATCCGTGCCATTGATCGTGACCGTAACGTCCCTGGTGACCACGCCGCCGTTGCCGTCGTCCACCGTGACGGTGAACGTTTCAATAATCGACTGGCCCGTCTTCAGCCCCTGGACGTCCTTGTTGGCGTTGTCCAGGTTGTAGGTCCAGTTGCCATTGCCATCAACGGAGAACGAACCGTACGTACCCTTGCCGCCGTTGTTAACCGTCCAGCTATGCGTATCGGTCGTGTCGACGTCCGCGACATCCAGCTTGCCCGTTGCCACGAGCGTGCCGTCTTCGGTGACTGCACCATCGGCCTTGCCGGTCAGCACCGGAATGTCGTTCGTGCCCACGATGGTGACCACGACTTGACCCGTCGTGCCGTCAGCGGTCGTAACCGTGAAGGTTTCGGTCAGGGTCTTGCCAGCGCCCAAGCCTTGGACAGCCGGGTCATTGTTTGTGAGGTTGTACGTCCACGCGCCATTGGCGCCGACAGAGAACGTACCGTGTTGGCCGGCCGTGTTGGTTTGCACCTGGAACACGGCTTGGCCAGCGTCCGGATCGGTGACGTCGAGCTTGCCGCTGACGGACGACTTCTCGTCTTCAATGACTTCGCCCTTGTCGCTGTCAGGCGTAGACGGGGTGATGATCGCGCCGTCATCCGTGCCGTTGATCGTGACCGTGACGTCCTTGGTGACCACGCCGCCGTTGCCGTCGTCCACCGTGACGGTGAACGTTTCGGTGATCGATTGGCCGGACTTCAGACCCTGAACGTCCTTATTGGCGTTGTCCAGGTTGTAGGTCCAGTTGC
>NZ_JAZEVT010000012.1:0-3380 GCF_036668755.1 Achromobacter sp. ESBL13 | reverse complement strand
ACAAAACCCCACAGGATTACCTGTGGGGTTTTGCGCAATAAAAGCCTGACGATGACCTACTTTCACAGACGTCCGTCCACTATCATCGGCGCGAAGGCGTTTCACTGTCCTGTTCGGGATGGGAAGGAGTGGTACCACCTTGCTATGGTCGTCAGGCGTAACTGGTTGAGCGGTTGCGGGTTAGCGCAACGGCTCCAATCTTGGAAGAAACACAACGTGTGGATGATCAGAGGCTAGCTCGATGATCATGCACAGGGGGGTCGTAATTGGTGTTGGCTGGCTGCTGACGGTGCAGCCAGATTTTGTATTGAACGACACTTGGAACGCTATATCACCAGGTCAATAACCATCAGTGTTATAGGATCAAGCCTCACGAGCAATTAGTATCGGTTAGCTTAACGCATTACTGCGCTTCCACACCCGACCTATCAACGTCCTGGTCTCGAACGACTCTTTAGGGGGATCAAGTCCCCGGGATACCTAATCTTCAGACGAGTTTCCCGCTTAGATGCCTTCAGCGGTTATCTCTTCCGTACTTAGCTACCCGGCAATGCCATTGGCATGACAACCGGTACACCAGAGGTACGTCCACTCCGGTCCTCTCGTACTAGGAGCAGGCTCCGTCAAGTATCCAACGCCCACGGCAGATAGGGACCAAACTGTCTCACGACGTTTTAAACCCAGCTCACGTACCTCTTTAAATGGCGAACAGCCATACCCTTGGGACCGGCTACAGCCCCAGGATGAGATGAGCCGACATCGAGGTGCCAAACACCGCCGTCGATATGAACTCTTGGGCGGTATCAGCCTGTTATCCCCAGAGTACCTTTTATCCGTTGAGCGATGGCCCTTCCATTCAGAACCACCGGATCACTATGTCCTGCTTTCGCACCTGTTCGACTTGTCAGTCTCACAGTCAAGCACGCTTATGCCATTGCACTATCAGCACGATTTCCGACCGTACCTAGCGTACCTTCGAACTCCTCCGTTACACTTTGGGAGGAGACCGCCCCAGTCAAACTGCCCACCATGCACTGTCCCCGATCCGGATAACGGACCAAGGTTAGAACCGCAAACAAACCAGGGTGGTATTTCAAGGATGGCTCCACGTGATCTAGCGACCACGCTTCAAAGCCTCCCACCTATCCTACACAGGCCGGTTCACAGATCAATGCAAAGCTACAGTAAAGGTTCATGGGGTCTTTCCGTCTAGCCGCGGGTAGATTGCATCATCACAAACACTTCAACTTCGCTGAGTCTCAGGAGGAGACAGTGTGGCCATCGTTACGCCATTCGTGCAGGTCGGAACTTACCCGACAAGGAATTTCGCTACCTTAGGACCGTTATAGTTACGGCCGCCGTTTACCGGGGCTTCGATCAAGAGCTTGCACCCCATCACTTAACCTTCCGGCACCGGGCAGGCGTCACACCCTATACGTCGACTTTCGTCTTTGCAGAGTGCTGTGTTTTTAATAAACAGTCGCAGCCACCGATTCTCTGCGACCCCATCATGCTAAGCGCGCAGGCGCTTCACACTACCGGGGTATACCTTCTCCCGAAGTTACGGTATCAATTTGCCGAGTTCCTTCTCCTGAGTTCTCTCAAGCGCCTTGGAATATTCATCCCGTCCACCTGTGTCGGTTTGCGGTACGGTCTCGTACAGCTGAAGCTTAGAGGCTTTTCTTGGAACCACTTCCAATCACTTCGCAAGCAATGCTCGCTCGTGCCATACCCTTGATTTACGCGCCCGGATTTGCCTAAGCGCCATCTTCGATACAGCAACAGGGACATCCAACACCCTGATGATCTTCCGCGATCCGTCCCCCCATCGCACTGTACGACGGTACTGGAATATTAACCAGTTTCCCATCAGCTACGCATCTCTGCCTCGCCTTAGGGGCCGACTCACCCTGCGCCGATGAACGTTGCGCAGGAAACCTTGGACTTACGGCGAGGGGGCTTTTCACCCCCTTTATCGCTACTCATGTCAGCATTCGCACTTCTGATACCTCCAGCAGCCTTTACAAGCCACCTTCGCAGGCTTACAGAACGCTCTCCTACCGCGTGCACTAAAAGTGCACACCCGCAGCTTCGGTTTATCGCTTAGCCCCGTTACATCTTCCGCGCAGGACGACTCGATCAGTGAGCTATTACGCTTTCTTTAAAGGATGGCTGCTTCTAAGCCAACCTCCTGACTGTCTATGCCTTCCCACTTCGTTTCCCACTTAGCGATAATTCGGGACCTTAGCTGGCGGTCTGGGTTGTTTCCCTCTTGAGTCCGGACGTTAGCACCCGGTGCTCTGTCTCCCAAGCTGTACTTGCGGGTATTCGGAGTTTGCCATAGTTTGGTAAGTCGCCATGACCCCCTAGCTATAACAGTGCTCTACCCCCCGCAGTAATACTTGAGGCACTACCTAAATAGTTTTCGGAGAGAACCAGCTATTTCCAGATTTGTTTAGCCTTTCACCCCTATCCACAGCTCATCCCCTAATTTTTCAACATTAGTGGGTTCGGTCCTCCAGCACGTGTTACCGTGCCTTCAACCTGGCCATGGATAGATCATCTGGTTTCGGGTCTACACCCAGCGACTGAATCGCCCTATTCGGACTCGCTTTCGCTACGGCTTCCCTATTCGGTTAACCTTGCCACTGAATGTAAGTCGCTGACCCATTATACAAAAGGTACGCAGTCACCCCACAAGGAGGCTCCTACTGTTTGTATGCATACGGTTTCAGGATCTATTTCACTCCCCTTCCGGGGTTCTTTTCGCCTTTCCCTCACGGTACTGGTTCACTATCGGTCGATCACGAGTATTTAGCCTTGGAGGATGGTCCCCCCATCTTCAAACAGGATTTCACGTGTCCCGCCCTACTTGTCTTACGCTTAGTTCCACACACAAGATTTCATCTACAGGGCTATCACCTGCTACGGCCGGACTTTCCATTCCGTTCGACTATCTTGCGCGCTAAAACGTAAAGGCTCTTCCGATTTCGCTCGCCACTACTTTCGGAATCTCGGTTGATTTCTTTTCCTCGAGCTACTGAGATGTTTCAGTTCACCCGGTTCGCTTCCACTAGCCTATGTATTCAGCTAGGGATACCGCATTGCTGCGGTGGGTTTCCCCATTCGGACATCTACGGATCAAAGCTTGTTTGCCAGCTCCCCGTAGCTTTTCGCAGGCTACTACGTCCTTCATCGCCTGTGATCGCCAAGGCATCCACCATATGCACTTAGTCGCTTGATCCTATAACGCTGTAGGCTATAGGACCTGAGTATTAGCGTTTGTGCCGTTCATAAGTTTCAAAGCGGTCTGAGGTTATTCACCCCAGTCTTGAGAACTTGGAACAAAATAATGCAATCACAACCCGTACTTATTTTCT
>NZ_JAZEVT010000011.1:0-27270 GCF_036668755.1 Achromobacter sp. ESBL13 | reverse complement strand
TGACGTCGAGCTTGCCGCTGACGGACGACTTCTCGTCTTCAATGACTTCGCCCTTGTCGCTGTCAGGGGTAGACGGGGTGATGATCGCGCCGTCATCGGTACCGTTAATCGTGACCGTAACGTCCTTGGTGACCACGCCGCCATTGCCGTCGTCCACCGTGACGGTGAATGTCTCGGTGATCGATTGGCCGGACTTCAGACCCTGGACGTCCTTATTGGCGTTGTCCAGGTTGTAGGTCCAGTTGCCATTGCCATCAACAGAGAACGAACCGTACGTACCCTGGCCGCCGTTGTTAACCGTCCAGCTATGCGTATCGGTCGTATCGACGTCGGCCACATCCAGCTTGCCGGTTGCAACCAGCGAACCGTCTTCGATAACTGCACCATCAGCCTTGCCGGTCACGACGGGGATGTCGTTGGTCCCGACGATCGTGACCACGACCTGACCCGTCGTGCCGTCAGCGGTCGTAACCGTGAAGGTTTCGGTCAGGGTCTTGCCAGCGCCCAGGCCTTGGACAGCCGGGTCGTTGTTGGTCAGGTTGTACGTCCACGCGCCGTTCGCGCCGACGGAGAACGTACCGTGTTGGCCAGGAGCGTTCGTCTGAACTTGGAACACGGCTTGGCCGACGTCCGGATCGGTGACGTCGAGCTTGCCACTCACGGAGAGCGTCTTGTCTTCGATGACTTCGCCCTTGTCGCTGTCGGGGGTGGACGGGGTGATGATCGCGCCGTCATCCGTGCCATTGATCGTGACCGTAACGTCCTTGGTGACCACGCCGCCGTTGCCGTCGTCCACCGTGACGGTGAATGTCTCGGTGATCGATTGGCCGGTCTTCAGACCTTGGACGTCCTTGTTGGCGTTGTCCAGGTTGTAGGTCCAGTTGCCATTGCCATCAACAGAGAACGAACCGTACGTTCCCTTGCCCTCGTTGTTAACGGTCCAGGTGTGGGTATCGGTCGTATCGACGTCCGTGACATCCAGCTTGCCGGTGGCGACCAGGCTACCGTCTTCGGTGACGGCGCCGTCAGCCTTGCCTGTCAAGACGGGAATATCGTTCGTGCCCACGATGGTGACCACGACTTGACCCGTCGTGCCGTCAGCGGTGGTGACGGTAAACGTTTCGGTCAGGGTCTTGCCAGCGGCCAAGCCTTGGACGGCCGGGTCGTTGTTGGTCAGGTTGTACGTCCACGCGCCATTGGCACCGACAGAGAACGTGCCGTGTTGGCCGGCCGTGTTGGTTTGAGCCTGGAACACGGCTTGGCCGGCGTCCGGATCGGTGACCTCGAGCTTGCCACCCACGGACAGCGTCTTGTCTTCGATGACTTCGCCCTTGTCGCTGTCAGGCGTAGACGGGGTGATGATCGCGCCGTCATCCGTGCCATTGATCGTGACCGTAACGTCCTTAGTGACGACACCGCCGTTGCCGTCATCGACCGTGACGGTGAACGTTTCGGTGATGAATTGGCCCGACTTCAGCCCCTGGACGTCCTTATTAGCGTTGTCCAGGTTGTAGGTCCAGTTTCCATTGCCATCAACAGAGAACGAACCGTACGTACCCTTGCCGCCGTTGTTAACCGTCCAGCTATGCGTATCGGTCGTATCGACGTCGGCCACATCCAGCTTGCCGGTTGCAACCAGCGAACCGTCTTCGGTAACTGCACCATCAGCCTTGCCGGTCACGACGGGGATGTCGTTGGTCCCGACGATCGTGACCACGACCTGACCCGTCGTGCCGTCAGCGGTCGTAACCGTGAAGGTTTCGGTCAACGTCTTGCCGGCGCCCAGGCCTTGGACGGCCGGGTCGTTGTTCGTGAGGTTGTACGTCCATGCACCGTTTGCGTCGACAGAGAACGTGCCGTGTTGGCCGGCCGTGTTGGTTTGAGCCTGGAACACGGCTTGGCCGGCGTCCGGATCGGTGACGTTGAGCTTGCCGTCAACAGACAGCGTCTTGTCTTCGATCACTTCGCCCTTGTCAGCGCCCGGAGCTCCCGGATTGATGATCGCGCCGTCATCCGTGCCATTGATCGTGACCGTAACGTCCTTGGTGACCACGCCGCCGTTGCCGTCGTCCACCGTGACGGTGAACGTTTCGGTGATCGATTGGCCGGACTTCAGACCCTGAACGTCCTTATTGGCGTTGTCCAGGTTGTAGGTCCAGTTGCCGTTGCCATCAACGGAGAACGATCCGTACGTGCCCTTGCCCTCGTTGTTAACGGTCCAGGTGTGGGTATCGGTCGTGTCGACGTCAGCCACATCCAGCTTGCCCGAGACGACAAGGCTGCCGTCTTCCGTGACTGCACCGTCGGCCTTGCCCGTCAGCACCGGAACGTCGTTGGTCCCGACGATCGTGACCACGACCTCGCCCGTCGTGCCGTCCGCCGTCGTGACCGTAATGGTTTCCGTCAGCGTTTTGCCCGCGCCCAGGCCTTGGACGGCCGGATCGCTGTTATTCAGGTTGTACGTCCAGTTGCCGTTGGCATCGATCGAGAACGTGCCGTGCGTGGTGGTGGCGTTCGTCTGAACCTGGAACACCGCTTGACCAGCGTCCGGGTCGGTGACTTCCAACTTGCCGCCGACCGACAGCTTCTCGTCTTCGACGACCTGGCCCGCGTCAGCACCCGGTGCCCCCGGGGTAATGACTGCGCCGTCATCCGTGCCGTTAATCGTGACGGTGACCACTTGCGTTGTCACGCCGCCGTTGCCGTCGTTGACCGTGACGGTGAACGTCTCGGTCAAGGTCTGGCCGGCGATCAGTGCCTGGACGGCGGGGTTGGTGTTGACCAGGTTGTAGGTCCACGTGCCGTCGGCCGCGATGGTTAGCGCGCCGTATTGGCCGGCGCCGTTGTCGTTGACGGACCACGTGTGCGTGTCGGAAGTGTCGACGTCAGCCACGTCCAGCTTGCCGGTGGCGACCAGGGCCGTGTCTTCGGCGACCGCGCCAGCGGCTTGCCCGCTGATCGTGGGGACGTCGTTGGTGCCCTGGATGGTGACGGTGACCGTGCCGGCCGTGCCGTCAGCCGTGGTGACCGTGAAGGTCTCGGTCAGGGTCTCGCCAACAGCCAGCGCCTGCACGCGGGCATCGTTGTTGTTCAGGTTGTAGACCCACGCGCCGCTGGCGTCGATCGAGAACGTGCCGTGCTGGCCGGCTTGGCCGGATTGCACGACAAAGCGGGCTTCGCCGTTGTCCACGTCGGTGACGTTCAGCTTGCCGTTGGCGGTGAAGGTGGTGTCTTCCTTGACCGTGCCGGCGTCGTCGCCGGCGTTGGCCGGGGTGATCTGGGCTGGGTCGTTCACGCCGACGATCGTCACTTCGACGGTGGCAGTGGACGTTGCGCCGCTGGGATCGGTGACCGTGTACGAAATCGTGCTGGTGGCGGTCTGGCCGGCGGGCAGGTTCTGGAAGCCCGTGCCGGGCGTGAAGACGTAGCTGCCGTCGGGCAGAACGGTGAACGTGCCGCCGTTGGAGCCGTTGACGGTGACGCCGCCCGCGGTCATGGGCCGGCCGCTGACAGACACGATGGCCAGGGGGTCGCCGTCGGGATCGCTGTCGTTGCCAAGCAGGTTGCCGCGCTGGACCGCGTTCTGGTCGCCCGTGCTGGCATCGTTCAGTGCGGACGGGGCGGTGTTGGTGGCTGCCGGGCCAGCGGCGTCGCCGTTGTCGCCCGTGGCACCGGCGGCGCCGGCGCGGGGCAGGGTATCGTCACCGCGGCCGGGGTTGGCGTAGGCCAGGTCCAGCGGCGTGGTCGTTTCCAGGATGCGGGCCAGGCGCACGAAGCTGCTGCCGCCGGCATCGCCGCCGCCAGCCACGATGGCGGCGGTGGGGTCCAGTTCGTCGAACGGGTCGCGTCCGGCTTGCAGGGCGGCCAGCAGGCGGTCGGAATCCGTGCCGGTGGGCGGGGTTACCGCGGCTTCGCTAGGGTCGGCCAAGGGGCCCGCGATGTCACCGTTGACGGCGACTTCACGGCTTTCGCCGATCACGATCGGCATGCCGTTTTCAACCTGAAGGGAAACCGTGGCGCCTGAAGCCGTAACGATGTCGCTGCCGGCGGGGACGTTGCTGCCTTGATGCAGTTCGGTCAGCGAGCCGTCGCTGTTGCGTATCCACGCGCGACCGGAGATTTCATTGACGACTGCGGGAGTAGTGTTGGCCATGTGGGTTCCGTTTCAGGGAGTTATCCAAGATGGCCAGATACTAAAGAGCGCCGCGCGGAGGCGATATTGTCCTCAAGGACAGTTTCAGGAAGTAATTTTGCTGCGCGTGTCGGCCGGCGCCGAAATGCCGTGCACCAGCAGGGCAAGTTGAAGGCGATCGGACACGCCTAGCTTTTCAAAGACGGCGGAAAGATGCGCCTTGACCGTGCGTTCCGTGATGCCCAGGGCCTCGGCGATCTGCGCGTTGGCCTGGCCGCTGGCGGCGTAGCGGGCCACGGTGATCTCGCGCTCGGTCAGCAGGCCGTTGTCCCAGGAACGGGAATCCTGGGCGCGCTCGGTGACCAGCTTTAGCAAGCGCGCCACCAAAGACCGGCCCATCCAGATCCCGCCGGACAAAACCACTTCCAGCGCTTGCGACAGCGCGGCGGCGGGCGCGTAGCTGTGGCAATAGCCATGAGCGCCCGCGCCCAGCGCTTGCGTGCCTTGCTCGTCGTTAGGGCTGGGGCTGGCGACCACCAGGTGCAGGCCGGCCAGGGCAGGGCCCCAGCTGGGATCCTGCCAGGACGGCAAGCGCGGCACGTCGGTATCCAGCACGGCCAGCGTGCGGCCTTGCTCGCGCCAGCGTTGCAGGTCGGCCAGGCCGCGCCCGCGGGCAGCCAGCCAGCGCGTGGAATCCAACGCGCGCCAGTGTTGCCAGAGCAGGTCGTCGTGCGTAATCAACAAGACGGGAACGGGTTTCATAAAGCCTTGCAGCTCTCCTTTAACGTTCGGTGAAGGCGTTTGCCTTGGCACGCAGAATCGGTTTGAGCAGGTACTGCAACACGGTGCGTTTACCCGTCAGGATATGAACCTCGGCCACCATCCCGGGGATGATGGGCAGTAGTTTGTCGCCCACGGTGCTGCGGTCCGTGCGGACGCGCACCACGTAATAGGAATTGCCTTTCTCGTCGGTGACCGTGTCGGCGCCGATCTGTTCGACCTTGCCTTCCAGACCGCCGTAGATGGCGAAGTCGTAGGCGGTGAACTTCACTTCTGCCTTCTGGTCGGCATGCAGGAAGCCGATGTCGCGCGGTTGGATGCGCACTTCCAGCAGCAGCGTGTCGTCCTTGGGCACGATTTCGATAATGTCCTTGCCCGGCTGCACCACGCCGCCCACGGTGTTGTTGAACAGCGTCTTGATGGTACCGGCCAGCGGCGCGCGCACTTCGGCCAGCTTCACGCGGTCGGCCAGCGCCAGCTTGCCTTGGCGCAGGGTGGACAGCTTGGTGTTGGTCTCGGACAGTTCGCTGCGAGCCTGGTTACGAATATTCAGCTCGGACTCTTCCAGCTTGCTTTGCGCTTCCTTGATGGACGCCTGGAAGCGGTCGATTTGCGCTTCGGCTCCTTTTTGCTCGCCGCAATACCGCGCCACGTCGCGTTGCAGGCGCAGCAGGTCCACTTCGGACACGGCGCCGCTCTTGAGCAAGGGCCGGGTGACCTGCAATTCTCGCGAAGTCAGGCCGCAACTGGCGGACGCCTGATCGCGCTTGGCGATGGTTTCGCGCAAGTCTTCCTGGCGTTGCTTGAGCTGTTCGCGCGCCACGTTGATGGTGGCGTTCAGTTCGGTGTTGCGCGCCTGCCAGGCGTTGCGTTCCATTTCAACCAGGCCGGGCGCCTGCTTCAGCACTTCTTCCGGCGCGACGAAAGGTTCGCCGGTAGCCAATGCCTGCAAGCGGGCGGACTTGGCCAGCAACGACAGGTATTCGGCGTTGTTCTCGCCCAGCGAAGAGGCAAAGCGCGTGGAATCGATTTTCAGCAGCGTCTGGCCAGCCTGGACTTCCTGGCCCGGGCGAACCAGGATTTCCTCGACGATACCGCCGTCCAGGCTCTGGATGATCTGCACTTGGCGCGACGGCACAACCTTGCCTTCGCCACGGACCACTTCGTCGATGCTGCCCGTGGCCGCCCAGACGATCAGCAGGAACGTCGCAAGCAACGCCACCCATAGCAGCACGCGCGAACTGCGGGCCTGCGATTCGTGGATCACCCATTCAGCGTTGCCGACATAGTCTGAACGCTTTTCCTGCTTGCCCTTTTCGGCGCCGTCCAGCAGTCGGTCAAAGAAGAACACGAAGACGTTGCGCAGTTTGCGCCACAGGCCGCCAAACAGGCCGTGCCGGGTCTCTCCAGGATTTTTCTGCATGGCGCCCTTAACTCCCGCGTCCAACGCGTCCTTGACGCAGTGCTTCGACAACTTGCTCCTTGGGGCCGTCCGCAACGATGTGACCGTTATCGATCACGATCAGGCGGTCCACCAGGTCCAGCAGCGCAGTACGGTGCGTGACCAGCAGGATCGTCTTGGTGGCGCTGGCCTCGCCCAGCCGCTTGCGCAGCTGCGCCTCGCTCTGGTGGTCCATGTTGCTGCTGGGTTCGTCCAGCAGCAGGATCGGCGGGTCGTTGATCAGCGCGCGGGCCACGGCGACGGACTGGCGTTGGCCGCCCGACAGCGATTCGCCGCGTTCGCCGATCACCATGTCGAAACCGTTGGGATGCAGGTTGGCAAAGTCTGTCACGCCGGCCAGGTTGGCGGCGGCCAGGATGCTGGCGTCGTCGGCGTAGGGCGCGCCCATGGCCAGGTTGTGTTTCAGGCTGCCGTAGAACAGCGTGGGGTCTTGCGGCACATGGCCGATGGCGCGGCGCACGTCGGCCGGGTCGATCTGGCGCACGTCCACACCGTCCAGCAGCACAGCGCCTTCGGTGGGCTGATACAGCGCAAGCGCCAGTTTTTCCAGCGTGGTCTTGCCGGAACCGATGCGGCCGATGATGCCGACCTTTTCACCGGGCTTGAGCTTGAACGACACTTTCTTCAGCACCGGTTGCGTGCTGCCGGGGTATGCGAAGGTGACGTCGCGAAATTCCAGGCCGCCATGAAACACGGGACGATGCAGGAATTCGGCTTCGGCCGGGCGTTCGATCGGCAGCTTCATATAGTTGTCGATCGAGCCCAGCGAGGTGCGGGCGTTCTGGTATTGCATCAACAGCCCCGCAACCTGGCCCAGCGGCGCCAGGCAACGGCTGGCGATCATGGATGCGGCGATGATGCCGCCCATGGACATCGCCGATTCCTGCGCCTGGTACACGCCGATGATCACCACGGCGATCGACATCAGTTGCTGGATGGCCTGCACAAAGCCCACCGTCGACGACGAGATCAACTTCAGCTTGCCCCCCGTCTGTGCGATGAATTCCGTGGCGCGTTCCCAGTTGCGTTGCACCGAGCCTTGCGCGTTCAGCGTCTTGACGGCCTCCAGGCCGGTCAGCGCTTCCACCAGCGTCGCGTTGCGCTGCGAGCTGGCCTGGAAGCTGGCCATCGTCAGGGCTTCCATGCGAGCCTGGGCAGCCAGCGACACCAGCAAGATCAGCACGATGGCAACCAGCGGCGGCAGGATCATCCACGGCGATATCCAGGCCAGCGCGGCCAGGAACAGCAGGATGAAGGGCAGGTCGACCAGCGTGGTGATGGTGGCCGACGCGATGAAGTCGCGAATGGATTCGAACGACCGCAGGTTGGCCGCGAACGATCCGACGGACACGGGGCGGCCTTCCAGCCGCAGGTCCAGCACGCGCTCCATGATCTGCGCGGACAGGCGCACGTCGACGCGCTTGCTTGCACTGTCCACCACATGAGAACGGGCGGTTGACAACACCATGTTGAAAATCACTACCAGCGTGATGCCGATAGCCAGCACCCACAGCGTTTCAACGGCGTTGTTGGGCACCACGCGGTCATACACGTTCATGGTGAACAACGGCATCGCCATGGCGAAGATATTGATCAGCAGCGCGGCGACCAGCGCATCGCGGTACAGGCGCCGGTTTTCCATGATAGCGGCCCAGAACCAATGGCGTTCACGGACTTTGGCCACTTCCGGCGAGCGGGCGTCGAACCGGAATTGCGGGCGCACGAAGCAGACCAGGCCGGTGTATTGCGCGGCCAGGGCCTCGGCCGTCATCTCGACGGAACTGCCGCCAAGCTCGGGATGGCTGACCAGGTATTTGCCGTCTTCTTTTTTCAGCAGCAGGCAGGCGCGTTCGCCTTGCAGCAGCAGGATGGCGGGCAAAAGGTCTGGGGAAATGCTGTCCAGCGTGCGCTTGACGACGCGCGCGGAAAGTTGCGCCCGCGCCGCGGCGCGCGGCAGCAGGGCAGGGGTCAGGCGGTGTTCTTCCAGCGGCAGGCCGGCGGACAGCGCCTGCGCCGTGGCAGTCACGCCGTGCAGGCGCGTAATTTCAACCAGGCAGTCCAGCAAGGGGTCGTCATGCGCCGCTCGGGCGTCGGCGCGCCATTCGCGCGCCGCCTTTTCAGATAACTTGTCCATCTTCGTCATCCAAGAGGTCTAGGTGTTCCGAGAGGCGCGCGCGTTGCTGCTTGCGCTGGGATAGCTTTTGCTGTGCCTGAATAGGCAGGTCCGTCATGCGCAAGGTGCCATTGGCGATCAAGGCGTCGATCAGGTCTTCAAGAACGCGGACAAAGTCCGCGTCCAACTGCGAAAATTCGTTGCCCTGGGGCGTCATATGGCCTCCTTGCGCCCGCCGCCTTTAGGGCTTGGCGGTGGGTGCGTTCAGCGGCACGAGCGTGGGCGGCAGCGTGCCTTCGTTGTATTGAACGCGCACGGGAGCCAGGCGGGCAGAGTCGGGGACCGTCGAATTGCAAAGCTTGATCACTTCGTCGGTTACCTCCAGTTTGCCGTTTTCCTCGGGCATCTCGTTGCGCGCGGGTTGCAGCGACAGCGCCGGCAACAGCGCATGCGACAGCGCCAACCAGCGATATTGCGCAAGCTTGAGGTCATACAAGCCGTTGGTCAATGCGCGGCGCGACTCGAACAATTCGTTTTCAGTGTCAAGCAAGTCCAGCAGCGAGCGCTGGCCGATCTGGAACTGTTGGCGATACGCATCACGTACCTTGGTCGTGGCCACTTCGTGGTCGCGCAGGAACGGCAGCTTCTGGCTCAGGCTGACGATGTTGTTCCAGGCGACGGCCAGGTCCTGCTGCACGTTGCGGCAGGTGTAGTCGCGGATGTCGCGCGCGGCGTACGACTGCGCGGCGGTCTGGCGAACGCGGGCGGAATCGGCGCCGCCGCGGTACAGGTTGTAGCTCATCACAACTTGCACGCTGGAGCTCTGGATGTCGCGCGTTTCGGGCGTGGGGTCGTTCTGGTCCCGACCCGAGGAAGCCACGAATTCAAACTTGGGCGAGAAAGCGCCCTTGGACGAGGCCACGCCGGCTTGCGCGGCCTGCAAGCCGGCCTGCTTGGACAGGAAGCTGGGGTTGCGGCGCAGCGAGTCATTGAAGTCACCCGGCTTGACGGGCAGCTTGCCCGAGATGTCCGGCGGCGGCTGCATGGCTTCGGGCGGGAAGGCGCCGGTCACGCGTTGAAAGCGCTGCTGCACGTCAAGCAGGTTGGCGGTTTCGGTCATCAGGTTGGTCTGAGCCAGGGACAAACGGCCGCCTGCCTGTTCCAGGTCAACGCGGCGGCCCACGCCCGACTCGGTGCGTTCGCCGATCTGTTTCAGCGTTTCTTCGTGCAGCGAATAGTTCTGGCGGGCCAGCAATTCCATGTCCCGGTAACGTTGCAGGTCGATATACGCCTGCACGGCGGCGAACGCGGTGCTGTCGCTGGTGGCCAACACGTCATAGAAGCGCGCCAGCTTATCGAAGCCAGCCTGCTTGACGTCGTTGCTGGTGCGGAAGCCGTCAAAAATCAGTTGGCGCAGTTCAACGTTGTAGCCCGGGCGGCTCCAGCGTTGCGAACCCACGTCGGGCACGTTGCTGCGATATTCGCGGCCCACATAGCCCTGCGCGTTGATTTGCGGGAAGAAGGCCGCGCGGGCAACCGACTGGCCTTCCAGGGATGCCTGGAAGTCGTGATACTTGGCCTGGATTTCCGGGTTGCTCAGCAGCGTCTGCTCAACAACCTGATTCAGCGTCACCGTGGAGACGGTGGCGGCCGGCGCGCCCTGCGGGGCGGGCGGGGTCGGCTGGGCAAAAGCGGCGGGAACAAAAGCCAAAGCGAGAAGCGAAGTCGTGCGTTTGATCAAAAACGAAGCCATAGTGATTATTCGCGTGTCGGAGTGGGATTGAATGGCGGCCATATTGTATGTAAATGTCATATTTCCCTAGTCAAGATTTGTTAAGTCTTGCAGAAGGCAAAATGACTCGCCACAACGTTTCTTCGCGCAACATCACCTAATTTGACTGAATTTGCACGAACTTCACAGACCGAGAAAAGCGCCAGCTTTATTAATACGGTTTATTTCGTATTATTTCGAAAGTGACGTGTCTGTAGTGAAACAGGATTATATCGTTTTGATAATTCTGTATCTGATTTCTCTTATCGAATTTGTAATTTGTGATTAATTTTCCAAAGTGATCCGAACGCAATTTGCCGCGATTGCGGGGACAGATTCCGTAACCAACGTGGTAGTCCTGGTACTAGTATGTGTGGTGTGGTTGTACTAGGTTCGGAGCGTGGGCATAATTCCCGCATGCCGCAGTGGCCGGCACGGAAGCAATCTGCTTATCAACCGTGCGAGGCTCAAGCCGGATTGTCTATTTGCAGAGCGCATCCATGGCCCAAACCCTTTACGACAAACTCTGGGACGCCCACATCGTCCACCAGGAATCAGACGGCACCTGTCTGCTCTATATCGATCGCCATCTGGTGCACGAAGTCACCAGCCCGCAGGCGTTCGAAGGGCTGGCGATTGCCGGCCGCAAGCCCTGGCGCACGGGCGCCAACCTGGCCGTGGCCGACCACAACGTGCCGACGCTGAACCGCGCCCAGGGCATTGACGACCCGATCTCGCGGCTGCAAGTGGACACGCTGGACGCCAACTGCGAGAAATACGGCATCACCGAATTCCGCATGAATGACTTGCGCCAAGGCATCGTGCACGTGATCGGCCCCGAGCAGGGCGCCACGTTGCCGGGCATGACGGTGGTCTGTGGCGATTCGCACACCAGCACGCACGGCGCGCTGGGCGCGCTGGCATTCGGCATCGGCACGTCTGAAGTCGAGCACGTGCTGGCCACGCAGACGCTGCTGATGAAGAAAGCCAAGAGCATGCTCATCAAGGTCGACGGCGATTTGCCTTTCGGCTGTACGGCCAAAGACGTGGTGCTGCACATCATCGGCATCATCGGCACGGCCGGTGGCACGGGCCACGCCATTGAATTCGCGGGCAGCACCATCCGCGCCCTGTCCGTTGAAGGCCGCATGACCGTGTGCAACATGGCGATTGAAGCCGGCGCGCGCTCGGGCATGGTGGCGGTCGACGACAAGACCGTTGAGTATTTCCGTGGCCGCCCGTTTGCGCCCACGGGCGTAGTGTGGGACCAGGCCGTAAAGTACTGGCGCACGCTGCACACCGACGAAGGCGCCAAGTTCGATACGGTGGTGGAAGTGAACGCGCGCGACATCAAGCCGCAGGTGACCTGGGGCACGTCGCCCGAAATGGTGTTGCCGGTGGATTCCCGCGTGCCGGACCCCGACCGCGAAAAAGACGATGTGCGCCGCAGCGGCATGGAACGCGCGTTGCAATACATGGGCTTAAAGCCCAACACCCCGCTGACCGACATTCGCGTGGACCGCGTGTTCATTGGCTCGTGCACGAATTCGCGCATCGAAGACTTGCGCGCGGCTGCCGCTGTGGCGCGTGGCAAGCGCGTGGCGTCCAACGTGCGCCAAGCCATGGTCGTGCCGGGCTCTGGCCTGGTCAAGCAACAGGCCGAGCGCGAAGGGCTGGACAAGATTTTCATTGAAGCCGGTTTTGAATGGCGGGAACCCGGCTGTTCGATGTGCCTGGCCATGAACGCCGATCGCCTTGAACCGGGCGAGCGTTGCGCGTCGACGTCCAACCGCAATTTCGAAGGTCGGCAAGGCCAGGGCGGTCGCACGCATCTGGTCAGCCCCGCCATGGCCGCAGCCGCTGCGGTGGCCGGCCACTTCGTCGACGTCCGCACGTTCCGTTAAGCGATCACGCACCGAGTACCGACATCATGCAAGCATTTACCACTCACGAAGGCCTGGTGGCTCCGCTCGACCGCGAAAACGTCGACACGGACCTCATCATTCCCAAGCAATTCCTCAAGTCGATCCAGCGCACCGGTTTCGGGCCGAACCTGTTTGACGAGCTTCGCTATCTGGACCACGGCGAACCCGGCATGGACAACAGCAAGCGTCCCCTGAACCCGGATTTTGTGCTGAACCAGCCGCGCTACCAAGGCGCCTCGATCCTGTTGGCGCGCAAGAACTTTGGTTGCGGCTCCAGCCGCGAACACGCGCCCTGGGCGCTGACGCAATACGGCTTTCGCGCGATCATCGCGCCGTCGTATGCCGACATCTTCTTCAACAACAGCTTCAAGAACGGCCTGCTGCCGATCGTGCTGTCTGAATTGGAAGTGGCCCGCCTGTTCGACGAAGTC
This sequence comes from Achromobacter sp. ESBL13, assembly GCF_036668755.1. Classification (NCBI taxonomy): domain Bacteria; kingdom Pseudomonadati; phylum Pseudomonadota; class Betaproteobacteria; order Burkholderiales; family Alcaligenaceae; genus Achromobacter; species Achromobacter sp. ESBL13. The sequence goes on along the minus strand of NZ_JAZEVT010000011.1, from coordinate 14,656 downwards.
AAGGCGTTCCCGAATTACAAGCTGCAAATCGACCTGGACCGCCAGGTCGTGATCGCCGCGGACGGCCGCGCCATGGGCTTTGATATCGAACCGTTCCGCAAGTACTGCCTGCTGAACGGCTTTGACGATATCGGCTTGACGCTGCGCCATTCCGACAAGATCCGCGCCTTCGAGGCCGAACGACTGGCCCGCCACCCCTGGCTGGAAAGCCGTCCCATCGCCTGAACCCATACTGATCACAGGATCGCTTTCAAATGACCCACAACATTGCAGTCTTGCCGGGTGACGGCATCGGACCGGAAATTGTCGAACAGGCCGTGCGCGTGCTTCAAGCGCTGGACGTGCCGTTCAATATCAAGCAGGCCCCCGTCGGCGGCGCCGCGTTCGACCAGTTCGAACACCCGCTGCCCCCGGCCACGCTCAAGTTGGCCAAGGAATCCGACGCCGTGCTTTTCGGCGCCGTTGGCGACTGGAAGTACGACAGCCTGCCGCGCGAATTCCGCCCGGAACAAGCCATTCTGGGCCTGCGCAAGGCGCTGGGCCTGTTTGCCAACTTGCGTCCGGCCATCCTGTATCCCGAGCTTGCCAGCGCATCGTCGCTGAAGCCCGAGATCGTGTCCGGCCTGGACATCCTGATCATTCGCGAACTGACCGGCGACATCTATTTCGGCACGCCGCGCGGCGTCCGTGCGTCGCCCGACGGCTCGTTCGCCGGCGAGCGCGAAGGCTACGACACCATGCGCTATGCCGAATCGGAAGTGCGCCGCATTGCCCGCATCGGCTTCGAGTCGGCGCAAAAGCGCAACAAGAAGCTGTGCAGCGTGGACAAGGCCAACGTGCTTGAAACGTCGCAGTTCTGGCGCGATATCGTTATTGAAGTAGCGCGCGAATACCCCGACGTAGAGTTGTCGCACATGTACGTCGACAACGCCGCGATGCAACTGGTGCGCAACCCGCGCCAGTTTGACGTCATCGTCACGGGCAACCTGTTCGGCGACATTCTGTCGGACGAAGCGGCCATGCTGACGGGTTCGATCGGCATGCTGCCGTCGGCCTCTTTGAACGCTGGCGGCCAGGGCCTGTATGAACCCAGCCACGGTTCGGCCCCGGACATCGCGGGCAAGGGCATTGCCAACCCGCTGGCGACCATTTTGTCGGCCGCCATGCTGCTGCGCTATTCGCTGAACCTTGCACCGCAAGCCGACCGCATCGAAGCCGCCGTGCGGCGCGTGCTGGCCGATGGCCTGCGCACCGCCGACATCTTCGAAGCGGGCACCACGAAGGTCACCACGGCCGCCATGGGTGACGCCGTCTTGAAAGCCCTGGCCTGATCGCTGGGCAAGGGGCGCGCCCTTGCGGCGGCGCCCCGATTTGGAAGGGGCCGCTTCATGTAGCGGCCCTTTTTTTGCCCGTGTTGTGGCGGCGCCGCGAAAGCCGTTGGGCGGTCTTCCGGCCCCAAATTTTTCTAGCTGCGCCGCAACATACGCGCGTGCATTCTGATAAATTGTTGAATTGCACGACTTTTTTCTACCCGGACCTTGTCTCCACCTTTATAGAGCGATTGAAATGAATCAAGCAGTAGGCCTTGTCGGCTGGCGCGGAATGGTCGGCTCGGTGCTCATGCAACGCATGCGCGACGAGAACGACTTCGCACTGATCGAACCGGTGTTCTTTTCCACCAGCAATGCTGGCGGCGCCGCGCCCACGTGGGCCGAAGGCGCAGGCCCGTTGCAAAATGCCTACGACATTGATGCTCTGAAAAAACTGCCGATCATTCTGACGGCACAAGGCGGCGACTACACGTCCGAGGTTTATCCCAAGCTGCGCGGCGCGGGCTGGAACGGCATCTGGATCGATGCGGCCAGCACCTTGCGCATGGCCGAAGACGCCATCATCGTCCTGGACCCGGTCAATCGCCCGGTCATCGACGCGGCGCTCAAGCGCGGCGTGCGCAATTTCATCGGCGGCAACTGCACGGTCAGCTGCATGTTGATGGGCCTGGCCGGCTTGTTCAACAACGACCTGGTGGAATGGATGACGTCCATGACCTACCAGGCGGCTTCCGGCGGCGGCGCGCAGCACATGCGCGAACTGCTGACCCAATTCGGCGAAATCAACCAGGCCGTCAAGCCCTTGCTGGACGATCCGGCGTCGGCCATCCTGGCCATCGACCGTGGCGTGCTGGCCAAGCAGAAAGATGCGTCGCTGCCGCACGAGCACTTCGGCGTTCCGCTGGGCGGCAACCTGATTCCCTGGATCGACAAGGATCTGGGCGACGGCATGTCCAAGGAAGAATGGAAGGCCGAAGTCGAAACCAACAAGATCCTGGGCCGCGGCGCCGCCTTCGGCACGCCCGCCACCCCGATCGACGGCCTGTGCGTGCGCATCGGCGCCATGCGCTGCCATAGCCAGGCTCTGACCATCAAGCTCAAGCGCGATGTGCCGCTGGACGAGATAGAAGCACTGATCGCGCAAGGCACGCAATGGGCCAAGGTTGTGCCCAACACCAAGGAAGCGACGGTTTCGGCGCTGACCCCGGTTGCCGTAACCGGCACGCTGGACATCCCGGTCGGCCGCCTGCGCAAGCTGTCGATGGGTTCGCAATACCTGGGCGCCTTCACGGTGGGCGACCAACTGCTGTGGGGCGCTGCCGAACCGCTGCGTCGCATGCTGCGCATCGCGCTGGCCGAAGCCTGACGCGTATGTGTATACGGCCGATAAAAACAGTTTGATCGGCCGTGTAGACAAGCAAGGGCACCTTCGGGTGCCCTTGTCGTTTGGCCTGGCGCATGAGGGAAGCGGCGGATGTGCCCAAGAGCCAACGCCGAAGCGCCTTTCAGGTTTGTGAAACCGGCATCATCCATTACACTTTTCCCGTGAATTGAGGCCTGTTTCGCTAATATGTCGCGCGACTCGGCCAGCCCGTAATTCGACTACAAGAACGGAATTCCAGCTTATGACCCAGCGTTCGCGCCATGTGAAGCATGCCCGCCGTTTGAAAACCCTTCAATGGGCGATCGCGTTGGCGATTGGGTCGAGCATGTGCAGTTCGGCGCTGGCCATGCGGGTCGGACATTCCCGCGTGGTGTCGGCGCCCGGCGCGCCGTTGCAGGCGGTGGTCGGCTTGCAGGAATTGACGCCGGATGAGGTGTCGTCGTTGAAGGTGTCGGTGGCGGATGAAGCCGCCTGGCAGCGCGCCGGCCTGAAGCCGCCCGTGCCGCTGGCCAGCATGGTGGTCCGCATTGAAGACGGCACCGACGGCACGCGCAAGAACCTGCGCGTGCGTGGCACGCAGCCACCCGCCAGCGGCGCGGTGGACCTGCTGCTGGACATCAGTTCAAGTTCCGGCCAGCGCCAGGTGCAGGTCAGCGTATTGGTGCCCTTGCGCGGCACCGGCGCCGATGTGACGCCGGCCTCGGTAGGCGGCACGGCGCGCGCGGGGGCCGGTACCGCGACGGTCAATGTGAAGCAGGGTGACAATCTTTTTGCCATTGCGCAGCGCAACGCGGTGCCCAACGCCTCGGTGTATCAGATGCTGGTGGCGTTGTGGCGCGCCAATCCAGAGGCCTTTATTCAAAACAACATGAACCTGGTGCGCGCCGGGCAAAAGTTGAAGATTCCCGATGCGGCCACGGTCCGGGCGATTGATCCCGCCGAAGCGCGCCGCATCTTCAACGAACACGCCGAAGCGTTTGCCAAATATCGCGCCCGAGTCGGCGCGGCGGCAGGAGCCAATCCGTCGGTGGTAAAGGGGCAGGACGCGGCATCCGGCTCCGTGGCGCAACCTGGCGACACGGGCGTGGCTACGCCGGCTCCGACCCAGGATCGCGTGCGCCTGTCGACCGGGCTCGCAGCGGGAGGCGCTGTCGCGCAGGCGGATGCGCAAGCCGACGCGAAGACATCGAACGAGCGCGCGCTGAAAGACGTTGAAGGCCGCGTGAGTCAGCTGCAAAGCAATGTCGACGAATTGAACAAGGCGGTGGCGCAGCAAGGCGGTTCGGGGACCTCGGGCGCGGGCGGCACGGGCGCGGCTGGCGGTGCGGGCGCATCGGGCGCGGCTGGCGGTGCGGGCGCATCGGGCGCGGCAGGGTCATCTGGCAATTCTGGCCCAGCGGGTGCGGCGGGCGCATCGGGCACTCCGGGCGCTTCCGGAGCGACGGGTGCTTCGGGTGCGACAGGTACTTCCGGTGCTGCGGGTACCCCCGGTGCAGCTGGCACCCCAGGCGCAGCGGGTGTCCCGGGCGCACCAGGTACTCCGGGTGCAGCGGGCACTTCGGGTGCGGCAGGCACTCCGGGTACGGCAGGCACTCCGGGTACGGCAGGCACGCCGGGGGCAGCAGGCACTCCGGGGGCAGCGGGCACTTCGGGTGCGGCAGGCACTCCGGGTACGGCAGGCACTCCGGGTACGGGAGGCACTCCGGGTACGGCAGGCACTCCGGGTACGGCAGGCACGCCGGGGGCAGCGGGCACGCCGGGGGCACCAGGTACTCCGGGTGCCGCGGGCAGTCCGGGTGCAGCCAGCACTTCCAGCGCAGCGGGAGCTACCGGCGCGGCCGGTACCCCGGGCGCCGCGGGCAGTTCCAGTGCTGCCGGTACTCCCGGCGCAGCAGGCAGTCCTGGCGGGACCGGGGCTCCCGGCGCAGCAGGTACTGCCGGCGCTGCCGGCACCCCAGGCGGTACGGGTTCGACGAATAATGCCGGCGCGCCCGGTGGCTCGAGTGCGTCCGGCGTTGCAGGCGCGACGGCGCCCGCGGGCGCTGCTGGCACGCCGGGCGTTGCCGGCACAGCCGCAACTCCAGGGGCAGCGGGCGCAGCGGGCCCAGCCGGCTCTCCAGGCGCCGCAGGAACACCCGGCGCGCCGGGTGACGCCGGCGCTCCCGGCGCATCCTCCTCGGACAGTGCCCGTACGGGCACACCGCCGGATAACGCCAAAGACCTCTCCAGCAGCATGCCAAGCTGGTTGGCGGACAATCTGCTTGTCATCGTTACCGCCCTGCTGGCATTGATCGCCTTCGCGATTGCTTGGCTGCTGCGTCGCGCCGGCGCGCGTCGCGACGACGATGACGAGGACACCTACGCCTTTAACGAGCCGGTGCTGGACACGGCAGCGCTGAACCGCAAGCTCGATACGATCAATCTCGACCTGGACGAACCGCCCACGGACGAACCGCGCCGAGTCAGCGGTCCACGGGTTTGAACGATGTCTAGAGTTGCATTGGGGCTGGCCTATGACGGCTCCGCTTGGCAGGGTTGGCAGACCCAGCCGCACCGGCAAACGGTGCAGGACACACTGGAGTCTGCCTTGGCAAGATTCTGCGGCGTGCAGGGCACGGTGCCCACGATATGCGCGGGCCGCACCGACACCGGCGTGCACGGCGCGATGCAGGTGGTACACCTGGACACCGCGTTGGACCGGCGCATGGAATCCTGGGTGCGCGGGGTGAATGCGTTTCTGCCGCCCAGCGTGTCGGTGCAGTGGGCGCAGGAAGTGTCCGACGAATTTCATGCGCGTTTTTCCGCGCGCGCACGCACCTATGTGTACCTGCTGTGGCGTGGCCGGGTGCGGCCGGCTTTGTGGGCGGGGCGGGCCGGTTGGTGCTTTCAACCGCTGGACGTGCAAGCCATGCGCGCCGCCGCTCAGGCCCTGGTCGGCGAACACGATTTTTCAAGCTTCCGTTCTTCGCAATGTCAGGCCAAGCATCCGGTGCGCCAGATGCACCGGCTGGAAATCGCGGAACGCGGGCCGTTCCTGGTTTTCACCTTGAAGGCCAACGCGTTTTTGCATCACATGGTCCGCAACATCATGGGCGCGCTGCTGCAAGTGGGGCAGGGCAGGGAGTCGGTGGACTGGATGGCGCAGCTGCTGTCCTGGCGCGACCGTACGCGCGGGGCGCCCACCTTCGCGCCCGACGGCCTGTATTTGTCGGCCATTGATTACCCAGCCGAGTTCGGCCTGGAAGAGCTTGATGGCGGCTCGTCTTTGTTGTCGCCGTTTACGCAGTCTTATTAGGAATTACCAGGAAGCCGCCGTCGCCCACCGCGCCTTCCATGCGCTTAAAGGAACCATTGCCATGCAACGCCGCGCGTTTTTGAAACAGGCCGCCCTCGGCGCGGCAGGCAGCGCCGCGTTGGCCGCACCGGCCATCGCACAACAGGCGACGGCCATCGCACAACAGGAACCCGCCGTCGCACAACAGACGCCGGCCGTCGCACAACAGACGCCGCCCATCACACAACAGACGCCGCCCAAGACAGAGCAGGCGCCTGCGGTGGCATGGCGGCTTGCGTCCAGCTTTCCAAGCGAATCGCCCACCTTGTTCGCGGGCGCCGAAGACGTTGCGCGGTATGTGTCCGAGGTGACCGACGGCCGTTTCACGATCCAGATTTTCCCCGCAGGCGATCTGGTCCAGCCCGGCCAAGTGCTTGAAGCCGTGCAGAACCGTGTTGTGGACTGCGGGCACACGGCATCGACGCGCTACTTCGATACCGACCCCGCGCTAAGTTTCGACGCCGGCGTTCCCTTTGGCTTGAACACCCGACAGATGAACGCCTGGATGCTTCAGGGCGAAGGCCTGGCGCTGACGCGTGTGCTGTTCGACAAGTACAACATCGTGAACTTCCCTTGCGGCTATACGGGGGCGCAGATGGGCGGCTGGTTCAGGGGCGAGGTCAAGACCGTGGACGACTTGCGCGGCTTGAAGATCAAAGCCAGCGGATTCGCGCGGAACGTGCTGGCGCGGTTGGGCGCCACGCCTGTCGATGTACCGGTGGCCGACACGTACGCCGCGTTGGAGCAAGGCGTGGCGGACGCGGTGGCCTGGGTCGGTCCGTATGACGATGAAAGCCTGGCGCTGTATAAGGTCGCGCGTAATTATTACTTCCCGGGTTGGTGGGCCGGCACCTTGCAGCTGTCGCTGTACGTGAACCAGGACGCCTACGACGAACTGCCGAAGCCGTATCAGTCGGCCCTGGCTTTGGCGTGCCGCATGGCAACCGCCAACATGATCGCGAAGTACGACGCAGGTAATCCCGACGCGTTGCGCCGTCTGGTATCGCGCGGCGCGCAGCTCAAGGCGTTTCCCAAACCGGTGCTGCAAGCCTGCTACGACGCATCGCTGGCGGCCTATAAAGAGCTGGGCGCCAAGGATCCGATGTTCAAGAAGCTCTACGACAGCATGGTCGCTTTCCGGGACAAGGAAGTCCCCTGGTTCCGCGTTGCCGAGGGCAGCTTCGACTCAATGATCGCCACGCTGGGCCAGCCAGCAGGCTGATAGCCGCCGGGGGCCGCGCGATATACTGATACACCGATTTTTTCTATCGGGCCACAGGTAGTGAATGTCATGCGTACACGCATCAAAATCTGCGGATTGACCCGCGAACAAGATATCGAAGCGGCCGTCTCGGCCGGCGTCGATGCCATCGGCTTTGTCTTCTATCCCAAGAGCAAGCGTTGCCTGACGCCGACGCGCGCGGCCCAGTTGCGGCGTGCGGTGCCGGCGTTTGTGGACGTCGTCGCGCTGTTCGTCAACCCTGCGCCCTCCGACGTGCAGGCCGTGCTGGATGAAGTGCACCCTGAACTGCTGCAATTTCACGGCGACGAGTCCCCGCAGGATTGCGCCCGCTACGGCCAACGCTTCCTGCGTGCATTCCGCGTGGGTGCGCCGGGCTTGGAAACCGCTGAAAACCTGGCCTCGTACTGCCGCGCATTCGGCGAAGCGGCGGGGTGGTTGTTCGACAGCTATAGCTCCGGATACGGTGGCAGCGGCCATGGCTTTGACTACGCGTTGCTGGACGACGTGCGCGCCGATCCCGTGTCGCGTCCCCTGATCTTGTCGGGCGGTTTGAACGGCGACAACATCGGCCAGGCGATCCAGCAAGTCAGGCCCTGGGCCGTCGATGTGAGCAGCGGCGTCGAGCTTGAGCAAGGAATAAAAAGTTCTGATAGAATCTCGTTCTTCGTTGATGCGGCACACGCCGCAGACGCGAAAATGAAGGGTAAAAAGTAGTGCTGTAGTTGCGTTGGTGTGCAGTTGCCGGCCGGTAAAAATTGGCGGTAGCTGCCGGTAGCCGAAGCGGTTTGGAAGCGGTCATAAAGCGGTTTGGAAGCATGACACGCTTAATAAATCGAACTGAACGAATCGGGTACTGAAAGCCATTCAGATTGGTATTCAGTTGGGCAAGCGAAAGCAAATTGCCAAGGCAATAGCCCCAACCAAACCACGCAATGAATACTGCAAAAATCATTAAAGACGATTTGCACGGTTCAAAAAAGCACTATATAATTCTTCTTCTTTGCAGGCGGTTAGCTCAGTTGGTTAGAGCGCCACGTTGACATCGTGGAGGTCGTTGGTTCGAACCCAATACCGCCTACCAGATTCCTGCAAGTGCTGAAAAGCACGGCAAAAGCCGATACAAAGAGCCGCTAAGTCACTGACTTAGCGGCTTTTTTCATTGCGCTGCGCAAACCCGCCAGGGCCTAGCAAGCCTGAGCGCTTCTCACGATTTCTGGTTTTCTACCGTTCTGGTTTCCTACGGTTGCGACGCCGCCTCGCTCCGCGCGGATTCGTCGTGTTGATTTTTCCTGACCCCGCGAATATTTAACGCCGCCAATCCCAGCTGAAGCGCAATCAACGCATACGCGCCGTCGTGCAAACCCCACGCAATCCACAAAGCATTGCTAAATAGAAATACCCAAAATCCCCATTTGCGTTTGGCTTTGCCTTGCGATGCCACCAGCCATGCGGCGGCCAGCGATGTCACCATCGCGGGCCATTGAAGAAAATTCCATAGCGCGTCCATGATGTCAGCCGGGTCCTCCGTTGCAGCGCGAGCGATCAGCCCAGTTTCTTGACGACGCGCGCCAGTTTGGCAATGCCGCCGGTGCCGCTTGCCGCGCGGCCCATCAGGGCTGTGCCGGCCGCCGTCAGCATGGCGCGTTTGAAGGGCGTGCGGCCTTTCATGCCCGCCATGATCAATAGCGCGCCCAGGCCAAATACGATCAGGTGTTCACCCGGGAAGTCGGGGCGGCGGGCGTCTATGTCCTTCAATTGCCGCGTCAGCGATTGGTCATCACGGCCCACGGGTTCCATTTCAACTACGTCATCGGTTTGCATTGCAGTTCCCCCAAAAGAAAAGAAGCCGCCTCTCTTCAGCAAGTGACATGCCACGCGTTGCCCCGGGGAAAGAGAACACCGTATCGCGGGGGCGGGGCTTATCTGATAAGGTCCGGCGTATCTTCCGCCTGCCTACACCATGCACACATTCAACAAAGCTCTACTGCTGGCGCCCTGCGTTTGGCTTGCCGCTTGCGCCATCAAGCCGCCGCCGGCAACGCAAGCGCAGCCGCGTGTTGACGAATTGCCGATGTATGGGGGCATGGACCGGTCTGCCGCGGCCGAGTTGCAGGCCAGCGACAAGAAGCTGCTGCAGGACGCGGTCCGGGCATTCGGTTCAGCCGGCAAGGCGTCTCAGGCCTGGGTGTCGCAGGGCTACCGGTTTTATCAGGCGGACCAATTGGGCATGGCGATGCGGCGGTTCAATCAGGCCTGGCTGTTGAACCCGGACAACCCCGAGGCCTATACCGGCTTTGCCGCCGTGCTGCACGACCAGGGCAAGTTCTGCCAGGCGATGAGCATGATGGACCTGGCGATCAGCCATGATCCCCCGACGTTTCAGGGAATCTATGCCGACGCAGGCCGCATTGCCGCCCGGTGCGCGGCGGAAGACAGGACGCTGCCGCCGGAGGCGCGGGTGGCGGCTACCGCGCGGTCCGACGAGTGGTATCGCAAAGGCGAAGCCGTTGAACCGGACAAGGGGTATTTGTATTCCTCTTGGGCCACGGCGTACTACTGGCGTGGGCAATACGATCAGGCGTGGGCAATGGTGGTCAAGGCGCGCGCGGCGGGCGGATCGCCCAGCCCGAAATTCATGGAAATGCTACGCGCCCAAATGCCGGAGCCGCGCGGTTGACTCGGCGACCGCCCGGTTGATTCCCGCCGCTTCGACGGCAATGCGGCAATTGCGATATTCTGCTGACCATCATGATGAAAGCTCTATGGTTGGCGTTGGGCTGCGTGATGCTGGCATTGGGCGTCATCGGCGCATTTTTGCCGGTCATGCCGACGACGATTTTCCTGATATTGGCGGTGGGCTGCTTTTCGCGGTCGTCCCCGCGCCTGGAAAAATGGCTGCTGGACAGCCCGACTTACGGGCCGCCGCTGCGCATCTGGCGCGACCAGAAGGCGGTGTCGCGTAAAGGCAAGACGTACGCCTGCCTCGGCATGGCGCTGGGATACGGCTTGTTCTGGTGGAGCGCGCACCCGTCGTGGCCGTTGGCCGTGGGCGTCGGCTTGTTTTTCGTTGCCAGCGGGGCCTATGTACTCAGCCGGCCGGCACCGAACGTGTCCGATGCCGGCGGCCGGCCGTTGCAACGATAGCGCTGGGCGCGCGTATCGCTGCGCCGGCCCTTTCAGTGCGAATGCCGGGGATCGCCCCGCGTCTCGATCACTTTCAGATAAAGCGTTGCCGGTTCCAGGCAGCCCCCGGTAGACAACTGGCCCACCATCTGCCGGTAGATTTCCTGCCAGGGCGTTTGCGACGCGGGCGGCTGATACGGCGGTTCCTGCTTGCGCCGTTCCATCTCGGCATCGTCCACCAGCGCGGTCACGCTGCGTTGGTTCAAGTCGACGCGGATCTTGTCGCCTGTGCGCAGCAGCGCCAGACCACCGCCCACGGCCGCTTCGGGCGACATATTCAAAATCGACGGGCTGGCCGACGTGCCGCTTTGCCGGCCATCGCCCAGGCAAGGCAGTGAATCGATACCACGCTTGATCAGGTGCGACGGCGGCGCCATGTTGACCACCTCGGCGCTGCCCGGGTAGCCGACGGTGCCCGCGCCGCGTATTACCAGAATGCAATGTTCGTCGATGTTCAGCGACGGGTCTTCGATGCGGGCGTGATAATCCTCCGGGCCTTCAAAAACAATGGCGCGTGCCTCGAAGGCGTTTTCCGAACCGGGTTCCGACAGGTACGTGCGGCGGAATGCTTCGCCCACCACCGACATCTTGATGATGGCGCTGTCGAAGAAGTTGCCCGACAGCACGATGAATCCGGCGCGATGCTTGAGCGGCGCTTCGCATGTGCGAATGACGTCCGGGTCGCGTGTCTTGGACGTGGCGGCGATGTCGCCGATACTGCGGCCGGATACGGTGGGGCAGTCGGCGTGCAGGCGGCCGGCCGCCAGCAATTCGTGCATGACGGCGGGCACGCCGCCCGCACGGTGAAAGCCCTCGCCCAGGTGTTCGCCGGCCGGCACGCAGTTCACCAACAAGGGCACGTCTTCGCCTAGCCGTTGCCAATCATCCAGGCTCAGGTCGATGCCGGCGTGACGCGCCATGGCGATCAGGTGGGGCGGACAGTTGCTGGACGCGCCCAGCGCCGAGGCCACCACGATGGCGTTTTCAAATGCCTCGCGCGTCAGGATGTGCGACGGGCGCAAGTCTTCCCGCACCATGTCGCAGATGCGCATGCCGGTGGCATAGGCCATCTGCGCGCGCTCGCGGTAGGGGGCGGGAATGCTGGCGCAGGTGGGCAAGGACATGCCCAGCGCTTCGGCCAGCGAATTCATCGACAGCGCGGTGCCCATGGTGTTGCAGTGGCCCACCGACGGCGATGACGCCGTGGCCAGCGTCATGAAGCCTTCGTAATCCAGCTTGCCCGCCGCCATCAAATTGCGGGCATGCCAGATGACCGTGCCGGAACCCACCCGCTGGCCCTCGTGCCAGCCGTCCAGCATCGGTCCGCCCGACAGCACGATGGCGGGCAGGTCGACGGTGGCGGCGGCCATCAGGCAGGCGGGTGTGGTCTTGTCGCAACCGGTTGTCAGGACCACGCCGTCCAGCGGATAACCATGCAGGATTTCGACCAGGCCCAGATAAGCCAGGTTGCGATCCAGCGCGGCGGTGGGCCGCCGGCCTTGTTCGGCCAGCGGATGCACCGGGAACTCCATGGGGATGCCGCCCGCGTCGCGGATACCCGCCTTGATGCGCTCGGCCAGCGCCAGGTGATGCCGGTTGCAGGGCGCCAGGTCGCTGCCGGTCTGGGCGATGCCGATGATCGGCCGCCCGGATTGCAGTTCCTGCCGCGTCAGGCCGTAGTTAAGGTAGCGTTCGACGTAAATCGCCGTCATGTCGGCGTGCGCGGGATCGTCGAACCATTTCTGGCTGCGCAACTTGCGGGGTATCTGTGACATTTGGAGCTCGCTTGCTTCGCGTGGGCGATCAGTAAAAAGGCGTCAGTTGCGCGCCTTCTGAATCTCATCATTCAACTGCTTGATGAGGTCGGGGCCCAGTTCCTGCGTGTATTTGTCGACCACCGGCTGGACTTTCTGGCGCATGCGCGCCACTTCCTCGGGGCTGACGGTGTTGATCTTCATGCCGGCCTTTTCAAGCGTGGTCATGGCCTTGGTGGAATCCGCGCGGCTGTCCTTGCGTTCAAACTCACGCGATGCCTCGGCCGCCTGGCGCACCAGTTTCTGTTCGTCGGGCGACAGCGTGTCCCACCACTTCTTCGATGCCAGCACTACCCACGGCGTGTAGACGTGGCGCGTGATGGTAAGGAAGGGCTGCACTTCGTAGAACTTGCTGCTTTGAATGGTCGTGATGGGATTTTCCTGCCCGTCGACCGTGCGCGTTTCCAGCGCGGTGAACAGCTCCGAGAAAGGCATGGGCACGGCATTGGCGCCCAGGGTATTGAAGACGCCCAGCGCGATCTGGTTTTGCATGACGCGCAGCTTGATGCCTTGCAGGTCTTCCGCGCGCGCGATCGGACGCTTGGAATTGGTCATGTTGCGGAAACCGTTTTCCCAATAGACCAGGCCGACCAGCCCCTTGGCTTCCAGCTTCTTCAACAGGTCCTGGCCCAGTTGGCCGTCCAGCACCGCGTCAGCTTCCTTTTCGCTGTTGAACAGGAAGGGCAGGTCGAACACGCCGAATTCCTTGACCATGCCCGCCAGCGGCGCGGTGGACCCGACCATCATTTCCTGGGCGCCGCCGGCCAGCGCGCCTTGCATCTGTTCGTCGGAACCCAGGTTGGCCGACCCGAAGGTCTTCATCTTCAACTTGCCGCCGCTGACTTTTTCAAGCTCTTGCGCCAGGAAGCGCGCGGCGCGGCCCTGGACGCTTTCTTCGTTCAGGCCGTAACCAAAACGGATCAGGCGCGGCTTGACGTCGGCCGCGGCGGCCACGCCGGCAACGGCGCAGGACAGCGCGGTGGCCAGCACGAGTAAACGGGTTTTGAATCGTTGGGTCATGGTGCTCCTCCTTGGGGTTTTTTGCCGCTAGTGCATCCAGCGTGCGGGTACGGTGATCAGCTCGGGGAAGATCACCAGCAGGACCAGCAGGCCCGTGTAGGCCACGACGTAGCGCCACACGCCCCTGCAGATGGTTTCCATATTGATGCGGGCCACGCCGCACACCACGTTCAGCACGGTGCCCACCGGCGGGGTCAACAAGCCCACGCAGCCGACCATCACGAACATGACGCCGAAGTAGACGGGGTCGATGCCGGCCTTCGTGACCACGGGCATCAGCACCGGCGCCAGGATCAGGATGGTAGGTGTCAGGTCCATGACCGTGCCCACCAATGTCAGCAGCAGCAGCAGGGCGAACATCAGCAGCTTGGGTTGGTCCATGACCGGTTCCAGCAGCGCAATCAGGTCTTGCGGCATGTCGGCCAGCGTGATCATGTAGGACGACACCATCGCGGCGGCCACCAGGAACATGACCACGGCTGTCGTGCGCGCCGCATTGACGAACAGCGGCATCAAGTCCCGCAGCCCGATTTCGCGGTAGACGAACAGGCTCACGCCCAGCGCGTACACGGCAGCCACCACGGCGGCCTCGGTCGGCGTGAAGACACCGCCGCGCAGCCCGCCGATGATGATGACGGGCAGCATCAGCGCCCATATCGATTCGCGCAGCGCCTTCAGGCGGTTGCGCCACGGTTCACGCGGCGACGGGGTGATGCTGCCGTGCTTGCGAGCCACCCACGTCCATACCGCCACCAGCGTCATTCCCATCATCAGCCCGGGCGCGATGCCGGCGAAAAACAGCTTGGTGATCGATACGTTGGTGGCCACGCCGAAGATGATGAAAGAGATCGACGGCGGAATGATCGGGGCGATGATGCCGCCGGCCGCGATCAGGCCGGAAGCCTGGCCCGCGTCGTAACCCTTTTCACGCAGCATGGGGATCAGCAGGGATCCCAGCGCGGCGGCGTCCGCCACGGCCGAGCCGGACAAGGCGGCCAGCAGCACGCTGGCAAAAATCGCCACGTAGCCCAGCCCGCCCTGAATATGGCCCACGAACATGCTGGCCAGGCGGACGATGCGGCGGGATATCCCGCCTGCGTTCATCAGTTCACCCGCCAGCATGAACAGCGGTACGGCCATCAGCGTAAAGCTGTTGGCGCCGGTCAGCATGTTCTGCGCGAGGATTTGGGTGTCGTAAAAGTCCAGCTGGAACATCATGGCCAGGGCGCTGAGCAACAGCGCGAAGGCGATCGGCATGCCCAGGGCGATCAGCCCCAGCAGTACAAGCAGGAAGACGGTCAGGATCATTGCAGAGGTCCGGGCGGGGAAGGGGGCGGGGGCGGTGGG
>NZ_JAZEVT010000010.1:0-94836 GCF_036668755.1 Achromobacter sp. ESBL13 | reverse complement strand
GAAACATCAGAACCACCCATCCGGGTAAACCCTAAGTTTTCGGCAACTGCCAAGCCTGAAACTATAACACGACTTTTGCAGATTATGCAACCGGCTCTTGCCTAATTTGCATCCTATCTTGCAACCCCGCCACCGGCTTTCGCTAGCGACGACCCTGAAAACCAGAGGTCGGTTACTGCTCAGATGACTTGTGATATCGACCCGGGTAAACCCTTACTCGTCATCACCAGCCAAGCCCAAGACTATAGCACGATTTTTGCAGAAAGTGCAACTGGCTTTTGCCTGACTTGCACCGATCCTTGCAATCCCGCTTGGCGGCCATCACTGGCTACTTGGCTGCAGGCCGAAGCCCGTCGTACTGCTTGGCTTCGCGGTTCAAAGTGTCTGAACTGCGAAGGAGCGAGACTATAGCACAAGTTTTTCGGCCGCCCGCCCGGACGCGCAAGAAAGTTGTGTAAATCTAAAATGGATGGAAAGACGCGCAAGCAGTGCACGCACCCTCTATATATAGATAGTCGGCGACCGCGCTTGCCTAGGCGTAGGGTACGTTTACTATTCGCTGTACGCCGCACCTATTTGGAGACGAGCACGCTATGCCCCCCGCCATCGCCCAGCGCGAAGATATTCTGATCAATGTGACCCCGTTTGAAACCCGCGTTGCGCTGGTGGAACAAGGGTCAGTGCAGGAACTGCATGTCGAACGCAGCATCCAGCGTGGCCATGTCGGCAATATCTACCTGGGGCGAGTGGTTCGTGTGTTGCCGGGCATGCAAAGCGCGTTTATCGACATTGGCCTGGAGCGCGCCGCCTTTATTCATATTGCCGATCTGCGTGAGAACCGGGGCGAACGTAGCCAGGGGCTGACGCCCACGCCCATCGAAAAGCTGCTTTTCGAGGGACAGACCATCATGGTCCAGGTGGTCAAGGACCCTCTCGGCACCAAGGGCGCACGCCTGTCGACGCAGATCAGCATGGCGGGACGGATGTTGGTTTATCTGCCCCACGATCCCCACATCGGGATTTCGCAGAAGATCGATGCCGAGTCCGAGCGCATTCAGCTGCGAGAGCGGCTGCAAGCCTTGATGCCGGCGGACGAGAAAGGTGGCTTCATCGTCCGGACACAGGCGGAAGGCGCCAACGATGACGAGCTGACCGCCGACCTGGAATATTTGCGCAAGCTGTGGAGCAGCGTCCAGGCTGCCGCGCGCAGCCAGCCCGCCCCCGCCCTGCTGCATCAAGACCTGACGCTGGCGCAACGCGTATTGCGCGACATGGTGGGGCCGACGATCGGCGCCATTCTGGTGGATTCGCGCACGACCAGCGCCGCGATGCTGGAATGGGCGCGGGTTTACACGCCGTCGGTGGTCGACCGCATTCAGCATTACAGTGGCGACCGCCCCTTGTTCGACACCGCCAACGTCGACGACGAGATCGCGCGAGCCCTGTCTCGCCGGGTGGATCTGAAATCGGGCGGATATCTGATCATCGACCAGACCGAGGCGCTGACAACGGTGGACGTGAATACCGGCGGATTCGTCGGCGGCCGCAACTTCGACGACACCATATTCAAGACCAACCTGGAGGCGGCCCAGGCAATCGCGCGCCAACTGCGGCTGCGCAACCTGGGCGGCATTGTCATTCTTGACTTCATCGACATGGAAGAACAGGAACATCGCGACACGGTGCTGGCCGAACTGAAGAAGGCGTTGTCGCGTGACCGCACGCGCATGACGGTTAATGGCTTCACGCAATTGGGGCTGGTGGAAATGACCCGCAAGCGGACGCGGGATTCCCTGGCGCATCAGCTTTGCGAGCCCTGCCCCATGTGCGAATCCCGCGGCAATGTGCGCACGCCGCGCACGGTTTGCTATGAAATCCTGCGTGAAATTCTGCGCGAAGCCCGGCAGTTCAATCCCAAGGAATTTCGGATCTTGGCGTCGCAGGACGTCGTGGATTTATTTTTGGAAGAAGAAAGCCAGCATTTGGCGATGCTTGGTGATTTTGTGGGCAAACGGGTATCGCTGGAAGTCGAGAGCACCTATACGCAGGAAAAGTACGACATCATTCTTGTTTGACTTCGCCAGACACGCGCGTATAGCAAAAACCCATCCGACTTTCACATCAATCTTCGCAAATTATGTGACTTAACGATTCGATTGAAATGAAGTTTGAAACGGATGGCGGCGGGAGGCTTCAGCCGATAAGCTCGCGGGCGCTTTGCCAGGGTTTACCCTGCCCAGCGCCCTTTTTCATGCTTTCGGAGGTTATTCAATGAAGTCCCTATTCCGTCCGTTCCTGCTGCTGGTTGCGGCGCTGCCGCTGGTGCTGGCCGCTTGCGGCGACAAGGAACCCGAGCAGCGTGCCGCGTTCATTCAGTACTTGCAGACTCGCATCGTGGACAAGCCCGGCGTGCGCGTGCCCAAGCTGACGGATGAGGAACAGAAGTCGCTTGGCGACTATGCTTCGCATTACGCGGTGATCACCGACTTCAACGCCGGTATGGACGCAGCCGTCAAACCCTTGTCGGGAATCATCCAGAAAAGCGCCCCGCGTTCGTTGAACGATATCGTGACGCGCCGCGATGACATGAAAGCCGCTCAACAGTCCTTGAGCGATATGGGCGTTGCATTGAAAGACCAGCAAACCAAGGCGGATGCGGCGCACGCGCAGCTGAAACAACCGGCGGACTTGAAGACGGTTTACGACAAGGCCTATGAAAAGACGGTGAGCCTGCCCGCCGACACGTTCCGCGACGTGCTTCCGCAGTTAAATGCCACCTTTGACAGCGGCTTGAAGATTGCCGACTACGTCGAGGCGCACAAAACGCAGATCGAGATCTCGGGCCCGATCACGAAGGTGAACGACCCGGCGGTACAAGCCGAGCTGAATCAACTGCTGCAAAACCTGAATGACCAGGCCAGGAACCTGCAACAGGCGCACACCCGCATGCAGGCGTTGATGCTGGGCCGATAAGTCAGAAGCCATCAAGCCGCGGCGATTCTATTGCGTCCGGCTTTTTTTGCACGATATACGGCGGCATCGGCGGCCTCCAGCAGCGTCGACGCGGGTTTTGCATCGGTGGGGCCGGCAGTTGCCACACCGATGCTGACCGTGACGATGCCGTCCACATTGTCTTGATGCGGAATACCCAATTCCGCGATCGCCGCCCTTATGGATTCGGCAATGGCCAGCGCGTGGTCGCTATCGGTGTCGGGCAACAGCAGCACGAACTCTTCGCCCCCGTAGCGCGCCGCCAGGTCCCGAGGCCGCCGGGCTTTACTCTCAAGCGTCAGCGCCAGCCGCTTCAACAGCTCGTCACCCTCTTGATGGCCGTAGCGATCGTTGTAGCGCTTGAAGTGATCCGCATCCAGAAAAAGCAGTGAGATTGGCCCGCCATTGCGGCGAGCCGATGCCCACTCGCGGTCAAGCGTTTCGTCAAAGGTGCGCCGGTTGGCGATGCCTGTCAGGCCGTCCGTCTGCGCGCGCTCTTGCAACTGCTGTTCGAATGCCTGGCGCCACCGCATTTCACGGCGGAACAACACAATCTGCGCCATCACCGAGAAAAACAGCGCCAGTGTGACCGGCACAATCAATGCCGCGCGTCGGTTCCAGCGCGCCAGGATATCGTCCACGGATAGCGCCACGTCGATTACCAGCGGCGTGTTGTCGATCGTGTCGAAGGTGTAAAGACGGTTCACGCCATCAGGCGCCCAATCGCCCACGAAGGTGCTTTCGCGCCGGATGAGAAACTGTTGGAATGCCAGCAGCCCAGGCCCGCTACCCGCAACATCCACCATGGAATAGGGAGTGCGCACCAGCACCACGCCGTCGTTGCGGAATATCGTGATGGCGTCGTTGTGCCCGATGGAAAGCTCTGCGAATCGATCGCGGAAATAGGCCATCCGCAATGAACCGGCAACGACTCCGGCAAAGGTGCCGTCCGGATTGACCAGGCGCCGGCTGATCGCGATGCTTTCATCGCCCTGCCGCAGGCGGCTGATATAAGGGCGACTGACGTACAGACCCACATCTTCCGCGTCGCGGTGCACGCGAAAGTAGTCGCGGTCGGCAAAATTCAGCGGCGGTGGATTAATCGAGGTGGAGTCATAACGGATATTCCCGTCCTGATCCAGCACGACGATGGCGCCCAGGTATTCAGCGGTGGACGACCGGTCAAACAAAAAACGCTGTAACGTGGCGCGGCTGACGTCGTTGATGCCCGGCTCGCCCAGCCGCTCTACAACGCCTTGCAAGGATAAATCGTAGATTTGAAACGTGCGGCCAATATCAGCGGCCAGTATGCCGGTGATATTGCGTGCCGACTTGTGCGCGGCGGCCCATGTGGCCTGACGGTCGATCCAAAGCAACGCCACTGCTGCCATGCAGATGCCGATGGCCACCAGTCCGGCCAACGCGTACAAGACGCGATGCACAAAACTGCGAGACTTCAAACCGGCGCTCCTTGGCGATGCGTGCGGGTGTCGTGGCTTACGTCCTTGTGATATTCAGCAAGATAATGCCGCCGCCGAGCGTGGCGCGCAAGGCGGCAGGCGCGTCCAGGGCATGCGAATGACCAGACCAAAAGAAAAGCGCGCGACGAGAGATCGCGCGCATCTGGCCGGGGCGGGCAAACCGAGCGCCGTGCGCCCGGCCCCCAAGCCATCAAGAAACCGCTGAAACTCCGATCCGGAACGGAAACGCCCCCGCGCCCCGGACCCGGTCCGTTTCGCGATGTGCGCTGATCGCCCAGGCGGGCGCGGCGCTGCCCCCCGGCGATAGCAGCTGGCGCATCGCGTCAGCTGAAAATCCGCACTGCAACGCCAAAGCCTGGCGTCGGGCAAGCTCAACCCCTACAGCGTGCGGTGTGGTGAAACCCCGGTCCGAATGCAGCATGGCAGCCCCCTGGCAAATGCTCTTCGTAAGTGAAGAGTCAGTGCGGATAAATTACCGCAGCCTGCCATCGCCGCGCGTGAAATGAACCGAAAAGTTGTGCAACGATGGAGATATACAGCGTTACGCCAGGGGATTCGTCGCCGCTTCGGCCGCTTCGCGGTCCGGCTTGTCGTTTCTGCCGTCGGCCGGCCCGGTCATATTGCCGTACAGCAGCGACCGGCCGGCGAACAGGCCGCCCGCCACTTCCAGGTCAAACCGTTCGGTATCGCGCCGGCGCACGTCCTGCACCACTTCGGCGGCCTCGTCGGGTGGCACCCCGATGGCGCGCAATGCCGCTTCTCCAAACACCAAGGCCGATTCCAGCGTTTCCCGCACCTGGTAGTCGACGCCTTCCCGGGCAAGGGCCAGGGAATGAATGCGGTCATACGCCCTGACCACGATGCGCACCAAAGGGAATTCGGACTTGATCAGCTTGACCATGTGATTCACGGCCTGCGGGTTGTCGATACAAATCAGGATGGCGCAGGCGTTTTCGGCGCCGGCGGTGCGCAACATGTCGATGCGAGTACCGTCCCCGTAATACACCTTCACGCCCCACTTCGCTGCGGCGCGGATGGCGTCGGTGTCCGTATCCAGGATAGACACGGTCAGGTCGCGGGCCAGCATCGCCTGGGTAACGATCTGGCCGAAACGGCCAAAACCGACGATCAGCGCACAGCCGTCCAGGTCCCGCGCGACGTCCACGCCGTCCATGGACGGCGCCGGCGGCGGCAGCAGCCATCGCAACGACAATACACATAATGGGGTCAGAGCCATGGAGATAATGACGACCGCGGTCAGGACCGCCCCGGTATGCGCATCGAAAATGCCGGCGGCCGCCGCCGCGCCATACAGCACGAACGCGAATTCACCCCCCTGCGCCAGCAAAGCCGCCCGCGTCACGGCCTCTGCGTGCGAGGCCCGCAACAAACGGGCTACCACGTAAACGCCCACGGATTTCACCAGCATGAAGGCCACAACGGCCGCCAGGATCAGCGGCCATTCTCGCGCGACCGCCGATAGATCCAGCGACATGCCGACGCCCAGGAAGAACAGGCCCAGCAATATGCCCCGGAACGGTTCAACTTCGGCCTCCAATTGATGCCGGAAGGTGGATTCGGACAACAGGACCCCGGCAAGGAACGCGCCCATCGCCATCGACAAGCCGCCCAATTCCATCAGCAAGGCGGCGCCCAGCACAACCAGCAGGGCCGCGGCGGTCATGACTTCGCGGGCATGGGCGGCGGCCAACAACCGGAACAACGGGTTCAGCAGCCAGCGCCCGGCCGCCAGCAGCGCCAGGATGCAACCCAGGGCTATCGCGGTCTGCGTCCAGGGGTTGCCATGATCCGCCGTGGCGCCGCTGGGCGCCAGCAAGGCCACCAAGGCCAGCAAGGGGACGATGGCCAGGTCTTCCAGCAGCAAAATGGAAACGATGCGCTGGCCCTGCGCGCTGGTGCTTTCGTCGCGCTCGCCCAATATCTGCATCACGATTGCCGTGGACGACAGCACGAACCCCATCGCGGCCATGAAGGCGGCCGCGCCGGACAGGCCCGCCAGCAAGCCCACCACGGTCAGCAGCCCACCGCAGGCCAGCACTTGCGCCACGCCCAGGCCGAAGATTTCGCCCCGCAGCTTCCACAGGCGCGACGGCTGCATTTCCAACCCGATGATGAACAGGAACATGACTACGCCCAGTTCGGCCACGTGCAGGATGGACTTGGGGTCGGAAAAGAAGCCGATACCGAAGGGGCCGATCGCCAGGCCGGCCGCCAGGTAGCCCAACACGGAACCCAGCCCCAGGCGCTTGAAGATGGGTACGGCGACGACCGCCGCGCCCAGCAGGACGACGACGTTCACGAGTTGATTGCCTTCGATAGGCGAAGCCATAAGGCGCTCCCGGTTATACGATGGGCCCGCCGTGCAAGGCGGGGCCCGGCCACAGCAGATGGGCTTGCGCCATTTTCCGGCTATCCGCCGGATTGGCAATTAGCAACTACGGCAGTCCGGGCGGCGGGCGGGCGCGCGTCAGCCGGCAATCCCGCCCGCCTGGAACCGGCACGGGCCGGCACAAAAAAAGCCGCCGCGCTGGTTGCGCGGCGGCTGGGCCGATAAGGGTAGCGTTCAGTCGTCGCGAAATTGCATCTTGTACAGCGAGGCGTACAGGCCATCGGCGGCCAGCAGCTCGGCGTGGGGACCCTGTTCGACGATTTTGCCGGCGTCCAGCACGATGATGCGGTCGGCGTTCTGAACCGTGGACAGCCGGTGCGCAATGACCAGCGTGGTGCGGCCCTTCATCAGGCGTTCCAACGAGGCCTGCACCTGGCGTTCGGATTCGTTATCCAGCGCCGAGGTGGCTTCGTCCAGGATCAAAATGGGCGCGTTCTTGATCAGCGCGCGCGCAATGGCCAGGCGTTGGCGCTGGCCCCCCGACAGCCGGGCGGCGTTCTCGCCCACCTGCGTGTTGATGCCCTGCGGCAGCCCTTCCACGAATTCCAGCAGGTTGGCGGCCGCCAGGGCGTCGCGCACCTTTTGCTCGCTGGACTTGCCCAGCGCGCCATAACCGACGTTGGCCGCGATGGTGTCGTCAAACAGCACGACATCCTGGCTGACCAGCGACAGATGCGAACGCAGGCTGCGCAGCGTCAGGTCGTTGATGGGCGTGTCGTCCACCAGGATCGTCCCCGAGTCGGCCAGCACAAAGCGCGGCAGCATGTTGACCAGCGTGGTCTTGCCGCTGCCCGAACGGCCCACCAGCGCCACCGTCTGGCCAGGTTCCACAACAAAGGAAATGTCGTTGACCGTATCGCGGTCCGCATCGGGAAAGCGATGTTTGACGTGGCGGAATTCCACCTTGCCGCGCACCGGTTCGGGCAGTTCCCTGGTGCCGGTGTCGATTTCGGGCGTCTGGTCGATCAGCGTGAAAACGCTTTCGGCGGACACCAGCATTTTCTGCATGCGGGCGGCCACGTTGGTCAGGCGCTTGATGGGGTCGAAGATCTGCGCCAGCGCCGCCATGAACGACGCAAAACTGCCCACCGTCAGCGAGCCGCTGTTGGCTTGGCTCAGCGCCACGGCAATGACCGCGCCCACTGAAATCGAAATGCAGACCTGGGTCAGGGGCGTCAGCGCGGCGTCCGCCGTGGCGGTGCGCATGGCAAACCGGCGCAGGCGGCGGCTGACGAAGTCGAAGCGGCCGCGTTCGACTTCATAGCCGTCGAACAGCTTGATGACGCGCTGGCCGTCGATGCCTTCACCGACCACCCGGGTCAGTTCGGCGTTCATGTTGACCGTATCGCGGTTGATGCGGCGCAGGCGCTTGATGAAAAAGCGCGAGATCAGCACCGACACCGGCAACATGATCAGGATGATCAGCGTCAGCACCCACGACATGTACAGCAGGACGCAGATCAGCGCGATGACAACCAACGTTTCGCGCACCAGCACCGTGATGACGTCGGTGGCGTAGCCGGTGACGTTGCCCGCGTCGATAGTGAAGCGGTTAAGCAGGCGCCCGGTGTCGCCGCGCTTGAAGTCGGCGTCGGGCAAGCCCAGCAGGCGCTCGAACATGTCTCGGCGCATGCCCAGCAGCACGTTGTTGGCCACCCAGGCCAGCAGGTAGTCGCTGAAGAAGTTGCAGATGCCGCGCAGCAGGATCAGGCCCACCACCGCCAACGGCAATGCCCAGACATAATAGGGTTTGGTGCCCGAAAAGCCGCCGTCCAGCAAGGGCTTCATAATGACGGCCAGAACGGGTTGGGTCGCGGCCGCGCCCGCCATCAGCAAGACGGCCAGCAACAAGCCCTTCCAGTAGGAACCCACCCGGCTGTAGATCCGGCTCCAGAGTTCGGCCTTGACGGGAGTGGCGTCCGCGGGTGTGTTGCGTGCGGGAGAATTCAAAGGGAACACTCGCTTTTATACAATTGTGCCCAGGATTGTACTGGCTACGCGCCGCCGCGCTGAGTCGCCCTATCCCTAATAAGACTAATTTGCCTTCCCACCCATCCATGTCCGATATCAGCTGTTTATACGTGCGCCTGCCCAATTGGGTGGGCGACGTCTGCATGAGCCTGCCCAGCTTGCGCGCATTGCAGGCTAGTGGCCTGCCCCTGGTGATCTGCGCGCGGCCATGGGCCCGTGACCTGCTCGATGGCGTGCCGAAGAAGGACTTTGTTCCCATGCGCGGCAAGGTTGGCCCGGACCGGGCCGCCGTCAGCGCCCACCGCCGTTCGCTGGGCGCCATGGGCCGCCGCGCGCGGGGCCTGCTGTTGCCGGATTCGCTGTCCAGCGCCCTGGTGTTCCGGTTGGCCGGCCTGCCTTGCGCCGGTTACCGCGACGACGGCCGCAGCTTTCTGCTGCGTTGGCCGGTGACCAAGCCCGATGAATCTTTGCACGCGGTGCAGTCCTGGCATCACCTGACCCGCCAGGCCTTGTCGCTCTGGGGCTTGCCCAGCGGCCCGGCCCAGCCCGGCCCCACGCTGGACCTGCCGCTGACCCCGTCGCACCAGCAGACCGCCGACCAGGCCATGCAGGCCGCCGGGCTGAGCGCGCAGCGTTTTGTCCTGATTGCTCCCACCGCCACCGGCTTGCACAAGGGCAAGATCAAGGTCTGGCCGGGATTCGATACACTGACGCGCGCCTTACAGGCGCAGGGCCATACCGTGGTAATGTGCCCCCCTCCGGCCGAAACCGACGAGGCACGGCGCAATGCTCCAACGGCGCAATTGCTGCCCGCCTTGCCGCTGGGCGCGTTTGCCGCGTTGACGGCACGCGCGGCGCTGGTGGTCTGCAACGACTCCGGGGTATCCCACGTTGCCGCCGCCGCGTCCGCCCGGGAACTTGCGCTGTTTGGCGTGACCCGGCCGGGCCGAACGGGCCCGTGGTCGCCTCGGGCAGTATGCGTCGGGTCGGAGCACGCATGGCCGACCGCCGAAGAAGTAGAACAGCAGGCGATGACCCTGCTGGGCGGGACGATGTAATCAGGATAGTTTTGACATGACCTTTTCCAGCTACCTTACGAATCTGATCATTCCCTATAACTTGTGCGTAACGCTGGTCATCATCGGTCTGGCGCTGGGATGGTTCCGCCTGCGCAAGACCGGCGCGGCCATCATCGCCGCGGGCTTGCTGTGGGCGCTGGCCTGGTCCCTGCCCGCGACGTCGCTGTGGCTGGGCGGCGCGCTTGAAAACCGATATCCGCACCTGCCTCCCGCCGACTCCCCCACCGCCGACGCCATCGTCGTGCTGGGCGGCAATACGGCCAATGGGCGCGCCAACTGGTTCCTGCCCTATGACAAAGACACCGCCGTGGTGCGCGTGGACACGGCCGCACAGCTGTATCTGGCCGGACGCGCGCCCAAGGTGCTGTTGTCGGGCGGCGCGCTGGAAGGCGACGTCAGCGAAGCCCGAGGCATGGCACACGCCATCCGCCAGCAGGGCGTGCCGGAATCGGCATTGATCCTGGAAAACAGCAGCCGCACCACCTATGAAAACGCCGCCTTGACCGAAGACGCACTGAAATCGCGCGGTATCGCCAAAGTGCTGCTGGTGACGTCCGCGCTGCACATGCCGCGCGCCATGGCCGCGTTTTCCAAGCAAGGCGTGGAAGCCATCGCAGCGCCCGCGCCGCCGCAGATCGTGGCGCCGGCCGACGGCTCGCTGTCGCCGTGGCTGCCCGACCAGCGCACCTTCGATGCCAGCCGTTCCATCATCAAGGAATACGCCGGCCTGTTCGTCTATTGGCTGCGCGGATGGGTATGAGCCTGACGGCTACCGCCCTGGATTGCCGGGCGGGCTGCGGCGCGTGCTGCATCGCCCCGTCAATCACGCGGCCGATACCCGGCATGCCCCACGGCAAGCCGGCCGGCGTGCCCTGTATTCAGTTGCTGCCGGACATGCGCTGTGCGATTTTCGGCCTGCCAAGCCGCCCCGACTTCTGCGGCGGGCTGCAACCCCAACAAGAAATGTGCGGCCCTGACCGCGAGCACGCCGTGCGATGGCTGGCGGATCTGGAACGCGCCACCGCGCCCGGCGGTTGACCGTTATTAATGGCCCGCGGCCCGCGGCCCGCGGTCAGTAATCAGTGCACAGTGCTCAGTGATCAGTGATCAATCGCCTGCCGCTGAACCCGGCCCCGGCATCAAGCCTGTTGCCGCGCTTGAAGCACCTTTTCATACAGCGCCTCGTATCGGGCAGCCACCGTTTCCCAGCTTTGGTCGCGCGCAATTGCCAGGCCACGCTCGGTCAGCGCCGCCCGCAGGTCCGGCTCTGAACCCAGCCGTTCCAGCGCCTGCGCAAGCTGCGCGCCGTCGCGCGGGTCTTGCAGGATCAACGCGTCTTTGCCCGCGGACAGGTATTGCGCAAACCCGCAGTAAGCCGGCGAGCTCACCACCACGGGCAACCCGTGCGACATGGCCTCCAACGGCGCCATGCCATAGCTGTCGTTCAAGGTGGGGTGCGCATAGATATCCGCCGCGCTGAAATACTGGGCAACTTCCGGCGTAGGGTCGATCAGCGTTACGCGGTGGGCAATGCCGCCCGCCGCGCGGACCCGGTCGCGGGTGGCGTCATCGGCGCCCACCACCAGCAGCTTGTACTGCGCCGGCAGCTGCGCCAGCGCGTCCAGCAGCGCCGGCAGGCCCTTGCGTAGCGGGTTTCTTGCCACCAGCAGGCAGCCGATGGTGTCGGCATCCCAGCCCAAACGGGCACGGGTCGCCTCACGGCGAAGGGCCAGATCAGGCGATGGCAGCTTGACGCCCGGCGCGATGATGTCCACCTTCAGCTGCGGACCATAGCTGCGATGCAGCTGGTCCATGATCAAGCCGGACACGGCCACCACATGACGCGCGGGCGACTGGCGCACACGCAGCTTTTCCAGCAGCAGATAGGTGGCCAGGCGCGGGCTGAGCCACGCCCGGAAACGCTGCACCGGGTTGACGCGCGCCACGCGGTTATAGCGCACCGGCGTCACGTGCATGACCTGGATTTCACCCGCCCAGCCGTTCATGTGCGAATGCACGATGTCAAAGCGGCCGCGCGTCAGCCGGTCGGCGCGCCAGGCAAAATACAGCACGCGCATCCAGCTGGGCAGCCAGCCGGGAAACCGCACGGGCAGGAAATCGAACGGCAGATCGCTGTCAAAATCGCGCGCAACGACAGACACGTCGTGACGCTCGCCCAGCACCCGCATCAGCTCCACGCCGTATGCCTCGGCGCCACCGAAGCGGTTACCGAAACGGTCCACCAGCAGCGCGATGCGAAGCCGCCGCTCAACGGCGCCGGCGGGTGTCTTCATACCGGGTCAGGCACTTCTGCAGGAAACGGATGATGTTGGTGGAACGCGCCACCGTCACACGCGGCAAGCCGAAAGGATCATCCGAGGCCGCGGCCAGGCCGCGCTGCGTCAGCGTGGCGTTGTCGTAACCCGCCTCGCGCGCCATGGCGCGATGTTCGGGGCCGTGGTCGCCATAGGGGTAACAAAACGCGGTGACCGGCGCGCCCAGGGCCTGTTCCAATTCATCCTTGGATTCAACGATCTGGCGGCGCGCCTCGTCGGGGGCAAGCTCGGGCAGATGCACGTGGTCCAGCGTATGCGAGCCCACTTCGTTGCCGGCCTGCGCCCATTCGCGCATTTCGTTCACGGTCATCAGGGCCGAAAAAGGAATGCCTTTTTGCAAGTCCCAGACGTTGCCGCCGTCGAATTGGCGCGCAACAAAATAGTTGGTGGCGGTAAAGCCAAGCTCGCTCAGGATCGGCATCGCGTTGTCGTGCACGTTGCGGTAGCCGTCGTCGAAGGTAATGCCGAAGACCTTGCCCTGCCGTTCACCGCGCACATAAGGCATCACATCGCGCATCGACAAGCCGCGATAGCCCAGCCGACGCATCCAGCGCATCTGGCGGGCGAAGCTGTCGGGGTGCACCGTCAGCCCACGAAACGGCGTGCCCTTGGGATTGGGCTCGCCGATCTGGTGGTACATGAGAATGGGAATAGACATAGGACCGGATTATAGAGCCCGACGTCCATCCAGCGTACGCCGGTAGACGTCCACTGTTGCCGCCGCGAAACGTGGCAGATTGAAGTCGCGCAGGCTGGTTTCGCGCGCCCGCGCGCCCATCTCGCGCACCGTGTCTGGATGGTCCAGCATGAAACGCAGTTTGGCCGTCATCGCCGGCACGTCGCGCACCGGCACGATCCAGCCGTCCACGCCATCGGTCACGTTTTCCGGCAGGCCGCCGGCGTTGCTCACCAGTGCCGGCAAGCCCAGCGCCATGATCTCGCGGCAGGCGAAAGACAGGGCCTCGCGATACGACAGCACGAAGCCGGCGTGGCAAGACGCCAGCGACGCGCGCACGTCGTCCAGCAAGCCCGGAAAGCGCACCTGATCAATCATGCCCAACTCGCGCACGCGAGCCAGTTTGGCCTCGTTGGGCGGGTCGCCCGCCACCATCAGCAGCACGCGGGCCTTGTCCTCGGGCGGCAAGGCGGCCACGGCGGCCACCAAGTCCAGCCAGCCCTTGTCGTAGTCGGTGCCGCCCGCGCTACCCAGCAGCAGCTTGCCCTGCCAGTCTTCCCCGAAGATCAGCGCGCGCAGCTTGTCCAGGCTTTCGGGCGGCGGCGGCGCAAAGAAGTCGGTGTCAACGCCATGGCGGATCGTGGTGATGGGACGCTTGCTGTAGGGGGACTGCTGCATCAGCCCCTGCACGTAATCGCTGACCGCGATGCCGTGGTCCGTGGCCAACGCCACCCGCAACTTGTGGCCGAAGCTGGATAGCGGGTGGTCATTATGTTTGGTGAACACAATGCGCGGGCGCCGCGCCATACCCAGCGTCGCCAGCATGACCTGCTTGTGGTCGGCCGAACCATTGGCGTGAATGATGTCGAAACGCCCCGTCTTGATCAGGCGACGCAGCTTTGCGCGGTCCTTGAACCAGGACGACGGGCGCGTCGTGTACACCATGTCCACCACCGTCACGCCGGGAATCGCGCGGGCGTAGCGATACAGCCGGCTGGTGGGCGGCGCCGCCACGGTGATGTCGTGGTCACGCGCCAAGGCCTTCGCCAGATTGATGATGTAGGTGACGTGGCCCCCGCCGTTGTTGGCATGGAAGTTCGTGTACAGGATCTTCACTTTTGCTTCTCGGCCAGAAACATCAGCTTTGAATAGCGAAAGAAACTGCCCGCGGCGGCCGTCACCGCCAGCACCAGGCCGTGCCGGCCATCCAGGAATCCGCGCCGGATCAGATAGATGCGCACAAACGTCCAGAAGCCATGGCCCAGCGCGCCGAACACCGACGTGCGACGCCCCTTGGCGTACATCATGGCGGCAGCGTCCGACGAATAACGATTGACCTTGTTGATCAGCGCGTCCAGGTTGTCATAGGGATAGTGGTTGAAATAACCCTGCAATTTCAAGGGCTGGCCATTGGCCGGCACCACCCGTTCGTGCACGGCGGCATCGGTGAAGCGCGCGGTGCCGCGCTTGAACAGGCGCAGCACGTAGTCGGGCCACCAGCCGCTGTGGCGAATGTCCTTGCCGCAAAAATTGGAC
This sequence comes from Achromobacter sp. ESBL13, assembly GCF_036668755.1. Lineage (NCBI taxonomy): Bacteria > Pseudomonadati > Pseudomonadota > Betaproteobacteria > Burkholderiales > Alcaligenaceae > Achromobacter > Achromobacter sp. ESBL13. The sequence goes on along the minus strand of NZ_JAZEVT010000010.1, from coordinate 80,356 downwards.
AGCCGGGCAATCTCGTACGCATCGGCGCGCGGGTTGGCCAGCACGTCCTGGATTTCGCGGGCCAGTTCGGGGGTAACGCGTTCATCGGCGTCGATCGACAAGACCCAGTCGCCGGTGGCAAGGTCCAGCGCGCGGTTTTTCTGCGGGCCGAAGCCGGGCCAGTCGGGCGTGACTTCGACCCGCGCGCCCAGCGCCTGCGCCAGCTCGACGGTGCCGTCGGTGCTGCCCGAGTCCACCACGATGAACTCGTCGGCAAAGGATACGGACTTCAGGCAGGCGGCGATGTTGGCCGCTTCGTTCTTGGTGATGATGATGACTGATAGCTTCATCCGCGATTCCTAAGACGCTTTTTCCAGGCTTTCCAGGCGTGGTAACGCGGACCCCAGAAAGGGTCGCGCGACAACCAGATGCGCCGGTTCAGCCAGCTTCCGCCCTGATTACGCACGGCGAAGCGATAGATGTGTTCGGGGTCCGCACCCGGCGTGTTCTGCCCGAAAGGGTCGGTGGTGTACAGATGTGCAAAACCGGCCTGGCGCGCGGCGGCCACGTAGTCGGCATCAAAGTAACCCTGCGGCCAGCACAGGTGGTCGCTGACCGAGCCCAGGCGCTGCACCAGCGTCTGGCGCGAATCGTGCAGTTCGCGGGCGATGTGCTCGCGCTTGGCGTCCACGTCGTTGCCGCAGACCTTGTCCCAACGCGTGTGCGTGTGCGTGTGCGAATGGAATTCGAAGGTGCCCGCCGCTTGCATCGCCTCGATTTCGCTCCAGCGCAGCATGGCGTCGTCGGTCCGCCCCGCCGCCACCCATTGCTTGCAGGTGTCGTGGTCGGGCGTGGCCGGCAGCACGCCGCCCTGACCGGCGTGCGCGCGCACGGGGCCGTCACCGATCCAACCCGTGATGGTGAACAGCACGGCGCGCATGCCGAGGCGCGCCAGAACCGGGTGCGCGTGCACCCAGTTGTTCAAATAGCCGTCGTCAAAGGTGATCAGCACCGAGCGTTCAGGCACCGGCTGCCCCGCCAGGTAGGCGGCAAACTGCGTGGCCGTCAGCGATTGATAACCCGCGCGCGCCAGGCGCGACACCTGGGCTTCAAACACATCGGGGGTCGCCGCGATCATGCCGCCCGCGGGGGTGACATGGTGGTACATCAGCACGGGGACGTTAGGCGCGTTCATGCAGCGCGTTCCGCCAGCCACTTCAGGTAGACGGCTTCGGTGGTTTCAGCCAGGCGAACGGGCGAAAACACGGCTTCTTCCCAGACCATCTTGCGGCCGGCGTCGCCCATCTGGCGGCGCAGGGCCGGGTCATCGATCAGACGCTGCAAGGCATCGACCAGGGCTTGCGGGTTCTTGGGCGGGACCAGGATGCCGGTCTCGCCATTGCGGAACATTTCGGAAACGCCGCCTACATCCGTGCCCACCACCGGCAGGCCGCTGGCCTGCGCTTCGACATAGACGGTGCCCGACGCCTCTTGCTGCGTGGCCAGCGCGAACACGTCGAAACCGGCCAGCAGATTGGGCACGTCGCGCCGCATGCCCATCAGGTGGATGCGGTGTTGCAAGCCCAGCTTGGCGACGTATTCCTGCGTTTGTTCAAACACCGGCGAGCCGCCCCCCACAAACACCAGATGCAGCTTGGGCCGGCTTTGCATCAGCGGCGCCATCGCGTCGATCAGGTCCTTGTGGCCCTTGGTGGCGCGCATGACCGCCACGCAGCCCACCACCACGTCGTCATCGGCCAGGCCGAGTTCATCGCGCAAGGTAGACCGTTCGACCGGGGCCGGCAGCACGATGGGCGAGTAGACGGTGGCGATCTTGTTGGCGGGCACGCCACGCTGGATCAGGTATTTGCGCACGTGGTCGCTGACGGTCGTCACGCGATGCGGCAGCCACGTGTAGGACCACATCGAGCCCACCTTGTTCGACAGGTGCCGCGTGCGCACGATCAGCGGCGTGCCGGCCAGCCGGCCGGCCAGCGCCGCAATGACGGTATCGCGCCGGCTGTGCGTGTTGAGCACGTCGTAGCGGCCCTCGCGCAGGATCCGGCGCACGGCCGCCACGCCCTTGAAGTAATTCACCGGCCCGTCCATATCGACTTTATGCACGGTAAAACCGGCATCCGTCAGACGTTCGACCAGCATTGCCCGCGATTGGACGATGGCTTCAACATGGTGGCCACGCGCGCGCATGGCCGTCATTTCCTTGAAGATCCGCCCTTCCTGGCCACCAAAACTGGTGGCCGCTTCCGAATGCACGATACGCAGGCTTCGCATCAATAGGTCACCTCAACTCCATCGGGTTTGGTCCAGGCGTTCAGGTTTTCAAGCAGCGTGTCGGCCATGCGGACGCGCCATTCTTCGCCCAGCCGCACTGTGCATAGAAAATTGTTCTTGGTATAGACGATATCGACGGGCACGCCCGGAATACCGTTTTCCGGTTCGGCGCGGAACGGGTTCAGCATCTGGCGCAGGCGCGCCGCGTCCGCCGTGCCGTTCAGCTTGACCCGCAGCGATTTGGCGCGTGCTTCGCGGGCCAGTTGCAGGTCGTACAGTTGTTCGGCAACGATGCGCATGCCGCCCGAATAGTCGTCGTTGCTGACCTTGCCTTGCACGATGACCAGCTGGTCTTCGCGCAAGCGGTTGCGGTGCTTTTCATAGAGCTCGTTGAACACCGAGATCTCAACCTGCGCGGTGCCGTCATCCAGCACGGCAAACACCATCTTGCCGCGCCGCGTCATCATGACCCGCACGCTGGCCAGCACGCCGCACATCCATTGCAGGTCGCGCTGCGGTTCCACGCGCGCCAGCTGCATCGGCACGATCCGGCGCACTTCGTCGCGCCAGGCGTCGAACAAGTGGCCGCTGTAGTAGTAACCCAGCGCGGATTTTTCTTCCGTCAGCTTCTTGTGCAGGTCCCACGGCGCGACCTTGGCCAGTTCGCCGGCGACCACATCGCTGCTGTCGTCGCCGAACAGCGACGCCTGGTTGGCGCTGCGGGCGGCCTGCTCGGCCGCTTCCATCGCGGTAGGCACCGAAGCCAGCATCGCCGCGCGGTTCGGTTCGATGGTGTCGAACGCGCCGGCCTTGATCAGCGCTTCGATGGTGCGGCGGTTGACGGCCTGCTTGCCCACGCGGCGGCAGAAGTCGAACAGGTTCAGGAACGGGCCGCCTTCCTTGCGCGCGCGCAGGATGTCTTCGACGGCGCCCTGCCCCGTGCCCTTGACGGCGCCAAGGCCGTAGCGCATGGTGCGCGGCGGCTTGCCCTTTTCGGTGTACTTATCCTTGACGGGTTCGAAGCGGTAGCCCGAAAAATTGACATCGGGCGGCAGCACTTCAACGCCGTTGTCCTGCGCGTCGCGGCAGAAAATCTGGACCTTGTCCGTGTCGTCCATATCGGACGACATGGTGGCGGCCAAAAATTCCGTCGGGTGATAAGCCTTGAGCCAGGCGGTCTGGTACGAGATCAGTGCGTACGCCGCCGAGTGCGACTTGTTGAAGCCGTATCCCGCGAACTTTTCCATCAGGTCGAACAGCTTGACGGCCAGATCCGGGTCGTGGCCCTTTTCCTTGGCGCCCTGTTCGAACAGCTCGCGGTGCTTGGCCATTTCCTCGGGCTTTTTCTTGCCCATGGCGCGGCGCAGCAGGTCGGCGCCGCCCAGCGAATAGCCCCCGATGATCTGCGAGATCAGCATCACCTGTTCTTGGTAGACGATGACCCCGTAAGTGCTTTTCAGCGTGCCTTCCAGATCGTTGTGGAAGTAGTCCACCGCGGCCCGGCCGTGCTTGCGGTTGACGAAGTCGTCCACCATGCCGGATTCCAGCGGCCCCGGACGATACAGGGCCAGCATGGCGATGATGTCTTCGAACGTGTTCGGCCGCAGCTTCTTCAGCAGCTCTTTCATGCCGCGCGATTCCAGCTGGAACACGGCGGTGGTGTTGGCGTCGCACAGGATCTTGTAGGCGGCCGGGTCGTCAAGCTTAAGCGCCATGACGTCAAAGTCGCGCTTGTCCTCGTTGAACTGGCGCACGTAGCGCACGGCCCAGTCCAGGATGGTCAGGTTGCGCAGGCCCAGAAAGTCGAACTTGACCAGGCCGGCGGCTTCGACGTCGTCTTTGTCGAACTGCGACACCGCGCTGTTTTCCTGCCCCGGCTGGCAATACAGCGGGCAGAAATCCGTCAGCTTGCCCGGCGCGATCAACACGCCGCCCGCGTGCATGCCGATGTTGCGGGTCAGGCCTTCCAGCGGCTTGGCCAGATCGACCAGCGCGCGCACTTCCTCTTCCTGTTCGTAGCGGTCCTTGAAGGCCGGTTCGTCCTTCAGGGTGCGTTCCAGGGACCACGGGTCCATCGGGTTGAACGGAATCAGCTTGGACAGGCCGTCGCAGAACATGTAGGGCATGTCCAGCACGCGGCCGGCGTCGCGCACCACGGCCTTGGCGCCCAGCGTACCGAACGTGGCAATCTGGCTGACGGCGGCGCGGCCGTATTTTTCCTTGACGTAGTCAATGACGCGTTCGCGGTTGTCCTGGCAGAAGTCGATATCGAAGTCGGGCATGGAGACCCGCTCGGGATTCAGGAAGCGCTCGAACAGCAAGTCATAGCGGATGGGGTCCAGGTCAGTGATGCCCAGCGCGTAGGCCACCAGCGAACCCGCGCCCGAGCCCCGGCCGGGTCCGACGGGCACGCCGTTGTTCTTGCCCCAGTTGATGAAGTCTTGAACGATCAGGAAGTAGCCTGGAAAGCCCATCTGGATGATGGTCTTGCATTCCCAGCGCAGGCGCTCGTAGTACTGCTCGCGCTTGGCTTCGCGTTCCGCTTCGTCGGGAAACAGGAACGCCATGCGCTTTTCCAGGCCCTCTTCGGACAGCTGGACCAGGTAGTCATCCAGCGTCACGCCGTCGGGCGTGGGGAAGTTGGGCAGGCGCGGCTTGCCCAGCACCAGGCTCAGGTTGCAGCGCTTGGCGATTTCAACCGTGTTGGCCAGCGCCGAGGGCACGTCGGCAAACCGCCGCGCCATTTCTTCCGAGCTAAGTAAATACTGCTCTTTGGTAAACCGGCGCACGCGGCGCGGGTTAGCCAGGATTTCGCCTTCAGCGATGCAGACGCGAGCCTCGTGCGCCTGGAATTCGTATTCGTCCAGGAATTGCACCGGGTGGGTGGCCACCACGGGCAGCCCGGCTTCGCCCGCCAGGCGCATGGCGGCCTGCGTGTAGGCTTCGTCGCCGTCCATGCCGGCGCGTTGCAATTCAATGTAGTAACTGCCCGGAAACAGGTGCGCCCATTGCCGCGCCAGCGCCAGCGCCGACACGGCGTTGCCGGCGTCCAGCGCCTGGCCCACGTCGCCCATACGGCCGCCCGACAGCGCAATCAGGCCCTGCTGGCCTTGCAGCCATTCGCGGCGGATTTCGGCACGCCCCTTGCCCTGGTTCGTCAGGAACGCCTTGGACAGCAGCTCGCAAAGATTCAGGTAGCCCTGATGGTTGCGCACCAGCAACAACAACCGGAAAGGCTTGCCCGGGTCGTCGTCGTTGCTTAACCAGACGTCACAGCCGGCGATGGGTTTGACCCCCGCGCCGCGCGCGCCTTTATAGAACTTGATCAGGCCAAAAAGGTTGGACAGATCGGTCAGCGCCACGGCGGGCTGGCCCAGCTTGGCCACGCGCTTGATCAGGTCGGGGATGCGCACAATACCGTCCACCACCGAGAACTCGGAGTGGACGCGCAGGTGCACAAAAGGGGTCGGGTTTGTTACGGCTTCGGACATAGCGGGAATTGTACCCAGGGATCACGGTCCAAGCCGTTGCGTCCGGAATTTTGAGCGTGGCGCCGCATGGAAACTGAAGGGGCCCGTCAGGCGAACCTCAGGAAGCTTGTGTAACAATACGAGGTCGATCTGACCTATCTGCCGCAGGACGACGTTCAAGTATGAAATGGTTAATCCCCGGGATCTGGCTCGCCGCCATCCTGTTCGCCCACTTCCGAGGCCGAGTCAAACTGCCGCTGGGCCGGCAACTTCTGGACCACTCGGTGCTGCTCGCTCCCATCAATGCCTTCATGGTGCTGGCCTCGCGCGTGCCTCCCACCCCCTACCTGACGACCAGCGAAATCGCCGAACTGAAGGTGCTGGACGACAACTGGGAGACGATACGCGACGAAGCCGTGCAAATGGCGCAGATGCAGCACATCCGGGCCGCCGACGCCCATAACGACATCGGCTTCAATTCATTCTTCAAATACGGCTGGAAGCGGTTCTACCTGAAGTGGTATGACGCCCGCCACCCGTCCGCCGAAGAGCTCTGCCCCAAAACCGTTGCCATCCTGAAAACGCTGCCCAAGGTCAAGGCCGCCATGTTTGCCGAGCTGCCCCCGGGCGGTCAGCTGAACCCGCATCGCGATCCGTTCGCCGGCTCGCTGCGTTATCACCTGGGCCTGGTCACCCCGAACGATGACCGCTGCCACATCATCGTGGACGGCGAATCCTACAGCTGGCGCGACGGCGAAAGCGTCGTGTTCGACGAAACCTACGTGCACGAAGCCTACAACCACTCGGAACAGAACCGCATCATTCTGTTCTGCGACGTCGAGCGTCCGCTGAAATGGCGCTGGGCGGAGGCGTTCAACCGCTGGTTCGGGCGTGTGGTGATGTCGGCGGCCAGCTCGCCCAACGACGGCGGCGACCAAACCGGGGCCATCAACCGGCTGACGCACGCGCACTGGGTCATCGACCAAAAGCGCAAGGCGTTCAAGAACTGGAACCGCACCGTCTACAAGGCCACCAAGTACGGCCTGATCGCGCTGGTGATCGTGGGCTTTATCGCCCTGTAAAACCGGACGCCATCGGCGGGTGGCCCGCGCCACCCGCCCCCCCCTCAAGCGCCCTCAGCGCTTGAGCGATTCCCAGCTTTTCATCAGCCGCTTTACCGACACCGGCATCGGCGTGCGCAGTTCCTGCGCAAACAACGCCACCCGCAATTCTTCAAGCAACCACCGGAACTCGTCCAGGCGCGGGTCCGGCGCGCCCTTCAGCGCCGACCGCGCGCGCTGATATTGCGTCAGCAACGGCGCCATTTCCGCCACCAGTTTGGCGTCGCGCGCCGGGTCGGCACGCAGCTTGTCGATACGCGCCACGGCGGCCTTCAGGTAACGCGGGAAGTGCGACAACTGGGCGTCAGGCGTGTCGCGGATGAACCACTTGGGCATCAGCGCGCTTAATTGCTGTTGCAGGTCGGCATAGGCGGACGCGTGCGGCTTGGCCTGCGGCAGCTTGCGCTGCACGGCGGCGTACTCGGTCAGCACCGCGCCGGCCAGACGCGCAACCTCTTGGGCCAACAGCCCCAGCCTGCCCTTGCCTTCCGCGCGGCGGGCATCGAACTGCTGTTCGTTCACCGGCCAGGGTTCGGCCAGGCAGGCCTGGCCCAGCGCGCAGTCGATGATCTGGTCGCGCAATTCTTCCTGCGTGCCCAGCGTCATGTACAGCATGCTGATCTTGGTCAGGTCGGCCAGGTTCTTTTCCAGGAACTTGACCTGCTCGCGCAGGCCCAGCCGGAATAGCCGCAGCAGGCCGGCGCGATGATGCTTGCGCGCCTCGTCCGGGTCGTCAAACACGTCCAGGTCGCAATGCGTGCCGCGATCCACCAACGCCGGATAACCGATCACCGACTGCCCACGCCGCTTGATCTCCATGATTTCCGGCAAGGGGCCGAACGACCATGTCGTCAGGTTTTCGTGTGCCAGCGCCTGGGCCACCTGCGTATCGCTGGCGGCCAGTTGCTGGAACGTGGCCTGCGCCTGCTTGCCGAATTCAGCGCGCAGCTGCGCCAGGTTGCGCCCGGCCGCCAGCATGCGGCCGTGCTCGTCCACCACGCGGAAGTTCATGAACAAGTGCGCGGGCAAGGTCTCCAGCTTGAAGTCGCCCACGGCCGGGCGCACCTGCACCTGGTCCCACATGTCGGCAATGATGGCCTCGACCAGTCCTTGCTGCGGGTCGGCCTGGCGTTCAAACCAGCGGTCGTAAAAGCCGGCCGCGTAATCAGGCAGCGGCACGCAATGGCGACGCAGCTTCTGCGGCAACGACTTCAACAGCAAATGCACCTTTTCCTTCAGCATGCCGGGCACCAGCCATTCGCAGCGCGCCGGGTCGATCTGGTTCAGCGCGAACAAGGGCACCGACAGGGTCACGCCGTCGCGCGGGGAACCGGGCTCGAAGTGATAGTCCAGCGCCATCGTCACGCCCTGCCATTCCACCTTTTTAGGGAAGACATCGGTGGTGACGCCCGCGGCTTCGTGGCGCATGAGCTCGTCGCGCGTCAGCATCAGCTTGGCCGCGGCGGCCTTGTCCAGGCTGGACACCCACTTTTCCAGCGAGGCCGTCTGCGAGATATCCGCCGGCAACTGGCGGTCGTAGAAAGCAAAGATCAGTTCGTCGTCCACCAGAATGTCGGGGCGACGCGTCTGATGTTCCAGCTTTTCGATACCGGCGATCAGCTTGCGGTTATGCGCCACGAACGCCAGGCGCGTGTCGATCTCGCCCGGCACCAGGGCCTGGCGGATGAAGAGTTCGCGCGCCTGCGTCGGGTTGACGCGGCCATACTGGATGCGCCTGCCCGTGTAGATCGTCAGGCCATAGAGCGTGGCGCGCTCGTTGGCCACCACCTGCCCGGCCTTCTTTTCCCAACGCGGGTCCGACCAATTCTTGCGGATCAGATGCGCGCCCACCTTTTCCAGCCACACGGGGTCGATCCGTGCCACACAACGGGCATACAGGCGCGTGGTCTCGACCAATTCAGCCGCCATGATCCAGCGGCCGGCCTTCTTGACCAGGCGCGAACCCGGATGAATGTGGAAGCGGATTTCGCGCGCGCCCTGGTAATGGCCGCCTTCATCGCTTTTGAAACCGATATTGCCCAACAGGCCCGACAGCAGCGCCAGGTGCAGCTGTTCGTAGGTGGCTTCCGTCTGGTTCACGCGCCAGCCCTGCTCGCCCACCAGCGCGGCCAGTTGCGTGTGCACGTCGTGCCATTCGCGCAGCCGAATCGGCGACAGGAAGTTCTGCCGCAACAGGCCCACCAGCTTGCGCTGCGACGCCTTGTGCTGCACCTGTTCGCCATACCAGCGCCACAGTTTCAGGAAAGATATGAATTCCGATTTGTCGTCGGCAAACTTGGCGTGCGCGGCCTCGGCGGCTTCGCGCTCTTGCATGGGGCGGTCGCGCGCGTCCTGCACCGACAGGGCCGACGCGATGATCAGCATTTCGGCCAGGCATTGATGTTCGCGCGCGGCCAGGATCATGCGGCCGATACGCGGGTCCACCGGCAGCTTGGCCAGCTCATGGCCGGTTTCAGTCAGCACGAACGACGCGCCGGTGCGCGTGGCTTCGGCATCGTCATCGGAAGCGGAGGCCAGCTCAATCGCGCCCAGCTCTTGCAGCAGATGGTAGCCGTCGGCCACCGCGCGGCCCGGCGGCGCCTCGACGAACGGAAACTGTTCGATATCGTCGAGCTTCAGCGACTTCATCCGCAGGATGACGGACGCCAGCGACGAGCGCAGCACTTCCGGGTCGGTGAACGGCGCCCGGTTATTGAAGTCCAGCTCGTCGTAGAGCCGGATGCACAGGCCCGGCCCCACGCGGCCGCAGCGGCCGGCGCGCTGGTTGGCCGATGCGCGGCTGATGGGCTCGATGCGCAGCTGTTCAACCTTGTTGCGCCACGAATATCGCTTGATGCGCGCCAGCCCGCTATCGACCACGAACCGGATGCCGGGCACCGTCAGCGACGTTTCGGCTACGTTGGTAGCCAGCACGATGCGCCGCGCATTCGTGCGCGGGTGGAAGATCTGTTCCTGCTCGGCCTGCGACAGCCGCGCGTACAGCGGCAGCACTTCGGTGCCGGCCGGATGGCGCTTGCGCAGCGCTTCGGCGGATTCGCGGATTTCGCGTTCGCCGGGCAAGAACACCAGCACGTCGCCGGGGCCATGGCGCGCGCACTCGTCCACGGCGTCGACTATGGCGTCGATCAAGTCGCGCTCTTCGTCGCCCGACATGCGCTCGCGGTCGCGGCCGGGCTTGGCGGCGGGCACGGCGGCGTCTTCGGCCGGCTCTTCCCGCACCGGGCGGTAGCGCACTTCCACCGGGTACAAGCGGCCCGACACCTCGATGACCGGGGCGGGCTTGTCTTCCGAAGCCGCAAAGTGCTTGGCGAAGCGGTCGGCGTCGATGGTGGCCGACGTGATGATCAGTTTCAGATCCGGGCGGCGCGGCAGCAGCTGCTTCAGATAGCCCAGCAGGAAATCGATGTTCAGGCTGCGTTCGTGCGCCTCGTCGATGATGATGGTGTCGTAGCGGCGCAATAGCGGATCGCGCTGCGACTCGGCCAGCAGGATGCCGTCGGTCATCAGCTTGATGGACGCGTTGGGGCCGGTGCGGTCGTTAAAGCGCACCTGGTAGCCGACCACTTCGCCCATCGGCGTGTTCAGCTCTTCGGCGATGCGCTTGGCGACCGAGGTGGCGGCCAGGCGGCGCGGCTGGGTATGGCCGATCATCTTCTGACGGCCACGCCCCAGTTCCAGGCAGATCTTTGGCAGCTGCGTGGTCTTGCCCGAGCCGGTTTCCCCGCTGACGATCACGACCTGATGGCCCGCGATCGCACGCGCGATCTCTTGCCGCCGGGCACTGACGGGCAGGTCTTCTGGGTAGGTCACGGCAGGAATCGGCCGCTCGGGGCGATCCGCGCGCGGCGGGCGCTCCGGGCGTGCGGGACGCTCCGCGCGGGCAGGCCGCTCGGGACGCTCCGGGCGCTCCGGGCGCTCCGGGCGCTCCGGGCGTTCAGGACGTTCGGCGGGCGCCGGCCTTGCGGGCCGGCGGGCCGCGCGGGCGGCCTCGGCCGGGGCGGCAGACGCGTCGGGGGCCCCCGGGGAAGCCGCTTTGGGCGCCCGCGGGCGAGATGAATCAGGCATGTACGATAGTCCGGTTAGCCCGGCATTATAAATTTCTCTGGCGCCCCTGCCGGCGCCCCCTGGGCAAGGCACGGAAATCCGGCACTAAATTAGCCTTGATTTTCCGCCTGCGCCCCATCCCGTGGGCCATATAATTTCGCCACGCCGTCATGCGACGGCGCTATGACGCGGCAAGGCGCCGCGTTTTTACCGACTCTCAGGAATCCCTCCGCCCATCATGCCCGACCTGGAACCAGACACCGTCTCCGCCCTTGAAGCCCCGGAATTCGCACCCGCCCAATTCGTCCGATGGTTTCGAGACGTGGCGCCCTATGTGCATGCATTCCGAGGCAAGACGTTCGTGGTGGCGTTTGGCGGCGAACTGGTTCAGGCCGGCGCGCTCAATGCGTTGGTGCAGGACTTGTCGCTGCTGTCGTCGCTGGGCATCCGGCTCGTGCTGGTGCACGGGTCCCGCCCCCAGGTCAATGAACAGTTGCGCCTGAAGGGCTACACCCAGCAATTCGACCGTGGCCTGGCCCCCACCGACGCGGCCGCGCTGGAATGCGCCAAGGAAGCCGCGGGCGAAATCCGCCTGGATATCGAAGCGGCGTTCAGCCAGGGCTTGCCCAACACGCCGATGTCGCACGCGCACATCCGCGTCATTTCCGGCAACTTCGTCACCGCCCGCCCCACCGGCGTGCTCGAAGGGGTGGACTACAAGCACACCGGCCAGGTCCGCAAGATCGACGTCGAGGCGTTGAAATTCGCCATCGAAAAAGGCTCGTCCGTGGTGCTGCTGTCGCCCCTGGGCTTCTCGCCGACGGGCGACGCGTTCAACCTGGCCATGGAAGACCTGGCCACCAGCGTCGCCGTGGCCCTGCGCGCTGAAAAACTGATCTTCCTGTCGACCTCGCAGGGCGTGCTGAACGATGACGGCACGCTGGACACCGAACTGGCGCGCGTGGATGCCGACGCGTTGCTGGCAGGCGGCGAACTCGACGAGGAAACGCACGCGTTCCTGCAATACGCCTCGCTGGCGGTCAAGCGCGGCGTGGCCCGCGCCCACCTGCTGCCCTTTGCGCTGGACGGCAGCGTGCTGCTGGAAATCTTCACCCACGACGGCGTGGGCACCATGGTGGTCGAAGACACGCTGGACGATCTGCGCGCCGCCACGATCGACGACGTGGGCGCCATCCTGAGCCTGATCGAACCGCTGGAAGCGGACGGCACGCTGGTGCCGCGCCCGCGCAGCGTGATCGAGCGCGACGTGGAGAACTTCACCGTGCTGGAGCACGACGGCGTGATCTACGGCTGCGCGGCGCTGCACACCTTTGCCGACGAGCAGATGGCTGAAATGGCCTGCCTGATCGTGCACCCGGAATGGCAGGGCTCGGGCGAAGGCGAAATCCTGCTGCGCCACATGGAATCGCGCGCGCGCGCTTCCGGCGCCAAGCGCCTGTTCGTGCTGACCACCCGCACCTCGCACTGGTTCATGAAGCGCGGTTTCGTGCAGGGCGGCATTGCCGACCTGCCGCGTGAAAAGCAGAACAACTACAACCGGTCGCGCAACAGCCTCGTTTTCATCAAGAAGCTGTAATGCAGAAGCGGTAACGCAGCAGCTGTGACGCGCCGCCTGCGGGCCGTTCCCGCCGTACCGTCCCCAGCGTCCGAAGGGGCTTGGCGCCCTCGCCGCGCCAAGCCCGCTAAAATACGGCGTTATTCCTTATTCGGCAGCGAACCATGTCCCGTATCGTCAACTGTGTGAAATTGAAGCGTGAAGCCGAAGGGCTGGACTTTCCCCCCTACCCCGGTGAACTCGGCACGAAGATCTGGCAGAGCATTTCCAAGGAAGCCTGGGAAGAATGGAAGGCGATCCAGACGCGCCTGGTCAATGAAAACCGCCTGAACCTGGCTGACGCCCGCGCCCGCAAGTACTTGAAGGAACAGATGGAGCGCTTCCTGTTCGAAGACGGCACCGTCGAAGCCCACGGCTACGTTCCGCCGTCGGCCTGATCCGGCACTCGGCGGCCCATCACGAAGCCCCTCGTTCGCGAGGGGCTTTGCATTTTGGCCGCTGACGCGTGATCGCGGACACGCAAGCTGAAGCCGCCCTTAAGATCGAAGTTTGCCGGCCGTATTAATGCTGTCATGAAAGAAGAATCGCGCTTGCCTCTCCCCGCCGATCCGCCATCGTCCATCCAGCGCGCCATGCAGATCGAACCCGATCGCCAGACGGGTACGTTGCGCGATGTCAGGCACGTTGTCATCCTGATGCAGGAAAACCGGTCGTTCGATCATTATTTCGGCACACTGCCCGGCGTGCGAGGCTTTGCCGATCCCCACCCCGTGCCTACCCTCGCGGGCAACGTGCTGACGCAAACCGACGGCGCCGCCACTTGCCGCCCTTATGCGCTGCGCGCGGAACATGCCAGCGACACACCCGTGGGCTATATCACGCCGCACACCTGGCTTGATGCGCAAGACGCCTGGAACGACGGCCGCATGGACCACTGGTTATCGGCCAAGGGCCGCCTGGGGCTGGGCGCCTACACCGGCCAGGACGTGCCATTCCAGACTGCCCTGGCCAATGCATTCACCGTGTGCGACGCCTACCACTGTTCGCTGCACGCAGGCACCAATCCCAACCGCTTGTTTCTGTGGACCGGCACGAATGACCCCACTGGCGCGGCCGGCGGCCCGGCGCTGGTGAACACCCACGACAGGCTTGGCCCCGCCGCCGCCGGCTATCGCTGGACCACCTACCCCGAACGCCTGCAAGACGCCGGCGTGGACTGGCGCATCTACCAGGACATGGCGGACAACTTTCACGACAACCCGCTGGCAGGCTTCCGGCAGTATCGCGCGGCCTACGCCAGCGGCGCGGAATCGGCGCCGCTGCGCGACCGCGCCTTGTCCACCCACACGCTGGACGATCTGGCGCGCGATGTGGCAACGGGCCAGTTGCCGGCCGTGTCGTGGATCATCGCGCCGACCGTGGATTCCGAGCATCCTGAAGTGTCATCGCCCCAACAGGGCGGCGCCTACACCGAGCGCGTGCTGGACATCCTGACCAGCAACCCCGACACCTGGAGCCGCTGCGTATTCCTCGTCACCTATGACGAAAACGATTGCTTCTTTGACCACGCGCCGCCGCCGGCGCCCCCCGCGCGCCACAGCGACGGCGTTTCGGGCGGCCTGTCCACGGTGGAACTGGACGGCGAATACCACGACGCCCGATGCGGACCCAGCGCCGCGCCGGAAGATCCCGCCGCGCTGCACGGCCGCGCTTTCGGGCTGGGGCCGCGCGTGCCGATGCTGGTGGTCTCGCCCTGGAGCCGTGGCGGCTGGGTCAATTCGCAGGTGTTCGATCACACCTCGGTGATCCGCTTTCTTGAAGCGCGCTTTGGCGTGGCCGAACCGAATATCAGCGCATGGCGGCGGGCCGTGGCGGGTGACCTGACATCCGCGTTCGATTTCAGCGGCGACCGGGGCCCGCATCATCCCGACAGCAACCGCCACGCGTGTGCGCTGCCGTACGCGCTGGAAGCCGTGGGCCGCATGACGGCCGACTCCGAGCACTATCGGCTGACCCTGCGCAACCCCGGCAGCGCGGCCGCCGTGCTGCACGTTTACGACCGCCACGAGCTGGCGCGCGCCCCCCGGCGCTACACCATCGGCCCCGGCGCCCGGCTGGACGATGGCTGGCGCCTGGGCGCGGGCGGCGTCTACGATCTGTGGCTGCTGGGCCCGGACGGGTTTCATCGCCAATTCAAGGGCGATGCGCGCGACGGCGGCATGCTGGAGGCGCAGTTGGTGCCGGTGACTTCGGGCCTGCGCATCCGGCTGGTCAACCACAGCGATACGCCGCAACCGGTCAAGCTGGAATCGAACATGGGCGACGGCTGGCGCACGATGGCGCATGTGCAGGCGGGCGGCGCGTTGGAATTGAAGTACGTGGGCTGTGAAGGCTGGTACGACCTGCATATCAGCGCGCCCGCCATGCCGGCTTTCGGGCGCAGGCTTGCGGGGCGCATCGACGCCGGCAAGCCCGGCGTGCCCGACCCGCGGTTGTGCCAAGGGGCGGTGCTGCCGCTGTAGTGCGATGCGATGCGCTGCGGTGCGCTGCGGTGCGCTGCGATACGCGGCGGCGTAGGCCCCAAAAAAAAACCCGGCGCGATGCGTCGGGTTTTCCGTTTGTTCGCCTGCGTCGCCGCCTGCGGTCGTGTTTCGCGTTTACGCGTCGTCTTTCGACTCTTCCTCACCGCGCGCCAGGCGTTCGGTGTTCTTCACGCCCGTGTGACGCACGTCGGCGCCCTTAACCATGTAGATCACGCGTTCGCACATGTTCTTGGCGTGGTCGCCGATGCGCTCCAGCGCACGCGCAATGAAGATCATGTCGATGGCGCGCGAGATGGTGCGCGGGTCTTCGATCATGTAGGTAATGAGGTGACGCAGCGCGCCCTTCCATTCCTTGTCCACTTCCTTGTCGCTGCGCACGACGGCGGCGGCCTGGATCGGGTCAAGGCGGGCAAACGCGTCCAGCGCCTGATGCAGCATGGTGCGCACGGCGGCGGCCATGTGGCGCAGTTCGATCACGGGAATGTGGCGCAGTTCGGCCTCGTGGATGCGGCGCGCCACGGTGGCGACTTTCTCGGCCTCGTCGCCCGAGCGTTCCATGTCGGTCAGCATCTTGGACACGGCCATCAGCATGCGCAGGTCGATCGCGGTCGGCTGGTGCCGGGCAAGGATGCGGCTGATGCTCTCGTCGATCTCGACTTCGTGGCGGTTGACTTCCTTTTCCCGCTCACGGACTTTTTCCACCAGCGACAGGTCGCCGGTGGCCAGCGCGTCGATCGCTTCCTGGATCATGGCTTCCACCAAGCCGCCCATTTGCAAGAACTGCGAACGGACGCTTTCCAGATCGGCGTCGAACTGCTTGTTTGTATGCTCCGTCATCCGGGCTCCCTGCGTGGTTGATCTCATTGCATTGCCCCGAATTAGAAGAGTTACGAGATGGGCCTGCACAACCGGCAAGGTTATGACCCAAGTGTGACAGGATTATGAATCGGGGCCCCGCCGCCGGCAAGGCCGGGCGGAGCGGCAAGATCAATGCGCAGGCTGGCGGTCCAGGCGGCGGATGCCCGATTGCGTGGCCAGCAGCGCCACGTCGGCGCCGGCCAGCGCGAACAGGCCGCACGTGACCACGCCGGGCAGGTTGTTGACACGCGCCTCGAACGCGCGCGCATCCGAGATGGCCAGGCCCGACACATCCAGGATGATGTTGCCGTTGTCGGTGACGAATCCCTCGCGCAGGCGCGGCTGGCCACCCAGGGCCGTCAGGGCGCGCGCCACGGATTCGCGTGCCATCGGAATTACTTCCAGCGGCAGCGGAAACTTGCCCAGCGTCTGGACCAGCTTGGATTCGTCGGCGATGCAGATAAAACGTTCGGCCACCGAGGCCACGATCTTCTCGCGCGTCAGCGCGCCGCCGCCGCCCTTGATCATGGACAGGTCCGCGTCGATTTCGTCGGCGCCGTCCACGTAGATGGGCATGGTCGACACATCGTTCAGGTCCAGCACCTTCAGGCCGTGGCCGGCCAGGCGTGCCGCGCTGCGCTCAGAGCTGGCGACGGTGCCGCCGATGCGGCCCTTGAAACGCGCCAGGCCGTCGATGAACAGATCGGCCGTCGAGCCCGTGCCCACGCCGATGATGACGTCCGGGCCCGCGACCTGTTCAACGAATTGCAGGGCGGCGTCGGCGGCTTGTTGCTTGAGTTCTTGCTGGGAGAGCATGGCGGGAAGAATGCGGGAAGGTTGTTCAAGCCAGGAAATTTAGCATGCGGCGGCGGGCGGCCACGCACGCGCAAGGATCGCCGCCGTATCGGTGTCCGGCCCCAGTTCGCCGAACACCCCGCCGCCTGCTTGCAGCCGGCTGGCCACGAACGCCTCGGCAACGGCCGAGGGTGCATGCTGGATCAGCATTGCGGCCTGCCACAACCGCGCCAGGCCGCAGGCGATGCGGCGCGCCTGGAATTCGGCCCGCGCCGGGTCGGCCAGCAGCGCGCGCCAAGCAGACAGTGCGCGCCCAAAGCCCGCATGGCCGGCCGCCGGCGCGATTTCGCGTTCCAAAGCCGGCATGGCATCGGGCTCGCGTTGCAAGGCGCGCAGCACATCCAGCGCCATGACATTGCCCGAGCCTTCCCATATGGAATTGACGGGCGCCTCGCGGTACAGGCGCGGCATCGGCCCTTCTTCCACATAGCCGTTGCCGCCCCACACTTCCATGCATTCCGAGATGGCGTTGATGGCGCGCTTGCACACCCACAGCTTGGCGGCGGGCGTGCCCACACGGACCAACGCGCGGGCCTGCGCGTCGGCGCGTTCGTCCACGGCGCGGGCCAGCCGCAACGCCAACACCATCGCCGCCTCGCTTTCCAGGGCCAGGTCGGCCAGCACGTTGCGCATCAGCGGCTGCGCAATCAGCGGTTTGCCGAAGGCATGCCGATATTGCGCATGATGCAGCGACTGCACCACGGCCTGGCGCAGCAGCGCCGCGCTGCCCAGCACACAGTCCAGCCGCGTGGTGGCCGCCATTTCCAGCAGCACCGCCAGCCCGCGCCCGGGTTCGCCCACCATGACGCCCCAGGCATTTTCAAATTCAACTTCAGCGCTGGCGTTGCTGCGATTGCCCAGCTTGTCTTTCAAGCGGCGTACCCGAATGGCGTTGCGCGGCCCGTCCGGTATCCAGCGGGGCACGAAAAAGCAGCTGAGCCCTTCGTCCGTCTGTGCCAACACCAGGTGGGCATCCGCCTGCGGCACCGAAAAAAACCACTTGTGGCCCACCAGCTGATACGCGTTGCCCCGACCCGGTGTGCCCAGGGGCGCCGCTCGGGTGGTGACGGCGCGCAGGTCGGAACCCCCCTGCTTTTCGGTCAGGCCCATGCCGATCAACGCGCTGCGCTTGACGGCCAGGGGCGCATCCGCCGGATCGAAATCGCGCGAATACAGCGCGGGCATCCATTGCCCGGCAAAGTCCACCGCGCCGGCGGGCTCGCGTTGCAGCAGCGGCACGGCGGCAAACGTCATCGTGGTGGGGCATAGCGTGCCGGCCTCGACCTGCCCTTGCATCAGATAGGCGGCGGCGCGCGCCACCTGTGCGCCGGGCGTCGGTTGCGCCCAGGCGCGGCTGTGCAAGCCGCGCGCCAGGATGCCGCTCATGAGCAGATTCCAGGCCGGGTGAAATTCCACGTGATCAATGCGATGTCCGCCACGGTCATACGCAATCAGCCGGGGCGGGCAGCGGTTGGCTTCGTGCCCCGCCTCCAGCGTTTGCGCGCGCCCCAGCCACGCCCCGTGCGCGGCCAGGTCACCGTGCCAGGCCTCTGCGCCTTCGCGCCGCACCGCCTCCTGCAAGGCGGGGTCGGTGTCGTACAACGAATAGTCTTCCAGTACGGGAACCTGGTTCTGCACGGTGTGCGTGGCAAATGTGGCGGACGCGGCAGACGGGGCGGACGTAACCCGCGTGGCAAAGGAAGACATGGCGGCTCCTGAATGAAAGACTATCTGGCCATCGGCGCCACCTGTGCCCACGGCCGCAAGGCTTCAACCTGCGCTGCCAATTCCAGCAGCAACGCTTCGCTGCCCAACGCGCCCATTACCTGGATGCCGATGGGCAGGCCGTCGGAGGACATGCCGAACGGAATCGAGATGGCGGGCATGCCGGTCAGGTTGGCCAAGGGCGCGAACGGCGAATAGCCGATCACGCCCTTCTTGCCCAGACGGTAGGCCAGGTAGTCGGCGTTGTCCATGGCGTAACGGCCCAGCGGCGCCGGCGGCTGCGCCAACACCGGGCTCAGGAAAAGGTCATGCCCCTGGGCGCCATCGCGATGCAGGAAGCGGCCGATGCGGCGGGTGATTTCGTGGCAGGTGTCCACGCATGCCACGTACTGCGCGCCCGAAATGGCCCGGGCGTATTCCCGCGCGCCCAAGGTGGTGGGTTGCAATTCGTCGGCGGCCAGCCGGCGCCCGCGCGCGGCCACGAAGCCGTCGATGGCGTTGGCGGCGGCGCTGGCGATAAGCGGCAGCATGGGCGACAGCACCTCTTCCGAGCCCACGGGCGGCAGCGCCGGGATCAGCTCATGCCCCAGCGACGCAAAAAAGCGCGCGGCTTCGTCAACGGTGGCGGCAACCTCGGGGTGGATGGCCCCGCCTTCATAGGTGGTGTTGATGAAAGCGATGCGGCGGCGCGGCGCGTTGTGCGGGTCGGCGGCAACGCGGGCCACGACGGCTCGGTACGAGGGCGTGGCCAGCGCCGGCGCGGCGTAGGGCGCGCCCACGTCGGCCCCCGCGCTGATGTCCAGCGACGCGGCGCAATCGCGCACCGAAATCGTCATCATGTGTTCGGTGGCCAGGCCGCCCCAGCCTTCGCCCTTCAACGGTCCCAGGGGCATTAACCCCCGAGACGGCTTCAAGCCCAGCACGCCGCAGCAAGAGGCGGGGATGCGGATGGACCCGCCGCCGTCGCTGCCGTGCGCAATGCGAACCATGCCGCTGGCCAGCGCCGCGCCCGCGCCGCCGCTGGACCCGCCCGCGCTATGGCCGGCCTTCCAGGGGTTTTGGGTGGGAGGCCCGTAGACGGGGGATTCGGTGGTGGGGCTCAGGCCCAATTCGGCGCTGGTGGTACGCCCGAATGGAATCAGCCCGGCGCGGCGGTAACGCTTGACGATTTCGGCGTCCACGTCCCATTGCACCTGCCCGTACAGCACCGACCCCATGGCGCTGGGCAGGCCTAGCGCCGCCGTGCCCAGATCCTTGAGCAAGGTCGGCACGCCCAGGAAGGGCCGGGTATTCAGCTGCGCCAGCCGTTGTTCGGGGGACAAGGCGGCCAGTTCGTCGTCCAGCGCCTGGGCCAGCCGCAAGCCGGTGTCGGCCTGGACGCCGCACGCGGCGTTGATGGAGGGATTGCGCGTCGCTACCCGCTCCACGGCCTGCTGCATCGCAGCAAACGCGGTAGTGACCCCCTGGGCGATATCGGCGCCCAGCGCCGTCGCGTCGAGGGATGAGGAATCATGGCGGTCAGCGGTGCTCATGCTTGCGATGCTCCAGGGGTTCGACGGCGAAATGCCGCACATGCCAGGATATCGACAGTCCGCGTCAGCAACAAGCCGGCCCCGCGAGCGGGCCGGCGCCATGTCCGCCGGCTGCGGCTGGCGGGCGCCGGAAGAGGCGCCCGAAAACGCGCCGGACGATGCGCCGGACGATGTGCCCGAAGATGTGCCCGAGGAGCCGGTGGAGGCGGCGCCCGCTACGCCTCGGGAGTTGCCCCCGACGCCGCCCCGGAAGATGGCCGTTGAGCGGCATCCCCCGTGCCGTCGCCGCCGTCGAAGTCTGCGCCGTCGCCGCCTTCCCGGTTGTCGGCCACGTCCGCGCCTTCCGCCAACAAGCGCAACGCATCTGCTTCAGGCAACGCTTCGACGTTCCGCAGGTTTTTCAGCATGGCGCGGGTGCGTACTTCGGTCTGGCCGATCTTGTTGCTGGCCGTGTCCAGCGTCTTCTTCACGCTGGCCAGCGCGTCGCCGAACTTGCCGAATTCCGTTTTGACGGCGCGCAGCACCTGCCACACCTCGGACGACCGCTGCTCGATCGCCAAGGTCCGAAAGCCCATCTGCAAGCTGTTCAAAAGCGCGGCCAGGTTGCTGGGACCGGCCACGTTGATGCGCAGGTCGTGCAGTTTGTCCAGCAAGCCGGGGCGGCGCAGCACCTCGGCGTACAGGCTTTCCGTGGGCAGGAACATGATGGCGAAGTCGGTCGTGTGCGGCGGCGACACGTATTTACCGGCGATCAGTCGCGCTTGCAGTTCGACGGCGCGGCCCAACGCGGCCCCCGCGGCCTTCACGCCTTCCGCGTCGGCCGCGTCCTGCGCATCCATCAGGCGTTCGTATTCTTCCTTGGGGAATTTGGCGTCGATCGGCAACCAGACGGGCGTGCCGCCGTCACCGCGACCCGGCAGGCGGATGGCGAATTCCACCACCGCATCGCTGCCCGGTACCGGCTTGATGTTGCTGGCGTATTGGTCAGGCGTCATGTTGTCTTCGATCAACCGCGCCAACTGCACTTCGCCCCAGGTGCCGCGCGACTTCACGTTGGTCAGCACGCGTTTCAGATCGCCCACGCCCGCGGCCAAAGCCTGCATTTCGCCCAGCCCCTTGTGCACGGCTTCCAGGCGGTCGGACACGAGCTTGAACGATTCGCCCAGGCGCTGCTCCAGCGTGGCGTGCAGCTTTTCGTCCACGGTGCGACGCATCTCGTCCAGCTTGGCGCTGTTGTCGGTTTGCAGGGATTGCAGGCGCTGGTCGACGGTGGCGCGCACTTCCATCAGGCGGCGCTCGTTGATCTGGATCAGCCCTTGCAACTGCTCGCCGAAGCCGGCCGCGAAACGGGCCAGCGACTCGGCCGATTCGGCCCGCGCGGCTTGCGCGTCGCGCGCCAGACCGGCGCGCAGTTCGCCCTGCTGCTGCCCCAGTTCCACCCGCAACGCGCGGGTCGAATCCGAAAACTCGCTGCGCAGGCCGCGCTGGCCCTCCGCGATATCCGCGCGCAACGCGCGCTCGGTTCGTTCCAGGCCCTCCAGCAGCGCATCCAGGCGCGCATGGTCGGCCGACGGCCGCAGCCACGCCAACACGGCCGCCACACAAGCCAGCACCGCGCCGCCCGCGGCGACCCAAAGCAGAATGTCATTCAAAACAGGCATCTCCAAAGGCGCAAATTGTAGGCCGCATCATCGTCGCGTTGTAACCAAACGACAAGCGATGTCGCATGCCGCCCGACGCCGCCGCCCCAACGGGATTAAACTTCCCGAACCCTGAACACAGCGTTCGAGCCAATTTGAATTCCGCCAACCCCTTCTCCGCCCAGTCCGGCTCAAGCTTTCAATCGGTATTCGGCCCCCTGGACCTGAATACGCAAAAGCCGCTGATCACCGGCGGCGATCGTCACATTTTCCAGCACCCGAACGTTCCCGCCTTGCTGGTCAAGGTCATGGATATGCAGGCCCGCGCGGTCTACCTGGAAGCGCGGCCGTTCAAGCGTTGGTACAAGCAGTACCAGCGGGAAAGCGCCTACCGCGTCTACCTGAACGAGATCGCCGAATACGTCACCACCACCACGCGCCCATCGGGCGTGTGGCAGGTGCCGATGGCGCGCATCCTGGGCGTGGCGCAGACCTCCCTGGGCCTCGGGCTGGTCGTCGAGAAGATCACGGACGCCGAGGGCAACATGGCCCCCACCGTGGCGGACCTGGCCAAGCAAGGCCGCGTGGACGCCAAGTTCTTCGAACAACTGGACGAATTCTTCGACGACCTGGCGGACGCGCACGTCGTGCTGCACGACATATCGGCCAGCAATATCGCCTGTGGCCTGAACGCCGATGGCAAACCGGGCATGTATCTGGTGGACGGCTTCGGCGTGTTGCCGCTGGTGCCGGTGTACGCGTGGAGCAAAAGCCTTAACCGCAAGCGCATCGCCCGCAAGTACGGAAGAATGCGCAAGTCCTTGCAGGCGCGCATCGACGCCGCGAACAAAGCCCGGGCGGCCTCGGGCACGCCAAGCGCCTAGCGCGCTCCGGGCAATCCCGGCGCTTCGGGCAGCACGACGCCCTGGCGGTCCACCCACACATAGTCATGGCCCGCGCGCTGGCCGCGCCGCAGCGGATTGCGCGTGCAGAACGCGGCGTACGCCGGGTCTACGAAACGGTAATGCAGATGCTCGTCGCGCCCGGGCGGAATGCCCAGGCGCGTGGTGCAGATCAGCGCGTCGGGCGAATCGCCCACATCCTGCACGTACAGCGCATCAGGATCGAAACGGCGCGCATCCCACTGCGGCACCTTCAGCCCCAACGACCGGCACAGCAGGGTCTGCCCCGCGCACAAGCGCGATGGCGGGCGCGGCAAGCCTTGCGCATCGGGATTCAGCGCCTGCATCCGGGCCAGCGCATCCGGGCCGGATAGTGCGTCCGTCCAGGGGTAAGCGGACTTGATCAGCACGGCGTTGCCGGGACCGGCAGCGCTGAAGTTCAGCGAATCGCCGCCCCGCGCGTAATACATGTAGATGACGCCGCCGTCCATGAACAGCGCGCGGCGTTTGTGGGTGTAGCCCAGTGACGCGTGGCTGCCCTTCTCTTCCAGGTAGTACGCCTCGGTTTCGATGATGCGCACCGACAGCCACATCCCGTCCACCCGGTGGCGGATGACCTTGCCCAGCAGGTCGCGAGCCAGGGTGCAGGCATCGCGGTCAAAAAAAGCATCGGGCAGCGCCTCGCCGGCGCCGCGCGATGCCTGATTGGGGGAAGCGGACTTTGCAGCCGTCATCGCAACCCGCGTGGCGTCAGGCGAAGCGTTCGCCGTAGCGCTTTTCGCTGAAGCCCACGGTGACTTCGCCGTCGGGCGTCACGGTGACGGGGCGGCGCACCAACGCCGGGTATTCGGCAATCAGGTCGCTCCATTGCTTGTCGGTATGGGCCGACTTGCGGTCTTCCGGCAGGTTGCGCCACGTCATGGACGAGCGGTTGACCAGCTTTTCCCAGCCGCCGACCTGCTCGGACCACGATTTCAGCGTGGCCGCATCAACCGGTTCGTCCCGGTAATCCACAAAGGCGTGGTCAACGCCATGTTCGGACAGCCAGTCGCGCGCCTTGACGCAGGTGCTGCACTTGGTCAAGCCATACAGGGTGGTTTGCTTCATTTGGATTCAGACTCCTTGCGCCATTGCAGGCGGTTGGCCAGGATCACGCACGTGCCCACGGCCAGAATGAACAAGGTGGCCAGCGCGTTGATCTCGGGCTTGAGCCCCAGCCGCACCCGCGAAAACACTTCCATCGGCAGCGTGCTGGAGCTGGGGCCGGACAGGAACGAGGCCAGCACGACATCATCCAGCGACAGCGTGAAAGACAGCAGCCAGGCCGACGCCAGCGCCGGTGCGATCAGCGGCAACGTAATCTTGAAAAACACGGTGATGGGGGTGGCGCCAAGATCCAGCGCGGCCTCTTCCAGCGAGCGGTCCAGATCGCGGATACGGGTCTGAATGACCACGGCCACGAACGCCATGCACAGCGTCACGTGCCCGACCCAGATCGTGAACACCCCGTTTTCCGACGGCCAGCCCAGGCTGCCGCGCAGTTCCACGAACATCAACAGCAGCGAAATGCCCAGCACGACTTCGGGTATGACCAGCGGCGCGCTCAACATGCCCACGTACAGCGCAAACCCGCGAAACCGCCCCATGCGACCCAGCACGTACCCCGCCCACGTGCCGATGATGACGGCGGCGGTGGCCGTCATCGCGGCGATGCGAAACGACAGCCACGCCGCGCGCAGCAGCGCATCGTCGTTGGCCAGCGCGTGATACCAGCGCAAGGAAAAGCCCGCCCACGACGTCACGGTGGGCGACTCGTTGAACGAGAACACCATCAGGCTGATGATGGGCACATACAGGAAGAAATATCCCAGCCCCAGCACCACGGCGCGCAATGTCTTGTTGGGGCCCTTCATTTGCGGCCTCCGTTGGCTTGTTCCTGCTGCTTGACCTGGTTGTACTGGAAGACGACAAGCGGCACGAGCAAGAGCAGCACCATCACGCAGGTGACGGCGGACGCCATCGGCCAATCGGCGTTATTGAAGAATTCGTTCCACATGACGCGGCCCATCATCAGCGTATTGGCGCCACCCAGCATTTCAGGAATGACGTATTCCCCCACCGCCGGGATGAACACCAGCATGGCGCCCGCGATGACACCCTGGCGCGACAGCGGCACGGTGATTTGCCAGAACGCCTGCCACGGCTTGGCGCCCAGGTCGTAGGCGGCTTCCAGCAGGCGCAAGTCCATTTTCACCAGCGTGGCGTACAGCGGCAGGATGAAGAACGGCAGATACGCGTAGACCATGCCGATATACACGGCCACGTCGGTGCGATAGATTTCCAGCGGGCTGGAAATAATGCCCAGGCTTTGCAGCAGGTTGTTCAAGAGCCCGTCGTTGCGCAGGATGCCGACCCACGCATACACGCGCAGCAGCAGCGACGTCCAGAACGGCAGAATCACGCCTAGCAGCAGCAGGTTGCGCACCCGAGGCGAAGAGCGCGCGATGTAGTAGGCGATGGGGTAGCCGATCAGCACGCAGATAAGCGTGGTGATGCCGGCGATCTTCACCGAGCTGAGGTAGGTCTTGAAATACAGGCTGTCGGTGAACAACAGGATGTAGCCGCGCAGGTGCAGGCTGAACTGCACGGCCTCGTCCTGAAATTCGGCCAGCGACGTATACGGCGGAATGCCGAATTTGACTTCGGCAAAGCTGATCTTCAATACCAGCAGGAAGGGCAGCAGCAGGAACAGCACCAGCCAGGCAAACGGCGGCACCACCGCCAGCGCCCGGCCGGACGGCAACCAGTCGCGGGGCGAAAAACGAATCATGACGCCAGCACCGTCGCGCTGTCGGCGCCCCAGCTGACGAAGATTTCTTCGTCGATGCCCGGCGCGTCCATTTGGGCCAGCAGCAGGCTGGGGACGCTGGCCTCAACCGTCTTGCCCGAATCCAGACGGATCTGATACAGGGCATAGCTGCCCATCCAGGCCATGTGGCTGACCATGCCGTGGGCCCAGTTGTATTCGCCTTCGGGTTGGTCGCGCGACACCAGCAGGCGCTCGGGCCGGATGGACACGTGCACTTCCATGCCCAGCGGTTCGCTGACGCCGTGGTTCACGAACAGGGGCCGCGTCAGTTCCGCGCATTCGATGGCGACGTGGTCGGGTTCGTCCACCACGATGGTGCCGGTGAACATATTGGTCGAACCGATGAAGCTGGCCACGAAACGCGAATTCGGAAAGGCGTAGACGTCCTGCGGCGTGCCGCACTGGACGATCTGGCCTTCGGTCATGACGGCCAGGCGGTGGGCCATGGTCATGGCTTCTTCCTGGTCGTGCGTAACCATGATGCAGGTCACGCCCACCTGTTCAAGGATCTTCACCAGTTCGATCTGCGTCTTCTGGCGGATCTGCTTGTCCAGCGCAGACATCGGTTCGTCCAGCAGCAACAGCTTGGGGCGCTTGACCAGGCTGCGCGCCAGCGCCACGCGCTGCTGCTGGCCGCCCGACAACTGGTGCGGCTTGCGGCGCGAATAGCCGGCCATCTGGACCAGGTCCAGCGCTTCGAAGACGCGGTCGTGGATTTCGGCGCGGTCCACGCCTTCCTGCTTCAAGCCGAAGGCCACGTTGGCCTCGACCGTCATGTGCGGGAACAGCGCGTACGACTGGAACATCATGTTCACGGGCCGGCGGTACGGCGGCACGCTGGTGATGTCCTCGCCGTCCAGCAGGATCTGACCCGAGGTGGCGTCCTCGAAACCGGCCAGCATGCGCAGCAAGGTGGACTTGCCGCTGCCGGAGCTTCCCAGCAGCGCGAAGATCTCGTTGCGCTTGACGGACAGGTTGACGGAACGCACGGCGACCACATCGCCAAAAATCTTGACCACATCGGACACCCGGACGAATTCGTCCGGGTCCACCGTATGCGGCGCCGAGTAACGGCTATCGCTCATGACTTATCTTCCAGACTTCAGCTCGGACCACATCCGGTTTTGCAGGCGTTGAATGTTCAAGGGCAGCGCCTTGATCACATACAAGGTCTTGGAGACCTCGGCCGGCGGATAGATCATGGGGTTGTCCGCCACGTCTTTCACCACGTACTGCCGCGCCTCTTTATTGGCGTTGGGGTAGAACATGGTGTTGGTGATGGCGGCGTGCACCTTCGGCGTTTCGATGTAGTTGATGAATGCCAGGGCTTCCTCGGGATGCGGCGCATCCTTGGGGATGACCATCAGGTCGAACCACGCGGGCGCGCCGCCCTTCGGGATGAAGTAGTTCACTTCATACGACTTCTTGGCTTCTTGCGCGCGTTTGCGGGAAATCATCACGTCGCCCGAAAACCCGTAGACCATGCACAGGTCGCCCACGGCAAGTTCGTCGATATAGCCCGACGAACTGAACTGGCGGATGTAAGGGCGGATCTGCTTGAGCACGTCCAGCGCGGCCTTGTAGTCATCCGCGTTGGTGCTGTTGGGGTCTTTGCCCAGGTACTTGAGCACGGCGGGGAATACCTGCGCGGCTTCGTCCAGCATCGAGATGCCGCACTCTTTCAGCTTGGCGGCGTTCTCGGGCTTGAAGATCATGTCCCAGTTGGCCAGGTCGACGTTGTCGCCCATGATCTGCTTGACCTTGGTGACGTTGTAGCCCAGGCCATTGGTGCCGTAGCCCCACGGAATGGCGTACTGGTTGCCGGGATCGACGGAGGCGACCAATGCCATCACTTCGGGGTCCAGGTATTTCCAGTTGGGGATCTTGGACTTGTCCAGCTTCTGGAACAGCCCGGCCTCGATCTGGCGCGAGGCGTAATGGGTGGACGGTACAACGACGTCGTAGCCGGACTTGCCGGCCAGCAGCTTGGCTTGCAGCGTGTCGTTGCTGTCGTAGACGTCATAGCGGACCTTGATGCCGGTTTCTTTTTCGAAACCCGGAATCGTGTCCGGCGCCGTGTATTCGGCCCAGTTGTAGACGTTGACGACCTTGTTCTGCGCGACCGCCGACGATGCCGATGCCGCGACCAACACCGCCCCAAGCGCCCAGCGCATTCCCGCCCTTAGTTCCATTGCGTGCCCCCTTGCCGTATGCCGTGTATGTCAGGACTACCAAAAGGCGAAATGATAAAGCTTTTTAGCGATGACCTGCCCAACTTTACCGGCGAGTTCGCGCAATTAGCGGCCGACCGCGGGCGGGGCCGGCCCCAGCGTCAGGGCTGCACGCCCACGCCCCAGGCGGTCCAGTAGCTGTCGCGCAATTTCATCCAGTAGCGGTCGCCCTCTTCGCCCGCCACCTTGACCAGTGATCGGCGCAGGCGATCCAGGTTGTCCTGGCGCTGGCGTTCGGACAGCGCGCCCTGCGTGCCACGGTCGAAGTCGATCAGCCAGACCTGGTTGTCGGCGCCGATCAGGATGTTGAACGCATTAAGGTCGGCGTGCCAGACGCCCGCGCGATGCATGCGCACGATGGCCTGCCCGACGGCGCCCCATAGCGGCTCGGCCAGCGCATGGGCCAGGGGCCGCACGCCGGGGATGCGTTCCACGATGATGGCCGCGCGGTAGATGGGGCCCTGGCGCCAGTAGGCGGCGGCAAGCGGCGCGGGCACGGCCAGACCCTGGGCGCGCATCGCCGCCAGCAGGCGGAATTCGCGGAAGCTGCGGGTGCGGTCTTCGCCGTTCCAGAGGTAGGCGTCGCGGCTGATGCGGGCGATCATGCCGCCGCGTCGGTAGCGCCGCAGCACGCCCTGCCAACCCTGCCCTTGCACAAACCAGGCTGCCTGGCGGCCGCCCGCGTCCACGGGCCGAGCCCGGTCGCCATAGTGGCCGGGGTTGAAGATGTCGGGGCCGGCGTTGCCCAGGCGCGCATCGCTGAGCATGGCGCCGGCCAGCGGCGCGGGCCAGGCCTGGCGCACCGCGCCCGAGCGTGCGTCGTCAGCCTTCACGATTGCGCATCCAGTCAGCCACGCCGTAGAACGATTCCAGCAGCCGCTCCACCAGCGCGGGGTCGATGCCCTGGTCTTCCATGGCGCGCCCGATGCACGTCACCCACTGGTCGCGTTCGACCTGGCCGATGGAAAACGGCAGGTGGCGCGCGCGCAGGCGCGGGTGGCCGAAGCGTTCGATGTAATGGTCGGGGCCGCCGAAGTAGCCGCACAGAAACCAGAACAGCTTGTTGCGGGCCTCGTCCAGATTGGGGCCGTGCGCGGCGCGCAGTTCTTTCAGGTCAGGCTCCATGTCCATCAGGTCATAGAAGCGGTCGACCAGCGCGCGCACGCCGGGTTCGCCGCCCAGAAGGTCAAAGATACTGCGGGAATTTTCCACGGGTTCGCTAATGGTATGGACTCGGGTTGTCATCAGGTTTCTCGAAGGGTGACCAGCGGCGGCGTGCGCAACACGCCGCGCAGCGCCATGGCGCCGCCGGCCCAGGCGCCCAGCATGCCCGCCCCGATGCCGGCCAGCCACGGCCACAGGCTCAGGGTAATGGTGAAGTCGAACACCTGGGTAGATAGCGCCCAGGCGATGGCGGTGGCGCCGGCAGCCGCCAGCAGCCCCGCCAGCCCGCCCACGGCCCAGAGCTCGATACGCTGCGACCGGGCCAGCTGCGAGCGGGTGGCGCCCAGCGCGCGCAGCACCGCGGCTTCGCGCATGCGCTCGTCGCGCGTGGCCGTCAGCGCGGCCGACAGCACCAGCACGCCCGCGGCCAGCGTGAACAAAAACAGCAGCTGCACCGCCTTGCCCACTTCGTTCAGCACGGATTGCAGCTGTTGCAGGATGGCGCCCACGTCGAACACGGTCAGGTTGGGAAACTGGCGCACCAGCGCGGGCAGCACGGCCGCTTTTTCAGGCGGCAGGTAAAAAGAGGTGATCCAGCTTTGGGGCATGTCGGCCAGCGCCGAGGGGGTCAGGATGGCGAAAAAGTTGACGCGCATCGTATCCCAATCCACCCGGCGGGTGCTGGTGACGGCGGCTTCGACCTGCTGGCCGGCCACGTCAAAGGTCATCTTGTCGCCCAGTTTCAGGCCCAGCGACTTGGCCAGGCCGGATTCCAGCGACACCTCGGAAGCGCCGGGCGTCAGCCAGCGGCCTTGCTCGATCTTGTTGGACGACGGCATCTCGTCGCCGTAGGACAGGTTGAATTCGCGGTCCACCAGGCGCTTGGCGCGCGGTTCTTCGTAGTCGTCCGGGCCGACCGGCTTGCCGTTGATGGCAATCAGCCGCCCGCGCACCATCGGCGACAGCGTGATGCCCCCCAGGCCTTCGCGGGTCAGCGCGTCGGTGACGGGCTGGCGCTGGTCGGGCTGCACGTTGATCAGGAAACGATTGGGTGCATCCGCCGGCATCGTGCGCTGCCAGCCCTGGATCAGGTCGGTGCGCGTCATGGTCAACAGCAGCAGCGCCATCAAGCCCACCGCCAGCGCGCACACCTGCGTGATCGTCGCCGCGCGGCGGCGCACCACGCCCGCCAGCGCAAAGCGCAACGCGGGCAGGCCCGATGCCAGGCCGCGCACGCGCGCCAGGCCCAGGATGCACAACCAGGCCACCAGCGCGAACACGGCAAAAGCGCCCAGGAAGCCGCCCGCCACCACGGCGCCCAGTTTGGCGTCGCCGGCAAACCACCAGATCAGCAAGGCGAAGCCGACCGCCCCCACCGCGTAGCCAACGGCGCTGCGGGCGCTGAGCGTGTCCGCGTCGCGGCGCAGCACCCGGGCGGGCGGCACATGGCGCAGCTGCGCCAACGCAGGCAAGGCAAAGCCCAGCAGCAGCAACAGGCCGGTCAGCACCCCTTGCAACGCGGGTATCGCGGACGGCGCGGGCAGGCGGGTATCGATCAGCGAGCCCAGCAGCATCACCAGCACCTGGTGCACGGCAAAGCCCAGCAGGCACCCCGCCGCCGAGGCAAACAGGCCAACCAGCGCGAATTCCAGCGTCAACATGCGCGACACCTGCGATTGCACCGCCCCCAGGCAGCGCATGACGGCGATGCCGTCGCGGTGCCGCGTCATGTAGCGGCCGGCCGCCAGCGCGACCGCCACGGCGGAAATCAGCACCGCCAGCAAGGCGACCAGCGACAGGAAGCGCTGCGCGCGGTCCAGCGTGCGGCGCACTTCGGGCCGGCCCGATTCCAGCGTGGCCACTTTCTGGCCCCGCTTCAGGTTCTGGTTCAGCCAGGTGGCATACCCCGCCACGGCGTCCGGCTGGCCGGCCACCAGCATGGCGTAGCCGATGCGGCTGCCGGGCGCGATCAGGCCGGTGGCGGGCAGGTCGCTGGCGCGCAGCAGCACGCGCGGCGCTACGTTGACGAACTGCATGCCGCGATCCGGCTCGTACGTGATGACGCGGTCCACGCGCAGATGGGCGTCTCCCACGTTCAGCGTGTCGCCCACTTTCAGGTTCAACAGCGACAGCAACTGGGCGTCTACCCACACCGCGCCCTGGGGCGGGATGTCGCGGGTGGGCGCGTCCGGCGCGAACGGGGCGTCGGCCACGCGCAACGCGCCGCGTAGCGGGTAGCCGGGTTCCACGGCCTTGAGCGCGGCCAGTTGGGCGCCGTCGCCCGCGCCCACCATGGACGGAAACTGCCAGGTGCTGGACAGGGTCAGGCCCCGTTCGCGGGCCTGGTCCAGAAACGCGGCAGGCACGGGCTCGTCGGCGTCCAGCACCAGGTCGGCGCCCAGCATCTGGCCCGCATCGCGTTCCAGCGCCCGGCCGACGCGGTCTGCCAGAAAGCCCACGCTGGTGACGGCGGCCACGGCCACCACCAAGGCCAGCACCAACAAGCGCAGTTCGCCCGCCCGGGCGTCGCGCATCATCATCCTGGCGCCCAGGCGCAGGGTGGACCAGAAACCGGGGCGCTTGGCCTGTGACATATCAGGGAAATCCATCATTCATCAATGTTAAAAACCGCTTATTGGCCGTCCGAATCCCGATATCATCCCGGGGCGGGCGGCAACGCCGCCCATAAAGATACCTAATACCGGAGAAGACAATGCGTAAATCCTGGCTTGCGGCCACGATTCTGGCCGCCTGCGCGGCCGCCACCTCCCTGCCCTCGGCAGCCCAGACCACCCTGAAGATGGCCTACGCCCTGTCGACCTCGTCGCACTACGGCGCGGGCGCCGACGCCATGGCCAAGTCCATCGAAGCCTCGTCGAACGGCAAATACAAGGTACAGCAATTCGCCAACAGCGCGCTGGGCGGCGAACGCGAAGTGATCGAAGGCTTGCAGATCGGCACCATCGACCTGGCCATCGTTTCGACCGGCGCCACCCTGAACTTTGTTCCCGAGACGGGGGTTTTCGATATCCCCTTCCTGCTGCGCGACCTGCCACACGCGCGCGCCGTGCTGGACAGCAAGATCGGCCAGGACATGCTGGCCAAGTTTCCCAGCCGCGGCATCATCGCCCTGGCCTGGGGCGAGCAGGGCTTTCGCCACCTGACCAACAACGTGCGCCCGGTCAAGACGCCGGCCGACGCCAAGGGCCTGAAGATCCGCACCACGGAAAACCCGATCCACATCACGGCTTTCCGCCAGATCGGCATCCTGCCCACGCCCATGGCCTGGCCCGAAGTGGCCACCGCCTTGCAGCAAGGCACCATCGACGGCCAGGAAAACCCGTTGTCGGTCATCACCTCGGCCAAACTGTCGCAAATGCAGAAGTACCTGTCGCTGACCGGCCACGTGTACGGCCCGGCGCTGGTGTTGATGTCGGCCAACGTCTATGAAGGCCTGTCGGCCGCCGACAAGGCCAACTTCGACAAGGCCGGCAAGGAATCCGCCATGGCCATGCGCGCCTATGTGGACAACATCGAGAAGACCGGCGTTGAACAGCTGAAGAAAGAAGGCATGCAGGTGTCCGAAGTGGACCGCGCCGCCTTTGCCGCCGCTGTCGAGCCGGCCTACCCCGAGTACTACAAGAAGTTCGACAAGAAGCTGATCGACTCGATCCGCGACACCAAGTAAGCGGCGGGCGCCCCGTGCGGGCGCCGCGCCATCAGGCGGCGGGATTCGGGTCCCGCCGCCTGCCGTTTTCCACCCTGTGCGTTTCACGCCATCGGGATTCATCATGCGTTTGCTCTGCGCTTTCGACCGCGGCCTGTTCAAGCTGGTCTCGGTTCTTGCCCAACTTCTGCTGGTAGCCGCCGCGGCTGCCGCCTTCTACCAGGTCATTGCCCGCTTCGTGCTGCATTCGCCCGCCGACTGGAGCGAGGTGCTGACCCGCGCCCTCCTGATCTGGACCGTGCTGCTGGGCGTGGCGCTGGCCTTTCGCCATGGCGCGATGATCAGCGTTGAACTGCTGCGCAATCTGCTGGGTGGCGCCAAGCGCCGCGTGCTGGAAACCGTGATCGGCCTGATCTGCGCCGGCTTCCTGGGCTTTCTGGCCTGGATCGGCGGCAACATGACCTACCGCGTGCGCTTCCAGACGGTGCCCAGTCTGGACATCTCGATTTCCTGGATCTACCTGGCGATTCCCGTGGGCGCCACGCTGGCCGCCATTGCCGTGCTGGCCCGCTGGTGCGCCGGCGAAGAAGACGACGTGCCCGTGCGCAACGACGCACAAGGCTGAAGCCGCCCCCATCGAACCTACGCAGCAGATATCGCCATGTCCCAATTAATGATTGTCTCGATGCTGATCTTCTTCGGGCTGTCCGTACCGGTCGCCGTGTCGATCGGCCTGGCCAGCCTGGCGGGCGTCGGCAGCTCCGGCTTGCCCTGGGTGGTGGTTGCCCAGCAGCTGTACGCCGCGCTGGACAAGTACCCGCTGGTCGCCATCCCCTTCTTCATCCTGGCCGGCAACCTGATGGAAGCCGGTGGCATTTCCGAACGCATGGTGGAATTCGCCAAGAGCGTGGTGGGCGGCATCCAGGGCGGCCTGGCCTGCACCTGCGTGCTGACCTGCATGATCTTCGCGGCGGTGGCCGGCTCCAGCGTGGCCACCACGTTCGCGGTGGGCGCCATCCTGATCCCCGCCATGATCCGGCACGGCTATCCGGCGCCCTTTGCCGCGTCGCTACAGGCCAGCGCGGCGGAATTGGGCGTGATCATTCCGCCGTCGATCCCGATGATTCTGTACGCCGTGTCCACCGACACGTCGACGGGCGAACTCTTCATTGCCGGGGTGATGCCCGGCATCCTGATCGGCCTGGCGCTGATGTTCTACGTGTGGTTCTACGCCAAGCGCAACAACCTGGGCAAGCGTGACGGCGAAGGTCGCTTGCCGCTGTGGCCGGCATTCAAGAGCGCCTGGCTGGCCTTGCTTATGCCCGTCATTATCCTGGGCGGCATCTACGGCGGCGTGTTCACGCCGACCGAAGCGTCGGTGGTGGCCGTGATGTACGCGGTGGTGATCGGCAAGTTCATCTACCGCCGCCTGAGCTTCAAGCAGTTGTCCGCCACGCTGCACAAGTCCGTGGTGTCCACGGCGGTGATCATGTTCGTGATCGCCAACGCGGGCGTGTTCAGCTTCCTGCTCAATCGCGCCGGCATCCCGGACGCGCTGGGCACGTGGCTGTCGCAGATTTTCGAAACGAAATTCTCGTTCCTGATGGGCGTGAATGCCGCGCTGTTCCTGATCGGGATGTTCATCGAAACGTCCGCGTCCATCGTGGTGCTGGCCCCGTTGCTGCTGCCCGTGGCGCTGAAGTTTGGCGTGGAACCGGTGCACTTCGGCATCATCATGGTGGTGAACCTGGCGCTGGGCATGATCACCCCGCCGTTTGGCGTGAACCTGTTCGCCGCTTGCGCGGTGGCCAAGTTGCCGCTGGAGCGGATCGTCAAGCCGCTGATCCCGTTCGTGGGTGTGGTGATCGTCTGCTTGCTGGTGATTACGTACTGGCCGGGCCTGTCGCTGGGCCTGCGCGATCTGGTCTACGCGAAGTAAAAACGGCGGAACTACGGCCCATCACCGCCCATCACCGCGCGTGCGTGATGGGCGGTTTTTTCAAGCCGCCACCGCGCGTTCCCAGCGCACGGCGTGGCAGCGCAATTGCCTTCCATTCGTCTGCGCGCCACCCGTCTGCGCGCCACTCGTCTGCATGCCGCCCGTATGTGTGACCTGCGGCGCTTCGTCGCGGCATTCGTCGCGCGCCTCGGGGCAACGCGGGTGAAACGTGCAGCCCGACGGCGGCTGGATCGGGTTGGGCACTTCGCCACCCATGGGTTCGCGGTCGCGGCGGGGGTTCTCAAGGTCGGGAATCGTGTCCAGCAGCATCCGCGTGTAGGGGTGCTGCGGGGACTCGAACAATTGATCGGCCGGCGCCTGCTCCACGAATCTGCCCAGGTACATCACCGCCACGCTGTCGGACACGTGCCGCACCACCGACAGGTTGTGGCTGATGAACACATACGTCAGCCCGAATTCCTTCTGCAGGTCGCCCATCAGGTTCAGGATCTGCGCCTGCACCGACACGTCCAGCGCCGACGTGGGCTCGTCGCACACCAGGAATTCGGCCTGCGTCGCCAACGCGCGCGCAATTGAAATGCGTTGGCGCTGCCCGCCCGAGAATTCGTGCGGAAAACGGCTGGCGTCACTGGCGGACAGGCCCACCAGCTCCAGCAATTCGTCCACGCGGCGGCGCGTGTCGGGAAGGCTCTGGCGCAGGCCCAGGGTGATGATCGGCTCGGCCACGATGTTGCCGACGCGCCACCGCGGGTTCAGGCTGGCGTAGGGGTCCTGAAAAATCATTTGCGGATACAGCACGCCGCCCGTCCGGTTGCGGCCGTATTGCAGCGTGCCGCGCGTGGGCGCCACCAAGCCGACCAGCAGCTTGGCCAAGGTGGATTTGCCGCAGCCCGATTCCCCGACGATGCTCAAGGTCGAGCCGCGCGGCACGGCCAGCGACACGCCATCCACCGCTTTCAGCGTCTGCATGGGCTGGCGCGACAACGTGCGTTCCAGCCAGGGCGGCGATACGTCAAACCAGCAGGCCAGGTCGTCGGCCCGCAACAGCACATCATCGTTACGCGGCATGGGCTACTCCTTCCTGATGCAGCCAGCAGGCGCTGACCGTGGCGCCCGAGGGCGAGGCGGCCAAGGGCGGCCGGGTTTGGGCGCAGCGTGGACCGGCCAGCGCACAACGCGGGTGAAAGGCACAGCCATCGGGCATGGCGTGCAGGCGCGGCATGGCGCCGTCGATCTGATTCAAGCGAGCGGCGCGATGGCGCAGGCCCGGAATGGCGTTCATCAAGCCCTGGGTATAGGGGTGCCCCGGCCGACGCAGCACGTCCAGCACCGGCCCGATCTCGACAATGCGGCCGGCATACATCACCGCCACGCGGTCGGCGGTTTCAGCAATCACGCCCATGTCGTGCGTAACCAGCAGCACGGCCGTACCCTGCTCGCGGCATAGCCGGCGCAGCAGCGCGGTGATCTGCGCCTGCACCGAGACATCAAGCGCGGTGGTCGGCTCATCCGCGATGATGAGCTTGGGGCGCGCGGCCAGGGCCAGCGCAATCACCACGCGCTGGCGCATGCCGCCCGAGAACTGATGCGGATAGTGATCGATGCGTTTGTCGGCCGCCGGGATGCCCACCGCCAGCAGCAGCTCCAGCGCGCGAGCGCGGGCGGCCGGGGCCGACGCCTTGTCGTGGTGGCGGATGGTTTCAACCAGTTGATCACCCACCGTGAACAGCGGGTGCAGGCTGGTCAGCGGGTCTTGGAAAATCGCGCCGATCTCTTTGCCGCGCAAACGCTGCCGCGCCTTGGGCGGCAGGTTGTCGATGCGCTTGCCCGCCAACAGGATTTCCCCTGCGCCCAGGCGGCCGGGCGGCTCCAGCAGGCCGATCACCGCCATGCCGGTCAAGGACTTGCCCGCGCCGGACTCGCCCACCATGCCCAGAATTTCGCCCGGCTGAATGTCAAAGCTGATGTCGCGCGTGGCCACCAGCGTGCCGTGGCGCGTGGGAAATTCCACCGACAGGCCACGCACCGACAGGGTCGGCACGCCGGCCGGCGCGGCGTTAAGGTCGATTGCGATCATGACGGGCTCCTGCTCCTTGTGGGACGCGGATAGCTGGAAGAGAAAATCTGCTGCACCGGGGGATGGCCCCAGGTACGGTCGGGGTAGCGCGCAACCAGGCCATCGAATTGCCGCTGCGCCTGCTCTTGCGCCAGGCGGGCATCAAAACCGGGGATGCGTCCGTCCACCATGACGAAACGCCCGTCAATGATGACTTGCGACACGTCGCGGCCGCTGCCGCTGATCATCAGCGTCTGGATCGGATCGATCATCTGGCCGTTGCGGTCGTGCGAAAAATCGAAGACGACGATGTCCGCCTTGGCGCCCACGGCCAGGCGGCCCAGATCCGGGCGGCCCAGGGCATCCGCGCCGCCGACGGTGGCCGCGTCGTAATAGTCTTCGGCGCGCACGGCCTCCGTGGACCCTTCGACCACGCGGCACAGCAGCAAGCCCACCTGCATGTTCTGCACCATGTCCGGCGGCCAGGTGTCGGTGCCCATGCCGATATTGATGC
The DNA here is from genome assembly GCF_036668755.1 of Achromobacter sp. ESBL13. Taxonomy (NCBI): domain Bacteria; kingdom Pseudomonadati; phylum Pseudomonadota; class Betaproteobacteria; order Burkholderiales; family Alcaligenaceae; genus Achromobacter; species Achromobacter sp. ESBL13. The sequence continues at coordinate 43,337 of NZ_JAZEVT010000010.1, read as the reverse complement.
CCAGCTTGCGATAGCGCGCAAACGAGTCCAGCGTGGCGCCGTGCCGCGCCGACACCAGCGGACAGTGCACGATGCTGGCGCCGGCATCGCGGATGATGTCCAGGTCATGCCCCGGGCGAGCGATGTGGCGCGAACCGGACACATAGGTGCCATGCGGCAGCAAGGCGCGCGGCGACAGAAAGCCCAGGCTTTGCAGCCATTCCGGCGGGCTCATGCCGTGCTGTTCCAGCACCAGGTCGTATTCCAGGCGTGACTGGCAGCAATGCAGCCGGATGGGGATATCGCGTTCGTGCGCGGCCTGGGCCGAGGCACGCAGCAGATCCGGCGTGCAGGTTTCGATGCGATCAGGCGCCAACATGGCGCGCACCCGGCCGTTGTGACGGCCGTCGATCTCATCGCAGAACGCGACGGCATCGGCCAGTCCCGCCATGCCGCGCGCCTCGTCGTAATGGCAGCGGATCTTGCCGTCTGCGTCCACATAGGTATGACCGCTGCGGTAGGCGGGCCCCAGATACACGCGCAGGCCCAGTTCGCCCGCCGCGTTCGCGGCCGACAGGAATTCGTCGTGGGTTTCGCCCCACACGCGGTAGAACAGCGACGCAATCGGCAAGGCGGTGGTGATGCCGTTGCGGATCAGCTGCGCAAAGGCGTAGCGCTTTTGAAAGGCCAGTTCGGCGGGCGTGTACATCTCGTACGGGCCCTTGTGCATGTACGTCTCGGGCCAGATGCGGCCCTTGCGCCAGGCGGGCGAATTGTCGAAACCCAGGATGGTCGTGTCCAGGTCCGACAAGGCATCCAGGTCCACGAAGCCGGGGCCGATCACCGCGCGGCCGTAGTCGTGGCGGCGCGCAACGGTGCCCGGATAGCGATGGCCCACGTACACGATGCGGTCGCCATCGAACACGACTTCGCCGTTCTCGTAGAGGCAGTGACGGCCGTTTTCATGGCCCACCACCCAGCGCGCGGTGAGGAGGATCGGGCCTTCCATGTTGGGCATCATCACGGGCGTCACGGCGCGCTCGCCAAGGCACGCCCGTCCCGCGCCACCACGTTGCCGCGCTTGACGACCAACTGGCGTACGGGCCGGGCCACGATGGCCTCGGCCACGGTCTCGGCATCCACCAGCACAAAGTCGGCGTGGCAGCCCGGCGCCAGGCCATAGTCCTGCAACTGCATCACGCGCGCATTGCCGTATGTGGCCACGTCCAGCGCCATCGCCAGTTCGTCGTCGCGCCGGAAGTTGTTGCGCAGGCCCACCAGCATGGTGCGTTCCAGCATGTCGGGCTTGCCATAGGGGCCCCAGGTATCGCGCATGCCATCGTTGCCGGTACAGACGGTGACGCCGGCCTGGCGCAGCCGCGCCACGTTGGGCACCGGCCGCGACGCGGACCCGGTGGTCATGATGTGGATGCCGGCGGCAAGCAGCCCTTCCGTCAGTGCTTGCACCGCCTGCGTATCGGGCATGCCCAGGCAGAACGAATGCGATAAGGTGACCTTGCCCTGCATGCCCAGCGCCAACACGCGATCGATCGTCATCTGCATCGAAAACGCGCCCAGCTCGCCGGCCTCGTGCAGGTGGATGTCGATCGGCTTGCCATGCTTGTCGGCCAGCCCGAAGATGGCGTCCAGGTGGCCCTTGGGATCGCGGTCCATGCCGGCCGGATCCAGCCCGCCCACCACCTCCGCGCCCATGCGCAGCGCCTCGTCCATCAGCTCCAGCGTGCCGGGCCGGATCAGCAGCCCGCTTTGCGGAAAGGCCACCAGTTCCACGTCGATCTGGTCGCGGTATTGCTCGCGCGCGCGCATCACACCTTCGATGGCGCCCAGGCCGATGTCGGTGTCCACGTCCACATGGGTGCGGATGTGGCTGGTGCCGTCGGCAACCGACATCACCAGCTGCCGCGCCGATTGCCGATACGGGTCGATGCCCAGGCGTTTCTTTTCGGCGCGCTCGTTCTCGATCTTGTCGATCAGGCGCGGGCCGACCTCGTTGCGATACCAGGGCATGCCGTACATCGTCTTGTCCAGGTGCGCGTGGGCGTCGATCAGCCCCGGCAGCATCAGCGCGCCACCCCCGTCCACCACCGGCACGCCCGCGGGCGCCTCGCCCCCCAGCGCGTGGATGCGGCCGTCTTTGACCAGCACCGTGGTGGGCTCGCCACCCGCCGGGCGAACGTGGGTGTACAACGTTGCGTTTTCCATGCTTGACCTCTATTGAAGATTGCGCCGTCAGCGCAGACGTGGGTTGAGCGCATCGCGCAGCCAATCGCCCAGCAGGTTCACCACCAGCACGATCAGGCTCAGATACAGCGCGGGAAACACCACCACCCACCACTGCCCCGAAAACAGGAACTGGTTGCCCAGCCGGATCAGCGTGCCCAGCGACGGTTCGGTGGGCGGCATGCCCACGCCCAAAAAGCTCAGCGTGGCCTCGATCAGCACGGCCAGCCCCAGGTTCAGCGTGGCCGTCACCATTACGGGGGTTAGCGTGTTGGGCAGAATGTGCGTCAGCATGATGCGCAGTGAGCTGACCCGGATCAGCCGCGCCGCCTGCACGTATTCCTTGCCACGCTCGACCAGCGCCGACGCCCGCACGGTGCGCGCGTACTGCACCCAGTTGGTCATGGAGATGGCCAGGATCAGGATCACGGCCGACAAGGTTTCGCGCAGGCCTGGGGGCAGCAATTGCCGGAACACCGCCGTCACCAGGATGGCAACCAGGATGGTGGGGATGCTGAGCAGCGTGTCGCCCACGCGCATCAGGGCGTTATCCACCCAGCCGCCGAAATAGCCGGCCGCCAGGCCCACGAGCAAGCCGATGGCCAGCGACAGCACCACCGTAGCCAGCCCGATCGCCAGCGACATGCGCGAGCCATACAGAATGGCCGACCACACATCGCGGCCCTGCGTGTCGGTGCCCAACAGGAACTGCGGGTCGGCCCCTTCCACCCAGAATGGCGGCAGCTCGGCGTTCAACAGATCCAGCTGCGCCAGGTCATAAGGATTTTGCGGCGCGATCCACGGCGCGAACACCGCCAGCAACACCACCACCAACAGCACGATGCCCGCGCCCATTGCCACATAATCGTGCCGCAGGCTCCACCACAAATCGCTTTGCAAGAAGCGCGACAGCCGGCTGCGCGCGCCGCCCGAATACGGCGTAGCGAGGGGCTTGGTCAGGGGTTTATTGAGAGGTTTAGTGGCCACTGGCGCCTCCTTTGACGTGCTGGCTGCGCAGGCGCGGATCGACCACGCCGTACATCATGTCCACCAACGTGTTCAGCGCCACGAAGATGAAGGACACGATCACCAGATAGGCGGCCATGACGGGGATGTCCACGAACATGACCGATTGGATGAACAGCAGGCCCATGCCCGGCCACTGGAACACGGTTTCGGTAATCAACGCGAAGGCGATCAGGTTGCCGATCTGCATGCCGGTAACAGTAATGACCGGCATCAGGCAGTTGCGCAGCGCCAGCCGAAAATGCACGATGCGATCCGGCAGGCCGCGAGCGCGCGCGAACTTGATGAATTCCGTGCGCAGGGTTTCCAGCATTTCGGCCCGAACCAACCGCATGATCAGCGTGATCTGGAACAGCGCCAGGGTGATAGACGGCAGCACCAGCGCGGCGCGGCCGGACGGCGTCAGCAAGCCCGTTGACCACCAGCCGATCTTCACCGTGTCGCCGCGCCCGAAGCCCGGCAGCCAGCCTAGCTGCACCGAAAAAATCAGGATCAGCATGATGCCCACGACGAAGCTGGGCAGGGAGATACCCAGGATGGACACGAACTGCAAGGCCTGCGCCATGCGGGACTTGCGATAGATGGCCGTCAGCACGCCCAGCGGCACGCCGATCACCAGCGACAGCAGCGTGGCCATCATCACCAGCTCGAACGTGGCGGGGAAACGTTCGGCCACCAGTGCGAACACGTCCTGCTGGTTGCGGTACGAAATGCCGAATTCGCCCTGCGCGGCGTTGGTGACGAAGTGCACGAACTGCATGCCCACCGACGCGTTCAGGCCCAGGCGTTCGCGCAGCTCGTCGCGCTGCGTTTGCGAAGCCTGCTCGTTAAGCATCATGTCGACGGGATCGCCGACAAAACGAAATATCACGAAGGCCAGCAACGCCACCGCCAGCATCACGCCGACTGCGTTAAAGACCCGTCTAACTATGAATGCCAGCATGTGCGGCCTCCTTCAGACCCGATGTCGGACTGTCGCGACCGCCGCCCCCGACCGGGGCGCGGCAGCCGCCTGAACCGCGCGTGCTACTGCATGCGCACCGTCCACAGCCGCGCCTTGTTGTCCGGCATTTGCAGCACGTCGCCCACGTTGTTGCCCACGGCCCAGGCCATGGGCTGCTGGTGCAGCGGCAGGAAGCGAACGTCGTCATGCAGCGTCTGCAACACCTCGGCCATCATCTTGATGCGCTTGTCGCGGTCCATCTCGGCGGCAGCCGCGTCGATCTTCGCGTCCAGCGCCGGGTCTCCCCACTGGCCCCAGTTGAAGACGCCCGCCGGGCCGGTGCGGCTATGCATCACTTGCAGCAGGATCGACAGCGCATCAATCTGCGGCTCGTTGGCCCAGCCGTGGATGGTGATGTCGAACTCGCCACGCGAGCGCTTGGGGTTCTGCAACGAACGCGGCCCGCTGGCCAGCGACGCCTTGACACCGATGCGCGCCCACATTGACGCGGCGGCCTGGCACAGTTCTTCTTCGTTCACGAACATGTCGTTCGAACACAGCAGCGACAAGGTGAAGCCATCGGGGTAGCCGGCATCGGCCAACAACTTCTTGGCCTTGGCCGCATCGAACGGCAGGCGCTCTTCCTGCTTGATGTCGTAGCCGGGGATGGACGGGGCCACCAGCGCGCCGGTGGTGCGCGACAGGCCGCGCATGACGCGCTTTTGCAGCAGGTCGGGCGACAGCGCCATATACAGCGCCTGGCGCACGCGCAGGTCTTTCAGCGGGTTCTTGTCGGTGATGTTCGAACCGACCAGCTTGTCGCCCAGGTTCATGCCGAAGTACAGCGTGCGCAATTCCGTCGCCGCCAGCACCTTCACGTTGGACGCGGCGCGCAGGCGGTCCAGGTCTTGCAGCGGCGCGTTCTCGGTGAAGTTGATGTCGCCGGAAAGCAGCGCTGCCACGCGCGTGGGCGCCGACGCGATGGGCGTGAATTCGATGCGGTCCAGATTGTGGCGGGGCTTGTCCCACCAGTCTTTGTTCACCACCAGGACGGTGCGGGTATCGGGCCGGTACGACTCCACCTTGAAGGGGCCTGTGCCGTTGGCGTTGTGCGTGGCGTAGCCTTCGATCTTCTTGGCGGCATCGGTCGGACGCGTGCTGTTGTGATCGACCAGCCACTGGCGGTTGAAGATGAAGATGTTGGTCAGGTCATTGAGCATCAACGGGTACGGATGCGTCATTTCAATGTCAACGGTCAGGTCGTCAACACGACGCACGGCCTTGAACGCCGGCAGGTTGCCCTTTAGCGGCGAGGCCTCGTCCGACACGCGGGTCAGCGAAGCCACGACGTCGTCCGCCGAAAAGGGCGCGCCGTTGTGAAACTTGACGCCCGGGCGCAGTTTGAAGCGCAGCACCGTGGGCGACACGGCTTCCCAGGATTCGGCCAGCGCGGGCGTGATGTTGAACTTGTCGTCGTAGCGGATCAACGCTTCGTACACATGGTTCAGGAACGCCAGGTTGAAGGTGCTGCCGTAGGAATACGGGTCCAGCGAATCCAGGTCCCGCGCGGCGCCCCACTTGAGCGTGTTGGCGGCCGAAGCCCCCGTGATGGCCGACAGCGCGATCACCGCGCCGGCGGTCCATTTAAGCAACGTCTTCATGGCTGCAACTCTCCCTTGTCTATCGGGCTGATACCCGGTTTGATGTCGCCGGGTCGGGCCCGGCGCGGTAAGCATGGCGATCAGACCCGGCGGGTCAGGTCAATGCGCACAAACGCTGCGCGCGGTCCAGCGAAGCCAGCGCCAGCATTTGGGCCAGCGCGGCGCGATAGGAATCGATGATCGGAACGACGGGTCGGCGCGGCAGCACCGGCAGGTAACCGGCCAGCGCGGCTCCCGCCACGATGACCACGTCGGCGCCCTGCGCCACGGCGGCGTCCAGCGCTTGGCTGACCTGGGCGGCCGATTCGGGCGAGCGCGACACGTAATCCAGCGCATTGCCGGGCAAGGCGATGATGGCCGCGCAGCGGGTGTCCAGCCCCAACTGGCGAATCTGTTCGCGCAACATGCCGGGCCAGCGCTGCCCCACCGTGACGATGGCGTAGCGGTCGCCGCGCTGCATGGCGGCCATGATCGACGCTTCGGCCATGCCCACGACGGGCACGGACAGGCATTCGCGCACGGCGCCGATGCCGGGTTCGCCGAAACAGGCCAACAGGCAGGCATCGAACGGCGCTTCCGCCCGGGCCACTTCCTGCTCCACCGTTTCCAGCACGGCGTGCGCGGCCACGACGGCTTCGACCCGACTGGCGATATAGGCGGGTCCAAACACGGCGGTGACGGCGTGGATGTGGGCGGCGCCATCGAAAAACGTGCGCGCCTGGGCGGCCAGGCTAAGGGTCAGGTCGGACGTGGTGTTGCCGTTGACCACCAGCAGGCGGTAAGGGGTGAAGGTGGGCCGGTCGGTGGCAAGAACGTCGGGCAAGGCAGGCTTGGCGGGCATGAAGCGGGTCTCGGTCGGTATGTATACAAACAGATTTCGCCAAACGCCGATATGCTGGCCGTTCTGTATAAATGTTTGTATACGATTTATGCCGACAATGTACGCGCTTGAAGTCTGGCTTCAAGCTATCGCTAACCCTTAGCGGGCGTTGTAGTATGCTTGCCCACATCCGCAGTGCGCAGCGGCGGCAGGTGCCGCGGCCTATCCCAATACAATGAAAACGCGCACGCCCAGGAGCCAAAGAAGACGATGAAACCTCTCGCGCCGCCGGCCAACGAGCCCGCCAAGAAAGACGTAAACCGCAGCGAAATCGTATACATAAATTTGCGCCGCGCCATTATCGAGCAGGCCTTGCTGCCGGGCGACAAGCTGCCCGAAGACATTATCGGAGAGCGTTTCGGGGTCAGCCGCACAATTGTGCGCGGCGTGTTGACGCGGCTGTTCAGCGAAGGGCTGGTGGATCTGCGCCCCAACCGCGGCGCGGCGGTGGCGCGCCCCAGCCTGGAAGAAGCGCACGATATCTTCGAGGCCCGGCGCTGCCTGGAACGCGACGTGGCCCGCCGGCTGCTGCAACACATCACCGAAGCCGGGCTGACGCGCCTGGCGCGTCATGTCGAAGAAGAGGAAGCGGCCCGCAAGCGCAACAGCACGAATGAATCCATCCGGCTGTCGGGCGAATTCCACATCCTGATGGCCGAGCTATCCGGCAACGCGGTCTATGCCCGCTACGTGAACGAGATCGTGTCGCGCTGTTCGCTGATCCTGGCGCTTTACGGGCGACCGCATTCCAGCGAATGCGCGGTCAGCGAACACATGGACATAGTGGAAGGGCTGCGCGCGCGCGACGAAAAGCACGTCCTGCATCTGCTTGAACACCACCTGGAATCCGTGACGGCGCGCGCGCTGCTCAGTACGGACGGTTCAGGTGTGCGCGACATCCGCAAGATTCTTGACCGCTACGGCACCTGAGCGATCCGGCTGCCCGCAGCGCGCAAGCGCGGCGTAGGCGTTGGCCCGCCCGTTGGGCGTGCCGGTCCCGCACGAATGAGAAAAGCGCCCGGTCAGGGCGCTTTTCGTTCGGGGACTTAAATTTCGCGTTCTTCCGTCTTGAGGTTGTTGTCGCGAGCGAAATCCACCACGAACTTGTACGCCAGCGGTTCCAGGTCGCGCAAACGCAGGTCGACCACGATTCCGCGCACGCCGTCGATCACGACAGGCAGCACATAGGGCGAATAAGTGAGGTGGTTACCAGCACAGCCGGCGGGCCGGAACTGTGCCATTACGCCAGCGAGCCGCTCCGCCCAATCGCTGGGGCGGAATCGGCTACCGCTTTCGGTAACGCCATGAATTACGAATTGTCTGACGCGAGTTGCCATGAGTTCTTCACTACAGCGCGCCTTTCACGAAAGCCGGATCTTCGGCGTGATCAAACATGCGCCCTGCGCCGCGAATTGTATATGATTGATCCTTTGCCCTCTTCCAAAAGCCGATTCCGCCCTGTTTACGCCCGGGGTCCATCGAATTGAAGGCGGCTTTTTGAAGGCGGCTTTTTGGTAATCCCCCAGGAGGATCCGCAATGACCTCGCCTCTGGCCAATATCTATGCCCGCCTGCCGGTCGCGTTCACGCACGGCCAGGGCGTATGGTTGTGGGATGCCCAAGGGCGCAAGTACCTGGACGCACTGGCCGGCATCGGCGTGTCGTGCCTGGGGCACGCCCATCCGAAATTGGTGGCGGCCATCAGCGAGCAGGCGGCCCGCGTCATCCACACATCGAACATCTACGACATTCCGCAGCAAGCTGCCCTGGCCGCCCGCCTGACGGCCCTGTCCGGCATGCAGGAAGCGCTGTTTTGCAACAGCGGCTCGGAAGCGAACGAGGCGGCCATCAAGCTGGCCCGCTACTACGCCTACCAGCGCGGCAACAAACACGCCCACATCATCACCATGGATTCGTCCTGGCATGGCCGCACGCTGGCCACGCTGGCGGCCACGGGCAGCGACAAGGCGCGCAAGGGCTTCGAGCCGCTGCCCAGCGGCTTCATCCAGGTGCCCTACAACGACCTGGACGCCGTGCGCGCCGCCGGCGACGCCGAACCGCGCACCACCGCCGTGCTGCTTGAAGTGCTGCAAGGCGAAGGCGGCATCCGCCCATCCGACATCTCGTACCTGCAAGCGGTGCGCGCCCTGTGCACCGAGCGCGGCTGGTTGCTGATGATTGACGAAGTGCAGTCCGGCATCGGCCGCACCGGCAAGTGGTTCGCGCATCAATGGGCCGACATCAAGCCTGACGTCATGACGCTGGCCAAGGGGCTGGCGGGCGGCGTGCCAATTGGCGCCATGCTGGCCGCAGGGCCAGCCGCCGGGGTGTTCACGCCCGGCAGCCACGGCACCACGTTCGGCGGCGGGCCGCTGGTCTGCGCCGCCGGGCTGGCCGTGCTGGACACGCTGGAAGACGACAAGCTGCTGGACAACGCCCACGCGGTGGGCACCTACCTGAAGGACGCCCTGGCGCAAGCCCTGGCAGACACGGCGGGCGTTACCGAAGTGCGCGGCCGTGGCCTGATGCTGGGAATAGAACTGGCACGCCCCTGCGGCGTGCTGGTGCGGCACGCCCTTGAGGCCGGCCTGCTCATCAACGTCACGCGCGACCGCGTCATCCGCATGCTGCCGCCCCTGATCCTTACCCAACAAGAGGCGGACCAGATCGTCGCCACCCTGGTCCCGCTTATCCAACGCTTCCTGTCCGAAAAACCATAATCAACGTACCGCCCGGGCCACCAGCCCGGCCGGGCTCAATGACCTGCGACAACACCATGACTCCTCCCACGACTCAAAACGGCCCGTTGCGGCATTTTCTCCAGTTCAAGGATTTCTCTTCCGCTGAAATCGCTTACGTACTGGACCGCGCGCGCCTGATCAAGGAAAAGTTCAAGCGCTACGAACCCCATATGCCGCTGCACGACCGCACGCTGGCAATGGTGTTTGAAAAGGCCAGCACCCGCACCCGCGTCTCGTTCGAGGCCGGCATGTACCAGATGGGCGGCTCGGTCATCAACCTGACCTCCAACGATTCGCAGCTGGGCCGCTCCGAGCCCATCGAAGACACCGCGCGCGTCATTTCGCGCATGGTCGACATCGTCATGATCCGTACATTCGAGCAGACCCGCATCGAGCGCTTTGCGTCGCATTCGCGCGTGCCGGTCATCAACGGCCTGACCAACGAATTCCACCCCTGCCAGATCCTGGCCGACATCTTCACCTACATCGAACATCGCGGCCCCATCGCGGGCAAGACAGTGGCCTGGGTGGGCGACGCCAACAACATGGCGTACACGTGGCTGCACGCGGCCGAAATGCTGGGCTTCACGCTGCACGTGTCCACGCCCGCCGGCTACGAACTTGAAGCGTCGCGCATCGGCTCGCCGTCGGACAAGGTGCTGCGCCAATTCAAGGACCCCATGCAGGCGTGCCAGGGCGCGCACCTGGTCACCACCGACGTGTGGACCAGCATGGGCTACGAAGCCGAGAACGAAGAGCGCCGCGCGGCGTTTGCCGACTGGTGCGTTGACGCCGAAATGATGGCCGCCGCCGACCCCGAAGCCGTCTTCATGCACTGCCTGCCCGCCCACCGTGGCGAAGAGGTCACCGGCGAAGTCATCGACGGGCCGCAAAGCGTGGTCTGGGACGAAGCCGAAAACCGCCTGCACGTGCAAAAGGCATTGATGGAATTCCTGCTGCTGGGCCAGATCAACTAAGCTTGCCGGAAGCGCAAAAGGCCTGGATATCTTGGGATATCCGGGCCTTTTCATTGGGGCTGCTTCGAATGCTTGTGTACGGCTTGTGTACGGCTTGGGTACTGCGACCGGCCCGCGCAGCATTCAATACACCGCAATCAACGCAGCGTACGTTCCCACGCCGCGATGGCGTCCACGACCGCCTGCGGCTTTTCGGGCACCAACGCGTGTCCCGCGCCGGGGATCACGACAACGGACACGCGGTCACCGAATTCATCACGGATTTCGTTGCGCGTGGCGGGCGGCTTGAACAGATCCAGTTCCGCTTGCAAGTCCAGCAAGGGCTTGGCTCCGCCCGACCACCAATCAGACTGGCGCGTGGCCTTGCCGGCCAGGCGCTGGCTTTCGCTGACGTCCGGGTACCAGCCGTGCAACCAGACGCGCGCGTCGTTGCCGGGCGCAAAGAACGCGTACTGGATCGACTTCAAGCGTTCGGCATCGGGCAAGGACAGTTCGGCGCTGCGGTCCACGTGTTCGCTCAGGCCCTTGGGATATTGCTTGGCCGCGGCCGCCACGATCACCACGCCGCGCACGAGCTCGGGGTGGTCGACGCCGGTGGCGCGCGCCACCCAGTTGCCAAATGCATGGCCCACCATCACGACCGGCTGGCGAGCCACGTTGCGGATCACGGCGGCCTGGTCGTCCGCCAGATCATGCAGCGTGATGCCCGACATCGGCCCGGTACTACCGCCGATGCCGCGTGGCTGCGGACGCAGCACGCGATAGCCGGCTTGCACGAAGCGTTCGGCCAGTTCGTCGAAATCCTGCGCGCCGCGCCCCCTGGATGGCAGCAGCACCAGCGCGGGGCCCTGCCCCTGGTCCAGCACTTCGATCGAGGCGCCGTTGCCCACCAGCACGTTGACGCGCTTGGGCGCATCCGCCAGCACCGGCGCCGACGCCGCGACGGCGCACGTGATCGTCAGCCCGGTCAGCAGTTGCTTCATCGTCATCATGCCTCCTTGCCGGCCAGCCACCGGCGCGCGATCACAGGATTTTCTTGAACATCGTGCGGCGGGTGTTGCGAAACGAGGGCCGCACGCGGCTGCTCCAGTCGGTAGCGCGCACGGCCAACCACGGCGGGCTGCCGAAGGTTTCGCGGGTGTGCAGGTCGTAGCAGGCCAGGTATCGCGGCGATTCATCGCGACATTCAAAGCGCATCGCGCGCACCGTGCCGGGCACGGACGCCAGCCCCGGCAGATGTTCCTGGTCATACCAGGCGTTCAGGTCTTGCTCGGCCTCGGGCAGCACATCGGTTTCAACGATGTAGTGCCATGGCGCGTCCTGGCCCGCCGAAGCCCCCGGCAGGTCCAGCGTTTGATGCAACACGCGGGCGCGGGCGCCAGGAAAGCTCTCGGCCAGACGCGCCTGGATTTCAGCCAACGCGTGGCTCGTGCCGCGCAGGTACACATACGTGTCCGGCTCTTCAACCGCGGCAAACGCGCTGACCTCAACCTTGTCCAGCCCGGCCGTCAGACGCTCTGCCATGTCGGCCGCGCGGTCGTTGTCAAAGCGTTCGCCCAGCGACACCAGCAATACGGATTCCTGCACTGTCATCTCCTTCAATGTCCGACGCGTAGCGCCACCAGAAAGCGCGACACCATGTTGTAGGCGCCCACGGTGGCGGCCAGTTCGACCAATTGCGTGTCATCGTAGCGTGCGCGCACGGGCGCGAACACGGCGTCGGGCACCTCGATGTCGCGCGTCATGGCGTCGGTCAACGCCAGCACCTCGGCTTCGCCGGGGGCCAGCCCTTGCACGGCTTCAGGCGCCGGGTTGGACCGCAAGGCGTCGATCACTTCCTGCGGCATGCCACCCGCCAGGGCGTGCGGCACATGCGCATCAAATTCATAAGGCGCATTATTCAAGGTCGCCACGCGCAAGATGATGAGTTCGCGCAGGCGCGGCGACAACGACGTCTTCTGGCGGATCGCGGTCAGCATGGCCTCCCAGCCATCCACCACGGCGGGGCTGTTCAGCAGCACCTGGTACAGCGGCGAAATGCGACCGCGCGCGGCGCTGATGCGTGCCTCGATCGCGGCCAGTTCCTGGCGGGTGCCCGGTACGACGGGCGTGACTCGGCTGGCGCTCATGCTTACTCCGGACGGATGTTCTTGCGCTGGATCAGCGCGGTCCACTTGTCGCGGTCGGACGCGATCAGCGCGGCCAGTTCCTGCGGCGAGCTGGGCGCTGCCTGCGCGCCGAACTTCTCCAGCTTGGCGCGTACGGCTTCATTGCCCAAAGCGGCGCGCACGGCCTGATTCAGCTTGTCGATGGTGGCGGCGGGCGTGGAGACAGGCGCGACGATGCCGTACCAGTTATTCGATTCCACGCCGGCAATGCCTTGTTCGGCCAAGGTCTTCACGTCGGGCAGCAGCGGGTGGCGCGTGGGCGCGGCGATGCCCAGCGCCTTGAGCTTGCCGCCCTGGATATGGCCGATCAGGCCGGGCACGTCGCCGAAGAAGCCCGACACCTGGTTGCCCATCACATCGTTGATGACCGGCGCGGCGCCCTTGTACGGCACATGCAGCACGTTGGCCTTGCTGGCGTCGGCAAACATTTCCATCGTCAGGTGCGGAATGCTGCCGATGCCCGACGAGCCGATCGCCACGGATTGCGACGCCGCCTGCGACTTCTTCACGAAGTCCGCCGCGTCGCCAGCCGGGTTGGACGGGTTCACCACGAACACCGTGGCGTTGTTGACTACCTTGGACACCGGCGCAAAATCGCGCACCGGGTCATACGGCAGGTCTTTGTACAGCGCCGGGCTGATGGCCACCGCGCCCACGCTGGTCAGGAACAGCACCGAGCCATCGCCCGGCGCCTTGGCTACATAGGCCGCCGCGATGTTGCCGTTGGCGCCCGCCTTGTTCTCGACGATGACGTTCTGCTTGAGCTCTTTGCCCAGCTGTTCGGCCAGCACGCGCCCGACCAGATCCACCGGCCCGCCGGGCGGGAACGCGATGATAAGGCGCACCGGGCCGTCGGCATGCGCCGCACCGAAAGCGGACAAACTCAGCACGGTGGCCGAAAGTAATTTCTTGAACATGGTGTCTCCTCGTTGAATCGAATTTTTTTAGCCGACGCGCAACGTCGGATGCCTACGCGAATCCGTACAGTCTTGCGGGGTTGTCCACCAGCACCTGCTGGCGCATGGCGGCATCGGGGCAGGCCTGAAAGAAGGTATCCACCAGTTCGCCGTCATCGGGCATATCGCCCGCCACGTTGGGATGCGGCCAGTCGGTGCCCCACAGGCAGCGATCCGGCATGGCCTGCACCAGCGACTGCACAAAGGGTATGCCTTCGGAGAACGGGCGCTTGCCCGACGCGATGCGGTCGATGCCCGACACCTTGACCCAGGCCTGCGGCACATCGGCCAATGACAGCAATGCGCGCATCGCGGGGGAATCCAGGCCGTCGGCCGCCTTCAAGCGGCCCATGTGATCCACCACGAACGGCACGGGCAACGCCAGCAGGCGCGGCAGCAGTTCGGGCAGCATCGCGCCGTCCACGTGCAGGCACAGATGCCAGCCCAGCGGCGCAATCAGCGCCACCACGTGGTCGAACACGGCCGGATCAGGCGCGCCGCCCAGATGCGGCACGAAGTTGAAGCGCGCGGCGCGCACGCCGCCGTCGTGCAGTTGCCGGACGCGCGCCGCCGTGGCATCCGCCCCCAGCAACGCCACGCCGCGATAGCGCCCCCCGCTTTGCGCCAATGCGTCCAACAGCGCGCTATGGTCCGAGCCGTGGCAATTGGCCTGCACCACCACCGCGCGCTCGATGCCCAGGTGCGCATGCAGCGCGGCCATGGCGGCATAGGGCGCATCGGGCGGCGTATAGGAACGGCCCTCGGCATAGGGAAACGCGTCGCTGGGCCCGAAGACATGGCAATGCGCATCGCACGCACCGGGCGGCAGGGCATGGCGCGGACGGGACGGGGACGCAAGCGGTGGGCGGCAATCAGGCACAGTCGGTTCCTGCTGGGGAAAACGACATCGTCGCGGATTGCGAGCCGCCTAACAATGCTATATCTTTGATTTCAGATATAGAAAATACACATAACAGCGCGGGCGCATCGTGGATTTAAAGCAGATCGAGTACTTCGTCAGCGTGGCCGAGCGGCGCAGCTTTTCGCGCGCGGCCGAGTTGCTGGACGTTGCCCAGCCCACCCTCAGCCGGCAGGTACGCTTGCTGGAGCTGGAGCTTGGCCAACACCTGCTCTATCGCAACGGGCGCGGTGCCGAACCGACCGAGGCCGGGCTGCGCTTTCTGGAACATGCGCGCGCGCTGCTGACGCTGGCCGAACGCGCCAAGGAAGACCTGCAAACGCTGCGCGCCACGCCAACCGGCAAGGTGGTGGTAGGCCTGCCACCGCGCATTGCGCGCGTGCTGACGCCGCCGCTGGTGCAGGCATTCCGGCGTGGGTTTCCCGAGGCGTCCATTGCGGTGGCCGAGGGCCTTAGCGCGCAAGTCCGGGAATGGCTGTTGGCCGGCCGGGTCGATCTGGCCCTGCTTTACGATCCCGCGCCCTCGCCCCAGCTTGCGTATGAATCGCTGTTCCGCGAAGACCTGGTGCTGGCCGCTGCCGCCGGCCATCAGCCGCCCCTGCCCGCCCGCGTAACCGTCGCGCAGCTGGGCGACTATCCGCTGGTGCTGCCCAGCCTGCCCAACGCGATCCGGACCCTGGTGGAAAGCGTGTGCCGCGCGCAAGGCGTGCGCCTGAAGGTGGCCGCCGAGGTCGACGCCGTGCAGACTATCGTGGAACTGGCGGCGCAAGGCGACGCGTACGCCATCCTGCCGCGCTCCGCCGCGCGCGGACCTGCCGCCGAACACGCGCTGTCCCTATCGGATATCGGCTCGCCGCGCATCACCAACAACCTGGTGCTGGCCAGCGCACGCCACCGCCCCGCCACGCGCCTGGCCACCGCCACCGCGCAATTGATCCGGCAATTGGAGCTTTCCGAACTCTTCGCCCCCGCCCCGTGATGCGCCGGGCGGTAAAAACGTGCCGCGTCTGGCCGCCCAGGGCAAAAGAGTTAAAATGCCGGCTACCTTTCTTGTTTGGCGGCTCGTTGCTGTCAAAGTCCTGTTGGCGTCTCACCTCAAACAATGACCACTATCCTCCCGAACCTTCCTACCGGCCAGAAGGTCGGCATCGCCTTTTCCGGCGGTCTCGACACCAGCGCAGCCCTGCTGTGGATGCGCAATAACGGCGCCATCCCCTACGCCTACACGGCAAACCTGGGCCAGCCGGACGAGTCCGACTACGATGAGATTCCCCGCAAGGCCCTGGCCTACGGCGCCGAAAATGCCCGCCTGATCGACTGCCGCGCGCAGTTGGTGGCTGAAGGCATCGCCGCCCTGCAATCGGGCGCGTTCCATATCTCGACCGCCGGCATCACGTACTTCAACACGACGCCCATCGGCCGCGCCGTCACCGGCACCATGCTGGTGGCCGCCATGAAAGAAGACGACGTCAACATCTGGGGCGACGGCAGCACGTTCAAGGGCAACGACATCGAGCGTTTCTACCGCTACGGCCTGTTGACCAACCCCGACCTGAAGATCTACAAGCCCTGGCTGGACCAGCGCTTCATCGACGAGCTGGGCGGCCGTTCGGAAATGTCCGAATACATGCGCCAAGCCGGTTTCGACTACAAGATGTCGGCCGAAAAAGCCTACTCGACGGACTCCAACCTGCTGGGCGCCACCCACGAAGCCAAGGACCTGGAACAGCTGAACTCCGGCATCCGCATCGTCAAGCCGATCATGGGCGTGGCTTTCTGGCGCGACGACGTGGCCGTGAAGGCCGAAGAAGTCACCGTGCGCTTCGAGGAAGGCCAGCCGGTCGCCCTGAACGGCGTGGAATACAGCGACCCGGTCGAACTGCTGCTGGAAGCGAACCGCATCGGCGGCCGCCACGGCCTGGGCATGAGCGACCAGATCGAAAACCGCATCATCGAAGCCAAGAGCCGCGGCATCTACGAAGCCCCGGGCCTGGCGCTGCTGTTCATCGCCTACGAACGCCTGGTCACCGGCATTCACAACGAAGACACCATCGAGCAGTACCGCGAAAACGGCCGCAAGCTGGGCCGCCTGCTGTATCAGGGCCGCTGGTTCGACCCGCAAGCCATCATGCTGCGCGAAACCGCCCAGCGCTGGGTTGCCCGCGCCATTACCGGCGAAGTCACCATCGAACTGCGTCGCGGCAATGACTATTCGCTGCTGAACACGGAATCGGCCAACCTGACATACGCCCCCGAGCGCCTGTCGATGGAAAAGGTCGAGAACGCGCCGTTCACGCCGGCGGACCGCATCGGCCAACTGACCATGCGCAACCTGGACATCGTCGACACCCGCGAAAAGCTGTTCACCTACGTGAAGACCGGCCTGCTGGCTTCCAGCGGCACGTCGCTGCCGCAGTTGAAAGACGCCGCGAAGAAGAAGTAAGCATTCTTGCAGGCAACAAAAAACCCCTCGGTGTGATGACCGAGGGGTTTTTTTTATGGCGCCGCGTCGTGGCCTAAAGCTCGACCTGCATCCCCATTTCCACCACGCGGTTGGCCGGGATCTTGAAGAACTTGGTGCTGCGCGTGGAGTTCCGGGCCATGAACGAAAACACCGCCCGGCGCCAACGCCACAGCGCCGGCTTGCGCGCCGCCACCACGGTCTGGCGCGACAGGAAGTACGACGTGCGCATCGGCTCCAGGTCCAGCTCCGGATACGCTTCGGCCACCAGGCGCAAGGCCTCGGGCACGTCGGGGTCTTCCTTGAAGCCGTAGTTCACGGTGGCGGTCCAGCTGGAGGCCGACAGCTTGTTCACCACGAAACGTTCTTCAGGCGAAATGTAGGGCACGTCCGCCACCAGAATGGTCAGGAACAGCACGTGGTCGTGCAGCACCTTGTTGTGCTTCAGGTTATGCAGCAACGCGGGCGGCACGTTGCCGGAATTCATCGTCATGAAGATGGCCGTGCCCGGCACCCGCGACGGCGGATATTGTTCCAGCTGCTCCATGAATTCCTTGAGCGGCTGGCGGTCGCGCTGCTGCATGTCGGACAGCAGGCGACGGCCACGGCGCCACGTCATCATCAGCGTGAACACGACGATGGCGACCAGCAGGGGCAGCCAGCCACCCTCGTGGATCTTGAACACGTTGGCCGAAAACAGCAGCACGTCGAACAGCAGCAAAAAGCCCAGCACGCCGAACCACAGCATGCGCTTCAGACCCGTGGACCCGCGCGGCAAGACGGCAAACGCCAGCACCGAGGTGGTCAGCATCGTGCCCGTCACCGCGAACCCATAGGCGGCGGCCAGGTTGTCGGAATTGCGGAACAGCAGCACCAGCACCAGCACGGCGCACAGCAGCAGCGCGTTGACCTGCGGCAGATAGATCTGGCCCTTTTCCACGGCCGAGGTATGCAGGATCTGCATGCGCGGCCAGAAGCCCAGCTGCACCGCCTGGCGCGTGACGGAGTACGCGCCGGAGATAACCGCTTGGGACGCGACGATGGTGGCGATGGTGGCCAGCGCCACCAGCGGCACCAGGCCCCAGTCGGGCGCCATCAGGAAGAACGGATTGCGAATGGCTTCGGGGTCGCGCAGCAGCAGCGCACCCTGGCCGAAGTAGCACAGCGTCAACGCCGGCAACACCATGCTGAACCACGCGCTGCGAATCGCGGGGCGGCCAAAGTGGCCCATGTCGGCGTACAGCGCCTCGGCGCCGGTCAACGCCAGCACCACGGCGCCCAGCAGCACAAAACTGATCAAGGGAAATTCAACGACGAAGCGCAGGCCCCACATCGGGTTCAAGGCCGCCAGCACTTCGGGCGTCTGCCAGATCTGCCAGCCGCCCAGCGCCGCCAGCGTGCCGAACCACACCAGCATCACAGGGCCAAAGAGCTTGCCCATCAGGCCGGTGCCGTGCGACTGGATGGCGAACAGCCCCACCAGCACGACCAGTGCAATGGGCACGACCCACGCGTCCAGGGTGTGGGACACGATGCCGATGCCCTCCAGCGCGGACAGCACCGAGATGGCAGGCGTGATCATGCTGTCGCCATAGAACAGCGCGGCGCCGAAGATGCCCAGCACGATCAGCACCCACCGCATCTTGCCGTCGCGGTTGCGCACGGCCAGTTCCAACAGTGCCAGCGTGCCGCCTTCGCCCCGGTTATCGGCGCGCAGGACCAGCGTGACGTACTTCAAAGACACCACCACCATCAGCATCCAGAACAAGATGGACAGCACGCCCAGCAAGTGCGCGGGCTCCAGGTCGGTGTGCACGCTAAGGCCGGTCAGGCAGGCGCGCAGCGTATATAGCGGGCTGGTGCCGATGTCGCCATACACCACGCCCAACGCGCCCAGGATCAGCGCGGCGCGCGACGACGGTGCATGCACGCCCCCCGCGTGGGGGCCGGTGGGAAGGGGGGCACCCGCCGTGGCTTGGCTCATGATGTGGGTTCTTGACGAGTTAGTTGCGCCCCTTTGCGGGGGCCGGGGAACACGACGGAAAGCCGGGTTCCGGAGAAGTCGGGGCGGCTGGTCAGCTTCCACCAGGCGCCATGCGCGTGCGCGATCTCGCGCACGATGGCCAGGCCCAATCCCGAGCCGCCCGCCGTGGCGGTGGGCGATCGGTAAAAGGCTTCAAAGACGCGGTCGCGTTCTTCGGAGGGAATGCCGGGGCCGTCGTCTTCGACCGTCAGCGACGGCGGGTTGGCGCCCACGATCAGCGTGATGCGACCGGTCTCGTTGCCGTAGCGCAGCGCATTGTCGATCAGGTTGCCCAGCAGTTCGGCCAGCAGCAAGGGGTCAGCGTCGATCCAGATAGGCGCGTCGGGCGCCACCAGATCCAGGTCGTAGCGCGCCTCGCGCACCCGGGGAAACCATTCGGCGCCATGCACGCGCACCCATTCACACAGGTCGATGCGTACAAAACTGTCTTGCGGTCGGGCGTTGGGGTCGGCGCGCGCCAGCACCAGCAGCTGCTGACCCAGGCGGATCATGCGGTCGCTGACGGCCTTGATGCGTTCGGCGCGCGCCCGCACGTCGTCCGGCAGAGGGCGGGCCAACATCAATTCGGATTCCAGCCGCAAGCCGGACAAGGGGGTGCGCAGCTGGTGCGCCGCGTGGCCGATGAATCGGCGCTGGGCGGCCAGCGAGGCGTCCAGGCGCAGCAGCAGATCGTTGGTGTGCGTGACAAGCGGTTCGATTTCGACCGGCACGCCCGCGACCTCAAGCGGCTGCATGTCGTCGATGGAACGCTGCCGGATCTCTTCGGACAGATGGTTCACGGACCGCAATCCGGATCGCACGCCCTGCACGACCACCCAGGTGAACAGCGCAATCAGCGCCACCTGCCCCACTACCATCAGCCAGAAGAAGTCTTCCAGCATCCACAGCGACATATCGATCTTGTGCGTGATCACCCAGGTTGCCGCCAGGTCCAGCAGGACAAGCAGCAGAATGGGTGGCATCAAGCGGATGACCAGATGCCGGGCAAGCGAGCGGGAGGGGAGCAAGGGGCGGGACGCCGTAGGAGCGGAAGGAGTGCGATCGTGCATCATGACGCGATACCCTCGCTTGGGTGCATGCAGAAGCGCAGCCGGCGCATACCGGCGGCGCCCGGGCCGTCAGGCCGCTTCCACATCCAGCATGTAGCCGAAGCCGCGCACCGTCTGGATGCTGGCGCCCGTACCTTCCAGGCGCTTGCGCAGGCGGTACACATAGACTTCGACGGCGTTCTCGCTGAAATCGGCGTCCCAGGCGGACAGCGAATTCACGATTTGCCGCTTGGTGACGACGCGGCCCACGCGGACCATCAACATTTCAAGCACGGAAAGTTCACGCACCGACAGCGACAGGCGCTGGCCATTGGCGCGGACTTCGCGGCCGACCGTGTCGAACACCAGGGGGCCGACTTCGATCAGCGGCTGTGCCTGCCCCGCGCGCCGCCGGCCGAAGGCACGCACGCGCGCCGCCAGCTCGGGCAGTTCAAAGGGTTTGGTGACGTAATCATCGGCGCCGGCATCCAGGCCCGCAACGCGGTCTTCGATGCCGTCGCGCGCGGTAAGGATCAGGACCGGAACCTGATTGCCGTCTTGGCGCAATTGCCGCAGCACATCAAGCCCGCTCATGCCGGGAAGGTTCAGGTCGAGCAGCATCAGGTCATACGGCTGGCCAGCCAGGGCGCCCAGGACTCGGTCGCCTTCCGTCAGCCAGTCGACCGCATAACCCTGGTCGGCCAGGAATTCCTGGAGCGCATGGCCCAGGGTGGTGTCGTCTTCGATTACCAGAACTCGCATGCCGCGATTCTAGCGCGATCCGAAAAAAAAGGGGCGCGAAATGCGCCCCCTTCCGTGGGATTCGTTCACCGGCCGGACGGCGCCCCGGCGGGCGCGGGGGTAGCGGCGCCCGCGGCAGGCGCCTCGCCGCCCGCTGCGGCGCCGCCCGAAGGCGGCGTCGTGACGAAGCCGATGCGCGACATGCCCGAACGGCGCGCCGAGGCCATGACCTTCGCCAGGGTTTCGTAGCGCGTGTTCTGATCGGCGCGAATACGGATCTCGGGTTGCGGCTTGGTGCCGGCGATCGACTTGAAGCGGTTGGGCAGGTCGTCGATATTGACCGGCTTTTCGTCCCAGAACAGGGCGCCGCTGGCGTCAATCGCCAGGTCGACCGTCTTGGGTTCTTCTTCGATCTGCTCGGCCGCCACCTGGGGCATGTTGATCTTGATCGAGTGCGCCAGCAGCGGCGCCGTGATGATGAAGATCACCAGCAGCACCAGCATGACGTCGATCAGGGGCACCATGTTGATCTCGGAAACCGTGTGGCTTCCGGATCCTTTTCCCTCGAAGCTGCCAAAGGCCATTATTCGCTCCCGCGTTGAGCCGCGGCGCCGTTACCGTTCTGGCGGCGCAAGGCGCGGACCTTGCCGTCGGACAGCGCAACCTGCTGGCCGGTGGTCAGGAACGCGAACAGGTCGTGCGCAAAGGCATCCAGGCGCGACAGGAACACGCGGTTGTTGCGCACGAAAGTGTTGTACGCCAGCACGGCGGGAATGGCCACGGCCAGGCCCAGACCCGTCATGATCAGGGCTTCGCCCACGGGGCCGGCGATGCGGTTGATGGTCACGCCGTCGGACAGGCCAATGCCGACCAGCGCGTGGTACACGCCCCACACCGTGCCGAACAGGCCGACGAACGGCGCGGTGGAACCGACCGAGGCCAGCACCGTCAGGCCGTTTTCCAGCTTGGCGGTTTCTTCGTCGATGACCTTGCGCATGGTGCGCGTGACGAAATCGGAATTGCTGCCGGATTCTTCCAGCTTGGTCGCGCCGAACTTGTTGTGGTGCGCCTGCGCGTGCATCGCGTGGCTGGCCAGATGCGAGAACGGATCGCGCGCGCCGTGCGTGCTGATCTCGTGCTCGACCTGCTCCAGCGAGCTGGCGTTCCAGAACTTGTTCAGGAAATCGGCCGAACGCTTGCGCATGCTGACGTTGCTGGCGGCCTTGACCAGGATCAGGTACCAGGTCACCAGCGACATCAGGATCAGGATGATGAACAGGCTCTTGCCCACGAAGTCGCTCTGCGCGACAAAGTGCAGAAAGCCCATGTCGGGGGTAGCGATGGGCGCGGTCGGCGGCAGCGCGGCGGCGGCGCTTTGCAGCGCATCAGCCGATTGCTGGACAACACCGGCGCCGGTCGTGGCGGCTTGTTGGGCTGCGGGCGCAGCGGCGGCGGCAGCCGGTGCAGCCGGGCTGGTAGTCGCCTGCGCCACCAGGGTGGCGCCATGCAGTGCGTTGGACATCTCAGTTCCTCATTACGAAATCGAACGGAATTTTGGCTTTGGCGGGATAGGCCACGCCGTTACGGGTATAGGGCTTGAACTTGGCCTTGCGAGCCGCGGTCAACGCGGATTCGTCCAGCCTCGGAAAGCCCGAGGACGTGTCGATCGTTGCGCGGTCCACCAGCCCCTGCGTGTTGATCTCCACCAACACCAGCACCCGCCCTTCTTCCCGCATGCGGCGCGAGGCCATGGGGTAGCTGGGCATGGGGCGCGCGCCCTGGAATTCGATGCTGGACACCAGCACGGGTTGATCAGGCGGCGGGCCTTGCTGCGGACTTTGCGTAGCCTGCGCGCCATCCACGGCGCCGGCGGGCGGCGTCTGCACAGGCGGCGTCTCGGGTTTGACTTCCTGCTTGGGCTGCGGCTTGGGCTGCGGCTTGGGTTTAGGTTTCGGCTTGGGCTTGGGGGCCGGCATCGGCGGCTTTTCAACCACGGGTTCCGGTTCCGGTTCAGGCTCGGGCTTCACTTCCGGCTCGGGCTCGGGGTCCGGCTCGACCACGGGTTCGGGCTCGGGCGGCGGCGGTTCCACGACCGGTTGCGGCGGTTCGGGCGTGGGCTCGGCCTTGGCCACCTGCGGCACGGGCGCGTCGATGAGGCTGACCATGACAGCCTCGGGCTCCTCAAGCTCAGGACGATTCGCGGGTGCCATGAAAATGGCCCCGATCACTGCCGCGTGTAGGGCCACAACCGCCAGCCCGGCGCCGGCGCGTATACCAAATGAAGACGGCGAAGAAGAAGTCCAACCGCGTTGAAAACTAGGCATGAATCAGCCAGGGTGCATTGACTTATCCGGCCAGCTGGACGAAAACGCGCGCCAAAAAAAAGCGGCGTGAGCCAGCCGGTACAAGCCGATCATAATATCTTAAATGCGAATGATTCGCACGTCCTATTTCGTCTGGAATAGCGTAACACTGCCCTACCGGGCTCAACCAGAAAGCACAAGACGGCATCAAGAAGGCTTGCGCCCACGCAAGGATGCAGCGCACTGAACCAAAACAAAAAACCCGCCACGGTGAAGTGTGCGGGTTTCGGTGTGCGGGTTTCGGTGTGCGCGTTTCGGTGTGCGCGTTTCGCGGGTGATCTGCAAGAAACACGTTCAAATTCGTGAACGCAACGCATGGGCTTTTGGTGGGTGCTACAGGGGTCGAACCTGTGACCTACGCCTTGTAAGGGCGCCGCTCTACCAACTGAGCTAAGCACCCGATCCTGACACTTTCAGCGCCGCTTCAATACGATGATTCGCTTGAAGCAGTGACTAACTCGCAGCCAACTCGGGGTACTCAAAAGCAATACGCGGGCCGGAGTATACCGGACCGCGTCGTTGTCGGCAAATCGCTTCGGGCCGATGCCCCGCGACCGCCTTGCCGTCCATTAGTTGACGGCGTCCTTCAGGGCCTTGCCCGGACGGAACTTCGGCACCTTGGCCTTCTTGATCTTGATCGTTTCGCCCGTACGCGGGTTGCGGCCGGTGCGAGCTGCGCGAGCCGACACGGCAAACGTGCCAAAGCCAACCAGCGTTACCGTACCGCCCTTCTTCAACGTGGTCTTGACGGCACCGATCAGGGCGTCGAGCGAACGGCCGGCGGCAGCCTTGGAGATATCGGCCTTGCTGGCGATGTGATCGATGAGTTCGGTTTTGTTCATTCAGGAGTACCCCTCACAAGGTATTGAGTCTGGCGAGGCCGTGCGGTTCATGGCTGTCATGCAGGGGACGCCACCAACTAAACGCAAGGCCCGGCAAACGACGAACAGACAGTGGATGGACTTTTTTCTTGCGCTGCAAAGCACAACTTTTAAACTGCTGCGCCGCTTAGGATTCGATGGCATAAATGCCTTCAAACCGTCAGCGACGCAGACGTGTATTAGGCCTTGGCGTAGAGCGGCTGTCAAGCGAAAACCTCACTACAACCCGCGCCAATACTAGCTTTTAGCCATTTTCGCAATAAACAAAAACGCGCATTTCGGGGTTTGCGCGACACCGAAAAAATCACTTCAAGCCTGAATCAAACATCGGCCCAGCGGCGCAGCAAATTGTGATAAATGCCGGTCAGTTGCACGATCGACGCATGTCCCGCCACGTCCTGATTCAAACGCTGGATGGCCACGTCCATGTCAAGCAACAATGCGCGCTGGCTGTCTTCGCGCACCAGGCTCTGCATCCAGAAAAACGAACTGATCCGCGCCCCACGCGTCACCGGATTCACCTTGTGCAGGCTGGTGCCGGGATACAGCACCATGTGTCCGGCAGGCAGCTTCACGGCGCGCGGCCCGTAGGTGTCGTCGATGACAAGCTCGCCGCCATCGTAGGATTCGGGGTCCGAGAAGAACAGCGTTGCCGATAGGTCGGTGCGCACGCGCTCGGCCGTGCCGGTGATGCCGCGCACCGCGTTGTCGACGTGATAGCCGAAGGCTTCGCCGCCTTCATAGCGATTGAACAGCGGGGGGAATATCTTGCGCGGCAAGGCGGCCGACATGAACAGGTTGTTGGCGGCCAACCGTTGCAGGATCAGGTTGCCCAGCTCTTGCGCCAAGGGATGCTGCTCGGGCAACTGGCGGTTGCGCTTGACCTCGGCGGACTGGTAGCCCGCCGTGACTTTGCCATCCACCCATTCCGAGGCGTCCAGCCGCTGGCGGATATCCGCCGCTTCTTGCGGCGTGAATACATCTGCGATCTGTATAAGCATGTGCCTGATCCTTTGCCGGATTATCCCTTCAGGCAACCATTAAGCGCCTGATCGAAATCAAACAGCAGGTCGGCTTCGTCCTCGATGCCGACGGAAACACGGATCAGGCTGTCGGCGATGCCCATTTGTTTGCGGCGCTCGGCACCCATCTCGTAATAGATGGTGTGCGCCGCGGGCAATGCCAGGCTGCGCGTGTCACCCAGGTGCGTGGCCATCAGCACGATGCGCAGGCGGTTCAGAAAATCAAAGCAGTCCACGCCATCGGCAAGCTCCACACCCAACAGGCCGCCAAAGCGCGCGCCGAACAACGCCGCTGCGCGCTCGTGCTGGGCGTGGCCGGCCAGACCGGGGTAATGAACCTTGGCCACGCCGGGATGCTCATCCAGAAAGCGGGCCAGCGCCAGCGCATTGGCGCAGTGCTTGGCCATGCGCAGCGCCAGCGTCTCGGCACCCACGGCGATGCGGTGCGCGGGCTCGGCCGCCAGCGTGCCGCCCATGTCGCGCAAGCCCTTTTTCTTGATCTGGGTCAGACCCCAGCTGGTGGACGGCCCCTTGCGATAGGCGTCGTAGATATTGGAATAGTTGGCCCAGTCGTACAGGCCCGTGTCCGTGACGGCGCCGCCCAGCGCGTTACCGTGGCCGCCGATGTACTTGGACAGCGAATTCATCACCAGCGATGCATGCACGGTGGACGGGCGAAACATCCAGGGCGACGTCAAGGTGTTATCGACGACGTAGACCAGATTTTTCTCGCGGCAGATTTCGCCGATGACCGCCAGGTCGGCCACTTGCGTGCCCGGGTTGGCGATCGTTTCGGTAAAGACCATGCGCGTGTTGGGCTGGATCGCGGCGCGCACTTGCTCGGCATCGGTCGCATCCACGAAGGTGATTTCGACACCCAGCTCCAGCAGCGTGCCAAGCAGGCTGTTGGTATTGCCGAACACAAACTGGCTGGACACAAGATGATCGCCCCGACGCAGCAAGGTCGTGAAGATGGCCGACAACGCCGCCATGCCGGTGGCGAAGCTGACCGTGCCCTTGCCGCCTTCCATATGGTTGATCTTGGCTTCCAGCGCCGTGGTCGTGGGCGTGCCCTGGCGCGCGTAGGTGAAGCCCGCCTTGCCCTGGAACACCGCCGCCAGCTCGCGCGCGTCGTCGTAGGCAAATTCCGACGAGGGATGCATCGGCTTGTGCACCGCTCCGTGCTCGACGGATTGTTGGCGGTCGGAATGGAGGATCGTGGTGGTAAAGCCGTTCTGGTGCATGATGGGCAGACGCGTAAAAGTAAGAGCTACAAGATAAGCGGGTCGGACAAGGTCAGGCTTGGCGCTGGCGCACGGTTTCGTACAGGCAGACCGCGCTGGCCACGCTGACGTTCAGGCTTTCGACCGAACCCAACATGGGAATGTTGACGAGTTGGTCGCAGGTTTCGCGGGTCAGGCGTCGCATGCCCTCGCCTTCGGCGCCCATGACCCACGCCATCGGCTGGCGGGCGTCAATCTTGTGCATGCTGTCGGTGGCCTGGTCGTCGGTACCCACCAGCCACACGCCGCGATCCTTCAGGCTGCGCATGGTGCGCGCCAGGTTCGTGACCATCAGATAGGGCACGGTATCCGCCGCGCCGCACGCCACGCGCTGCACGGTAGCGTTCAAGCCGACGGCGCGGTCACGCGGGGCAATCACGGCATGCACGCCCGCCGCATCGGCGGTGCGCAGGCAGGCGCCCAGATTGTGGGGGTCGGTCACGCCGTCCAGGATCAGCAGCAGCGGCGGGCCCTCGATAACGTCAAGCACCTCGTCCACGTCCACCGCCAGCTGGCGCTCGTCGGCCAGGGCAACCACGCCTTGGTGACGCGTACCACGCGATAGACCATCCAGGCGTTCCATCGGCACGGGATGCACGCGGCGCCCCGCCTTCTCGGCCTGCTCGATGAACGTCTGCATGCGCTTGTCGCGGCGCGAGGCCTCGACGTAGATTTCCTTGATTGAGTCGGGCGCGTGGCGCAGCCGCGCGACAACCGCGTGAAACCCGGCTAGAACTTGGGTCGACGCCATAGATGCAATACCTTTAGATAAACGAATACCCGCCCCAGAGGGGGCGGGCCACCGGACCAAGCCGGCCATCTGCGCAATGTTACCCCTTATGGCCCCGCCGCCCTACAGCGGGCGGGCCATAAAGGCGTCACAAAGCGCGTGTCAATGACGCTTATGCGTCGCCTTCTTGGCGGGCGATGCGCGCTTGGACGCACGGGGCGGCTTGCCGGCCTTCTTGGCGTCGGCGCGGCGTTCCTTGGCGGTCTGGCCTTTCAGCGCGGCCGGCTTGGGGGCTGCCGCCTTCTTCACGCGGCGCACCGGCTCGTCAGGGCCACGGGCGGCCGCCTTGCGCAAGGCGTCGAAACTTGTGCCCTGCACCAGGCGGAATTCAATGCGGCGCGCTTCGAGGTCGACGCGCGCCACCTGCACCTGGACCTTGTCGGTCAGGCGGTAGCGCATGCCGGTGCGCTCACCGCGCAACTCATGCAGCCCATCGTTGAACTGGAAGTACTCGCCGCCCAGCTCCGACACGTGCACCAGGCCTTCGACGTGCAAGGTATCCAGCGTGACGAAGATACCGAAGCTGGCCACGCCGGTGACGGTGCCGCTGAAGTCTTCGCCCACGCGTTCCTTGACGAACCAGCACTTGAGCCAGGCCTCGACGTCGCGCGATGCTTCGTCGGCGCGGCGCTCGGTGGCCGACAACACCAGGCCCATCTTTTCCCAGATGGCATGCTCGTGTTCTTTCTGCGTGCGCCCGATGACGACCGCGTGGTCATCCAGGCTGGGCACATAGCGCTGGCCGGCCAGCAAGGCCTTGATGACGCGATGGGTCAGCAGGTCGGGATAGCGGCGAATGGGCGACGTAAAGTGGCTGTAGCCCGGGTAGGCCAAACCGAAGTGGCCCATGTTGTCAGGGCTGTAGACGGCCTGCTGCATCGAACGCAGGCACATCGACTGCAACAGCTGGTAGTCGGGACGGCCGCGCACGGTGTCAAGAAAGTCACCGTAGTCCTTGGCCGTGGGCGTATCGCCCCCGCCCAGCGACAAGCCCATCGTGCGCAGGAATTCGCGCAGCGATTGCAGGCGTTCCGGCGTGGGCCCTTCGTGGATGCGGTACAGGCCGGGATGCTTGCTGCGCGTCATGAAGTCGGCCGCGCAGGTGTTGGCGGCCAGCATGCATTCTTCGATCAGCTTGTGGGCGTCGTTGCGCACGGACGGAACGATCTGTTCGATACGGCCCAGTTCGTTGCAGACGATCTTGGTTTCAACGGTGTCGAAATCGATCGCGCCGCGCTTCTTGCGGCCTTGCACCAGCAGCTGGAACAGTTCATACAGATGCTGCACATGCGGCATCACGTTGCGCATGGCGGCGGCGGCGGGGCCGCCCGGCTGCTGCAAGGCAGCCCAGATGTTCGTATACGTGGTGCGGGCATGCGAATGCATCACCGCGTTATAGAACTGGTAAGCGGTGACCGTGCCGGCCTTGGCACCCGTGGCCGGAATGACCATGTCGCAGACCAGCACCAGGCGGTCAACGTCGGGGTTCAGCGAGCACAGGCCGTTGGACAGCGATTCGGGCAGCATCGGGATGACGCGGCGCGGAAAGTACACGCTGGTGCCGCGTTCGATGGCATCGTCGTCCAGGGCATCGCCGGGACGCACGTAATGGCTGACGTCGGCAATGGCGACCAACAGGCGCCAGCCCGGGCGCTTGCGCTGGCCGGTGCCAAGCTCGACGGGTTCGCAGTACACCGCATCGTCAAAGTCCCGTGCGTCTTCGCCGTCGATGGTGATCAGCGGCACGTCGCGCAGGTCGACGCGGTCTTTCAAGTCGGTTTTGCGCACCGTGTCGGGAATGCGCGCGGCCTGCTTGCGGGCAGCCTCCGAGAATTCGACGGGCACGTCGAACTTGCGCACGGCGATCTCGATTTCCATGCCGGGGTCGTCGATTTCGCCCAGCACCTCGGCCACGCGGCCCAGCGGCTGCGTATGACGCGTGGGCTGTTCCATGATTTCAACCGCAACCACCTGCCCATGTTGGGCGCCGTTGGTGTCGCTGGGCGGAATCAGGATGTCGTGCTTGATGCGTTGATCTTCGGGCACGACGATGGACAGGCCATGCTCGTGCAGAAAACGCCCCACCAGCTTATTGGTGCGGCGTTCAATGACTTCAACGATGGTGCCTTCCGGCTTGCCACGGTATTCGCCCGTGGGCTTGACCAGCACGCGGTCGCCATGCAGGACCTTGAGCATTTCGCGCGGCGACAGGAACAGGTCGGGGCCGCCGTCATCACGCAACAGGAAACCGAAACCGTCGCGGTGACCCAGCACCTTGCCGGCGACAAAATCCAATTTGGTCGCCAGCAACAAAACGCCCTTGCGATTGGGCATCAACTGGCCGTCGCGTTCCATGGCGCCAAGACGGCGCTCGAAACCCACCATCGTCGCGGCTCGCTCAACGCCCATGCGTTCGGCCAGTTCCACCGGAGACAACGGCGAACCCGCGGCTCGCAGCGCGGTCAGAATGGCTTCACGGGACGGGACATCGGGATCGAAGTCCGGCGGCGCTTCGGGCAAGGGTGTTGATCTGTTGTTTTTCGATTCGTTATTCGATCGTTTTGCCAAAGCTGAAAGTTCCGTATATAATGCGCAGCTTCTGTGGTTCGCCCAAGGCTGAACACTGAAGCAGAAATGGTCAGAAGGGGTTGAAAACCAAAGCGGTTGCTAACCCCAGGTCGAAAGACCCATTGTAAAACCAAGTGCGCTCAGGACGCATGTTTTAGTTAAGTTTAGGTTAAGTCAGTATGTTGAAAACAACGTACACGCTTAATAGACCTAGACCTAAACCTCAAGCTAAAACAATGCAACTAGAGCGGCAGCGTATCACAGTGTTCTGACAAGCATGTCTCAGTGCCCAGGTGGCGGAATTGGTAGACGCGCACGGTTCAGGTCCGTGTGCCGCAAGGTGTGGAGGTTCGAGTCCTCTCCTGGGCACCACGGAATTTAAATCGGACTTGCTTGCCGACTACGGTCGCGAACAAGTCGGATAGTAAAAAGGCAGTAAAGACTGCCAAAGCAGTATCAGCAGTACTTGCAGTAAACCTGCTAGAGCTCATGGCTCTTACAGTGCCCAGGTGGCGGAATTGGTAGACGCGCACGGTTCAGGTCCGTGTGCCGAAAGGTGTGGAGGTTCGAGTCCTCTCCTGGGCACCACCCGCATAGATGACGAAGCCGCTTTGCGCGGATTCGATAGCAAGACAGAAAGCCCCGAACATCGGAAGATATTCGGGGCTTTTGCTTTGCTGCCGGTGTATTTGCCTGTTGCGGATTTAACGGCACGCCCGCTATTTCATTTTCGTTTCGGCTTTATGTCTTTGCTCGTCGACGTGGCGGGGGTTATCTCGTTAATCGCCACGCCGATATGCCGGCTTCGCGGTATTAATCGCCTTCCCTTTTCATACGCGCCGGCTTAGCGCCACGGCACCTTGCGCTGCAAGTGATGGCGCGCATACAGGTCTTCACCCATGCCCTCGATCTGTCCGTCGATCAACGCCTCGAAGGGACGCAGCAATGCGTCGACGTTCATGGGCGCCTCAATGGCGTTCAAGGCGTGCGTGACGGCTTCGATGGTGGACAGCGCCCCGGCGATATCGGCGTGGCGCACGCGATAGCGCGTCACCAGGCCGGCGGGCAACATCACGCGCGGCAGCGCAGCCAGGTCGGGGTTGATATGCAGCAGCTTGCGCGCGTGCCCCCACGTGCCGTCGGGCACGATCAACTGAATCGGCTGGTCCAGGCCACGCCCATAACCAGGAGTCAGCACGTCTGCGGCAGGCCCCGGAAACAATAGGCGCGGCGTATAGCCGGGCTCGGCCCAATCGCTGGCGGTAAAACGTTCCCCCACCACGCGGCGCGCTCCGGTCAAGCCCAGCACGGCCAGCCGGGCCGTGTTCAAGGCATGGCGTGCTTCGCTTGGATGCTGAAGCACCACGACGCGGGTGCGGCATGACAAGGAAGGGATCAGCGCGCACAGGCAATGGGATTCCGGACGCAGGCAGCGCGTGCAAAGGGTACGTGACATGGGGCGACACTATAGCGAAAGCCGGCCGCGCAAGGCGTGCGAAAAAATCAAAAAAAGGCACGGCACCGGCTTGCACGCACAAAAGAAAGTGTGCATAATCTCGCTTCTCTGCTGCTGAACAAGAAACGACGCGCAAGCGACGCAACAAGTGAAGCACCAGCGCCCAGGTGGCGGAATTGGTAGACGCGCACGGTTCAGGTCCGTGTGCCGCAAGGTGTGGAGGTTCGAGTCCTCTCCTGGGCACCAATTATTACATCACGAGGTACCTGTCGTGATGCGCCAAGAAAAACCCCGATCGTGAAAACGACCGGGGTTTTTTCTTTTGCATGCGGCCGTTATCGCCGCATCAGCCATTGCACTACGCACCGCCCTACTTCAGCTCGCGCGTCATCACCACGTGCGGAATTCCGGCTTCGACGAACTCTTCGCCCTCGACGACAAAGCCGTGCGCCTGATAGAAGCCGGCGGCGTGGGTCTGCGCATGCAGCACCAGCATGCGATGCCCATCGCCATGGCCCTGTTCGATCAGGGCGTCCAGCAACAGCCCGCCCACGCCCATGCCCCGCGCCCGCTTCTGCACGGCCATGCGGCCGATGTGCCCGTCGGGCAACAAGCGCCCCGTGCCCATGGGCGTGCCGTCCGGCCCATACGCCACGGCGTGCACCGATAGCGCGTCGTCGTCATCCAGTTCGACCTCGGGCGGCACCTTTTGCTCGACGACAAATACCTCGTAGCGAACCGCACTGGCGTCTTCGCGCAGCCGGTCCCAGGTGCCCAACGCAATACGCACCGCTGATTTTTTTTGGGTCGACATCTTCATTTCCCTCGCGAGCGGCAATCAACAGGAAATATCCTACGCCGCATTCTCAACAGGGGATGATACCGGGACGAAAAGGGGTACGATCGCGGCTTGCCCCCGTTGCCCGCATCCAACATGACACCCGCCGCCGCCCCGACCTGGTTGAAAGCCGCGCCCGCGCTTTTTCTGTTGTTGTGGTCCAGCGGTTTCGTCGTGTTGAAAATTGGTCTGGCCTATGCCGACCCGCTGACGTTCCTGGCCGTGCGCTACGCCTGCGTGGTGGTGATTCTGGCTCCGTTCATGCTGGTGCTGCGCCCGGCGCTGCCCCGCGGGGCGCGCGCCTGGGGGCATCTGGCGATGGTGGGCCTGCTGCTGCAAGCCGGCTATTTTTGCTGCACCTATCTATCGCTGAAATTGGGCATGTCGGCCGGCGGGCTGGCCCTGATCGCGTCATTGCAACCCATTTTGATCGGCCTGCTGGCCCCGTTGATCGCTCACGAGCGCGTCGATGCGCGGCGCTGGGCGGGCCTGGGGCTGGGCGTGGCGGGCGCGGTGCTGGTAATCATGGCCAAGGCGTCCATCGACGTGCTGGCGCCACTTGGGCTGCTGTTCGCCGTGGGCGCGCTGCTTTGCATTACCAGCGGCACGCTTTACGAAAAGCGTTTTGGCGTGGCCACGCATCCGGTCACGTCCAACCTGCTGCAATACGCCGTCGGCCTGGCGGTGACCGCGCCGCTGGCGTTCTGGCTGGAACCCATGCGCATCGAATGGACCGGTCCGCTGCTTGCCGCGTTGGCTTATCTGGTGGTGGGCAATTCGCTGGTCGCCATCACCTTGTTGTTGACCATGATCCGCCACGGCGAAGCGTCCCGCGTGTCCGCCCTTTTCTTCATGGTGCCGCCCTGCACCGCCGTTTTTGCGTTGCTAGCCCTGGGCGAACCGATACCCGTATTGGCGTGGCCCGGCATGGCGCTGGCCGCATTGGGCATCCTGCTGGTCACCCGCAGCCCGCGCGCGCGCCAAGTAGAATGAGCGCCTTCCCGCGCCTGCCCCCGCCACCCACACCCCACCGATGAACGCCGTCATTACCGCCGCCCTGCCGGTCTTTGCGCTGATCCTGACCGGCTGGCTTGCCGCTCGCGGCAAGGTGCTGGGGCCCGGCGCCACCGACGCGCTGAACCGCTATGTCGTCTACCTGTCGTTGCCGGCGCTGCTGTTTCGCGCAATGACGCAGGTGGACCTGACGCACATGGCGCATTGGGGTTTTGTCGCCGCCTTCGCGGGCGGCATCGCCGTTACCTTCCTGGTGTCTTTCCTGCCTGGCCGTGGCGGACGCCGCGCACTGACCGACCGCAGCATCGAAGGCCTGGCCGCGTCGTATGCGAATGCCGGCTACATGGGCATTCCGTTGTGCGTGGCGCTGTTCGGCGCGGAAAGCCTGGCGCCGGCCGCCTTCACCACCCTGCTGACCGCCAGCGTGCTGTTCGGCTTTGCCATCGCGCTGATCGAGTTCGACCGGCAACAAGCCCCCAACCCCGCCGCCACGCTGTTGAAGGTGGGCCGTGCCTTGATGCGCAACCCCTTGCTGGCCGCGCCTATCCTCGGGCTGGCATGGGCCGCCACCGGCCTGGCCCTGCCCGAAGGCATCGACCGCTACGTGGCGCTGCTGGGCGCGTCCGCCAGTCCGTGCGCGCTGGTCACCATCGGCCTGTTCCTGGCGCAGACCGAAACTGCCACGGCCGGCCCCGGCGTGCTGCGCCTGGTGACCGGCAAGCTGCTGCTGCAACCGGCCGTCACCGCGGTGCTGGCCTTTTATGTTTTTTCGATGCCGCCGCTGTGGGCATGGACGGCCGTGCTGATGAGCGCGCTGCCCATCGGCACCGGCCCCTTCATGCTGGCCAAGATGTACGGGCGCGATGCCCGCCTGACTTCGCGCGCCATTCTGGTTTCCACCGTAGCCTCCGTGCTGACCGTCAGCCTGCTGGTCGCCTGGATCAGCGCCCACCCCATTTCCTGATTGATCGTCATGCTGCTTGCCGCCGCCATCTTCGTTCTAACCATCACCCTGGTCATCTGGCAGCCGAAAGGCTTATCCATCGGCTGGAGCGCCGTCATCGGCGCCGGCCTGGCGCTGGCCACGGGCGTAGTGCACCTGGCCGATATCGCTGACGTCTGGCGCATCGTCTGGAACGCCACCGCCACCTTTATCGCCATCATCGTCACCAGCCTGATCCTGGACGAAGCCGGCTTCTTCGAATGGTCGGCCTTGCACGTCGCGCGTTGGGGCGGCGGGCGGGGACGGCTGCTGTTCGTGTTGATCGTGCTGCTGGGCGCCGCGGTGTCCGCGCTGTTCGCTAATGACGGCGCGGCGCTGATCCTGACGCCT
Source organism: Achromobacter sp. ESBL13 (assembly GCF_036668755.1). Classification (NCBI taxonomy): domain Bacteria; kingdom Pseudomonadati; phylum Pseudomonadota; class Betaproteobacteria; order Burkholderiales; family Alcaligenaceae; genus Achromobacter; species Achromobacter sp. ESBL13. The sequence continues at coordinate 9,025 of NZ_JAZEVT010000010.1, read as the reverse complement.
ATCGTCATGGAAATGCTGCTTGCGCTGGGCTTCGGGCCGGGCGCCTCACTGGCCTTTGTGATGGCCGCGGGGTTCATTGCCGACACCGGCAGCATCGCGCTCATTGTGTCGAATCTGGTGAACATCGTGTCGGCCGACTTCTTCGGCATCGGCTTTGGCGAATATGCGTCGGTGATGCTGCCCGTCAACCTGATGGCCGTGGGCTCCACGCTGGTGGTGCTGCTGCTGTTTTTCCGCAAGAGCATTCCGCCACGCTACGACGTCAGCCAATTGCCCAGCCCCGCGTCCGCCATTCGCGACCCCATCACCTTTCGCGCGGGCTGGATCGTGCTGGCCTTGTTGCTTGCGGGCTTCTTCGTGCTGGAACCCATGGGCATCCCGGTCAGCGCCATCGCTGCGGCCGGTGCGCTGGGCCTGCTGGTCATCGCCGGCCGCCAGCACATCGTGGGCACGCGCAAGATCATGCGCGAGGCGCCCTGGCACATCGTGATTTTTTCGTTGGGCATGTACCTGGTCGTGTACGGCCTGCGCAACGCCGGCCTGACCGCGCACCTGGCCCAGGTGCTGGACCGCTGCGCTGAATACGGGCTGTGGGGCGCCGCAATGGGCACGGGCCTGATCACCGCGTTCCTGTCGTCGGTCATGAACAACCTGCCCACGGTGCTGGTGGGCGCGCTGTCCATTGCGGACACCAGCGCCACGGGTCCGCTGAAAGACGCCATGATCTACGCCAACATCATCGGCAGCGACCTGGGCCCGAAGATCACCCCGATCGGCAGCCTGGCAACGCTGCTGTGGCTGCACGTGCTGGCGCGCAAAGGGCTGCGGATCACGTGGGGGTATTACTTCAAGGTGGGCATTGTGCTGACGTTGCCGGTGCTGCTGCTCACGCTGGCCGCGCTGGTGTGGCGGCTGCAATAGCGCACAAATTTGCCCGCGGCGCTTAATAACTTTTAGTTATTATTCAAGCATAAATTGATGGTTTGAGCCATTAGAGCGCCGCCGTAAACTTTCAAGCATCTCCACGGGCGCCCCTACACGCGCCCGTTTGCTTTGAACCGATTCGATCCCGCCGGGATGCCCCATGAGTTCCAACGCCTCGACCTTGCCCCTGCCCTCGGCCCTGCCGCCCCTGCACATCAACCGCAAGCCCTTGTGGGTCGCACTGCTGCTGTTGCTGGCCGGCGCGCTCTATCTGCTTCAAACCGTCAGCTGGCGCCAGGGTGCGCTGTGGATGATCGGCGCGTTGCTGGGCGTCACGCTGTATCACGCGTCTTTCGGCTTCACGCAGGCCTGGCGCGTGTTCGTGTCCGACCGACGCGGCGCGGGCCTGCGCGCACAAATGTTCATGCTGGGCGTGGGCGTGCTGCTGTTCTTCCCGTTCCTGGCCGCCGGCACACTGTTCGGCCAGCCCGTCACGGGCTTCGTATCGCCCCCCGGCGTGTCCGTGGTGCTGGGCGCGTTCCTGTTCGGCATCGGCATGCAGCTGGGCGGCGGTTGTGCGTCCGGCACGCTGTTCGCGGTGGGCGGCGGCAACACGCGCATGCTGGTCACGCTGCTGTTCTTCATCGTGGGCTCGGTCATTGCCACGGCCAATTTCAGCTGGTGGTCGACACTGCCCGCATTGGCGCCCACATCGCTGATCAAGACCTGGGGCCTGGCACCCGCGTTGATGGCCAACCTGGTGGTGTTTGCATTGATTGCCTGGGGCGCCACCGCGCTTGAAAAGCGTCGCCACGGCCATGTGATTTCCTTCGCTTCGCGCACCGCGCGCCCCGTTTCCCTGCTGCAAGGCCCGTGGCCGCTGATCTGGGGCGGCGTTGCGCTGGTTGTGCTGAACTTCGCCACGCTGGCGCTGGCCGGCCGCCCCTGGGGCATCACGTCCGCCTTTGCCTTGTGGGGCGCCAAAGCCTTGAATGCCGTCAGCGGCGATGTGGCCAGCTGGACGTACTGGAGCAAGCAGCCGTCGCTGGGCGCGCCGTTGCGCCAGGACGTCACCACCGTGATGGACATCGGCCTGATGCTTGGCGCCTTGGCGGCCGCCAGCGCCGCCGGTAAATTTGCCCCCGTCTGGAAGGTGCCCGCGCGCTCGCTCGCCGGCGCCATCATCGGCGGCCTGCTGCTGGGCTATGGCGCTCGCCTGGCTTTCGGCTGCAACATCGGCGCGTACTTCAGCGGCATTCTGTCGGGCAGCCTGCATGCCTGGCTGTGGCTGCCGGCCGCCTTCGCGGGCAGCGCGCTGGGCGTGCGCCTGCGCCCCGCCTTCGGCCTGGCCGTCGAGAAAACGCCACCGGCATCCAGCTGCTGATAGCCCGCCGCTGAAAAACTGTGTTCCACGAATCGCCCCCTTTTCAGGGGGCTTTTCTTATTTTGGCCGCGCCGGCTGGTGTATGGTGGCGTCACTTGCGCACCCCGGAGAGAACATGAGCTGGATGCTTGGCCGTTACACGGCCTTTTTATTGACCCTGGCCGGCGCTGCCGTCACCGCCGTCCTGGCGGCTACGGATTCGCTGTGGTGGCTATGGGCCGCTATTCCGCTGGCGATGCTGGGCGCGCTTGGCGTCTACGACCTGATCCAGACGCGCCACGCCATCCGGCGCAACTATCCCGTGATCGGTAACCTGCGCTTTCTGTTCGAGTTCATCCGGCCCGAGATCCGCCAGTATTTCCTGGAAGACGACACGCAGGCCGCGCCTTTCTCGCGCGCGCAGCGTTCCATTGTTTATCAGCGCGCCAAGCGCGAAATCGACAAGCGGCCCTTCGGCACGCAGGAAGACGTATACGGCGACCGCTACGAATGGATCAACCATTCCATGTCGCCCTCGCACATCAATGACACGGACTTTCGCGTCACAGTGGGCGGCCCGGACTGCACGCAGCCCTATTCCATGTCCGCCTTCAACGTGTCGGCAATGAGTTTTGGCGCCCTGTCCGCGAATGCGGTGCTGGCCTTGAACGAAGGCGCGCGCCAAGGGGATTTTGCGCATGACACCGGCGAAGGCGGAATCAGCCGCTACCATCGCCAGCCGGGTGGCAGCCTGGTGTGGAACATTGGCTCGGGTTACTTCGGATGCCGCGACGAACAAGGGGCGTTTTCCGAAGAAGCCTTCATCAAGAACGCCTGTACGCCGCAGGTGAAGATGATTGAAATCAAGCTGTCGCAGGGCGCCAAGCCGGGCCATGGCGGCATCTTGCCCGCCGGCAAGGTCACGCCGGAAATTGCCGAGGCGCGCGGCGTGGCCGCGTGGCAGGACTGCAATTCCCCAGCCAGCCATTCGGCTTTCGACACGCCTATCGGCTTGATGAAATTCGTGGCGCGGCTGCGCGAATTGTCCGGCGGCAAACCGGTGGGATTCAAGTTCTGCGTGGGCCACCCGTGGGAATGGTTCGCCATCGTCAAGGCCATGCTGGAAACCGACATTACGCCGGACTTCATCGTAGTGGACGGCGCGGAAGGCGGCACGGGCGCGGCGCCGGTCGAATTCGTGGACCACGTGGGCACGCCGCTGCGCGAAGCGTTGCGCCTGGTGCACAACACCTTGATCGGCGTGAACCTGCGCGACCGCATCAAGATCGGCGCATCCGGAAAGATCATTACGGCCTTCGACATGGCACGCGTCATGGCCATGGGCGCCGACTGGTGCAATGCGGCTCGCGGCTTCATGTTTGCCATTGGCTGCATCCAGGCCCAGGCATGCCACACCGGCAAATGCCCCACCGGCGTCACCACGCAAGACCCGTTGCGGCAACGTGCGCTGGTAGTGCCTGACAAGGCCCAGCGCGTGGCCAACTTCCATCACAATACGCTGCACGCGCTGGCCGAACTTCTGGCAGCGGCGGGCCTGACGCACCCGGGCCAGCTGCGCCCGCATCACATCGCGCGCCGCATTTCGTCCAGCGAAATCCGCTTGTTGTCGGCACTGTTTCCGGAGTTGGCGCCGGGTGAACTGCTGCGAGGCGAGTTCCGGCATCAGGTGTTCCGCGTGGGCTGGGCCATGGCCCAGGCGCAATCGTTCCAACCCACGCAAGACATCACCACGGCGTTGGCCGAGCACCGCGCGTAGCCGCGCGGCGCTGACCGCGTGGGCGGCTCAGTGTTCGAACGCGGGCGCTACAGCCAGCGTTCGAACATCCGCGAAAAGAACTCCATGAACCGGTCGTCCACGCCACGCCGGCGCCACGTTTCTTTGGTGATGGGCACGGAATCGGCAACATCGCGCTGGAACAGCGCTTCCATTTCGCCGGCGAATTCCGGGCCCAGCACGACCGCATTGATTTCGTAGTTCAACGCAAAACTGCGCCAGTCCATATTGCTGGACCCCACCGTGGACCAGACGCCGTCCACCACCGCCGTCTTGGCATGCAGCAAGGCATCGCGCCGCTCGTAGAGTTTGACGCCGGCTTCCAGCAGATCGGTGTAATGCGAGCGGCCGGCGTTAAAGACCAGCGACGAATCACTGAAGCCCGGCAACACCAACACCACATCGACACCGCGCCGCGCGGCCGCCGACAACACCTCGATGAAGGCCGGGTCAGGCACAAAGTACGCCATCGTGATGTGGATCGATTTCTGCGCGCTTTCAAACGCCGACATCAGCGTCAGATAGACGGTATAGCCGTCGCTGCGATCAGGTTGATTCGCCAGGATGCGCACGGTGGTCGATCCCATCGGCGGTGCGACATGCGTGCCGCCGCCCTTGATAGGTTCATCCGATTGCGACGCCCACCCGGCTTGAATCACCTGTTCCAACTGAGCCACGGCCGGCCCTTCGATGCGCAGGTGCGTATCGCGCCATGGCGCGGCCTTGGCGTCGCCCTTGGCCTTGGGGCCGTCCTGCTTTGCGTCGTCCGGATTGGCATCGGTTTCTTTTTTGCCGGCGCCGCTGCCTGAGCCACCATTGGATCCGCTACCCGAAGCGGCACCGGACCCGCCGCCCGACCCGGGGCTGGAGCCCGAGGCGGACCCGGGCGACGATTCATAGACGCTGCTGACGTTGATGCCGCCCAGGTAGCCGACCTTGCCGTCCACCACCAGCACCTTGCGGTGATTACGCTGGTTTGGCGACCACCCCGCGCGCGCGGCCACCGGGTTGACGGGGTTGAACACCGCCACTTGAACGCCCGCGTCGCGCAAGCGTTGAAACAAGGCGTCGGGCGTCTTGATGGTGCCCACCGCGTCGACCATCAATAACACTTCGGCGCCGCGGTTGCGCGCGGCGATCAGCGCTTGCGCGAAGCGTGCGCCTTCGGCGTCGTCTTCAAAGATATAGGTTTCCATGTGCACATAGCGGCGCGCCTGTGCAATGGACTTCAGCATCGCCTGATAGGTGGTGGGCCCGTCGGCAAGCAATTTCACTTGGTTGCCGGGCGACAGCGGCGCGCCGCTGACAGCCTGCTCGACCGCCAGGTGCCGCGCCAGGAAATCGTCTTTCGGCGTGTTGGGGTCGGCAACAATGCCCTGCCCGCGCCGATAACTTTCGCGCGCCGCTTCGGCCGACAGCCCAGCCTGTTCTTTACGGGCCTGGCGTTCGTCGGCGTCCGGCACGCGGGCGCAGGCCGCAAGCAGCGTGGCCGCGCAAGCCAGCACCAATGCGTGGGCCCAACGGCGCGCGCCGGGCAGCCACGAAGGCGCGCCCGGCGCGCGTACTACCCGGCCCAAGGCCGGTGGTGGTCTCATGGCGACCGCGGCTTAACGCCGGCCGCTGGCCACCAGGCAGCCCAGCAAGGCGCCTACCAATGCCGCCACGCCCACCGACTTCCAGGCGTGCTCGTGCACGTATTCATCGGCGTACGCCTTGGCGCGATAAGCACGTTCGCGTGCAGCGCCTTCCCAGTCACCCGCATGGTGGCGGGCTTCGGCAAGTTGCGACTTCAGCCGAGCACGGGCGGATTCAATCTCGGAGCCCGTATAAGAAGCCGTCGAACGCAAGAGGTCCTCGGTTCCAGAGAGCAGATCGCGGAAGCTATCGTTGACCCGGTCACGGTGCAGAGCCATCTCGGCGCGTTGGTGCTTTCGATTCATAGTCGCTCCTTTGAAGATTGGGGTCGCAAGGGTGGAAGGCTACGCCGCGTTGTCGCAACGTCAACGACGCCACCCCGTTGACCATGTCCCCATTGTGCCGATCATTTCGCGTCGCCGCTCCAGCTTTCGCAACCAGCCGTAATCCGATATTTCAGCGGCCCGAAACTTGCTGTAGGGCTACCGCGAAGCGCCGGGCATGCGGCATCCCCGATTCGGCCCGCTGCTTCGATTTCGTAAAAGTCCATTGCATTCAGCGGCTTAGCGCTTGACACCGCAGCCCCCCTGGCCGCCACAATAACCCCCTTGCAATGCGCTTCAACTGCCTCAAAAAAGGAATGAACGCATGGTTTCCCCTTCCGCAATGCTTGCCCCCGTAGCGCCGTCTTTCGTGGCGCACGAGGCCCAGCCCACCCGTTCCGAACAGGCAGAGCTGCGGGACGGCCTGCTGGACGATCCGGCGCATATCGATCCCAAGTTTCTGTACGACGCGCTGGGCTCGTCGCTGTTCACGGCCATTACCCAACTGCCCGAGTACTACCCGACGCGCTGCGAAGCCGAGATTTTTCAACATCACGCGCAGGACATCGCCCGCCACATCGGGCCGGTGCAATCAATGATCGACCTGGGCGCGGGCGATTGCGTCAAGGCCGAGCGCCTGTTCGCGCGCTTGCGCCCCAAGCACTACATCCCCATCGATATCTCGGCCGACTATCTTCAAGCCGCCGTGGAACGCCTGTGCTTGTCGTACCCCGACCTGGAGGTGACCCCGGTCGGCCAGGATTTTTCACAAATTCTTGCGCTACCGGCGGGCGTTCCCGCAGCGCAGCGCCTGTTCTTCTATCCCGGTTCCAGCATCGGCAACCTGAATCCCGATGATGCGCTTGCCATGCTCAAGCGCATCCGGGCGCAATGCGCCGGCGGCGGACTGCTGGTGGGCGTGGACCGGGTCAAGCCCAAGCAGGTGCTTGAGCCCGCTTATGACGATGCGCTGCACTTGACCGCGGCGTTCAACCTTAATTTGCTGCGGCATGTGAACAGCGTGCTGGACAGCGATTTCGACGTGGCCGATTGGCGCCACGTCGCCTTGTTCAACAGCGCCCGGTCCCGTGTGGAAATGCATCTGGAAGCGCTACGCGCGGTGCGTGTGTCATGGCCCGGCGGTCAGCGCGAATTTCGGGCGGGTGAACGCATCCACACCGAAAATTCCTACAAATTCACGCCGCAAGCGTTCTCGGACCTGCTGCAACGCGCGGGCTTTGGCGACATTGCCCACTGGTCGGATTCGCGCGGCTGGTTTTCGGTTTTCAGCGCCCGTGCATGACGCGGGCAGTTCATCAACGCCACTGGAGGATCGCCATGGAACCTGCCTGCCTGCTGACTCACCCCGCCACCGGACCCTACGCAAGCGGGCAGGCCGGCCAGCATGACCGCTACGACGCGGTGCGGTCCACCAGCACCGCGCTTGCGGCGCCGCTCAGCCCTGAAGACTGCCAGGTGCAGTCCATGCCGGACTGTAGCCCCGTCAAGTGGCACCTGGCGCATACCACGTGGTTCTTCGAGACCTTTCTGCTAACGCATTTCCACCCGGCCTACAGCGTGTTTCACCCGCAGTACCGGATGCTGTTCAATTCCTACTACAACGCCATCGGCGCCAAGCATCCGCGACCGCAGCGGGGGCTGCTGTCGCGCCCAGGCCTGTCCGAAGTCCAGCAATATCGCCAGCATGTCGATGCGGCCATGCACGACCTGATCTCGCGGCTGGGCGGCAATGACCCGGCGTTTGATGCGCTGCTTGACCTGGGCTTGAACCATGAACAGCAACATCAGGAACTGATCCTGACGGACCTGAAACACATGCTGTCCTTCAACCCGCTCAAGCCCGCGTACGTGGCGCCGGGCTCGCCCGCACTGCCACCGGCCACGCCGGCCGGTTGGACACGCTATGGCGGTGGCATCACGCGCATTGGCCACGACGGCCGAGGTTTCGGTTTTGATAACGAAGGCCCGGCGCATGAAGTCTTGTTGGGGCCTTACTACCTGGCCGACCGCCTGGTCACCCAACACGAGTTCCTGGAATTCATCCGCGACGGCGGCTACAAGCGGCCCGAATTGTGGCTATCGGCCGGTTGGGACCGCGTGTGCGCCGAGGGCTGGCGCGCACCACTTTACTGGCAAGGCCAACGCGACGACTGGCAGGTCTTCACGCTACGCGGCCTGCGGGAAGTGGAATTGCAGGCGCCCGTCACGCACGTCAGCTATTACGAAGCCGACGCCTATGCGCGCTGGGCCCGCGTGCGCCTGCCGCGCGAAGCGGAATGGGAACACGCCGCGCGCCAGCAAACCGACCCGGTATTTCCGGGCCGCGCCAACATGCTGGAAAACGGCCACCTGGACCCGCGTCCCGCCCCCGCCCGCAATGCGTCCGGCGGACCGGTTCAGCTCTTTGGCGACACCTGGGAATGGACGGCAAGTTCGTACGACGCCTATCCCGGCTACAAGCCCGATGCGGGCGCGGTCGGCGAATACAACGGCAAGTTCATGTGCAACCAATACGTGTTGCGCGGCGGCTCGTGCGTGACGCCACGCGACCATGTCCGGGCCAGCTACCGCAACTTTTTTCCACCGGAAGCACGCTGGCAATTTTCGGGCATTCGGCTGGCGAGGGATGCGTGACGCGAGTTGCTGATGTTTAGCTTGCCGCCCGCTTGCACGCGAAAAAAGTTTTATGCTAGAATTTCGTTCTTCGTTGATCAGCGACACGGATTTGGAAACAAACCGGGCACTGAAAAGCGAAGAAAGCAGGAAAGAAGTTGGCGCATTAGCTCAGCCGGTTAGAGCGACGGAATCATAATCCGCAGGTCCCCTGTTCGAATCAGGGATGCGCCACCAGAATTTAAAAAGGCCCTCACTTCGGTGAGGGCCTTTTGCATTGCGGGTATGGGTATGGGTATGGGTATGGGTATGGGTATGGGTATGGGTATGGGTATGGGTATGGGGCGGGGG
>NZ_JAZEVT010000009.1:0-149165 GCF_036668755.1 Achromobacter sp. ESBL13 | reverse complement strand
CAGTGAAACGCCTTCGCGCCGATGATAGTGGACGGACGTCTGTGAAAGTAGGTCATCGTCAGGCTTTTATTGCGCAAAACCCCACAGGTAATCCTGTGGGGTTTTGTCTTTGGATTTTTGATTTTGGTTTTTGATTCGTTTTTAGCTTCGGTCGTTGCACAGTTTTAGTAGTCGAGCCGCAGCTTATGTGCATGTATTTATAAGAAAAGCCCCGTTGCTAGCGCAGCGGGGCTTTTTTTGTTTATCGCCGTCAGTTCGTCTACGACGCAGACAGGTACTGCTGGCGCTCTATGCCATGGCGCTGAAGTTTGTCGTAGAACGTTTTACGGGGAATGCCCAGCGATTCCAGCGTGGCTTTGATATCGCCCTGATGGGCTTGAAGGGCATCGCGTATTAACCGGGCTTCAAATTGCTCCATACGCTCGGGCAGTGTTTGCTTATTGTCGGGTGCTTGCACGTAGTTCGATTTCACCGTGTCGGGTACCCCCAGGACCAAGCGTTCAGCGAAGTGCGCAAGTTCGCGCACGTTGCCGGGCCAGGCGTGCGTCATGACATGCTGAGTGATCGAGGTCGGTATGTCGGGAATGTCTCGCTGGAAGCGGCGTGACGCGTGGCCAAGGTAATGCGCGAACAGCAGAGGAATGTCCTCTCGGCGCTCGCGCAGGGGCGGAATTCGGATGGTGACGACGTTCAGCCGGTAGAAAAGGTCTTCCCGGAATTTCCCGCGAATGGAGGGATCCCCCAAGTCCTCCTTGGTAGCAGCCACCACGCGCAGGTCCAGGTTGCGGACCTCATTGCTGCCCAGTGGGGTGATCTGGCGCGATTCGAGTACGCGCAGCAGCTTCACTTGCACTGCGAGCGGCATGCTCTCAATTTCGTCCAGGAAAAGTGTGCCCCCGCTCGCGTGTTCGATGCGACCAATGCGCTTCTTCTGCGCGCCAGTGAAGGCGCCGGCTTCGTGCCCGAACAACTCGCTTTCTATGACGCTTTCCGGCAGTGCTCCGCAATTGATCGCGACCAGCGAACGATGGCGACGCCGGCTTAGGCGGTGAAGCGCGGTGGCGACGACTTCTTTGCCAGTGCCGGTCTCTCCCTCTACGAGTACGTCGACATTTGCGTCGGCGATGTGGCGCAGCGTTTCCTTGATGCGTTGCATCGCCGGCGTCGAGCCGATAAACGGGACCTCGTCCGCCTCGACAGCAAACGCCGCCTCCCGCAGACGCCGATTCTCCAACACCAGCCGACGCTTTTCGGTTGCGTGGAGGATGGCGGTTGTGAGCCGGTCAGGCGCATACGGCTTGGCCAAGAAGTCATAGGCCCCGTCGCGCATGCACTGCACTGCCGTAGCGATGTCGCCATGGCCGGTGATCAGAATGACGGGAAGCTCGGGATCGATGTCGCGCAGGCGACGGAATAATTGCAGCCCGTCAATGTCGGGCATGCGGATGTCTGTGACGACCACGCCATCAAACCCCCGATGCAGCGTCGGCAGTGCCGAACGCGCCGAGCTGTGCGCGTCTACCGTCATGCCATGCAACTTCAACGTCTGGATGTTGGCGCGGCGCAAATCTTCATCGTCGTCGATGAAGACGACGTGCGGTGGCACGGGCTGGCCGTCGTCTAGCGGCCCGACCGTGTAGGGGGAAGTATCAGGAGGACGGATCATGGCGAAATGGCTAGTCGGTAATGCGCGGTGGGCGCCTTGCGTAATGTGAGTAGGAAAGTGGCCCCGCCTAGCGCGCCAGGCGGGTTTGGAGACGCCGGGTCGTCGGGATCCAAGGCCGTCAAGTCGCCGCCAAATTCGGCAACGATGTCCCGGCATATCACCAGCCCCAGGCCCAAGCCTTCCGCTTTTGTGGTGTAGAAGGGCGTAAAAAGGCGTGCGCGCGTGTCAGCCGCAAGGCCGGGGCCATTGTCGCTGACCAAGAGCCGCACCGTTTCACCAAGGTCTTGCAGCGTTACCAGCACGCGGCCGTCAGCGACGCCTTCCAATGCTTCCATTGCGTTTTGCAGCAAGTTCACCAGCACCTGTTCGAGCCGAATGCGGTCGGCGCGGACAAGCACATCCTGGTCGTCGGGCGGCCGTACCAGTGTGACCCCTTGCCTGCGCGCACGCGGCCCGATCAGCAGCAGTGCGCCTTCCATGGCGTCCTTCAAGCTTGTCGGCCCCACGGACGTGCCCGCCTTGCGGGAAAACGCGCGGAGTTCGCCCGTGATGTGGCCGATGCGTTCCGTCAAGGCGGCGATGGTACCCAGGTTTTCATTGACGGCGGCCATGTCGTCGCGGCGCACGAATTCGGTCGCGTTGTCGGCGTAGGCGCGGATTGCCGCAACGGGCTGATTGATTTCGTGAGCCACCCCGGCCGCCACCTGGCCGAGCAATGCCAGCTTACTGGCCTGGACCAGTTCGTCCTGCATGGTGTGCAAGCGGGCTTCGGCCCGCTGCCGTTCGTCCATCTCGTCCATCAACTGTTCATTAAGTTCGCTAAGCTGTGCGGTACGTTCGCCGACCAGTGCGGCCAGCTGAGCCTGCGTGGCTGCTTGCTGCCGCGCTTGTTCGCGATTGCGCTGACGCCGGTAAAGCACGATGCCCAGGGCTGCGGCTAACAGGCTTAGCGCAAGCAGCGCCGCCATTTGGGCGTTGGCGGTGGCTTGGTTCATGGCCGCCTGCACCGGCGACAAGAGGTGCAGCGTCCAGCCCGGCGACTCTGTAATGGGCAGGGTCGTGTGCAGCAGCGGGGCGCCTTTTGGAATCTGCGGCAAGGCGTCGTCGGTGCGTACTAACTGGCCATTGCCCACCGACGACAGTGGCGGCGTCAACGGCAAGGTTTGAAAGCGGGCATCGCCGAACTGAAGGCTGGTGCGCAGCGTTTGTGCCAAGTCGGGAGATAGCGGCGCCAACACGTCGAACCGCCAGTCCGACACGCTGCCCAGCAGCACCACGCCATGTTCATCGGTGACGAAGATGGGCGCGCTGGATTGGCGCCAGTCGGATTCCAGGTCGCGGAAGTCAACCTTCAAGACGATCACGCCCAACATGGCGCCTTGGGCGTCGTCCACCCGGCGGGACAGGTACAGCCCGGCTTCGTGGCTGATCGTTCCCAACGCAAAGTGTTCTGCCGAGCCGCGCGCAACCGCGCCTTGGAAGTACGGCCGGAACTGATAGTCCACCCCAACGAACGTCGCGGGTTCGCGCCAATTGCTGGCGGCGATCGCCAAACCCGTCTTGTCCAGCAGGTAGATCGCCGACGCGCCGACGCCGCGCGTCAGCGTGTCGAGCTTGTCATCCAGCGATTCAACCTGGGCGGAGGACGCGCCTTGCAACACCGCGCGCACGTCTACGTCTCGGGTCAAGACAAAGGGTAGCGCGCGGAATTTGTCGAGGTTGTTGCGCAGCAAGGCCGCGTTGATCTGCCCCGCGCTCCGTGCTTGGAGCGTGGCGCTTTTGATCGCGTTCTCGCGTGCCCAATCGGTAGCCGCCTGCAGCACCGCCGCCACCACGCCGATAAGAACCAGCATGGCAACGGCACGCGCGCGCCACGGCCGGCGCGTCTCGCGGGTGGGGGACGAGGCCGGGTTTGAATGCGCGGAACCGGACGCGGAACCAGACACGGAACCAGACGCGGACCCGGACCCGGAGCGGGATGCGGGGCGGATCGACCGGGAGGGAGGAGGTTTTGACATGGTGTGCGGTTTTCCGCACATTCTAGCCCGCTTCCGTGTGGTTTTCCGCCATTTATCCCGCCGAACTTAAAACAAAAATCCGATGAAGCCGTTAACTATCAATGGCTTGTCGCCAATGTGCAGGCCGCTCACGGCCTGGCACAGGTCTTGCGTAAGTAGCAGTAAGCCGAGCCGCTTCCCGCGCGCGGTGAAATGGGCGTGCGGCCACTGCGCATCGCCATAAAACAGAAAACGCCCCGTCGCCCCTTGCGGCAAGGGGCATTGGTGGGGACAAATCCCGATGATCGAAATAGATCAAGGCGCGCCTGCGCGCAAGCTCAAGTTTTATCAAATCCTGTACGTGCAGGTAATCTTCGCCATCGTGATCGGAGTGCTATTGGGCGCGTTCAAGCCTGAACTCGGCCAGCAGATGCAACCGTTGGGCGACGCCTTCATCAAGCTGGTCAAGATGATCATCGCGCCGGTCATTTTCCTGACCGTGGCCTCGGGCATTGCGGCGATGAGCGACCTGAAGAAGGTAGGGCGCGTGGCCGGCAAGGCCATGCTGTACTTTCTGATCTTCTCGACGCTTGCGTTGATCATCGGCATGGTGGTCAGCCATATCGTCCAGCCGGGCGCGGGCATGCATATCGACCCCAGCACCCTGGACCAGAAGGCCGTGGCGAATTTCGTGGCGAAAGCGCACGACTCGACCATTACCGGCTTTTTGATGAACATTATCCCGACGACGATCTTCAGCCCGTTCGTGGGCGGGGACATTCTTCAGGTGCTGTTCGTGGCGGTCCTGTTTGGCATTTCGCTGGCGATGGTGGGTGAGCGCGGCAAGCCAATTCTGAATTTCATGACCGCATTGGCCCAGCCCATCTTCAAGTTGGTCGCCATTTTGATGAAGGCCGCGCCCATCGGTGCATTCGGCGCAATGGCGTTCACCATCGGCAAGTACGGCATCAAGTCGGTCGTTAACCTGGCCATGCTGGTCGGCACGTTTTACGCGACTTCGGTGCTGTTCGTCGTCGTGGTACTGGGCCTGGTTGCCCGATACAACGGTTTTTCGATCCTGAAGCTGGTTCGCTACATCCGCGAAGAATTGCTGTTGGTGCTGGGCACGAGCTCGTCCGAAGCCGCGCTGCCCACGCTGATGCAGAAGATGGAACGCGCCGGCTGTTCCAAGTCGGTGGTCGGGCTGGTGGTACCCACGGGATACTCGTTCAATCTGGACGGCACCAACATCTACATGACGATGGCCGCGCTATTCATCGCCCAGGCCTGCGACATTCCTCTGTCGTTGGGCGACCAGATTCTGCTCTTGGCGGTTGCCATGCTCAGCTCCAAGGGCGCGGCGGGCGTGACCGGGGCCGGCTTCATTACCCTGGCTGCGACCTTGTCGGTGGTACCGTCGGTGCCGATCGCCGGGATGACGCTGATCCTGGGCGTGGACCGCTTCATGTCCGAATGCCGCGCGTTGACCAATCTGGTGGGTAACGCTACCGCCGCCGTCGTGGTGGCCCGTTGGGAAGGCGAGCTGGATCAAGAGCAACTGCACGCCGCGTTGGACGGCCAGCCTACGGCAGGAGGGCCGGCCGCCGACATGCCTGCGTCGGAAACGCATGCGGCGATCAGCCACACGGCCTGAGCCCTGAGGCCCGAACCGAAGCACGGCCCGCAATGATGCAATGAAAAATCCCCCGCGTCGGCTACGACATGCGGGGGATTTTTTTGACCAAGCCGAAACTTGGGGCCCGCTGGCCGCCAATGTCAGCGTTAATGCCAGCGCCAATGCCAATGCCAATGCCAATATCAGTTCAGGGTACGTGTATGCCCGCCGTTCGCAGCAGGTTTGCCGTTTCGAATAGTGGCAAACCCATTACGCCCGTATAGCTGCCCGAAATGTGCGAGATAAAGGCGCCGGCCAGCCCCTGGATTCCGTACGCGCCCGCCTTGCCGAAGGGTTCGCCGCTGTCACAGTAGCGGCCGATTTCGTCGTCGCCCAGTTCGCGCATCTGGACCCGGGTGATCGAGACGGCCTCTAGCAGCTGCCCGCGTGCGCACACCGCCACCGCCGTGTGCACCTCGTGCACCGAACCGGACAAGGCACGCAGAATGCGGATGGCGTCGTCACGATCGGCAGGCTTGCCCAGCACCACGCCATTCAGGATGACGGTGGTGTCGGCGGACAGCAGCGGCAGCTCGGGCAGCGCGTGCGCGTGCATCCAGTCGCGGCCGCGCAGCGCCTTGTCACGGGCGGTGCGCTGCACATAGTCAGCGGCGCTTTCACCTTCGTGTTGGGGTTCGTCTTCGCCCGGGGGGGCAGGCACCAGCAGGACTTTGTGCGCAAGACCGATCTGGGTCAGCAGTTCGCGCCGCCTTGGGCTGGCCGATGCCAGGTAAAGACGGGCGGGGGAAGCGTCGGTGTCGGCGGAGGTAGACATGCGTGAACGCGTAAAAAATTCGGCGCTGCCCGGCCAGCGGTCAGGCGCGGTGGTAGGGGTGATTGGTCATGATGGCCCAGGCGCGATAGAGCTGTTCGGCCAACACCACGCGGACCATCGGATGGGGCAAGGTCAACGACGACAAGCGTAGTTGACCGCTGCACGAGGCCTTAAGGTCGGGGTCCAGGCCATCCGGCCCACCGACCAAGAAGGCGACGTCCTGCCCGCCGGCTCGCCACTGTTCCAGCTTTTGCGACAGGGCCATCGTGGTCAGGTCGCGGCCGCGCTCATCCAGGGCCAGGCGCAGCGCGCCTGGGGGCAGCGCAGCTTCGATGCGCTTGGCTTCGGCAGCCATCATCTGGGCGGGCGTTTTACCGGTGGTGCGCGGTTCGGGTTTGATCTCGCGCAGTTCCAGCGCGCAATCGGCGGGCAGGCGCTTGGCGTAGTCCGCCCAGGCCGTCTCGACCCAATCGGGCATACGCGTTCCCACCGCCGCAACGATCAATTTCACGGCAGGAACTCAGGCTTCGGCGTCGTCGTAGCCGCTGTCGGTGGGGATCGGCGCTACGCGGGTCGATTCCGGCAGCAGCTTCACGCGCACCGGCTTGCCGCCCCAGATTTCTTCCAGGTTGTAGTACTGGCGAATCGCTGGCTGCATGATGTGCACGACGACGTCGCCCAAGTCGACGACAACCCATTCACCGGTGTCTTCGCCTTCGATGGTGATGCCGGTCAGTTCAAGTGCACGGCCACGGTCGGCCACGCTTGAAGCCAAGGCCCGGGTCTGGCGGTTGGAGGTGGCGCTGGCAATCACGACGCGATCGAACAAGCTTGTCAGATGCGTGGTGTTGTAGACCTTGATGTCTTGCGCCTTGACGTCTTCGAGGGCATCGATGACGGCGCGTTGGAGTTTCGTTATATCCATAGCTGCAAATATAACCCGCGGACGGACGGCGGATGCCGGCTCCGTGGCGCTTTCAGCGCCTGGCGGGTGTGGGTTTATCGGTAAAGTTGGTGCGCCGCAATATAGGCGGCAACGGCCGGGGCCAGCAGTCCGTCCGTGGATTCGCCCGCGGCCAGCCGGCGGCGGATGTCTGATGCGGACACCGCCATCGGGGCAAAGGGCAGTTCTTCCAGGCGGTGGCCTTGTTCTTGCAGCCAGCCGGTCAATTCAGCAGGCGGCGTCAATGCCGTGCCGGGGCGGGTGGCCACGGCCAGGTCCACTAAGCTGGCTATGTCGCGCCAGCTGCGCCAAGTGCAGAAATTGGCAAGTTGGTCGGCACCCAACAGCCAGACATAGCGCGCGTCCGAGGGCAGGGCGCGCAACGTGTCGATGGTGTAAGTGGGGCCACTGCGGTCGATTTCAATCGGGTTGACGACCAGCCCGTCATGGCCGGCAATGGCCAGTTCAAGCATGTCGCGGCGTTGTTCGCCCGTGGCATGCAGGGCGGCGCGCTGCCAGGGGTTGCCCGCCGGAATCAATTCCACGGCGGCCAGATCCAGCGTGGATAGCGCGTTTTGCGCCAGCGCAACGTGGGCGACGTGGACGGGGTCGAAACTGCCGCCCAGAAGGCCGATGCGCTTCAAACCCAATCCCGCGGTGTCAGGTACGGCGCGAGCTCGGCTTCGGGCGAACCCGGTTCCGGATGCCAGTCGTAGCGCCATTGCGCCATGGGTGGCATGGACAGCAGGATGGATTCGGTGCGGCCGCCCGATTGCAGGCCAAACAGCGTGCCGCGATCGAACACCAGGTTGAATTCCACGTAGCGGCCACGGCGGTACGCCTGGAAGTCGCGCTCGCGCTCCGTGTACGCCATGCCACGCCGACGTTCCACGATGGGCAGGTAGCTGTGCAGGAACGCGTCGCCTACCGACCGCGTCAAGGCGAACGAGGCGTCAAAGCCCGGCGCGTTCAGGTCGTCGAAGAATACGCCGCCAATGCCGCGCGTTTCGTTGCGATGCTTCAGAAAGAAGTATTCGTCGCACCAGCGCTTGTAGCGCGGATAGTAGTCAGGGCCGTGGCTGGCCAGCGCGTCGCGGCACACCGTATGGAAATGGCGCGCGTCTTCTTCGAACGGGTAATACGGGGTCAGGTCGATGCCGCCGCCGAACCAGAAGATGTCGGCTTCGTCATGCCCGGGGCGGGCCGCCGCCACGAACATGCGCACGTTCATGTGGGTGGTGGGCACGTACGGGTTGCGCGGGTGCAGCACCATCGACACGCCCATCGCTTCCCAGGCGCGGCCGGCAAGCTCGGGGCGGTGGGCGCTGGCCGACGGCGGCAGCTTCGTGCCCTTGACGTGGCTGAACAGCACCCCGGCGCGCTCGAACAACTGGCCGCCTTCCAGCAACCGCGACAGACCGCCGCCGCCCTCGGGCCGGACCCATTCGTCGGCACGGAACGGGCCGCCTTCCGCGGCTTCCAGCGCCTGGACGATACGGGCCTGAAGGCCGGTGAGGTAATCGCGGACAGTGGCAACGGGCAAGGCGTTCATCGGCTTTCCGCTTACGCGTTGGACTTCGGTTTCTGTTGCGACGGCTTCAAGGCGCGCCAGCCGATGTCGCTGCGGTATTGGCGGCCATCGAAATGGATGCCGTCAATGGCTTCGTACACGCGGTCGCGCGCCATCTTGACCGAATCGCCAAGCGCCGTAACGCACAGCACACGGCCGCCGGTGGTCTTTGTTTCTTCGCCGGTCAGTTCCGTGGCGGCGTGGAACACCATGCAGTCTTCGGCGTCGGCGGGCAGGCCGCGGATGACGTCGCCGGTGCGCGGCGTGTTCGGGTAATTGTGCGAGGCCAGCACCACGCCCAGGGCGGTGCGGCGGTCCCAGACGATGTCGGCCCGGTTCAGCGTGCCGTCCACGGCGTGCTCAAGCGCGTCCAGCAGGTCGCTCTTGACGCGCATCATGATGGGCTGCGTTTCCGGGTCGCCCATGCGGCAGTTGAATTCCAGCGTCTTGATTTCACGGTCGGGGTCATCGCCCGGGGCAATCATCAGGCCGGCGTACAGGAAACCGGTATACGGAATGCCGTCGCGCGTCATGCCCTGCACGGTCGGCAGGATGATTTCGCGCATGATGCGGTGGTGCAGTTCAGGCGTAACGATCGGCGCGGGTGAATACGCGCCCATGCCGCCGGTGTTCGGGCCCTGGTCGCCGTCTTGCAGGCGCTTGTGGTCCTGGCTGGTGGCCAGCGCCAGCACGTTGCGGCCGTCGCACATGACGATGAAGCTGGCTTCTTCGCCCACCAGGCATTCTTCGATGACGACGCGAGCGCCCGCAGCGCCCATCGAGCCGTCACCCAGCATGGCGTCAACGGCGGCGTGCGCTTCTTCCAGCGTGGCCGCGACCACGACGCCCTTGCCGGCGGCCAGGCCGTCAGCCTTGATGACGATGGGGGCGCCTTCCTGGTCGATATAGGCGTGCGCTTGGACCGGGTCGGTGAACGTGGCGTAGCGCGCGGTCGGGATGTTGTGCCGGACCATGAAGGCCTTGGCGTAGTCCTTCGAGCTTTCCAGCTGCGCGGCGGCCTTGGTGGGGCCGAAGATCTTCAGGCCACGCGCACGGAACACGTCCACCACGCCCGAGGCCAGCGGCGCTTCCGGCCCGACGACCGTCAGGGCGATCCCTTCGCGCTGGACGAAATCGGCCAGCTCCTCGGCATTGGTGAGCGGGATGTTTTCCATCTGCTCGGCCCGTTGCGTGCCACCGTTACCCGGCGCGACGAACACTTTGTGTACGCGCGGGGAGCGGGCCAGCCGCCAGGCGAGGGCATGTTCGCGGCCGCCCGAGCCAATTACCAGGAGTTTCATGTTGCGTGATTCTGAAGGTTGCCACTCTAGCCCGTGGAGAAGGCGACGGACCCGGGACCACCCGGAGCCGTTTCACATTCCAGCGCGGCGGCGGCCAGGGCCGTCGACGTGCTGGAACCGTGGGATTTACTGCGCTTCGTCGAAAATGACGGTCGTATAGACTTCCTGCACGTCGTCCAGGCCTTCCAGGGCGTCGAGCAGTTTTTGCATCTTGATGGCGTCTTCGCCGGCCAGTTCGGTTTCGTTCAGCGCCTTCATGACGATGCCGTCCACTTCCGCCTTCAGGCCCGCGTCATCAAACGCCTTGCGCACGGCGGCGTAGTCGGCTGGCGCGCAAACGACTTCGATCACGCCTTCTTCGTCGGTCGTGACGTCTTCGGCGCCGGCATCAAGTGCGGCTTCCATGACTTTGTCTTCGGGCGTGCCCGGGGCGAATACGAACTGGCCGCAATGCTTGAACATAAAGGCCACTGAGCCTTCCTGGCCCAGGTTGCCGCCGTTCTTGGCAAACGCATGGCGAACTTCCGCCACGGTGCGGGTGCGGTTGTCGGTCATGCAGTCGACGATGACCGCCGCGCCGCCGATGCCGTAGCCTTCGTAGCGGACTTCCTCGTAGGCGTCGCCGTCCGCACCGCCCGCCCCACGCTGGATGGCGCGCTGGATGTTGTCCTTGGGCATGTTGGCGTCGGTCGCCTTGTCCCACGCCATGCGCAGACGCGGGTTGCTGTCCGGGTCGGCGCCGCCGGCGCGCGCCGCCACGGTAATTTCACGAATGATCTTGGTCCAGAGCTTTCCGCGCTTGGCGTCTTGGCGCCCTTTGCGGTGCTGAATATTGGCCCATTTGCTGTGTCCGGCCATGGCTTCCCAGGATAAATTGGCTGCAAAAAAGGCATTTTACCGTGCCGACGGGCGTAGCGCCCGGGGCAGGGCCGCCTGTGTCGATATTGCCACGCGCACAAGCCGCGCGGCAGGCTCTACACTTGGGCATCCTTTAGCTTCCCGGTCCGGAGCGTTGCCCCATGCCCAACCCCATCGTCATCGCCAAGAACGCCCAGACCGAGCTCGCGCTGCTGCCCGCCCTGGCCAACCGGCACGGCTGCATTACGGGGGCCACCGGCACGGGCAAAACGGTCACCCTGCAAGTGCTGGCCGAGTCCTTTTCCCGCATCGGCACGCCGGTGTTCATGGCCGACGTCAAGGGCGACCTGACCGGTATTTCGCAGGCGGGGGCGGCCAGCCCCAAGCTGGCCGAACGCCTGAAAAGCCTGGGCCTGGACGAGCCCGTCTGGGCAGCCAGCCCCGTCACCCTCTGGGACGTCTTTGGCGAACAAGGGCTGCCGGTGCGGGCCACCATTACCGATATGGGCCCGCTGCTGCTGTCGCGCATCCTGGAATTGAACGACACGCAGGAAGGGGTGCTGACCCTGGTGTTCAAGGTGGCCGACGACGAAGGCCAGTTGCTGCTGGACCTGAAAGACCTGCGCGCCATGCTGCAAAACGTGGCGGACCGCTCGGCCGAGCTCAAGACCCGCTACGGCAACGTGTCGTCCGCCAGCGTCGGCGCCATCCAGCGCGGCCTCCTGGCGCTGGAATCGCAGGGCGCCGAGAAATTCTTCGGTGAACCCATGCTGGACGTCGCCGACCTGATGCGCACGGACGCGCAGGGCCGCGGCATGGTCAACGTGCTGGCTGCCGACAAGCTGATGCAGGCGCCGCGCCTGTACGCCATCTTCCTGCTGTGGTTGTTGGCCGACCTGTACGAAAAGCTGCCCGAAGTGGGCGACATGGACCAGCCCAAGCTGGTGTTCTTTTTCGATGAAGCGCACCTGTTGTTCAACGATGCGCCGCCCGCCTTGCTGAACAAGATCGAACAGGTGGTGCGACTGGTCCGTTCCAAGGGCGTGGGCGTCTACTTCGTGACGCAAAATCCGCTGGATATTCCCGATACCGTGCTGGGGCAGCTGGGCAATCGCGTGCAGCACGCGCTGCGCGCTTTCACGCCGCGCGACCAGAAGGCCGTCAAGACCGCCGCGCAGACCATGCGCCCCAACCCCGGGCTGGACATCGAAGCCGCCATTACCGAGTTGGGCGTGGGTGAGGCCCTGGTGTCGTTGCTGGATGCCAAGGGCCGCCCCATGCCTACCGAACGCGCCTACATCGTGCCGCCCGCCAGCCGCATCGGAGCGGCGACCGACGCCGAGCGCCAGGCGTTGCGCCAGGGCAGCCCGATGGCCGCCAAGTATGAAAAGGCCGTCGACCGGGAATCTGCCTATGAAATCCTTGCCGGTCGCGCCGCCGTACCCGCGGACCCTCCGGCCACCGCCGGCCGCAATACTCGCCCTGAACCCGATGCGCCGGCCCCGGCCGACGAGGCGGGCGGCGGCCTGATGGGCCGTCTGAACGATGTGCTGTTCGGATCAACCGGCCCACGGGGCGGCAAGCGCGACGGCGTTGTCCAGACCATGGCCAAAAGCACGGCCCGCTCCATCGCCCGTGAACTGACACGTGGCATCCTTGGGTCGCTGCTGGGCTCCAAGACCCGGCGCTGAAATCGCCCGGGCATCCTCGACGTTACAGGCTGCGCGGCACCACCGTTTTGTAACGGGGGGTGTTGCGCCGTGGTCGTTTATGCCTATGATTCTGGGCGGTCTATCAAAGGAAAACTTAAGGAAACGTGGTGGCTAAGAAACACAAGATTGCGGTGATTCCAGGAGACGGGATTGGCAAGGAGGTCGTGCCGGAAGGCTTGAAGGTGCTGGATGCCGTGGCGACGCGCTTCGGCATCGAATTCCAGTGGGATCATTTCGACTGGAGCTGCGACTATTACGCCCAACACGGCAAGATGATGCCGGACGATTGGAAGGCGCAGATCGGGCAGCATGAGGCCATATTCTTCGGCTCGATCGGTTGGCCCGCCACCGTGCCCGACCACGAGGCGCTGTGGGGCTCGCTGTTTAAATTCCGTCGCGAGTTTGATCAGTACATCAATTTGCGGCCTGTACGCCTGATGCCCGGCGTGCCGTCCCCGCTGGCGGATCGCAAGCCCGGCGACATCGATTTCTTCATCGTCCGCGAAAACACCGAAGGCGAATACTCCAATAGCGGTGGCCGTCTGTTCGAAGGCACCGAGCGCGAAGTCGTCATTCAGGAAAGCGTGTTCACGCGTGTCGGCGCGGACCGCGTGCTGAAGTTTGCCTTCGAACTTGCCCAAAAGCGCGGCAAGCACCTGACCGCGGCCACAAAATCCAACGGCATTTCGATTTCGATGCCGTGGTGGGACGAGCGCGTTGCCGATATTGCCGGGAACTATCCGGACGTGCGTTGGGACAAATACCACATCGATATTCTGTGCGCGCATTTCGTGCAGCACCCGGATTGGTTCGACGTGGTGGTGGCTTCGAATTTGTTTGGCGACATTCTCTCCGACCTTGGGCCGGCCTGCACAGGCACGATCGGTATCGCACCGTCCGCGAACCTGAACCCCGAGCGCAAGTTTCCGTCCTTGTTCGAACCGGTTCACGGATCGGCCCCGGACATCTACGGCAAGGGTATCGCCAACCCGATCGGGCAAATCTGGAGCGGCGCGCTGATGCTTGATTTCCTGGGCTATCCCCAGGCGTCGGAAGCAGTGGTCAAAGCAATCGAATCCGTGTTGGCGGATGGTCCGCGCACACGGGACATGAAGGGCACCGCGTCGACCGTCGACGTCGGCAACGCCATTGCGTCGCTGATCTCTGCCGGTTGAACGCATTAAGCGGGTACGGCCAATCAGGCTAGTTGATGGAACATTTAATATCCCCCACTTCCGCCGCCCATGTGGGCGGTGGCCGTGCCGACCGCTTCGTTCGCAAGCTTTTCCGTTTGCTGCGCTCGCGCACGCAACGGCATAACCAGCATCTTTGGCCTTTTGTGCGGATCTGGCGTGACCGCACGGGCGCCATTTGCGGCTTCCGTGCCTTTGGCCGGTCGTTGCCCTTGACGCCGTTGTCGCAAGGGTACGACGGCGCTGATGAAACAGTGCACCTGATCCTCAGCGGTCCCTCGGTGGCCGAGATTCCGTACGACCAGTTGGACATACGCGTGGCCATGGGCGTGAACGGCGCCATCGCGCTGGCCCGCAAGTTTGATCTGCCGTTCAAGTACTACTGCATCATCGACCAGAATTTCGTGCGGGAACGCATCGAGCTGGTGCGCGAAATCGTCTCCCGGGACCTGACGCTGTACGTGTTTCCCGAAGTGCTGCGCTACATCATGCAAGGCATCCCGCAGGATCAGATCCGCTGCCGCATCTGCATTATTGAAATGATTTCCGAACGCGCCTACCAGCGCAGCGCGGCGCCCGCCGTGCTCAAGCGGATCGCCGCCGCCACGCCGGACGTGCAGCTGCTGGATGCCAAGCAGGGGCTGGGCTACAGCTTTGACGCATCGCTGGGCGTGTTCGACGCCGATACCGTGGCCTATGCCGCCTTGCAGGTGCTGGTGTCTGGCGGGGCGCGGCAGGTTTTCGTTCACGGGCTGGACCTCACCGTGCAAAACGGGCTGCGCTTTTATGACGAGGGCGGCCGTCCCCAGACCAGCCGACTGGCGCGCAATTTCACGCATCTGATCGAACCGTCGTTCCGGTTTGCCGCCGCGCAGTGGCGCGCGCGCGGCGTGTCGGTGTTCAACCTGTCGCCCGTCAGCGCCTTGTCGGCCGACATCATCGAGCGGCGCGACTGGCAGGCGTTCTTGAAACAGGACGCGTTGAACCTGCCGTAATCGCGCACGGCCAACCGCCGGGTAAAAAAAAAGGGCGCCAGCGAATTCGCTGGCGCCCTTTTCGTTCAACCAAACGCCCGGCGCGGCCTCAGTGCGCGCCTGCCGCCGCTTCCGCTGCGCCGCCGTCGCCGGCCTTGGACGAGCGCGGGCGAGCAAACCAGACCAGGCCCGTCAGCATCAGGAAGATGACGGCCGACGCATAGAACACGTCCACCGCCGACATCGTGAAGGCCTGCGCGTTGATCAGGCCGTCAACCATGCTCAAGGCCTGCTGATGCGATACGCCCAGCCCGTTCTGCAGCGTGTTGACCGTCTGATCGAAAGCCTGCTGACCGGGCTTGGCAATTTCGGTCAGCTGCGAGTGGTGCATGGTGGCGCGATTTTCCCACAGCGTGGTGGCGATCGACGTACCGAACGCGCCTGCCGTCAGCCGCAGGAAGTTCGACAGGCCCGACGCGGCGGGGATGCGCCACGGCTCGATGCTGGACAGCGTGATGGACGTCAGCGGCACGAAGAACGCCGCCATCGCCGCGCCCTGGATGATGGTCGGCAGCATCAGCGTGCGCACGTCGGTCTGCGTGTTGAAACCGGACCGCATGAAGCACACCAGCGCGAAGATCAGGAATGCCACGGTCACGATCTGGCGCGGGTCGCGCGTGGCCAGCATCTTGCCCACGATAGGGGTCAGCAAGATGGCCAGCAAGCCCACCGGCGCGGTCACCAGGCCGGCGTAGGTGGCGGTGTAGCCCATATTGCTTTGCAGCCACAGCGGCAGCAGCACCACATTGCCGAAGAACACGCCGTAGGCCACCGCCAACGTCAGTGCGCCCACCGTGAAATTGCGGACCTTGAACAGGCGCAGGTCCACTACCGGATGCGCGTCCGTCAATTCCCAGATCAGGAAGAACACGAACGCCACAAAGGCCGTCGCCGCCAGCGCGATGATGGTGGGGCTGGCGAACCAGTCCAGTTCCTTGCCCTTGTCCAGCATGATTTGCAGCGCGCCCACCCAGACCACCAGCAACACCAGGCCGAGCTTGTCGATGGGAAGCTTGCGGGTGACCGATTCGCGATTGCCGTAGATGCGCCAGCTGATCCACGCCGCCAGCAAGCCCACGGGAACGTTGATATAGAAGATCCACGGCCAGGTGTAGTTGTCGGAAATCCATCCCCCCAGCAAGGGCCCGGCCACGGGAGCCACCAGCGTGGTCATGGACCACACCGCCAGCGCCATGCCCGCCTTGGACTTGGGGAAGCTGGCAAGCATTAGCGTTTGCGACAGCGGGATCATCGGCCCTGCCACCGCGCCCTGCAACACGCGAAACGCGATCAGCGCTTCCAGCGACGGCGCAAAGCCGCACAGCCACGAGGCCAGCACGAACAGCAGCGTCGAAATCAGGAACAGGCGCACCTGGCCGAAACGCTGAGTCAGCCACCCGGTCAAGGGCACCGTGATGGCGTTGGCCACCGCGAACGAGGTAATGACCCAGGTGCCCTGACTGGTGCTCACGCCCAGGTCGCCCGAAATCGTCGGGATGGACACGTTCGCAATCGACGTGTCCAGCACGTTCATGAACACCGCCGTGGACAGCGCGATGGACCCGATGATGCGGGCCGCGCCTTCCAGGGGCGGGTGGGTGCCCGGCGGGCGGGCGGGTTCGATGGGGGGCGCGCCAGCGCCCGCGGGCTGGGCGGTCGTGCTCATGATGCGAGGTTGTCGTCGATGATTTTCTTGATCATGGCGTCGACGTCGTCGTGCGCCGGTTCGAAGGCGCGCGTGGACCAGGCGGGCTCATTGCGCACGGCTTGCGTCAGCGCTTCGCCGTCCTGTTGGCCCACGTCCACTTCCACGTCCATCGACAGGCCGACGCGCAACGGATGCGTCTTCAGGTCTTCAGGGTCAAGCAGGATGCGTACGGGCACGCGCTGCACCACCTTGATCCAGTTGCCCGTGGCGTTCTGGGCGGGCAAGAGCGCGAAGGCGCTGCCGGTACCGGCATCCAAACCGGCCACCTTGCCGTGATAGACCACCGAGCTACCGTAAAGGTCGGCCACCATCTTGACCGGCTGGCCGATGCGCATCTTGCGCAACTGGCCTTCCTTGAAGTTGGCTTCCACCCAGACCTGGTCCAGCGGCACCACGGTCATCAGCGCGGTGCCTGGGGCCACGCGCTGGCCCACCTGCGCGCTGCGGCGCGCAATGACGCCACCTACCGGCGCGGGCAGCACCGTACGCGACTGGGCCAGCCACGCGTTGCGCAAGCCCGCGGCGGCTTGCAGCACGTCGGGGTGATTGGCAACGGTCGTGCCTTGCGTCAGCGCCTGGTTGGTGGCCAGCTTGGCGCGCGAGGCGGCCAGCGCGGCGCGGGCCTGGGCCAGACCCGACTGCGCCGACTTCAGCGCGGCTTCGGCGTGCAGGATTTCTTCACCGCTGACGCCGCCGGACTTGGCCAGTTGCTGGCGACGGGTGACGTCGCTTTGCGCGCGGGTCAGTTCGGCCTGGGCGCGCAGGATGTCGGCATTGCGCAGGTCGACGTCGGCGGCCAGCGCATCGTTCTGCACGTAGTAAGTGCGAACCTGGCGCACCATCTGCGCCAGCTTGGCCTGCGCCTGTTGCAGGGCTACGTCGGTGTCGGCGGGGTCCAGGCGCACCAGGGGCTGGCCGGCCGCGACGGTTTCGGTGTCGTCGGCCTCGATAGCGATCACAGTGCCGGGCACTTGCGGCGTAATCTGCACCAGGTTGCCGTGCACGTAGGCGTCGTCGGTGCTTTCAAAGTGGGCGCCAAACAGGAACCACCAGATGGCATAGGCGATGGCGATAAGAATGAAGACGCCGGAGGCCAGCAGCAAGAGGCGTTTGCGGGCGGGATTGGCGGTGGGGGTGGCAGCGTTCATGACGTCTGAATCCGAGGATCGTTCAATGAATGGGGTTCGTGGCCGGGGCGGCCTGCGCGGCTTGCGCGGTGTCCGTGGGGGCGGGCGGGGTGTAGCCGCCGCCCAGCGCATTGGCAAGATTGGCGTCAAGCTGGTAGGCGCGGATACGCAGATCGGTATCCATGCGTGCCTGCGTCAGCACGCCGGTTTGCGCGATCAGCACGGTGATGTAGTTGCCCAGCCCCGCCTTGTAGCGGTTCACGGCCAGGTCGTACGCGGCTTCGATGGCCTCGCGGGCCTGGCGCTGTTGGGCGCGTTCCTGTTCCAGCAGCCGCAGCCCGTCCAGCGCGTCGGCCACTTGATGCACGGCGTCCAGCACGGCCTGGTTGTAGTCGGACACGGCAAGGTCCGCGTCGGCGCGGCGGCCGGCCAGGTTGGCGTTCAATTCGCCACCGTGGAAGATCGGCAACGTGACGGCCGGGCCGAAGCCGGCAGTGCGCGCGGCAGCGCCCAGCAGGTTGCCCGTGCCCAAGGCCTGAAAGCCCGCGAATGCCGTCAAGTTGACGTTGGGGTAGAACTCGGCCTTGGCGGTGTCGATGGCGCTGCGCGCGGCTTCGGCGCGCCAGCGCGAGGCCACGACGTCGGGCCGGTGGCCCAGCAGGTCCAGCGGGATGGCGGTGGGCACGACGCCCGCCGGGGCGGTCAGGTCCACCGCAACCAGCGACTGCCCGCGCTGCGGCCCGGCGCCGGCCAGCGCCGCGACCTGGTTGCGCAGCTGCGCCAGCGTGGTTTCCGTCTGCGTCAGTTCAACGTTGCCGGCCGCCAGCGAGGACTCGGCCTGTTTCACTTCCACCTGCGTGTCAAGCCCGGCGCCATAGCGGCCTTGGGTCAGGGACAAGACGTCGGCGCGCTGCGCGATTACGCGCTTGAGCACGTCGCGTTGGGCAAAGGCGTTTTGCAGGTTCAGGTACGCACGCACGGTGGCGCTGGCAAGCATGTTGCGCGCGGCCTGGGCGTCGGCGGTGGCGGCTTCGCGTTCCGACACAGCCGACTTCAGGCGCGACCGGTTCTTGCCCCAGAAATCCAGTTCATAGCTGAAATCCAGCGCCAGCCGGTTGTCGCTGACGACGGTGCCACCCAGCGGGGCCGGGTAGATGTAGTCGGCCGACAAATGTTCGCGATTCAGGGAGTAGTCGGCGTCCACGCGGGGCATCAGCGGGGCGCGGGCCGAGCTGACAGCGGCGTTGGCCTTGGCCAGCCGCGCTTGGGCGGCGCTCATAGAGGGGCTGTTTGCCAGCGCTTCGTCCATCAGGGCGTTGAGCTGGCTGTCGCCGTAGCGTTGCCACCATTGCGTGTTGGGCCAGGCCGTGTCGTGAGCCGTCAGCCCCAGTTTGGCCGCATCCAGCGCTACAACGGGTTCGGGCCCGGGTTCCATCAGTGCGCAGCCGCTAAGTGCTAGCACCAATACGGTAGAAAGAAGGCGTTTCATCCTGACTGTTTGCTGAAAGTAATTGATTGATCTGTATTTGCCTAGGCAAACATTATGCCAAATAAAAACCCCGGATCCCGGGGGCAAGCAACGGGGGCAAGCGGCGTCACCGTTCCGGCGCCGTGCCCGAGGCCGAGCCGTTGGCGATCATGCGCCGCAGGAAATGCATCAGCTGCGTCACTTCGTCGGCCGAAAAACCGCGCAAGTGATGATTGAGCGAACGGGCGATGTTGGGCGCGATTTCGCGGGCCTTGGCTTCGCCCAGTTCGGTCAATTCAATCTTCACGACTCGGCGGTCCTGCTGGCTGCGGTTACGCCGCAGCAGGCCCTTTGCCTCCAGCCGGTCAAGCGCGCGGGTCATGGCGCCGGTGTCCATGTCGTTCAGGCGGGCCAGTTCGGCCGGGGTGTCGGCGCGCCCCAGGAAGACCATGGCCAGCGGACGCCATTGCATCGCGGTCAGGTCAAGCGGGGCCATTTCCTGATCCAGCATTCGGGTCAGCGAGTGATAGACCAGCTTGATGAGGTAGCCGGCGTTCTCTTCCCCCATGCAGCGGTGATCGCTGCGGTAATGGACGGGGGAATCGGCGGCGGGCGGGGCAGTTTCGGCATTCATGGGCCGAATTTTACTGCCTAGTCAGTTATTGTCAAGGCTGCGAATTCCGCGGATTCGGAGCCTCGGGCGCGCCTTTGCGCAGGCCCGACCAGACGATTGCCGCCACGATCAGGGCCGCGCCCGCCATCATCCGAAGCGTGGGTTCCTGGCTGAACAACGCCCATGCGAAGGCAATGGCATAAACGGGTTCCAGCGCTATTACCAAGCCCGCCGTGCGCGCGTTCAACCGTGTCAGGCTGGAAACAAACAGGTAGTGCGACAGCCCGGTGCAGAACACGCCCAGCAAGGCCAGCCAGAACCAGTCCACCGCCGGCAACGCCGGCAGCTGGCCCACGGCAAACGGCACCATCACCAGCGCCACCACCACGTTTTGCCAGCAGGCCACCTGCATCGGGTCCATGCCGGATGCAGAGCGGCGGTTGCTCAGGGCAAGCAGCGCAAACGTCAGGCCGGACAACAAGCCCCAGGCCAGGCCGATCGTGCCCTGGTCCGCCAGGTCGAAAGACGGAGTGACCAGGATCAGGCCGGCCGTGACCAGAGCCAGCAGCATCCATTCGCCGGCGCGGATGCGTTCGCGAAACAGCAGGCCTTCGAACAGCGTGATGAAGGCCGGGAAGCTGGCAAAGCCCAGCGTGGCGATGGCGATGCCGCCGACCTTGACCGCAATGAAGAACGTGACCCAGTGCGCCGCCAGCAGCGCGCCGGCCAGCACCAGCACGAAAAGTTGCGCGGGGGTCAGCACACCCAGCAACGGCTTGCCGCGCAGCCGGGCAAAGACCCCCAACGAAATCACCGCGAAGAAAGCGCGGCCCAGCGTGATGACGGCGGCGCTGGCTTGTATCAACTCCCCGAAAACGCCGGTCAGGCCGAATAGCACGGCGGCAATATGGATGTTCGTCAGAGCGCGTTGTCGGGTCATGCGTGGGGTGTCGATGCCAAAAAGCGATGTTGGGGCGTGCAAATCGGCTTGCACTGAATCTAAAATCATCGCATGAATCGTATTGCCAAGCTTTTGCCGCTCTATAGCCCGTCCGGTCGCGCGGCCGGAATCCTCATGGCGATGCTTGGCGCGGTGCTGTTTTCCGCGAAGGCGATTGTCGTCAAGTTTACCTATCGCTATGGGATTGACGCCGTTACGCTGATCGCGTTTCGCATGCTGTTCGCGATGCCGTTCTTCGCGGCGGTGGCGTGGTATCAGTCGCGCCGCGCCGCCCGGGGCGAGATCGTCGTCATGACCCCGAAGGAACGCGTGCAGGTCATTGTGCTGGGCCTGCTGGGCTATTACCTGTCCAGTTTCCTGGACTTTCTGGGGCTGCGCTATATCACCGCCAGCCTTGAACGCTTGATCCTGTTTCTGTCGCCATCGCTGGTGGTGCTGCTGTCCGCGTTCTGGTTCAAGCGCCCCATCGAGCGCCGGCAGTGGCTGGCCATGGTGCTGTCTTATACGGGCGTGGTGCTGGTGTTTGCCCACGACCTGTCCTTTGGCGCCGGCAACGAGGTGCTGTTAGGGTCTTTGTTCGTTTTTGGCTCGGCGGCAAGCTATTCTGTGTACCTGATTTGTTCCGGCGAACTGATCAAACGGGTCGGGCCGACGCGTCTGGTGGCCTACGCCATGCTGGTGTCGTGCATCGCCTGCATCATCCAGTTCTTTGTGATCCACCCGCCGTCAATGTTGATCCAGCCGGCGGGTGTATATGGATATTCCGTTATTCACGCCACCTTGAACACGGTGGTGCCGGTGTTCATGCTGATGTGGGCGGTATCGCTGATCGGCGCGCCGACGGCCTCATTGCTGGGCATGATGGGGCCGGTGTCGGTACTGTTCCTGGCCTCCTGGTTCCTGGACGAGCCCATCACCTTGTGGCAGATGGCGGGTACGGCGCTGGTGTTGACCGGGGTATTCGCATTGATGGGCGGCGGCGCCGGCAAAGCGGCACCGGTTGCCCCGCGCGAGGCCCAGCCGCCGCGTTGAAGTCTGGTTTTCTTGATTTATTCGCATCACTTTCATTTAAAG
Source organism: Achromobacter sp. ESBL13 (assembly GCF_036668755.1). NCBI lineage: Bacteria > Pseudomonadati > Pseudomonadota > Betaproteobacteria > Burkholderiales > Alcaligenaceae > Achromobacter > Achromobacter sp. ESBL13. Next base: position 127,490 of record NZ_JAZEVT010000009.1, on the reverse strand, counting down.
GAGGCCGGCATGGCCAGCAATCTCGTCAAGGCAATTCGTATCGAGCAACACGGTGGTCCCGAAGTCCTGAAGCTGGTTGAGGTGGAAGTGCCGGCGCCGGCCGCCAATGAAGTCACGATCGAGCAGCACGCCGCTGGCCTGAACTTCATCGACATTTATTTCCGTACGGGCCTGTACCCCCATCCGCTGCCGCATGGCCTGGGCTTCGAAGCCGCGGGCGTCGTCACCGCCGTGGGCGCCGACGTCAAGCACCTGAAAAAGGGCGACCGCGTCGCGTACGGCCAAAGCCCCATCGGCGCGTACGCGCAGGCACGCAATGTGCCCGCCAACCAAGTCGTGAAGGTGCCCAAGGGCATCGGCTTTGACGAGGCCGCCGCGCTGATGCTCAAGGGCTTGACGGTGCAATACCTGTTCCGCCAGACCTATCGCCTGCAAGGCGGTGAGACCATTCTGTTCCACGCGGCCGCCGGCGGCGTGGGCCTGATCGCCTGCCAATGGGCCAAGGCCCTGGGCGTGAAGCTGATCGGCACCGTCTCCAGCCCGGAAAAGGCCGAACTGGCCCGCGCCAACGGCGCCTGGGAAACCATCGACTACTCGCGCGAAAACGTCGCCGAGCGCGTGCTGGAATTGACCAAGGGCAAGAAAGTGCCGGTTGTGTACGACGGCGTGGGCAAGGACACCTGGGAAACCTCACTGGACTGCATCGAGCCGCGCGGCTTGATGGTCAGCTTCGGCAACGCGTCCGGTCCGGTCGCCGGCGTCAACCTGGCCGTGCTGAACCAGAAGGGCAGCCTGTACGTGACGCGACCGTCGCTGGGCGTGCATGTGAATACGCTGGAAAAGCTGCAAGCTGCTTCGGAAGAAGTGTTTGACCTGGTCTTGAAGAAGAAGATCAAGGTGCGCATCGACCAGCGCTATTCGCTGGAGCAAGCGGGCGAAGCGCAGACCGCGCTGGCCTCGCGCAAGACCACCGGCGCCACCGTGCTGATGCTGGACTGATCCGCCACAATCGGCTGCCGGCCCTCGGGCCGGATCAGGCCGTAGCCGGCTGAACCAGGGCCGGGCAAGGCGCGCAATGCGCGGCTTGCCCGGCCCTTTTTGCTGCCGCGCGCCGTGCGCAGAATGACAAATCCCCATGCACGGCCCGACAAGCCTGCGCGCAGTGCCGTTGCTATTCTGGCTCCACACTTTTCGTTGGAGCTTTCAGATGTCTTCAGCTCGCAGCAGCGCCACCGACACCGCCGCCGGCGACCGCCCGGAGCTGGCCGCCATCCGGGAATTCATGCTGATAGACGGGCAGCCGGTACACGAAGGGCAGGGCCAGCCGATCCCCGTGTATGACCCGGCCACCGGCCGCGTCATCGCCCACCAGCCCGATGCCGGTCCCGCCCAGGTGGATCTGGCGGTGCAAGCGGCGCGACGCGCCTTCGCCTCGGGTCCGTGGCGCGACATGCTGCCCGCCGGCCGCGAACGGCTGCTGCTGAAGCTGGCCGACCTGCTTGAACAGCACGGCACCGAACTGGCCCGGTTGGAGACGTTGAACAACGGCAAGCTGCTGGGCATTGCGCAGGGCCTGGAAGTGGGCGCGGGCGCACAGTGGCTGCGCTACATGGCTGGATGGGCCACCAAGATCACGGGCGACACCCTGTCGTTGTCGATTCCGTTTCCGCCCGGCGTGCACTACAGCGCCTACACGCTGGCGCAGCCCGTTGGGGTGGTCGGCGCCATCATTCCGTGGAATTTTCCCTTGTTGATGGCGGTGTGGAAGATCGCGCCCGCCCTGGCCACCGGCTGCACCGTGGTGCTGAAGCCCGCCGAGGAAACCCCGCTGACCGCGTTGCGGCTGGCCGAATTGGTGCTTCAGGCCGGCTTTCCGCCCGGTGTCGTCAATGTGATCACCGGTCGCGGCGAGACTGCCGGCGCGGCGCTGGTTGCGCATCCGGGTATCGACAAAATCGCTTTCACCGGCTCTACCGAAGTCGGCAAGCTGATCGGGCGGGCCGCCATGGACGACATGAAGCGCGTGTCGCTGGAGCTTGGCGGCAAGTCCCCCGTCATCGTCCTGGATGACTGCGACGTGGACCGCGCCGTGCAAGGCGCCGCCGCCGCCATCTTCTTCAACCAAGGCCAGGTCTGCACGGCGGGTTCACGCCTGTATGTGCAACGCGGTCTGTATGACAGAGTGGTGCAGGGGCTGGCCGACGTGGCCGCCGGCATGACGCTGGGGTCGGGCTTTGACCCCGCCACGCAGATCGGTCCGCTGATTTCGGCGCGCCATCAGCAGCGTGTCTTGGACTACATCGGTATCGGCCGGGCCGAAGGCGGGCGGGTGCTGGCCGGGGGGGCGGCGGGCGATGGCGACGGCTACTTCGTGCGCCCCACCGTGTTCGCCGATGTGCCGCAACAAGCGCGCATCGCCCAGGAAGAGATCTTTGGGCCCGTCGTCGTGGCGCAATCGTTCGACACGCTGGATGACGCGGTGCGTCTGGCCAACGACAGCGCATTCGGACTGGGCGCCAGCATCTGGAGCAACGACCTGACGCGCGTGCAGCGCCTGATCCCGCAAATCGATGCGGGCACGGTGTGGGTCAACACGCACAACATGCTGGATCCCAACATGCCGTTTGGCGGGTTCAAGCAATCAGGCGTCGGCCGCGAACATGGCAGGGCCGTGATTGAGATGTATCTGGAGAAGAAGTCGGTTTGCATTGCGTACTAGAACAGACCAAGGGGTATGGGATGGCAGGCATGACATACCGCCACATCCGCGCGGGCGCCGCGTTGATGCTGGCATGGGCGGGCGCATCGCAGCCGGCGTGGGCGGGCGACCCCAGCGCGCGCGACTGGATCCCGGCGCCGGTGGGCACCAACATCGTGGCGGGCTACCTGGCCGGCTTGCGCTCGTCCGGCTTGTATTCGGAAGGCAAACGCGTGCAGGGGGCGTCAGTCGACGTCAACGCGCTGGTCTATCGCCAGATGCACTACCGGGATTTCTACGGCAAGACGGTGCAACTGGAGTTCATCATTCCGATGACTCGCACGTCGCTGGACCTGCCTGGCGTGCCGGGCGATCACCAAACCGGCATCGGCGACGTCACGCTGGGCTCGGCCATCTGGCTCTACAACAACGAGCAGACCAAGACCTGGTTCGCCTGGGAACCGTTCGTGGTGGCCCCGGTAGGGCGCCACGACGGCTCGCGACCCGACGTGTCGCCCGGCAAGAACCGCTGGTCCACCATCCAGGACTTTTCCTTCGTCCAGGGCGTAGGGGAATCCACGTTTCTGGAGGCGATCGCCGAAGTGGAAATTTACGGCCGCAATACCGACTGGTACGGCCAGACGCTGAAAAAGGACCCGTCGTTCCGCTTCTTTGCGTTGGCCTCCACCAACCTGACGCCCGACACCTACACCGGCATCCGCTACCGCTACGAAACGGGCGGACGAGAAACGTCGTCAGGCGAAACCGTGGCGACCCGCGCGCGCAATCACCAACTGGCCGCTGAACTGACCCACCAGATCAATGACGCCAACCAGATTCAGATGCAGTACATCCACGACCTCAAGGTCGAGAACGGGCCTAGGATGCGCGGCGTTCAACTGCGCTACGTCTACGCCTTCTAGGGAATCGGATCATGACACCAGGAGAATATCGATGATTGCGCCTCAAGCCAGATCACGGGCGTCGCGGGTGGGCCGATGGGCGCTGTGCGCGGCCTTGGTCAGCGTCACGGGCCTAGCCTGGGCCGACCTGCCCATAGAAGAGCTGAAGGGCGGCACCCGCTTGCCCTCGGCCAACGCACACCGGCTTTACGTCATGGACGTGGCCTTCAACCATATGGTCGACAGCCGCATCAACGTCTACGACGGCGACACCGGCAAATTCCTGGGCCTGGTGCCCACCTCGTTCAACGGCCACATGACGGTATCGGCCAACGGCCAGGACATCTACGTCATGACGTCCTATTACGAGCGGCTTAATCGCGGCAAGCGCACCGACGTCATCGAAGCATGGGACGCCGAAACGTTGACCCCGAAGTACGAAGTGCCGATTCCGAACAAGCGGGCGCAAGCGCTGAATTACCGCAATTATCTGCGCCAGACCACGGACGGTGAACTGCTGTTGGTGCAGAACGCGACGCCGGCTACGTCGGTCACCGTGGTCGACCTGAAGACGCGTCAGTTCGCCGACGAAATCACGGCGGCGGCGGGGTGCTGGAGCGTCATCCCGTTGCCGTCCCGCCCGCGTAGCTTCACCACCATCTGCGGTGATGGCGCGCTGTTGACCATCGACCTGGACGCCGCGGGCAAGCCCGCGACCCAGCAGCGCAGCAAGCCGATGTTCGACGTGGAAAAGGATCCCATCTTCACGCACACAGACAACCTGGGCGACACCTTCTACTTCGTATCTTTCAACGGCAACGTCTACACCGCCGACTTCAGCGGCAAGGACGTGCAGTTTGGTGCGCCATGGTCCCTGCTGGACGCCACCGGCAAAGATCGCGGCTGGCGGCCCGGCGGCTACAACCTGCTGGCTGTGAACCGCGCGCTGAAGCGGCTGTACGTGGGCATGCATCCCAACGGAGCGGAAGGCACGCACAAGGCGCCCGCTGCGGAAATCTGGGTGTATGACCTCGAATCGCGCAAGCGCATCGCGCGCGTGCCGGGCAAGGGCGCGGTGTCGATGTCGGTATCGCAGGACGACAAGCCCCGGCTGTTCACCATCGACGGCAGCAATGTCGGCGTGTTCGACGCCGCGCCGACGGCGCCGGTTTTCAAGACCACCATTCAGGCTGCGGGCGAAACCGCGGTGCAGGTCGAGCCGCAACCCGTCCGGAGCACGCCATGAATGATCCCGTGTTGTTCTACGGCGCCAGCGCCGCGCTGGCATGTGTGCTGCTGTTGGGCGCGCTTGAAAAGATCAAGGACCTGACAGCGTTCACAGCGGCTGTCTCCGGTTACGACCTGCTGCCGGCCCGCCTTGTCGGCGCGTTTGCACGAGGCTACGTGCTTGCCGAGATCGCGGCGGGCGCGTTGTTGCTGATACCGGGGCGCCAGCCGCTCGGCGCCGCGCTGGCCTTGGGCGTGCTGGCCGTGGCGACGCTGGCGCTGGCGATCAACCTGGCGCGCGGGCACCGGGATATCGACTGCGGATGTTCGGGGCCGGTTGCCAAGGCGCCGGGCGGGGCGCACGGCGGCCTGACATGGTGGCTGGTGCTGCGCAACGGCGCGCTAGCGCTATGGACGCTGCCGGCGCTGGCATCGCTGGCGGGGCACGCGAGCGGCCTGCAATGGGCGGACGCCGCCGCCGTGTTCGGCTTGGCAATGACCGCCGTGGGCCTGTACTTCACCGCCAATCACCTGTTGGCCTCGCATCTCAAGCTACGGAACCTTTGAAGGAGTTTCATATGGATGCCTTGATCATTTCCAATTTCCTGTTGTGGGGCGTGGTGCTGTGCCTGGTGCTCGTCATCCTGGCCCTGTCGCGCCAGATCGGCGTGCTGTACGAACGCGTGGCGCCGATGGGGGCGCTGACGATGGACAAGGGCCCCGCCGTGGGCGAGCCCGCGCCACACTTTGCCTTGGCCGATCTGCTGGGCCGCCGCATCACCATCGGCGAACGCGGCCAACACAGTCAGCTGCTGTTCTTTCTGTCGCCCACCTGCCCGGTGTGCAAGAAGCTGTTGCCCATCCTGAAATCGGTTGCAGCGACGGAAAGCGCGTGGTTGCGCATTGTGCTGGCCAGCGATGGCGAGATGCCCGAGCATCTTGCGTTCTACAAGCAGGCCGGTCTGGAACGATTCCCCTACGTGTTGTCCACCGAATTGGGCATGAAGTTCCAGATCAGCAAGCTGCCTTACGCGGTGCTGCTGGACGAAACCGGCATCCTGCGCGCCAAGGGGCTGATCAACTCCCGCGAGCAACTCGAAAGCCTGTTCACGGCCAAGGAACTTGGCGTGGCGTCGGTACAGGAATTCCTGGCGGCGGGCACGCTGAACGAAACCCAGATTTCCCGCAAGGAGAGCCGCAATGCACTGGCTGGATAAATTGGGAGAGCGCGCCACGCGCTCGGTCGCGCACGCCACGTCGCGGCGCAGCGTGTTGAATCGCATCGGCAAGCTGCTGGTCGGCACCGCGTTTCTGGTGCCGGTGCTGCCGGTTGCCCGCTCGGCGCCTGCCGCCGGGAAAAAGCCGCAAACGGACGACACGGCTTGCGATTACTGGCGCTACTGCGCGGTGGACGGGTTTTTATGTTCGTGCTGCGGCGGCAGCATGACATCGTGCCCGCCCGGCACCTCGCCGTCCGCCGTGTCGTGGGTGGGCACCTGCCATAACCCGCTGGACGGCAAGGACTATCTCATCAGCTACAACGACTGCTGCGGCAAGACGGCTTGCGGCAAGTGCATGTGCGCGGCCGCCGAGCGCGAGCGTCCGGGCTATCAGATGTTCCTGCACAACGACGTGAACTGGTGCATGTCAAATGAGTCCTCAATCTTTCACTGCACAACCTCGGTAATCGTGGGCATGGCCAAACCGCAACCGAAGGCGCCGGCCAAACCATGAGGCAGGGCGGCAACGCGCGCATGCGAAGGCGGTGCTGGGCGACCGCCTTCGCCCTGTTTGTTTTCGGGCAGGCGGCGGCCCAGGGCGATACCCCCCCGGCCGACCGCCTGCGGCAAACCGCCAGGGCCGACTACGTCCTGCAATGCGCGGGTTGCCATCGCGTGGACGGTCGTGGCAGCAACCCGCACGGCATTCCCGATTTTCGGCAATCGGTGGGGGCATTCGTGCATTTGCCCGCCGGGCGCGAGTATCTGGTCCGAGTGCCGGGCGCCGCGCATTCGCAGCTGAGTCATGCCGAACTTGCCGACGTGCTGAACTGGGTGCTGACCGAATTCAGCCCGGCCCAGTTGCCGGCGGATTTTGTTCCCTATAACGAAGCGGAAGTGGCGGCTGCACGGCCGCGCCGCTATGACGATGTGGTGCCCGTTCGGCATGAGCTGGCCAAGGCGTTGGCGTTAAGGGGGTTCACCTTGTCTGATTATTCTTACGGTAGCGACAGAAAGCCCTAGTCCGGACAATTTTTAGGGGTTGTCACCGATACTCGCCCGTCAGGCGTGGTGCTAGAAAGAGGCAGCATCCATCCACCGAACGCTGTAGCTGTGCCACGGAGCTGGCCGATCCAGGCACAAAAGGCACGCCGTTTCCAGACGCCGGAGTCGCCATGTCATCGTCCTTGTTGCGCAGCACGCCCCGTCATTTTCTGGATTGCGCCAGCTGGCAGGAAAGCATCAGCAGCACCTTCGTACCCTTGGAAGTATCGGCGGTATCTTCCGCGCGTTTTTGCAATAGCGTGGCGGTGGATTCGCTGGGCTGGATGCACGTCAGCGAATTGCGCAGCAGCGCGCAGCGCGTGCGCCGCAGCAAGCTGCTGGCGGGCCAGTCCGAGCAGGCCGGCTACAAAGTCACGCTGCAATTGTCGGGGCGCAGCGAAATTCGCCAATCCAGCCGCAACGCCTTGCTGACGCCGGGTGAATGGAGCATCTACGACACCACGCGCCCCTACGAGGTTGACGTTGATGAGGGCGCTCATTTCCTGGTGATGCAGGTGCCGGGCAAGCATGCCCAGACCTGGCAGCCACACATGCAAAACGCGGTGGCGCGCAGCTTTAGCGCGCGGCAAGGCTGCGGCCGCATGGCGATGGATCTGCTGCGGGTGGCGCTGAACGAACACGCCCATCTATCGGAAAGCGCCGCGCGCGACGCCGCCAACGCGGTGCTGCAAATGATGGGGCTGGATATCAGCGAGCGGACGGGCGGGCAGGTCGATCAAGACCAGGTAGGGGTCAAGCAGGCGCAATTGCGGCGCGTTCAGCAGTACATCATGGAAAATCTGCACGATCCGAATCTGTCGCCGGTCTCGACGGCGGCGGTGTTTCGGATGTCGCGCCGCTATCTGTACAACCTGTTCGCGCTGGCGTCGACGACGCCGGCCGAGTTCATTCTTGGCGCCAGGCTGGAACGCAGCCGCGACGTGCTGCGCGATGCCTCGCAGGCGGCGCGGCAGATCGGTGATATCGCGTATCGCTTTGGGTTTTCAGATGCGGCCCGCTTCAGCCACGCTTTCCGCAAGCGCTTCGGCGCGTCGCCGTCAGAATATCGGCGGGAAGGGCGTTGAAAGGCAGAGCCGACGGTAGAAGGCAGGGGCCGATGGCGCAAGGCGCGGCCGGTATTTACAGCTGCTCTTCGTTGATCAGGTCTTCTTTGCCGTAGAACTTCACGCCGATGTGAATGCGGTCGCGCCCTTGCGCGCGGCGATGGCGGTTGGTATCGCGCAGCGAATACACGCAGCCGCAATATTCCTGCTGATAGAAGTTCTCGCGCTTGCTGATTTCGATCATGCGGGCCGAACCGCCGCCTTTGCGCCAGTTGTAGGTCCAGTAGATCAGGTCGTCGTAGCGGGCGGCGGCGCGTTCGCCGCAGCCGTTGATCTGGTTCATGTCTTTCCAGCGCGAAATGCCCAACGAGCTGGTGATGGTGTCAAAGCCGTGCTCGTGTGCATACAGGGCTGTGCGCTCAAAGCGCATGTCGAAGCAGGCGGTGCAGCGTTCGCCGCGCTCGGGGGCGTCTTCCATGCCCTTGACGCGGTCAAACCAGTTATCCATGTCGTAGTCGGCGTCGATGAATTCGATGCCGTGCTGCTCGGCAAAGCGAATGTTCTCCTGCTTGCGGATCTCGTACTCTTTTACCGGATGGATGTTCGGGTTGTAGAAGTAGATCGCGTAGTCGATGCCGGAAGCCGTCATGGCTTCCATGACTTCGCCAGAACAGGGCGCGCAGCACGAGTGCATCAGCACTTTGCTACGGCCGGCGGGAAGGTCAAGCTTGGGGCGGACGAGTTCGGACATGGCGTGCACGGGAAAAAGACGAAAAACGCCTTATTTTACCGCGAGTTGCCGTGCCCGGCCGGCGCTCGGGCCAAGACCGGGGCCATCACGCGGCCATCACGCGACCCTCACGCGGCTATCACGCGGCTATCACGCGGCTATCACTTAGGGGCGCCCAGGCTGTAACCCCGGACGTCACCCCGGCTGTGCCCCCGTCTTTGAGCCCGACATCGGCCCCGACATCGGCGCCATAACCGAGTCCCACAGCTCGCGCACCGCCGTGCGTTCCTCCACCAGTTGATCCGGCCCCACGCGCGCCTTTTCCACGCCCTGCATGCGCAGCTGGTGCTGCACGCGGCGCAAGGTGCGGTAGGCGTCTGCCGCGCGCGCGGCCAGCTCGGGCGCGATTAGCCCGGCTTCGCCCGCCAGACGCAACAGCGTGATGTTGCCCAGGTTCTTCACAAACACCGGGTGCGTTCCCGCATAGCAAAGCACCAGGTACTGCGTCACGAATTCCACGTCGACCATGCCGCCGCGGTCGTGTTTCAAATCAAACTGCTGGCTGGTGTTGGGATGGCCGGCGTTGATTTTCTCGCGCATCGCCAGCACTTCGTCGCGCAGCGCAGCGGGGTCGCGCGGCTGCACCAGGATCGCTTCGCGGATGGCTTCGAAACGGGCGCCCACGTTGGCATCCCCGGCGGCAAAGCGCGCGCGGGTCAACGCCTGGTGTTCCCAGGCCCAGGCATGCTTGTGCTGATATTGCTCGAACGCTTCCATGGAAACGGCCAGCAGCCCGGCGTCACCATCGGGCCGCAGGCGCAGGTCCACTTCATACAGCCGGCCCGACGAGGTCATCGTTGACAGCCACGACGTCATGCGACGGCCCAGCTTGGCATAGACCTCGGCGGCGTCCTCGCGCGGATCGTCGAACAGAAACACCAGGTCCAGGTCGGATGCATAACCAAGTTCCTTGCCGCCCAGCTTGCCATACGCGATGACCGCGAATCGGGGCGGTTCGCCTTCCAGCTTGTTCACCAGCGGCCAGGCGCGGCGAATGGTTTCGGTCAGCAGCAGGTCGGCAAGCGCCGACAATTGGTCGGCCAGTTTTTCAACCGTGAGTTCGCCTTCCAGATCCTGCGCCAGCAACTGGAAGCTGGCTTGGCGCTGTACGTCGCGCATCAGGTTCATCTGGCGTTCGATGTCCGGCGAGCCATCGGGCAGCCGGCAAGCGTCCAGGTCGGCGGTCAGTTGGCGCGCGATCTGCGCGAAGTCCAGCGGTTGGAACAAGGTGCGCCAGTCAATCAGGCTATCCAGCAGCAACGGGTGCTGCGTCAGGTACTGCGCCGCCCACGGGCTGGCCGCCACCATGCGCGCCACGCGCGCCAGGGTGTCGGGGTATTCGGCCAGCAGCGCCAGATAGGCGCTGCGCTGGGCAATTTTTTCGATCAGGTCAAACAGGCGCACAGCGGCGTTCAGCGGTGCCGGGGTCTGCCGCGCGGCGCGCAGCGCGGCGGGCAGCAGCGTTTCCATGCGGCGGCGGCTGCTCTCGGGCAGGCTGCGCACGCGATGGCTGCCCAGCAGGGTCTCGGTACGCCGCAACAAATCTTGGGCCTCGTCGCCGAAAGCCTGGCGGATCTGCTCGGCCAGTTCGCATTCGTTGTCGGGTTCTTCGGCGTCGTCGGAGGCGTCGCCGGACGTGCCGGTGTCCTCGGCGTCGCCCATGCCAACCATGCGGAATACGTTGCGGAACGTTTGCGAAACGAATTTGCGGTGCGCGGCCAGCGTGCTTTCAAAATCGTCATGGCTCATGCCCAGCGCAGCGGCCAGCGCGGCTCGGTGTTCCGGGTCGCCGGGCAGGAGGTGCGTTTGTTCGTCTTCGCGATACTGCAAGGCGTGTTCGGTACGGCGCAGGTAGCGGTAGGCCTCTTCAAGCCTGCGCGCGTCGTCCTCGGGCACCAGGCCCGCAACGCGCTCGGCGTGCAGCGCTTCCAAAAGGCCACGCTTTTGCAGGGCGGGCATGCGACCGCCGCGTATCAGTTGTGCCAGCTGCACCACGAATTCGATCTCGCGGATGCCGCCGTCACCCAGCTTGATATTGTTGGCGCTGTCGATACCGTTGCGCGCCATGGCGCGACGTTGCCAATCCTGCCGAATACGTTCGCGCAGCGCGCGCAGCGCGGCCAGCGCATCAAAGTCAAAGTACTTGCGATAAACGAACGGCACGCGCAGGCTTTCCAGCTGGCGGGCCTGCGCGGCACTGTCGCTGCCTTCAAAGGCCTGGGCGGGCATGATGCGCGCCTTTAACCAGGCATAACGTTCCCATTCGCGCCCCTGGCCGATCAGGTAGTGTTCCAGCGCATCCAGGCTCCAGGCTAGCGGGCCGGCGTCACCGTCGGGTCGCAGGCGCAGGTCCGTGCGGAATACCTGGCCGTTGGCATCCACTTCCGAAATCACCGGCATCATGCGTCGCGTCAGGCGGCCGTAGAACTCGTGGTGGCTGATGCGGCGTGGGCCATCGGTTTCACCTTCTTCGCCATACAGCATGATCAGGTCGATGTCCGAGGACACGTTCAGCTCGCACCCGCCCAGCTTGCCCATGCCGACAATCAGCATTTCCTGGGGCTTGCCCGAGGCCGGGTCGCGCGGCACGCCGTGCACGGCCGCCAGGTCGGTGGCCACGCTGCGGTAGGCTTGCGCCACCGCGATGTCCGCCAACGTGGTCATCGCGCCCACCACTTCTTCCAGATCGGCCTGCCCGGACAAGTCGCGCACAATCAATACGCTGAAGACGCGTTCGCGTAATTTGCGCAGCACCATGCGGCAGGTATCCACGGGCAGGATGTCCGGCGCATTGGGGCCGGCCAGCTCGGCCTGCCATTGCGCCATGCGGGCGGCCGTGACGGGCTGCTGCACGGCATCGGCAAGCCAGGCGGCCAGGTCGGGATGGGCGTCCAGTCGGCGGCGCAAATGACCGGACCAGGCAAGGGCGGGGGCAAGCAAAGAGGGCGAGGACATGGCGTGGGGGCGGCAGACGAATGGACGCGTTTCAGGTATAAGTGGGGACGATACCGCAAGACATATTCTCCTGCCCACCGATCCGTGTCTGTTTCAAAAAAAGCCCCCGTGCCGCGCACGCGTAGCGTGCTCTGCTGCCTGTTCTGGGCCGCGCTGATCATCTATGGCGTGGTGGCGGTCGGCTTTCTAAGCGTGCGCTATTGGGTGCTGCCCCGTGTGGGCGAATGGCGTCCACAGATTGAAGCGTACGCCAGCGAGGCGCTGGGCGCGCGCGTCACCATCGGGGACATCAAGGCCGAGTGGCAGGGCCTGAACCCCCGCCTGGACCTGACATCGGTTCAAGTGGTGGACGACAGCGCCACGCCGGTTCTGTCCCTGCCTTCCGTATCCGCCGTGCTGGCGTGGCGCAGCGTGCTGACCTTGTCGCCCCGTCTGGTGCGCTTGCAGGTGCGCAAGCCTGAACTGACCCTGCGCCGCGATCCCGATAATCATCTATGGGTGGCCGGCCAGAACATCGACCTGAATGCCAGCGACCATCGGTCCGATCTGGACCACCCCGCGTTGCGCTGGCTGGTGCGTCAGCGCGAATTGGCAATTAGTGACGCGACCATCATCTGGCAAGACGATCTACGGCGCGCGCCCGCGCTGCCGTTGACCGGCGTCGATTTTCTGATGCGCAACGGCAGCCTGTCGCATCGCTTCGTGCTGCGCGCCTCGGCCGGCGATGCGCTGGCGCGCAAGGTTGAACTGCGCGGCGAATTCAATCGCAGCCTGTTCGCGGCCAACTCGTCCAACCCCGCCAGCTGGAGCGGCCAGCTTTATACAGAGCTTGATGACGTCGAACCGCAAGCGTGGGCGCCGTGGGCACCGGCCCCGGTCATCTCCGGCCGCATTGCCGCCCGCGCGTGGCTGCAACTGGAGCGCGGCAAGTTCACCGATCTGACGACCGACGTGGCGGTGCGCGGGGTGAATTGGGCGGCCTCCAAGGACGGCACGGCAGTACGCGGCGCCTCGGCGCAATTCCGTTTGCAGGGGCTGCCCGGCGATTTTTTCCAGGTTGAAGGCGTGCCGTTGGCGCGCAGCCCGGGGGCGGCCGATGTGTCGCTGAAGGGCGCGGCGCAGCACCTGCAAGTGACGCTGCCGGGCGTGTTCCAGGAACCTACCCTGGTCGCGCGTGAATTGGCCGTGGACGCGCAGGTGAAAGGGCCCGATGCGAAAAACTGGTTTGTCGACGTGGCCGGCCTGCACGTGGTGAACGACGACCTGGACGTGCGCTTGCAGGGCCAGTGGAAGCGCGAAGGCAAGACAGCGGCCGGCAGCGTCGACATGCGCGGCACGATGGTGCGCGGCGCTATGTCGGCTATCCACCGCTACCTGCCGCTTGAGGTAAACGCCGACGCCCGGGAATGGCTGGCCGTAGGCTTGCCCGCCGGGGAAATGCGGTCGGCCTCTATCTTGCTCAAGGGCGACCTGGACGATTTCCCGTTCGCCGCGCCCAACGCAACGGGCGAATTCGTCATCGCCGGCGCCTATGCGGGCGCCAAGGTCGATTACGCGCCTCCCGGCCAGCGACGCAAAGGCTGGCCGATGTTGGAGAATCTGTCCGGCAACTTCCGTATCGACAAGGTCAGCCTGAAGCTGGATAGCGCAGGCGGTGCCACCGCGCGCACCGGACCCGGCCAGACGCTGAATATGGGGGCCGTGACCGCCACCATTCCCGACATGGACCAGGGCGCGGAATTGTTGCTCAACGGCGAGACGTACGGCCCGGTGTCGGCCTATCTGGCGATGGCGGCCAATTCCCCGCTTGGCGGTCTGTTGGACGGCGCGCTGGACGAGGCGCGCGGCACCGGTGACTGGCGGGTGCCGCTGAAGCTTAAGGTGCCCTTGTTGAACACCGACGACACGCAGGTGCAGGGGCACATCCTGTTCTCGGACAACAGTTTTACCTTCATGCCGGAAATGCCCTTGCTCAAGGACATGCACGGCGATCTGGAATTCTCGGAAAAAGGGGTGCAGACCAAAGAACTGCGCGCGCAGTTCCTGGGCGGGCCGGTGAAGATTTTCGGCACCCTGGCGCAGAACTCGGACGCGCTTCAGTTTGAAGGAGCCCTGACGGCGGGCGGATTGACGCAGTTGGGCAATATGCCTTCGATGTCGCGCTTTTCGGGCAAGACGGCCTACAAGGGGCGGCTGGGTTATCAGAAGGGCGGATCGGTCGAGATCTCGATGGAATCGAATCTTTCGGGCATGGCCATCGACATGCCGGCGCCCGTGGGCAAAGCGGCGTCGTCATCGCAATTACTGAAATTGCAGTGGGGAACGGCCCAGGACCGCGGCTCAAAAGACCGCCGCTGGCTGACGGCCAGCCTGGGCGAGAACGTCAACGCGCTGTTCGAGCGCGACCCTGCTGATGGGGCGCCGTCTTACTTTGCCCGGGGCGCATTGGGCATCGGCCGGCCCGCCAGCTTGCCGGAACGCGGAATGAGCCTGAACGCCAGCCTGCCAGGACTCGACATGGACGGCTGGGAAGCCGTGGTGGACGGGTTCGACACGCCGGCGGGCAAAAGCGGCGCCAAGAAAGCCGCGCAAAAACCGGTATTCCCGCCGCCTGAACGCATCAGCCTGGCCACCGGCATGTTGCGCACCAGCGGCTACACGCTTAATGACCTGACGCTGTATGCCATGCGTCCCGGGCCGTCTCAGTGGCGGGTGGACATCCAGTCGCGCCAGGCGACCGGGTCATTGGAATGGCAGGAGGCCTCGGGCGCAATCGCGGGCCAGATCAAGGCGCGAATGAAGCACCTGGCGTTCGGCGGCGAGGGCGACACGAACGAAGCCGACAAGGCCCTGGCGTCCGGCAACGACTTGTCCGATATTCCGGCCATCGACCTGCAAGCGAAGGAGTTCTTTCTGTATGGCAAGAACGTAGGCGAGCTTCAGGTGGTGGGCACGAACCTGGCACGCGGGCGCCAGTGGCGGCTGGACAAACTGACGATCACCAACGATGCCGCCAACCTGAACGCCACCGGCACGTGGCGGCTGGAAGGACCCGATCGGGGCCTGAGCGTGGACGTCAACGCCAACTTCGTGGACCTGGGCAAGTTCATGAACCGCATCGGCTTCGAGAACGTCGTGTCGGGCGGCTCGGGCACCGCGCAAGGCAAGGCAACCTGGCGCAATCTGCCGTGGACGCACAAGGTGGCGGATGTGGCGGGCGAGGTCGATATCAGCCTGGACAAGGGCCGCTTCATGCACGTGAATTCCCGTACCGCCCGGCTGCTGGAATTGTTGTCGCTGCAATCGCTGCAACGTCTGGCGCGGCTGGATGTCAACCCGACCAACCTGCTGCGCGACGGGTTCCCGTTCGATACCATCCGGGGCCGCGTGAAGATGGCCGACGGCAAGATGTCCACCGAAGGCTACAAGATCAACGGGCCCGTGGCGGCGATTGTTCTGGCGGGCGGCGTGAACATCATCAGCGAACGCTGGGACTTGAAGGCGGTGGTGATCCCCAACCTGGATGCCAGCGGGGCGGCCATGGTGACGGCGCTGGCCGTGAATCCGCTGATCGGCCTGGGCGCTTTTGTCACGCAATGGCTGCTCAAGCAGCCGCTGGCGCGCGCAATGACGATGGAATATTCGGTGACGGGTAACTGGGACGATCCGCAGATCGAGCCCATCGAAGCCGCGGGCAAGTCGGGCGACAAGTCGGGCGACAAGTCAGGCGACAAGTCAGGCGACAAGCCGGCAGACAAGCAGACGCCGCGCCCCTTCACGGCGCCAGCCCGGGGCGCCATGCCGGAATTCATCGAACATTAGCGCCAAGCCAGTGCACTGAGCCCATAAAAAAACCGCCTGTATGCAATGCAGGCGGTTTTTTCTTTGACGCAGGGCGCCGGCTTACCGAATGTCGGCTTACTTCTTCTTCATCATGTCGAAGAATTCGGCGTTGGTCTTGGTGGCACGCATTTTGTCCAGGATGAACTCCATGGATTGCACTTCGTCCATGTCGTGGATGAACTTGCGCAGCACCCACACCTTTTGCAGCAGGTCGGGGGCAATCAGCAGTTCTTCGCGGCGCGTGCCCGACTTGTTCAGGTTGATGGACGGGTAGACGCGCTTTTCAGCCAGACGACGCTCAAGGTGGACTTCGGAGTTGCCCGTACCCTTGAATTCTTCGTAGATGACTTCGTCCATGCGGCTGCCGGTTTCAATCAGCGCCGTACCCAGGATGGTCAGCGAACCGCCTTCTTCCAGGTTACGGGCGGCGCCGAAGAAGCGCTTCGGACGTTGCAGGGCGTTGGCGTCCACACCGCCGGTCAGCACCTTGCCGGAGGCCGGCACAACGGTGTTGTAGGCGCGGGCCAGACGGGTGATCGAGTCCAGCAGGATCACGACGTCCTTCTTCATTTCGACCAGGCGCTTGGCCTTTTCGATAACCATTTCAGCCACTTGCACGTGGCGCGTGGCGGGTTCGTCAAAGGTCGACGCCACCACTTCGCCGCGCACCGTGCGCTGCATTTCGGTCACTTCTTCAGGGCGCTCGTCCACCAGCAGGACGATCATGACGGCGTCCGGGTAGTTGGTGGTGATGGCATGCGCGATGTGCTGCATCATCACCGTCTTGCCGGACTTGGGGCTGGCGACGATCAATCCGCGCTGGCCCATGCCGATCGGGGCGAACACATCCAGGATGCGGCCCGTCAGGTTCTCTTCGCTCTTGATGTCCCGTTCCAGGCGCATCGTGCGGTTCGGGTGCAGCGGCGTCAGGTTTTCGAACATGATGCGATGCTTGATCGCTTCGGGCGCCACGCCGTTGACCTTATCCACCTTGACCAGCGCAAAGTAGCGTTCGCCGTCTTTCGGCGTGCGCACTTCACCTTCGATGGAATCGCCGGTGTGCAGGTTGAAACGGCGGATCTGCGAGGGCGAGATGTAGATGTCGTCCGTGCTGGCCAGATACGAGGTCTCGGGCGAGCGCAGGAAACCGAAGCCGTCAGGCAGGACTTCCAGAACGCCGTCGCCAAAGATCTGCTCGCCTTGCTTGGCGCGCCGTTTCATGATGGCGAACATCAATTCCTGCTTGCGCAGGCGGTTGGCGTTCTCGATTTCCAGGCCAGCGGCCATTTCGAGCAGCTGCGAAACGTGCAGCGCCTTCAGTTCGTTGAGGTGCATCGCGGTGAATGTGGGGGAAAAGTAAAGGAGGGTTCTGGCGGCGCGCCACGGACGGGCTCGCGCGGTATTGAATGAGCGCCGCCTCCAGGGCGGCGCCTTCGTTCACAGCACGCAGTTTACAACGCGCCGTCCAGGAATGCAGTGAGTTGCGACTTCGACAGCGCGCCAACTTTGGTGGCGGCGGCTTGGCCGTCTTTAAAGAGCATAAGGGTGGGGATGCCGCGGATGCCGTACTTCGTGGCGGTACCCTGGTTTTCGTCCACGTTCAGCTTCGCGATCGTCAGGCGACCTGCGTACTCGGTGGCGACTTCTTCCAGGATCGGGGCAATCATCTTGCAGGGGCCACACCAGGCAGCCCAGTAGTCCACCAGCACCGGCTGGCCGGATTTCAACACATCGGCATCGAAGCTTGCGTCACTGACGTTCTTGATTTGGTCGCTCATGATGGTGATTCTCGGTTCGGCAGCAAAAGGCGCGTAAAAAGGAACGCGCCTTGCCGTTGTTCTTGTATGTGGAATGGATTAAAGCATACCACTGTCAATAACAACAGGCATACCACTGTTAATAACAACAGGGTTTGCTGGTTTTGTGTAGGATGTTGCGGCGCAGTCGTTTGTGATCCGGGCATTGAAGCCCTGACGCGCTGGCTGTGACTGTCATCATCCTACCGAATTCGGAGTTGGTCAGGTCGTGCGCAACCCACCGGGAGCCGCGCAGAATCTAGGCTTATCCGTAAAATGTCGGTTTTTTTCCACAGATGTTGGGGATAACTTGGCCACTCCACGTTACACCGAGGCGTCCATTCGCGTCCTGAAGGGGCTGGAGCCCGTGCGCCAGCGCCCGGGCATGTACACCCGCACCGAAAACCCCCTGCACGTTGTGCAGGAGGTCATTGATAACGCCGCAGACGAGGCCTTGGCCGGCTACGGCAAACAGATCCAGGTCACGCTGCACAGTGATGGCAGCGTGTCCGTCGAGGATGACGGCCGGGGCATCCCCGTCGGCCTGCATCCCGAAGAAGGCGCGCCCGTCGTCGAATTGGTCTTCACCCGCCTGCACGCGGGCGGCAAGTTCGACAAGGCGGGCGGCGGCGCCTATGCCTTCTCGGGCGGGCTGCACGGGGTGGGCGTTTCTGTCACCAACGCGCTGGCGACCCGGCTTGAAGTCGTGGTCTGGCGCGACGGCGCGGTCAACCGGCTGGTGTTCAAGGGCGGCGACGTTGCTGAACCCCTGGCGCCGTACGACCAGGGCGGCCGCAAGAAATCGGGCACCCGCGTGCGCGTCTGGCCCGATGCCAAATATTTCGACAGCCCCAATATTCCGCTGGGCGAACTGACGCACCTGTTGCGTAGCAAGGCCGTGCTGCTGCCCGGCGTGAAAGTCACGCTGGTCAACGAGAAAAGCGGCGACACCAAGACGTGGCAATACCAGGATGGCCTGCGCGGTTACCTGGCCGAAGCGCTGACCGGCGCCGAATTGATGGTGCCGTTCTTCGAAGGCCAGCAGTACGCCGGGGCCGACCACGAGAACTTTGCCGAAGGCGAGGGCGCCCAGTGGGTTGTGGCCTGGACCGAAGACGGCAACGCCGTGCGAGAGTCCTACGTCAACCTGATCCCGACACCGGCCGGCGGGACGCACGAGTCCGGTCTACGCGAAGGCCTGTTCGGTGCGGTGAAGGGCTTTGCCGAATTGCACAGTCTTTTGCCCAAGGGCGTGAAGCTGTTGCCCGAAGACGTGTTCGCCCGCGCCAGCTTTGTGCTGTCGGCCAAGGTGCTGGACCCGCAATTCCAGGGCCAGATCAAGGAACGGCTGAACAGCCGCGACGCCGTGCGTCTGGTGGGCGGCTTTGCCAAGAGCGCGCTGGATCTCTGGCTGCACAGCAACGTCGAATACGGCAAGAAGCTGGCGGAGCTGGCAATTCGTCAGGCACAGGCGCGCCAGCGCTCGGCCCAAAAGGTTGAAAAGCGCAAGAGCTCCGGCGTGGCCGTGCTGCCCGGCAAGCTGACCGATTGCGAATCCAGCGACGCCAGCCGCACGGAAGTGTTCCTGGTCGAGGGCGACTCCGCGGGCGGGTCCGCCAAGATGGGGCGCGACAAGGAATTCCAGGCCATCCTGCCGCTGCGCGGCAAGGTGCTCAATTCCTGGGAAGTGGACCGCGACCGGCTCTTTGCCAATAACGAAATCCACGACATTTCCGTTGCGATCGGCGTAGACCCCCACGGCCCCAACGACACGCCGGACCTGTCCGGCCTGCGTTATGGCCGCATCTGCATCCTGTCGGACGCTGACGTCGACGGCTCGCACATCCAGGTCTTGCTGCTGACCCTGTTCTACAAGCACTTCCCGAAACTGGTGGAAGCTGGCAACGTGTTCGTGGCCAAGCCGCCGCTGTTCCGGCTGGATGTGCCCGCGCAGGGCAAGCGCCCGGCCCGCAAGATCTACTGCCTGGACGAAGGGGAACTTGAAGCCGCGCAGGACAAGCTGCGCAAGGAAGGCGTGCGCGAAGGCGCCTGGTCGGTCAGCCGCTTCAAGGGCCTGGGCGAAATGAACCCGGAACAACTGTGGGAAACCACCATGAATCCGGACACGCGCCGCCTGCTGCCCGTGGGTTACGGCGATCAGACCCCCGAAGACACCACCCGCATGTTCGACATGCTGATGGGCAAGGGCGAATCCTCGCAGCGCCGCGCCTGGATCGAGGAAAAGGGCAATCTGGCAGAGTTGGACATCTGATGACGTCCACCTTGCCTGACCCCGCCTCCGACTCCGCTCGCATGACCGTCGACATGACGGCCGACGACTACGCCGAGTTCGCCGCCTATGTATACAGGCGGCCCGAACTGCGTCGGCGTCGGTATCGCTCGCACCTGCGCTTTGGCGTGCTGATGATCGTGGCGCTTTTTGCCTACCTGGTCTGGCAGACCTGGGACGGCAAGGGGCCCAACTGGTCGCAGATGCTGCCTGTGTATTTCGAGGGGCTGGCGGTGGGCCTGGGCATTCTGGCGCTGTTGGCGCTGGCGTATGAATTCGTCCTGCCGCCGCTGGTGCGGATGAACACGCGCCGCATGCTCAAGAGGCAGCCCGACGACCTCTTCCTGGGACGGCATCAGCTGGACTTCGGCCCGGACGGCATTCTGGATACCACCGGCAGCGCTTCCGGCCGGATGGAATGGTCGGATATCCGTCGCGTCGAGGAAACGCCGCAGCACCTGTACGTCATTCTGGGCACCTTGCAAGGCGTGATCATTCCCAAGCGCGGCCAGGATGCCGCCACGCTGGCAGCGGTGCGCGCCCAACTGCGCGCGCACGTCGCCGATACCCAGCTGGCCCCGTCCGCGTAAAGGCGCATTGGCGCCGTTTCGATGAAATTGTCTACCTGAATAACCATGACCGACAGCAATCAACCCGGCCTGTTCGACCCCACCCCGCCCGATGGCGATGGCGATGCCAATGCCGCCATCACGTTGGCGCGCTACGCGGAACAGGCTTATCTGGACTACGCGGTGTCCGTGGTGCGCGGCCGCGCCTTGCCCGACGTGGGCGACGGGCAGAAGCCCGTGCAACGCCGCATCCTTTTCGCCATGCAGGCGATGGGGCTGGCCGCCGGCGCCAAGCCGGTGAAGTCCGCGCGCGTCGTGGGCGACGTGCTGGGTAAGTACCACCCGCACGGCGACCAGGCCGCCTATGACGCCATGGTGCGCATGGCACAGGACTTCTCGCTGCGTTATCCGCTGATCGATGGCCAGGGCAACTTCGGTTCGCGCGACGGCGATAACGCCGCCGCCATGCGATACACCGAGGCGCGCCTCACGCCCATTGCCAAGCTACTGCTTGATGAGCTGGACGAAGGCACGGTCGACTTCGTGCCTAACTACGACGGCAGCCAGCAAGAACCCCAGATGCTGCCCGCGCGGCTGCCCATGATGCTGCTGAACGGCGCATCCGGCATTGCCGTGGGCATGGCCACCGAGGTGCCGCCGCACAACCTGCGCGAAGTGGCGCAGGCCTGCGTGGCGCTGATCAAGCAACCGCAATTGCCCGACGCCGAATTGCACGCCATGATTCCCGGCCCCGACTTTGCCGGTGGCGGCCAGATCATCACGCCGGCCGCCGATATCGCGCAGATCTACGGCGCGGGGCGTGGGTCCCTGAAGGTGCGCGCGCGCTGGCAGTTCGAAGAAATGGCGCGCGGCCAGTGGCAGCTGGTCATCACCGAATTGCCCCCGGGTACGTCGGGCCAGAAGGTGCTGGAAGAGATCGAGGAAATCACCAATCCCAAGGTCAAGTCCGGCAAGAAGAGCCTGACGCCCGAGCAGACGCAGGCCAAGGCCATGATGCTGAATCTGCTGGACGCCGTGCGCGATGAATCCGGCAAGGATGCGGCGGTGCGCCTGGTCTTCGAACCCAAGACCTCGCGCGTGGACCGTGACGAATTCGTCAACACGCTGCTGGCGCAGACCAGCATGGAAAGCAGCTCGTCGATCAACCTGGTGTGTATCGGCACCGACGGCCGGCCGCGCCAGAAGGGCCTGCGCGACATCCTGGTCGAATGGGTGGCGTTCCGCACCAATACCGTGGTGCGGCGCACGCGTTTCCGCCTGGACAAGGTCACCGACCGCATCCACGTGCTGGAAGGCCGCATGCTGGTCTACCTGAACGTGGATGAAGTCATCCAGACGATCCGCGAATCCGACGAGCCGCGCGCGGCGCTGATGGAACGCTTCAAACTGTCCGAGCGCCAGGCCGAAGACATCCTGGAAATGCGCTTGCGCCAGTTGGCTCGCCTTGAAGGCTTCAAGATCGAGCAGGAACTGGCCGACAAGCGCAAGGACCAGATTTCGTTGCAGGAACTGCTGGACAATCCGACGACGCTCAAGCGCCTGCTGATCAAGGAAATCGAGGCCGACGCCAAGCAGTATGGCGACGACCGCCGCACGCTGATCGAAACGGCCGAACGCGCCGTGCTCGAAACCAAGGTGCTGGACGAGCCGGTGACGGTGATCGTGTCGCAAAAGGGCTGGCTGCGCGCGCGTCAGGGCCACGGCCACGATGCCGCCCAGTTCACCTTCAAGCAGGGCGACGATCTGTACGGCGCCTTTGAGTGCCGCACCACCGACACGCTGATCGCCATGGGCGACAACGGCCGGGTGTATTCGGTGCCGGTGGCGGGCTTGCCCTCGGCCCGGGGTGACGGCCAGCCGGTCACGACCATGATCGATCTGGAGTCCGGCACGCGCATTGTCCACACGATCGCGGCCGCGCCCGAATCTCGTTGGCTGTTGGCCACGCGCGGCGGCTATGGCTTTGCGGCCAAGCTGTCCGACATGGTCAGCCGCCAGCGCGCCGGCAAGCAGTTCATCACGCTGGAAACCGGCGATGAAATGCTGCGCCCCGTGCCGTTGTTCGACGGCGCCACGCAACTGGCGCTGCTGTCGGCCAAGGGCAAGTTCCTGGTGTTCGGGCTGGACGAATGCAAGTCCTTGTCGGGCGGGGGCCGTGGCACCATCCTGATGGGCCTGGACGCGTCCGACAAGCTGGATCAGACGGTGCCGATCGGCGCTCGCGGCCTGCGCGCCACGGGCATCTATCGCAACAAGCTGACCGAGGACATCCTGGTGGGCGCTGCGCTGGCGCCGTATGTGGGCAAGCGCGCGCGCAAGGGTCGTCAGCTGGACGTGCGTCCCAAGCAGCCGGTCCTGTCGCCCGTGCTGGGGTAAGGCCAAAGGCCATGCCCGGGCGCGCGCCCATGACTCACGCCGCAGCGCATGCCATGCCCGCCAGCCGCTTGGCGCACGTGGATGCGCTGCGCGGCTTTGCGCTTTTCGGCATCCTGGTCGTGAACATCGGCGTTTTCTCGTCGCCTTTCTACGGCGCGGGCATGGCCGACCCGAACTACTCCCGCCCGCTGGACCTGGCGGTGCGCTGGCTGATCGCCTGCCTGTTCGAAACCAAGTTCTATCTGCTGTTTTCCTTTCTGTTCGGCTACAGCTTCACGTTGCAGATGGCGGCGGCTGAACGCAGCCACGCGGCCTTCGCCCCGCGCTTTCTGCGGCGGTTGGGGGGCTTGGCCATGCTGGGCGCACTGCACGCCGTGCTGTTCTATCAAGGCGATATCCTGCTGACCTACGCCTTATTGGGTTTGGGCTTGCTGGCGTGCCGCCGGATCGCACCCCGGCATGCACTGCGCACCGCGCTGTGGCTGATCGTGCTGGCCGCAACGGTGTGGGGGGTGCTGGGCCTGCTCAGTTTCCTGGACCCTGTACCCACCGGCTACGAGGCGCGGTATTGGGCCGACGCGCTGGCGTCTATCGAGGCGTATCGCGGCACGATCGGCACAACAATCGCCCAGCACATCAAGGAATTGACGACGTCGGTGTGGTTCATGGTGCTGTTCGTGCAAGGGCCGTTTGTGTTCGCGATGTTCCTGGCCGGCTACGCGCTGGGCCGGCGCCAGGCGCTGGCCGACCCCTGGCGGCAACCGCGCGCGCTGTGGTTGCTGTGCGCGTTCGGCTTGCTGCCGGGCCTGGCGGGATCTGCGTTGTATGCGACCTCGTCCCTGCCGTTTGCCGGTGCCGCCTGGGAATTGCCCGGGCTGGCGGTGGACTTGCTGACGGCACCGCTGTTAAGCATG
Source organism: Achromobacter sp. ESBL13 (assembly GCF_036668755.1). Taxonomy (NCBI): domain Bacteria; kingdom Pseudomonadati; phylum Pseudomonadota; class Betaproteobacteria; order Burkholderiales; family Alcaligenaceae; genus Achromobacter; species Achromobacter sp. ESBL13. The sequence goes on along the minus strand of NZ_JAZEVT010000009.1, from coordinate 103,781 downwards.
TCGTACGCCGCCGTGTTTCTGCTGGCGATCCGTACCCGCGCGGCTGGTGGCTTGGGGGCGTGGCTGGCGCCGGCCGGGCGGATGGCGTTAAGCAACTATCTGATGCAGTCGGTCGTTTGCGCGTTCCTGTTCACCGGCTGGGGCCTGCGCCTGTTTGCGTCGGTGTCGCCGCTGGCGACCGTGGGCATCGCGGTAGCCATATTCGCCGCTCAGCTGCCGTGGTCCGCGTGGTGGTTGAAGCATCACGCTTACGGCCCTGTGGAGTGGTTTTTACGCGCACTGACCATCGGAGCATTGCCGCCGTGGCGGCGGGCGCGCGCGGGCTGATTGGCATACCGGCTTACTCGTTGCGGCGGACCGCGTTTAGCGCGGTATCGATGGCGCCAACCAGACGTTCGGTCAATTGGTCCAGCTCGTCATCGGAAATGATGAATGGCGGGGCCAGCAACACGTGGTCGCCTTGGCGCCCGTCAATGGTGCCGCCCATCGGGTACACCATCAGCCCCTGGGCCATGGCTTCGCGCTTGATGCGTGCATGTAGCGCCAAGGCGGGGTCGAAGGTCTGCTTCGTGGCGCGGTCTTGCACCAGCTCAATCCCCATGAACAGGCCTCGACCACGGATGTCACCCACGTGCGGATGCTGGCCCAGCGCCTGCTCTAGCCGTTGCCGCAAGCCCGCGCCTTGTTCGCGCACGCGTTGCAGCAGCTTGTCGCGGCGGATCACCTCTTGTACGGCAAGCGAGGCGGCGCAGGCGATGGCGTGGCCCAGATACGTGTGCCCGTGCTGAAAGAAGCCGCTGCCTTGCTGCATGGCGTCCACGATGCGTTGCTGCGCCATCACGGCGCCAATGGGCTGATAGCCGCCACCCAGGCCCTTGGCGATGGTGATCAGGTCGGGCACGACGCCTTCCTGCTCCACCGCGTACAGCGTGCCCGTGCGGCCCATGCCGCACATCACTTCATCGGCAATCAGCAGCACGCCGTGGCGGTCGCAGACCTCACGCACGTGCTTGAAGTAGCCGGGCACGGCGGTGACGGCGCCGCTGGTCGCACCCACCACCGGCTCTGCCACGAACGCCATCACGGTGTCCGGCCCAAGCTTCTCAAAGGTCTGTTCCAGTTCCCGCGCCAGGCGTTCGCCGTACTGCTCGGCGCTTTCGCCGTCGCGTTGATCCCGATACGCGTAGCAGGACGAGACGTGTTCGACGTCGATCAGCAACGGCGCAAATTGCGCACGGCGCCACGCGTTGCCGCCCACCGCCAGCGCGCCCAGCGTGTTGCCGTGGTAGCTCTGGCGGCGGGCCACGATGTGGCGCCGTTGCGGCTGGCCGATTTCGACAAAGTACTGGCGCGCCATCTTCAGCGCCGCCTCGACGGCCTCGGACCCGCCCGACACGAAGTACGCGTGCGAAATGCCTTCCGGCGCGTCGGCCACCAGCCGCGCCGCCAACCGTTCGGCCACGTCGGTCGTGAAGAAGCTGGTGTGGGCGTAGGCCAGCGCATCGATTTGGGCGTGCATGGCGGCCTGGACGTCGGGGTGGTTATGTCCCAGGCAGGACACGGCGGCGCCGCCGGAGCCGTCCAGGTACGCGCGGCCGGCGCTGTCGCGGATCCACACGCCTTGGCCACTGACGGCGACTGGGGGCGTCTGGCGCAGGGAACGATGCAGAACGTGGGTGTGGCTCATGGCAATCCGTTTGGCAAAGAAAGGGTTGAAGTCAGCCGGGGCGGCGGGAAGTCGGGGCGGTCCAATAGATGTTGTCGGCGCGCAGACGCTGTTCCACTTCGGTCAGGCGGTTCAAGACGTCCGCGCCGCCGCGCGCCGTCAACCGGGCGATCAGATGTTCTGCCAAGCCAAGCAAACCGGCCGTGGTGTGAAAGAACGACCCCGGGCCTCGGCGGGCGGGACTAGCCTGCACGCCTTCGCGGTCGGGCGGGGCGAAGCGCAGCGTGTGGCGCGCGCCCACCGCCAACGGCGACAAGGGGTCGTCAGTCAGGGCGATCAGGGCCACGCCTCGTTGCGCCGCCTGGCGGGCGAGCTGCACGGTGGCGGTGGGATAGGGCGCCTGCGAAATCACGATGAGCGCGTCCTGGGCGGTAAGGCTGTCGGCCTGTTCGGCCGGCGCGCCGCCCAGGCCGTCGATCAGCACGCTGTTACGGCGCACCAGTTGATACGCGTAACGCATCTGAAACGCGATGCCAAAGGCGGATCGCGTGCCCAGAAAGCCCACCTGCCGCGCGTTCAGCAGGGTCTGGACGGCCGCGTCGAAGGCGGGCGCCGGGTTCAGTACACATACTGACGTCACCGCCTGCACCTGGTAGTCGGTCAGCACGTCGTGGCCTGGCGCGGCGGCATCGTCCGCCGCCGCTTGCAGCGCGGCGGCACGATCACGCAGGCCGGGCAGGGCAAGCCCGCTGTTGCCGGCAAGCGCTTGTTGAAAAGGCTGTCTAAATGCTTCGTAGCTGGAATACCCCAACGCCCGCGCCAGCCGCAGCATGGTGGCCGGCGCAACGCCCAGCGCCAGGGCTTGCCGCCGCATGGACCACAGCCCCACTTCCGCCGGATGCGCCGCCACCCAATGCGCTGCGCGTTGCAGCTCGGGCGGTAGTCCTTCCATTTTTTGCTGCAACGTCGCGAGGAGCTCGGAGGGCACAGGCATAGGGGTAAAGCGCGGGGTCGGCGACAAAAAACAAATGATATATCGATGGATTTGAATAAAACAAATGTTTTTATGTGCGCCTTTCTCAGTGGTGGTTCCGCATTTTCGGCCACGTCGGGGTAACCTTGAGCACGCAACTTGCTCCTCTCGCAAGTGCCCGAAGTTTGCTTATATCTTCTGCAAATCCGTGTTCATTTATTTACATCGTGCACGGGTTTTTTGTTTGACGCGAATACATCGGGCGCATATCATTCGTGTAGAAATGAATTTGACCGAACCTTTCTCTTCCATGACCAGCCCCGCGAACACTGATCCCTCCCAGCAGTACGATCTGCGCATTTTGCGAGCCCTGCGCCGCATCACGCGTTCGATCGCATTGCACTCGCGACAGTTGTCCGCGGTCAGCCATATCACTGCGCCGCAGTTGATGTGTCTGCGTACGGTAATGGCCAATGGCCCGATGACGGCCACGGCCATCAGCCGTGAAATGCATGTCAGCCCCAGCACGGTGGTTGGCATCCTGGACCGCCTGGAAGACAAGGGTTTGATCCGCCGTGAACGCGGCCGCGAAGATCGCCGCATTGTTTTCGTTACTGCCACGGACGCCGGGCGTGAATTGGCCCAAGGCGCGCCGTCTCCCTTGCAAAAGCACCTGGCCGACGCATTGAATGCGTTGCCCGAGCTTGAGCAAGCCACCATCACGCTATCGCTGGAACGCATCGTGGCGCTGATGGAACAGGAAGGCCAGGCAGTCGCAGCGGAACCGCACGGCGATGTATCGTCGCCCATCCTTGAAGTGCCCACGGGCGGGGCACCCCCAGAATCGGGAATCGTTGCATGAAGAAAAACGAACTGGATACCCCCCATCTCTCAAGTGCCGTGGCGCCGGCGGTTCGCGCGCAGACCCATACGATGCGTCTGCCCACCCGCAAAGACGGCGCCGCCATTCACCACCTCATTTCCGAGTGCCCGCCGCTCGACCTGAATTCCCTCTACGCCTACTTGCTCCTTGTTGAGCATTTCAGCGACACCTGCGTCATCGCCGAAAGTGCCGGCGGACGTATCGACGGTTTTATCTCCGCTTATGTGATCCCGACCCGACCCGACGTGTTGTTCGTCTGGCAGGTTGCGGTGCACACCCGCGCACGCGGCCATCGGTTGGGCCGCGCCATGCTTCGCGAACTCTTGCAACGCAAGGGGCTCGAGCATGTTCGATATCTTGAAACCACGGTGGGGCCTGACAACCAGGCATCGCGCCGCAGCTTTACCGGCCTGGCCGGCGAGCTTGGCGCCCACGTTTCCGAACAGCCGTTCTTCGACCGGCAATTGTTTGGTGGCGCGGACCATGACGACGAGATGTTGTTGAGGATAGGCCCGTTCGCATTGCCTGCCCCGTAGGGCAGCGCAACCCCAGCGGACTTATCGAAATTACCGGGATGGCAGTGCCTGTCCGAATGCGTTCGCCGCATCCGGAGGGATCGTGCCGTCTATTCAACTTATGAGATGAAAAGGGAGGATTGATCATATGGACTTGAAAATCTTTGACCGGATGGAATCCGAAGTGCGGGGCTACATTCGGTCGTTTCCCGTGATATTCAGCCAGGCCCGAGGCTCGACGCTGATCGACGAAGACGGCACCGAGTACATCGATTTCTTCAGCGGCGCAGGCACGCTGAACTACGGCCACAACAATCCTGTTCTCAAGGAAAAGCTGCTGGAGTATGTGCAGGCGGACGGCGTCGTCCACGGCCTGGACATGGCGACCAGCGCGAAGAAGCGTTTCCTGGAGACGGTGGATCGCGTGCTGCTCAAGCCGCGCAACTGGCAATACACGCTGCAATTCACCGGCCCCACCGGCACCAACGCCGTGGAAGCCGCGCTGAAGATCGCGCGCCAGGTCAAGGGCCGTTCGAATGTGATTTCATTCACGCATGGTTTTCATGGTGTCAGCGGCGGATCGCTGGCTGTGACAGCCAACATGAAGTTTCGCGAAGCGTCGGGCTATGCACTGGGCAACACCACGTTCATGCCCTATGACGGCTACTTCGGTCCCGACGTGGACACGATGGCCTACCTGGAACGCATGCTGGAAGATCCCAGCAGCGGCATGGACAAGCCCGCCGCCGTCATCGTTGAAACCGTGCAGGGCGAAGGCGGCGTCAACGTTGCCACGCTACGCTGGTTGAAAGAGCTGGAAAAGCTGTGCAAGCGCCACGACATGCTATTGATCGTGGACGACATCCAGGTGGGCTGCGGTCGTACCGGCACCTTCTTCAGCTTTGAAGCCGCCGGCATCCGCCCGGACATCATCACGCTGTCGAAGTCGCTGTCCGGTTTCGGCCTGCCGATGTCCTTGGTGCTGATGAAGCCCGAGCTGGACATCTGGAAGCCCGGCGCGCACAGCGGTACGTTCCGTGGCAACAACCTGGCGTTCGTCACCGCCACGCAAGCCTTGGAAACCTACTGGGCCAACACCGCGTTCACGGCTGACATCCAGCGCAAGGAACGCACGGTGCGCGACTGGCTGGAAAACCTGGTGCACAGCTATCCCAACGCCGGCCTGTCGGTGCGTGGCCGTGGCCTGATCCAGGGCCTGGTGTGCAACACCACGCCCGCGCTGGCCAACCGCATCGCGCAGCAGGCATTCAAGAAGGGCGTCGTCATCGAGACCTCGGGCGCGCATGACGAAGTGCTGAAGTTGCTGCCGGCGCTGACGATCGAAGAGGATCTGTTGAGCAAGGGCCTGGACATCATCGAGGCCAGCGTGGCCGACGCGCTGGCAGAAGAAGGCCAGTCCGCCCGCATTCTTAAATTTGGAGGAAAACGTCAATGATCGTACGCAATGTCAAAGATGTGATCGGCACCGCCGACGAAGTCCGTACCGACACCTGGGTCAGCCGCCGCGTGCTGCTCAAGAAGGATGGCATGGGCTTTTCCTTCCACGAGACCACCATCTTTCCCGGCGGCCGCACGCACATCCACTACAAGAACCATCTTGAAGCGGTGTGGTGCATCGAAGGCGACGGTTCCATCGAGACCATCGCCGACGGCAAGAAGTATGACCTGGGCCCCGGCGTGGTCTACGCGCTGAACGAGAACGACGAGCACTGGCTGTGCGGCGGTAAAGAGCCGCTGCGCGTCATCTGCGTCTTCAACCCCCCGCTGACCGGTCAGGAAGTGCACGACAAAGAAGGCGTCTACGCCTTGCCTGAAGCCCAAGCCAAAGCGGCTTGATATAAGGAGGTTCGCATGATCTCACCTGCAAAGGATCCGTACGCCTCCCGTACGGACCGAGGTTCCGCCATCATTGCCCGCCAGGACCCTGTGGTCTATGGCGACGGCAAGTACGCCAATGCCTTGTCGGGCGACCAGGTCGGACAGTATGAGCGTGATGGCTTCCTCTTGTTGGAAAACCTGTTTTCCGAAGAAGAGATCCGCGCGCTGTCCGCCGAGGTCGAGCGCATGACGCGCGACCCGTCGATCATCCGGCGCGAGGAATCCATCACCGAACCCGGCAGCAATGCCGTGCGCTCCATCTTCATGGTGCACGTGTTGAACCCCGTGCTGTCACGCCTGGTGCGCGATCCGCGCCTGGTCAACGTGGCGCGGCAGATCCTGGGCTCCGAGGTTTACATCCACCAGTCGCGCGCCAACATGAAGCCCGGCTTCAAGGGCAAGGAGTTCTACTGGCACTCGGACTTCGAGACGTGGCACGTGGAAGACGGCATGCCGTCGATGCGCGCGCTGAGCTGCTCGGTGCTGCTGACCGACAACAACGAGTGCAACGGCCCGTTGATGCTGGTGCCGGGCTCGCACCGCCAGTTCATCTCGTGCGTGGGGGAAACACCGAACGAGCACTACAAGCAATCGCTGAAAAAGCAGGAATACGGGGTGCCGGACCCGGTCAGCCTGCAATTGCTGGTAGAGCAGGGCGGCATTCGCTCGATGACGGCCAAGTCCGGTTCGGTGGTGTTTTTTGATTGCAACACCATGCACGGCTCGAACAGCAATATCTCGCCGTGGCCGCGCGCCAATGTCTTCATGGTTTACAACAGCATGGAGAACACCTTGAACCCGCCCAAGTACGGCTTGACGCCGCGTCCCGAACATATCGCGACGCGCAAGGGCTTCAAGGCGGTCACGCCGCTGGATACGCTGAAGCTGGTGGGCGGCTGATCCGCCGCATTCAGCCCGCCGACGCACAACCGCGGGCTGTGCATCACCACACCGAAACCCGGGCCTTGCCCGGGTTTTTTGTTGGGCGGCGCGGCGCCGAAAAATCGGACGATACCGGCGTCTGCTCTCTGCTATTCTTGCGCGGATTCCCCTCACGCCTAACCGATGCCGCCATGTCCGCCCGTATCCTGAGCTTGCACATTTACCCGATCAAATCCTGCGCCGGCATCGACCTGGCGGAGTCGCCCATCGACCGGGCCGGCCTGGCTTACGACCGTCGCTGGATGTTGATTGGCGCCGATGGGCAATTCATGACGCAGCGCCAATGGCCGGCAATGGCCTTGATCCGCACGGCGCTGACCGCCGACGCGCTTCGAATCAGCGCGCCGGGCATGCCCGATCTGGATGTGCCCTTGGATGAATCCGGCATCGAGCCCGGCGCGCAAGCCGTGGCGGTCTGGGCCGACACGATATCGGCGCGCCACGAAAGCGCCGCCACGGGCCAATGGTTTTCGGAATTCCTGAAAACGCCGTGCCGCCTGCTGAAGGTGGATAGCGCCGCCGCGCGCAATGCCAAGCCCGACTGGGTATCGCGCTGGGTGGATGCGCATCCCGATCTGGCGGATGCCTTCGTGGGCGAACATTACTTCGGCTTCGCGGATGGCTTCCCGCTGCTGATCGCGAACCAGGCGTCCCTGGATGACTTGAACGCGCGCCTGCAAGCCAAGGGCGTAGCGCCGGTGCCCATGGACCGTTTCCGTCCCAACATCGTCGTCCAAGGCGAATGGGAGCCCTTCGAAGAAGACCATACCGCCATGATCACGGCAGCGGGCGTCCGGATGGCGTTCGTCAAACCGTGCACCCGCTGCTCGATTCCCGACATCGACCAGCGCACCGCCCAGCAGCACGACGAGCCCGGCCGTACGCTGGCGGGTTATCGCAACCTGGATATCGGGGTGGTATTTGGCCAGAACGCCATTCTGGACGCGCCGGCCGGCGCGCGGTTGAAAGTCGGCGACGAGGTCGAGATCGAACTGGATTTCTGACCGGTCGCCGGACCGAGGCTGTCTTCGGCCACGCCGAAGACAGCGGTGCGGATTACGCCGAAGACAACTTCAGGCCGATCAGGCCCAGCACGATCAGCGCCACGCTGACCATGCGCATCCAACTGGTGGATTCCCCGAACAGCACGATGCCGGCCACAAAGGCGCCCACGGTGCCGATGCCCACCCATACGGCGTAGGCGGTGCCCAGCGGCAGTGTTTTCATGGCGACGGCCAGCAGCCACACGCTGATGGCCATGCCGCCCGCCGTAATCAGGGACGGCCAAAGGCGAGTGAAGCCATGGGTATATTTCAGGCCCACGGCCCAAACGATTTCAAACAGGCCCGCTAGCACCAGGATGATCCAGGTCATTGACGACTCCTTCTGTTGCGCTGCCGGCGTTGCGCCGGCAATAAGGGGTCGTCCCCGGATAAAAAAACACCGGTCGTTTGACCGTGCGCGGCAACGGGCCGTCCCGCTGCGGCAAAAATTATAGAATACCGGCTTCCAACGGCAAAACCGGATGCCGGGCATCACTTAAGCAACACGTCGCGGACCGGGCCGCGAACCAGGAATTTCCATCATGCAACGCATCATGCTGCGGGCAAAGCTACACCGCGTTACGGTCACCGAAGCCGACCTTCACTACGAAGGATCTTGTGGCATCGACGAAGACCTGCTGGACGCTGCCGGCATGCGCGAGTTCGAACGCATCGAACTCTACAACGTCACCAACGGTGAACGCTTCGACACCTACATCATCAAGGCGGCCCGCGACAGCGGCGCCATCTCGTTGAATGGCGCGGCGGCGCGCCGCGCCCAGGTGGGCGATCTGTTGATCATCTGCACCTACGGGCCGATGTCCGAAGAAGACTCCGCCAAGCACAAGCCGCGGGTCGTGCTGGTGGACGACGCGAATCGCGTCAAGGAAATTCGCAAGTTCCCGGCCTGAGGCCGGGCCGGGCAACGCGTCGTTCCGGCCTGGCCGGATGGCGCTTTCGTCAACCCTGAACCATTTCATCATGAGCTTCCAGGTCATCATCCAACCCAGCAAGCATCAATTCCCGGTTGAGCCCGGCCAGACCGTGCTCGACGGCGCCTTGGCCGCCGGCATCGTGCTGCCCTATAGCTGTCGCAACGGCGCGTGCTCCACCTGCAAGGGCAAAGTGGTGTCCGGGGAGTTCGACGCCGGGCAATATCCCGCCCAGATCCTGTCGCCGGAAGAGCTGGCCAACGGCTACACGCTGTTCTGCCAGGCGCGGCCCGCGTCCGACATGGTGGTTGAATCCACCGAAGTCCGGCTGGCCAGCGACATCCAGATCCGCAAGCTGCCGTCACGCGTGCAGACGCTGGAACGCGTTGCGCCCGATGTCACCGTCCTCAAGTTGCAACTGCCTGCTTCCGAGCAGTTCCGCTATTACGCGGGGCAGTACATCGAAGTCATCCTGAAAGATGGGCGTCGGCGCAGCTACTCCATGGCCGGCGCGCCGCATACGGGCAGCCCGCTTGAACTGCACATCCGGCACATGCCGGGCGGGCTTTTCACGGACCACGTCTTTGGCGCCGGCACCACCCAGATGAAGGAACGCGAGATCCTGCGGCTGGAAGGGCCGTTCGGCTCTTTCTTCCTGCGCGAAGACAGTGACAAGCCGATCGTGTTGCTGGCCAGCGGCACGGGCTTTGCGCCCGTGAAGGCCATCGTCGAGCACATGATCCACAAGAACATTGCGCGCCCGGTCACGCTGTACTGGGGCGGGCGCCGTCCCCAGGACTTGTACATGGACGCGCTGGCGCAGTCCTGGTCTGGCCTGCTGCCGAACTTCAAGTACGTGCCGGTGGTGTCCAATGCGCTGCCTGAAGACGGCTGGTCGGGTCGCACCGGCTTCGTCCATGAAGCCGTCATGCAGGACATTGCGGACCTGTCCGGCCATCAGGTCTATGCCTGCGGCACGCCGTTGATGGTGGATGCCGCACGCCGCGAATTCAGCGTGCAGAACGGCTTGCCGCCGGAAGAGTTCTACGCGGATGCCTTCACGTCCGAGGCCGACCTGGCGAAAGCCGCGTCGTAAATCGGACCAAGGGAATCATCGGGGGGGGAATTCACAGGCTGAAAAGCTTCGTGACTTCCGCCCCTTTTTTATACGTAGGCGAAGGCAAATCGGCGGGGTAAACTGCCTTCGCAGCGGCTTGCCAAAGGGGCGGACATCGGGTCCGTGGCCGATTTGGCACGCAAGGAGCAATGCGGGCATGAAAGTAGCGGTATTGGGTAGCGGCATTATCGGAATCTCCAGCGCCTGGTGGCTGAACCAGGCCGGTCACGACGTCGTGGTCATTGATCGCTGCACCGGTCCCGCCCAGGAAACCAGCCTTGCCAATGGCGCACAGATTTCGGTTTCCTATGCCGAACCCTGGGCCAATCCGCAGGCGCCGCTCAAGCTGCTCAAATGGATGTTCCAGGACAATGCGCCGTTGCTGTTCCGGCCGCAGCTGGACTGGCGTCAATGGATGTGGGGCCTGGCCTTCCTGCGTGAATGCCTGCCCGGCCGACTGGCTCCGAATATTCGCGCCATGGTGCGCATGGCCGAGTACAGCCGCGCCACACTGCGCAGCATGCGCGCGGAACTGGGCATCGAGTACGACCACCTTGAACGCGGCATCCTGAACTTCTACCGTGATCCCCACGAATTTGAAAACTCGCAACGGGCCGCCGGCCTGATGCGCGATTTTGGCGTCGAGCGCCGCGTGGTCACGGCCGACGAGGTCATCGCCATCGAACCGGCCCTGGCCCCGCACCGCCAGACCATCGTGGGCGGTGATTACACGCCTGAAGACGAAAGCGGCGACGTCCATCTGTTCTCGGTCGCGCTGGCCGAACGCTGCGCCCGCGCGGGCGTGGAATTTCGCTACAACACGCGCATCACGCGCTTGCTGACGCAAGGCGGCGCCGTGCAAGGCATGGAAATCATTGAACCCGATGGCCGCTACGGGGCGCTCTCGGCTGACGCGTATGTCGTCGCGATGGGCAGCTTCAGCCCCAATCTGCTGCGTCCCCTGGGCATCCCGTGCAACGTGTATCCCGCCAAGGGTTACTCGGCGACCTTCCCGGTGCTCAAGCCGGAAGCCACGCCTACGGTCAGCCTGACCGACAGCAGCCATAAAATCGTGTTTTCGCGCCTGGGCGACCGCCTGCGCATGGCCGGCACCGCCGAGCTTTCGGGATATTCCCGCAGTCTGAACACCGGCCGTTGCGAAGCCATGACGCGCCTGGCGCAAGAACTTTTTCCCGACGCGCTCGATTTCGAACGCGTCAGTTATTGGTCGGGCCTGCGCCCGTCCACTCCCTCGAACGTGCCCATCATCGGCCGTAGCCGCATCCCCAACCTGTATATCAATACGGGTCACGGAACGCTCGGTTGGACGATGGGCGTTGGCTCGGGCCGGGCTTTGGCTGATCTGCTCAGCGGACGGCGGCCGGAACCGGAATTTCCTTTTCTTGGTCTGTGAACCTATGAAGAATCTGCAATTGGCGGGCGTTGCCCGCGCGATGTTCGCCAGCCGGCGTGCATGGGTCTTCGGCGCCGCGATGGCGCTGGCGGGGGTGGCTAACGCCGCGCCCGTGGAAATCCAGGTCTGGCACACACTGTCGGACGCGAACAAGGCCGAGTTCGAAAAACTGGCCAAGCAGTACAACAAAGAGCAGGACCAGGTCAGCGTCAAGCTGCGTGGTTTCGCCTCGCAAGAGGCGCTGGAACAGGAAGCCGCATCGGCCGCCAAGGCCAAGAAGGCGCCCAACCTGGTACAGCTGACGGACAACCATTCGCCGGAAGTCGTGGCGCAGCACAAAGCCATCATGCCGATGTACGAACTGCTGGCCAAGTACCCGATCAAGGACCTGAACTGGTTCGTGCCGGCCACCAGCAGCTTCACGCGCGACAGCAAGGGCCGCCTGCTGGCCTTCCCATGGATGGCCGAAGTGCCGGTGATGTTCTACAACACCGCCGCCTACAAGAAGGCCGGCCTGGATCCCAACAACCCCGCGCGCACCTGGAACGGCCTGCAAGCCGAACTGCTGAAGCTGCGCGACGTGGCCGACATCGATTGTCCGTACGCGTCCAGCGATCAGGTCACCGTGCACCTGGAGAACCTGGCCCCTATCAACGGCCAGCAATTCACCAGCAACAACAACGGCCTGGATGCGGTCACCAAGAAAAGCGCCGCGCCCGCGATGCAGTTCGACACGCTTTACATGCGCCACATCTCCCTGATGGTCAGCTGGAAGCGTTCGTTGCTGTTCATGGCGCACACCGGTGACGCGTCGGCCGACAAGCTGTTCGCCAAGGGCGAATGCGCGGTGCTGACCGCCAATTCCGGCGCGTTCGGCACATTCCTGAACACCAAGTCGCTGTCGTTCGGCGTGGCGCCGGTGCCGTACTACGACCAAGCCACCAAGGCCGCCGGCCAACCGTTTGTCAGCGGCTCGGCCTTGTGGGCGCTGGAAGGCCGTCCGCAATCCGAAGAAAAGGCAACGGCACAGTTCCTGGCTTGGTTGTCCAAGCCGGTCGTGGCCGCCGAATGGCATCAGCGCACGGGTTTCCTGCCCCTGACCGAGGCCGCGTTCCGCGCGTCTGACGTGTCGTTCTACAAGAGCATCCCGGGCGCACAGGCCGTGATCGCGGCGATGAGCAACCGTCCGGCCAGCAACAGCCGCGGCTTCCGCATGGCCAACTACGCGCGCATCGAACCCGTTCTGAACCAGCAACTGAACGACGCCTTCGAAGGCAAGGTTCCGCCCGTGTCGGCATTGAACAATGCGGCCTCGCAGGCGCGCAGCATTGCCGCGCAGCGTTAAGCTCCGAGCTTGGCCCGGGCAGCGCTGAAGCTGCCTGCCGCCACCGCAAGAACCCGGTCTATCAGGCCGGGTTTTTTTTCGTCTTCGGCAGGCCTGGCCGGCTGGGTGGATCAATTCATCCATGCGTACATGCCAGTCTGGCGGCCCGCCTTGCCCTCGTCCACCATGCCGTGCATGCGTACCGATTCCGGTGCGCCTTCAGCTTGCGGTGAGGCATGGTTCGAATCATTTTCCTGGTGGCAGGCGTGTCCTGTCTGGGGGCTTGCACTGGCTGGCCCGCCAACGACGGTGCCGGCATGGGTTGGCAGGCCGCCGGGTCTGCCGCGCGCACTTTTCGTTTTGATTGGCGCTTGTCGGGCGACCCCTCGGTCGCACCCATGCAGGTTTTTGATGACGGCAAGGACGTCTGGCTGCAATTCGCGCCGGGGCAGCCCTTGCCTGCCATCTTTGGTGTGCGCGCACATGTCGAACATGCGTTGCCCTATACCCGGCGCGAACCCTATGCGGTGGTGGCGGGGGCGTGGGACGCGCTGCGTTTTCGCGGCGGACGGCTGATGGCACTCGCAGAACGCGAAGCCGATGTTGCGGCCGCGCCTGGCGCACCGGTTTCGCTGTCGGCAGAAGCCGCCGTCGCCGTCCCACTTGCGGGCGTGGGGCAGCTGGCGGGTGCAGGGCCGCTGGGCATCCGCGATGCGGCTGAGCACGCGTCGGCTGCGGCGGACGGGGTGGCGGGCAAGAAGGGGGGCGAGGGCGCCGTGCTTGGCCACGGCGGCGCCGTGGACCATGTGAGCGGGACGGCCGCATCAACGTCGGGCATATCCGCCACCGCCGATCCAAGTCCAAAGTTGGCCGGTGCGGTCAGCAGGTATCGGGCCGCACCCCCGGACACTACGCTGCGCGCCGTGCTGGCGCGTTGGGCCGATGATTCCGGCTGGACCTTTCGCCCGCAACACTGGGCCGTCGACGTCGACATTCCTCTGTCCGCCTCGGCCGATTTTGCCGGTGATTTCAAATCCGCTGTCCGCGAATTGCTAAGCGCGACCGAGCTGGCCGACAAGCCCTTGCAGCCTTGCTTCTACGGCAATCAGGTCCTGCGCGTGGTGCCGCTGGCCCAATCGTGTTCGCGGGCCACGCCTGCACAAGGGGGTGGGACATGAACCGGCTTCATTGGTTTGCGGTGGCTGCGTGCTGCGCGTTGGCCGGCTGTGCGGCAACGGAGCAGGTGGCGCGCTTGAACCGGGCGGCGAACGAACGGCTTGACGTGGTCTCCAGCCATCATCGGGCATTCGCTCAGGGCTTGTCCGACCGCCAGGCCCGCATCGCCGCGCAGGACGTGGCGGCGCCGTGGGTGGCCGGCACGCCGCAACCCTTGGCGCGCGACGTGTCGCTGCCGCCCGCCTTGCGCGAGAACGTGCCAACCACGTTGATGCTTGCCGACGACGCCGATCTCTTCGGATTGGCGCAGCGCCTTGGCGCGGCCACCGGCATCCCGGTGCGGGTGCAACCCGAAGCGTTGCTGCCGCTGGAACAATTTCTGCCACGCCTCGCGATAACAGGCGGCCTGTCCGTGCCCGCGCCGTATCGCATGGAAGTCCGGGACGGACCCTTGCCGCTTGCCGACTTGCTGGACGCGTTGGCCGCGCGCTTTTCGGTGCATTGGCGATACGTGCGCAATGCCCTGGAGTTCTACCGTACCGAGACGCGCGTTTTCGATGTGCGCGCGCTGTCGCTGGCAAGCGCGGTCGACGTGCGCCTGGGCCGGTCGGGCAACGCCGATGGCGAAGGCTTCGAAAGCACGTCCAGCACCACGTTGGCGGCGCGGGAACATAACGCGCTGGCGGTGCTGCGTGCCAGCATCGTGCCGTTCCTGACCAGGTCAGGTCTGGTCGCCGACGCCGTGGACGGCGCCGCGTCCATTGTCGTTACCGACACCCCCGACGCGTTGGAGCGCGTCGCGTCTTTTCTCGACCGTGAAAACAAGGCCATGACGCGTCGCGTGCGGCTGGTTTTTGAAGAAATCACCGTCATCGTCAAGCAATCCGCCTCGGGAGGCCTGGACTGGAATGCGCTGTACGCGGCGGCGGGCGCCTCCGCGCGCTACGCCATGCCCGTCGCCGCCGCTGCGGGAGCAAGCACGCTGGATGTTTCGGCCGGGCGGGGTGCCTGGCAAGGGTCGCAAGCGCTGGTGTCGGCGCTGAGCACGATGGGCGCGATCGTGCGGCACAACAAGGTTCCCGTTTTGACGCTTAACCGGCGCCCGGTCACTCATGCCATCCGCACCACGTTTTCCTACATCGACCGCGTGCAAAGCACCGCGGTGCCGGGCACCACGGCGGGTGGCGCCAATGGCACGTTGCCGGCGGTGTCCATCACCCAAAAAGAAGAAACCGTGGGCTCGTTCCTGACCCTGGTTCCGGACATCCAGCATGACGGCCAGATCCTGCTGTCCGTGGCGTATGACAACGCAGTGGCGCAACCGCTGAAGACCATCACCTTTGGCGAGCGCGGCAATCAAGTCCAGGTGCAGCAGATCACGATTGATGGCAATGGCACGGTTCAGCAAATAGAGCTGCGGCCGGGTCAACCCGTGATCTTGTCGGGCTTCGACCGCAGTACAGACCAGCATGCGGGCCAGCGTTTGGCGCCTGGGCTACCGCTGATCACCGGCGGGCACGACAGCGCGGAACAGGCGCGCGAGACAACGCTGATGCTCGTCACCGCCCAAGTGGAAGAGGGGTACTGAACCGCCATGAAAAGAGCTCCGGACCCGTTGTTGCTTGATTGCCCCGGCGCCGGCCATCGCCTGGCGTTCGGCCTGAGATGGCTGGTATTGATCGGCTCCGACACGCAGACCCTTGCGCGCGCCCGCGGGCGCCGGTTGCGCGCCACGCACGTCGTCGTAGGCGGATCGCCCGCAACCATGGCGGGGTACGGGCGCCTGCGCGGCCAGCGGCGCGCAAGGGTCGGCCATTGGTGGCGCAATCGCCTCGGGAATTTCCTGTCCGATCGCGCGGCCCGCCGTCCTGCAAGGCCGCCCGTCCTGGCCGCCGCGCAGCTTTACGCGCTGCGGTTTCCGTCCGGTGGACACTGCGTTATCGCGCTTCCTGAGGGGCGGTACTGGCTGGTCGCTGCTCAGGAAGGTGTGGTGATTTCCCAGGCGGATCGTGTGTTTGTGTCTCACGATGACGCGTTGCAGGCGCAGGCGCGGTTGCAAGAACAACGCCCTGGCTTGCTGGCGCACGATCCAGAGTCCGTCTGGCCCAGCCTGATCAGCGCGGTGGATCCGGGTGCCCGCCTGGCGCCTTTGCCATCGCGCTGGGCAGGCGTGCCGTTCGCGCTGCGTCTGTTCCTGCTGTGCGTCGCCATGTCGGCCCTTGCGCCGCCGGTATGGCGTTCTGTTGTCCCTTATGTTCTTTCCAATTGGGTGGCGGTGCCTGCTCAGGACTCCGCGCCACCAGATCCGAAAACTGCATATCAGACTATGTTGGGCGGCCTGACCGCGCATGGCCCCAACGACGTCGCGCGGCTGCTGCGCAGTGTTGGAATGTTGCCCGTCCAGGTGCAGGGCTGGGCGTTGCGCCGCGCGCAATGCGATGCCGGCGAAGGCGTTTGGCGTTGCGCGGCGGTCTATGCGCGCGCGCACCGTTTCGCGACGAATCAACGCTTGTACGCGCGGTTGCCCGCGGGCTGGCAGGTGTCTTTCAAGCCCTTGGATGAAGCCACGTTAGCGTGGCGCGTGGCATCCGAACCGGTTCCGTTGTCAGCCCTGGCACTGCCTAGCGGCTTGCATGTCGACACCAAGCTGGTGGCTGCATTGCAGCGTTTGCAGCCTGCATTCGCATCAGTGTCGCTGGCGTCGGCGGTGGTGCTGTCGTTATCGAACGCATCTGTCGGCGGCGCGCAGCCCTCCGCGTCGCAGCCCCAGCCGGTAGTGCGGCGGCGGGCGCTGCGCCTGCAAGGCCCTTTGAGATCGATCGGTCTTGTACCCGCCGCGCTTACCCCCGCGCTTGGCGCCGCGCGTTGGTCTCGGCTTGTGGTTGATGTCCAGGCACAAGCCAAGCCCACCTTAGTGGCCAGCACGCTGGTTGCCGAACTGCAAGGAGAGCTCTATGAACAGGATTAGAACGGGCCGGGTCGCCATCGCGCTTGTGGCGCTATGCGTCGGCGCCGCCTCGCGCGCAACGCCGCTATCGCTTGAAGACGCCCGGCCCTGGCCGGAGGTTGAAACCGTGCAGACCTTGCTGCGTGCCGACGCGGCTGCCGCGCTGGCCGATTGCCGTGTGCCGGGCATCTGTCCGTCCGGCCCCGCGATAGCGCAGCCCGACGAGCCCACCGCACGCCAGGTAGACGCCATCCGTGTGGCGGCCATTTATGGATCCGCCCGTAGGCTGAACGTTGACGTGGTCATCAATGGCGCGCTGTTGCGCTATCGGGCCGGCCACCACGCACCCGTCGCGGGAGCCTACTTCGGGCGCGCCTATCAACTGCTGGCAGTCGAAGGCGCTTGCGTGCATTTGCGCCGCGACGATCTTGACCACACCGCCTGCGTCGATATCGGGACAGCCACGCCATGAACCTGCGCCTTGTGCCAACCCCGCCGCAGCCACCTCCCGCGTTGGCTACCGTCGACGACATCGCCCGGCTGACCCCCGCGTTTGCGCGCGCGCTGGTCCGCGAATTCGACCTGGCCTCGTTGGCGGGCAGGCTGTGCCCTGTGTTGCTGGACAGCGGCGAGGCGGCCATCTTTGCCGTCAAGGAATATGTCCACGGCGACGCCATCGACGAGTTGCAGCGCATGGTGGTGGCGGCCGGCTATCGCTTGGCCGTGCCCCGGCGTTACCAGTTGCCCGCGCCATTGCTCCTGATGATTGCGCGGGGCCAGTTGACGGCGTCTGGTGTCAGCGGTTCGGGCGCCGGTCCGCAGCCGGATCGCGCGTCCGCCTTGGCCGCGCTGTTTCTGGACATTGTTCGCTGGGGCGTCTTGCAGGGCGCCAGCGACGTGCACATCAACGTGAATCGCCGGCACGAGTCCTGCGACGTTCGCTACACGATCAATGGCGACTACGTGTCCACGGACCGGTTCGCGGGGTTGTCGAACGACACCTTGCTGGAGGTGCTGGCGGTGGCCTGGATGGATGTGCGCGGCGGCAACGGCGCCGTTTTCGACCCGGCGCTTGAACAGCAAGGGCGGCTGGCCTTTGTGGTCGATGGTGTTCCGATCGTGTTGCGGTGGGCCTCTTTGGCCGCGGATGCCGGGCCGTCGGTGTGCTTGCGCATCCTGCGTCTGGACGCCACGGCCGACGGCAACCTCCAGACCTTGGGTTACCCGCCCGGGCAAATCGCCACCTTGCTGCGCGCCCGAGACCGGGAAGGCGGCGCCATCGTTCTGGCTGGCGTGGTCGGGTCGGGCAAGTCCACGACCATCGCGACTTTGATGCGCGGTATCGATCCCGCTCGCAAGGTCATTACCTTGGAAGATCCGGTCGAATACATCATCGCCAATGCGCTGCAAAACACATTGGGTGGCGCGCTGGCGGAATCTGCCTGGGCGTCGTTCGATGCCAAGTTGAAGACCATCAAGCGCTCGGCCATGAACGACCTGCTGATCGGTGAAATCCGTGACGTCAATACGGGTCGCGCGTTCATGGATCTTGCCAGTTCGGGCATCAGCCTTTACGCCACGACCCATGCGGGCGCGGCCGCCATGATTCCCGAACGCCTTGCCTCGGATGCCATCGGGGTATCGCGGGATTTCCTCGCCACGCCAGGCATTTTAAAACTATTGGTCTATCAGACGCTGCTGCCGCGCTTGTGCCTGGCGTGTGCGTTGCCGGTCGACAGTCTCTGGCGGGCCGCCGATGTCGTTGGGGGTGTCGAAGGCGCGTACGCGTCGTACGACGCGGCGGGTTGGCGGACCTGGGTGCATGCTCTTCAGAGCACCTATCAGCTGGACGCGGGCCAGCTACGGGTCAGGAACGCGGAAGGATGTCCGGCGTGCCGACGCGCCCAGTTGCCGCAGCTGAACGGCACGTCGGGCCGCTGTGTGGCGGCAGAAATGATCGAACCCGAGCGCCTGGACGGATTTCTGGACCGCGTGCGCGTCCGCGATAACGCGGGGCTGGACAAGCTGGTGCGCGAGGCGGCCTTCCAGTCAGGCCCGGGGGCAAATCCTGCATGGCGCGACTGGCGCGACTGGCGGGAATCCGCAACGCGCGGCGCACGCGCGCTGCACTGTGCCTTGCTTAAGGTCAGCACCGGCGAGGTAGACCCGCGCGCCCTGTTGCGGCGTTTCGATGTCCCGCTGGAGGAGTCGGCGGCGGCCGTGCTTCAAACCTCGCGAGGCGCCGCATGAACAGATCGCAAGCATTTGCTCGCTGGTGGCCGCGTATCACAGGGCATGGCGTTTTGCCGTGGTTTGACGCGCTGCGGTTTTGGGCCCATCGCGCGGACTACTACGCGTATCTGGCGGATCTTATCGAGGGCACGCAAGGGCGCAAGAGCCTGCGCGACATCTTCGATGACGACGCGCGCCGCTACGGCTCGCGGACAGTGCGTGGCCGCCTGTCCAGGCATTGGGCAACGTCCTATCAGGAGGAAGGCGGCGACCTTGGCGTTGCGTGGTCGGGCACCCTGCCGCTGGACGAGTGTCGTCTTGTCAGCTGTGTGCAGGAAGAGGGCGGTGATCTTGCCGCCGCGTTGCGCGATCTGGCCGGGGCCGTCCGGTTGGCGGGGCAGGCGTGGCTGGCGGTAGCCTCGGCCGCTGCCGCCGGGGTGGTGGCGGCCACGGTCGCCTTTGCGTTGCTATGCGCCATTCCGTACTTCACCGTGCCACGCCTGCAATCCGTCTTCCAACTGGTGCCGCCGGAAGACTACGGCCGCTTGACGCGCAACCTGTTCGGGCTGGCGGGGGCGCTGGATCAGTGGCTGTTGCTATGGCTCGTGTTGAGCCTGGGCATCGCGTTGCTAAGCCTCTGGTCCTTGCCGAACCTGACGGGCAGCGTCAGAGCCGCTTTGGACAGATGGCTGCTATGGCGCCTGTATCGCGACTTTCAGGCGATTCGCTTTCTGTGCCTGTTGTCGGTGCTGATCCGGCAACGCGGGTCCGCCGACACCCGGCTTCGCCGGGCGTTGTCGGTGCAGGCAGGCGGCGCGCCGCCTTGGCTGCACATGCATCTGCAAGCCATGCTGGACCACATTGACGCCGGCGATAGCGGGCCGGACATCTTCGCCACCGGCATGCTGGACCAGGAAACGTGGTGGTACATGGCCGACATGATGGACGCTTTGGGGCTAGAAGCGGGCTTGGCGCGAGTACGCCAGCGCGTCGAATCACGCCTGTTGGCGCGCGTGCGCAGGCAGGCCACCGCATTGCGTTGGTCGCTGCTTGTCGCCTCGCTGGCAACGGTATTGGGCATCACGCTTTGGCACTACGGGGTCATTGACGAGTTGCGGCGCGCCCTTACAAATTTTTATGCAAGTCAGTAGCGCGGGGCAGGACTGTAGGCAGCGACCCCTCGCGCACATTTCATTCATCCACGGAGGCAGCGATGCAGCGAATAACCATGAACAGTAAAAACCGGCGTCGATGCCGCATAACGCGGCAGCGGGGCTTTTCCTTGATGGAGGTGTCCATCGTGACCGCCATCGTTTTGCTGATCGCCATTGTCGGGATTCCGGCGATAGGCGCCTACGTCATCGAAAACAAGGTGCCCAAGGTCGGGGAAGAAATTCAGCGTTTCATTGCCAGCATGAAAATCAACGCCCAGGGCGGCGGGGTGACGCCGTACGAAGGCCTGGATACCGGCGCGCTGGCGAATGCGCTGCGCGACTCCAGCGTGCTGGCAGTTGTGGGCAGCGGCACGTCGGCGCGGGTGGCGCACGGTCTGGGCGGCAGCGGAACGGGTCGCAACGGGGTGGTCGAGGTGGCCGCCGCCGCGTCCGGTGGAGGCGGGCTGGGCTCGGCATTCGTCGTCACTTTGACCAACGTCAGCCACGCCGCGTGTCCAGCGCTGGCCTCGGTGTTGCAACGGGTTTCGGAAGCAATTTCCATAGGCGGCGGCACGGGCGCAAAAGTCGTGAAAGACGCGTTGGCCGTTCCCAACGTGCCGTATCGCGCCGCCTTGGCGCAGGCGCAATGCAGCCAGGGTGAAGTCAACACCTTCACCTTCACCGCCAGATGACGCGGCCGGCCTTTGCCTCGAGTGCGCGCGGGTCGCGGGGCGCAGGGCTACGCCAAGGCGGGTTCTCGTTGGTGGGGCTGGCGCTGGCCTTGGCGTTGACCTCCATGATTGCGATCTGGGCGTCAAGCCAGCTCGTCCAGCGGATCGAAGATGCGGCGGCCCGCTCAACGGGCGTGTGGCTGATGCAGGTCAGGCAGGCGATGGCGCAGACGCTTGAGCGCCATTTCGACGCCTTGGCCAACGGCGGCCCATTGGTGGGCGAGGGCGGAGCCCCGTCGTTCGCGGACCCGTTTTCCCCCACCGTGGCGGAACTACGCACGCAGGCATATTTGCCCGCTGACTTCCCGACGCGCGCCGCGTTGGGATTCGGCGCGCGCATCCATATCCTCAGACACGATGCGTGCCCCGGCCCGCGTTGCCGGCTTGACGCCCTGGTCTATAGCGACTCGCCCGTGCTGAAAAAGGGAACGTATGCGCCGGACTTGATCGGCATCTCGGCGATCATCGATGCCGCACAAGGGTATGCGGGGGCCGTCTGGCCCGAGGCGCCCGGGCGGGTAAGGGGGCCGGCCTTCAGCTTTTCCAACCCCTTGGCCGTCAACGCGCCGCCGTATGCGGCCGGCACCGTGGCACTTTGGGCGGGTATCGGCGGCCAAACCGAGGCAAGCGCCCAGCCCGTCATGCCGGACCTGTCGCCGTACATCAAGATCGGAGATGCGCGGGACCCCAGCCTGGCTGGCTCGCTCACGGCGGCATCCTCGATCGTCGCCGGCGGGTATCTTTCCGTGGGCGCCCGCGCCACGGCCGGCCACGCCTGCAACGTCGGGGTCGGCACCGTGGCGTCATCGCATGAAAGTGAACTGTTGACCTGCCAGTCCGGAGTTTGGCAGCGTGCAGCAAGCGGCTTTGGCGGCGCTTACAGCCTCAATCACCCGCGCGGATGCCGGCATTACACCGGCGTGTCGACGGCCAATCCCGTGACAGGGCAGTGTTCCTGTCCCCCGGGCTTTGCCGGGGTCATTGTGTCCGCGGGCGGAAAGTGGACAGAAACGGAAGGGTGGACGACGGGCTATGTGTGTGTCAGATAGGACGGCCAGGCCGGCCTTTTCCGCGCTTTCGCGCTAAGCCTCTATAATCAAAGATTCGCCTAAATCTGCGTCATCCACGATGAAATCCTCCGAGATTCGCCGCCAGTTTCTGCAATTCTTCAAGTCGAAGGGGCACACCATTGTCCCGTCGTCCTCGCTCGTTCCCGGCAACGATCCGACCCTGCTTTTCACCAATTCGGGCATGGTCCAGTTCAAGGACGTGTTCACGGGCAAGGAATCGCGGTCGTATACGCGCGCCACGTCTTCGCAGCGCAGCGTGCGCGCGGGCGGCAAGCACAACGATCTGGAGAACGTGGGCTACACCGCCCGGCACCATACGTTCTTCGAAATGCTGGGTAACTTCAGCTTTGGCGACTACTTCAAGCGCGACGCCATCCAGTACGCCTGGGAACTGCTGACGCAGGTCTACAAGCTGCCGGCCGAAAAGCTCTGGGTCACCGTCTATCAGGAAGACGACGAGGCCTACGACATCTGGGCCAATGAAGTGGGCGTGCCGCCCGAGCGCATCGTGCGCATCGGCGACAACAAGGGCGCACGTTACGCGTCGGACAACTTCTGGCAGATGGCCGACACCGGCCCTTGCGGCCCTTGCTCGGAGATCTTCTTCGACCACGGCCCCGACGTCTGGGGCGGTCCTCCCGGATCGCCCGAAGAAGACGGCGACCGCTACATCGAGATCTGGAACCTGGTCTTCATGCAGTTCGAGCGCGACGCCGAAGGCAACATGCCGCGTCTGCCGCGCCCCTGTGTCGATACCGGCATGGGGCTGGAGCGCATCGCCGCCGTTCTGCAAGGCGTGCATTCCAACTATGAAATCGACCTGTTCCAAAAGCTGATCCACGCCGCTGCGCGCGAAACGGGCGTGCAGGACCTGGAAAACAATTCCCTCAAGGTCATCGCGGACCACATCCGTGCCTGCTCGTTCCTGATCGTTGACGGCGTGATCCCCAGCAACGAAGGTCGGGGCTACGTGCTGCGCCGCATCGTGCGCCGCGCCTTGCGCCACGGCTACAAGCTGGGCCAGACCAAGCCGTTCTTCCATCGCCTGGTGCCTGATCTGGTCGCCGAAATGGGCGAAGCCTATCCGGAATTGGCCAACATGGCCGACCGCGTTGCGCAGGTGCTCAAGCAGGAAGAAGAGCGTTTCGGCGAAACGCTGGAACACGGCATGCGCATCCTGGACACTGCCCTGGCCAATGTGCCCAAGGGCGGCGTGCTGGACGGCACGACGCTGTTCACCCTGTACGACACCTACGGCTTTCCCGTCGACCTTACCGCTGACATCTGCCGCGAACGCGAAGTCGAAGTCGATATGGCGGGTTTTGAAGTCTCGATGGAGCGCCAGCGGGATCAGGCGCGGGCCGCCGGCAAGTTCAAGATGGCCGAAGGCCTGAGCTATGAAGGCGCCGAAACGCGCTTCGAAGGCTACGAAAAGCTGGAGCTCGACAACGTCAAGGTCACGGCCCTGTACGTGGACGGCACGCAGGTACAGCAGGTGCAGGCCGGCCAGAACGCCGTCGTGGTGCTGGACGCCACGCCGTTCTACGCCGAATCGGGCGGCCAGGTCGGCGATACCGGCTTGCTGGAAGCCGACGGCGTACGATTCGCCGTCGCCGACACCCTGAAGATTCAAAATGGCGTGTTCGGCCACCACGGTGTGCTGGAAGCGGGGTCGTTGTCGGTAGGCACGACGCTGCTTGCGCGCGTGGACGCCGTGCGCCGCGCGCGTACCGTGCGCAACCACTCGGCCACCCACCTGATGCACAAGGCCTTGCGCCAGGTGCTGGGTGCGCACGTGCAGCAGCGTGGTTCGTTGGTCGATGCCGACAAGACGCGCTTCGACTTCGCACAAGATGCGCCGATGACCGCCGAGCAGATCGCGCGCGTCGAAGCCATCGTCAATGCTGAAGTGTTGGCCAACCATCCCACCGTTGCGCAGGTCATGGCCTACGACGACGCCGTCAAGGGCGGCGCCATGGCGCTGTTCGGCGAGAAATACGGCGATACGGTGCGCGTGCTGGACATCGGTTTCTCGCGTGAGCTTTGCGGTGGCACGCACGTCAGCCGCACCGGCGACATCGGCCTGTTCAAGATCGTGTCCGAAGGTGGCGTGGCGGCGGGTGTGCGCCGTATCGAAGCCATTACCGGCGACAACGCGCTGGCCTGGGTGCAGAACCAGAACGCCTTGCTGACCCAGATCGCCGGCATGCTGCGCAGCACGCCCGCCGACGTGCCGGCGCGTATTGCGCAGGTGCAGGATCAGATCAAGGCGCTTGAGAAAGACCTGGAGCAGTCCCGCAACAAGCTGGCCGCCAGCGCCGGCAACGACCTGGCGACCAGCGCCGCCGTCGACGTGAAGGGCATCAAGGTCCTGGCCGCCAGCATCGGCGACGTGGACCCGAAGGCCCTGCGTGGCATGGTCGACAACCTGAAAGACCGCCTGAAGCCGGCAGTCGTGCTGCTGGCCACCGGCTCGGCCGATGGCAAGATCAGCGTGGTGGGCGGCGTCACGGCCGACCTGACCGACCGCATCAAGGCGGGCGACCTGGTTGGCTTCGTCGCCAGCCAGGTGGGCGGCAAGGGCGGCGGTCGTCCGGACATGGCCATGGGCGGCGGCACGGACCTGGCGGCCTTGCCGGCTGCCATCGCCGGCGTGCAGAAGTGGGTGGACGAGCGTCTCTGATGAGCAGCGCGGAAACCGGCGTCGGCGCGCAAGCGCCGGCTTTCGAGCACGAAATCGATGCCAGCGGCCTGACGTGCCCGCTGCCCATCCTGCGCGCCAAGAAAGCGTTGGCGCAGATGGCAAGCGGCGAGGTCTTGCGCGTTGTCACGACCGACCGTAATGCAGTCCGCGATTTTCAGGCGTTTGCCCGTCAAACCGGCAATACCCTGGTCGCCCAGGAAGAGGCCGATGGGCGCGGCGTGCATTATCTGCGTCGTCGCTAGCCTGCGCTGTTGCCCACCCGGCCAGCCGTGCGGGCACGCACTCGATACGCAGCCGAAAAAAGGCCCGCTTGATACCAAGCGGGCCTTTTTTTGTTCCGGCCGATGCGCTTACCGGGGTGCTTACTTGTGGATGGCCGCGGCAACGGCCTGGGTAACCGTGAAATCCACGAGATCGCCTTCCTTGAGTTGTTGCAGGCGCGCTTGCAAGGCAGGGTCCTTGACCTGGATCGTGCGCTTGCCGCCCTGCGGGCCTTTCAGCGTGACGAGGTTGGCGCTTTTGTTGATGTGCCAGATCTCGGCGGTGATGGTGGTCTGGCGGCCCATCGCCCCGCCCGGCATGGCGCCGGGGGCACTGCGCGTTGCCGCCGTTTCGGTCCTGACTTCTGGGGCGCCTGAACCCGCGGGGCGCACATCCACCCCCACGGATTCGTAGTAGTCCAAGGTCAGCATGTCGCCCGGCTTGATCTGCTTGAAATTGCGGACTTCCGGGCCGGCCACGACCTCGACCGTATTGCCGTTGTCGCCTTGCAAAGTGATGGCGCGCGTGGCCGGGTCCACGGCGGTGACTTTGCCTGTAGCGGTGGTCATCGCCGCGCCGACGATGCGGGCGGAAGCCGCCATGGGCATCGCCAGCGTGCTTAGCAACAGGCCCGTCAAGGCCAGGCGCGCGATGGGTTTGAAGACGGATGTCGGGTTCTTCATGGTGTGGCACCCTCCGAGAGAGGAAGTGTTGGGGAAAAAACACGAACGAACAGGCATAACGATGCCGGAAGGAGTAGATCCGTCGTCAGAATGAAGATTGCAAAACACGGGAAATGCCGCGCCGAAACGGCACAGCCAAAGGCAGGCAAACGGGAGGTCTGGCGTAGGACGACATAAATCCGATCTCTCCAACCGGTTATTTCTTCAAACGCACTAAGGGTGAATCGCAGGAAATGCGGGCGAAAGCGCGGCCAGGCGGCTACACTTCGGCCTGCGGCGGGCTCCGGCCCGTTTTGTAGAATACCCGCATGCGGTGTTTTACGACACAAATTGCGCCGCCCTGACTGATTCAGCACCTGCATTTGCCAGCTGGCTTGTTTAAGTGCTAGAATTTCCCGTTTTTCACAACTAATTCAAGGGATTACCTATGGTGGTGATTCGCCTGGCCCGCGGTGGGTCCAAGAAGCGTCCGTTTTACAACCTGGTGGCCACCGATTCGCGTAACCGTCGCGACGGCCGCTTCATCGAGCGCGTGGGTTTCTACAACCCCGTAGCTAGCGAAGGCACGGAAAACCTGCGCATTGCGCTGGATCGCGTGCAGTACTGGACCGGCAATGGCGCCCAACTGTCGCCCGCCGTCGAGCGTCTGGTCAAGGACTACTCGGCTAAGGTTTCCGCCGCAGCTTAATTGCCTGCGTCGTACAACCGAACCGTTAGTTCAGCTGTAAAGCTACCATTCTTAGCTGTTTCATAATTACCAAGAGCACGATACATGTCTGATGCCGCAACCTCTAACGCGGCGCCTACGGATTTGATCGAGCTGGGCCGCATCACTGCAGCCTACGGTGTGAAAGGCTGGGTTAAGGTGCAGCCTCATTCGGCCAATGCCGAAGTGCTGCTCTCAGCATCTCAATGGTGGTTGACTCGCCCTGTGCCTGAATTGGCGCGGGGCGCTGTCGCGTCTGCGCCTGTCGCAATCAAGGTATTGCAATCCCGTTCGCAGGGCGCCACGGTGGTGGCCCAGCTAGCGGGTATTGCGGACCGCGATCAGGCCGAAGCCTTGCGCGGATATTCCGTGCAGGCGCCGCGCGGTTCTTTTCCCGCGCCCAAAGAAGACGAATACTACTGGGTCGACCTCATCGGCTGCGCGCTGTATACCAGCGCCGACGGTGAACCCACGCTGATTGGCGTGGTGGACGAAGTCCTTGATAACGGCGCTCATGCCGTTTTGAAGGTCTTGTGCCAGAAGGTTGGAGCCGAAGGGCCCGAACCTATTCTGAACGCCAAGGGCCGACCCGCCGAAATGCTTGTTCCGTTCGTACGCGCGCACATCCACGCCGTCGACCTGGCTGCTCGCCGCATTGACAGCGACTGGCCGGCGGATCTTTGATGCGATTCGACGTCATTACGCTCTTTCCCGAAATGTTCGGGGTGGTGCGCGATCTAGGTGTCACCGGTCGGGCGCATGCCCAGGGCCGGTGGTCCCTGTATGCGTGGAATCCTCGCGATTTCACGCATGACGTCCATCGCACGGTGGACGACCGCCCCTACGGCGGCGGCCCCGGGATGGTGATGATGGCAGCGCCCCTGGAAGCTGCCGTCAACGCCGCCCAGGATGCGCGCGCCGCGCAAGGCCTGGGCCGTGCCCCCGTGGCGCTGTTGGCCCCAGTCGGCCAACGCTACGATCAGGCGGGCGCCGAAACCCTGGCCGCCAGCGACGGCATCATCTTGATTTGCGGACGCTACGAAGGCGTTGACCAGCGCTTCATTGAACGTTGCGTTACCCACGAGATCTCGCTGGGCGACTTTGTCCTGTCCGGTGGTGAAATCGCCGCGCTTGCCGTTATCGACGCCGCCGTGCGGTTGTTGCCCGGTGTACTGAACGATGGCGATTCCGCATTGCAGGACTCGTTCAACGATACCTTGTCCGGTCTGCTGGACAGCCCCCACTACACGCGCCCGGAAGTCTACGAGGGCGAATCAGTGCCCGCACCGCTGCTAAGCGGCCATCATGCGAATATCGCCCGCTGGCGGCGCGAGCGTTCGCTGGCATTGACGGCCTCGCGCCGCCCGGAACTGATCGAATCCGCGCGTGCCAAGGCGTGGCTGAACAAGGCGGACGAGCGCTACCTGGCCGAGCTGGCCGGCACGTACGACCCCGCAGCCGATGCGCCCAAGCGCCGGCGCCGGCCCGCCGCATCTCCCCCCAAAAAAACCAAAGCGCCCGACGCACCCTGAGCATTTCGCTTCCGCGTGCCGGCGTCTTGGTGCCGACTTCCCCCTTCCGCTTTCCGCTTGCTGCATCCGTCCGCAACCGCTAGGGATGTTCCTAGGTTGTGAGCCCTCCGCGCGCTCCTTAGTATTGAAAATTACACCATCGTGAAATTTTCACATGAGCAGATCCAAGCCCGGCGGGTTGCGTTCGACGCGGACCGCCCTTGAGAACCGTTCCGCGGCGTCGCCCGCGTCGAAGACTCTGCCGCCCGATCGGCCGGAGTCGGCCGTGGATTTATGGCTGGGCCAGCAACTGCGGCAGCTGCGTAAAGAACAGGGCCGTTCGCTGGCGGAAGTGGCGCGTGCCTGCGGCATGTCCTTGGGCTTGTTGAGCCAGATCGAACGAGGCCTGAGCTCCGCTTCCGTCAAGGTGCTGCACCTGCTGGCTCGTGAATTTCATGTCTCGGTCAATTCGCTGCTGCGCAATGCCGAGCCGACGCAGGGCGAAGATGGGGGGCGCGTGGCGCGCGCCGGCACGCATCGCTTCATCGACCTTAGTGAAAAAGGCATTAGCAAAGAGATGTACACGCCGCCGGCGTGCCGCAGCATGGACCTTTGCCGCGCCAGCATCGAGCCGGGCGGCTCCACCGGCAACGAGCTGTTCGTGACGGGGCAGGGCGAGCAGATCGGTGTGGTGCTGAAGGGGTCGCTGGAATTGTGGGTGGGCGATCGCGTGGTTCTTCTCAATGAAGGTGACAGCTTTTGTTATGCCAGCAGCACGCCGCGGCGCTGGCGCAATCCCGGCTCGCAGACGACCGAGGTTATCTGGGCCATTTCCAACATCACACCAGCCGCGGGGGACGACACGCAACAGGCGCCATAAGCGCGCAGCAGCCACATCCGCGCGACGACACTGGGGATTGTCGCGCCACCGGACACCCAAGGCGTTGCCCGGACTTCTTTGCCACGATGAGGAAATGTCATGAAATTCAAGACTCTTGTTGTCTCTGTATTTGCAGCATTGTCCATGGGCGCGGGCGCGCAAGCCCAAACGGTGTTGAAGGTGGGGTCCACGCCCACAGGCAGTCCATTTACGTTTCTGGACACCAAAGCCAATAGCATCGAAGGCGTGATGGTCGACATCGTCAAGGCCGTGGGCAAAGAGGCCGGCTTTGAGGTTCAGATAGAACCCATGGCGTTTTCCGCATTGATCGGGTCGCTGACATCCAAGCGCATCGACATCGTGTCGGCCGCAATGTTCATCACTCCGCAGCGCCAACAGGTGGTGAGCTTTTCCGAGCCGGTCTATCGCTATGGCGAAGGGCTGATGGTGCTTAAGACCGATAACAAGGAATACAAGTCGTTCGCGGACATGAAGGGCATGACCGTGGGCGTGCAGGTGGGCACGGCCTTTGTCGAGCCCATCCAGAAAAGTGGCGTGTTCAAGGAAGTGAAGCTGTACGACAACCCGCCGGACATGATGCGCGACGCAAATGCCGGCCGCATCCAGGGCGGGTTCATGGACTACCCGATCGCCGCCTACATCCTGACGCAAGGCAACTATCCCAATCTGAAGATGGCGCAAGCCTATCAACCTACCGTCATGGGCAGCCTGGGGCTGGCCACCCGCAAGGAAGATACCGCGCTGTTGGACCGCATCAACAAAGCGTTGGCCAAGCTCAAGGCCGACGGGGCCATCGACGCGATCCTGAAAAAGTGGGGGCTGTCCGGCGCATAACGCCGGCTGCTTGCAGGCAACCAACGTTTTTGGCAACGGCCAAGCCGACGTGCGTGCATGCGCGTCGGCGGGCGGGGCGCATCCCGCGTCCCTGCCGGCAGTCGAGCCTGGGTGGATGAGGTCATGACGGAATTCTTCAACGACGCGGCGGAGTTCCTGCCGATATTGCTGCAAGGCGCCAAGCTGACGATCCTGGTCACGCTCGGTTCCCTGGCGCTGTCCACGGTGCTGGGCCTGGTGTGGGCGCTGATGCGCGTCTCGGGCAATAAATTCCTTTCCAAGGTCAGCGGCGGGGTGATCAACCTGCTGCGCGGTATCCCGATCATCGTGCTGCTGTTCTACATCTATTTCGTGATGCCGGACATGGGGGTTTCGTTGACCGCCGTGCAGGCCGCCATCATCGGTCTGGGCGTGGCGTATTCCGCGTATCAGGCCGAGAACTTCCGCGCCGGTATCCAGGCCATCGACCGGGGGCAGATCGAAGCAGCGATGGCGATGGGCATGAGCTGGAGCATGACGATGCGGCGGGTGGTCTTGCCACAGGCAGTCAAGATCGTGCTGCCGCCGTACGGCAACATCATGATCATGATGTTGAAAGATTCGTCGCAGGCGTCGACGATCACGGTGGCCGAACTTGCGCTGCAAGGCAAGCTGATTGCCGTGTCCACCTTCAAGAACGCCACGGTGTTTTCGTTGGTGGCGCTGATGTACCTGGTGATGTGCGTGCCGTTGATTCTGCTGGTGCGTCACCTGGAAAAAAGGAGCGCCACCAAATGATCGAACTTCAAGGAGTGCGCAAGAGCTTTGGCTCGCTTGAGGTGTTGAAAGGCATCGATGCCGAAGTCCGCAAGGGCGAAGTGGTGTGCGTGATCGGCCCGTCCGGTTCGGGTAAGTCCACGATCCTGCGTTGCATCAACGGGCTTGAGCGCTATAACGCCGGCCGCATCACCGTGGACGGTGAACTGGTCGATGCCGACGCGGCTTCCATCGTGTCGATCCGCACGCAGGTGGCGATGGTGTTTCAACGCTTCAACCTTTTCCCGCATCGCACCGCGCTGGAAAACGTGATCGAAGGGCCTATCTTCGTCAAGAAGGAGCCGCGTGCGCAGGTGATCGAACGCGGGCGCGAATTGCTGGCCAGCGTGGGCCTGGCCGACAAGGCGGACGCGCATCCCAATCAATTGTCCGGGGGGCAGCAGCAGCGCGTGGCCATCGCCCGGGCATTGGCGATGCAGCCCAAGGCCATCCTGTTCGATGAGCCCACCTCGGCGTTGGACCCGGAGCTGGTTGGCGATGTGTTGGGCGTGATGCGCAAGCTGGCGGAAGCGGGCATGACGATGGTGGTCGTCACGCATGAAATGAGCTTTGCCCGCGAGGTCGCGGACCGTGTCATGTTTTTCGATGGCGGCGTCATGGTAGAGCAGGGCGCCGCCCGCGAAGTGCTGAATCATCCGCAGCATCCCCGGACGCAGGACTTCCTGCACCGCGTGCTGCATCCCATGTAAGGATCCGTCATGTCGCAAGCGCCGTTTCCCCTGTCGCCTTCCCTGTGGGCCGCCACCGCGGCGCCGCCGCCTCCGACCGAGCCGCTGACCGCGTCAACGCAAGCCGACGTGTTGGTGATTGGTGGCGGTTATGCCGGGCTGAGCACGGCCTTGCACCTGGCCGAGCGGGGCGTGAAGACCATCGTGCTGGAGGCCCGCGAGATTGGCTTCGGCGGGTCCGGGCGCAATGGTGGCCAGGTAATCCCCGGGCTGAAATATGACCCCGACGATTTGATCGCCATGTTCGGACACGACAAAGGCGAGCGGCTATTGCGGTTTGCCGGCGCCACGGCCGATTCGGTCTTCAACCTGATCGACCGGCATGCCATGGACGTGCCGCATGTGCGCAAGGGGTGGATCCAGGGCGCGCACACCGCCGAAGCCTTGCGTATTGCGCACGGCCGCGCGGCGCAATGGGCGCGCCACGGCGTGGATGCGCAACCGCTGGATACTGATCAGGTTGCACGCCTGCTGGGCACGAATCGCTACCTGGGTGGCTGGGTGGACAATCGCGCGGGCGCCGTGCAGCCCTTGAGCTATGTGCGTGGCCTGGCACGCGCCGCGCTGAACGCGGGGGCGCTGATCCACACGGACACGCCGGTCACGGGTTTGAAGCGTGACGGCGGCAAGTGGACGGCCACGACTTCGCGCGGAGCAAGCGTGATGGCGGAGCGCGTCGTCATGTGCACGAACGCTTACGGCGGAGACCTGCTGCCCGGCCTGAAGACGTCCGTCATCGACGCCAACACCTTCCAGGTAGCGACTGCACCGCTACCGGAAGCGGTGCGCGCGGGCATCTTTCCCGAAGGCCACGTCACGTCCGATACGCGTAACCTGCTGCTGTACTTTCGGCTGGACCATCAGGGCCGCCTGTTGATGGGCGGGCGCGGGCCGTTCCGTGAACCCAAGGGGCCGCAAGACTGGGCGCATCTGGAACGCGTGATGTTCAAGATGTTCCCCCAGGTGGCCGGCACGCCGTTTGAATACCGCTGGTGTGGGCGCGTGGCCATCACGCGCGACTACCTGCCGCATTTGCACGAGCCGCAGCCGGGCTTGCTGGTGGATATCGGCTGCCAGGGTCGCGGCGTGGGTCTGCAAACGAGTATGGGGCGCGCGATGGCGCAGTACGTGGCAACGGGCGACGTGGCCGCGCTGCCCGTGCCTTTGTCACCGGTGGTGCCGTTTCCGCTCTACGGCCTGCGGCGGCTCTATGTGAATGCGGTGGTCACGTGGTATCGCATGACGGACGGGGGCGTGTAAGCCACCCGCCAAACGAAAAAAACCCCGGAACGCGTTCCGGGGTTTTTTGTTTGGCAGGCGTTTTGCCCTGCACCGATCAGACTCAGTCCGCCAGCTTGGCGCGCTGTTCGCGCACCTTTTGCAGGGTTTCGCCAAACTGCGCCATGCGCGCCTTTTCCTGCTCAACGACGGCCGCGGGTGCCCGTTCGACAAAGCTGGCGTTGGACAATTTGCCGTTGGCCTTGGCGATTTCACCTTCCAGGCGCGCGATTTCCTTGTCCAGACGGATGCGTTCGGCGGCCACGTCGATTTCAACGTGCAACATCAAGCGGCTGGCACCCACGACCTGTACCGGTGCGCCGGCGTCGGGCAGGGTGTCCAGCACGTCGACCTGGCTCAGCTTGGCCAGCGCGGCAAGGTAAGGCGCGTTGCGCTTGAGCACGGGCGCATCGCCCTGGGCGCACAGCGGCACCTTCTGGGCGGGCGACAGGTTCATTTCGCCGCGCAATGCGCGCACGGCTTCGACCTGCGCTTTCAGTTCGGCCACGTCGGCTTCGGCGGCGGTGTCCACGGCGGCCGGATTGGCTTGCGGATACGGCTGCACGCTGACGCTGTCAGCAACGCCTTCCTTGCGCTTGCCCGCCACCACCGACACCTTCTGCCACAGTTCTTCGGTGATGAAGGGGATGATCGGATGGGCCAGGCGCAACACGCATTCCAGCACACGAATCAGCGTGCGGCGCGTGCCCAGTTGCTGGGCCGGCGTGCCGGTCTGGATCTGGACCTTGGCCAGTTCCAGGTACCAGTCGCAGTATTCGTCCCACACGTAGCGGTACAGCGCATTGGCGATATTGTCGAAGCGGTAGTCGGCAAAGCCGCGCGCCACGTCGGCTTCCAGCGTTTGCATCTGGCTGATGATCCAGCGGTCGACGAACGACGTTTCGCCCGCGTCGGAACCCGTCAGGTCATGGCCCTCGGTGTTCATCAACACGAAGCGCGTGGCGTTCCACAGCTTGTTGCAGAAGTTGCGATAGCCTTCGCAACGCTTCAGGTCGAAGTTGATGTTGCGGCCCAGCGTGGCGTAGGCGGCCATCGTAAAGCGCAGCGCGTCGGTACCGAACGCGGGAATGCCGTCCGGGTATTGGCGGCGCGTTGCCTTTTCGATGGAGCCGGCCTGCTTGGGGTTCATCAGGCCGTAGGTGCGCTTGGCGACCAGCCCGTCCAGGTCGATGCCGTCGATCAGGTCGACCGGGTCCAGCGTGTTGCCCTTGGACTTGCTCATCTTCTGGCCGTCTGCATCGCGGATCAGACCGTGCACATAGACGTGCTTGAACGGAATCTGGCCGGTCATGTGCGTGGTCAGCATGACCATGCGCGCGACCCAGAAGAAAATGATGTCGAAGCCGGTGACCAGCACGCTGGACGGCAGGTAGCGTTCCAGGTCGGGCGTTTTTTCCGGCCAGCCCAGCGTCGTGAAGGGCACCAGGCCCGACGAGAACCAGGTATCCAGCACGTCAGGATCGCGCTTGAGATCGCCCGTGACACCCGCGGCGCGCGCCTGCTCGATGGCGCCGGCTTCATCGTGCGCCACGAAGATCTGGCCGTCTTCCGAATACCACGCCGGAATCTGGTGGCCCCACCACAGCTGGCGCGAGATGCACCAGTCCTGGATGTTGTTCAGCCACTGGTTGTAGATGGTGGTCCAGTTGTCCGGGTAGAACTTGATGCGGCCGTCGGCCACCACTTCAAGGGCCACTTCGGTGATGCTCTTGCCCGGGTTCAGCGTGCCTTCGGGCGCGGGTTTGCTCATGGCCACGAACCATTGGTCCGTCAGCATGGGTTCCAGGACGACGCCGGTGCGGTCGCCCTTGGGCTGCATCATTTTGTGCGATTCAACCTTGACCAGATAGCCTTCGGCGTCCAGTTGCGCAACGACGGCTTTGCGCGCTTCGTAGCGTTCAAGGCCCTGGAATTGCTTGGGGCCGTTTTCGTTGATGTGCGCGTCCAGCGTAAAGATCACGATCAGCGGAAGATCGTGGCGCATCGCGCAGGCATAGTCGTTGAAGTCATGCGCGCCGGTGATCTTCACGCAGCCCGTGCCGAATTCCGGGTCAACAAAATCGTCGGCGATGATCGGGATATTGCGGTCGCACAGCGGCAGTTCGACTTCCTTGCCGACTAGGTGCTGGTAGCGGGGGTCGTCCGGGTGCACGCACAGCGCGCCGTCGGCCAGCATCGTTTCCGGGCGGGTCGTGGCGATGGTCATGCCGCGCAGCGTGACGGTCTGGCCGTCTTTGTCCACGATGGTTTGCGGACCGTCCACGAAGGGATAGAGGATGTGCCACATGTGGCCCTCGGTCTCTTCGGACTGCACTTCCAGGTCGGACACGGCGGTCAGTAGCTTCGGGTCCCAGTTGACCAGGCGCTTGCCGCGGTAGATCAGACCCTGTTTATGCAGGCGCACGAAGGTTTCGACCACGCCGCGCGACATGCGGTCGTCCATCGTGAAGTATTCGCGCGGCCAGTCGGCCGAGGCGCCCAGGCGACGCACCTGTTCGGTAATGGCGTTGCCCGACTTTTCCTTCCATTCCCAGACTTTTTCCACGAATTTTTCGCGGCCGAGGTCATGGCGCGAAACCTTCTGGGCATCCAGCTGTCTTTCAACAACGATCTGCGTGGCGATGCCGGCATGGTCGGTGCCGGGAATGAATACCGTGTCGTCGCCGGACATGCGGCGATAGCGCACCAGGCCGTCCATGATGGTCTGGTTGAACGCATGGCCCATGTGCAGCGTGCCCGTGACGTTGGGCGGCGGGAACTGGATGACATATGGCTGGCTTTCCGTCCCCGTTTTTACGTGCTGGCCCGCCGTGAAATAGCCGCGCTTTTCCCATTCGGCGTACCAGCGCGATTCCAATTCAGAAGGTTCGAAGCTCTTGGAGAGTTCCGGGGCGTCGCTCGCGGGATTCGCGGCGGTGGGGGGAGCAGCTTGAGTCATTACAGGGTTCCGGCAGACAGGGCGCCCGGCGTAGGGATACGGGCAGCAAACCGCTCATTCTAAGATGTAATGCGGTCTTCTCAGCGTGTTAGAATACCGGGTTACTGTAAACCTTTTAGAAGTCCCTGAATTCATTGAGGATTCCTTCAGAAATGTGCGCTTAAAAGCTCCCGTTTCGGTATCCTCGGTAAGAATCCATGGCACGTCCGATCGGTGGCCAGTGTCGAATCCCTGCCATGGCAAGCGGTTCGGGCCGGCCCGGAATGTTCAACGAAATCGTTCAAACACGCCGGACCGCCCGCGCGCCCATCGCGCGATGACACTTCAAGGGTGACACCGACAAGTGCAGAGGCACGCCAGGCAATTCATCAGAAACCAGTCAGAAATCAGCTTTCGGAGTTCCTAATGTCCATCCAACGCACCCTCTCGATCATCAAGCCCGACGCCGTCGCCAAGAACGTCATCGGCCAGATCGTCGGCCGCTTCGAGCAAGCCGGCCTGAAGGTCATCGCTGCCCGCCTGGCGCAACTGTCGCGCGCCGATGCCGAGCGTTTCTACGCCGTGCACAAGGAACGCCCCTTCTTCAAGGACCTGGTCGATTTCATGATCTCGGGCCCCGTGTTCGTGCAAGTGCTGGAAGGTGAAGACGCCATCCAGAAGAACCGTGACCTGATGGGCGCCACGGACCCGAAGAAGGCTGAAGCCGGCACCATCCGCGCCGACTTCGCCGACAGCATCGACGCCAACGCCGTGCACGGCTCCGACGCTCCGGAAACGGCCGCCGTTGAAGTCGCTTTCTTCTTCCCCGAAATCAACATCCACAGCCGTTGATTTTCGCGTAAGCACTGAATTAGTTTTTTAGCGTTACCCAGGTCATGGAATCCGTCGAACGAATCAATCTGCTGGGGCTGGATGGCTCCGCCCTGTCCGAACTTGTCGGGCAGTGGGGCGGCAAGCCGTTTCGCGCCCGCCAGCTGCAGCGCTGGATGCACCAGCGCGGCGCCGATTCGTTCGACGCCATGACCGACCTGGCTCGCGAATTCCGCAGCCAGCTCGCGTCCAACTGCCGTATCGAGGCCTTGCCCGTCAATATCGAGCAACGCTCGACCGACGGCACGCGCAAGTGGCTGTTTGATGTGGGGCAGGGCAATGCCATCGAAACCGTCTTCATCCCCGAAGACGACCGCGGCACCCTATGCATTTCCAGCCAGGCAGGCTGCGTGGTCAATTGCCGCTTTTGCTCGACCGGGCATCAGGGCTTTAACCGCAACCTGAAAACCAGCGAAATCATCGGCCAGCTGTGGTGGGCCAAGCGCGTGCTGGAAGCCGATATCGGCACCGCCCGCCTGGAAAGCGCCAAGGCCACCGAAGATACGCGCGTCATCAGCAACGTGGTCATGATGGGCATGGGCGAACCCTTGCTTAATTACGACCAGGTCCTGCCGGCGCTGCGCCTGATGCTGGACGACAACGCCTACGGCCTGTCGCGCCGTCGCGTCACGGTGTCCACCTCTGGTGTGGTCCCCATGATGGACCGCCTGTCGCAAGACTGTCCGGTGGCGCTGGCGGTGTCGCTGCACGCACCCAACGATGCGCTGCGCGACGAACTGGTGCCGCTGAACAAGAAGTACCCGCTGAAAGAGTTGCTGGCGGCTTGCGAGCGCTATCTGGCGTTTGCGCCCCGCGACTTCATCACCTTTGAATACTGCATGCTGGACGGCATCAACGATACCGACCAGCACGCCAGGGAACTGATCCAAATTGCACGCCAGCTGCGCTGCAAGCTGAACCTGATTCCGTTCAACCCCTTCCCTGAGTCGGGCCTGAAGCGTTCCAATTCTGCCCGCGTGAAGGTGTTCGCGCAGCGGCTGATGGACGCCGGCATCATTACGACCGTGCGCAAGACCCGGGGCGACGACATCGATGCAGCTTGTGGTCAATTGGCCGGAGAAGTGCGCGACCGCACTCGGATTACCGAGCGCAACGCCGCACAGCGCCAGACCATACCAATTAAACAGGTGCATGCATGACGCAGGAATTCGCTTCTGCAGTTTCTGAAACGCCCGCCGGGGCCGCGGGCAACATCGGCTCGGCATTGCGCGCGCTGCGACAGTCCAAGGGTTGGTCCCTGGACGAGGTGTCCAGCCGGATCAAGTTTTCCACGAAGCAGATCGAAGCCCTTGAAAACGAAGCGTGGGCAGACTTGCCCACCGGCGTTTCTTTGCGCGGCCTGGTCCGTAACTACGCGCGTTTGCTGGGCGCCGATTCCCAAGCCATCGTCGACTCGCTTGACCCCAAGGCCCGCGTTACCGGCCCCGTCAAGCTGAGCCCGGGCGCCTTGCATTCGGCGCATTCCATTCCCCAATCCAGTGCTGACGACGAGCGTTCGTCGTCCACGTCCTGGGGCTGGTTGATCGCCATCGTGCTGGTCCTGGCCGCCGGCGTGGCGTATGCCTTCTGGCAAGGCTGGTTGCCGCAGCAATGGCTGCCGTTCGACTGGCTGCCCAAGCCCACCAAGTAAACCGGTTCCATTGATGCAAGATTCCTCTCTGCCTTGCCATGATGCGCCGCCTCCGTCTGTCGGGGCCGCCATGCGCCGCGCCACGCGCTCGGTAGCGGTGAAGTGGGGCGATCGCGTTGTCATGGTTGGCGGTGACGCCCCGGTCGTGGTGCAGTCCATGACCAACACCGACACCGCCGACGCCATCGCCACGGCAATCCAGGTCAAGGAACTGGCGCAGGCCGGCTCCGAGTTGGTGCGTATCACGGTCAACACGCCCGAGGCGGCCCGCGAAGTGGTCGCCATCCGCGAACAGCTGGACCGCATGGGCGTGAACGTGCCGTTGGTAGGCGACTTCCACTACAACGGCCACAAGCTGCTGACGCAGTTTCCGGAATGCGCGCAAGCGCTGTCCAAGTACCGGATCAACCCCGGCAACATGGGCGGCGGCAAGCGGCGCGACGACAACTTTGCGCAGATGATCGAAGTGGCTTGCCGTTACGACAAGCCGGTGCGCATCGGCGTGAACTGGGGCAGCCTGGATCACGAACTGATGGCGCGCAAGATGGACGAAAACAGCCGCCGCGCGCAACCCTGGGAGGCCCAGGCTGTGATGCGTGACGCGCTGGTCGTGTCGGCCATCAGCAATGCGCAGCGCGCCGAGGAACTGGGCTTGCGCCGCGATGCGATCATCCTGTCGTGCAAGGTCAGCCACGTGCAGGACCTGATTGCCGTTTACCGAGATCTGTCCGCCCGCTGCGACTATCCGCTGCACCTGGGCCTGACCGAAGCCGGCATGGGCAGCAAGGGCATCGTGGCGTCCACCGCCGCGCTGGCCGTGCTGTTGCAGCAAGGCATCGGCGACACCATCCGTATTTCGTTGACGCCGGAACCCGGCGGCGACCGCAGCCGCGAAGCCATCGTGGCGCAAGAAATCCTGCAGACCATGGGCCTGCGCGCGTTCACCCCCATGGTGGTCGCATGCCCCGGCTGTGGCCGCACCAGCAGCACGTTCTTCCAGGAACTTGCCGACAGCATCCAGTCCTACCTGCGTCGCCAGATGCCGGTCTGGAAGTCGCAATATCCGGGCGTCGAAAGCATGAACGTCGCGGTCATGGGCTGTGTGGTCAATGGGCCGGGCGAAAGCCGCCATGCGGATATCGGTATCAGTCTGCCGGGAACGGGCGAAGTGCCCGCGGCGCCGGTATTCGTGGATGGCGAACGCACGGTCACGCTCAAAGGCGACCATATCGCCGAAGAGTTCCAGGCCATCGTCGAAGACTACGTGGCGCGCCGGTACGGCGTGCTCGCCTCTCATTAAAAGAAAGGGTGTAGCCACAAGCGCGCCGCCAGGCGCGTGATGCGGCATGATCAAGATGACTCAAGCTTTCCAGAAAGTCGCCGCCATACGCGGCATGAATGACGTGTTGCCCGGGCCGAGCGCCCGCTGGGAACAATTCGAGGAAATCGTGCGCGGCTGGCTGCGCGGCTACGGCTATCGCAACGTGCGTACGCCCGTGCTTGAGCATACGCGCCTGTTCACGCGCGGCATCGGCGAAGTGACCGACATCGTCGAAAAAGAGATGTACACCTTCACCGACGCGTTGAACGGCGAGTCGTTGACGATGCGTCCTGAAATGACGGCCGGCATTGTGCGCGCCTCCATCGAGCACAACATGCTCTATGACCGCCCGCAACGCGTTTATTCGATCGGCCCGGTTTTCCGCCACGAACGCCCGCAGCGGGGCCGCTACCGTCAATTCCACCAGATCGACGTCGAAGCCCTGGGCTATGTCGGCCCCGACGTGGATGCTGAACTCATCGTCATGCTGGCCCGCCTGTGGAAGCTTCTGGGCCTGAAGGACGTACGCCTTGAACTCAATTCGCTGGGCCAGCCGGCCGAACGCGCCGCGCACCGCGCCGCGCTGATCGAGCACCTGGAAAAGCACCGCGACATCCTGGACGAAGACGGCCAGCGCCGCTTGTACACGAACCCGCTGCGCGTGCTGGATACCAAGAATCCGGCCATGCAGGAAATGGCCAACAGCGCGCCGCGCCTGTTCGATTTCCTGGGTGATGAATCGCGCGCGCACTTTGAAGGCGTTTGCCAGCGCCTGACGGAAGCCGGCATTGAATACAGCTTGAATCCGCGCCTGGTGCGCGGGCTGGACTACTACAACCTGACCGTGTTCGAGTGGGTTACCGATCGCCTCGGTTCCCAGGGCACGGTGTGCGGCGGCGGTCGTTACGACGGGCTGATCGAACTGTTGGGCGGCAAGCCCGCGCCGGCGGTTGGCTTTGCCATCGGCATGGAACGCCTGCTGGACCTCTGGGAACAGAGCGTTCAGCTGGACGCCCCTGCCGAATGCGACGTGTACGTGGTGCATCAGGGCGAAGACGCACAGCGCCTGGCGGCCCGCGTGGGCGAGTCGTTGCGCGATGCGGGCCTGTCCGTGATCGTGCATGCCGGTTCGGCGGGCTTCAAGTCGCAATTCAAGCGCGCCGATGCCAGCGGCGCCCGCGTTGCGGTTATTCTTGGCGCCGACGAAGTCGCATCGCAGACCGCCAGCGTCAAATATTTGCGCGCGGATGCCCAAGGCGACGCGGCGCAGCAGCAGGTCCCGCTTGCGGATCTGGCTGCGGTACTGAACAACAAGGGTTAAGGCATGGCATACGATCTCGAAGAACAGGAAAAGCTGGACGCCATCAAGGCGTGGTGGGCTAGATACGGCACGCTGGTCGTGACGCTGTTTGCCGTGGTGGCATTGGCCTGGGGCGGTTGGTGGGGCTGGAAGGCCTATGAATCGCACCGTGCCAACCAGGCCATGGGTTACTTCGAAGCGCTGGAAGATGCGGCCCGTTTGGGCGGCGCCGATTCGGCGGTGCGCATCAAGACGGCGGCCGCGACGCTGCGTGAACAATACCCGGCCACCGGCTATGCGGCGCGCGGCGCCTTGGTCGCGGCGCAGGCCCTGCAAGCCCAGAAGGACGAAGCGGGCGCGCGTGAACAGCTGGAATGGCTGGCGGCGCAAGGCAAGAATCCGTCGATGCAAGCGGTGGCGCGCCTGCGTCTGGCCGGCATGCTGCTGGACCAAAAGCAGTTTGATGCGGCGCTTGCGCAATTGAACAATCCGCCGGCCGCGTTTGCCGCCTTGTTTGCTGACCGTCGTGGCGATATTCTCGCGGCGCAAGGCAAGCGCGATGAAGCGCGTGCGGCCTGGCAAAGCGCCATTGATGGCTTGGGCACGGCGAATCCGCTGACCCAGGTTGTGCAATTGAAACTGGATGCCCTGAGCGGAGCGTAACTGTAATGCGTAAATTTGCACCTGGTCGTACGTGGCGTGGCGCTGTCTGCCTGGCAAGCTTGCTTGCCCTGGGTGGCTGCGGTCTGTTCTCCCACGATGATGGCCGCTACGATCCCGCCCCACTGACCGAATACAAGGCCGGCATGTCCGTGCGCCAGATCTGGTCCACGTCGATCGGCAGCGGCTCAGGCCTGGGCTTTGCGCCCACGGTGCTGGGCACGGCCGTCTACGCCGCCACGCCGGATGGCTCGGTCGGCAAGTTCGACCTGCAAAGCGGCCGCCCGTTGTGGAAGGCCAAGACCGAAGGCAAGCTGTCCGCGGGAGCCGGCAGCGACGGCACCACGACCGCCGTCGCCTCGCCCGATGGCGATGTGATTGCGTTTGACGACACCGGCAAGGTCAAGTGGAAGGTCCGCGCGACCAGCGACGTCACGATCCCGCCGGTGGTGGGCTATGGCATCGTCGTCGTGCGCAGTGGCGATTACCGCATCCAGGCGTTCGACGCCAATAGCGGCGAGCGCGTCTGGAACGTGCAACGCCCCGGCCCGTCGCTTGCCTTGCGCAGCGTGTCGCAAATGGTGCTGGCCGAAGGCCTGGTCATCACCGGCCTGCCCGGCGGCAAGCTGATGGCAATCGCGTCCGACAGTGGCAACGTGCAGTGGGAAGGCACCGTGGCTACGCCGCGCGGCGCCAGCGACCTTGAACGCCTGACCGACGTCGTCGGCACGCCGCGTATTACGGGCAACCTGCTTTGCGCAGTCGCCTACCAAGGGCGTATCGTCTGCTTTGACGTGACCGCCGGCGGTCGCCCGTTGTGGGCCAAGGACTTCTCCAGCGTCAGCGGCATGACCCTGGACGACCGTTTTGCGTACTCGGCGGATCAAAATAGCGTTGTCAACGCGTTTGCGCTGGATAATGGCGGCAATGTGTGGAAGCAAGCGGCGCTGAAAAATCGCCAGCTGACCGCCCCGGCCATGCTGGGCGGCGCGCTTGCCGTGGGCGACCTGGAAGGGTATCTGCACTTTCTGTCGCGTAGTGATGGCAGCCTGATGGCGCGGCTGTCCGTGGGTGGAGGCGCCGTCGTTTCGCCGCCGCAAACCACCCCCCAAGGTGTGCTGGTCCAGACGGGCAATGGCAATCTCGTCATGATCGGCGCCAACTAAAACTCATAGAACAAAGCCTTACACCGTGTCTTTCAAGCCTGTCGTTGCCCTGGTCGGTCGCCCCAATGTGGGGAAGTCGACCCTTTTCAACCGCCTGACGCGATCGCGCGCCGCGTTGGTGGCCGATTTTTCCGGCCTGACCCGCGATCGCCATTACGGTGAGGGCAGGGTAGGCGAGATCCCCTTCATCGCTATCGATACCGGTGGTTTCGAGCCCGTCGCCAAGGACGGCATCCTGCTTGAGATGGCGCGCCAGACCCGGCAGGCCATCGCCGAGGCCGACGTCGTGGTGTTCCTGGTGGACGCTCGCGCCGGGCTGAACGCCCACGACCACCAAATCGCCCAATTGCTGCGCAAGTCTGGCCAGCAACGCGTTCTGCTGGCGGTGAACAAGGCCGAAGGCATGGGCCTGGGCCCCGCCATTGCCGAATTCCACGAACTTGGTCTGGGTCAGCCCTTTCCGATCTCGGCGGCGCACGGTGACGGCATTGTCGACCTGATCGAACTGGCCCTGAAAGACCTGGCCGAACCGCCGGCCGAAGACGAGCCATTCGAAGAAGGCGAGGGCGAGCACGATCACCGCATCAAGCTGGCCATCGTCGGCCGTCCCAATGTGGGCAAGTCGACGCTTATCAATACGCTGATGGGCGAAGAGCGCGTCATTGCGTTCGACTTGCCCGGCACGACGCGCGACGCCATTGAAATTGACTTCGACCGCGATGGCCGCCGCTACACGCTGATCGACACGGCCGGGCTGCGCAAGCGCGGCAAGGTCTTCGAGGCCGTCGAGAAATTCTCGGTCATTAAGACGTTGCAGGCCATTGAGGCCAGCAACGTCGTGCTGCTGATGCTGGACGCGCACACCGAAATTTCCGAGC
This sequence comes from Achromobacter sp. ESBL13, assembly GCF_036668755.1. Taxonomy (NCBI): domain Bacteria; kingdom Pseudomonadati; phylum Pseudomonadota; class Betaproteobacteria; order Burkholderiales; family Alcaligenaceae; genus Achromobacter; species Achromobacter sp. ESBL13. The sequence goes on along the minus strand of NZ_JAZEVT010000009.1, from coordinate 60,536 downwards.
AGGACGCCCACATCGCGGGCTTCGTGCTGGAAACGGGCCGTGCCGTGGTGGTCGCCATCAACAAATGGGACGGCCTGGACGGCGAGGAAAAGGAACGCATCGAACGCGAATTCCAACGCAAGCTGCGCTTCCTGTCGTTCGCGCGCATGCACACCATTTCGGCCTTGCGCGGCCAGGGCATCAAGCCCTTGCTCAAGTCCATCAACTCGGCGCACGCCGCGGCATTCGCCAAGTTGTCCACGCCGAAGCTGACGCGTGAACTTCAGGCCGCCATCGAACAGCAACAGCCGCCGCGCAAGGGTATCTTCCGCCCCAAGATGCGCTACGCGCACCAAGGAGGGCAGAACCCGCCGCTGGTCGTCATTCACGGCAATGCGTTGGATGCCATCCCCGATTCGTATCGCCGCTATCTGGAAACGCGTTTCCGCAACGCGTTCGATCTGGCCGGCACGCCGCTGCGCATCGAATTCAAGTCGTCGCACAACCCCTACGCGCAGGAAAGTTGATCCATGAGCCGTTTCTGGAGTCCCGTGGTCGGGACGCTCAGTCCGTATGTCCCGGGCGAGCAGCCCAAGCTTCAGAACCTGGTCAAGCTGAACACCAACGAGCATCCGTACGGGCCGTCGCCCAAGGTGCTTGAGGCCATACGCGCGGCCGCTGACGACACGCTCAAGCTGTATCCGGACCCGTCTTCGGACCGGCTGCGCCAGGCAATCGCAACCACTGTCGGCGTGCAAGCCAACCAGGTCTTCGTCGGCAATGGGTCCGACGAAGTGTTGGCCCACGCATTTCTTGCGCTGCTCAAGCACGACAAGCCTCTGCGCTTTCCGGATATTACCTACAGCTTCTATCCGGTCTATTGCGGCTTGTACGGCATCGAGTTCGAAACGGTGCCGCTGGCTGCGGACTTTTCCATCAATGTCGACGACTACCTGCCGGGTGCAAACGGGCAGGCGGGCGCCATCATCTTCCCCAATCCCAATGCGCCGACCGGCCGGGCGCTAAGCCTGGCCGATGTTGAACGCATCGTGACCGGCAACCCCGACTCGGTTGTGGTGGTGGACGAGGCCTATGTGGACTTCGGCGGGGAATCCGCGGTGGGCCTGGTGGGCCGCTATGACAACCTGCTGGTCGTGCAGACGTTGTCCAAGTCGCGCTCGCTGGCTGGGCTGCGTGTTGGCTTTGCCGTGGGCAGCGCTGAACTCATCGATGGCCTTGAGCGCGTAAAGAACAGTTTCAACTCCTACCCGATAGATCGCCTGGCGTCGGCCGGCGCAGTAGCGGCATTGGAGGATACAGAGTACTTTGACAAGACTCGCCAAGCCGTGATCGAAACCCGGTCGCGGATGACGATGGGCTTGCAAGCGTTGGGCTTCGAGGTTTTGCCGTCGGCCGCGAATTTCGTGTTCGCGCGGCACGCTTCAAAAGACGCTGCGGGCCTGGCCGCCGCCTTGCGCGAGCGCAGCATCATCGTGCGTCATTTTCGTCATGCTCGCATCGATCAGTTTCTGCGTATCACGGTGGGCACTGACGAGCAGGTCAACCTGCTTCTGAAGGCGCTTGAAGAGGTCCTGAAAGCGTGATCTTCAGGGGCATTTCAGCTTGAAATTTCTGGTGTCACTTTTGCTTCCTGGCCAAGTAGCACGGGCCGGGAAAACCCTGTAGAGTACATGTTTCGGTGTGCTCCACCAGCACAAGAAAGCACATCATCACTCAATAACAAACAAATGGAGCCTGGCCAATGAGCAATAAAGGGCAAACTCTGCAAGATCCGTTTCTGAACACGCTGCGCAAGGATCATGTGCCCGTGTCGATCTACTTGGTAAACGGCATCAAGCTTCAAGGGCAAATCGAATCTTTTGATCAGTACGTGGTGCTGCTGCGCAATACGGTTACGCAAATGGTTTACAAGCATGCCATTTCCACCGTCGTCCCCGCGCGCGCCGTGAATTTTCAGGTGGAAGTCCCTGCTGAATAATCTCGCTCCAGCTTTACCTTTTTTTGCCCGCCTGACGGTTGACGTCGGCGGGCATTTTCGCTTTGGCTCCAATATGGTGCATGTATGCGCGCTCTGATTATCAGCGTGGATCTGGGTGACCCGGACCACGCTGCCCACGCCGAGGAATTCACCATGCTGGCCAAGGGCGCGGGTGCGGAAGTCGTCGGTACGCTGACTGCCCGGCGCGATCGCCCCGACGCCAAGTTCTTCATCGGTTCGGGCAAAGCGGACGAAGCCGTGGGGATGGCGCAAGCCCTGCTGGCCGATATCGTCCTTTTCGACCAGCCGTTGTCACCGGCTCAGCAACGCAACCTTGAGCGGGCTTTCAACCTGCGCGTGGTGGATCGCGTTGCGCTCATTCTGGATATCTTCGCGCTGCGCGCAAAAAGCCACGAAGGCAAATTGCAGGTCGAACTGGCGCAGTTGCAGCATCTGGCCACGCGCCTGACGCGCATGTGGAGCCACCTGGAACGTCAACGCGGCGGTATCGGGATGCGCGGTCCGGGCGAGTCGCAGCTGGAAATGGATCGCCGAATGATCGGCGCCAAGGTCAAGACGCTGCGCGAGCGGTTGGACCGCGTCGAGCGCCAGCGGGTGACGCAACGGCGCGCCCGCGCCAGGGGCGGTGCGCTGTCGGTGTCGCTGGTGGGTTACACCAACGCGGGCAAGTCCACGCTGTTCAATGCGCTGACGCGTGCTGACAGCTACGCCGCCGATCAGCTGTTCGCCACGCTGGACACGACCACGCGTCGTATCTGGATCGACGGCGCCGGGTCGGTAGTGGTGTCGGACACCGTCGGATTCATCCGCGACCTGCCGCACGGCCTGATCGCCGCGTTCCGCGCAACACTCGAAGAGACCGTCCACGCCGATCTGCTGCTGCATGTGGTCGACGCGGCCAGCCCGCAGCGTGACGAGCAGATATTTGAAGTCAACAAGGTTCTTGCCGAAATCGGAGCCTCCGCGATTCCGACCATTCTGGTATACAACAAGATTGACCGGGCGGGTTTGGAACCCCGGGTGGAGCGCGATGCACATGGTACGATTGCGCGAGTATTTGTAAGCGCCACCGAGCGCGCCGGTCTGGATGCGTTGCGCGGGGCAATTGCGGAGACCGGACAGATTGTGGGAAACAATGCCGCGAATTATCAAACTCTTCAATCTGAATGACCCCGGTTGGGGTCGTGGGAACAACAATGGCTCCGAGCCGCCGCCGAAGCGGCCTCAAGGCAATGGAGACGGCCCACCTGACCTGGACGAAGTCTGGCGCGATTTCAATAATCGCATCGGCTCCTTGTTTGGTCGCAAGGGCGGTGGCGGTGGTAACAACCGCCCCGGTAACCGAGGCGGCATGACGCCGCCGTCGCCGCGTGGTACGCGCATCGGCCTGGGCGTCATCGCCCTGGTCGCGGCGGGTATCTGGCTGGCCAGTGGCTTCTACATCGTGCAAGAAGGCCAGGTCGCGGTTGTGACCCAGTTCGGCAAGTACAAGAGCACGTCGCAAGCCGGCTTCCAGTGGCGCTTGCCGTATCCCATTCAAAGCCAGGAAATCGTCAACGTGTCGCAGCTGCGCACGTTTGAAGTCGGTTTCCGCGGCGGTTCGCGCAACAAGGTCCTGCCTGAAGCGCTGATGCTCACGACGGACGAGAACATCGTCGATATGCAGTTCGTCGTGCAATACCGTCTGCGTGCCGACGGCGGCCCTGATTACCTGTTCAAGACGCGCGACCCGGACGAATCCGTCCGCCAGGCTTCTGAAACGGCCATGCGCGAAGTCGTGGGCAAGCAGTCGATGGACTTCGTCCTGTACGAAGGCCGTACCGCGGTTGCCACGCAAGTGCAGGCCTTGATGCAGCAGATCCTGGATCGCTATCAAAGCGGGGTGCAGGTCAGCACTGTTGCCATCCAGAACGTGCAGCCGCCCGAGCAGGTGCAAGCCGCCTTTGACGACGCCGTCAAGGCCGGTCAAGACCGCGAACGCCAGATCAACGAAGGCCAAGCCTACGCCAACCAGGTCGTGCCATTGGCCAGCGGCCAGGCATCGCGCATGACCGAACAGGCTGAAGGCTACAAGGCCAAGGTGGTGGGCGATGCGCAGGGTAATACCTCGCGCTTCACCAGCATCCTGGGCGAATACGAAAAGGCGCCGCAAGTGATGCGCCAGCGTATGTACCTGGAAAGCATGCAAGACATCTTCACGCGCGCCAGCAAGGTCATGGTCGACACCAAGAGCAACAACAACATGTTGTATTTGCCCTTGGACAAAATCATGCATCTGGCTGCCCAGGACGCCAGCAAGTCCAGCGTCGGCAACCCGGGTTCGCCTGCGTTGATCAGCCCGCCAGTCCAACCGCCGTTGCGTAGCAACGCGGCGCCGGCGCCCCAGTCTTCCGGCAGCAGCAATAGCAACACGCTGCCCCGCGACCGCACGTCGCGCTAACCCGGAGGATTTCTGATCATGCAACGTTTTATGCCCATCCTGGTCGGCCTGCTTATCGTGCTGGCTGCCCTGTCGTCATGCGTCTTCGTCGTGCGCGAGCGCGACTACGCCCTGGTGTTCTCACTGGGCGAAGTGCGCAAGACCATTAATGAACCCGGCCTGTACTTCAAGGCGCCGCCACCGTTCCAGAACGTCGTGACGCTGGACAAGCGCATCCTGACCATCGAAACCAACGAAGCCGAACGCATCCAGACTTCTGAAAAGAAGAACCTGCTGATCGATTCCTACGTGAAATGGCGTATTGCGGACCCCCGCCAATACTACGTTTCGACGGGCGGCAACGAGCGCGTCGCACAAGAGCGGCTGCAAGCGCTGATCCGTGACGCCTTGAACGCTTCGGTCAACGTGCGTACCGTGCGTGACGTGGTGTCGACCGAACGCGACAAGATCATGGCCGAGATCCTGACCAACGTGGCAAAGCGCGCCGAGCCTCTGGGGGTGCAAATTGTCGACGTGCGTCTGCGCCGTATCGAGTTCGCGCCTGAGATTTCGGAATCGGTGTACCGCCGCATGGAAGCGGAGCGTACGCGCGTCGCCAACGAGCTGCGTTCCATTGGTGCCGCCGAGGGCGAGAAGATCCGCGCCGAAGCAGATCGCCAGCGCGAAGTGATTGTGGCTCAGGCTTACGCCACGGCGCAGGGCATCATGGGCGAAGGCGACGCCGCCGCCGCTTCGATCTATGCCCAGGCCTACGGCAAGAACCCGCAGTTCTACACGTACTACAAGAGCCTGGAGGCGTACCGCGCTTCGTTCTCGAAGCCGGGCGACGTGCTGGTGGTCGACCCCAGCTCCAGCTTCTTCCAGTTCATGAAGGACCCGGCGGGCGAAGCATTGGCGCCGGTTACCGTGCCCGCCAAGTAAGTCACCACGCACCTTGCGCACTGAAAACCCCTTGGAATTCCAAGGGGTTTTTTATTGCTGCAAGGGCGTTGTAGGTTGGGCGGTGCCGCCTGTTCGTCGATAGGGGGACGGCTTGCGGCCCTGATAATCCCGGCTAGCGCTGTCGGCCGACTCATGTACAATACCGCGTAAGCTAGAAAACATTCCGCAGCGGCTGAGCGGGCTTACGCCCCCTCAGCCGCTTTTTCGTTTGGGCGACGCCCACGCATCACTTGGCGTTATTCAGGTAAACATTCATGGGTAACTGGTTGCTGCCCGAGAGCCTTGCCGACGTACTTCCGGCAGAGGCCCGGCGCATCGAGGAATTGCGCCGCGAACTTCTCGACTTGTACCGTACATACGGCTTCGAGCTGGTCGCGCCGCCCCTGGTCGAATACATCGATTCATTGCTGTCCGGCACCGGTAGCGATCTGGATCTGCGAACCTGCAAGCTGGTTGACCAGCTGACCGGTCGCACTCTGGGTGTACGGGCCGACATGACTCCTCAGGTCACGCGCATTGATGCGCACTTGTTGAACCGTGCCGGCGTGACGCGCCTGTGCTATTGCGGCAACGTGCTGCACGCTCGCCCGGCGGATCTACTGTCCAGCCGCGAGCTGCTGCAGATCGGCGCCGAGATTTATGGCCATGCCGGGTTTGAGGCCGATCTGGAAATCATCCAGCTTGTGTTGGAAACCGTGGCAATCGCAGGCGTGCGCAACCCCCGTCTGGACTTGTGCCATCCGGGTGTGGTGCGCGCCATTGTCGAATCCGACCCTGCCGCCGTCGCCTTGGCCGAAGACGTCATCCGTCTGTTGCGCGAGAAAGACGTGCCGGGGCTGGGTGAGCTGGCTGAAAGGGCGCCCGGCATGCGCGAAGAGACGCTGACTGCGTTGAAGTTGCTGCCAAATTTGTATGGTGGGCCCGAAGTGCTGAAAGTTGCACGTCGTGACCTGCCTTTGTTGCCTGGCGTGGCAGCGGCGCTGGATGCGCTGCAGGCCCTGGTGGATGCCATGCCCAACGTGGCATTCGGCGTGGACCTGGCTGATGTGGGCGGCTACGGCTACCACTCCGGCGTCAAGTTTGCGTTGTATGCCGAAGGGTGGCACGACGCGCTGGTCAGCGGTGGACGCTATGACGACGTCAGCCGTGCATTTGGCCGCGCTCGTCCGGCCACGGGCTTCAGTTTGGATTTACGCAAACTGGCGGCGGGTTTGCCGCCAGCAGAGCGGGCGCGAGCGGTTCGCGCGCCCTGGGGGCAGGCCCCCGCCTTGACCGAGGCGGTTCGCCGTTTGCGCCGGTCAGGGGAAATTGTCGTTCAGGTATTGCCCGGTCACGAGCAGGATCAGGACGAATTCGTTTGCGATCGCGAGCTGGCGCTGCAAGATGGCGCCTGGACGGTCAGAACGCTGTGACTAACTCCCTCTTGGAAACGAGAGGGCCGCGGGGAGATTTCCGGATTTCCCGAGAAACTCGATATTGATTCGTAACATGAGCAAGAACGTAGTCGTAATCGGCACCCAATGGGGTGACGAGGGCAAAGGCAAGATCGTCGATTGGCTGGCGGAATCCGTCCAAGGCGTGGTCCGCTTCCAAGGCGGTCACAACGCCGGCCATACGCTGTGGATCAACGGCAAGAAGACGATTCTTCGCCTGATCCCGTCGGGCATCATGCATCCCGGTGTCACCTGCTTTATCGGCAATGGCGTCGTGCTGTCCCCGGAAGCCCTGCTCAAGGAAATCGAAGAGCTGGAAGCCGCCGGTCTGGACGTGCGCTCGCGCCTGCAGATTTCCGAAATCTGCCCGCTGATCCTTCCTTATCACGTGGCCATCGACAAGGCGCGCGAAGCGCGCAAGGGCGAAGGCAAGATCGGCACGACCGGTCGTGGCATCGGTCCGGCGTACGAGGACAAGGTTGCCCGCCGCGCGCTGCGCGTGCAGGACCTGTTCAACCCGTCGCTGTTTGACGAGAAGCTGGCCGAAGTCCTGGATTACCACAACTTCGTGTTGACCAAGTATCTGGGCGCCGAAGCGGTTTCCGCCAACGAAGTGCGCGATCAGGCCATGGCGCTGGCTCCGGCCATCGCTCCCATGGTCAAGGACGTTTCCAGCAACCTGTATGCCATGCAGCAGGAAGGCAAGCGCATCCTGTTCGAAGGCGCGCAGGGCGCATTGCTGGATGTCGACCACGGCACGTATCCCTTCGTCACCAGCAGCAATTGCGTGGCTGGTGCCGCTTCGGCCGGTGCTGGCGTGGGTCCGCAGCAGCTGGATTACGTGTTGGGCATCACCAAGGCGTACACCACCCGCGTGGGTTCGGGTCCGTTCCCCACGGAGCTGGTCGACGAAATCGGCACGCGTCTGGCCACCATCGGCAAGGAATTCGGTTCGGTCACCGGCCGTCCTCGCCGTTGCGGCTGGTTCGACGGCGCCGCGCTGAAGCGTTCGGTTCGCCTGAATGGCATTTCCGGCCTGTGCATCACCAAGCTGGACGTGCTGGATGGCCTGGAAACGATCCAATTGGGCGTCGGCTACCGCGTCAACGGTGAATTCCGCGACGTGCTGCCTTACGGCGCTCACGCCGTTGCGCAAGCGCAACCGGTGCTGGAAGAGTTGCCGGGCTGGTCCGAGTCCACCGTCGGCATCACCGAGTACGACAAGCTGCCCGCCGCTGCTCGTCGCTACCTGGAACGCGTGGCCGAAGTTTGCGGCGTGCCGATCGACTTGGTGTCGACTGGCCCTGACCGCAATGAAACCATTGTCCTGCGTCATCCCCTGAAGGGCTGATCGGGTTATTATTCCAAAGGCCGCCGCCGGTCTCATACCGGCGGCGGCCTTTTCGTATCTTTAAGCAGGAGACGCTTACCTATGAGCGCGCCGACCAATGATGAGAGCCATCTGTGGGTGACGTGGGACGATTACAACCGGCTGATTGAGCGCCTGACCTTGCAGGTGCACCAGTCGGGATGGAAGTTCGACAAGATTCTTTGCCTGGCGCGCGGCGGTATGCGCGTCGGCGACGTTATGTCCCGTATTTTTGATGTGCCGCTGGGCATTCTGGCCACCAGCAGCTACCGCGAAGCTGCGGGCACCAAGCAGGGCGACATGGACATCGCGCAGTTCATCACCATCACGCGCGGCACATTGTCCGGGCGGGTGTTGTTGGTGGACGACATGGTCGACACCGGCAAGACCTTCAGCAAGGTCTACGATCATCTGAAAAGCCAATTCGCCGACATCACGGAATTGCGCAGCGCCGTCCTCTGGTGGAAAGGGCATTCCCAGGCCACGCCCGACTATTACGTCGAGAAGTTGCCCACGAATCCCTGGATCCACCAGCCGTTCGAGGACTACGACAGCCTGCGCCCGCATCAGCTGGAGGCGTGGATCCGCAAGGGTTATAAGAGCTGAGCTCGGCCAGTCTGAAGTCCAATGCAGGAAAGGAGGGATGCATCTGTGCGCCAAGTGTCCCTCCTAGTAGTCAAAGCGTGCATGACCATGCTAGAATCGCTGGTTATCGCTAAACCGAACTTGGCTTGTTACTCTTTGGGTAGTCTTTGGGTAACGGAAACAGCCAGCGGAAATCCGAGAAATACGTAAAAAACGGGCAAGAGTGGGTACGCATCGGTACTGCAAAGCAGCGCTGCATGTTTTCCCGCTACGTCGTTTTTCGAGAACTTGGGTTGCGCTTTCAAGGTTCCTCGTTCCGCGGTTATTGGTTACCGCGGACCTGGACCCGCGCAGCGTTGCTGGTAAGCAAGCCAGGTTTGTCATCAACTTTTGTTACCCTACAAGCAGGCCAATCACTTTATGCCTATCGTTCGACTGAAGGAAAACGAACCGTTTGAAGCCGCTCTGCGCCGCTTCAAGCGCACCATCGAAAAGACCGGTTTGCTCACCGAGCTGCGTTCGCGCGAGTTCTATGAGAAGCCCACGGCCGAGCGCAAGCGCAAGCACGCCGCCGCCGTGAAGCGCCACTACAAGCGCATTCGTAGCCAACAACTGCCCCCGCGCCTGTATTGATTTTTGATTCCCGAATCTATTGATTCCAGAATCATTCATCCAGGATCTACTCGCCCGAGTCGACGTCGTCGATGTAGTCGGGCGATATGTGCAGTTGCGAAAGGGTGGGGCCAACTTGCTTGGCCTGTGCCCCTTTCATAACGAAAAAAGTCCGTCGTTCACTGTCAGCCCCACCAAGCAGTTTTATCACTGCTTCGGCTGTGGAGCCCATGGCAGCGCCATCACATTCCTGATGGAACATACGGGTACCAGTTTCCCCGAAGCCGTGCGCACGCTCGCGGCTTCGGCGGGAATGACGGTCCCGGAAGAAAATCGAAGTCCACGTCAGCAGCAGGAAACCGCGCGCCGCAAGGCCGAGGAATCACGCCATACGCAGGTGCTGGATGCCGCGCAGGCGCACTATCTGAAGCAGTTGCGCGCCTCTCCGGCCGCGATCCGTTACCTGAAGCAACGTGGCCTGACGGGCGAAATTGCCGCGCATTTTGGTTTGGGGTGGTCGGGAACCGACCGCCACGGCCTTTCGCAGGTCTTTCCCAATTACGACGACCCCACGCTGGTGGAGTCGGGCCTTGTCATTGAGTCCGAAGATGGGCGCCGTTATGACCGCTTTCGCGAGCGCGTCATGTTCCCGATCCGCAACGCGCGAGGCAGTCTGATCGGGTTTGGCGGTCGCATCATCGGGAAGGGCGAACCCAAGTACCTGAATTCTCCCGAGACACCGCTTTTCTCGAAGGGCCATGAACTGTATGGCCTTTGGGAAGCGCGCCAAGCCATCCGCCAGGAAGGTCAGGTGATCGTGGTTGAAGGGTACATGGACGTGGTCGGCTTGGCGCAGCAAGGGATCGCCAACGCGGTCGCGACGTTAGGCACCGCAACGACGCCGGACCACGTTAAGAAGCTGCTGCGCGCCAGCGACAAGGTGATATTCAGTTTTGACGGTGACGGCGCCGGTCGGCGTGCCGCTTGGCGCGCGTTGCAAGCCTGTCTGCCGGTGCTGCGCGACGATATCGCCATTCGATTCCTCTTCTTGCCGTCCGAGCACGATCCGGATTCCTACGTGCGCGAACTTGGCGCTGAAGCATTCCGCGCATGCCTGGGCGACGCAGTGGCGCTGTCCCGATTTCTGCTTGACGAGTTGGCCTCGCGCCACAACATGAATGAAGCGGAAGGGCGCGCCAGTTGTCTGCACGAGGCCAAACCTCTGCTGGCGGCCATCCCGGAATGCGCCTTGCGCGTCCAGATCGAGCGCGAAATGGCCAAGCTGGTGCAACTGACGCCTGAGGAAATGTCCCAGATCCTGGCACAGCAACCGGCTAAGCCTTTTGCGCCGCCTGGCACCGCGAAAGCCAGCGCGAGCGAGGCCGGCGCGCCGTCCGGGAATTCGGGTCCGGATCAGGACGGCGGTCACTCCGATATGGGCTATGACTTTGCCGGCCATGATTTCCACGACATTCCTGCTGAAGAACCCGACTTTGCCGATTACGGACAATTTCCGTCGACGGGTGGAGAAGCTGTGGCGGGCTCCGGCCAACGGTCCGGTGGAAAGCCTGATTGGAAGAGCAAAGGCGATTGGAAAGGCAAAAGCGACTGGAAGGGCAGCAAGGGCAGTTGGAAAGGGCGCCGGGACAATGATGTCGGCGGCTTTGAGGGGCGCCGCACCATGCCGTCGCTGGCCAAGCGTTTGCTGGGGCTTTTGCTTGCTCACCCCGAACTTGTCGACTCGATGGGCGATCAGCAGCTTGAAGTCATCGACCATGGTCCCCATCTAGGTTTGGTACGGGACTTGATCATGCTGGCCCAATCCAGCGGCGCGCGCCATGTCGGTGCCCTGCTGGAGGCGGCCGAGCCGGATTCCGACCTGGCGACCGTCCTGAAGGGGCTGCGCGCGGACATCCTGTCTCAGGAAGATCTGCCGGATCCCCAAACCGAGTGGGACGACGCCCTGCGGCGCATTGAATTTGATTCAGCGAAGCTTGAAATGGCCAAGCTGGCAGCGACGGGGCTGTCTACGGAAGAAGCGCGAAAGCGCTATCTGGAGCTGTCCAGCCGTTTGGCGGTGTTGAAAGGTGCTGGGATACGGTAAATGCGCTAAAATCGAAGGTTGTCCGCTGGCAAGGGCGCCTGCCGGGCTGTGTAGTGCCAAGGGCGGCCTTCCAAGCGTAGCCTTGCATTTTATGCACCGACGTTTGCAGCGCAAAGATTCCTGAAATATTTCTGAATCCGAGATGACCCTTGCCCCGGCCGGCTTGTGCTCATGGATTTGCCCAAGCCGGCGGAATCAATTCCGGCTAGGTGAATCTAATAGATTTCCGCGGCTGCTGCTGCTTGAGGCGGTCTGGCAGGAAGTAGGCGCGCGAGACGTAGTGAAGAAGATTTGAAGCAAAAGCAGTATTGAGAAAGACCGAAGTACATCGAGGACGAAGTACATCGAGGACGAAGTACATCAAGGTACTTGTTTTAAGTGATTTTATGGCCGACGGCTGGAGCCGAAGGCTGAGCGGTGAATCAGGCAGTTCAGCGGTGAGCATTTTTGCGTAGCGTTAGTGGTCTGGGTGCTGTGTCTACATAGCTGCTAGGGGCAACCGTCCCCATAAGCAAGCAAAGCCTATTTATAGGCAGGCAGCCCCCCCGACGCCCGGAATCCGCCGCAGGATGAGGTTATGCACGTTAAGCGCCCGAACGGTATTGCACCGGCAAGGCGCCAAGCGGGCTCGCAAGAGCTGGCGCTGCGAACAACGCAGCCGCGTGATCTTGGCCGGTTTATCTGTTTTACCCGTATCTGCGTCGCGCTGGGCCACCGTCCAGGGTGAACCAGCGCGGTGCAACATGCCCAAACGGGTTGCGACGACCACGGAAGCGACTATGACCAAATCCACCGGCAAATCCTCCTCTGCAATTGATGCGGCTGAAACTCAGGCCCCCGCGGCCAAGCGTGCCGTAAGCATGGCGGCGGAAAAAGCGCCCGCCAAGACGGCGGTGAAGGTCGCCAAGCCTGCCGCCAAGACGGCTGCCAAAAAGGCAACCAAGACGGCTGCGGGTGACAAGCCCGAAAAAGTGACCAAGGCGCGCGCTAAGAAGGCTGAGGACAAGCTCGCCGACTTGGTGGGCGGCAGCGCGCCTCGCTCGGGTCCGGTACCCAGCGGCCGCCGCCCGGGCCGCCCCGCCAAGAACGCCAATAACGACGGCGATGGCTTCGACGACACGATGGACGGCGAAGGCGAAGTGCTGCCTGACCTGAAGCCGCCCAAGCGCGGCGGCAAGCGCGGCAAGGCAGATCCCAAGGATCTGATCGCGCGCGGCCCCGTCACGCCGGAAGAATACGAAGCTCGCCGCAACCGTCTGAAGCAGCTCATCAAACTGGGCAAAGACCGCGGCTACCTGACTTACGGCGAAATCAACGACCATCTGCCCGACGATCTGGTCGACGCCGAAGCCATTGACGGCATCATCAGCACGTTCAGCGACATGGGTATCGCGGTTTACGACCAAGCGCCCGACGCCGAAACGCTGTTGATGAGCGAAAACGCCCCCGTTGCGTCCAACGACGACGATGTCGAAGACGAAGCCGAAGCCGCGCTCACCACCGTGGATTCCGACTTTGGCCGGACCACCGATCCCGTGCGTATGTACATGCGCGAAATGGGTTCGGTTGAACTGCTGACGCGCGAAGGCGAAATCGAAATCGCCAAGCGTATCGAAGACGGCTTGAAGCACATGGTCATGGCCATTTCGGCCTGCCCGACCACGATCAACGAAATCCTGGCCCACATCCTGCGCGTGCGGGAAGGCCAGGCGCAGATCGACGAAGTCGTCGACGGCCTGGTTGATCCGGAAGACGGCGAAGAATACGCCGGCGCCGGTGTCACCGCTGACGAAGACGAAAGCGATGACGGTCCCGCCGGCGGGATGTCCAGCAAGCAGCTGGAAGACCTGCGCGTGAAGGCGTTGGCCAAGTTTGACGAAGTGGGCAAGCAGTTCGACAAGATGCGCCTGTCGTACGAGAAAGACGGCTACAAGTCGGACATCTACGTGCGCGCGCAGGAATCCATCCAGAACGAACTGATGGGCATCCGCTTCACCGCGAAGATGGTCGAAAAGCTGGCTGACACGCTGCGCAACCAGGTGGAAGAAGTGCGTCAGCTTGAACGCGCGGTCCTGCACACGTGTGTGGACCGTGCCGGCATGCCGCGCACGCACTTCATCAAGGTCTTCCCGGGCAACGAAACCAATCTGCAATGGGTCGTTGACGAAGTCAGCGCCGGCCATCCTTACGCCGAAACGCTGGAACGTCAGATTCCCGCGGTTCAGGAACTGCAGCAAAAGCTGATCGACCTGCAGACGCGCGTCGTGCTGCCGCTGAAGGACCTGAAGGACGTCAACAAGCGCATGGCAACGGGCGAAGCGAAGGCCCGCAAGGCCAAGCGCGAAATGACCGAAGCCAACTTGCGTCTGGTGATCTCGATTGCCAAGAAGTACACGAACCGTGGTCTGCAATTCCTGGACTTGATCCAGGAAGGCAACATTGGCCTGATGAAAGCCGTGGACAAGTTCGAGTACCGTCGCGGCTACAAGTTTTCGACGTACGCCACGTGGTGGATCCGCCAAGCCATCACGCGTTCGATCGCCGACCAGGCGCGCACCATCCGTATTCCGGTTCACATGATCGAAACGATCAACAAGATGAATCGGATCAGCCGTCAGATTCTGCAGGAAACCGGTGCTGAGCCGGATCCCGCGACCCTGGCGCAGAAGATGGACATGCCCGAGGACAAGATCCGCAAGATCTTGAAGATCGCTAAAGAACCGATCTCGATGGAAACGCCGATCGGCGACGACGATGATTCGCACTTGGGCGACTTCATCGAAGACACCTCGACGCTGGCGCCTTCGGACGCGGCTTTGCATGGTTCCATGCGTGATGTGGTCAAGGAAGTGCTAGACTCTCTGACCCCGCGTGAAGCCAAGGTTCTGCGTATGCGTTTCGGTATCGAAATGAGCACCGACCAGACCCTGGAAGAAGTGGGCAAGCAGTTCGACGTGACTCGCGAGCGCATCCGCCAAATAGAGGCTAAAGCGCTGCGCAAGCTGCGTCACCCCAGCCGCGCCGATAAGCTGAAAAGCTTCCTCGAAGGGCAGTAATCCTTTCCTGGGCCTCTAGCTCATGCCTGGTTAGAGCAGCGGACTCATAATCCGTTGGTGCCGAGTTCGACTCTCGGGGGGCCTACCAAGTAACAGCGCGGGTTTGCGGGCAGTTCACGCAACCCGCGCTTTTTTTTGTGTGGGGGATTTCTTGCCAATCTCCCCGAGCGCTGATTTCATCGCTTCGGTTGCCAAGTGACTGTAGCGTTGGGTGCTGGCTGCCGACTTGTGACCAAGCACGGCGCCGACGGTGTACAGGTGCACATTGGCGTTGATCATGGCGCTGGCTGCGCTGTGGCGTAGGTCATGAAAGCGCAGGTGACCCATGCCCACCGCGACCGCTGCCGCCTTGAACTCCTTGGACACGTTCCACTTGTTGCGTGGTGCCACCTTCGACGCCGAGCGGATCTTCGGGTGCATAGGCACGTGGCGGGGTTCGCCGTTCTTCGTGTCCTCCAGCATGAACATCCCATCCTGGCGTACCGCCTCCAGAATTTCGCTTAGGCGCATCCCGCTGTAGAAGGCGATCCGGATAGCCGCGCGCGACTTCTTGCACTTGCACGCCCGGGCGATGGCCAGCATCTCGGCCCGGTTCACATAGTTCCGGCGTTCGTTCCGAACCTCCGGGGCGATTACTCGCTCGGCCGGGTCGCGGTCGTGCCTCCCGTGGCGCTTCCATCCCCAGCGGCAGGCGCTGGTCAGGTAGCGGATTCGGTTGCGCTTGGTGGCCGGGGCCAGCGGCTCGCCGGTCAGATCATGCAGAGCCTTGTCGGCGTATTCCTTGCAGACCTCATGCAGCGCGCCCATGGGTTTTCCCTGGTAGGCCCACATCATCTGCGCCAGCTCGCGGGTGATGATCTCACCGGATTTCAGGTCCGGAATGCGCTCCTTGATGTAGATCGCCACCGCGTCCTCAATCAGGAACTGCGGGCGTTCGACACCAGTTGCAAGCGCGTAGAGTCGGGCCTACTCTTGGCGGTCGTAGGCGTCAGCTTGGGCTTTACTCCACGACTTTGGAAGAGCTTTTCGAGCGCGGACCCGCTGCCCTTCAATGAGACGGTCGAACTCAAACATGAGGCAACCGCGCGCTTTGTCTCGGTATATCGGCATGATTGCAGGTACTCGGCTAGGTCTTCGGGTGCGAACAAGATCCGGCGCCCGACGCGGTGGCAGGGGATCGGGCCACCCGGGGCGGCCAGATCATAGACGGTACGGGGGGAGAGCCCCAATTCTCGGGCGGCCTCGGGGACAGAAAGCATATCGCCTCCAAAACGAAGCCCGCGCTAGGCGGGCTGTTTCATCCAATTCTTGCGGGTGGTTCTGAGCATCTGCTCAATAACGTCAGTCATCCGCATCCTTTTGCAAACACCGGATCGTCACGCCATCAGGCGCTTCGATGACCAATGACGGCTGAAAACCGTTGCGGTAGTTCAGCGCTTCGATTCGCATCGGCCAGCGGGGGAAATCGCGGTCGTCCAATTGCGGATCGTGATTGGCCACACCGATCAGCCATGAGCCGCAGTTTCCTGGGCAATGCTGTCCAGTGACGATCAAGCCCAGGCCGCTTTCTTTGTGCTCGACCAAGTATTCGATTGGACGCCCACTGGCGCAGTTGTCGTAGTCGTCCTTGGAGTGCTCGACTTCACCGAACGTATCGTCGCTATAGCCTTCAAATCGTAGGATTGGCATTTATTGCTCCTTCTCCGGATTAACCTTCACCCACTGTCTCGCCCAGCGCTCCATCAGTACGCCCGCATGCGCCCAGTTCTCGCCATGCCGAAAGATGAGATGCCACGCTACACCTACCTTGGATACAAGGAGGCCCTGGACTGCCAGCCATTCAATCAGGCGCCAATGTTCACAGGCGTGCCATCGACGCAAACGTACCGGCTGTCGGATGACGCATACCGCAAGTTGATCCTGGTCAAGGCGTTGGCCAACATTTCCGACTGCACGTCGCCCAGCTTGAACAGGCTCCTTTCGAACTTGTTTGCCGGGCGCGGACGCTGCTATGTGTCCGACACGGGGCAGATGGAGTTCCGGTACGTGTTCG
The DNA here is from genome assembly GCF_036668755.1 of Achromobacter sp. ESBL13. Lineage (NCBI taxonomy): Bacteria > Pseudomonadati > Pseudomonadota > Betaproteobacteria > Burkholderiales > Alcaligenaceae > Achromobacter > Achromobacter sp. ESBL13. The sequence continues at coordinate 43,943 of NZ_JAZEVT010000009.1, read as the reverse complement.
AGTTCGCGCTTGAACCGTATGAGATTGCGATTCTGACCCAGTCAGGCGCGATTCCAAAGCCCGCCGCCGTCCTCGCTAACGTCCTGCAAGTCGACCTACCCACAACCTTCGGATTCAACGAGGCGCTGATGCAGCCGTTCGGTTCCGGTGTCTTCTTTACCTCTTCGGGGCTTATCAATGCAAGCTAGCAACGCACCTACCAAGTCGGCCGTCCCGTTCGCCAACAGCGGGACGAAGAACACCATCCCCGTCGCCTCGCAGATTGGCATTACGCCTGGCCTGGCGTCGTTCACCGACGGTTTCCCACCGTTGACTATGACGCCGCTCGCGGCCGGCGGCGTGCCGCCCTACGGCGCGGACTTCAACGGTATTCTGAACTTCTTGAGCGCCGGCATGCGCTGGAACCAAAGCGGCGGCGGCTACACCTACGATTCGGCCTTCGCGACGGCTGTGGGCGGATACCCGAAAGGGGCTCTGCTGCTGCGCGCGGACTTGTCCGGGTACTGGCTGAACGTGGTCGAGAACAATACGACCAATCCGGATACCGGCGGCGCCAATTGGCTCAGCCTCTTCACCTCCCCGACGCTTGTGTCTCTAACTACGAGCGGGAGCTTCACTGTCCCAGCTGGCGTTCGGTCGATCGATATCGAACTCTGGGGTGGCGGCGGTGGCGGTGGTGGCGTTGGGGCGACAGGCGGAATTGGCGGTGGCGGTGGTGGCGGGGGTGGCTATGCTCGGGGAATCTTCCCCGTTGTTCCTGGAACCGTCTATTCATACGTCGTAGGCGCAGCCGGCTCGGCAGGAGGTTCGGGCGCCAACGGCGGCAATGGTGGAGCTAGCTCATTTGGCGCGCTGCTGAGCGCAACAGGTGGGAGTGGGGGGACGTCGAACGCGAGCGGCAATGGCGGCGCGGGCGGAATCGGCGCTGGCACCATCCTGAATATCACCTCTGGCGCAGGCTCTGCGAGTTCTACTGCCTTAGGTGGATCGGGTGGGAATACTTCCTTCGGAGGTGCCGGTGGCGGTGCTGGCGTCGGGTCTTCTGCGCCTGGCTGCATGCCCGGAGGCGGTGGGGCAGGGCGCGGCCCCTCCAACGTTGGTTCTGGTGCAGCAGGCGGCGCAGGCCTCATCAACATTCGATATTGAGATCCAATATGGCAACATACGCACTGATCCAGGATGGCGTCGTCACGGAACTGTACGAGACGGAGAAGGATATCTACGAGATTTTCCATTCGTCGCTTGTGTGGCTGGACACTACAAAAGTAATACCGGCTCCTGTGGTTGGCTGGACATACAACGGCAAGAAGTTCTCGCCACCGGACGCGGAACCCTTGACCCATGTGGTCCCGAGCGAAGTATCCGCCGGGCAGGCCTATGCAGCTTTGGCTGTGGCAGGATTGCTTGACGTGGTCACGGATTGGGCCGCAGCGCCCGACACGGACCCGATTCACCGGATTGCTTTCGAGAAAGGGACTTCGTTCCGACGCGATAGCCCGGCAGTTGAGGCCGCGCGCATTGCATTGGGCTTGAGCGACACTCAACTGGACGAGCTATTCGCGGCTGCCAGTGGCATTCGGCTTTGAAAGGTGGGCACTGAATTGACGGACGGGGCGTGGCATATAAAATCGCTGCAACCCAAAAACGTTGAGCTAGATGCAAATATCCTACAAAAAACCGGCGTGGTATTGGTTCTTCAGCTTCGTGCTGTTCATGATCGGCGGGGTGCTGTTGAGAGACGGCGGCGCCCAGCCGGCGCTTCTCGCGACGATTGATCACGTCAATGACGGACTCGGCATCAGTGACCCCGGCTCATTTGCCATCGGCGCCAAGGACATTTTCCTGCATGGATGGGTGCAGCCGGCGAATTATTGGGTGGTGGGTTTCTGGCCACCTGGCTTCATGCTGCTGGAAGGCTGGCTGCTGAAGGTGTTCGGCGGCAACGCACCGATCATCGTATTGGCTCAGGTCTGTGCCTGCGCGATGCTGGCCACGATGGTGACCGTGCAGCGCCGGTATTTGTCGCGCTTCGTGAGCATTGCCGCCGCTAGCCTATTGCCCTTTCTAATCTTCGTCTTTCCGATGCCTCGGCTGTTTCTTTTCGAGCCGATCGGTATCGTGATGAGCGAAACGTTTTCGGTCAGCTTCTTCATCACCGCAGGATTGCTCATGCTGGAGGCGGTCGAATCTGGCCGCTTGCGCGTCGCGGCCTGGGCGGGGTTGCTGTATGCACTCTCGGCTTATTTTCGGTCGCAGTACGAGGTCTTTGTGATGGTAGCCACCGCCGTAGGCGTCCTCGCTGTGGTTGCCTTGGCATGGCGGGCGCGCAAGGCGAAGGCGCCCAGCATCAGAACGGACAGCCTGTTCTCTATCAAGGCGATCTTGTTGGCTCTGACCGTCGCGCACGTTCTCATGGTGCCGTGGCGCATGCACAGCTATGCCACGCATGGGAACTTCCTTTGGGTGCAGACATCCAGTCTGACGGTTAGGACTGCGCTTAGCACCGACGACGCGCTGCTGGCGGAGAATGGCTCATTTGTGATCAACGGCGGCGGCAACCTGGCTTGTAAGTTGGAGCCTGACTACTGCGGCAAGAACGATAGATCATTGTTCCTAAAGGCATTCTTCCAGAACCCCGTGAAGTGGATCTCCGCGAAGCTTGCCCTGGCGCGGAACTACTGGAATACGTTCTCCTATCCACACAATCCATTGTCGGCCTGGTTCTATGCCATGGACGGCGTTGCGAACATCGTGTTCCTGTTGTGCCTGCTGATCTCGCTGCCGTTGTTGTGGGTGGTGCGCGGTTACCGCTGGTGGGCGGTGCTGGCGTGGTCGGTGGCTTCGCTTTACGGGGCCGCCGCTGTGATCTTTGTGCTGGTGCATTTTGAGTCACGGTACTTCTACATTCTCAAAATATTCTCCTTTACGACTGTCATGAGCATGATGGCAATATGGTGGCGGGGGTCCAGCGTTGGGTGGAGAATGGCGCGTTGAAGGCTATGGGCGGGAACGGCACGATTACCGTTCTGGCGCCGGCCTAGTAGGCGTACTTCTTCATCGCCTCGGGAAGCTTGAAGTCGACGGGCTCCGGATCGTCGGCGAGGCGCGCGACGATAAAGAGCTTGTCCAGATCTTCGATGCCGTGCTTGAGGAAACAATTCACCATGCGGTACCGCTCAATGGTGAAGTACTTGTTCATGATGGCGACCTTGTGTTCCATGTCGCCATCGTCACCCATTCCGCCTTTCCCTTCCGCGAAAACATTGTGGCTCTCGAATAGGAGATGGCCACCGGGGCGAAGAAACGAAACGATCCGCTTGATGTAGTTCTCGAACCCCATGTCAAGGTTCCCATCGATGGTGTGGTGGTTCGAGAACGACAGGACCACATCGTATTTTCGGTCGCTTTGGAACGTGGAGAAGTCGCCGTCGATGACCTCCATATTGCTCAGTTTGAAGTGCTTTGCGGTGTCTCGGGCTACGCGGTTGAGATGCGGGTTCAATTCGATCGCTGTGACGGACTTGGCCCGCCAGGCACAGTAAACGGCGACAAAGCCAGCGTTACTGCCGATATCAAGAATGTCAGCGTTATTCAGAATCTGATCGACGTCGTACTGCTTAAAGCGAAAACCGGTTGGCTTGCCACCAGTAATCCCAAGTTCTTCTAGGCCTTGGTAGAAATACCCGTGTGTGTATTGCTTTTCCTTCGGCCAGGACCTCACCTGCTCCTTGAGGTGACCAAAGAGCTTGCGCTGAATTAGCGCCTTTCCTTTGAACAATCCTTTCCAGAAATCGTAAATGGGGAACTTGCGGTAGTACGGAATAGCCATGCCGCCCTCGCTTTGTCGAAGGGATGGATTTTATCTTTTTCACAGTTTCAGGGAAGAAGCCCGCTTCGGCGGGTTTTTTTTCGTCTATAGGGGGCGCGATGTTGTCGCTTCAAGGGGAATGCCATGGCTGACGAGCATCTGTCCGACCCCTTTATCAAGTCACTGCACGCGCGCGTCGCGCAAATGGAGCAAGACATGGCCCACAACGCGGAAGCCACCGCGCGGAACACGGACTCAATCGAGACGATCCGGCAAAACACACAGGACATCGTTGATACCTTCGCGGCGCTGGCTGGGGGCTTCAAGGTCTTGCAGGGGCTGGGGCGGCTTGCCCGACCGATCGGGTACATCGCGACGGCGATCGCAGCCACGTTAGCTGCGGTTGCGGCAGTGAAGGGAATTTGGAGATGATCTCGGACAGCTTGAAGCGCAAGTTGATGGCGGCGGCCAGCGCTGGATCGATTGCGATTGCCGGCGTGCTGGTGTCGCACTTCGAGCCCGGGAAGATTCGGGGCAAGCCCTACATCGACCCCGTAGGCGTGCTGACGGTCTGCGACGGGCACACCGGCCCTGACATCGACCCGAAACGGATCTACACCGACGCGGAGTGTGACTCGTGGCGCCACGCTGATCTGGCCATTGCCGACCGGGCTGTGCGTCGCCTGATCACCGTGCCGCTGAACGACTGGCAGCGCGCCGCCTTGATCGACTTCACGTACAACCTGGGCGCCGGCAACCTGGCCGAGTCGACCATGCGACGCAAGTTCAATGCGGGCGACTACGCCGGCGGCTGTGCCGAGCTGGACCGCTGGGTGAAAGGGCGGGTGGGTGGCGTGCTGGTGACGCTGCCAGGCCTCGTCACGCGCAGGGAGGTGGGCACATGGGTCTGTCTACAGCGTTGATCGGCTGGAAGGGCTACGCCGCCGCCGCACTGGTCGGCGCAATCGTTCTCGCAGGCGCGGCTGCCTCGGTTCTTTGGTACGGAGCAGCAGAACGGAAGGCTGGCCGTGTCGAATGCCAGGAAGCGCACCGTGTCGCCGGCCTGGAAGAGTTTAAGACTGAGGCGGAGCGACTGACCGGCCTGTCGCAGAGCCTGGCTAATACGGCGGAGAGACTTGCCACCGCCGAGCCCAAGGTAATCGAGAGGTACACCCGTGAAATTATCCAGAGCCCTTTGCCTGCTGACTGTGTGCGCGACCCTGGCCGGGTGCGCACAACCAACGACGGGATCGACGCGGCCAACGCTTCCCGTCAATCTGAGCGCGCCGTGCCCGCCAGTTCCGCACATTGATTCTGCGTCCTGGGACGATCTGGCCAGGGCTCACATCGCGCTGGCGTTCCAATATGCGGAATGCGCTGCCCGGCATCAGGCGGTAGTGGACGCATGGGCGGGGGCAGAGTTTAGGTAGGACGTGTCCCGCACACCCAATACTGCCCCCCAAGCGGAAGCCACCCCAGGTGCCGCTCAACCCATGCCAGTGCAGATAGCTTTGGTGGGATGAACAGACAATACTCAAAAGTGTGCAGGTCGAGAGAAGCCTGTTTGATTAGAGATTTCATCTGTTTTGGCTTGAGCAAAACCGCATCTGCGTCATAGATGCAGTTGTTCACTATCCGGCGAGTGATAGGGTTGTATGGGTTGTGCTCGAAGACGCACAAAGCGCCTCCTGGGATCAACCGATCCACCAATCCTTCAGTCGCGCGCGTACGCTCAGCCGGGGGTATGTGGTGATAGACGCTAGCGACAAAGATCAAGTCATAGGCGCCGCGTGGTGACGTGTCACCTTCCAAGAAGAAATTATGCCCGGGGTGTTCTTGGCGGGCGACTTCTAGGCTTGCTTCGGAGACGTCAGAACCCTCAATGACGGCGCCAGGGAAAGATTCCCGGAGAAAGGGGATGTTCCTGCCGATTCCGCACCCGTACTCTAATATCCGCGCAGGCTGGATTTTCAATGTGTTCTTAACGAGATCCACCTTGTAGCGCGCGAAGTACTCATCATCAGCAGAGAAAAACCCCACGCTCTCTCGTAGGAGGTCGTTGTAATTCTCTGTGTGGTTATCGAAATCGACCTTCTCACTCATGCCGGCTCCTTTTTTGTGCGGGCATATTACAAGAGCAAGCTAGCTAACGATATCCTGAATTGTCCGGGTCAGGCCCTCGGTCCTTCACCAGCTTGATCTCATCGTCGGCCCCGATCTCGCGCACCCATGATCCGCACCCCTCGTCTGGGTAGACAGGGGCGATGCGGTGGCCAGGATCGCGGCGGCAGTACGGCCTGCGCCCCTGGTCGGTGGTTTCACCATGCCAGTGGGTACAGGTCCAGCTACCCGCCGAGTTTTGGGGGCATGGGCTTGAAGTAGGACATTGCTGGACAAATATACAGCAAAGAGTGTGGGGGATTTATTGGCAAAGTAGGCGCAATCCGGCGTAATCGACGCGCTGGGCGCGAAGGGAAAGCCCTGCAAAATCAACGCCCTAGGGCTATGCGCCTATCGCGTCCGTTGACTCATAATCCGTTGGTGCCGAGTTCGACTCTCGGGGGGCCTACCAAGAAAATCCTGAGCGATCAGGTACGAAACAGCCGCCAGCAATGGCGGCTGTTTCGTTTTTGGGGCGAAGAGCAGCCTTCAATGTGTGCGAATTGTGTGTCATTGAGAAACAGCGATATCTTTGTTGACGTTAAGCGCCCATAGTGGCTGCGGGAATATTTTTTCCCTGTACATCTAGGACATACATTGAAGATAGAAACTGGTATCGTGAAGTGGTTCAACAACGACAAGGGCTACGGCTTTATTTCGCCGGAACTGGGTGGTAAAGACCTCTTTGCGCATTACTCGGAAATTCAGGGTGACGGGCACAAATCTCTTGAAGAGAACCAGCGCGTTTCTTTCGTCGCCGGCCAAGGACAGAAAGGTCCTCAGGCGACCATGATCAAAGCGATTTAATAACCTGTTTGCCCGCTGTCAGGCGGGCAGGTTGGTAGCAAGCTGCGGGGCCGAATCCATTGGAACAATGGATTCGGCCTTTTTGTTGGGTGGAGAGGTGTCAGGCGACGGTTTCCAGAAGCGGGGCGGCCTTCCCCGTCAGGCCGGATAGCCATCAGTTTCAAAATGAAATGTTACGGAAAAAATGGTAAAACCTATCCGTCTGTACTTTTCATTGTTCTCAACAAGGAACTGAAGTTTCATGAAGCAACTTAATTTGAAGTCCGATTTAACGGTTGGCGACATCATCGGTCACGGAATCATCTGGATCCTCTTGAGCATCGTGACCCTGGGATTGGCGTTGTTTGTTTTCCCGTATTACATGCAGCGATTTATCATTAGCCGCACGTCCGTGCTGGACGATTCGGGACGGCGGGTAGGGCGGCTGGTATGCACGATCGATTTGGCCAGCATTATCGGGAATATCGTCATTTGGGCCATCATCTCCGTAATCACGTTGGGAATCGGATACTTGATCTTCCTGTATAAGATCAACGCTCATTGCATGAACCACACAAAAGTGTTGGACGTGACGATCTGAAGCCTAGCGCTATGAGCAAGCTCGCCTCTTGGGCGGGCTTTTTTTATGGCCGACGCCTTACCGCTCGGCGGAAATGCCGTCGGTTCAATCATGAGCATCGCCCGAATCACTTCAATGGTCGATCCAGCGCTCATTTGAGCGCCAGCTGATGGGTTCGCTTGAATCCTGGCCGCTGCTTGCGCAGCCAAGGCAAGGTATGCGGATAGGTTTGCGGCGGCCCCGACAAAAGCTATGGGCATTGGCCGGGGCGTTCGCAGTCTTCATTGTGCAAAAGTCATACGGATATGGCCTTTACCGCCTCGTTCGGGAGCGTGTGGAACGCCCCCTTGCCTTTTCAAGGTCGGTAACTGCTGAAGGCACATCCGTATGGTGGGTTTCCGTGGGCTTATCTAATGCCTGCGGGCGTCGCCTGCCTATTCATCCGGATCCGGGCGCATGCCTCTCGCTTCTTGCAACGCTATCTCTGCGCAGAACGCTCGGATCATCGTTATGCAAAGCTCTTTGTCGGCTTCGGAGAGCGCCCGGAATTCGGCGGGCGGGAAATCGGGATAGGGCCATGTGTTCATTCAGACACTCTAGCAACGGGATTCGCTTCTGTATCGTCTGAAGCCCGGAACTAGGACCGATTGACGGGTCTATGCGCGGCGCTCCGGGGCTTGTGGACTTGCCTTTTCAGCGCGGGGCCATTCCCTTGCGAAGCTTGTCAGGAGCCTCCAGCAGCGAGGCCGCCAGGCTGTCGCGCTCTTGCACACAGGGCTCGTCGCACAGACTTTTGACGAAATCATCGTACAGTTCGCCCGTCACGCCGGCGGGCCGCTTGAAGTCTCCCGATAGTTGATAGGCGCGCAGGATCACCGACCTTAGGCGCTTGACCTCCCAAAGCAGCGAGATCACGTCGGAGTTCCAGGGTTGACGCTCGCGGATCGTCCGGAGGTCGTCTAGGGTGAGGGGGGCTTTGAACGTCATGGCGAAAGACACTGTTTATATATCCAGTATATTCCACCAGAAACGGGGTCATTTCACGGCGTCGGCATTTAGTTTCAGGGCCGGATAGGGGGCCAGAAGCTCACGCGTGTTCTCCGGAGGCGCGCTCAGCCAGTCGCGGTAAGAACCTTCGGCCAGAATCACCACCATCCGCTTTTCCTCGTTCGGCCGGTGATACCGGCTGAACAGCGGGTCGTGGTCGCCGTTGATGGTCAGCATCGTGTAGCTCTCGTGCATGTGTCCTGCGGCGTCGCGCCACCGGTCCCAGAGCCCGGCGATGCCTAGCGGCATGCCGTCGGCTCGGCTGATGCGAGTTGGCACGGCCGCGCCTGATCGCCAGTCCGGTTCGAAGATGGCTTGGGCCGGGATGATACAGCGTTGCGCGCGGCGCCAAGCGTTGCCAAAAGTGTATGACTTTGCCGCGGTTTCGCTACGAGCGTTGAAGGTGGACAATTTGGCGGCTTTATCCACCGCATCCGGGCGCGTGGCCGCCGAAATCAGACCCCATCGGCCGATCACAGGCTCTCGTTCCTGCACCGCTTCATCACCCGAATCCCACTCTATCGGCCGGCGAACAAACAAGCCTTCGTAACGCGGCCACATGTCGTACTTCGTACTAAGAGCAGGGGCGCGAACGCCAAATTTCTGCAGCAGCAGTTCTGCATCTTTCAGCGTCTGATAGTGGGAACACATGCGCGCCTCGATGGCTGAAAAACCGACGCCAAAACGGAAGAGCGCCCCAGCTCAAGATGAGTCTGAGGCGCTCCTGCCCGGCTTCGCACGCGATGGGTGTCAGACAGCCCGGCAACTCAAATCTACTGCTGAAAAAAACTACCGGCAATAGGGAAAACCCCAAAGGAATTAGAGGGTTACAAGATCCCGGCGTTAAGCGGGTCACTCCGTTGAGCCGCGTTACGTCCGTCTGGCGCTAAGGGATTTTTATGGCCCGTTGTCGCGGTCCGCCAAGGCGTCAAGGCCCCGGGACACATTTGCCCACCTCGGCTTGTGCGAATTGCGGCACCTGGGCGCGACGTCGACACTGACGCCTACTTTCAACGCAGCGGAGAGCAGAAATGTGGAGCAGTCGAAAACGTCAGCTTGGCCAGGGCATGACGGAGTACATCGTCGTCGTGGCCCTGGTCGCGGTTGCGGCCATCGCCGTCTATCAGTACTTCGGACAAGTGGTTCGTTCACAAACCGCGGCAATGGCGCGCGAGCTGGCCGGAGAAGACGGTGGAACGCAGACGCGTGCGGCGCAGCAAGCGGCCCAGAAGGCGGGCGCGCAGACCAAGGCCCGTTCACTGAAGTCTTTCACCGGCAATGCAGCGGACGGGAAGTGAAGATGTTGACTCGTACGCCACGTGCCCTTCAACATGGCCAAGCCCTGGTGCTTGGGATGGTGGTTGTGTCGGTGGCGGTAGCGTCTCTGGTGGTGCTCTACAACCTGGGCCAGACCGCCGAAGGCCGCGTAAGGCTGACGCATGCAGCGGATGCGGCGGCGTACAGCGGCGCGCTGGAACAAGCGCGCACGCTCAATGCGATCGCCTACGTCAATCGCACCCACATTGCCCATCAGGTCGCCATGGCGCATCTGGTCACGCTGGCAGCGGCCGCGCAGTACGGCGGCGCCTTGCACACGCAGCACACTCGCCGCAATCCGCCAGCTGGCCTGATAGCCATGCTGTTTGGTGCCGATATGGGCCTGGCCTATCGATCCGGGCAAGCCCCATCGGACGCGCAGTCGCGGCTGGCAGGCGCATTTGCTCAACATGATCGGGTGGTGCATCGCGTATTGAAGGCGGGGGCGGAATCCGCCATGAGCGGTCTTTTCGCTTCCCGCGATCGCATCATGCGCAAGGTGCTTGAAGCCAATATGGTTGACTCCGGTTCCGACGTAGGCGCACCTGCGACAGGCTTGGCGATGGATCTGCTGTCCGACAACTGGCCTGGCTTTATCGGGCGCAGCGCCGCTGCCCGGGAAGCGGGCCTGCGACCGGCCGTGGAGCAGGCCACCGAACGTTATCGCTTTCTGAATAGCCGCGATGCAACGCGTCGCAATGCCTGGCCGGTCAGCCGCCGATGTCCGTTGAAAAGGCATGAATTGCGCCGTCGTGGAATGACCTGGCTTGGCCCGGACGGGCGATGGGGCGCGTTAGATACGCAATCGTTCCATGCGCTGCGTTCCAATCGCTGGATTGGGTGCTACTTCCGTGAGTACGCCATGGGTTGGGGCACGGCCCAAGGGAAAAAGTCCCAGACGCCTGACGGCATCGATTACGTGGATGAAGCACCCGCGGATTTCTCCCAAGAGGATTTTTGGCGATGGGTGCAGCAGTCCACCGGGTGGGACATTTTCAGCGGCGCGACCAATCCGATGTCCAACTCCTATGCGATGGCATCAGCGCAGCGTTGGCCCGCCGGTGGCTTGCCGTCTTATCTGGAAATACCCACTGAGCGTATGCGCGACCCGTTACGTTTTGCCGTGCGCGTGGCATGGTCAGGCACCCGGCTCAAGACGACGGATGCGGATAGCGCACTGGCGCAACCTCGTGGTCGCTTTCGCTATGACGGCTTGGGCCAGTCGGGCGCCATCACCGTCGCCAGCGCCGCCGAAACGTATTTTTTGCGGCCGGAACCTAGAGCCGACAAAAAAAGTGAATTGCCGACATTGTTTCGACCCTATTGGCAGGCACGTCTATCCGCAATCACTCGCGACGAATCGCTGCGAACCAGGGAGGCACGATGAGCTCGATGTCGACTCGCGCTGGCTTTCCGGCCGCCCAGCAAGGGCAGGCAATGATTGAAGCGCTGCTGATGCTGCCATTGATGGCGGCGCTAGTGTGGGGTGTCACCTGGATCGGAGGGTTGCAGTTTTCGGCGCAACAGTTAGCACATGCCAGCCGCAAGGCGGCGATGGCCGGCGCGTTGGGCGAACCGGTGACGCCACTACATTCTTTCGCGGCCGCCGCGCAAACTCGCCGGGTACTCGGCCTTGCTGACATCGCAGCGCCAAACCTGTCCCGCTTGCAGCACGAGTGGTTTGGAGCAGGGCTCCATTTGCTTGCGGTGTACGCCCGGTCGGCGCCTTCAGGGCGAGACGGACCGCCGGCGCCTTTGATCGTGCGTCATACGCACGTGGCGGTCGGCACGGGACACGCACACGGAGACGCCGATGCACGCCGACGCATCGCCAACGCGCCCACGGCATGGCGTCACGTCGGACAAACGTCTCTTGACGAGGCGCGTCGGATGGCGCCGTACGTCCAGCGTATGGACCGCGCATGGGGCAGGGCGGCGATCCACACTGATTGGTTGTCGGCGTGGGACGACGTCGTCCCGCCGGGCCGATTGGGCCAACAAAAGGAACGATCCCGATGACCACGACTACGAACACGACGCAGAGACAAAGAAGGCGCACTGTCAGCGGCGGCCTTCGTCCGCTGACGGCCGGCGTGCTGCTTGGCTGTATGGCCGTATCTTCCGTCGCGTGGCCTTCCGGCCGTTCGGCGGTATCGCCTGGCGTTACGTTGAACCGACTACGTTTTCCCGAAGGAAGCCGGCATGACATGTTGGCGGATCGGATATGGCTGCACGGGCTTCCCGCTCAGGTGCTTGTGTTCGACTCGCCTGTAGCAGTGCCCGACCTGATCCGCGACTTGTCGAATCAGCAGCCGGCCTTGGTCGACTTGAATGTGCTTCCCGATCAAATCATTTTGTCTGGCTGGGTCGACGACATGCAATGGGTGGTGCAGCTGCAAGCTGCGGGCCCGAGCCACACAGTCGGCACGGTTTCTACGCTGCGCATGAATTCAATTCCAGGCCTTGCGACACCGGCCTGGCTGCCGCAGGGCGCAATACCGAGGCTGGATCTTGCGGTGCAGGAAAAGGGAGGCAAAGTGTCCGATCGCATCTGGCAACTGGCCCTGTCGCCCGCCCGGCTTGGGCGGTTGCTGCACGGCGCGTTGCGCCGCGAAGGATGGGTATTCGAGACCGAAACCGAAAGCGGTGCAGAGCAGTCGTGGGCACAGGCTGGCGAACGTCTGCAGATATCGTTGACTGCGTTGGATGGGGGCAGCGCGCTCCACGTCAGAAGGTGGACGCCATGAAGGCCGCACTGATGCACGGCGTTCTGCGGTTGCGGCGCGTTGGCGTTTATGGGCTGGCATTGGCGGCGGGGCTGGTATCCGCGTGGGCCGTGCGCGAGCATGTGCAGCAGCGAGTGGAAGCGTTGGAAGCCCAAGCCCGCGCGCCCGTCGTCGAGCGTCTGGTGGCGGCATATGACTTGGCGGCGGGAACGCAGCTTGAAGACATCGACGTGGCCGTGCGAGAGATCCCGGTGAAGTGGGCGTCTGCCGCCAGTTTGGAGCCGCAGGCCGTGAACCATCTTCTTGGCGGCACGCTGGTCGTGGATGTCGCCCAGGGCGAACCCCTGCTGAAGTCGCAAATGACGTTCACCGCGCCGGCACCCGCGTTGGCATCCCGATTGCGATCGGGCCAACGGGCGCTGACCGTCAGCGCCGCGGACCTTGGCGGCTTGGCCGATAGCTTGCGCGCCGACGACCTGATCGACCTTTACGTGACTTTCATCCATCACCAACGAGAGGTCACTGTGCCTCTGTTGCAAGGGATGCGAGTGCTGACAGTAGGCGCCGGGGCGGACGAAGACGGCCTCGTCGGCTCGGCCGGCAGCATCACGCTTGCCGCCGATCCCGATCAAGCAATGAAGTTTGTTGCAGCCAGGCAGGCAGGCGCGCTTACCGCCATGCTGCGGCATCGCGACGATGTGGCCACCGTGGCTGATTCGACTCAAACGGATCTGGCGTCCCTGATCGGGCTTGACCCCGAGCCCAAGCGCGCGCCGGACGTGACCATTTTGTATGGAGATCGTATGGACAAGCATTCGGTGATGTTCCCACCGGAAGCCGTCGACGCGCCGAACTATTCCGCGAGGCGGCCATGAGACAAGTCATGGTGATTTTGCGGACTCTCTGCGTGGCGGCTGTCACCGCGCTTCTGACGCCGTGCGTAGCGGCTACCCAGGCGAGCTCCGAAGTGCTGGAGCTACAGGTCGGCGAAACCCGAGTTCTTTCCCACCCCGGTGTAAAACGCGTGGCGATCGGCAACGGGCAGGTACTAAGCGCCATTGCCGCCGAGGGCCGCGACGTGGTGATCTTCGCGCGCGCGGAAGGAATGTCGTCGGTGCATGTCTGGACTGCCGCCGGCCGAGCGGCGGCGTATGAGTTGCGCGTGGTGGCTGCCGGGGCGCCGCGCTTGCGCGCAGAGGTCGACTCGCTGCTTTCTCGCATTCCCGGCGCCCGCAGTACCCACGTGGGCGGCCGGATCGTGATCGAGGGGGATGACTTGTCCGACGATGACAGGGCGCGCATCGCCGCCTTGGCTGAACGCTATCCCGCCATCCTGGATTTCACCGGGCAGGTGGGATGGGACCGCATGGTGCTTCTTGATGTGCAGGTCGTGGAAATTCCGACCTCGCGAATGCGAGAGTTCGGTGTTCGTTGGGACGGGGTATCGCAGGGCGGCTTGAACGCCGGCGCCGCCTGGGACGCGGGCTCCAGAGGCCGCATGACGCGTCCGGGCGAACCTGTGATCGAGACGCCCGGGCCCATGTCGACCGCGGCCGGATATTTCGGAGTCAACGCCTTGCTGTCCGCCCGCATCGCCGCGCTGGCCCAAAGCGGCGAGGCGGTCATGTTGGCTCAGCCGCAATTGCTGGCGCGCAGCGGCGCCAGCGCCACTTTCCTGGCGGGCGGCGAGGTCCCCTACACATCGACGGACTCGCGTGGCAACCCTACCACCTTGTTCAAACCGTATGGGGTGTCCCTGAACATCACGCCCCGCATCGACCGCAATGGCGTGATCCGTTCATTGATTGAAGTCGAGGCAAGTTCCGTGGACAGCTCGATTAGCGTCGCAGGAGGACCGGCGTTGCGCACGCGGCGGGCGTCTACCGAATTCAATGTCAGGTCGGGCAACACGCTGGTTATCGGCGGCTTCTTGTCGCGCGAGCAGGGGCAAGAGTCCACCGGATTGCCGTGGCTGAAGAACATTCCCATTCTGGGGGCTTTGTTTTCGTCCCGCCGATTCCAGCAACGCGAAACGGAACTAGCCATATTCGTCACGCCAAAAATCGTGTCGCAAAGCGAGCCGGCCCTGATGGAGCGTGTGCAGCGGGGGCGGGGCGTTATTGATGCGGCGTTCCCGGAGCCGCCTCGGTTGGGAACGAAGGCTCCAGTCGCCAGCCAGGGATGGGATCCCTATTCCGGCGCGGGCTCACAGTGGGCCGCGAACGATGAACCTGCGCAGCCGCGAGATCAGCCCTGAAGCCATGCTAGACATCGAAATGACCTATGAAAACGCCGGCGTTCGCCGCCTGACCACCACCGCGCCGGTACTGATCGGGCGAGGTGCCCAGTGCGGCCTTCGCATCGTCAATTGGCGAGTGGGGCGGCAGCATGCCCGGCTGCTGCGCGAGGACGGCCATATCGTCCTGGAGGATCTGGGTACGCTTGCCGGCACTATCGTCAATGGCGCTCGTGTCGTGCGCCACGCGCCCGTGCTGCCGGACGAGGCCATCCTGATTGGACCGTGCCGCCTCAGGGTGCGCTTGGCAACGCCTGACGCAGCCGCGCTGCCGGATCCGTCCGCCAGTGCCTCGGCGCATTGCCACGCCCCGCCCGGCGGCGATGCAACCGCCCATTTGCAGCCGGCCGCCGTCTCCCGGTTAACCCCATCCCCGTCCCCGTCCCTATCCCCATCGCCATTGCCATCGACCCTGCCGTCGCCCACCTCATTGACCGCATCAAACGCATCAACCCGAGCGACCACGGCAACGCAACAGGAGCCAACGCCCCCGCCTCAACTTCAACGTCAGCTTCAGCCACAGCAGGTGCAGGCGCGGCGTCGCCTGCATGCGGCGCTGTTGGACGCGCTGGACCTGCGCAGGCGCGATGTGGCGGGCATGAGCGATGGCACGTTGCGTGCCGAGGCCGAGCGCCTGCTGACGCGGATCGTGGCGTCGGACACCGACCTGCCGCCGGACGCCGACCGGCAGGCCCTGTGCGCCGAGGTGCTGGACGAGGCCGTGGGCCTGGGCCCGCTGGAACCGCTCCTGGCCGCGCCCGATATCACCGAGATCATGGTCAACCGCTATGACGAAATCTATGTTGAACGCGCTGGGCGTCTATGGCGGCATCCGGCCGCGTTCACCAGCGAACAGTCGGTCCGTTGGGTGATCGAACGTATCGTCACGCCGCTGGGCCGCCGCATCGACGAAAGCTCACCGATGGTGGATGCACGCTTGCCGGATGGCTCGCGCGTGCATGCCATCATCCCGCCCGTCGCCATGAAGGGCGCAAGCCTGACCATCCGCAAGTTTCCACAGCGCCGGCCCCAGATGGCGGATTTGATTGCGGCGGCGTCATTAAGCGGTCCCATGGCCGGGTTCCTTGCGCTATGCGTCAGGATGCGCAAGAACGTCGTCGTGTCCGGCGGAACGGGGTCCGGAAAAACGACATTGCTGAACATCCTGTCCGACGAAATCCCCGAGGACGAGCGGGTCGTCACCATTGAAGACGCGGCCGAGCTGCGGCTTAACCACGATCATCTGGTTGCGCTGGAAGCGCGTCCCGCCAACCAAGAGGGCAGGGGGCATATCGCGATTCGCGAATTGGTGCGCAACGCGCTGCGCATGCGGCCCGACAGAATCGTCGTAGGCGAATGCCGAGGGCCCGAGGCGTTCGACATGCTGACGGCCATGAACACCGGGCATGAGGGCTCTTTGACCACGCTGCACGCCAATTCCCCCCGGGATGCACTGGCGCGGCTTGAATCGATGATCCTGATGGCCGGCCTGGATTTGCCTCTGTCGGTGGTGCGCGAACAGATAGCCGCCAGTGTGGACGTGATCGTGCAGCAAGCAAGATTGGCAAACGGCCGGCGAGTGGTGACATCGATTGTTGAAGTCGCAGGCATGGAAAGCGGCCGCATACAGATCCAGCAGCTATTTCGATTTGATCGTGCAGCCGGCTTCAGCGGATGCGGAGCCTTGCCCGGCTTCACGCAGGATTGGGCCGACGAGGGTGTGTCTCTGGAACCGGCATGGTTCTCCGAGGCCGTATCCCTACCCGGGCCGGTGGATGCCCATGGCGCATGGGGGGCATCATGATCTGGTTGGCCGCTGGGGCGGCGATGTTTTGCGCAGCGATGCTGGCGTGGCATGCGCAGGCCTGGTTTGCGCCGGCGTTGCGCCGCTATCGGGCGCTTTATACACAGGACGCCGGCGTGCGCTTGAGCGAGGTCTTTCTGTTCATTGACCCGGCGCAGTTATGGGCCGCCGCCATGGCGTTTGCGGCAATGTCCGCGGCGCTGGTCTTTTCATTGACCGGCAGCGGCATTTTGGCTGCCTTGTTCGCGGGCGTGGCCTCCAGGGCTCCCCGCATGACGGTCGACCTGTTGCGGCGAAGGCGGGCGCGACGTTTCGAACAGCAATTGCCGATGGCGTTGTTGATGCTGGCGGCGGCTTTGCGCGCAGGTGTTGCGTTGACGACGGCGTTGCGTCATGTCGTCGAGCAAAGCGGCGCACCCCTGGCGCAGGAATTCGGGTTGATGCTACGCGAACAGCGCCTGGGCGTGCCCTGGGACGTCGCGCTGGAAAACCTGCAAGCGCGGATGCCTGGGGATTCCACCGCATTAGTGGTAGCCGCAATGCGCATCGCTGCGCAAACCGGGGGGAACCTGGCAGAAGCACTGGACAGCATCGCGCAAACCCTGCGGGCCCGCTTGCAGCTACAGGCGAAATTGCACGCCTTGACCTCGCAAGGTCGCTTGCAGGCGTGGATAGTCGGCGCGTTGCCCGTGCTGTTGCTGGCCGTGCTGGACCGTCTTGAACCCGACGTCATGGGCGTGCTGTGGCACACGCCGATGGGTTGGGGCGTGCTGGCGATATTGACCGTGTTGGAAACGGCGGGGGTGTTGTTGGTCCGGCGTATCGTCCGAATCGATCTTTGACAGGGGTGAACCATGTTGCTGACCTTTAGCATGATGATGGCCGCGGCGGCCGTGGGCTGGCTGACCTGGTCCGCATTGCGGCCGTTGTTGGACGGCAATCGACTGGTATTGGCCGGCCTGCCGTGGTGGTGGCGGGCGGCTTGGCCCTGGGTGTCGGCCGTGGCGCCCCTTGTGGGACCGCTCTGCTCGTGGCGTCTGCGGGCCCGATTGACCCGTGCCGTCGAATTGGCCGGGTTGCCAGCCGAGGTCGGCTACGCGCACGTAGCGGCGTTGGGCGTCAGCGCGGCGTTGCTTGCCGGCGCTGTGTGCGGGGGGCTGATGATGGCCTTCGACGCTTTTTTCCCCAACGGGTGGCTGTGGTCGATAGCGGTGGGCCTTGCGGCTGGCGTGGTGCCACGCCTGTGGTTGCATGGCCAGAGCGAAGCGCGGCGCCGCGGCATTGAGCGCGACTTGCCCTTTGTATTTGACATGATGACGCTATGCGTGGAAGCGGGCCTGAGTGTGCAGGGGGCGCTGCAAATCGCGGCGCAAAGCGGGCCTGAGGGCGCGCTGCGGGATGCCTTGTCAGACGCACTGTCCGAAATGCGGGCGGGTGTGACGCGCACTGCGGCGATCAAAGCGCTTGCCGAGCGCTGCAATAGTCAGATTGCCAAGACGTGGGCGGCTGCGCTGGCGCAAGCCGAGACGCTGGGCATCAGCCTGGGCCCCGTCCTGCGCGCGCAGGCGGCGCAGTGCCGTGGTGATCGGCACGTGCGGGCTGAACAGCAAGCGATGCAGGCGCCGGTAAAAATGCTGTTGCCCTTGATCGGGTGCATCTTCCCGTGCACATTTATTGTGCTGGCCTTTCCCATTGCGGTTCAGCTGCTTCAGAGCATTCCATGAACGGGAACAGGAACAGGAACAGGAACAGGAACAGGAACAACCCAAGCCAAAGCCGCTTGCCGCTGGCCCGGCTGCGATTTTTGCGGGTGCTTGGCTGGAAAGGGCGGATGCGCGGGTTGCTCGGGCGACGACCGCCGGGCGGTCGGTCCGGATTGATGCTGATGCCTTGTGCCGCCGTGCATACTTTTGGCATGCGCTACGCCATCGACGTAGCGTTTGTGTCGCGCGATTATGGCGTGATGGCAGTACGCAGATCGCTGCCGCCATGCCGCATCGCCTTATGCCTGGGCGCTATTGCCGTTGTCGAGATGCGTGCTGGCGTTATTGATGCCGAACACGGAGGTATACGCAGGATAGAAGCTGCAATACAACGCGCCGCCCGCGGCGATGTTGAACGGAATTTGCAACGTGCCGGCAAACTGCGGCGACAAACCCATGTAGACCAACAAGCCCGCGCACAGGTCGATGAAAAGAAACACCAGGGCCCACGTTGCGCCATACACAAGAAAGGGCCACTTATTCCGCCAGCATGCGATGCCCGAGAAAAACAGGGCTTGCACCAACCGCAGGCCGTGCCAAGCGACCAGCACCGGCGCATGCCAGAACAAGGCGGCGATCACGACATAAATGATGGCAAAGATGGTCAGCGGCACGCGCATGGCCATCAGGATGGGGTCCAGGGAACGTTCGACCGATGCAATCCGATAGGCTTCCGCCATCGAATCCATGAACGGCAGGAACGTCAGCAGGCCGGCCGCCATGCTCAAACCGGCATACAGCAGGCCCATGACGAACAGCTTTCTGAACACGCCCGGCTGCTTCAGGGGCTTGCCCCACATGGACGGCAACATGACGCGGTCGGCCTCGACGTGCTTGCACGCGGACAACGTCATGAGGGTGATGATGGGCATGAATGCCACGACCAGGATGGGGCCGACGGGCGGTGTCGCGCTGGCGAATACGACCAGCAGGCTGATGAACATGGCCCAGGTGAACATGGCCAGGGGTTGCTTGCGGAACAGGCGGAAGCCGTCTCGAACCCATTGCCAGCCGGATGTCGCGGGTAGGAATGCTGCTTGCATGGCTCTCTAAAGGGAGGGAGTCTCTCAAAAAGGGACGCGCGAGCCCCATTATGGGGGGCGTTACGGTTACGGCAATATTGGCAAGCCCGAGCGGTGGCGCGCCTGCAACACTCTTTCGAAGTGCCGGGGGTCATGCGGCTTAAGCGTTTGGGCGGGGCGGGGCAGATAAAAGTCGTACAGGCGCGACACCCAGAACCGCAACGCGGCGGCGCGCAGCATCAGGGGCCATACCTGGCGTTCGGCGTCGGTGAAGGGGCGCACGCCCGCATAGGCGGACAGCCAGGCTTGCACCAGTTCGGGAATGAACTCGCCCGTGTCGCGTTCGATACACCAGTCGTTGACGCTGACGGCCACGTCGAACAGCCAAGTGTCGCAGCCCGCGAAATAGAAATCGATGATGCCGCCCATGAGCGGATCTTCGAATGTACCCGCGAACAGGACGTTGTCACGGAAAAGGTCGCAATGGGCGGGGCCGGTTTGCAGGGCTTGCCAGGCGGGCGTTGCCACCGCGGCTTGCTGGGCCGTCAATTCGGCGGTCAGCAGTTCGGCTTGCGCCGGCGCCAGGAACGGCATCACCTTGGGCGCCGTTTCCAGCCACCAGCCCAAGCCGCGCAGGTTGGGTTGGTGAATGGGAAAGTCCTGCGCCGCAAGGTGGGCGCGGGCCAGGGTCGCCCCGGCAAGCGTGCAGTGGGCGGCGCCGGGAGCCGGCTCGTACCCGCCGGGCAGGCGCGACACGATGGCGCAGGGCTTGCCATGCAACGTCGTCAGGCGGGTGCCGTCGCGCAGGTTTTGCGGCCGAGGTACCGGGATGCCGCGTTCCGCCAGGTGATACATCAGTTCGATATAGAACGGCAGCTGGGCATGCGTCAACACTTCGAACAAGGTCAGCACGTATTCGCCGCGGGTCGTATACAAGAAGTAGTTGGTGTTCTCGATACCCGCCGTAATCCCTCGAAGCGAGACGAACTCGCCCAGATCGAATTGCGCCAGCAGGGCGCGCGCGTCGTCGTCGGATACGGGAGTGAATACGGCCATTGATATGCAGGAAAGAGGGGTTAACGGACGCTCGGACATCCCTGTGCGGCGGCGGCGGCGCAATTTTAGACCACATAGCGCCAGGCTGTTTGCAAGCGCCGGGCGCTGCCCGCAAGGGCGTCCCGGACATAATGCCGCGAAGCCCGTAAAATACCGCATCCCCTTGTTTTGTAGAGTGATTCTTGGACTCCCCCGACTGGCGGCTGTGCGTCGCCCCGATGATTGACGTGACCGATCGCCATTGCCGTTTTTTTCACCGGCTGCTGGCCCCCCGCGCACGCTTGTATACGGAAATGATCACAACGGGCGCGCTGCAGCACGGCAACATCCCGCGCCACCTGGACTTTGACGAAGCCGAACACCCCGTTGCGTTGCAGCTGGGCGGCAGCGAGCCCGATGCCCTGGCCCAATCGGCCAAGCTGGGGCGTCAATGGGGGTACGACGAGATCAATCTCAATTGCGGCTGCCCATCGGAACGCGTGCAGAAAGGCGCTTTCGGGGCGTGCCTGATGGCGGAACCGGAGCTGGTGGCGGATTGCGTGAAAGCCATGCAGGACGCGGTCGACATTCCTGTCACCGTTAAACATCGCCTGGGTCTGGATTACGAAAACTCCTACGACTTTGTCCGAGACTTCGTCGGCAAGATCTACGACACGGGCTGCCGCGTTTTCATCGCACACGCCCGCAATGCCGTGTTGAAGGGCCTGTCTCCGAAGGACAACCGTGAAATTCCGCCGCTGCGCTACGACGTGGTCAAGCAGCTGAAGCGGGATTTCCCCGACTGCACTTTCGTGCTGAACGGCGGCCTGGCGGATGCGGACCAGTCGGTGCAGGCGGCGGGCGAATTCGATGGCGTGATGCTGGGCCGTGCGGCGTGGCACACGCCGCGCGTGTTGTCCGAGGTGTCGCTGCGCTTGTGGCCGTCGGTACGCCTGCCCGGCGACGCGCAAGTGGTCGACGCCATGACGCAGTACGCCGCCCGGCAGGTGGCCAAGGGCGTACCGTTGCGGGTGATGACCCGGCCGATGCTGGGTTTGGTGAACGGGCAGTCCGGCGCGCGTCGCTGGCGCCGAATGCTGTCGGACCCGGCTTTGCTTGCGGCCAACAACCCCGAACTGATCTACGACGCATGGCGCAGCCAGCGGCAGGCGCCTGACGTGCGCGGCGCCGCATTTGAAGCGGCGCCGGCAGGGGTATAGCGTTGACCTGGGGCAGACGGCTAGCGCGGCCTGAACCCCGGTCTGATCAGAACGTTCAGGACTTTGCCGGTTCGGCGGTTTCAGCCGGCCAGTCGCGGATATAGGCCTTCAGCATGTTGTTTTCGAACTGCTGCGCCGCGACGATCGCCTGCGCCATGTCGTAGAACGAAATCACGCCCATCAGCGTCGGGCCGTCCATGACCGGGATGTACCGCGCATGCTTTTCCAGCATCAGGCGCTGCACTTCATCGGCGCTGGTATTGGGCGAAACGCTGACCGGTGCATCGTCCATGATCGATCGAATCGTGGTTTCGCCGGCCCCGCCGTGCGCGTGCATGTGGCGGATGATCTCTCGGAACGTGAGCATGCCGGTCAGCGTGCCGAATTCCATGATGACAAGCGAGCCTATATCCTGCTCGCTCATGGTTTGCACAGCCTGGGACACAGGCATGTCTGGCGACGCCGTATAGAGCGTATCGCCCTTGACGCGCAAAATCTCGCTGACCTTCAACATCGGTTCCTCCCGGGCGGACTACGCCCTGATGCTTTGCTATTTCTTGTTCGCTTCCAATTGCAATAAGGGAGCGATTCCATTTTCGGTATTCTGCGCTTCTCCGCACAGTTCTTCCAGCGTGGGCGTATTTTGCTGCGAAATAACGGCCGAAGCGACTCGCAGAATTTCCGGGTCGTTCCGGACCCGGGGCTGGCTGCGGTCCAGCAGGAAATTATCGACCACGGGCGCCATCGACGTCTCGCGCGCGTCGCAGGTCAACACCCAGTGATCGTCTGGGCTGCGGGTGGCCAGGCCCATCGCGCTTAGCGTTTCCAACACCTCGTTCAGTTCATCCTGATGCAACCGCAACTGGGACGCCAGCGCATTGGCGGGCAGGCCAGGCGGGTTGGCGGACTGCACACGGCGCAACGCGCGCAGCGCATCCAGGGCGTCGACGAATTGCGCGCCGGGGTAGCGGTTGATTTCCCAGCGGCCCAATCGGATCAGGGGTGCGCTTGAGGCCAGGGTGGCGCCCAGCAATACGGCCAGCCACGACAGGTAGATCCACAACAGGAAGATGGGAAGCGTCGCGAATGCGCCGTAAATGACCGTGTAGGTGGGAAACCGGGTCAGGTAATAGGCGAAACCCGACTTCATGATTTCCAGCGCAACCGCTGTCACGCCGCCGCCGACCAACGCGTCGCGCCACAGCACGTCGCGGTTCGGCACGACGACAAACAGCGCCGCAAAGCCCAGCCCTGTCAGGACAAGCGGGACAAAAGAAACGATGACGCTGACGACTTCCGGCACGTCCCGAACCAGCCCCAGCGATTCGCGCGCCACGAACGAGGTCGCCCACAGGCTGGCGCCCGCCAGCACGGGACCCAGCGTGATGATGGCCCAATACACCAGCGCCCGCTGCGGCAAGGGCCGCTGGCGGGACACATGCCAGATGTCGTTAAAAGCCTGGTCGATCGTCATGATCAGCAGCAGGGAAGTCACCAGCAGGAATGCGCCGCCGATCGCCGTCAGGCGAGACGCCTGGCGTGCGAACTGGTTCAGGTATTCCATGATGTTGTCCGAGACGGACGGGGGCATCAAGCTGTTGGTCAGGAAGTCTTCAAGGGCGACACGAAACTCCTGGAACACCGGGAAGGCGGTGAACAGGGAAAGCACCACTGCCAGCATGGGCACGATGGCCAGCACCGTCGTGAAGGTGAGGCTGGAGGCAACCTGCAGCAGCTTTTCTTCGCCGGCGCGTTGCAACGTGAACCGGAAGACGCGTCCGGCCCTTGCTACCCATGAAGAGCGCGCGGTCGAGGGTTCGGGGGCCACCGGCGTAGCGGCGCCGGGCTCGGCGGGGCGATTCATCAGGCGATAATAGCAGCATGAATCCCGAACTCAACCCCCGTCTACGCCTGCTGGCTTCGGCGTCATTGTTCGCTTTGATCGTCTTGTGCATCACCTGGGAAACGGTGGTGGCGCCGCTGCGTCCGGGCGGTTCGTGGATGCTGCTGAAGGCCTTGCCACTGGCCTTTCCACTGCGCGGCATTTTGCGCGGCAACCTCTACACCTATCAGTGGGCGTCCATGTTGTCGCTGCTGTATCTGATGGAAGGCGTGGTGCGGGCGATGTCGGATCCGGCGCCGCTTTCCGTCCTGATGGCGTGGGGTGAAATCGTTCTTTCGGCTGTATTTTTCCTTAGCGCCATTTTCTATGTGCGGCCCGCCAAGCGCGCCGCCAGGAGCCAACGCGCATGAATGCCAGATCTCTTACCGAACTTCAGGCGGTCAACAGCTTTGCCGCGTTGCCCGCTGCTTTCTACACCCGCCTGGCGCCGCAAGGCCTGAACAACCCCCGGCTGTTGCACGTTAATGCGGACGCCGCGGCGTTGATCGGCCTGGACCCGGCCGCGTTGGATACGCCGGAATTCCTCGAAGTGTTCTCCGGCCGCGCTCCGTTGCCGGGCGGCGACACCTTGGCGGCGGTCTACAGCGGCCACCAGTTTGGCGTGTGGGCAGGCCAGTTGGGCGATGGCCGCGCACACCTGCTGGGCGAAGTCCAAGGGCCGGACGGCGGCTGGGAATTGCAGCTGAAAGGCGCCGGGATGACCCCTTATTCCCGCATGGGCGACGGCCGTGCCGTGCTGCGGTCCTCGGTGCGCGAATACCTGGCCAGCGAGGCGATGCACGGCTTGGGCATCCCCACGACGCGGGCACTGGCGTTGGTGACATCGGACGACCCGGTCATGCGAGAAACCGTCGAGACGGCCGCGATCGTTACCCGGATGTCTCCCAGCTTCGTGCGATTCGGTTCCTTTGAACATTGGTCGTCACGCCGCCAGCCCGAGCTGCTCAAGACGCTGGCCGATTACGTGATCGACCGTTTTTACCCTGAATGCCGCGAAGCTCCGGCCGATCCGGCACAGGCCGAAATTGCCCCATACCTGAATCTGCTGCGTGCCGTCACACACCGCACGGCCCGGCTGATGGCGGATTGGCAGGCCGTGGGTTTTTGCCATGGCGTGATGAACACCGACAACATGTCCATCCTGGGCTTGACCCTGGACTACGGCCCCTATGGGTTCATGGACGGTTTCCGTCTGGGGCACGTCTGCAACCATTCCGACTCGGAAGGGCGTTATTCGTGGAATCGTCAGCCCTCGGTGGCACTGTGGAACCTGTACCGTCTGGGCGGAAGCCTGCACGCGCTGGTGCAAGACGTAGAGCCCTTGCGCGCGGTGCTGGACGAATTCGAGGCGGTTTTCACCCGCGCTTTCCATGACCGCATGGGCGCCAAACTGGGATTGGCGGCTTGGCAAGCCGCCGACGAGCCCCTGCTGGACGACCTGCTCAAACTGATGGACGCCAATCAAGCCGACTTCACTTTGTCGTGGCGCCGACTGGCGGACGCGGTGCTGGGCCAGCGCAGCGGCTTCCAGGACCTGTTTATCGACCGCCCGGCCGCCGCCGCGTGGCTGGACCGCCTGCTGGCGCGTCACGCACAAGAGGGCCGCCCGGCGCAGGAAGTTGCCGACGGCATGAACCGCGTCAACCCGCTATATGTGCTGCGAAATCACCTGGCTGAAGAGGCGATCAGGGCGGCGAAGAAGGGCGACGCCAGCGAAATCGACACATTGATGAAGCTGCTGCGCGATCCGTACACGGTGCAGGCCGGGTACGAGCGCTACGCGGCACTGCCCCCGGATTGGGCGGGAAGTTTGGAAGTCAGCTGCTCGTCCTGACGCGAATTATTTCCGAATCGCACAAATGCCGGCGGCGGCGGGCGGCGTTTTCCTGCGATTTACGCGAAAAAGCGATGATAGAGAGCGAAATATCACGCTTTTTTTCGCTGCAATCATTCGTTTCCATTGTAAATCTCGTAAGATTGTCGCCTGCGGGACACTCAGGATCGCATACCGCATCCATGGGGCATTTGTCGACAATTTTCAATATAAAGCACTCTGAATATGCCTGGCGCAGATGGTTTGCTATGTATCGGTCTGCTTGAGGATGACGCTGACTTCCGCGAGGAGTTGGCGTTAGGCTTGGGCGGCTATGGTTTTCGGGTAGCGTTTGCTTGTGACAATGCTGCGGCGTTCTATCGTCGATTGCAGGAACAGCCGTGCGACATTGTCATCCTGGATGCGCATCTTCCTGGCGAAGACGGCTTTTCGGTTGCGACCCGTTTACGAGCCTTGAGTCCCGTGGGCATTGTCATGCTGACCGGCCGCAGCGCGCTTGAAGACCGCGTGCGCGGGCTCGAAGGTGGCGCCGATGTCTACATGACCAAGCCGGTCGACCTGCTTGAACTCAGTTCCGTGATTCGCAGCCTGGCGCGACGCATGCGGCTGGCCAAGGCCCCACGGCCCGCCGATGCCGAAACCCGTGCCTCGGCCGACAGCACCTGGTCCTTGCAAGACGGGGGCTGGATCCTGGTGGCCCCGGACGGCGCGTCGCTGCACCTAAGTGCCCAAGAGCGGACGTTTTTGATGGCCCTGATGGATGCGGCAGGCAATGCCGTCAGCCGTCAGGTGCTGGCGGAACTGTTTTTGCCCGAAAGCCCCGGCGGTTTTGAATTGCGCCGTATTGACGTACTGGTCAGCCGGCTGCGCGCCAAGGCGCAAAGCGCAGGCCTGAAGTTGCCGGTGTTGTCGGTGCGCGGGCAGGGTTACGTTTTCGCCGCCTGATCCGCGCCCGGTTCTCCGGGTGCATTGACGGGCAGGGTGATCACAAAGCGCGTCCCCACGCCCACCTTGCTGTGCAGGGTCAGCGAGCCGCCCTGGTTCTGGCAAATGCGTCGCGCCAGATACAGCCCGATGCCCATGCCTTGCGTTTCCCGATGTGCGGAACGCCGGAAGTGCGGTTCAAACACGCGGGGCTGGTCCTGTTCTTCGATGCCCGGGCCGCTGTCCACCACCGCCAGCCACGCCATCGGCGCATCCCCTTCACGTATCTGACCCACTTCAATCCTGACCGGCTCATTGGCCGGTGAATACTTGATCGCGTTGTGGATCAGGTTGCGCACGACCACGCTGGTCAGCGGGCGGTCGCAGAACACCGGCAAGCGGCCGTCGGCATGCAGCAGCAGCGCGTGCGCGGTGTCCGGCCGCATCGCCGTCACCACATCGCGTGCCAACTCCGCCAGATCCGTGTGCTCGCCCCGGGGCGTCCAGGCCTGGTCGCCCAGGCGGTCCTGGTTCAGCAACTGGTCCATCAATTCCGTCATCCGAGAAACGGACCGATGGATGCGAGCCAGGCGCGTGTCGACCGCTTCACCGCTGTCGGAAAGGATCATGTCCAGCGATTGCGCGGCTGCGCTGATGGTGGCCAGCGGCGCGCGCAATTCGTGCGAAATCAACGCGTTCATCTGGCGTTGCGTGTCCAGCGCGCCGGCCAGTTCCGCCACTCGCAGTTCGCCCTGGGCAACATGTTCGGCATCCGCGTGGTCTTGCTGTGTCCGGCGGTCGCCGGCGCTTCCATGACGTTGGCCCATCAGCGCCAAGCCGAGCAGGGCGCCGGTCACCAGCAACAACCGCGCCACTTCGATCAGAGAACCGGACGCGTCGGCGCCGCTCGATAGCCAGGCTTCGCGGCCCAGCATCCACGCCGTTGTGGCATGAATGCAAGCCAAGGTCAGCGCCAGTGCGGGGCCGGTTTTTTTCGTTGCGGCCTGGACGGCGAACCAGATGGTCAGGCCTGCGCTAATGGCGGCGCCCAGTCCCGCGATCAAGGTTGGAATCAGCCCGTCTTCGGTTTCGTAGACGAATATCAGCGCCAATGCCGCCACGGCGGCCAGCGCCATGCTCAAAGCCCGGCATGCGGTCGCGATGCTTCTGGGCCTGCCCACGCCGGTACCCGAAAGCAACGGCGCCGTCACGGCCAGCAACGCCGCGTAAGAGCCGGCTTGCAGGGCGCCCGGGGGCAGCAATGTGGGCAAGGTGCGAAACACGCCTTCCAGTGCCACAAAGGCCAGGCCAGCGCCGTAAATGGACGCGCGGGCGCATGCCCATACAAGCGCGCACGCCAAGCCGCACGCAATGGCCACTCCCGCCGTCAGGCCAAGCTGTAGTCCTTCAACCGGGGCAGATACACCGTATGCCCGCGCGACGGCGGGCAAGAAAAAACCACACGCCAGCAATAGCCCTGGTTGCGATAACCGGGCTTGCGATCTTGGCGTGGCGCGCCGTCCACCTCGTGCGCCGAAAAGGCCGCGGATGCGAAGAAACAATCCTTCCTTCAACTAGTAACCCATTGGTGATCCGGCGCCAGCTCGTGCGCATGGGCGAAGTTTACGACAGCCCCACGTATCGCGCGGACGCCCAGGTCTTCCAGGATGACCTGGGTGGCGGAATCGGGAACGTCTTCGGCGTATACGGCCATGTCCAGCGTTGCCGCCGTGGCCATGACGGTGGCGGCCAGGTGCTGGCTACCCGGGCTATGGCGTAATCCGGTAATGAAGCTGCCGCACAATTTCAAATAGGACACGGGAAATTCGTGCAGCCGTTCCATCGCGCCGAATTGCTGCGACAGCCTGGACAGGCCGACGCGGGCGCCCGCCGCGGTAACGATGCGGCACAGCTGGCGCAGGTCGCCGGCTTGTTCGATCAGGCCATCGGCGTCCACCTCGATGATCAGCCGTCCGGTCAACGCGGGGCGATCCGCCAACATGCGTTCAAGCCGGGACAGGAAAGAGGTTTGGGTCAATGACGCCAGGGACACCGGCACCGTCAGCGCGGCGGATCGGGTGAACAGCCAGTCCAACCCCAGGCGGATCGCCTGGATGTCGCACTCGGCCGACAGGCCAAGCCGCACCGCCGGCGGCATGAAGATCGAGGCGGGGACCGGGTCTCCGTCCGTGGTGTCATGCAGCGTCAGGCTGGCCTCGTGATGCAGCAATTCGCCTGTCACGGCGTGCAGCGGCATCACCGACAACGAAAACCGGTGTTGCTCCAGGGCAGTGACCAGCGCGTCGTGCCAGCTGAACTCGCCGATGCGCGTACTGTCGGCCGTCTGGCTGGCGGGCGTGATTTGGTCGTCGTCGGCGCTTTCCGCGCACATCAGCGCGTGGTCAAGACGGGCCAGCGTATCGCTCATGTTGTCGCCGGGGGCGAAAGCGGCCATCGCCAGCGCCCACCGGCACCATCCGAATTTGTCCATGGGAACGCGCAGCGCGCGCAGTTCATGACGTACGCGCTCAGCCAGCACGCTGGCCTGCGGCGCCGAGGTGCACGGCAGCAACAACGCAAAATCCGACCCGCTGATCCTGGCCAACTGCGCCGACGGCCCGCCAAATTCCGCCACCAGTTTGCGCAGGCGATCGGACGAGGACCGCAGCCATTGGTCCGTGAACGCCCGCGACAAATGGCGGTTGATCTGCGCCAGGTCTCGCTGGCGAAACATCAGGAGGTGGCCACCCGCATCGGTGGACCGGTCCGCCAGCGCTGCGCGGAACAGGTCGATGAAGTGCTTGCGGTTGGACAAACGGGTGATGGGATCCCGGTAAATCTCGCTTTGCAGCGATTCGATCTTTGCGTTCTGTTCCTCGACGGTCGCGGCCACGCGGCGCTGGGCGTCGACAAACGCCTGATCTACCCCGGCTAGCTCGCAAGACCCGACGGGCGGGGCGCTGCTGCCCGGCGCCAACGCGCGCACGCGTTCGCAAATGTCGCGCGAGGTGCGTGTTTCGATCCAGCGCACCAGATTGAACGCAAACAGCGACCAGAACACGCCGGCAGCCAGCACCAGTCCCAGCACGCGTACCCCGCCTTGCCAGAGGGTGTCGCGCGCCAACCGCGCGTCGGCCTGCACCGTTACGGTGCCGCGCGTGCCGCCGTCCATCGACGCGTAGGGGCGCGACACGGCGGGCGCCTGGACGTTCAGCCACGCCGTGCGCCAGGCGCTGTCGCGCCCGGCCGCTGCGGCCTTGTGCCGTTCCAGCACCGTGACGCCGCCTTCATCGGCGATGCGCACCATGGAATACAGGCCCTGTCCGAATAGGTCGTCCGCCAGCGCCGCGCGTTCCTCGGGGCGGGACGAGGCGTGTGCCAATGCCCACGACAACGCGCTTGCGCCGCCTTCGCTCTGTTGGGCAAGTTGCGTATTTAGATAGCGATGGGCAGCGACCATCCCCAGCGCCTGGGCGCCAAGCAGGATGAAGCCGACCAGCAGAGCAGTGCAGAAAAGTAATCGGCGTAATGTCGACATGTCGGTCAATTCCCTTCGCGGGGCAGCAAGCAACCAAGACTACAGGGCCGCCCGGGTAAAGGGGGCGCCGGGCAAGGAGCGTGCCCGCCGCGAAAAAAAGCTGGATAAGAAACGTGACACACGTTACTAATACCTCAGCGACGCCGCTTACACTGTAATTCGGCATGTCACAGAACGTACAGAATATTACGAAATTAGGCGCAACGTCAGACAAGCTGTGCAATTATTTCGATCGTGATAATCGTCTTGTTGAGAACTATTGAGACACCACGTATTAATTTTTGGGCTTTGCCTGTCGTAGTAAGGGTAGGGCATGGGTCTATGGACCGGCCGGTTAACGGTATCCAAGGACCCACATGACCCTCCGCGAGCATCCGAAGAACCTTCGAAACACAAGGAAAAGAGGCGCGTTGCCTTCGAAGTGTGGCGTTTTTTTGCGAAAATAATGCATAACTTAAAAAATGTTACAACCCTTGGGTTTCCTGCTGGACCGCAACGTCAAGGGTTTCCAGATAGGGGGCTCCGTGCGTGAGAGTTACCTGCTCGCACTGTGTCTGACGCTTGCAGGCGCTTTGGCGGCGATCAGTCTGTTCTTCGTGCGCAGGGAACGCGCCCTCCGTCGGCGGCTGACGCGCGACGAGTTGACCGGCGTGTTGAGTCAGCAGGAATTGCATCGCCGTGCCCGCGCCTGGTTGACGCAAAAAGAGGGGCCCGCGCGCCGAGGCGCTTTTTTTCTTGTCAGTTTTGAACAATACGCCGAGATCAGCGCCATGCTGCGTGCCGGCGAAGACCAGGCGCTGCTGGTGCTGGTTGCCGATCGCTTAAGCCTGATCAGCCGGACGCTGGGCGGCATGGTGGCCCGAAGCGGTACCGATTCATTCACCATATGCGTGCCCGAGGTGGACGAAGTGGGCGCCGCACAGGTGTCTGCCAAGCTGCTGGAAGACCTTAGCGAACCCTACGCGCTGGGTGGGCGGACCTTGATAGCGGTCTTCAGGGTAGGCGCGGCGCTGTATCCCGAGCATGGCCGCACGGTCGAAGAACTGCAACGCTGCGTGCAGGTTGCCATGGTGTCGCTCAAAGAGCGCGGTGGACCGGGCTGGAACCTGTTTGACTTCCGCCTGCTGGCGCGGCATCGCGATGAGCAGGGCCTGGAAAACGATCTGCGCCTGGCCTTGACCACGCCGGCCATGGAACAGTTCGAGCTTTTCTACCAGCCGGTTTGCGATAGCGGCTCCGGCGTCGTGCAGGGTTGCGAGGCCTTGTTGCGCTGGCATCACCCCACGTTGGGCAGCGTGTCGCCCGCCGTCACCATCGAGCTGGCCGAGCGCAGCGGCCTGATTGTTCCGCTGGGCGCCTGGATCCTGGAACGCGCCTGCTCGCAGGCCGCCCTGTGGCCGCCGGCATGGCGCGTGCATGTGAATCTGTCCGTCAAGCAGATGAATGAAGACGGACTGGTGCAGTTGATTGCCGACGTGCTGAAGGCCACGCAGTTGTCGCCCAGCAAACTGGTATTGGAAATCACCGAGTCAATTTTCATCCTGCACTACGAGCGGCACGTGAAGATGCTGAACACGCTGCGCGCACAGGGCATCGGCATTGCGCTGGATGATTTTGGCTGTGGCTATTCCAGCCTGAACCATCTGCGCCATCTGCCCATCGACTGGGTCAAGATCGATCGCAGCTTCATTTCCGCGCTGGAGTCCGACGCCGGCAGCCGCGAGGTGGTCTCCGCCCTTTTCGGCTTGTGTCAGGCGATGCGTCTGCCAGTTGTGGCCGAAGGCGTGGAGACCGAAGGCCAGCGCGAAATCTTGAAGTCGCTGGGCTGCCGGGTGATGCAGGGCTTCCTCTTGGGGCGGCCCGCTCCCGCCTCGGAAATCCAGGCTTTGGCCTCGGCGGTGTCATAATCGGGGTTGCTTGCAAACCCGACCTGTTGACTCCCTATGCCCGGCAATACCCTAGGTACCCTTTTTACCGTCACGAATTTCGGCGAATCCCACGGGCCGGCCATCGGTTGCGTCGTGGATGGCTGTCCCCCGGGGCTGAGCCTGGACGCCGCCGATATCCAGCTTGAACTGGATCGCCGCCGCCCTGGCACGTCGCGTCACGTCACGCAGCGCCAGGAAGCCGACCAGGTTGAAATCCTGTCGGGCGTATACGAAGGCGTCACCACCGGGACCCCCATCGGTCTGCTGATCCGCAACACGGACGCACGCAGCAAAGACTACTCAAACATTGCCGACACATTTCGCCCGGGCCATGCCGATTACGCCTACTGGCGCAAATTCGGCGTGCGCGATCCGCGCGGCGGCGGCCGTTCGTCGGCCCGCCTGACGGCGCCCACAGTGGCGGCCGGCGCCATCGCCAAGAAATGGCTGGCCGAACAATATGGCGTGAAGGTGCGCGGCTACATGAGCCAGCTGGGGCCCATCGCGATTCCGTTCGAGTCCTGGGACGAGGTGCCCAACAACCCCTTCTACGCGCCCAACGCGCAGGTCGTGCCGGAACTTGAAGCCTATATGGACCAATTGCGCCGCGATGGGGATTCCGTCGGCGCGCGCATTGAAGTCGTCGCGGAGAACCTGCCAGCCGGCTGGGGCGAACCCATCTACGACCGCCTGGATGCCGACATCGCGCACGTGATGATGGGCCTGAACGCCGTGAAGGGCGTTTCCATCGGCGCGGGCTTTGACTGCATCGCCCAGCGCGGTTCCGAGCACGGCGACGAGATCACGCCCGATGGCTTCCTGACCAACCGCGCGGGCGGCGTGCTGGGCGGTATTTCAACGGGCCAGCCGATCACGGTGTCGCTGGCCATCAAGCCCACGTCCAGCATTCGCGTGGAACGCCGCTCGGTCAATCGTGCGAATGAGCCTGTCATGGTGCAGACGCTGGGCCGCCACGATCCGTGCGTCGGCATTCGCGCCACGCCCATCGCCGAAGCCATGCTGGCGCTGGTGCTCATCGACCACGCGCTGCGCCATCGCGGCCAGTGCGGCGACCCGCTTTGATCCCCACAATCTTGCCATCGACTCCAGGAGGCCGACTTGAAACGTAAACCTCATCTGTTGCGCGGCGCCGGCGCTGTGCTTGCCTTGGCACTGCTGGGCGCTTGCACGGGCATGAACACCACGCAGTCCGGCGCCATCGGCGTGAACCGTACGCAGTACATGTCCAGTCTGGTGCCGTCCCAGGCGCTGGAGCAGGAAGCCAGCCAGCAATATGCCGACATCCTCAAGCAGGCGCAGGCCAAGGGCCTGTTGGACCGCGACGCCCAGCAACTGTCGCGCGTGCGCGCCATTTCGCAGCGGCTGATCGCGCAGGCGGGTGTATTCCGGCCTGACGCGGTGGGTTGGAAATGGGAAGAGCATGTGATATCCAGCGATGAAATCAACGCGTGGTGCATGCCCGGCGGCAAGATCGCCGTCTATACCGGCCTGCTGACCAAGATCAAGCCCTCCGACGACGAGCTTGCGGCGGTGTTGGGCCACGAGATCGCCCACGCGCTGCGCGAACATGCGCGCGAGCGCGTCTCGCAGCAGATGGCCACGAACCTGGGCTTGTCGGTGCTGTCCATCGCCACGGGTTCCAGCGCCGCGTCCGATCTGGGCGGCCAGCTGACCGATGTGATGTTCTCACTGCCCAACAGCCGTACCCACGAAACCGAGGCCGACCGCATGGGTGTCGAACTTGCGGCCCGCGCTGGTTTCGACCCGCGCGCCGCCGTCACGTTGTGGCAGAAGATGGGCGCGGCCAGCAGCGGCAACGCGCCGCCGGAAATCCTGTCGACGCACCCGTCGGCAGAGTCTCGCATCACCGACCTGCAAGCCGCCGCGCAGCAAGTGCTGCCGCTGTATCAGCAAGCAAAGAAATAGCCGCATCGTCCTGCAATCGCGGGAAAAAAAATACGCCGCCCGGAGATCCAGGCGGCGTATTTTATTGCAGGCACCGGCTATGCCTTTGCCTTTGCCTTTGCCTATGCCTATGCCTGTGCCGCGCCGGCTGCGGGCTTGACGCCCGGGCCGCGCATCACGGCGATGCCCAGGCCAGCCAGGATGCGCTGCGTTTCGGCGTCGGGCACGTCCTCGGCGTAGACGTCGATGTTCAGCGAACGAGCCGTCTCCAGCACCGACGCCGTCAACTGCTGGCTGCCCGGGCTTTGCGACATGCCGCCCACAAAACCGCCGCCCAGCTTCACATAGGACAAGGGCAGGGTATGCAACTGCGCCACGGCGCCAAACTGCTGCGCCAGACGGCGCACGCCGATATGCGCGCCAAACTCCGAGGTCACGCGCGCCAGCGTGGCGATCTGCTCGTGGCATTCCACCAAGCCGTGCGCGTCGATTTCAAGATACAGGCGATGTGCCAGCGGACGGCGTTCGGTCAGCAACAGCGCCAATTGACGGAAGAACTTCTGGCCCCGTAGCGACGGCAGCGCCACGCGCACCGCCAGTTCGCCCGGGTTGTCCGCCAGCCAGTCCAGGCCAAGGCGCACCGATTCCAGATCGCAGTCGGCCACCAGGTCAAGACGTACCGCCGGCGGGATGAACAGCGTGGCGGGAATGGCGACCTGGTCGGGCGCCGTGCGCAGCATCAGCATTGCCTCGGTGCGCAGCGCGGTGCCCTCGGCGGCTAGCAGATGCTCGGTCGCAAGCTCGAAATGCTGCTCTTCCAGCGCGGTCAGGATCGCGTCCTTCCACGCCCGTTCGCCCGATTCCGACGGAGACTGCATGTCCGTCGCACCCGCAATCACCACTTGATCGCTATTGGCGCTTTCAGCGCGCATCAAGCCAAAGTCCAGCCGCGCCAGCACGGGGCCGGCCTGGCTGCCTTGGCCATAGTCCGTCATGGCCAGCGCCCAACGGCACAAATGCCCTTCGCCCACCGGAATGCGCGTGGAGTGCAGATCCGTGCGCAGCCGTTCGGCAACCATCATCGCCTGGGGCGCGGCGCAACCGGGCAGCAGCAATGCAAAGTCTGAACCATTCAAGCGCGCCAGCAACGGGGCCGACACGTTCAGCGCCTTCAAGGCACCCTGGATGCGTTCGCAAGCGGCGCGCAGCCACTGGTCGATGAATTCGCGCGGCATATGGCGGTTCAGGTCGGCCAGGTCGCGCTGGCGGAACACCAGCACATGGCCGCCCGTCACGCCCGGTGCTTCCAGCGCACGGCGGAATTCGTTCACGAAATACTTGCGGTTCGGCAGGCGCGTGACCGGGTCCTGGTTCAGTTCCAGTTCCAGCGATTCGATCTTGGCGTTCTGTTCCTCAACGCTGGCGTAGACCCGCTCGCGCGTCTGGTTCAAGGCCTGCACCACGCCCGACAACTCGGGCACGCGCGCCTCTACCTGTTCGGGCGGCGTGTCGCGCCCGATGCTGCGCACGTGGTCGCTGATTTCGCGCAGCAGGCGGTTCTTGATCCAGCCCACCAGCACGAACGCAAACACCGCCCACAGCACGCCCGCGCCGACCACCAGCGCGATCATCTTCAAGCTGCTGCGCCACAGCGCTTCCCAGGCGTACGAGTCGTTGGCGATCAGCGTCACTTCGCCCACCTGACGCCAGCCGTCGCTGACCGCGTGGCTGGCCGGTTGCGTGTCCAGCGGCGCCAGCTTCTGAAACCATGCCGGCACCGACTTCGGCGTGGCGGTGGACCGCCGTTCGATCAGCACCTTGCCATCCGGATCCGCCAGCCTCACCAACGAGAAATGCCCGCCGTCATACAGCGCCGACACCAGCAGTTCCTGCAACACCGGATCGTTGTTCGCGGGCTGCGACAAGGACAGCGCCAGCGACACGGCCGCGTCGGTGCTCTGTACCTGCAACTGGCCGGACAGGTATTCCCGCGCCGAATTCACGCTAAGCGCCAGCGTACCCAGCAAAATCACGCCGATTGCCAGGGTAACGCTTAGCAGTAACTGTCGAAGTATGGACATAGTCTTATTTCCGGACATCAGGGGCGGATGCCTTCCCGTTCCATGCGTTGAAGTAGATCACGCCAGCGGCTCAGGCGGTCAACCGGTGCGGCGGGCTTGCCGTCCACGTAGACGCCGTCGGCGTTGAAGCTGAAAACCGGCGTCAGGTCGCGTCGCTGCGTGGCCGGCAGGATCGTTGAAATCAAGCTGTCCAGCACCAGCGGGACCGCGTTGGGGGTGTCGTAATAGCCCAGCACCATGTGGGCGACCTGGCTGCTGCTGGCCGGTCCGCCCACGCGCGCGCGGACGTAAATGAAACGCAGCTTGTTGGCGGGCACGCCCATAGCCAGCAACGTGAAGTACTTGCCGATGACGTAGTCTTCGCAATCGCCGGCGCCCCTGCCCAGGGATTCCAGCGGCGTGGCCCAGTAGTCTGCCTGCTTCCAAAGGGTGATGTCTTCGCCGGACAGCAGGGACTGATTCCAGAAATCGTTCGCGGTCGTCAGCTTGTCACGCTCTTCGGGCGGGGGCGGGTTGCGTAGCAGCTGTAGCCAGTTGCCCACCGATTTCGCGCCCTTGGCGCCGTAGCGGCTGGCGGCCAGGCTTTGCAGCCGGTCCGAGCTGACCTCCAGGGCGAAACTTCCGCCCCAGACGCAAGCCAGGCACAGCAACATCAACCGGCATAGACCCCGCAGGCCGCGGAAACGGTGAGTCGAAGACATGAAACGGATTTTCACATTTTTCCAGCGCGTATAAGGCACGCCTGAAAAAAATATAGGGGGAAGGCGGTTGCCCGCCGTCCCCCCCTGCGCATACGCGACTACGGCTTAGCTGTGGTCGACGTTCAACTTACCCTTTTGCAGCAGGTCATTGATGATGGCCTGGTTGCTCATGGTGCCGTTGCCCGTCAGGTCCACGTTCTCAAGCACGATCTTCTGGTCGGCGCCTTGGGCGATCTGGCCCTTGGTGTTGATGTCGATGACCGTGTTGTTGCCTTCCTTGTGGATGTTCAGGAACTGCGTCAGCGTGCCGTCCTTCTCACCGATCAGCAGGTCCTTCAGGTCCAGCACGTCGCCGCCATTGGCCAGGGTGTCCGCCGAGAAGTCCTTGATGGTGTCGACGGCCGGGGTGCCAACCGAGCCCTGGTCGTTCAACTCCCACTTGAACGTGTCGCTGCCCAGGCCGCCGTACAACGTGTCGTTGCCCGCGCCACCGATCAGCGTGTCATTGCCCGCGCCGCCGTCCAGCGTGTCGTTGCCCGCACCGCCATGCAGCAGGTCGTTGCCGGCGCCACCGTACAGGATGTCGTTGCCGTCATCGCCGTACAGGGAGTCGTCGCCGCCCTGGCCGTAGATGATGTCATCGCCCGTGCCGCCGTGCACCGTATCGTTGCCGCCGCGCGGATCATCCGCAATGTTGAACTGCGCGTGGTTGGCCTTCAGGTAGTCATAGACCTCGGCGCTGGTTGCCGCATGACCATTCTGGTAAGCCAGGAAGTCTTGCAGCGCCTTCAAGCCCTGACCATCGTGCGAACCGGCGGCGACATTCCCCCAGGCAAGGTGATCGGTATTGATCGTGTCGCCGAAGATGATGTCGTTGCCGGCACCGCCGTTGATGACGTCATTACCCACCACGGCCGGGTCGGTGCTGGAGCTGCCGCCTTGCAGGGCAGCCGCCAGGTCCGCACCCTTCAGCACGATGTCGACTTGACCCGCAGGCGCGACGACGACCTGGCTGGCGGCGTAGGCTGCCAACGAGATATTGTCGATGTTCACCGTTGCATTCGAGTTGTTGTTCGTGCCATCCACCACTTCATAAACAAAGCGGTAATCGCCGGACGTCAACATCTTGGATGTGATGGTCGTCGTGCTGCTGAAGCCAGAGTTCGACGTCCCGCCATCGACACCGACCCACGTCTTGGAGACGGCATCGTAGCGCTGCAACGTCCAGGTGAATTGGTCGCCCGTGCTGAAATTGGACGTTTGAACCGTGAAGCTCAGCTTTCCGAATTCGCCGATGGAGATCTTCGTGTCGTTTGTCGCGGTGGTGCTGCTACCGCCGGCAAAGTCCACAAGCCTGAGTACGCCGTTGGTCTTGGACACCGACCCGGACTGCGAACCCGTACCGGTCGTAGTCCAGTTGCTGATGTTATTCAAGCCCGAGTTGCTGCTGCTGCCGAAGGTGGCCAAGGAATAGTCGGTGCTGTCGCCGAAAGTCGTGTAGGAAGTGCCGCCGCCGCCTGTGTTATCGAACAGACGCAGATAGTCTGCATTCACGCCGTTACCGATGCCGATGCCGTGCACGGTACTTACCTTGGACAACGGATCGAAGGCGTTGACCGATTCTTGCAAAGTCGTGGCGCTGGTCGAGCTACCCGTGCCGTTAAGGTTGCCATAACGGTCGTAGTAGTACGTGGGATCGCCGTCGGTCAGGAAGAACGTGACGTTTTCGTAGCCTGCCGCTGCGGTTTTGCCGGCCGTAGCCTGGCTGTTGAACCACGACACAGCCGTATTGAACGCAGCCTCGTAGTTGGTTCCGCCATTGGCCGACAGGTTGCCGATGGCGTCCGTCAGTTGCTTCAGGTTGGACTGCGACAGGTTTTGCAGCGTCAGGTTCTGGCCGGCGTGGGCGGCAAAGCCGATCAGCGTCACGTTGACCGTTCCGTCGTGTCCCGCCAACTGGTTAGCCAACGACTTCAGCGCGTCAATGACGAGCTTCATCCGCGAATTGGCATAGCTGACGTTTTCGCTGCCGTTCAGGCCATAAGCCATGCTGCCCGACGTATCCACGACCAGGGCAATGTTGTAGTTCTTGCCCGGCTCCACGGTCACGACCGTACCGCCCTTGTCGCCCAGGATGATGTCGTCGCCCGAACCGCCGTTCAGCACCGGCGTCGTACCCGTGCCGCTGCCGACGTTTTCGCCCGTCACCATGTTGTTGGTGTTCAACACAAAGTTGTACGTGCCCGACGTGTTCTGGCCACCGTGGTCCGTGCCGCCGTTGTCACGCACCTGGAAGCCAATCGAGGTATCCAGGCCGTTGGCCGACGGCGTGAAGACCAGCTTGCCGGCGGCAATGTCCGCTGCCGAGACAGCGGTGTTCAGGCCCACGGGGTTGCCGTTCAACGTCAGCGTGCCGTCGGTCGGCAAGCGCGAGATGATCACGCTTTGCAACGCGTTGCCTTCGGCGCCGTC
The DNA here is from genome assembly GCF_036668755.1 of Achromobacter sp. ESBL13. Taxonomy (NCBI): domain Bacteria; kingdom Pseudomonadati; phylum Pseudomonadota; class Betaproteobacteria; order Burkholderiales; family Alcaligenaceae; genus Achromobacter; species Achromobacter sp. ESBL13. The sequence continues at coordinate 5,072 of NZ_JAZEVT010000009.1, read as the reverse complement.
GCTGAAGTTGAATTCGGAGAGCGTGAAGACGTGGCTGTCGCCGATCTCTACATTGGCGGAGTTGTCCGCGGCAACCGGCGCATCGTTCGTGCCGACGATCGACACCGAGATCGGCTGCACCGTCGTGCCGTCGCCCGCCGTCACATTAAACGACTCGGAGAGCAGGGCCCCGGCCGGCAGATTCTGCACCACGGCCAAGCTGTTGTTCAGCGTGTAGGTCCAGTTGCCGTTGGCGTCAATCGAGAACGTGCCGTACTTGCCGACCACGTTGGTCTGCGCCAGGACGCCGCTTTGGCCGACGTCCGCGTCCACCACGTTCACCTTGCCGGTGGTCGTCAGGGTGTAGTCCTCGGTCACCGTGCCAGAGGTCTGGCCGGTGATGACCGGGGCGTCGTTCGTGCCCGTGATGGTAACCGTGACAGGCAGCTGCGCCGTACCGCCGTGGCCGTCGTTGACGGTCACGGTGATGGTGTCGGTCACCTGCTGGCCTTCCTTCAGGCCCTGGACGCTGGCGCTGGTGTTATTAAGCGTGTAGGTCCACTTGCCACCCGAATCCACCACAAACGTGCCATACGTGCCGGCGCCGTTGTTGCTGACGGACCAGGTGTGCGTGTCGGTGAGGTCGATGTCCGTCTTGGTCAGTTGGCCATTGGCGGTCAGCGTGCCGTCTTCCTTCACGGCGCCCGTGGCGTTGCCCGCGATGGTCGGGGCGTCATTCGTGCCCGTCACCGTCACGGTGATCACTTGCGTGGCGGTGCCGCCATGGCCGTCGTTGACGGTCACGGTGATGGTGTCGGTCACCTTTTGGCCATCCGCCAGGCCTTGCACCTTGGCATTGGCGTTGTCCAGCGTGTAGGTCCACTTGCCGTTCGCATCCACCACAAAGGCGCCATACGTGCCCTTGCCGGCGTTGTTCAGCGACCAGGTGTGGGTGTCCGTCGTGTCGACGTCCGTCTTGGTCAACTGGCCGCTGACCACTTGCGTACCATCTTCGGTCACGCCGCCGGTGATGACGCCGCCCAGGGCCGGAGCGTCGTTCGTGCCGGTAACGGTGATCGTGATGGTTTGCTGCGCCGTGCCGCCATGGCCGTCGTCGACGGTCACGGTAACGGTGTCGGTCACTTGCTGGCCATCGGCCAGGGCTTGCACCTTGGCGTTGGCGTTGTCCAGCGTGTACGTCCACTTGCCGGCGCTGTCCACCGTCAGCGTGCCGTACGTGCCCTTGCCGTTGTTGCCGACCGACCAGGTGTGCGTGTCGGTAGCGTCAACGTCGGCCTTGGTCAGCTGGCCGGTGACCACTTGCGTGCCGTCTTCCTTGACGGCGCCATTGGCCACGCCGCCGATGGTCGGGGCGTCGTTGGAACCGGTGACCGTAACAACCACTTGCTGCTGCGCCGTACCGCCATGGCCATCGTCGACGGTTACGGTGATGGTGTCCGTCACCTGTTGGCCAGCGGCCAGGGCTTGCACCTTGGCGCTGGTGTTGTCCAGGTTGTACGTCCACTTGCCCGTGGCATCGACCGAGAACGTGCCGTACGTACCCTTGCCGGCGTTGTTGACCGACCAGGTGTGCGTGTCGGTCGTGTCAACGTCGATCTTGGACAGCTGACCCGACACGCTGCTCTGCGCGGCATCTTCCGTCAATGCGCCGGTGGACGCACCCGAGATGGTCGGGGCATCGTTGGTGCCGTTGATCGTGATGGTGATGTCTTGCGTGGCGGTGCCGCCATGGCCGTCGTCGACGGTCACGGTGATGGTGTCGGTCACCTGTTGGCCGGCTGCCAGGGCTTGTACCTTGGCGCTGGTGTTGTCCAGGTTGTAAGTCCACTTGCCGTTCGCATCGACCGAGAACGTGCCGTAGGTGCCCTTGCCGGCGTTGTTCACCGTCCAGGTGTGCGTGTCGGTCGCGTCAACATCGGTCTTGGACAACTGGCCCGAGATGCTGTTGGGCGCAGTATCTTCCTTGACCGTGCCGACGGACGTGCCCGAGATCGTCGGAGCATCGTTGGAGCCGTTGACCGTGATCGTGATCGTCTTTTGCGCCGTACCGCCATGGCCGTCGTCAACGGTCACGGTGATGGTGTCCGTCACCTGTTGGCCGGCAGCCAGGGCTTGCACCTTGGCGCTGGTGTTGTCCAGGTTGTAGGTCCACTTGCCGTTCGCATCGACCGAGAACGTGCCGTAGGCGCCCTTGCCGGCGTTGTTCACCGTCCAGGTGTGCGTGTCGGTCGCGTCAACATCGGTCTTGGTCAGTTGGCCGGTGACGCTCGATTGCGTTGCATCTTCGGTGACCGCGCCGGTGGACGTACCCGAGATCGCCGGCGCGTCGTTGGTACCGGTGACCGTGATCGTGACGGTTTGCTGCGCCGTACCGCCATGGCCGTCGTTGACGGTCACGATGATGGTGTCCGTCACCTGTTGGCCGGCAGCCAGCGCTTGTACCTTGGCGCTGGTGTTGTTCAGGTTGTAGGTCCAGTTGCCATTGCCATCAACAGAGAACGAACCGTACGTTCCCTTGCCGTCGTTGTTGACGGTCCAGGTGTGCGTGTCCGTTGTATCGACGTCGGCGACATTCAGCTTGCCGGTGGCGACCAAGGAGCCGTCTTCGGCGACTGCACCGTCGGCCTTGCCGGTCACGACGGGGATGTCGTTGGTACCGACGATCGTGACAACGACCTGACCCGTCGTGCCGTCAGCGGTGGTGACGGTAAACGTTTCGGTCAGGGTCTTGCCAGCGCCCAGGCCTTGGACAGCCGGGTCGTTGTTGGTCAGGTTGTACGTCCATGCGCCGTTTGCGCCGACGGAGAACGTGCCGTGTTGGCCAGGAGCGTTCGTCTGAACTTGGAACACGGCTTGGCCGACGTCCGGATCGGTGACGTCAAGCTTGCCACCCACGGACAGCGTCTTGTCTTCGATGACTTCGCCCTTGTCGCTGTCAGGCGTAGACGGGGTGATGATCGCGCCGTCATCGGTACCGTTAATCGTGACCGTAACGTCCTTAGTGACGACGCCGCCGTTGCCATCATCGACCGTGACGGTGAACGTTTCGGTAATCGACTGGCCCGTCTTCAGACCTTGGACATCCTTATTGGCGTTGTCCAGGTTGTAGGTCCAGTTGCCATTGCCGTCGACGGAGAAGGAGCCATACGTTCCCTTGCCCTCGTTGTTAACCGTCCAGGTGTGGGTATCGGTCGTGTCGACGTCGGCCACATCCAGCTTGCCGGTTGCAACCAGCGAACCGTCTTCGGTAACTGCACCATCAGCCTTGCCGGTCACGACGGGGATGTCGTTGGTCCCGACGATCGTGACCACGACCTGACCCGTCGTGCCGTCAGCGGTGGTGACGGTAAACGTTTCGGTCAGGGTCTTGCCAGCGCCCAAGCCTTGGACAGCCGGGTCATTGTTCGTGAGGTTGTACGTCCACGCGCCATTGGCACCGACAGAGAACGTACCGTGTTGGCCAGGAGCGTTCGTCTGAACTTGGAACACGGCTTGGCCGACGTCCGGATCGGTGACGTCGAGCTTGCCGCTGACGGACGACTTCTCGTCTTCAATGACTTCGCCCTTGTCGCTGTCAGGAGTAGAAGGCGTGATGATCGCGCCGTCATCCGTGCCATTGATCGTGACCGTAACGTCCTTGGTGACCACACCGCCATTGCCGTCGTCCACCGTGACGGTGAACGTTTCGGTGATCGATTGGCCGGTCTTCAGACCCTGAACGTCCTTATTGGCGTTGTCCAGGTTGTAGGTCCAGTTGCCATTGCCATCAACAGAGAACGAACCGTACGTACCCTTGCCGCCGTTGTTAACCGTCCAGCTATGCGTATCGGTCGTATCGACGTCGGCCACATCCAGCTTGCCGGTTGCAACCAGCGAACCGTCTTCGGTAACTGCACCATCAGCCTTGCCGGTCACGACGGGGATGTCGTTGGTACCGACGATCGTGACCACGACCTGACCCGTCGTGCCGTCAGCGGTCGTAACCGTGAAGGTTTCGGTCAACGTCTTGCCAGCGCCCAAGCCTTGGACAGCCGGGTCGTTGTTGGTCAGGTTGTACGTCCATGCGCCGTTCGCGTCGACGGAGAATGTGCCGTGTTGCCCGGCCGTGTTGGTTTGAGCCTGGAACACGGCTTGACCAGCGTCCGGATCGGTGACGTTGAGCTTGCCGTCAACAGACAGCGTCTTGTCTTCGATCACTTCGCCCTTGTCAGCGCCCGGAGCTCCCGGATTGATGATCGCGCCGTCATCCGTGCCATTGATCGTGACCGTAACGTCCTTGGTGACCACACCCCCATTGCCGTCGTTCACCGTGACGGTGAACGTCTCGGTGATCGATTGGCCCGTCTTCAGACCTTGGACGTCCTTATTAGCGTTGTCCAGGTTGTAGGTCCAGTTGCCCGACGAGTCGACGGAGAACGAGCCGTACGTGCCCTTGCCGTCGTCGTTAACCGTCCAGCTATGTGTGTCGGTCGTATCGACGTCGGCGACATCCAGCTTGCCGGTGGCGACCAGCGAACCGTCTTCCGTGACGGCGCCGTCAGCCTTGCCGGTCACGACGGGGATGTCGTTGGTACCGACGATCGTGACCACGACCTGACCGGTCGTGCCGTCAGCGGTGGTGACGGTAAACGTTTCGGTCAGGGTCTTGCCAGCGCCCAGGCCTTGGACAGCCGGGTCGTTGTTGGTCAGGTTGTACGTCCATGCGCCGTTCGCGCCGACGGAGAACGTGCCGTGTTGACCAGGAGCGTTCGTCTGAACTTGGAACACGGCTTGGCCGACGTCCGGATCGGTGACGTCGAGCTTGCCGCCCACGGAGAGCGTCTTGTCTTCGATGACTTGGCCCTTGTCGCTGTCAGGCGTGGAAGGGGTGATGATCGCGCCGTCATCGGTACCGTTAATCGTGACCGTAACGTCCTTGGTGACCACGCCGCCGTTGCCATCATCGACCGTGACGGTGAACGTTTCAATAATCGACTGGCCCGTCTTCAGCCCCTGGACGTCCTTGTTGGCGTTGTCCAGGTTGTAGGTCCAGTTGCCATTGCCATCAACGGAGAACGAACCGTACGTACCCT
>NZ_JAZEVT010000008.1:0-259958 GCF_036668755.1 Achromobacter sp. ESBL13 | reverse complement strand
TTTGCACCGATCCTTGCAATCCCGCTTGGCGGCCATCACTGGCTACTTGGCGGCAGGCCGAAGCCCGTCGTACTGCTTGGCTTCGCGGTTCAAAGTGTCTGAACTGCGAAGGAGCGAGACTATAGCATATGTTTTGGGCTTGTCATGACGGCGCCTCAAATATCGAGTTAGCCCTTGCACTCGGTCGAGCGCCGACCGTCCCTCTCTCTATATAGAGGCCATGGCGCGCCCCCCCAGCCCTCTATATATAGAGATGAAGCACGGGCGGGCTTATAGCCGAAAAACGTCTACCAGCGCAGATAGTCCACATTGCGCAGACGCGCCAGATCTCGGTGTACGGTCGTCTCATGAACCAGCCAGTCCGGCACACCGACGTCTTCCATGATGCGCGGGTCCATGTCGGCGGCGAGCTTGCGCACGCGCGATTGCATGCGCCATAGTTGGAACGCCGCCCACAGCAGGGCCAGCAACCCGGCGCCGGCAGGCAAGCTTGGTTGCCCGCCGCACGCGGCAGCCTGGAGTGACGGTGAAGCGGGTGTAAGTTGGGCAGACATGACCGTCTCCTTATTGCGTATGACGATTCGGTAAGCGTGGCCGCCCAAAGCCTGGGTGAAAACCCAATTGTTTTCCGCATATTGGTCAGTTACGCTAACCAGATCTCTGAGCCCGGATATTTCGCAATGCGCCTCCCGCTGAACACCCTGCCCGCTTTCAGGGCCGTCGCCGAATTGCAGAACCTGCGGGCCGCTGCCGAGCGCCTGCATTTGACGCATAGCGCGGTCAGCCAGCAGATCAAGGGGTTGGAAGAACAGCTGGGTTTCGCGCTGTTCGAACGCAGCGGACGCGGCATTGTCTTGAATAGCGCCGGCGCGGCGTTGCTGTGCAGCGTGCAAAGCGCGCTGGCGCTGCTGGACGAAGGCGTCATGGCCGCCGCCGCATCGGCTACCGGTAGTGAACAACGGCTGCGCGTGTCGGTACTGCCGTCATTCGCGCAGCGTTGGCTATTGCCGCGCATGGCGCGTTGGCGTGTGCGCCATCCGGGCGTGTCGCTTGAGATCGAGACGTCCCAGCAGGTGGTCGATCTGGTCCGGGACGGGTTTCATGCGGCCCTGCGATTTGGCCGCGGACCATGGGCGGGCGTGGAGTCCGAACCGTTGTTCGACATGCCGTTGCCCTTGATCGCCTTGGCGTCGCCAGAAACCGCCGCCTCGCTGGAAGACGACACGGCTGCAACACTGGCCCGCCAGCCGCTGCTGGGTGAGCGCGAAATGTGGCAACACTGGTTCAACGCGGCGGGTCTGCGCACTCTGGTTACGCCCGTCGCCACGTTCAACGACGCCGGCATGATGTTGCAGGCCGCCGAACAAGGGCTGGGCATCACCCTTGGCCGCGAGCTACTCGCGGCAGATGCGCTTTGCGCGGGACGGCTCGTGCGCGTGTCGCCCATGCGTGTGCACTATGAGCAGGCGCAGACCTACCACTTGGTTTATCCGCCAAGCCTGCGCGAGTGGGCGCCGCTTGTCGCGTTGAAACAGTGGCTGCACGAAGAGCTGGAGTTGTCCCGCTGCGCGCTGGTTACGCCTTCGGCCGACACGGACACGGGCATGGGCATGGGCACGGACGCGGGGCCAGCCCACCGGTGACGCCGGCTTAAGCGGCTTTACGAGTCGCCGGCTTGTCAGCCCGCATCGAGTCCGTTTCGTTGAAACGCTGATGCCACGAGAATGCCTCTTCCAGCAGATGCGGGGTTTGGCCGCCGCGCTGGCACGCGCGATCAAAATAATCCTGCAGCGCCGCACGGTAGGACGGGTGCACGCAATTCTGAATAATGGCGTGGGCGCGTTCACGTGGCGCCAAGCCGCGCAGGTCGGCCAGGCCGCATTCCGTCACCAGCACGTCTACATCGTGCTCGGTATGGTCCACATGCGACACCATGGGCACAACGCTTGAGATATCACCGCCCTTGGCCATCGACTTGGACACGAAGATGGCCAAATGCGCATTGCGCGCGAAGTCGCCCGAGCCTCCGATGCCGTTCATCATGTGCGTACCGCCGACGTGGGTCGAATTCACATTGCCGTAGATGTCGAATTCCAATGCCGTATTGATGGCGATAATGCCCAGCCGACGAACGACTTCGGGCGCATTGCTGATTTCTTGCGGGCGCAGCACGATGCGTTCGCGATAATGCTCCAGGTTTGCCAGGATCTTGTCGTACACCGGCTTGGACACAGTAATGGACGAGGCCGACGCAAACGCCAGCTTGCCCTGATCCAGCAATTGAATGGCGCTGTCCTGCAGCACTTCCGAGTACATCGTCAGCGCCTCGAAGTCCGAGGATTCAAACCCGTGCAGCACGGCATTGGCGATGGTGCCGATGCCGGCCTGCAACGGCAATAACGCGTTGGTCAGCCGGCCGGCGTCCACTTCCCCGCGCAGAAACGTATTGATATGGCCGGCGATGGCATTGGTTTCTTCGTCGGGCGGCAAGGCGTTGGATGGGCTGTCCGGCTCGTGCGTAATCACGATCGCGGCGATCTTGTCCGGGTCCACCTGGATAAACGGCTGGCCGATACGTTGGTCGGGCCTCACCAGGCCGATGGGCTGGCGCGCGGGGCGATCGGCGGGCACGTAGATGTCGTGCAGCCCTTCAATGGCAGCGGGGATCCCCAGGTTCAATTCGATGATGATGTGGTCGGCCTGCTGCGCAAACGACGCCGAATTGCCCACCGACATCGTCGGCACGATTGCGCCCGTTTCGGTAATGGCAGCCGCTTCGATAATCGCCACGTTGATCGGGCCGATATGGCCGGCACGCAACTGCTCCACCGTTTCGGACAGATGTTGATCGATGAAGGCAATATCGCCCTGGTTGATCTTGCGCCGCAACGTGGTGTCGACCTGGAACGGCATGCGACGCGACAACACGTTCGCCTGGGCCAGCATCTTGTCGGTGTCATGACCCAGCGACGCACCGGTGACCAAGGTAATCGACAGCGGCTCGCGTTCGGCACGGCTGGCCAGCGCGGCCGGCACGGATTTACAGTCGCCCGCGCGCGTAAAACCGCTCATTCCGACGGTCATGCCGTCCTTGATCAGCAATGCCGCCTGGTCGGCGGACGTGATCCTGGCGAGCAACGCGGGATGGCGAATACGGTCGGAATGCATGGTGTCTCCACATTTAAAGGCCAACGGCTTGCGGCCGGACGCAATCATGACGGCATGGCGCGTCCGGGCGCCGTCTGACGCGGCGTTTCCCGATATCCCGGCACAGGCACACGAAATCACCGCTGCCCGGGACGAATTTTTCGCAGTATAGGAAGGCGCGCTTAAATCTCGTAATGACTTAAAATCATTCAAATCAGTCGTTTTTTTCATCGTTTGAAGAGTCATTGCGCACGCAAGCGCACCGGGAGCCTGCCGCCATGGACGTGCGCGCATTGCGGTATTTCGTTGAAACGGTCAGGCACGCCAGCTTCACGCAAGCGGCCAAGGCGTTGTTCGTGACGCAATCCACGGTCAGCAAAATGATCCGCCAGCTGGAGGAAGAAGCCGGCACGCCGCTGCTGATTCGCGATGGGCACACCGCCCGGCCCACCGATACCGGGCGCGTGATGTATTTGCGCGGCTTGCAGGTGCTGGAGACCATGCGCCAACTCACCGAAGAGCTGCGCCAGACCGCCGACGTGCGGCGGGGCGCGCTGGAAGTGGGTATTCCGCCCATGATCAATCTGTTGTTCACGCCGGTGGTCAAGCGCTTTCGAGAACTGCATCCCGGCATCCATCTGACCTTGCGGGAGGGCACCGGCCAAGCCGTCGAGGGGCTGGTCGCCAGCGGGGAACTCGAGGTAGGCGCCACCATTCTGCCAATCGCGCCAGACAGTGGGCTGGCCGCCCAGCCTTTCGGCAGCTACCCGATCTGGGTAATCGGGCCGCCAGATGCGCCCTGGGCGGGAAAGACGTCGTTGCCCCTTAGCGCCCTGCGGGACGGGCGGCTGCTGATCCCCACCGACGACTTCGCCATCACCCGCCGGTTGCGCCAGGCGTTTGCCGACGCGGGTTTTCAGCCCAGCATCGCGGCCCAAAGCGCGCACTGGGACTTTTTGGTGGCGATGGCGTCAGCCGGACTGGGCGTGGCGCTGCTGCCTGAACCGCTGATGCAGCGCATCAAAACGCGGGGGCTCAGCACTGCCAAGCTGGCCAAGTCCGGCATGCAATGGGAAGTGGGCCATATCTGGTTGCGTTCCGGCTACCTGTCATTCGCCGCGCGCGCCTGGCTTGAAGTCTGCGACGCCGTCCTGGGCAAGCCCAAAAAGACTGTCGCAAGGGGTCTGGCGCCGCGCGCCGATTGAATCCAAACGTTGGCCTGGTAAACAGGATTTGCGAAGGCACCGGATCAAGCGGCGCCGCCCCGCCCTTCCAGACGGCATCTGCCCCTGTTTATCCGGCCCGGGTAAGCCCGGCTTACCGTCCCACAAGAGGATTTCTGAACCGGGGACACAGCACTATTTTTGTTGCAACGGTGGGGCCCGCGGCTTGTTATGCTGCCGCCTCGACGCGAGTGATTCGCCCCCGGAATATGACCCCCATCCCCTGCCCTTTTTTCCCCAGCCTGCGCCAATGGCGCATGCCCCGGTTCGCCGCTTTCTTCGCCGCGATACTGCTGTCGCTGTCCTTGATGCCCGCCATTGCGGCGCCGCCCCCCAACCCCACTGAAACCGAAGCGGTGCTGGCCGCGGCTCGCAAGCAGATCGACGAGATCCGCAAGCGCTTTACCGACGAGACCGACGACGCCGCCCTGGTCAAGCAACGCGGCGACGCACTGGACATTCAGTCCAAGGCCGACGCGGCCACCGAAGCGCTGACCCCGCAGCTGGCCAGCGTAACCGCTAGGTTGAGCGAATTGGGCGCACCGCCCGACGGCGCGAAAGAAGCGCCAGACGTGGCGGCGCAGCGCGCGCAATTGGAAAAGAACAGCCGCGCCCTGGACGCACAATTGAAGCTGGCACGGCTGCTGTCCGTGGACGCCGGCCAAACCGCTGAACAGATTTCCGCGCAGCGGCGCACCCAGTTCCAGGCGCGCATGGGCGAGCGACGCGATTCTTTTCTGTCGGGCCAGTTCTGGACGGAATTCCGTTCGGAATTCCCGCGCGACCTGGAACGCCTGGAAGCTTTGGGCGACGACCTGTCCACCGCCGTGGGGCAGACGCCGAAATGGGGCTGGCTGCTGCTGATTTCCATGGCGGCGCTGGTGATCGCACTGCGAATCTGGATCGGCCGCCTGATCCTCAAGCTGACCGCGACGCGCGTGCCGCCGGGCCGCCTGCGTCGCTCGTTCCTGGCCGTGGCGCAGGTGATGCTGTCGGTGGCAACGCCTGGCGTTATCGCCCTGCTGATCCATACCGGCCTGGACTGGAATTCGCAGCTGTCCGACAACACGGCCTCGCTGTTGGCGACGCTGGTGGCCACGGTCTGTTTCGGCGGCTACGTGTCGGGGCTGGGCAATGCGCTGCTGTCGCGCAACCGGCCGTCGTGGCGCCTGCCGCCCATCAACGACCTGGTGGCCGCGCGCCTGCATTGGCTGCCCAACCTGCTGGGCACCCTGGTTGTCATGATCTGGCTGGCTGAACGCCTGCCCGTTCTGCTTAACGCCAGCCTGACCACGACGATCACGCTGACCGGTATCGTGGCCGTGCTGATCATGGCAACTATGAGCACCGTGCTGGCCATCGGCCGGCGCTTGCGGCGCAAGATCGTTCAGGAAAGCGAAGCGCCCGCGCCATTCTGGGTGTCGCTATTGCTGGGCGCGGTGTGGGCTGTGCTGATCCTGGGCATGGCCAGCTTGCTGGCGGGCTACGTGGCCTTCGGCGCGTTCCTGGCCAAACAAGTGCTGTGGGTGCTGATCGTGATGGCGTCCGCCTACCTGTTGTCAACGCTGATCGAAGACGGCTTCAGCACACTGCTGGGCACATCGCATCGGGAAGGCGAGCGCGAAGGTCCCAGCCTGCGCGACCAGGCGGCCGTATTGCTGTCCGGCGTGGGCCGCGTGGTGGTGGGTCTGCTTGCCATCATTCTGCTGCTGGCGCCGTTTGGCGAAGGGCCGATGGACCTGCTCCAGCGCTTTGACCAGCTGCGCAAGGGCCTGGCGATTGGGGAAGCGCAGATCCGGCCGGGCGCCGTATTACAGGCCCTTTTGGTGCTGGCCTTGTCACTGCTTAGCGTCAAGGTGCTTAAGCGTTGGCTGTCGAACCGATATCTGCCCACCACCGAATTGGACCCGGGCATGCAGCTGTCGGCAGCCACCTTGTTCGGCTACGCGGGCTTTGTGATTTCTTTCGCCCTGTCGCTGTCCGCCGCCGGCATCGGCCTGGAACGGGTGGCGTGGATTGCCAGCGCACTGTCGGTGGGTATCGGTTTTGGCCTGCAAGCCGTGGTGCAGAACTTTGTGTCCGGCCTGATCCTGCTGGCCGAACGACCGGTCAAGGTGGGCGACTGGGTATCGCTGGGCGGCGTCGAGGGCGACATCCTGCGCATCAACGTGCGTGCCACCGAAATCCAGATGGGCGACCGGTCCACCGTGATCGTTCCAAACTCGGAATTCGTGACCAAGACGGTGCGCAACGTGACGCGCTCCAATCCGCTTGGCTTGGTGCAGATCAAGCTGCCGCTGCCGCTGTCGACGGACGCGGAAGCGGTGCGCGAACTGATGCTGCAAGCCTTTGCCGACCACGAAGACGTGCTGGACACCCCGGCTCCCAATGTGTTTTTGGACGGCCTGGAAAACGGCCATCTGATCTTTAACGCCAAGGGCTATGTATCGTCGCCGCGCGCGGCCTACGGCGTGCGCAGCGCCCTGTTGTTCACCGTCCTCAAGCGTCTGCACGACGCGGGCCTGGAGGTTTCGTCGCCGCCCACCATGCTGTTGGCATCCGCCCCCCCTGGCCCGCCGAACCCGCCCGAACCCACCGCGGCCGTCGCGCCTCCGCCCTCGGCGTAGGCGCCAGCCGGTTCATCGCGCTACGCCCCGCTTCAAGCCGGTCATCCCGATTCATCCTGGCGAATACAGGTCGGCGAAGCGCTGGCGTTCCAAGCGCGGATTGCGCAGCGGCGGCGAGGCCAGCGCGGTGGTCTGCGCGGCTTGCACCGGCACTGCTTGCAAGGCGGCGGTGGTTGCAAGCGGGCGCAATTGCGCCTGGGATTGCACGGGTGCGGCGGGCGAACCCGCGGCGGGCGAACCCGCGGCGGGCGAACCCGCGGCGGGCGCACCCGCGGCCGGGTAACCCGCAGCCGGCGCTCCGGCCGTGGCCGTGGTCGGCGCCGCCTGTGCGACCGCCGTCGTATCAAACCGGTGATCGGCCGTCGTCAGGGCAGGATTGGTGCACAAGCCTTGCGCCACCAATGCCGCCTTCGTGCGGTCGTCGGTCTGGCACAGGATGTCGATAGCCGCCGTTTCCAGCCGGCGCGAACGATCAGCGTCCTTGGTCGACGCGGCAGCCTGCATCGTGCGTTCAAAATTGCGCCGCAGGCTGCACTTCTGGTCTTCGATCGGAATGGCCACGTTCATGCCGAAGCCCACCACGGACCCGCCGCCACCGGCGGACACCATGCAGCTATCGGACGAAAACGAACCATAAAAACTCTGGCCACCAACCGGGGGCACCGTCTTCACGGTGCTGGATCCGCTGTTGTTCGAATTCAGCGTAATGCCCTGGTTGTTGCCGGCGTTGGTTGCCCCCGACGAAGCGGACGTCGTGGAACTTGAATTGCTGGTCTGTGCAACGGCCGAGCCGGCTGCAAGCGACAGCGTGATGGCAAACACGATTTTCTTCATGATGTCCCCTCGACCGGACGGCCGTAGCCGTCCGGAAAATCGGTCAGCGATTGAACCCGCCAACGTGACCCATCGACCCCACGCCACCAATCGCCCCGAATGCGCCGATATTGGCGGACGCGAAGGTGCCGGAGGCGGTTGCCTTGGTTTCCGTGTTGCCGAACGAGGCGCCGCCGTTGGCGATGCTATCGCCAACCATGATCGGCGCGTTGCCCGACACATGGCCGTAGGATTCGCTGGTGGCATATTGCCGCGTGCTGGTCACCACCGTGGTGCCGTCCCGATTGAACGTTCCGCCAACTTGCGCCACGCCGCCCGTTTCGCCGAACGAGGTCTGGCTGGACGAGCCGTAGCCGTTGACCTGGGTGGCCACGACGGAACTGCCGGTCGAGATGGATGAGGCCGTGCCATTGATCGTGCCGGCATGGCCGGTGATCGACACGGAAGGCATGTTTGGACCGCTGGCATACGCCGATGCGGCAAACAATGACAGGGCTGCGACGACTGCGAGCTTTTTCATTTGAGCTCCTCCTGATCCGTTTCATACGGATGCTCAGGTGCCGGTGGCCTACCGGCGCGGACCGCTACGTCATGCCGGGCGCCTGACTGAAATGTTGGGCGTGGGACTTTCGTATTGGTACGGAATGATTGCTCCGACCTAGGCTCGTCGATATCGGCTAAACGGGCGACCGGTTCCTTGTGGGGGCAGTCAAAGGCAGGTGGCGGGCCGCACGAATGGCGTGCCAACCGGCATTACGCCGTGCGTATGGCCGATGAAAGGCGCAGGCGCTTGCCGCGCTGGCGGGCCGGCCTTCAACTCTAAGGATGGTCTGGCGCGCGGTCGTCTCGGACAAGGGGCCTAGCGCGCACGCCGGGGATGAACGCGCTGATGGCCTTTAGGCTTACTGTCAGTCTTGCGACAAGCTGACAAAGCGCAGCAATTGTGCCGACTCGCGGCGCGCCAGCCACAGGTCGCCGGCCACCAGCAGCAACAGGAAGCCGCATTCGGCAAGGTCCAGGTCGGGCACAACGTGATAGCTCACCAGCAGTGCGATACCCGACAACCCGGCCAGCCAGGCAGGCCAGGCCGGCGGCAAGCCGTCGCCGTTGGCGGACGTGCCGCGCCGGACGCAAAGCCACGCCATCAGCGGCAAGAACAGCATCGACAGGGGAATGTAGACAGCGATGGCCGACAGCAGCACGGCTACGCTGAACTGGGTATGCAGTGACAAGGCCATCAGCGCGATGGCGCCGATGCCCGCATACCAGAACAGGCGCGGGGCAATGAGACGAGTCAGGACGGCGGCTCGGGAATTCATGAACAGGCTAAGCAAGAAATTTTCAGCCATACTACTCCGGCCGGCCGGCGCTTACCCGGCCCCATTTGCCCAGCCCCATTTATTTGGAGACTCGTCATGATCCAGGAAATTGCCAGCATCCACGTTCGCGAGGGCCAGGAAGCGCTGTTTGAAGCCGGCGTCGCGCAGGCCAAGCCGCTGTTTCTGCGCGCGCGCGGATGCCACGGCATGGAACTGCACCGCAGTATCGAACAGCCGCAGCGCTACACGCTGGTGGTGGCCTGGGAAACGGTTGAAAACCACATGGTCGATTTTCGCGAATCGCCCGACTTCCAGGAATGGCGCAAGCTGGTAGCCGGCTTCTTCGTCGAGCCGCCCGTGGTGCATCACGAACAGCAAGTGATCTGACCGCCCGGGGCCTGATGTCCGGGGTCTGGCACTACGCCTGGCCTGGCGGATCGTCGTATTTGCGGGCGCTGCCCGCAAAACGGTCCGCCGGATATTTCTCGGCATTTTTCACCATCTTGCGCGCCACGGCGTCGGCGATGTCGATGCCCAACTGATCCGCCAGCGCCACCAGGTACATCTGCACATCGGCGATCTCGTCGGCGGCATCCGCCAATTGCGCCGGCGTCATCTCGCGCGACTGGGCCTCGGTCAGCCACTGAAACAGCGACACCAACTCGCCCGCCTCTCCCGATAGCGCCATCGCCAGATTCTTGGGCGAATGGAAAGGTTGCCAGGCCCGCTCGGCCGTGAAGGCCCGCAGCGCCTGCTTGATATCTTCCAGGTCCGACATCTTCGTTCCTACGCAGCGGCCAGCCGCGCATTGGCGGCCAGAGCCACCGCTACCGTGGTGCGCACATCGGCCAGCGCCCGGTGAGTGGGATTGGATGCGCCCACATGTCGCGCCAGAATTTCAAGTTTATGGGACGGCAATTCGGGCCAGGCGCGACGCGCCAACGCCAGCGTGCAATGCGTGGCATTGGCAAACGGCAGTCCGGTGCGATCCGCCGCGGCGCCCAGAAAGCGCCGATCGAAAGATGCGTTGTGAAAGAACACAGGAAGGTCTTCCACGAATTCAAGAAAAGACGAAAACGCCTGCATCACCGGCACGCCGTGGCGGTCGACTTCAGCTTGCGTGATGCCGGTCAAGCGGGTGATGAAGGACGGCACGGGTGACGCCGTTCGAACCACCTGCGTGTATTCGCGCGCCAGCGTGCCGCAGGTTTCGACGCGCACGGCGGCAAATTCCAGGATCTCGCAGGTGGCGGTTGAAAGCCCGGTAGTTTCCAGGTCGGCCACGATGAACGGCCCCCGCAGCGCTTGAAGCGCCGAGGCCAAGGCAGCCGACGCCTGCGCCTTGGCGGGCGTTCTTGCCGGCGTTCTGCTGGTGGGCTTGGCGGACGATGCGCCCAATGCATCGGTCGTTGTGGTCAGCGCAGGCGACACGCCCGCGCGCGCGCGGCGATAAAAGAACGTCACGGCGTCTCGGTCGCGGTAGCCAAGGGCGCAAAACGCGGCGATCCGTCGGCCAGTTGGCCGAAAAACAGCGAAGCGGGCCGCACCCACAGGCCGCGCTCGTGCGGCCACAGGTGTTCGTACACCACCATCGACTCTTCGGTTTCGGAATGACGGGCCGTACCCACATAACGGTAAAGGCCGCCCTTGTAGTGGCGGTGCGAGGCAAGAGCCAGGGCTTCGGATTCAGTCATGGACGGTGGCCGCAAAAAAGCGACCTGGGCGGGAATGCTCCGGCCCAGGCCTGGGATTCAAACAATACCGTCTTTATAGCGCAATCGGCGCCGGCCTCAGTACCGCACGTACTCCAACACGGGCGCCGGCGGCAACGCCGTATTGGCCGCGGGCCGGGCGCGCAACGCGGCGGTCACCGGTTTGACCACGCTGGCGGGCTGACGGTTTGCCCGCGCCGCCTGTGCGTCGGCGGTGGCCTGGGTGGCGCGCAAGGTCTGCTCGGCATCGGCCGTCATCTGTGTGATGTCCTGCGTCACACCGCCCAGCTTGGCCGACTGCGCCAGTGACACATTCACCACTTCCGCCATGATCTCCGTCACGCGGCGCGACGACGCCACGATGTCCTCCATGGTGACGCCGGCCGACTGCACCTGCCCCGCGCCGCTTTCGATCTGTTCAACCGACGTGGTGATCAAGCCCTTGATTTCCTTGGCCGCCGCCGCGCTGCTCTGGGCCAGGCTGCGGACCTCTGCCGCGACCACGGCAAAGCCCTTGCCGTGCGCGCCTGCCCGCGCGGCCTCTACCGCCGCGTTCAGGGCCAGGATGTTGGTTTGAAAAGCAATGCCGTCCATGACGCCGATAATTTCCGATATGCGGCGCGAGCTTTCCGTGATGGCGCCCATGGTGCGCACCACGCCCTGCACGGTTTTGCCGCCCTGCTCGGCCACCTGGCTGGCGTCCAGCGCCAGCGCGTTGGCCTGACTGGCGCGCTCGGCGTTTTCGGTCAGCCCCTGGACCGCCACGCGCAAGGTCTGCGCAGCCGTAAAGCGCTTGGTGATGTCGGTGGCAAACTTCACCACCTTGAACGGGCGGCCCTCGGCGTCGAAGATGGGGTTATAGCTGGCCTCGATCCAGACCTGGCGGCCGCCCTTGCCGATGCGCAGATACTGGCCGGTGTCATATTGGCCGCTGCGCAGCTTGCGCCAGAATTCTTTGTAGGCGGCCCCGCGCGCTTCGTCCGGGCGCACGAACATACTGTGATGCTGGCCTTCGACTTCCGCAGCCTGATAGCCCACGGTTTTCAGAAACAGGTCATTGGCCCGGATGATCGTGCCGTCAAGTTCAAATTCAATAATCGCCTGCACTTTCGAAATCGCGGCCAACTGCCCTTCGGTATCCGCCTGGCGTTGCTGCTGGTCGGTAATGTCGGTGGCGTATTTCACAACCTTGAGCGGCCGTCCGCGCTTATCGAAGATCGGGTTGTACGAGGCTTGCAGCCACACGTCCGCGCCATCGTGGCGCACCCGGCGATAGCGCCCGGCGTCATAGGCGCCTTGGCCCAGCTTGTGCCAGAAGGCAGCGTATTCCGCCGATTCCCGCTCTTCCGGGTCCACGAACATACCGTGGTGATGGCCTACGACTTCATCCAGCGTATAACCCATCGTGTCCAGAAAGTTCTGGTTGGCCATGAGCACGTGGCCCTGTAGGTCGAATTCGATCACCGCTTGCGCTTTGTGAATGGCGGATATCTGACCGTACAGGTCGGCTTTGTGCATGCCGCGATTTCCACGGAACAGCCGGCTAAATGTGATCCATTGCATAGAGTTTCTCCTGCCAAGGTGGGACGACGTAGTGCCGATGACCAAAAGGTAATTTCCAATCAGAACCGATTGGCGCGTCCCAACCCTGCCTGGGCAATGCACGCCGCGCCGCATGCATTACCGCGTATGGCCGTCACCCCAACGGCGACGAAGCCGACTCACAAGATAAACCGTTCAGAATGTATCCAGTCGAAAATATTAATCCTATAAATGGACGTTTCTCCACCTTTTGGATGGTGCAGCGAAAAAAATCGCGCCAGTCGATAATCCTGCAGGAATCGATGTCGGTATAAACCCGGTGCAACCCGAGTTACCACGCGGGCACATACCGGTTTCTGACTATTAACTAAAAAGGGCCGACCCCACGCATGGAACCGGCCCTTTTATTAATACTGCCTCTGCAATTCAGGCCAACCCGGCCCCTTTAAAAACCTATCCGGCCTGTCACTTAATATTGACGACCGGCAAGCCGTTAATGTCGCTCGAATTTTCAGCTGGCCCGCCGCGCGGACGAATCAGGCCGCATCCAGCTCGCGATATTGTCGGAATATGCATTCGCCAAATGGCAACCGCCTGCCGCTGGAAAAGTAGGACTGCAACGCGGGTAGCGCCGCAACGCGCGCATGCAGCGCCATCACGTTCGGATAATGTGAAGCCACCGTGCCCATGCGCTTCGGAAACGCGTAGAGCAAGCCGTCCACCAAGTGAAACAAGGACAGGTCCACGTAGGTCCAGCGGTCTTCGCCCGCCAACCATGCCGACGGCCCGGCCAGCACGCGCTCAAAATAGGACAGGAACTTTGGAATGCGCTCTTCCCGAAAGGTCCGGGCGCGCCGCGTGGCCTCTTCTTTTTGGTCTTCGTAGTAATCGTTAGCCGAAATGGGATGGTGGGTGTCGTGCGCCTCGGTCACCATATCGGCGATAGTCAGCTGCAATTGATTGACCCATAACCGCCCTTCCAGCGATGCGGGCGCCAAGCCGTGCTTTTCGCCCAGGAACAGCAGGATATTTGCGGTTTGACCCAGCGTCATCTCGCCCGCCACCAGATAGGGCGGCGCAAATGGAGGATGCGGACGCGGCGTGCGCATGTCCTGAATCAACGCGTCATCCGAGGCGCCCGGCTCGCGCGCCCGCTCGCGATACGGGATGGCGCCCGCTTCAAGCGCCAGGCGTACGAATTCACCGCGTCCGGGGATGGTTTCCCAATACCAAAGGTCGTAGGTCATGCCGTCTCCTTGCGACAGGGGCAGGCTCAAGCAGGCAAGGCGTCGACGCTGTCTTCCTGCCCCTGGGGTTGCAGGCTTTGGGCCTGTTGATACTGGCGCGGGGATACGCCAAAGTGCGCGCGAAAATCACGCGAAAAGTGCGCGCCGTCTGCAAATCCGCAGTCCAACGCAATCTGCGTAATGCTGCAAGGATTATTCAGCAACAACCAGCTTCCGTATTCCAGCCGCAGCTGGCGCTGGAACGCCATGGGCGATTTGCCCGTCGCCAGCCGGAACGCGCGCTCCAGCTGCCGCCGCCCCACCCCGACGTAGCGGGCAATGGCGTCCAGCGGCGGGGGGTTGTCGATGCGCTGCTCGATAAAGTGCGCGGCCTGGCGCACCCGCAGGTCCTGGATGCCGGACAAGTCGGTGCGGAAATGCGCCTGTGGCACCCGGCCGGGGCGCACGCCTTGCAGCATCATGTGCCGCATTGCCTGCTGGGCCTTGTCCCGCCCGCAATGCCGCGCCACCAGATACAGCGCCAGGTCGATGGCGGCCGTGGAACCGGCGCAGGAAATCAGGTCGCCTTCGTCCACGAACAGCCGGTCAACCACCGCGCGCGTTTGCGGAAAGCGTTCACGAAACGCATCCAGCACATTCCAATGCACGCAGACCGTGCGCGGCCCGACTACGTCGGCCTGCGCAAGGGCAAACGTTCCCGTGCAGATGCCCAGAAGACGCACGCGCCTTGCCGCCGCCAGCCGCAGCCAGTCTCGTAGCGGTTCCGGCATGCGGCCATTGATGTAGTCGTTGCCGCCGCACACGGCGACGTAGTCGAATTCCGTCGGGTCGGCGGGCAAGCCATCGGCCACGTCGATCGTCAGGCCGGCGCTGGCGCGCCGCGGTTTGCCATCCCAGCTCATGACTCGCCAAGAGGTATGGATTTGCCGACTGCGGCCGCCGTGGTCGCCTGCCAGGCGCAAAACATCCACCAAACCCGCGAAAGCGGCCAGCGTGAACTGGTCCATCAACACGATGCCGACGTTCAATGCGGGTTTTTCCCGAGGCAGCGCGTCGTGGGCGTCGTCATAGGAGGGCGAGGCGGCGGCGGGGTTTTCGGTGGCGGTCATGACGCAATTATTCAAGTTTATGTCCCGCGCCTTCAAGCTCGTTTTCCCGCGCATCGCCCAAGATGCATCCATGGCAATGTCGGGATGCGCGTCACTTGGCTCAGACTTCCGGAACATGCCAACAAATCGACAAGGGGAATCCACGATGGCAACACTTACCCGCAGCGCCTTGGCCGCCGCCCTGATGGGCGCCGGCCTGTTGTTGGCCGGCCCCGCCGGCGCGCAGCAGCAGAAGATCACCGTCGCCTGGTACGGCGGCAACTGGGGCGACGCGTTTCGCGCTTGCGTCGCCGAGCCCTACACCAAGGCCACGGGCGTCACGGTGGTGCCTGAAGTAGGCACGTCGACGACCACCTTGGCCAAGCTGCAACAGCAAAAGAACGCGCCGACGATCGACGTGGCGTGGATGGACGGCGGCATCAGCGAGCTGGCCGCGCAGGCCGGGGTGCTGGACACGCTGGACCCCGCCACCATTCCCAACCTGAAAAACGTGATCGACCAGGGCGTCTATCGCAATGGCGACGCGGCCTACGCGGTCAGCACCGGCTATTACTCGCTGGGCATCACCTACAACACCAAGGAAGTGCGCGAGGCCCCGACCAGCTGGAAAGACTTGTGGAAGCCGGAGTACGCCGGCGCCGTGGCCGTGCCGTCACCGGCAAATTCTTCCGGTGTGCCGTTCGTGTTCTTCCTGGCGCGCGTCTGGGCGATTGACCCGTCCAACCTGGCGCCGCTCTATGCCAAGCTGGCTTCGCTGGACACCGCGCTATTCTTTGACAGCTCGGGCGCCGCCAGCAACGCCTACCAAAGTGGCGAGGCCATTATCGGCGCGCACTTCAACGTGGGCGCCTGGGACTTGATCGACAAGGGGTTGCCGATTGGCTTTGCCGTGCCCAAGGAAGGCGCGTGGGCCACCGACGCCCGCCTGCATCTGGTCAAGGGCGCGCCCAACGCGGCGGCCGCCAAGAAGTTCATCGACACCGCGCTGACGCCCGACGCCGCCGCCTGCCTGGCCACGCGCCTGTACCTGGGCCCGGCCGTCAAGGGCGTGCAGGTGCCGCCGGATGTGGCCCGCAAGCTGCCGTGGGGCGCCGAAGGTTCCGTCAAGAACCTGAGCCTGTTCGACTGGAACCTGATCAACAGCCGCCGCGCGGAAGTCACCGACGCGTGGAACCGCCAAGTGGCCCGCAAGCGCTAGGCCGGGGTCGACCATGTCTGCTTTGCTTTCCATCGAAGGCGTGTCGATGCGCTTTGGCGCCTACCAGGCGCTGGATCGTATCAACCTGGACATCCAGCAGGGGGAATTCGTGGCCCTGCTGGGTCCCAGCGGTTGCGGCAAGACCACCCTGCTGCGTTCGATTGCCGGTTTCCTGACGCCGGAATCGGGCCGCATCCTGATCGACGGCCAGGACATCAGCCGGCTGCCCGCACACCATCGCCCGTTGAACACGGTGTTCCAGAACTACGCGCTGTTTCCGCACATGACCGTGTTGGAAAACGTGGCGTACGGGCCCCGGCGCCAAGGCGCGTCCAAGAAGGACGCGGCGGATCGCGCACGCGCCGCGCTGGACATGGTGGGGCTGGCCGATTTTGGCGCGCGCTACCCACGAGAAATGTCGGGCGGCCAACAACAGCGCGTGGCGCTGGCCCGCGCCATTGTGAACCAGCCCAAGCTGCTGCTTCTGGACGAACCGTTATCGGCGCTGGACTTGAAGCTGCGCAAGCGCATGCAGCTGGAACTCAAGCATCTGCAAGCCAAGCTGGGCATCGCCTTCATCTTCGTCACGCATGACCAGGAAGAAGCCATGACAATGGCGGACCGCGTCGTCGTCATGCATGCCGGGCGCATCGAGCAAGTGGGCGCGGGCACGGATATCTATCGGCAACCCGCCACGCGCTTCGTGGCGGAGTTCATCGGCGACGCCAACTTCATGGCGTATACGGCGGCGGGCGACGACGCGCTGCGTCTGGATGCGCAAGGCGTGTTGGTGCCGCTGGCAGCCCATGCCGCGTCCGCCCGTGGCGTGGCGGTGCTGCGTCCCGAAGATCTGCGCCTGGGCGACGGGCAGGACGCTTGCACGCTGACGGGCCCGGTGGCCGACGTGATCAATGTGGGCAGCCACAGCATGATCCACGTGAATGTCGGCGGGCAGACGATCGTGGCGCGCCACGGCGGCATCGCGCCGTCGGGATTGCGTCCGGGCGTGACCGTCAGCCTGTCGTTCGCGCCCGAACAGCTGCACTTGATTGGTGAACAGCCATGACGCGCCGCACCTGGCTATCGCCCGCCTTACTGCTGGCAGCGCCCGCGCTGTTCTTCGCGGCGTTCTTCCTGGCGCCGCTGGCCGTGGTTGCGGTGGCCAGCATCACCAGTGCTGCCGCCGGCCCCGACAGCACGGGCGGCATGGCCTTGACCGCGCAGCAGTACCTGCGCGTGCTGGCCGATCAATACCATTGGGACGTCATCCTGACGACCTTCCGGCTGGCATTTTTCACCACTATCGTTTGCGTGATCCTGGGCTATCCGCTGGCCTGGTACCTGGTGCGCGTCGTGCGCTGGCAGGCATGGCGGCGCTTTTGCGTGATCTTGCTGGTGGTGCCGCTGTTCACCAGCAACATCGTGCGCGCCTTCGGCTGGATGGTGCTGCTGGGCCGCAACGGCCTGGTGAACCAGGCGCTGGTGGGCGTGGGCGCGGCGGACCGGCCGGTGCGCTTCATCGGCACCGAAACCGGCATCCTGATCGGCATGGTCTACGTGCTGCTGCCCTTCGTGGTGCTGGCGGTTGGCAATGCGCTGGCGCGTGTCGACCCCGCTTGCGAACACGCCTCGGCCGACCTGGGCGCAAGCCCCGCCGCCACCTTTCTGCACATCACGTGGCCATTGACGCTGCCCGGCGTGGTGTCCGGCGCCATCATCGTCTTCACGCTGGCGGTCAGCGCGTATGTGACGCCGGCCCTGCTGTCGGGTGGACGGATATCGGTCCTGTCCATGTTGATCTTCCAGCAATACAGCTCGGTCTTCGACTTTCATTACGGCGGCGCGCTCAGCATGGTGCTGCTGGTTTTCACCTTGATCCTGGTGGCGCTGGCCAACCGCGCCGCCACCTTGCCGGGAGCCGCGCGATGATCGCCCGCCACCTGATCCGCCTGATCGCGCTGGCCGTGCTTGCCTACCTGGCGCTGCCGCTGATCGTCATCCTGGGGTCTTCGTTCACCACCACGCCCTACCTGGCGTTTCCGCCGCACGGCTGGACGCTGGACTGGTATCGCACGCTGCTGGTCGAAGCGGGCTACGTAGCGGCTTTCACGACCAGCACGGTGCTGGCGCTGGCGGCCACCGTGGCGGCGGTGTTGCTGACGGTGCCGGCCGCGCTGGCCGTGGCGCGCTATGACTTCCCCGGCAAGGCCGCGATGACATCGGTGCTGATGTCGCCGCTGGTGTTGCCGCACATCGTGCTTGGCGCGGCGCTGTTGCAGTACGGCGCGTACTTCGGGCTGACGCGCAGCTTCCTGTCGCTGCTGATCGGGCACATCGTCATCATTGCGCCGTTCGTATTGCGCTCGACGCTGACGCTGCTTACGCCCGAACAACGCGCGCTGGAAGAGGCGTCGGCCGACCTGGGCGCCAACCCGTGGACCACGTTCTTCCTGGTGGTGCTGCCGCAGATCCGGCCCGGCATCGTCACCGGTTCCATCTTCGCGTTCATCTCGTCGTGGATCAACGTGGAGCTATCCATCTTCAACACCACGGCGGACCTGAACACCATACCCGTCAAGCTTTTCAACTATGTGCAGTACACGATCGATCCGACCATCGCAGCCGTATCGGGCGCCACGATTGTGGTTGCGGTGATCGCTATCGTCATCCTGGATTTGACCGTCGGGTTGGACATGCTGTCCGAACGCGGCAAATAGTTTCCCCCATCCGCTTTTCCCCCTTCATCCTACTTAGTCTGGAGCCACAGTCATGCGCAAGCAAGACGCGTTCGATGTCATCTATACCCATACCGAAGGCGAGCCCCTGTGCATCGTGCATAGCGGCATCCCCTACCCCGCCGGATCCACCATCCTGGAAAAGCGGGCCTTTCTGGAGCAGAACTACGATTGGTTGCGCCAGGCGCTGATGCGCGAGCCGCGCGGCCACAAGGACATGTTCGGCGTGTTCCTCACGCCGCCATCCAGCCCGGAATTCGACGCCGGCCTGATCTATATCGATGGCACCGAGTATTCGCACATGTGCGGCCACGGCACCATTGCCGTCAGCATGGCGATGGTGGCCAACGGCCTGGTAGCGCGCGGCAAGGACGGCATCACCAAGATCCGCTTCGAAACCACGGCGGGCCTGGTCGTGTCAGAAGTCGCGTCCGAAGGCGACAACGTGCTGTGGACGCGTTTCGAAAACGTGCCCGCGTACGTGGCCGCGCAGGACATCCAGGTGGAACTGCCCGGCTACGGCAAGCTGTCGGCCGACATCGTGTGGGGCGGCAATTACTTTGGAATCGTCGACCTGTCGGGCTGCGACCTGCGCATCTCGCCGGACAACGGCACCGAGCTGTCGCGCATGGGCCTGATCGTGCGTGATCAGTTGAACGCGCGCCACCGCATCCAGCACCCAACCGAAGCGCACATCAACAACCTGAACTTCATCACCTTCTGGCACCCGCCCACGATCGAAGGCGCGTTCTACAAGAACGTGCACGTGTTCAGCGCCGGCCAGCTGGACCGGTCGCCCGGCGGCACCGGCACCAGCGCCATGATGGCCATGTTCGAAGCGCGCGGAAAGATGGGCATGAACCAGCCGATCAAGTCCGAAGGCCTGCTGGGCAGCGGCACGTTTGAAGGCTGCCTGTTGGGCGAAGTGGATCTGAACGGCACGCGCGCCGTGCGTCCCACGGTGAAAGGCACGGCCAGCATCCTGGGCACCGCGCGTTGGGTCATTGACCGCAACGATCCGGTCGGCGCGGGCTTCCTGATCCGTTGATCGGCTAAAGCACGGATCGCACAGCAAGCACAAGGCGCGCACGGCCTCCCCGGCCCGGCGCGCCTTGTCCTGTTGTGCTGGTGTGCGCGGTCACGCCGTGGCGGCGTCTTCCAGAATCAATTCCGCACCGCGCTCGGCCACCATCATCACGGCGGCCTGCGTGTTGCCCGACACCATCTTCGGCATCACCGATGCGTCAACCACGCGCAAGCCCGACACACCGTTGACGCGCAGCCGCGCGTCGGTGACGGCGGCGGCGTCCGACCCCATGCGGCAGGTGCCGATGGGATGATAGATCGTCTGCCCATTGCGGCGCGCAAAGTCCAGCCATTGCTCATCGCTTTGAACCGCATCGCCCGGGCTGAGCTCGGCTTGGATATACGGCTGCATCGCGGCTTGCCCGACGATGCGCCGCGCCACCTTCATGCCACCCACCAAACTGTCGCGATCAATTTGCGCCGACAGGAAATTGGGGCGTATGGACGGGCCCGCGGTCGGGTCCGCCGACTTGATGTGGATCGTGCCCACCGATTCCGGGCGCAGCTGCGCCACACCGATCGTCATGCCCGGATGCCGGTCCAGGATGCGCTCGGCGGCATTGGCATAGCTGGCATGCACAAAGAAAAACTGCACGTCGGCCGTGGGCAGATCGGGCGCGCTTTTCACAAAGCCGTGCACCAGCCCCGTGCCCAGGGTCAGGATGCCGGTGTGGCGCGTGTAGTAGCGCGCCACCTGCTGCGCCAGGCGCCAGCCGCGCGACATCTCGTTCAACGTCACCGTGCCCTTCACCCGCCAATTCATGCGCGTAGCGAAGTGGTCGATGTAGTTTTCACCTACCCGCGGCTGCGCGTGCACCAGCGCAATGTTGAACGATTGCAGCAAGGCGGGGTTGCCGATGCCGGACAGTTCCAACAACTGCGGCGACTGCACCGCGCCCATGCACAGAATGGTTTCGCGGGCGGCACGCACGGTGTGTTCCTGCCCGTTCTTGCGGTACGTGACGCCCACGCAGCGCTTGCCCTCGAACACCAGGCGCGTCACGTGCGCGCCGCATTCCACGCGCAGGTTCTTGCGCGCGGCGGCGGGCTTCAGATAGCCGTCCACTACGCTCCAGCGCCGGCCCCTGTGCTGAAGCACCTGGTAGTGGCCCACGCCTTCCTGCTTTCCGCTGTTGTAGTCGGGATTCAAGGGCTGGCCGTCTTCTTGCGCGGCGCGCAGAAATGCGTCGGAGACGGGGAAACGTTCGGCCACTTCTTCCAGGTGCATGGGACCGTTCTTGCCGCGTGTCTCACCACCGCGCTCGTAATGCTCAATCTTGCGAAACAGCCGCTCGGCCTGGGCGTAATTCCACCCGGTTGCGCCCGCTGCTTCCCAGCCGTCGTAATCCTGCGGCTGGCCGCGCACGTAGATCATGCCGTTGATCAAGGTGGAACCGCCAACGCCCTTGCCGCGCGGCACGGCGATGGTGCGGCCATAGACGTTGTCTTCCGGTTCGGTGGCAAAGCGCCAGTTGTAGTCGGGGTTCACCAGTAGTTTGGAAAAGCCCGCCGGAATTGAAATCCACATGCTGCGGGCTTCCTGGCCCGCCTCCAGCATCAAGACGCGATGCTTGCCGTCGGCGCTGAGCCGGTTGGCCAGGATGCAGCCCGCCGTGCCGCCGCCCGCAATAATGAAATCGAAATCGCCCATCGTTCTACACCTTGTCCTGATGTCCGCCGCCTGTCTTATTTGGCAGGCTTCCCTGGCAGGCTTATTTGGCTGCCGTCACGCCCAGCATCTCGGCCATCAATGCAATCTGGCAGACCAGCATCGGCGCGCCGTAATGCACCTTGCAGCCCTTGGCCTGCGCGGCCAGCAACAGCGCGGTGTCCTTGGGCTGCATGATGACTTCGCACACAAGCTGCTCGGGCGTCAGGCGGCTGGTGTCGAGCGGCAGCGCGTCGCCTTCCTTCATGCCCAGCGACGTGCCGTTGACCACCAGGTCGTGGCCCGAAGGGTCGGGCGTACCCACGGCGATGTTCGCGTCGGGATGCAGCGACAAGATGCGCGCCTTCAGGTCTTCGGCCTTGGCCGGGGTGCGGTTGGCGATGGTCAGACGCGACACGCCGGCCTGCACCAAGGCAAAACCGATGGCATTGGCCGCGCCGCCCGCGCCCGCCAGGTAGGCGCTTTTTCCGCGCAGGTCAACACCCGCGGTTTGCAGGCCGCGCACAAAGCCTTCGCCATCCAGCATGTGCGCGGTGAGCTTGCCGTCGGCATCGCGGCGCACCACGTTGGCGGCGCCGATCTTGCGCGCCACCGGCGTCACGTCATCCACCAGATCCAGGATGGCGGTCTTGTGCGGCA
The DNA here is from genome assembly GCF_036668755.1 of Achromobacter sp. ESBL13. Classification (NCBI taxonomy): domain Bacteria; kingdom Pseudomonadati; phylum Pseudomonadota; class Betaproteobacteria; order Burkholderiales; family Alcaligenaceae; genus Achromobacter; species Achromobacter sp. ESBL13. Next base: position 237,871 of record NZ_JAZEVT010000008.1, on the reverse strand, counting down.
TCGTGACAATGACGCCGCCCAGATTCTCCAGCCGGCGCAGCCCTTCGACCACGGCCGGCAGGTTGTCAGGACGCGTGTGAAATGGCACGCATACGCCGTCGTAGCCCAGTTGCGCAAACAGTTCGTTCATGCGCTGCGGCGTCTTCACGTGATGGATGGGGTCGGCCAGGATGCCGAACAGGCGGGTGTTGCCGGTGATTTCCTTCATGGGGTCTCCAGATTCAAAAGCTGTAGATTCAGGATGCAATGACTTCGCGGGCGACGGCGCCGATACCGGCCGCGTCCAGCTGGTAATGCGCATAGAGCGTCGTGGGCGGCGCGATCAGGCTGTATTCGTCGTAGATGCCGTGGCGGCGCAGGCGCGTGCCGGTGCCGGCATCGGCCAGCACTTCCGCGACCGCGGACCCCAGCCCACCCAGCACATTGTGCTCTTCCACCGTCATCATGCGGCGAGCCTGGCCGGCGGCCGCCAGCACGGCGGCGCGATCCAACGGTTTGATGGTCGGCATGTCGATCACGCCAACGGACAGGCCGTCTGCACGCAATTGCTCGGCAGCTGCCAGCGCGGCGTGCAGCGTGATGCCGCAGGCAATGATGTTCAGGTCGGAGCCGGTGGAATGCACGATGGCGCGGCCGAATTCGAACGGCGTGCCGTCTTCATAAACCTGCGGATCGCGCCCGCGTCCGATGCGAAAGTAGATCGGCTCGGGCCAGTTCACCGATGCCTTGATGGCGGCGGCCAATTGCGGGCCGTCGGCGGGAGACACCACCGTCAGGCCTGCCAGGGCGCGCATCGTGGAGATGTCTTCGGTGGCGTGGTGCGACGTGCCGTAAAACCCCAGGCTGATGCCGGTGTGATGTCCGATCAAACGCACAGGCAGCTTGGTGTACGCAACGTCCATCCGGATTTGTTCGCAGCACAGCAAACCCAGGAAGGACGCGAAGGTGGCCACGAACGGCATCATGCCGGTGGTGGCCAGGCCGGCGGCGGCCGACACCATGTTCTGCTCTGAAATGCCGAACTGGATGTAGCGGTCGGGGTACGCGGTGGCGAAGCGATTCAAGCCGTTGGAATATTGCAGGTCGGCCGACCCGGCAACCACCGGGTGCCCGGCCTGGGCCAATTCGATCAGCGCATCGGATAGGTACGACAGCCCGGGGTTCACCGCGTTCAGCGCGCGGTACTGCCAGGAGTCGGGGGAAAGGACTTGTGCCTGTGCCATTCAGATCTCGCGGGAAAGAATTTCGTCGACCGCGCTTTGCGCGTCTTGCGGCGCCAGGTAGCCCAGATGCCAGCCCGGCTCGGTTTCCATGTACGACACGCCTTTGCCCTTGATCGTCTTGGCGATCACGCAGGCGGGCTTCTCGCGCGTGTCGTCCGCGCGCAGTCGGCGCAGCAACGCGGTCAGGTCGTGCAGGTTATGGCCGTCCACCTCGTGCACGTCCCAGCCAAACGCTAGCCACTTTTCGCGCAGCGATTCCACGCCCATCACGTCGTCCACCTTGCCGTCCAACTGGTAGCCGTTGCGGTCGATGATGGCGACCAGGCGAGATAGCCGGTGGTGGGCGGCGAACAGCGCGGCTTCCCATACCTGGCCTTCCTGCATTTCGCCATCGCCCAGCATCACGAAGACGTTGAAGTCGCGCTGGCTCATGCGCCCGCCCATCGCCATGCCGACGCCGTTGGACAGCGCGTGCCCGATCGAACCGGAACTGAAATCAACGCCCGGCACTTTGCTCATGTCGGGGTGGTCGCCCAGCGGGCTGCCCAGGCGGGTGTAGCCGTCCAGCAACGCGCGGTCGATGAAGCCGTGATCGGCCAGTACCGGAAACAGCCCGACGGCGGCGTGGCCCTTGCCCATCAGGAAGCGGTCGCGATCGGGCCAATGCGGCTCGCCCGGACGCAGCCGCATCACGTCGTAGTACAGCGACGCAAAGATCTCGGCGCACGAAAAGACCGAGCTGTAATGCCCGACCTTGGCAATTTCGATCAACCTGATTGTCTCCAGCCGGATGTAGCGGGCCTTTTCCCGCAGCATCGCAACTTCCCCCTCGGTGGGGGTCTCCTCGTGGTGGCGCATGGCGCGTCCTTTCTTCGTTAGGATATATGATATATAATATACCCATTGTGCTCGGATTGGCTATGGCGGGCTAGAATTCATCCCGGATTCACCCGTTCCCCCTAATACAACAAGCCCGAAACGTCATGCCCAGCCTTAAACCGGTAAAGAAAGAGAACCTGTCCGTCAGGGTCTACAACGAAATCCGCAATGCCCTCATCAATGGGCAGTACGAACCCGGCGAACGCCTGATCATCGGCGAACTGGCTCAAGAGATGGGCGTGTCCATCACGCCCGTACGCGAAGCCATCTTCCGGCTCATCAGCGAACAGGGCTTGGAAATGCAGGCGGCCACGGCCGTCTACGTGCCTTATGTGAATTCGGAAAAATTGCGGGAAATCCAGCAGATCCGTTTTCACCTGGAAGGCATGGGCGCAGCCGAAGCCGCGCAGAACATCACGCGCAAGCAGCTGGACAACCTGATCGCGTTGCAGAAGGATTTCATCTCCTGCACGTCCACCGATCCGAAGCGCGCCAGCTACCTGAATCGCAAGTTCCACTTCGCCATCCTGGAAGCCAGCAACAAGCCCATCTTGCGCAGCACCGTCGAATCGTTCTGGGTCATTACGGGTCCGATCCTCAAGGTGTTTCACGTCAAGACCGCGGGACTGGACTATTCCGAAAACGAACACCGCCACGAAGCCGTGCTGGAAGCGCTTGAAGCCCGCGACTCCGAAGCCGCGCGCAGCGCCATCCAGGCCGACCTGGTCTGGGGCGGCAAGATCATGATCGATTGGTTGGTCGAACGCGAGAAAGAGCTCGACTACCGCCCTCCCGTGCCACGCAAATAGGAAGACTTCATGCTGAAGATTTTTGGCGCGCCCAGCCGCTACATTCAAGGCGCGGGCGCATTGGACACCCTGGGCCAGACGGCCACCCTGTTCGGACGCCGCGCGGCACTGGTCATCGACAATTACGTCCATGGCGTACTGGGCCCAAGAATCGAAAGCCTGTGCGCGCAGCACGACGTTGCGGTGACACCGCTGATTGTCGAGGGCGACCTGACGCCCGAACTGATCGACGCCTTGCGCGCGCAAGCCGCGCCGGCCGGCATTGACATGGTGATCGCCGTGGGCGGGGGCAAGTCGCTGGACGCGGGCAAGGCGGTGGCCAAGTCGTCGCATTGCCATCTGATCACGGTGCCAACGGTGGCGTCCAACGACGCGCCCACCAGCAAGAACTACGTGCTGTACGACGCGCATCACAACCTCCTGGCGGTCGAGCACATGCTGTTCAACCCCACGATCGTGCTGGTCGACACCGCCATCATCGCCACCGCGCCCGTGCATTTTTTCCGCGCCGGTCTGGGCGATGCCGTGTCCAAGAAATTCGAAGCCGAACAATGCCAGCGCAACGGCGGCAAGAACATGTACGACGGCGCGCCGCTGCTGACGGCGCAGTTGATTGCCGACGGCTGCCTGCGCACGCTGCTGGCCGATGGCGTGGACGCCGTGGCGGTGGCCGGCACAGGCCAGCCCACGCCTGCATTCGAGCGCGTGGTGGAAGCGATGATCCTCATGAGCGGTCTCGGTTTTGAAAGCGGCGGCTTGTCGATTGCCCATGCCTTGACGCGCGGCCTGCCCAAGATCGGCGGCGTGGCCACCGCGCTGCATGGCCTGCAAGTGGCGGTCGGCCTGCTGGTGCAGCTGGATCTTGAGCAACGCAACGACGGCATGCTGGCGGACCTGACGCAGTGGTACGCGCAGGTCGGCCTGCCCACCACGCTGCGCGAGCTGGGCGCGGCCGACATGCCCAGCGATGCAGACTTGACGCTGGCGGCCGAACTGACCCTGAAGGCCCGCCACGCCGCCAACTTCGATCATCCGCTGAACGTCGCCACGCTGGCGGACGCGCTGCGCCGCCACGCCTAGGCACGCCCCACGCAGCGCGGCAGCCCTGGCCCGCCGCGCTTGCCGATCAGAACGCCACGTTTTCCCGCCCCTTCAGCCCCAGCTTGGCGCGCGCTTCGTCGGGCGTAGCCACTTCCAGGTTCAGCGCTTCGACAATGGTGCGAATGCGCTCGACCTGCGACCGGTTCGACTCGGCCAGCTGGCCCGGCCCGATCCACAACGAATCCTCAAGCCCCACCCGAACGTTCGACCCCATTGCCGCGCCGATGGTGGCCAACGGCATCTGATTGCGCCCGGCCCCCAGGATGGACCATTCATAATCGTTGCCGAACAAGCGGTCGGCGGTACGCTTCATGTGCATCAAGTCTTCCGGGTGCGGGCCAATGCCGCCCAGGATGCCGAATACCGACTGGATGAAGGGCGGCGACTTCACCAGCCCGCGGTCAACGAAGTGCGCCAGGTTGTAAAGGTGGCTGATGTCGTAGCACTCGAATTCAAAGCGCGTGCCATTGGCGTTGCCCAGCGTCAGGATCGATTCAATATCCTGGTACGTGTTGCGGAAAATCAGCGACCGGCTGTTCTCAAGATGCTCGCGTTCCCAATCGTGCTTCAGGTCCTTGAAGCGGTCCAACATCGGGAACAGGCCAAAGTTCATCGACCCCATGTTCAGCGACGCCAGCTCCGGCTTGAACGTCGTGGCCGGGCGCATGCGTTCTTCGACCGTCATGTGCGGGCTGCCACCGGTCGTGATGTTGATGATGGCGTCGGTCTCGTTCTTGATGCGTTCCAAAAACGGCTTGAACAGCGCCGGGTCTTGCGACGGCTTGCCCGTTTGCGGGTCCCGCGCATGCAGGTGCAGCACCGCTGCGCCGGCCTTGGCCGCACCGATGGCGGCTTCGGCGATCTCATCCGCCGTGACCGGCAGGTGCGGCGACATGCTGGGCGTGTGGATGGCGCCCGTCACGGCGCAGGTGATGACGACTTTCTGTTTGGGCTTAGCCATTGTTGTCTCCGTCCTGTTGTTTGTGGCGCATCAAGCGCATCAGTTTTTCGTCGCGCCAGAAGCGGCGCTTGGCAAGGTCCTGTTGTGGCAGTAGCTGGCGGCGCTCGTCGGCCAGCGCATCCACCAGTGGCGCGTCCCAGGCCACGCTTTCGGTTTGGTCCGCGCCGATGGACTGGTACAGCCCGCCATAGCGCGCGCAGTAATCCGCAATGCCGCCCGGCGCGTTCAAGTCGATGGTTTCAAAAGGCCCCATGAACGACCAGCGCAAGCCCAGGCCGTCCTTGACGGTGGTATCGATGTCCTCGACGCTGGCGATGCCCTCTTTCGCCAGGCGAAAGGCTTCATGCAACAAGGCGCCTTGCAGGCGGTTCAAGATGAAGCCTTCGATCTCCCGGCGCAGCCGCACGGGCTTTTGGCCGATGGCGGCCATGATGCGGCTTGCCGCCTCCAGCGCCTCGGGACTCGTCCACGGTGCGGGGCAAAGCTCCACCACCGGGATCAGATACGGCGGGTTGACCGGGTGCGCCACCAGGCAGCGGTGCCGCCCGGGCAAATGCTCGGTGAATTGGCTGGCCGGAATGCTGGACGTGGAACTGCCGATCACCGCGTCGGGCTCGGCAACCGCGTCCAGCTCGGTGAACAAGGCGCGTTTGATGTCGACCTTCTCGGGCGAGTTTTCCTGGATGTAGCAGGCGCCCTTGACCGCATCGGCCAGGCTGTCGGCAACGTGCACGCGGTCGATGATGGTGTCGGCGTCAGTCAACAGCCCTTGCGCTTGCAACTCGTGCAGCTGTTGCAGGATCAGCGTGCGGGCCTCGGCCAACATGGCGGCATTTACGTCATGAAGGCGTACCCGCCACCCCATGCGCGCAAACACGATGGCCCAGCCCTGGCCGATCAGGCCGGTGCCGATGATGGCGGCAACGGGTGCCGCGGAATTTGCGTCCATCAGTAGAGCTTCTGCGTGAAGCCGTCCACCACGATGGCCTGCCCGGTCACGCTGCGGGCGGCCTCGCTGGCGTTGAACAGCACCATGTTGGCGATATCGCGCGCGGTGACCATGCGGCCCAGCACCGCCTGGTTTTCGTACTGCGCGGCAATTTCCTCAACCGGCCGCCCCAGCGTGTCGGCCTTGGCGGCGATCACGGCGCGGATGCGCGGGCCTTCCACGGCGCCCGGCAGGATGGCGTTGACGCGGATGCCGTGCGGGCCCAGCTCGATGGCCAGCGACTTGGTGAACCCGATCACCGCCCACTTGGATGCCGAATACACCGAGCGCCCGGCAAAGCCCAGATGGCCGGCAGCGGACGAAAGGTTGATCATCACGCCCGCCTTGGACTCCTTCAAATGGGGGATGGCCTGACGCGCGCAAAGAAACTGGCCGGTGATGTTCACGGCCAGCGTGCGGTCCCAATCGGCCTTGGACAGGGTCTCGACATAGCCCGTGGGGCCGGCGACGCCGGCGTTGTTGATCAGGATGTCCAGCCCGCCCAATTTCTGCTTGACGGCGGCAAAGAGCGCGCCCACGCTATCTTCGTCGGACACGTCGGCCACCATGGCCTGCACGCCCGGCAGCTCGGACGGAATGGCGGCCACCCGGGTTTCGTTCACGTCGCAGACGAAAACCGTGGCGCCCGCATGATGGAAAACCTTGGCCATCTCCAAACCCAGACCATCCGCGCCGGCGGTGATCAGCACCTTTTTGCCAGCGAAATCGACTTCCTCGAACATGCTGTTGTCTCCTGGTTTTTATGGAAAAGCTTGCATCCGATCATATACGATATATGACAAAGCGCGGGTTTTTATGCCCGTTTGGCCGCATGCGACGGCCTGAGCCGGGCGCCTTTCGCCATGCGGAATATTGCGGTTAATTTCCCGCCCCATCGGCCGCTAAGGCTTTATTCATGCGGCTTTAGGGAATTCCCCGATTCGGCTTGCTGCGGCCCCCACTAGAATCCAAGTCGGGGTTTTTGTACCTGACCGGCGCATATATCATATATTTAAAAAAGACGGACAGCACTCAAGACAGTCCGCATCCCATACCGACAAAGGAGCGTAGACAGTGTTCAAGTTCAATAAAATTATTTTGGCGCTGGGCGTGTGTGGCGCACTGGCAAGCGGCACCGCAGCGGCCGACATGAAAGTGGGTGCCCTCTTCCCGTTCAGCGGTGCGCTTGCGCTTCTGGGTCAAGAGAGCTATCGCGGTCTGGAACTGGCCGTCAACGAGATCAACGCCGCCGGCGGCGTCAACGGAGAGAAGATCGAAATCATCAAGGCGGACGCCGTGGACCCGACGCAGGCCGTATCGGAAACCAAGCGCCTGATTTCAGCCAACGTGGTGGGCGTGTTCGGCAGCTACGCGTCGGGCATCTCGTACGCGGCCTCGCCCGTGACGGAACTGGCCGGCGTGCCGTACTTTGAACTGGGCGCCACCGCCCACAAGATCACCACGCGCGGCTACAAATACCTGTTCCGCAGCAACCCCAATACGGCGCTGTATGGCGTGTCGGTCGTCAACGCGCTGCATGACACCATTGCCCCGGGCATGGGGCTGAACCCCAAGGACATCAAGATCGGCATCATCCACGAAGACGGGCCCTATGGCACCGACGTGGCGGCCACCGAGAAAAAGCGCGCGCAGGAACTGGGCTACACCGTGGCCGAAGTGCTGCCGTATTCGGCCAAGACCGTTGACCTGTCGTCGTTGATCCTGCGCCTGAAGGGCGCCAAGGTCGACGTCGTGCTGCAAACGGCCTACCAGAACGACGCCATCCTGTACTTCAGCCAGGCACGCGCGGCGGGCTTCAAGCCCAAGGTCGTGATCGGCGCGGGTGGCGGCTACTCGCTGGCCGATACGGCCAAGGCCGTGGGCGCCGACATGAACGGCGTGTTCGATCTGGACTTTCCCCAGTCGTCCATCAACCCGGCGGGCGCGCCGGGCCTGGACAAGTTCCTGGAAGCCTACAAAGCCACGTACAAAAGCGACCCGCAGTCGGGCCACAGCCTGACGAACTACGTGGGCGCCAAGGCATTCTTCGAAGCCATCGGCAACGCCAAGTCCACCGACAAGGACAAGATCCGCGCCGCCGTCATGGCCTACAAGAAGCCGGCCGGCCAAACGGCCAACGGCTGGGCGTTCGACTTTGGCGAAGACGGCCAGAACAACGCCTCGACGTTCTACGTCATGCAGTGGCAGGACGGCAAGCTCGTCACCATTGCGCCCAGCAACCTCGCACTTGGCAAGCCCGTCTTCAAGAAGTAAGCGCGACGCCAGTGATCAGGCGCTCGGGGGCGCCTGATGTTTCCCGGGACACGCGCGCCCCGGCGCGGCCGCCAATGCAGCAGCCGCGCCGGGGCCGCATCCCGCTCTAAGAGGTTGCACCATGGATATCTTCATTCAACTGGTCATCAACGGCCTGTTGCTGGGCGGCGCGTACACCATCATCAGCCTGGGGCTGACACTGATCTTCGGCGTGGTGCGCGTCGTGAACTTCGCGCATGGCGAGTTCCTGATGATCGGCATGTATCTGGTTTATCTGATTGCCGCGCAATTCGGCGTCCACCCGTATGTGGGGCTGGTTCCCGTTGCGGTGATTCTGTTCGCGCTGGGTGCACTGACGCAAAAAGGCATCATCCAGCCGCTGCTCAACGCCGACCAGCACATTCAGATTTTCGCCACGGTGGGCGTGTCCACCATCTTGCTGAACCTGGCGCTGGTGATCTTCGGCGCCAACGTGTATCGCGCGCCGGTGGAACTGGGCACGAACGCCATCGACGTAGGCAACTTCTCGATGGTGACCGGACAGTTGATCACCTTCGTGATCGGCATCAGTCTGGCCGTGTTGCTGCACCTGTTCATGCACCGCACTTACCTTGGCCGCGCCCTGCGCGCCGTGGCCCAGCATCGCTATGCCGCCACGCTGATGGGCGTGAACGTGAACAACGTCTATGCCATCGCGTTCGGCCTGGGCACCGCGTTCGTCGGCATCGCGGCCGGCCTGCTGGCGCCGCAGTATCCGGTGTTTCCGACGGTGGGCACGTACTTCGTGCTGACCGCTTTCGTGATCGTGGTGCTGGGCGGGCTAGGCAGCCTGTATGGCGCCGTGGCCGGGTCCATGATCATCGGCATCGTGGATACGCTGGCCGGTTACTACATCGCCCCCGACCTGAAAGAGGTCGTGTATTTCGGGATCTTCCTCTTGATCCTTGTCCTGCGACCGAACGGCCTGTTCGGCGTCGGCACAGAGTGATCAGAGCCACAAGGAGCGAGACGTGTTTCCCGACTTTCGAAGCCCCAAAGCCTACGTCAGCCTGATTTTGCTGATCGCGATGTTCCTCGTGCCCGCCGTCATGGGCACGCCTTTCTGGACCAACCTTTTTGTCTTGCTGTTCGTCTTCGCCTCGCTGTCCGTGGCGTGGAATATCGTCGGCGGCTATGCCGGCCAACTGTCGCTGGGCCATGCCGTGTTCTACGGCATCGGCGGCTACACCGCCACGCTGCTGACGCAGAACTTCGGCATTTCGCCGTGGATCGGCATGCTGGCGGGCGCGGCCATCTCGGCCGCCGTCGCCATCCTGATCAGCTATCCCACGTTGCGCCTGCGCGGTCCCTTCTTCGCGCTGGCCACCATCGCCATCCTGGAAGTGGTGCGGCTGCTGGTCATCCACGAGGAAAGCTGGACGGGCGGTTCCAGCGGCATCAGCCTGCCGCTCAATATCGGCTGGGCGTGGATCGTGTTCCGCGAAAAGATGAACTACGTGATCATCGCGTTCGGCCTGTTCCTGTTCGTGACGTGGGTGTCGTGGGCGATACGCAAATCGCGCATCGGCCACTACCTGATCGCGATCCGAGAACGCGAGGACGCCGCGCTGGCCGTGGGCATTCACACCGTGCGGGTCAAGATCATCGCGGCCGTCGTCTCGGCCATGCTGACCAGCATCATCGGCACGTTCCACATCACGTACCTGACGTTCGTGGACCCCAGTTCCGCGTTCTCGCTGGAGCTGTCGATCCAGGTGGCCATGTTCGCCTTGATCGGCGGGCTGGGCACGGTGGCCGGCCCCATCGCCGGCACGTTCCTGGTGCTGCCCATCGCCGAACTCGCGCGCGGCTGGTTGTCCAGCGTGGGCAACGGCATGCACGGGCTGATCTACGGCCTGATCCTGGTGGCCGTGGTGCTGACCATTCCGCGCGGGCTGGCGGGCGCATTCGGCCCCGCTATTGAACGTGGACTGGCGCGCTTGCCGTATCTGGGCACGCCGCGCAAGAAGCCGCAACTGGCTGACGAACTGCGTTTGCGCGCCGCGACCCGCACTGACCAGCCGGTGTTGAAGGCGGACAAGCTGTTCAAGAGCTTTGGCGGGCTGCGCGCCACCAACGACGTATCGCTGACGCTGAACCAGAACGAAATCCTGGGCATGATCGGGCCGAACGGCGCGGGCAAGACCACGGTGTTCAATCTGCTGTCGGGCTTTCTGTCGCCGGACAAGGGCGATATTTCGATGCTGGACGCTGACGGCAACTGGGTCACCTGCAAGACGCCGGACGAGTTCGCGCACAAGGGCCTGGGCCGGACCTTCCAGATCGCCAAGCCGTTCACCGGCCTGACGGTGCTGGAGAACATCATGCTGGGCGCGTTCATACGCACGTCCAACCGTGACGAAGCCGAACAGATCGCGCTGAAGGTGGCGGAACAGACGGACCTGGTCAAGTACCTGAACACCGAGGCGCGCAGCCTGACGGTGGGCGGCATGAAGCGGCTGGAAATCGCCCGCGCGCTGGCGATCAAGCCGCGCATCCTGCTGCTGGACGAGGTGATGGCGGGCCTGAACCCGACCGACATCGAGAAGTCGATCCAGATGATCCGGCGCATCCGCGATTCGGGCGTGTCGGTGCTGCTGATCGAACACATGATGCAAGCCACGATGGCGCTGTCCGACCGCATCATCGTCCTGAACGAAGGCGCCGTGCTGGTCAGCGGCGCGCCGAAGGACGTGGTCGAGAACCCCGCCGTCATCGAGGCGTATTTGGGCAAGGAGTACCAGGATGCTTAAGGTGTCGAATCTGTCGTCGGGCTATGGCAAGAGCCAGGTGCTCAACGGCCTGAACTTCGAAGTGAACGCGGGCGAAATCGTGACCCTGATCGGCGCCAACGGCGCGGGCAAGACCACCACGCTGAAGACGCTGTGCGGCGTTATTCCGGCCATGCAGGGCAAGGTCGAGTTCGAAGGGCGGGACCTGACCAACCGCAACCCCTACGACATCGTGGATGCCGGCATCACGATGATTCCCGAAGGCCGCCAGCTGTTCCCGCACTTCACGGTGAAGGACAACCTGCTGATGGGTTCCTACAAGCGCGCGGCGCGCCCCATCGTGGCCCGCAAGCTGGACGAGGTGCTGCGCATTTTCCCGCGCGTCAAAGAACGCTTGTCGCAATACGCCGGGTCGCTGTCGGGTGGTGAACAGCAGATGGTCGCGATTGCGCGCGGCATGATGGCGGACCCCAAGCTGCTGGTGTTCGACGAGCCATCGCTGGGCTTGTCACCGCTGCTGGTGCAGCAGATGTTCGACATCATCCGCAACGTGACTTCGCATGGCGTGACGGTGCTGCTGGTGGAGCAAAACGTGTTCCGCACGCTGCGGCTTGCCGACCGGGGCTACGTGCTGGAAAACGGCGCCATCGTGCGCACCGGCACAGGCGCCGAACTGCTTAGCGACCCCCACGTCAAAAAGGCCTATCTGGGCCACTGAACCTCAGGATTCCCCTATGTCCCTACGCTGCACATTCATTGACCATGGCAAGGGCGGCGCGCCTGACTGCATGCAGGTCGCCCAACGCGACATGGAAGCGCCCACGGGCCGCCAGGTGCTGATCGAAGTGGCCTACGCCGGCGTCAACCGCCCCGACGTGCTGCAACGTTCGGGCTCGTACCCGCCGCCACCCGGTGCATCCCCCTACCTGGGGCTGGAAGTGTCCGGCACGATTATCGGCGTCGGCCCCGACGTCACCGCGTGGAAGGTGGGCGACGCCGTCTGCGCGTTGACGCCCGGCGGTGGCTATGCCCAGTATTGCCTGGCCGACGAGCGCCACTGCCTGCCCGTGCCGCGCGGGCTGGACATGCTGACCGCCGCCGCCATTCCCGAAAACTACTTCACGGTCTGGACCAATGTGTTTGACCGCGCCCGCCTGTCGTCCGGCGAAAAATTCCTGGTGCATGGCGGCTCCAGCGGCATCGGGCTGACGGCCATCCAGCTGGCCCGCGCATTCGGCGCGCAGGTCTGGACCACCGTGGGCAACCGGGCCAAGGCGGACGCCTGCGTGAAGGCCGGCGCGCATCATGCGCTGCTGTACCGCGACACCGACTTCGAAACCGCCGTGCGCGACGCCACGCAGGGCACGGGCGTGGACGTCATCCTGGACATGGTGGGCGGGTCGTACATCAACAAGAACATCCGGCTGTTGGCGGTGAACGGCCGGCTGGTGCAGATCGCTTTCCTGGAAGGCAGCAAGGCCGAGATCGACGCGTTGCCCATCATGACCAAGCGCCTGCAATTCACCGGGTCGACGCTGCGCCCGCGTTCGGACGAGGACAAGGGCGCCATTGCCCGGTCCTTGGCGGAAAAGGTCGTGCCCTTGATGGAACAGGGCCAATGCCTGCCGCTGATCCACGAGGTCTTCCCGCTGGCCGACGCGCACCGCGCGCATGCCTTGATGGAAAGCAGCCGGCATATCGGCAAGATCATGCTGAAGGTGCAGGCATGAGCGGACGCTTTGATGGCCAGGTCGCCATCGTGACGGGCGCGGTGGGCGGCATCGGATCGGCCATCGTTGAAGGCTTTCTGGCTGAAGGCGGCCGCGTCGGGCTGATCGATTTCAATGCCCAGGCTGGACAGGCCTACGAAAAGGTCCTGCAAAAACGCGGCCACGACGTCGCGTTCGTACCCGCCGACGTGGCTCATTTCGATCAATGCCAAGCTGCCTACGACCGCATCACCACCGAGCTGGGCGCGGCAACCATCCTGGTGAACAACGTGGGCATTTCGCCCAAGACGGACGGCCGCGCATTGAAGGTCTGGGAAATGCTGCCCGGCGAATGGGACAAGGTGGTGTCGGTCAACCTGAACAGCGTGTTCTACATGACGCGCCTGGCCACACCGCACATGGTCCAGCAGCGCCAGGGCCGCGTGATCAATATGTCATCGGTGGCGGGCAAGGCGTATTGCGACATCGTGGCGGCGCATTACGCGGCCACCAAGGCGGGGCTGCTTGGGCTGACCCGGCATTGGGCTGCCGAGCTGGGCGAATTCAACGTGACGGTGAACGGGCTGGCCCCGGGGCGCATCAGCACGCCGCTGCTGAAAAGCGTGCCGCAGGAAATCAACGATGCGGTGGCGCGGGTAACGGCGCTGCGGCGGCTGGGCACCCCCGAGGAAGTGGCCGACGCCTGCCTGTTTTTTGCGTCCGACCAGGCTCGGTTCGTGACCGGCCAGGTGCTGGATGTGGCGGGCGGCTGGCTGATGACCTGAGCCTGTAAGCCTGTAGGCGCGCCGCGCCGCCGCCCGCCCGCGGATCAGGCGTCTTGCACGCCCAGCCGGTACACCACGGTGTCCAGCCGGCTGACGCCCGCCCCTTGAAACTTGGGCTCTTTGTCAAGAATGTCGCGGCGGTCAATGATGACCGCCGGCGCCACGCCCGCAAAAATGGCTTGCACTTCACTGTCCACCACCGCGAACGGCGGCCCCGCCATTTCTTCTTGCGGATAGTCCAGCGTAATCAGCAAACCCCGGGCAATGGGCGATAGCTGCCCGTATACGTGGCGCACGTAGTCGGCCCGCATGTCTTCGGGCAACGCCACCAGCGCCGCGCGGTCGTAAGCGCCCACGCAGTGCGACAGCAGCTGGGAGTCCAGCTTGAAGATGTCGCCGCGGATGATTTCAATGTTGCCCGCCACGTAGTGCTTGCCGTAGACGGATTCATGCGTCACGGGCCGCAACTCGTTTTCAGTGAAGAACTGCTCCACCGCCAACTGGGACAGTTCCACGCCCAGTACGGTATGCCCCTGCGCCGCCAACCAGACCATGTCCAGCGACTTGCCGCATAGGGGCACCAATACCCGTCCACCCTTCGGTACGGCCAACGTGGGCCAGTACTTCTGCAAGAGCGGCGTAATCCGGGTTTGGTGAAAGTGCGTGCGCCCTTCGCGCCAGCGTTCCAACCAGAATTCTGCGTCCATGTCCTGTCTGCTCCTCCTGTGTTTCGATTGCAAGCTATACGCTTTTTTCCGGGCCGGCCGGGGCCCGGGACGGCGGCGCGCGCCAAGGCGCGATCCGGTGCGGGGCATTGTAGTGCCGCAATAAATAGGTGACGCCAACGACGCGACGCCAACGAAGTCCCTCAACTAAGTGTCGTCAACTAAGTGACGCCAACGCCATGGGCCGGTATGCTCTGCTCCAGCATGCCCTTCCCCTTAGGAACCGATGCCCGACGCTCAACACCTTCAGGCCCTGCTTGTCCAGTGCGCGGAAAAACGTGAATCCGCACTGGCCGAGATTTATCGCCTTGCGTCCCCGCATCTGTTTGCGCTGGCCAGACGTATGTTAAGAGACCAGGCCGCCGCGGAAGACGTGCTGCAAGAGTGTTTCGTATCGATCTGGCGCCAGGCCGGACAGTACCAGGCTACGCAAAGCCAGCCGATGACGTGGATGACTCGCATCGTTCGTAATCGCTGCATCGACCGCCTTCGTCGGCCCGATGTGGTGGTGCCGGACCCGGACGACACCTTGACGCTGGCCATGGCCGATGACAGCCCCGGTCCGCTGGCGCGTCTGCAAAGCAACCAGGAAGGCCGCCGGCTGGCTGATTGCATGGGCGAACTGGAAGGGCCGCAGCGTGTTGCCATCGCCATGGCGTTTTTTGACGACCTGGCGCATCCCGACATCGCGGCGCGTTTGGACACGCCGCTGGGAACGATAAAGAGCTGGATACGCCGGGGCTTGCAACGGTTGAAAAGGTGCTTGGAATGAACTACCGCCACCCCGAATTGCAGGATCGCCTGGCCGCCGACTACGTGCTGGGCGGTTTGCGCGCGGGTGCGCGGCAACGCTTCATCAAGCTGATGCGCGACGACGCCGGCCTGCGCCGCGCCGTGGCCGAATGGGAAGACCGCCTGCTTCCCTTGGCGTTGGCCTTGCCGCCCGAAACGCCGCCCGCGCATGTCTGGCAGGCCATTGCCGCCCGCATCGCGCCAGCCCCCACCGCCACCCGCACGCTGGCGCCCCCGCGAGCCCTGTCCTGGTGGCGCGCCGTATCCGCTGGGCTGGCAACCGCTGTCGTGGTGCTGGCCTTCTTGATGCTCAAGCCGCCCACCGAACCTGTCCAGGTCCGCACCGTTGCCGTGCTGTCCAACGACAAGGTGCCCGGCGCCATGGTCGTGAACACGCTGCCGGACAACCGCCTTGCCGTGCAGCCCATGCAGGACCTGGTCGCACTGGCCGACGGCCGCGCACTGGAACTGTGGGCGATTTCGCCGGGACAGGCGCCGCGTTCGCTGGGCGTGGTGCTACCCGGCCAGACCACGGTGCTTGCCCCCAGCCAGCTGCCGCAACAGGGTGACACCGTTGCCATTACGCTGGAACCGGAAGGCGGCGCGCCCAATGGCATCCCCACCGGCCCGGTGGTTCTCAGCGGCAAGGTCATCTGATCAGGGTTTGTCCCAGGAAGGATTCACGCATCCAATCGCAGGCTAGCCACGTATCTCCTCATGACGGCCACACAAAAGGAGATCGTCATGAAATTGCTAGCCCAGATTGCCATCGCTTCCTCTGCCCTGACCCTGTCGCCCACTTTCGCGGCCGACGTGATGGTGGGCGGCCAGGCGATGATGCCCGCCAAGAACATCGTCGCCAACGCGGTCAATTCCGCGGACCACACGACGCTGGTGGCCGCGGTGAAGGCGGCGGGTTTGGTCGATACGTTGCAGGGCAACGGCCCGTTCACGGTGTTCGCGCCTACCAACGCCGCCTTCGGCAAGCTGCCTGCGGGCACGGTGGACACGCTGGTCAAGCCTGAAAACAAGGCCACGCTGACCAAGATCCTGACTTACCACGTGGTGCCCGGCAAGCTGGACTTCGACGCGCTGGCGGCCAGGATCAAGAAGGGCGGCGGCAAGACAGAACTGACAACGGCCAGCGGCGGCAAGCTCTGGGTGATGATGAACGGCAAGCACAACCTGACCTTGAAGGACGAAAAGGGCGGTATGTCGACCATCAGCACGTACGACGTCTATCAGTCCAACGGCGTCATCCATGTCGTGGATACGGTGCTGATGCCCAACTGATTGGGGGCCGGCCCCGCGGGGCCCTGGTTCCAGGCCCGGCCCTTGCGCCGGGCTTTTTTGCGTTCGGCTTTTTCGTGGCGCCTTTTGCCGCGCGATGCTGACTTTTTCAGCACCTCTCTTTTTTACCGCGCGCCGCGGTTCCGGTATCGTAGGCGTCCAACACGTGCGGCACCTGCGCGTGCCAGCATCCACCTCTTCCAGGAACCGCCGAACGCCATGCTTGCGACCCTACGCCGCCGTTTGCTTGCCTGCTTATTGGGATCGGCGCTTGCCGCCCTGGCCCTGCCGGCCGCCCATGCGCAAAGCGCCGCACAGCTCGACCACGCGTATCAAGCCGAACTGCGCGCGGAAAACGAAGCGCTGCATGCGCGCATCCAGCAACTGCCCCCGGCCATGCAGACGCTGAACTCGCGGGTATCCGCCGCCTTGCGGGCCAACGATCCGCAAGAGGCGCAGCGCGTGGCCGAAGAGATGGCCAAGCAAGATCCGCGCAACGCCGACGTCAGGCTCTTCCTGGGCAAGCTGCAAGCGCAGCAAGGCAACCTGCCCGCCGCCCAGGACCTGTTCGATGAGGCCATCAAGCTGAATCCGGACGACAAGTGGGCGTACATCAACAAGGCGGGCGCGCTGGCACAGCGCAAGGACCTGCCCAACGCGCTCGTTACCGCGCAAGCACTGACCAGCCGTTTTCCCGACTGGAGCATCGGCTACAACCTTCAGGCCGCGTTGCTGGACGGCATGGACCGCCAGGCCGACGCGCTGGATGCCTACCAAAAGGCCGTGCGCGCCAAACCGGCCAGCGCACTGATCCTGACCAACCGGGGTAATTTGCTGCGGCGCCTGGGCCGGCAGACCGACGCACGTCTGTCTTATGAAGACGCGTTGCGCATCCAGCCCGGCTACCCGCTGGCCCAGTCCGCGCTGGACGAGCTGCGCAAATGAACGGCCCCCCCATCATGAGGCGTCGCCGGTTGCTGGCGGGGCTGGGGCTGGGTCGAAGTCTCGGCCTGGGCGGCCTGCTGCTGGCGCCGCTGCGCGCGCTGGCCGCAACCGATCGCAAGCCCATCATCCGGCAAGTCTTCGCCACGCCGATCGAGGCCATTCCGATCACGGCCCAGCACGCGGCGCTGATACGGCTGCTGCGCGTGCTGTGGGTTCCTATTGAATCCGGCGCGCCGGGCATCGATTTTGAACAACCGCTGCTGGGCGGCCCCGACACGCTGGCCATCGCGCGCCGCGCACTGAAAACGTCGGACGATGCGCTGGCCATCCAACGCCTGGCGGAAGTGTGCCGCGTGGTGCCGGCCTTTGTGGCGTCGATGGGCAAACTCGCCCCCGGCCGCTACACGTTGCCGCCCGAGATGAAAGACACGTTCGACTTTCCGCAAAGCGGCGTGGACGCGCAAGGCGGCTTCACGCTGCGCGCCGAGCACCTGACGGTGTTGCGCGCTGCCATGTGGCGCGAGGCCGGCCCGCAAGAGCTGCAAGCCGTGCTGCGCGAAGGCGATCGCTTCTGGCCCATGCCCATGATCGACGGCAAGCGCCCCTACGGCGACGCCAGCTTTTACCAGATCGACATGGCCCGGTTGCTGGGCGAGCCGTATCGCCTTACGCCCCAGGGCACCGCCATCACCGAACCGATAAAAGACGCCAGGCTGGAACAACTGCATTACGAAACCCTGGCCGCGTTGCAAGTGTTCCTGGGCCACGCCGTCGCCCGCAAGGCCACGCGGTAATGCGCTACACGCGGCGGAACAGGCTGCGGATGTCGTCCCCGATGGGCACGGCGGCCAGCAAGGTCAGTAGCAGCGCCAGGGGCCAGGTCGACCCGAAGCCGAAGTGAAAGAACGAGTACGCGCCCGTCACGCCGCCTACGAAAAACAACGTGACCATCAGGCTCAGCACGACCAGCTTGCCACGGTCAGCGCGTACCGGCGGCGTGTGTTGGGCGTCGCTCTTGGCCACGTTCCAGTAAAACAGCTTGCCCACTTCGATGCCGATATCGGTCACCATGCCTGTCACGTGCGTGGTACGGATTTCAGAGCGCGACACCTTGGTGATCATCGCGTTTTGCAGGCCCATGATGTAGCACAGCAGCATCACGGTGCCGGGCACGTAGAACCAACGCAGCGTTTCCAGGTTGGCGCCCAGCAAGCCGAAGACCAGCAGCAACACCGCCTCCAGCAGCAGCGGCAAGGCGTACTCGCTGGCCAGATGAGACCGCCGCCCGAAGTTGATCAGGAAGGCGGAGCTGGCCGCCCCGGCCAGGAATGACAGCAGCGCGGCCACGCCCTGCAACACCACCACCATGCCCCCCAGCGCCATGTGGTCCGCCATCATCGAGACAATGCCGGACATGTGCGAGGTGTACTGCTGGACGGCCAGAAAGCCACCCGCGTTGACCGCGCCGGCGGTGAAGGTCAGGAAATAGGCTAGATGCCTGTTGGCTTGCGGGCTGCGGCTGACGGCTGTCAGCCGGCGCAAATACGGAATGGCCACGCGATTCCCTTCAAACGAAGAGCGTGCCTACGGCAACGCGACACACATTCTAGTCGCCGCCCCCTGGACGGCCTAGGGTTGACGCACGGGGAAGTAGACGCCGCCCATCGCGCCATTCATGCCGCAATACGGCGGGCCACCCGCCGCCTTGTCCTTCGCGGGAGGCGTATCCACCACGATAAGCGCCGCGCCCTTGCGCGACAGCGTCAGCGTCCAACCCCCGGGGTCGTCCGCCTCGACCACCAGCGTGTCGCCCTTGACCGTGGCCACGCCGTTGGCGTCGCACAACCAGCGCGCATTCTGCGGCTGCGCGGCCTGGGCCTCGACCATCAGCTTGCCATCCGCCTGCCGGACTATCGTGATGCCGCCGGCCAGGTTGTCCCAGCTACCCTCAAAGCCCTGGCGCGGCGTCAGCACCAGCGACGCAAGAAATGCGTCGCGGTACTTCAGGCGGTCGGCCAAGCTTTCGGCGCGCTCGCTGGCGCTGCCCGGTTCGGCATAGTCTTCGTTGCGTACGCCGACAAAGTAGCGCTGGTCTTGCGTCAACGCGCGGGCGGTGTCGGGGTCAAACGCCTTCTTGGCCTCGGCAAAGCGGCGCGCGATGCTGGCGTCTTGGGCGGCCAGTGCATCGCTGGCGCAAATGGCGCGGTCTACGTCGGCCGTGGCCTTGGCGCAGTCAAACGAGGGCTGCGGCGCGGCGCCGGCGGGCGTGGCCATTGCCAGGGCGACGACGGCCAGCGCCGCCAACCGCGGCTTGATCGTCACGGGGGACAGGCTGGCGGGAAAGCGATGTGTCATGGAAGATCTTCAAGGCGGGGACGGAACGCAAAGATTCTACTCGCGCCGTCCCCGTTTCGCGCGCCTCTCGGTTCCCTCGTCGAACAGGCCGACGACCTGGGCTCGCCTGCCACGCAGGCGGGCCAGCGCCTTTTACACCGCGCCCGATTCCGCCAATTGCTTACGGCGGAACTCGCCCTGGCGCACGTGCATCCAGCCTGGATATTCCGGCGGCAGCGCGCTGACTTTGTCCAGCGCCGCCAGCTCATCCTGCGTCAGCTTGATGGCGGTTGCCGCCAGGTTGTCGTCCAACTGGTCTACCCGCTTGGCCCCGATGATGACGCTGGTCACCACCTGTTGGTGCAGCAACCACGCCAGCGCCACCTGCGCCACCGACACGCCGCGCGCATCGGCCACCGATTTCAGGACGTCGATGCTGTCGTACGCGCGGTCGCGGTCCACCGGCGGGAAGTCGAAGGCCGCGCGGCGGCTGCCGGCTTCAGCGGAGCCGTCGCGGCTGTATTTGCCGCTGAGCAAGCCGCCGGCCAGCGGGCTCCACACCATCAGGCCCACGCCTTCACTTTGCAGCATCGGGACCAGCTCGCGCTCCAGATCGCGCCCCGCAATCGTGTAATACGCCTGTAGCGATTCAAAGCGCGCCAGCCCCAGGCGTTCGGCAATGCCCAGCGCCTTCATGATCTGCCAGGCGGCCCAGTTGGACACTCCCACGTAACGCACGTGGCCATGCTGGACCAGCGTGTCCAGCGCGCGCACGGTTTCTTCAATGGGCGTGGCCGGGTCAAAGCCGTGGATCTGGTAGAGGTCGATATGATCCAGCTGCAAGCGCGACAGGCTTTTCTTCACGCCATCCAGAATGTGCACGCGCGAATTTCCACGCGCATTCACACCCGCGCCGGTCTGGCCAAACACCTTGGTGGCGATGACCACGTCGTCTCGTGCCACTTTCAGATCGCGCAGCGCCTGGCCCGTGATGATTTCCGAACGTCCTTCGGAATACACGTCGGCCGTGTCGATGAAGTTGACGCCTGCTTCCAGGGCGCGGCCCACCAGGCGGTTGGCGTCTTCCTGTTGCAGGTTGCCGATCTTGCTCCACAGTTCGCCTTCGCCGCCAAAGGTCATGGTGCCCAGGCAGAGTTCCGAAACGAAAAGGCCGGTGCTGCCAAATTTCTTGTATCGCATGGTGGTGCTCCTTCTGCGGCGCGGCGGGTCCGTACGCCCCGGGATGGGGCGCCGAACGCAGCTGGCCGGGGTGCGAACAGTATGCGTCGCAAGCGGCCGCCACGCGCTGCTTGATCCTGCCCGTTTTTTGCCTGATTCTCTGGCAGGCTTGCCAGAGAATCAGGCATACGCCCGATCCTCCTGATTTTTTGCCCATTTCTCCATAGACTATCCGGCCCCGGTTCGGCACGTCCACAGCGCGCATACACTGGAGCCCGCCCTCTATTCCACCGCGCCTGCGCCGCCGCCAGGTCCGCGCCACCCCTCGGAGCCTCCATGCCTATTACTACCGAGCAATCCGAAGCTTCCGTCAATATTCCTGGCTTGGACGGTGCTTTCGAACCCGCCCGCCGCGAGCTGCTTTGTACCCTGGACCGCATGACCGGCACCTTGGAGGGCTCGTTGGACACGCCCATCGAAGGCTTGTATCTACACCGTCTGTCGCAACCGACCGGCGCCAAGCCCGGTTTGCAAAAGGCCGCGCTGGCGGTCATTGCGCAGGGGTCCAAACGTTTGCTGATCGGCGACGAGAGCTTTGAATACGATCCTTTCCATTACCTGATCTCGTCGGTGGACCTGCCCGTGGTGGCCAAGGTGTCGGTCGCCAGCCCCACCCTGCCCTATCTGGGCTTGCGGCTGGATCTGAACCCCGAGGAAATCGCCGAACTCATCAGCGACGAAAACCTGCCGCCGCTGGTGCCCGCCGAGGCCTCGCGCGCGCTGTGCGTGAACCCGCTGGGCGGCTCGCTGCTGGACGTAGTGCTGCGCCTGCTGCGCTTGTTGGACACCCCGCGCGACATCCCCATCCTGGCGCCCATGGTCAAGCGCGAGCTGCTGTACCGGCTGCTGATGAACGGCCAGGGCGTCGTGCTGCGCCAGACGGTGCTGCAAGACAGCCAGTTGAACCGCGTGGCCAAGGCCATCCGCATTCTGCGCGACAACTATGCGCAGCCCCTGCGCGTGGAGGAAATTGCGCGCGATGTGCACATGAGCGTGTCGTCCTTGCACCACCATTTCAAGCAAGCCACCGCCATGAGTCCGCTGCAATACCAGAAGCACCTGCGCTTGCAGGAAGCGCGCCGGTTGATGTTGAGCGATGACGCCGGCGTGGCCCTGGCCGCGCACGCCGTGGGCTACGAAAGTTCGTCGCAGTTCAGCCGCGAATACAGCCGTTTGTTCGGCACCCCGCCGCTGCGCGATAAGCAGCGCTGGAAGGAAGAATCGGTGGGCGCTGCCGCCTGAGTTCGGCTTGGGCCCCGTGCGGCCGTCATCGCGTTATATGCTCCCGCTACGTCTTAATTCCAAAAACGCGGGAAGTCATGCACGATTTGAATGATCTCTACTATTTTGTCCAAGTCGTGAAACACGGCGGTTTCGCGCCCGCCGGCCGCGCGCTGGACATCCCCAAATCCCGTCTCAGCCGCCGCATTGCCCTGCTGGAAGAACGCTTGGGCGTGCGGCTGATCCAGCGGTCCACCCGCACCTTCGCCGTAACCGAACTGGGTCAGGAATATTACGACCAGTGCCTGTCGATGCTGGCCGGCGCCGAGGCCGCGCAAGACGTCATCGACCGTACCCATGCCGAACCGCAGGGCACGATCCGCATGAGCGCGCCGCCCGCGCTGATCTACTATTTTTTGGGCGATGTGGTGGCGCGCTTCATGGAAAAGTGCCCCAAGGTGCATGTGTATCTGAAGAGCTTTTCGCGTTCAGTAGACGTGCTGCGCGAAGGCTTTGACCTGGCGGTGCGCGTGCGCTTCGGCCCCCTGGAAAACAGTGACCTTGTCATGAAGCCCTTGGGCATGAGCTGCCAGAGCCTGGTCGCCAGCCCCGCGCTGGCCCGCAAGCTGCCGCCGGATGCCGACGTGGCCCGCTTTGCCGAACTGCCCACGCTGGCGCTGGGCACCGAACAGCGCGAATGCCAATGGCGGCTGGACGGCCCGGACGGCGCGCGCCAAAACGTGCCGTTCACCCCGCGCCTGGTCACCGACGACATGCTGGCGCTAAAGCAAGCGACCCTGCGCGGCGTGGGTGTCGCGGCGCTACCGCTGATGATGATCCGCGACGAGCTCGATGCCGGCACGCTGGTGCCCGTCGGCGCGCCGTGGGTGCCCGAACCGGGCGCCGTCCATGCGGTGTTCCCGTCGCGCCGGGGCTTGCTACCCGCCGTGCGCGAACTGCTTGATTTCATGGGAAGCGAGTATCGTGAAAACGCCCAGCGCGAGTGCGATACGCAGCAGCGCCACGGCATCCCTGCACCGAAAGGCCCCGCACCCGCCGTCCGATAAATAGAACGCTGAGGCGCAATTTGCCCCACTACCGGGGGTATTGGTTGATATTTAGAATTCTGTTCATGCACTCACCGCGCAACACCGCGCACCAAACCTGAAGACATAACGGAGCAAACCATGACCAAGCCCTACGTGAAACTGGACAAGAACGACGCCGCCGTCCTGCTGGTTGACCACCAAGCCGGCCTGCTTTCCCTGGTGCGTGATTTCCAACCCGACCAATTCAAAAACAACGTGCTGGCACTGGCCGACCTGGCCGAATACTTCAAGTTGCCCACCATCCTGACCACCAGCTTCGAAGACGGTCCCAACGGCCCGCTGGTCCAGGAACTGAAAGACAAGTTCCCCACCGCCCCCTACATCGCCCGCCCCGGCAACATCAACGCCTGGGACAACGAAGACTTCGTCAAGGCCGTCAAGGCAACCGGCAAGAAGCAGCTGATCATCGCCGGCGTGGTCACCGAAGTGTGCGTCGCCTTCCCCGCCCTGTCGGCCCTGGAAGAGGGCTTTGATGTGTTCGTCGTGACCGATGCTTCGGGCACCTTCAACGAAGTCACCCGCAACGCCGCCTGGAGCCGCATGGAGCAAGCCGGCGCGCAGCTGATGTCGTGGTTCGGCGTGGCGTGCGAACTGCACCGCGACTGGCGCAACGACGTCGAAGGGCTGGGCACCTTGTTCGCCAACCACATCCCCGACTACCGCAACCTGATGGCGTCGTACTCGGCCAACCGCAAGGCCAAGTAAACCCCGCCTTTTTCGCCCATGCAGGCCGGATGCAAAAATATTTGCATCCGGCCTGCATCCGTTTGGGGGTCCGGCGTGTAGTACCTGTACCGGCGCGCAATGGGCGCGTCGTCCACAGACCTTTCACGTTGCTGGAGACCGCTCATGAAGACCCAACGTTCGCACCGCATTCCCGCCGTTGCCGGCCTGTTCGCCGTGTCGCTGCTTGCCGCCTGCGGCTCGATGAGTTCCAAACCCACGGCCTATACGCAGGCCAACCTGCCCGCCAGCGTCCAGGCGCCCGCCGGCAACAAGGTGGCCTGGGAAACCGTGGGCGTGGGCGAGATCACCTACGAATGCCGCGCCAAGGCCGACATGAAGGGCCAGGCCGAATGGGCGTTTGCCGGTCCGAAGGCCGTGCTTAACGACCGCAAGGGCAAGCAGGTGGGCACGTATTACGGCCCGCCCGCCACCTGGGAAGCCATGGACGGCTCGAAGCTGACCGGCACGCAAGTGGCCGTGGCGCCCGCGGGTGACGGCAACCTGCCCTACCAGTTGGTCAAGGCCAACCCGGCCATGGGCGCGGGCGCGTTGACGGGCGTGACCTACATTCAGCGCGTGGCCCTCAAGGGCGGCGTGGCGCCCAAGACCCCGTGCACCACCGCCATGCTGGGACAGAAAAGCCAGGTGCAATACCAAGCCGACTACATCTTCTACAAGGCAAACTGATCCCGTAGGCCCGTCGGAATCCGACGGGCCTACGGCCGGGGACTCCGGGTAAGATGGCGCAACTTCTCCCCGCGCAGGCTGGTCACGCGCGGCCGCCTTCTTCCCGCTTCTCGCTATCGCATGCCGAACCGCCTTGATCCGGATTTCGATTACGAAGCCGTCTTGCAGGAATGCGCCGCCGGCCGCCGGGCCGCGCTGGATGCCCTGTATCGGCAAGAAGGCCCACGCCTGTTGGGCGTGGCCCAACGACTCCTGCGCGACCGCGCTTGGGCGGAGGACATCGTGCATGACGCATTCGTCAAGATCTGGAAGCAGGCGGGCACGTTCGACGCATCGCGCGGATCGGGACGCGGCTGGGTCTACAGCATCACCCGCAACCTGGCGCTGAACGCGCTGCGCGACACCGCACGCGAAACCGACGTAGACAATGACGCCGCTGCCGCCCTGGATGCGCGCCAAGCCATCGAGGCCTGGCACGACACCCGCGACGCATTCGACTGGCGCGCCAGCGCGGGCCGCATGGCCCCCTGCCTGGAAGAACTGGAACCCGTGCGCCGCAACTGCGTGCTGCACGCCTATGTTGAAGGGCTGACGCACAGCGAGATCGCGCACCGCCTGGGCGCGCCGCTGGGCACCGTCAAGGCGTGGATCAAGCGCAGCCTGCAAGCACTGCGGGAGTGCCTGGCATGAACGCCCCGCAAGATTCTTACGACGCCACCGACGACTTGGCCGGCGAGTACGTGCTGGGCACCTTGCCGGCCGACGCGCGCCGCGCGGTGCAAACGCGCATGGTGCACGATGCCGCCCTGCGGGCCGCCGTGGCGCGATGGGAAGCGCGCTTGCTGCCGTTGACGAATCTATCGTCGCCGGTAGAACCTTCGGCCAGCCTGTGGCCGCGGATTGTCGGCACCTTGGATGCCGCCCAGGCCAAGGACACCGCCCGTGCCCGCGTACAGGCGCAGGCAGAAACCTTTGCAGCTCCGCAGCCACGCCCCGTCGCCCCTTCCGGACCGGGTTTGTGGGACAGCTTGCTGTTCTGGCGAAGCGTGGCCGTGGGCGGCATGGCAGCCGTTTTGATCCTGGGCAGCACGCTGGCGCTGCGCCCCGCATCGACGCCGTCCGCCCCGCAATACGTAGTGGTGTTGGTTGCGCCGCAATCGCAGGCGCCGGGCTGGGTGGTGCAGGCACAGGCCGGGCAAAGCGCCGTGCAATTGGTGCCCATCGCGGCAACGGAAGTGCCGCCGGACCGGGCGCTTGAATTCTGGACCAAGGCTGATGGGTGGGCCGGCCCGGTATCGCTGGGCCTGATCAAGCCGGGCGAACCCGTCGTGATCCCGCTGGACAAGCTGCCACCCTTGGAACCCAACCAGTTGTTTGAACTGACGCTAGAACCCAAGACCGGCTCACCCATCGGCAAGCCGACCGGCCCGATCCAGTTCATCGGGCGCGCGGTCAAGATGCTGTAACCGGCAGGCGCGGTTAGCGCTTGCGGCTGAAGGGATACGCTTGCTGGGCAAGGAAGGTGCCGGGCATGTCGTTATCCAGGATGCCGTAGTTTTCGGGCAGGCGATTGCCCACGCCGCGCACTGCCGTGCCAAAGATGTAGTCAATGAACGAGAAGTGGGCGGCGTAGTTCTTATCGATGGCTTCCGTATCCGACGAGTGGTGCCAATGGTGAAAGTCAGGCGTCACGATGATGTAGCGCAGCCAACCCCACGGGAGCTTCACATTGGAATGGATCAGCACGGCCTGAAAGCCGACGATGATGATGTAGGCGTCCAGCACCGCCTTTGAAAACCCCAGCACGAACAACACCCCCAGCACCGCCACGCGCGTGATCAGCAGTTCAACGATGTGCAGGCGCGATCCGGCCAGCCAGTCCAGCGTGCGCGTGCTGTGATGCACGGCATGGAAGCGCCACATGAACGGGACCTCGTGGTAGACGCGATGCGCCGCGTATTGCGCCAGGTCCGCCACCAGCACGGCTACGAACAATTCCAGCAGATACGGCATGGACTGGATGGCCGCCTGTAGCGGCTCGTAGGCTGCCCAGGAAAACAGTCGGTGAATGAAGAAGTTGATGCACAGCAGCACCGCGCCCACCGACAAGTGGTTGAACAGAAAGTGCTTCATGTCCACCTGCCACTCGCCGCGAAACACGGGTTGGCCGGGATACAGCGGCGTCAGCTTTTCGAAAATGATGAAGACCATGCTGGACGCCAGCAGATCCAGAATGAACCAGTCCAGGCCCAGGTACGGGTGGTTGCCGGTATTGGACGTGGTCACCACCACTTGGCTGCCGCCGGCGGCCACCGCGCAGCAGACCAGCACGAAGGCCGATATGTTCAGCCAGCGCTGGCGACCCAGCACGATGTTGGCCAATGCGATCGACCCTGACACCAGCAGCGCCGAAAACAGCAGCGTGCGCATCGCTTCCACGGAATAGAAGGCGCGCAGTTCCGGGGTGGTCAGGTAAGCGGGAAAGTGGAAAGCCAAAACGCCCAGCACGGCCAGAATGGCCAGGAACAGCGCGATTACGCCGCTCATCATGCCGGTGCCCGGGTGGATACGCCCGTCCTTGCTAAAAAGAGCAAAAACCTGCCGAACATTGGACGCGCGTTGTTTCATGTCTAAAAGATGACGGACCACGGGGTGCCGAGTGTATCTCCGGGCAAACCCTTCCATGTAATTAAAAGTGAGCATCAACGACATTTTCGCGCGCCGCGCGGGGCCATCTTGCGCCCCGTCAATTTTTGACGAGCGCCGGCACGGGCGCGCCGGTTGACAAGGCGTGGGGGTTGGCGTGTCATGGGCGAGCCGACGCGCGCCGCGTTAGGTGCGTCGCCGGTTCCCGTCAACGGGTTCCCAAGAGAGAGGCCCCAATGTTCCCTGAATATCGCCAACTCATTACGCAGATGAAATCCGAGAATGCGCATTTCTCGGCCCTGTTCCAGCGCCACAACGACCTGGACCAGGAGATTCAAAATATGGAGGACGGCGTCGTGCCAACCTCGGGCGTCAACATTGAAGTGCTGAAAAAAGAAAAACTACAGCTCAAGGACAAGCTCTACGGCCTGCTGCGGGCCGCCGACCAGAAGGCCGGCTGACACCCCAGCTTCGGGCGCTACATCAGCTCAAGCCCCGCCCCCCGCACGATGACCGCGTACTTGGCCATTTCAGAGCGGAAGTACGCCGCCGTCTGCTCGGGGGGCATCAGCAGGATCTTGTTGTTCTGGGCGGCCATGGCGTGCTTGACCTCGGGCGCATTGAATGCCCGTCCCAACGCATCGTAGATACGCCGCACATCGGCCGCCGGCAACTTCGCCGGCCCCGCCGCCGCGAACCAGCCGCCGATTTCGTAGTGGGCCAAACCCTGCTCGCGCGCCGTGGCCAGATCCGGCAATGCCTCCATCCGTTCGCCGCCACAGGCCGCCAGCGCCTTGAGCGCACCGCTTTTGATCTGCGGCAATACCGACGGCAGCGACAACACGCCGAAGTCCACCTGCCCACCGATCAGGTCCGCCATCATGGGCCCCACGCCCTTGTACGGAATATGGCGCGCCTTGGCGCCCGCCTGCTGCACGTACATTTCCGCCGCCAGATGCAGGATCGTGCCATTGCCCGACGACCCGTAGTTGTAGCGGCCCGGTTCCCGCGACAGCAGGGCCGTCAGCTCCTTCAGATTATTGGCCGCGATGTTTTTCGGATTGGCCACCAAGAGGAACGGTGTCATGCCCACCATGCTGATCGGGGTAATGTCCGCCAGCGGGTCGAACGGCAAGGACTTATAGACGCTGGGAAAAATCACGTGATTGTTCGACACCATGCTTAGCGTGTAGCCGTCGGGCGCCGACCGCACCAGCGCCGACGTGCCCACGATGCCTCCCGCGCCAGGCTGGTTTTCCACCACGACCGTATGGCCCAGCGCCGACGACAACGCCGGGCCGGCCGACCGCGTGATCGTATCCACGCCGGATCCCACGCCCACGGGCAGAATGAACTTCACGGGCCGGTCCGGCTGTGCGCGCCCCAGGCCCGGCACGGCCAGCATCGCGGCGCCCAGCGCGCCCAATAGTTGTCGGCGGCTCCACCCCGCGCGTTGATCGTTCATGTCTGTCTCCTGGTTGTTTTTTATTGCCGTGCATCAGGCCACCGCACCCTGCTCCCGCAGCGCCGCGATCTGCGTCGCGTCATACCCCAGGTCCGCCAGCAATGCGTCGGTGTCCGCGCCCAAAGTGGGCGGATGCTGTCGTACCCCAAGCCGATGGCCGTCCATCATCAAGGGGAATAGCGCGGCGCCCGCCATCTGGCCGGCGCGCTCGCCATCGGGCAGCCGGATGTCGGCCAGCCCGCCCGTGGCGCGCAAGTGGGGGTCGTCGTAAAGCTGCTCGGGTTTGACGATGGGCGCGAACGGCAGGCCGATGCGTTCGAACACGGCGGCCAGCTCGGCCGCGCTGTAGCCCGCCAGACGCGCGCGCAAGTCCGCCAGCAAAGTGGGGCGCAGGCGCACACGGTCGTTGTTGGTCGCCATGGCAGGGTCGCGCTTCAGATCATCAAAGCCGAAGGCATCGCAGAACGTGATCCACTGCGCATCGCTGACGGCCGCCAGGAAGATCTGCTCGCCGTCCTTCACGGTGAAGACGTCGTACAGCGCCCAGGCGGATACGCGTTCGGGCATCGGCGCGGACGGCTGTCCGGTGATCGCGTATTGCAGCATGTGCTGTCCCACCAGGAAGACATTGTTCTCGAACAGCGCCGATTGCACTTCCTGGCCGCGTCCCGTGATGCCCCGCTGGATCAGGGCGGCCATCGCGCCGATGGCGCCGAACATGCCTCCCATGATGTCGTTCACGCTGGAGCCGGCGCGCACCGGGTCACCGGGCCGCCCGGTCATATAGGCCAAGCCGCCCATCATCTGCACAACTTCATCCAACGCGGTGCGCATGGCGTATGGCCCGGGCAGGAAACCCTTGTGGCTGACGTAGATCAACCGGGGGTTGTCACGTGCCAGCGACGCGTAATCCAGCCCGTACCTGGCCATGGTGCCCGGGCGGAAATTTTCGGCCACGACGTCGGCCCCGGCGGCCAGCTTGCGCGCGGCTTCGGCGCCGGCGGCGCTTTGGATGTCCAGCGCAATGCTCTTCTTGTTGCGGTTGAACATGGGAAAAAACCCCGCGCCCACGCCCAGCAGATGCCGCGTCCGATCCCCTTGTACCGGTTCGACCTTGATCACTTCCGCGCCCAGGTCGGCCAGCACCATGCCGCAGGTCGGGCCCATCACCATGTGGGTGAATTCGACCACGCGCAGGCCGGCAAGCGGCAACGCGCGCGAGGTGTGCGGCAAGGAAGGTTCT
This sequence comes from Achromobacter sp. ESBL13, assembly GCF_036668755.1. NCBI lineage: Bacteria > Pseudomonadati > Pseudomonadota > Betaproteobacteria > Burkholderiales > Alcaligenaceae > Achromobacter > Achromobacter sp. ESBL13. The sequence continues at coordinate 207,949 of NZ_JAZEVT010000008.1, read as the reverse complement.
TGATGTGGTTGTGACATGACAAAGCTCGTGTGAAGTGCGCGGGCGCTTACAGGCGCGCGCCGTGGGGACGCTGGATGTCGGACCGTGCAAGCGGCTGCGATGCCGCCTGGAAGGTCTTGGGCAAGCCGGCGCGCCACAGCGCCCCGTGCAAGTGCTGCCCGGGCAGCCATTCGTCCACCGCAGCGCGCAGCGCCAGCAGGCGATCGATATCCACGCCGGTGGCGATGCCCATGCTTTCCAGCATGAACACCAGATCTTCGGTACTGACGTTGCCGCTGGCGCCGGGCGCATGCGGGCACCCGCCGATGCCGCCCAGGCAAGCGTCAAAGCGCGACACCCCGGTCTGCAACGCGGCAAGCACATTGGCCAGGCCAAGCCCGCGCGTGTCGTGAAAGTGCGCGCAGCACAGGCGCTCGCCGGCAATGCCGCGCGCGTCGGCGAACAGCCGCTGCACCGCCGCAGGGTCCGCATAGCCCACGGTATCGGCCAGGCTGACGCGGTCCGCGCCCGCGTCCAGCAGCGCCTGCATCAAGCGCAACACTTCTTGCGGCGACACCCGGCCCTGCAAGGTGCAGCCAAAGGCCGTGCCGACGCCGCCTTCGATCAACATCGACGAGCCCGCCGCGTCGCGCGCGGCGCGTATCTGGGCGACCATCGCGACGACCTCGTCGGGCGTCTTGCGCAGGTTGGCCACGCTGTGCGCGTGGCTGGCCGACAGGGGCACCAGCATCAGGTCGGCGCCGCTATCCAGCGCGCGTTCGGCGCCTTTCACATTGGGCACCAGAACGGACACCGACAGACCGGGCAACCTTTTCGCGTGGGCCACCAGCGCGTCCGTGTCCGCTAACTGCGGCAAGAGGCGGGCGGGCACAAAAGATCCGACCTCGATCTCGCGTTGTCCGGCGGCGTAGGCGGCGTCGATCCATGCGCATTTGGTGGGGGTCGGCAATACCACGGGCAGGCTTTGCAGCCCATCGCGCAGCCCCACTTCGCGCACGATGGCGGTGGGGGGAATCACAGCAGGCGAGGCAGTCGGCATGGCGGCAAATTCGGACGGATATTTGAAGACAAAGCCAGTTTAGATATTCTCTATACGCGCACCAGCGGTATTTCGGAACGTTTAATATTCCGAATCGGAACTTCATATCAAGGCGCCCCGCCATGCGCGACCTGGACATCACCACCTTGCGTCTGTTCATCTCGGTGTGCGAAACCGGCAATATCGCGCGCGCCGGCGAGCGCGCCAGCCTCGTCGGATCGGCCATCAGCAAGCGTTTGGCCCAGCTGGAAGACACGGTGGGCGCCAAGCTGCTGACGCGCAAACGCCGTGGCGTCGAACCCACCGAGGCCGGCGAGACGCTGCTGGAACACGCGCGCGCCATATTGGCCAGCTCGGACCGCATCGAACGCGACATGTCGGCCTACGCCAGCGGCGTCAAGGGCCAGGTCCGCATCCTGGCAACGGCGTCCGTGCTGGCGGAATCCCTGGCCGAAGACATCGCGGCGTTTCTGCAAATGGCGCCCCATCGCAACATCCGGGTCGACATGGAAGAACGCGTCAGCCAGGAGGTCGTGCGCGAGGTCAAGGGCGGCATTGCCAGCCTGGGCATCTGCTGGGATGCGGCGGACTTTCATGGACTGCAAACCCGGCCTTACCGGGGCGACCGCCTGGCCGTCGTGACCGCGCCGGGGCACCCGCTGGCGCAGCGCGAAGCCGTATGGTTCGACGAAGCCCTGGACTTCGAACACGTCAACATGCCCGCCGCCGGCGCGGTCTTGCGCATGTTGCAGACGGCGGCCGGCCAAAGCGGCAAGACCTTGCGCCACCGCGTCACCGTCAGCAATTTCGATTCGGCGTTTCGCGTGGTGCTGGCCGGCCTGGCCATCAGCGTCGCGCCCATCGAAGTCGCCACGCCATATGCGCTGGCCCACGGCCTGCGCGTGCTGCCGCTGCTGGACCCCTGGAGCCATCGCCGCTTCGCGATCTGCCTGCGCGACGCGCAGGCGCTATCGGCGGCGGCCCGCCTGCTGCTGGACCACCTGGTGGCGGCGGGACATGACAGCACGTGAAACCGGCGCGAAACGGCACGGCGCAACTTGTACGTGCGTGCGCTTGCGTTCGCCTTCGTGCACGCGCCCCCTGTCCCGCATCGTCTTAAGCGGAACTGAACTCGGTTTAGATTAATTAGTTTTTCTAATCCACTTCCAACAGCTAGTCTGTCGCCCTTTTCATGGGGTATGCAATGACGACCGCGTTTATTCCTGGATTCCTGCTCAGCCTGGGCCTGATCGTTGCCATCGGTGCGCAAAACGCTTTCGTCCTGCGACAGGGCCTGCGCCAGGAATACGTGTTTGCCGTGTGCCTTGCCTGCGCCGTGTCCGACGCCATCCTGATTGCGTCGGGTGTTGCCGGCTTCGGGCTGGCCGTGGACACGCTGCCCTGGCTGGAGCCGGCCATGCGCTATGGCGGCGCGCTGTTCCTGTTCGTCTACGCGCTGCGCAGCCTGCGGTCCGCGTGGCGCACACAGCACGACAGCCTGGCACCCTCGGCCACGCAGACGGCCGGGCTTGGCGCCACGCTGGCCGCCTGCCTGGCGTTCACCTGGCTGAACCCGCATGTCTATCTGGATACCGTGGTGCTGCTGGGGTCGATTTCCAGCCAGTACGAAGGGCAGAAGGTCGCGTTCGCGCTGGGCGCCATGTCGGCCTCGTTCGCCTTTTTCTTCACGCTGGGTTATGGCGCGCGCCTGCTTCGACCGCTGTTCGCCAGCCCCCGCGCCTGGCGCGTTCTGGATGCCTGCGTGGGCGTCGCCATGCTGGCCATCGGCTTGAAACTGGTGCTGTAAACGCGCCGACTTGCGGCTGGCCGCAGTCATCTACAATTCGTTGACGCCGGCCGCATCAAGGGCCGGCCCGCAACACACAGGTAGCATGACGCGCGCGAAGAAACCAGCAGCAAGAAAGAAACGCCCCACCGCCCGGGGCAATACAACATCCGCCGGCCGGGCCTACCGGTTCATCCGTGCGCTGCTGGTGTCGTCGTTGGCCAGCTTCGGCGCCGCCACCTATGTCCTGAAACCGCAATGGCCCGCGCAACTGACGCCCGACGCCATCCTGGCGCACCTGGGTTGGCCGGCGCAGGAAAAAATTGCCCCGGCCGTGATTCCTTCAGGCGCGCTGACCCACACGCGGTTTGCCGACTGTCCGCAATTTTTCCCGAAAGGCCAGATGCCCGTCGTGCCGTCCGGCACGGGACTGCGCGAATTGTGCTTTTCCGGCTTTGCCGTCTTGCATAACGGTCAAACCAAAACCCCCGTGTTCGTAGTGGAACGCCTGAACCGCAAGCTGCTTGCGCAGGCGCAGGGCATGCAGCGCACCGACAAGTTCTATACAGAGGCGCGGCTGCCCAGCGCCGAACGCGCCGCCCTGGATGACTACAAGGGGTCGGGCTATTCGCGCGGCCACATGGCGCCGGCCGGCGACATGTATTCCAAGGAAACCATGGCGCAGAGCTTTTCGCTGGCGAACATGGTGCCGCAAGATCAGACACAGAACGCGGGCTCGTGGAGCCGCATCGAACAGGACACGCGCAAATACGTCATGCGGGCGGCGGGCGACGTCTACGTCTATACCGGACCCTATTACAGCGGCAAACCGGCGACGATCGGTGCCGGCGTGGCCGTGCCCAGCCACGTCTATAAAGTGGTGTACGACGCCACCACGGGACGCTCTTGGGTGCATTGGCAGGCAAACGCCGCCAGCGCAAGGGAAGGCGCGCCCATCAGCTACGACGAATTCGTGCGACGCACCGGCATGCAACTGCTGCCGTCGGGCGGCTAGGCGGCGGCAGCAGTGCGCGTGGTCGCAACGATTACGGCTTCAACACCACTTTGATGCAGCCGTCCAGTTTGTCCCGGAAGGTCTTGTACATGTCCGGCCCCGCTTGCAGATGTTCGTGGTGCGTGATGACGAACGATGGATCGATGCGGCCTTTGACGATCATGTCCAGCAAATCATCCGTCCAGCGTTGCACGTGCGTCTGGCCCATGCGCCAGGTCAGCCCCTTATTCATCGACGCGCCAAACGGAATCTTGTCGATCATGCCGCCGTATACGCCGGGCACGGACAGCACGCCCCCAGGCCGGCATACGTAAATCATTTCACGCAGCACGTGCGGCCGGTCCGTTTCGGCGCCCACCGCTTGCTTGACGCGGTCGTACATGCCGCCCATGGCGCTGGCGGAGTGAGATTCCATGCCCACCGCGTCGATGCACTTGTCCGGCCCCTTGCCCTGCGTCAGCGCGTTCAGCCGTTCCACCACGCTTTCCTGCTCGAAGTTGATCGGAATGGCGCCGCCGTCGCTGGCCATCTTTAGCCGCTCGGGCACATCGTCGATGCAGATCACCTGGCGGGCGTTGAGCAGCACGGCGCTGCGCACCGCCATCTGGCCCACCGGACCCGCGCCCCACACCGCGACGGTATCCGTGGGTTCGATCTCGCATTGCATTGCCGCCTGCCACCCCGTTGGCAGGATGTCGCCCAGGAACAGGACCTGGTCATCGGTGAGCTCGGGCGGTACCGGAATATGCGTGGTGTCGGCCCATGGCACGCGGACGAATTCCGCCTGCCCGCCCGCGTAGCCGCCGGTCAGGTGCGTGTAGCCGAACAGCCCGGCCGTGGTGTGGCCGAACATCTTGGCGGCATCATCGGCGTTGCGGTTGGTGCGTTCGCAAACCGAAAAATTGCCCCGCCGGCATTGGTCGCACTGGCCGCAGGTGATGGTGAAGGGGATCACCACGCGGTCCCCCACTTTCAGACGCTTGGTCTCGCTACCGACTTCGACGACCTCGCCCATGAATTCGTGCCCCATCACATCGCCGGATTTCATCTGCGGCATGAAGCCGTCGAACAGGTGCAAGTCCGATCCGCAGATGGCGCAGGCACTGACCTTGATGATGGCGTCGCCGGGATGTTCCAGGATGGGATCCGGAACGGTGTCGTACCGGATGTCGTGCTTTCCGTGCCAGCAAAGTGCTTTCATGTGTGTCCCCTTAGAGATGCAACCGCAGCGTTGCGAATCGCGCGGTGGGGGGGCAGCAACTTTCGTGCCTTTGCACCGCGTTTTCCCGGCGCTGCCGGCGCCGCGCATAGGCATGCCGATTGCTAAGTTGCCCTGTCCCGGCGGCGGCATCGTGCCGGCGGGCGTCATTCAGGAGACACGCATGACCAAGCACGTCTATGTCGCAGGGCTTTGCGCCGCGATCATGTTGGCCGCCCATGGCGTGGCCCCGGCCCAAACCGCGCAAACCCCGCCCAAGCCTGACCCGGCCGATTCCGCCGCGTCCATCACCCAGCTCAATAGCGAAGACCGCGGCTTCCTGACCCGGGCGGCGGAATCCGGTTATCTGGAAGTGGACGGCAGCAAACTGGCGTTGAAGAAATCGCGGAACGCAAAGGTCAAACAGTTCGCACAAAAGATGGTCGATGACCACACCCGGGTGGGGCAGCAATTGCAAGCCCTGGCAAAACAGAAAGGCTTCGAGACGCCAAAGGAACCCTCGCTGGTACAAAGCGCCAAGCTCAAGGCGCTGGACCTGCGCAGCGACGGCTTTGACGAGGCGTACAGCGACGAGATCGGCGTGGCCGCGCACGAGGACGCCGTCGAACTCTTCGACAAGGCCGCCAAAGCGTCCAACGATGCCGACCTGAAGCGCTTTGCCGCCGATACGCTACCCACGCTGAAACGCCACCTGCAAGACGCGCGCGCGTTGCAATCGGCCATTAAGGGCCAGGGCCAAGCGAAATAGCACGGCGCGCCAGGCATGGCGTTTGCTGAATGGCGCTGCGCCAATCATGGCCACCTACACACCCATCACACCCATCAACACACGGGAGCAGACAATGACCCAGAAGACCTTGCAGGATCTATTCGTGCATGAACTGTCGGACATCTACAGCGCCGAGAAGCAACTGACGCGGGCGTTGCCGAAGATGGCCCGCGCCGCTTCCGACCCCGCGCTTGCCGAAGCGTTCACGCAGCATCTGGAAGAAACACGCGGCCAGGTCGAACGCATCGACAAGATCATCGAATCCGCCGACTTCCGTCTCAAGCGCATCAAATGCGCGGCGATGGAAGGCTTGGTGGAAGAAGGCCGCGACGTGATCGAAGACGTGGAAAAAGGGCCGGTGCGCGATGCGGCGTTGATTGCTGCCGCGCAGAAGGTCGAGCACTACGAAATTGCCGGCTATGGCACGTTGTGCACGTTCGCCAAGCAGTTGGGCCTGACCGAGGCGTTGACCCTGTTGAAGGAAACGTTGGCCGAGGAAAAGGCCACCGACGAAAAGCTCAGCATGCTGGCGCTTCAGCAAACCAACGCGGAAGCCGCGCAGGCGGGTAAGGCAAAGTAAGGCCAAGCAAGCGGCTCAGGCCGCCGACACCCCGGGGTCCGACGCGTGGGGGCGTCATCGGACCCCGGGGCGTTTTTTTTGACGCGTGGCTCCGGTGTGCGCTATCGCCGCATCCATCGCGTCAATCGCGTCAATCGCATCAATCATGTATGCGTGATGGCCGATCGCCACGACGGCCCCTGCCTCGTGCATCGTCCCGCCTGGCTTGCGATGCGCCGCCCGTCGCCAACGCAATGCCCACCCCAAAAGCGATATACACCAGCAGCAACGCACCGCGCGTCAAGCGTTGTTCGAAGCCAGGCTGCAAGCGCTTCGGCGTTAATTGGTAATCGGCAAAACATGATGTCGCGGCCACCAACGCCCCTTCCATCCACGGCCGTTTGCCCCAGCGGGTCTGCTGTGCCCGAGCGCTGGCCCGCGCATGCAGCGTGGCCCAGAAGATAGACGCCGCGTGGTGGATCAACAAGCCGGTTGCCGTGTGCTTCCAACTAGGGTCATCCTGATGCAGCGCGCGCTCGCCCCATAGCCACTGGCTGGTGGCGTTGGTCGCGGCGGCGGCGTGGCCTGTCTGGTGCTTGGCCAGCGCAATCAATGCCAACGTGGACAACGCGCTGGCCGCGCTGCCGCTGCGTACGCCTTCTACAAAAGCTTGCCGCCATTCATGCATGGTGATCCCCTGGTTGGTGAGGAGGCAGCGCCGGGGCGCGTGGCCCCGACGCCGCCGGGTATGCGGTTTGCTGAACGCCATAACCGATCTGGCGCCGCGACAAAAAGGAACAGGAATGAAAATTCTGCTGACCGGTGCGCATGGTTTCATCGGCAGCCGGCTGGTGGACGCCCTGCGTGAAGACGACCATCAGCTGGTATGCCTGGTGCGTACGCCACGCCCCTGCGATCTGAACGTGCCGCGAGCAAGATACGTGCCCGCGGACTTTTCGCGGCTGACGCGGGCGGAAGACTGGGCGCCGCTGCTGTCCGGCGTGGATGCCGTCATCAATACCGTGGGGATTTTTCGGGAAGCGGGCCCGGCCAGCTTTGCCGACGTGCATGATAAGGCGGCCAAGGCGCTGTTCGCGGCGGCCCGGCAATACGACGCGCAAGTCATCCAGTTTTCAGCCTTGGGGGCGGATGCCGATGCCGCATCGGGCTTTCATATCAGCAAGCGCGCAGCGGACGACGCGTTGCGCGCGGCCGGCGCCCCCGCTTATATCGTGCAGCCGTCGCTGGTCTATGGCGTGGGCGGCACCAGTGCCGCGCTGTTCAACCAGCTTGCCGTATTGCCTGTCATCGCCTTGCCCGCGGGCGGCTGGCAGCGGGTTCAACCCGTGCACATCAATGACGTGGTTGCCGGCGTGCGCGCCATGCTGGCGCAACCGCCGTCCGGTGCGGTCACCGTGGCGTTCTGCGGCCCCGAACCGGTCACGGTGCGCACCTACCTGACGATGCTGCGCAGCGGCCTGGGCGTGGCGGGACGGCAGTGGATCATTCCGGTGCCGTCCCGTCTGGCGTCCGCCGTAGCCCGGATCAGCAGCTGGATACCCGGCTCATTGTTCGACCCGGACAGCCTGGCCATGTTGAATCGCGGCAACACCGGCAACCCGATCGCCTTCGCCACGCTGCTGGGCCGCTGCCCCATCGGCCCAGCAGCGTTCATTGCACCGCATGAACAAGCGCCGCTGCGCGCCGACAGCATCCTGCGCACGATGCGGCCCGTGATACGGCTGTGCATCGCGGTCGTCTGGCTATGGACGGCGGCGGTGTCCATGGGCTTGTATCCCATCCGGGACAGCCTGGCGCTGCTTGCCGACGCCGGCGTGCCCGGCGCCCTGGCCCCGATCATGCTGGCGGGCGCGGCGGGCCTGGACCTGGTGCTGGGCGTGTTGACGTTGTTGAACCTGGGCGGTCGCAAGCGCTGGGTGTGGCTGGCGCAGATGGCCTTGATACTGGGCTATACCGCCATCATCACCGTGCAATTGCCCGAACAATGGCTGCATCCCTTCGGCCCTATCTCGAAGAACCTGCCGATGCTGGCGGTGCTGGCCCTGCTGTATCTGTGCGACAGCCAAGCGCTATGCGGCAGCCAAGCGCGAAGGAGGCCGTGATGGAATACCTATGGTTCAAGCTGCTGCACATCCTGTCTTCAACCCTGCTGTTCGGCACGGGCATCGGGTCAGCGTTCTACCTGCTGTGCGTGGTGCTGCGCCGCGACGTCAAGGTGGTGGCCTCGGTGGCGCGCGTCGTGGTCGTGGCCGACTGGCTGTTCACCGCCACCACCGCCGTCATCCAACCGCTGACCGGCTGGTATCTGGCCCACCTGATGCAGTTGCCTTTAAACACGCCCTGGCTGTCCGCGTCCTTGATGCTGTACGCGGTGGCCATCGCGTGTTGGCTTCCGGTAGTGAAGCTGCAAATGCTGATGCGCGACAGCGCAGTTGCGTCCGCGCAAGCCGGCGAACCGCTGTCGCCCAGATTCATGCGCTACTTTCGCGCGTGGTTCGTGCTGGGGTTTCCGGCGCTGGGTGCGTTCCTGGGGATATTCTGGCTGATGGTGTTCAAGCCGGCGTAGGGATGGGCAGAGAAGCGATCCGCGCGTTTCCATCCGTCCCCGTGGCGCCGCGGGGCGCTGGTAAGAGCCGGTTTGGAACGGGACTTGCTGAGCAGCCCCCGCGCCGCCCTACAAGCACGGACGGTCCTTGGATGCTTCACGTCAGGAGAAAACAATGAAAACGCAGATCAGCTATCGCAAACTCGACGGTGACGACGGCGTCGCCCTTGTCAACGGCGGTATCTCAGAGACACTGCAAGCCAAGCGTGAATTGGCGAACTGGCTGGAACTGCCCGAGGGCGGCAGCGCCAGCACCGAAGAACAACAGGTCGACAGCCGTCTGAAACAAGGCGGCATTGCCCCGGAATCGGTGCAGTTCAATCACATCAGCGAATAGCGCGCCACAAAAGCACAAGGGCTTACGCCGTAAAAGCGTAAGCCCTTGATTTTTTTGGTCGGGGCGGTGGGATTCGAACTCACGACCCTCTGCTCCCAAAGCAGATGCGCTACCAGGCTGCGCTACGCCCCGAAGGGTGGCAACTATACCAGAATCCAGCGCGTCCGGGCGTGGCCCGGCCGCGTGGCCCTGCCGATTTCGCCACAACGATTCACCCAAATAGAAATCGGCGCGCCATGAAGGCGCGCCGGTTTTTTATCCGCGCATGGGGCAGCGGCCGTTACGACAGCGCCCGCCCCGCAATATCCATCAGCCGAAGCGGCCGGTGATGTAGTCCTCGGTTTCCTTGCGCGAGGGCTTCACGAAGATCTGGTCGGTTTGGCCGAATTCCATGAGTTCGCCCAGGTACATGTAGGCCGTGTAGTCCGAGCAGCGCGCCGCCTGCTGCATGTTGTGCGTCACGATCACGACCGTGTAGTCGTTCTTCAGTTCGGCGATCAGCTCTTCGATCTTGGCGGTGGAAATCGGGTCCAGCGCCGAGCAGGGCTCGTCCAGCAGCAGCACTTCGGGCTTGATCGCCACGCCGCGCGCGATGCACAGGCGCTGTTGCTGGCCGCCCGACAGGCTGTTGCCGCTTTGATGCAGCTTGTCCTTCACTTCGTTCCACAGCGCGGCCTTGCTCAGGGCCCATTCCACGCGCTCGTCCATTTCACCCTTGGACAGGCGCTCGAACAGGCGCACGCCGAACGCGATGTTGTCGTAGATGCTCATGGGAAACGGCGTGGGCTTCTGGAACACCATGCCGACCTTGGCGCGGATCAGCGAGATATCCGTCTTGGCCGTCAGCAGGTTCTCGCCGTCCAGGATGATTTCGCCTTCGGCGCGCTGGCCGGGGTACAGCTCGAACATGCGGTTGAATGTGCGCAACAGCGTCGACTTGCCGCAGCCCGACGGGCCGATGAAGGCGGTGACCTTCTTCTCCTGGATCGACATGTTCACATTGCGGATCGCATGGAACTTGCCGTAGTAGAAGTTCAGGTTCTTGACCTCGATCTTGTTCTTGACGGCGGTAGCGGTGTTTTCCATTTCTTTTCCCTTGGCTCCGGCGCGCCATGCGCGCCGGCAAAGCGATCTTTACTTGCGGAACATGTTGCGGGCAATGATGTTGATGCCCAGCACCAGGAGCGTAATCAGCGTGGCGCCGGCCCAGGCCAGGTCATTCCAGTCCTTGAAGGGGCTGGCGGCGTATTGGTAGATGACAACGGGCAGGTTGGCCATCGGCGCGTTCATGTTGAACGACATGAACTGGTTGGACAGCGCCGTGAACAGCAGCGGCGCGGTCTCGCCGGAAATCCGCGCAATGGCCAGCAGCACGCCGGTGATGATGCCGGTCTTGGCGGCGCGATAGCACACCAGCGTGATCATGCGCCACTTGGGGCAGCCCAGCGCCGCCGCGGCTTCGCGCAGGCTGTTGGGCACCAGCAGCAGCATGTTGTCGGTGGTGCGCACCACCACCGGAATCACCAGGATGGACAAGGCCAGCGCGCCGGCCCAACCCGAGTAGTGGCCGACCTGAGCCACGTACACGGCGTAGATGAACAGGCCGATGATGATGGACGGCGCCGACAGCAGCACGTCGTTCAAGAAGCGCGTGGCAGGCGCCAGCCAGCCGCGCTGGCCGTATTCCGCCAGGTACGTGCCAGCCAGGATGCCAACCGGCGTGCCGATCAGCGTGCCCACGCCCGCCATTACCACGCTGCCGAAGATGGCGTTGATAAGGCCACCGGTTTGCCCGGGCGGCGGCGTGATTTCGGTGAACAGCGTGTACGACAGCGCGGGCGCGCCCTTGGTCAGCAGCGTCAGGATGATCCAGAACAGCCAGAACAAGCCGAACACCAGCGTGCCCAGCGACACCGTCAGCATGATGCGGTTGAGGATGCGGCGGCGCCGGTAGACGCCATTCTGCATATTGAGTACGGAAACAGCCATGATCTTTTCCTTGTGCTCGCGGCGCGTCAGGTCTTACGGCCTTCGCCGGCGGAAAGGCGTACCAGCAGCACTTTGGCCAGGGCCAGCACGATGGTCGTGATCAGGAACAGGATCAAGCCCAGTTCCAGCAACGCCGACTTCTGGATGCCGCCCGCTTCGTTGAATTCATTGGCCAGCGCGGAGGCAATCGAGTTGCCCGGCGAGAACAGCGAGCCCGACCACTTGAACGCGTTGCCGATCACGAACGTCACGGCCATCGTCTCGCCCAGGGCGCGGCCCAGGCCCAGCATGATGCCGCCGATGACGCCCGACTTGGTGAAAGGCAGGACCACGCGCCACATCACTTCCCAGGTCGTGCTGCCCAGCCCGTAGGCCGATTCTTTCAGCATCGCCGGCACCAGCTCGAACACGTCGCGCATCACGGCGGCGATGAACGGGATGATCATGATCGACAGGATCAGGCCGGCGGTGAAGATGCCGATGCCGAAAGGCGGCCCGGCGAACAGCCCGCCGATGACGGGCACGTTGCCCAGCGTGGCGATCAGGAACGGCTGCACGTACTGCTGGAATACCGGCACGAAGACGAACAGGCCCCACATGCCGTAGATGATGGACGGAATGGCCGCCAGCATTTCGACGGCGGTGCCCAGCGGGCGGCGCAGCCACGTCGGCGACAGTTCGGTCAGGAAGATGGCGATGCCGAACGAAACCGGCACGGCGATGATCAAGGCGATGGCCGACGTCAGCAAGGTGCCGATGATGGGCACCACGGCGCCGTAGTTCTGGTTGACGGGGTCCCAGTCGTTAAGCCACAGGAACGACAGGCCGTATTTGGCCAGCGATTCGCGGCTGCCGTAGATCAGGGATACCAGAATCGCCGCCAGCAGGATGAACACCAGGAAGGCGAACAGGCGGGTCAGATTCTTGAACAGCGCATCCATCAGCGCGTTTTTATTTTGCTTCATAGGCGAAGGCGTGCCGGTAGTCACGGAGTCCGCCACGCTGGGCGAAAGCGGCACACTATTATCCATTACCGCGCTCATGGATGGACTTTCCTTAGATGACCTGGGTGGAAACGGGAACTGCTGGGGCGAGCCGCCCCGGATCTCTTGGTGGCCAAGATTTCCAGGGCGGTCGCTGTGTCGGGTCAAGCGCGTGGCAGAAAGGCGTCAGGCCGTACCCAAGGCATGACAGACGCCAACCTTGCGCGCTGTCCCGGCTTACTTCCAGACGGGGGTGCCGTCGGCGGACTTGACTTCGCCCCAGGCGGCGCGGATTTCCTTGGTCACGGCTTCCGGCAGCGGCACGTAGTCCATGGCTTCGGCCGACTTGGCGCCGTTCTTGAACGCCCAGTCAAAGAACTCCAGTACGGCCTTGCCTTGCGCCGGCTTGGCTTGCGACTTGTGCACCAGGATGAACGTGGCGGCGGTGACGGGCCACGAATCGGCACCCGGCTCGTCGGTCAGGACCACGCCCATGCCCGGCGCGCTCTTCCAGTCGGCATTGGCGGCCGCGGCGGCGAACGCCTTTTGCTCGGGCTGGACGAACTTGCCGTCCTTGTTCTGCAGTTGCGTCCAGGCCAGCTTGTTTTGCTTGGCGTAGGCGTATTCCACATAGCCGATCGAGTTCTTCAGCTGGCCGACGTAGGCGGCGACGCCTTCGTTGCCCTTGCCGCCCTGGCCGGTGGGCCACTTGACGGCCTTGCCTTCACCGACTTGCGACTTCCAGTCAGCCGACACCTTGGACAGGTAGTTGGTCCAGCCGAAGGTGGTGCCCGAGCCGTCCGAACGGTGCACGACGATGATGTCGGCCGACGGCAGCTTGACGTCCGGGTTCAGCGCCTTGATGGCGTTGTCGTCCCACTTCTTGATCTTGCCCAGGAAGATGTCGGCCAGCACGGTGCCCGACAGCTTCAGCTTGCCCGGTTCCACGCCGTCGATGTTCACGACGGCCACGGTGCCGCCGATCACGGCCGGGAATTGCAGCAGGCCGTTCTTTTCCAGGTCAGCCGCCTTCATGGGATCGTCCGAGGCGCCGAAATCGACGGTCTTGGCGATGATCTGCTGTTGGCCGCCGCCCGAACCGATCGACTGGTAGTTGATCGCGTTGTTGGTGGCTGCCTTGTAGTCCGACGCCCACTTGGCGTAGATCGGGTACGGGAACGATGCGCCGGCGCCGGTCACATCGGCGGCCTGGACGGCAAAAACGGCGGCGCTCAGCGCAACGCCCACGGAAACTTGTTTGAAGACACGTTTGAACATCAGGGTTCCTTCTGTGCTCGTTAAAGGAGTCTAGTCAGGCTTTTTCTAGTGCCTGTCTTTCAGCGACCCTCGCATCTTAGGGGCCCAACGTGACAAGATAGTGACAGTCACATACGCTTCATCCAGCCCTTTGCGCCCCCCTCGAAAACACCGCGGCCGCCCCGGAAATACCGGGGCGGCCGCAATTTTTTGGGGGACGCCCCCCTGCCTGCGCGACGGGCGTTATACGCCCAGTTTTTCGATCAGGTATTGGTGCAGGTTGAAGGGCTCGCGTCGGCTTTTCACCCGGGTGTAATCCCCATCAGGGCGCTGCTGCCATGCCAGTTGGTTATCGCGCAGCGCATAGGTAAACGCTTCGTCGATAACGCGTTTCTTCAGCACCTTGTCGTAGATCGGGAACGCGATTTCCACGCGGCGGAAAAAGTTGCGGTCCATCCAGTCAGCTGACGACAGGTACACCGTTTCTTCGCCCTCGGCGTAGAAATAGAAAACGCGGGAATGCTCCAGGAAGCGTCCCACGATGGACCGCACGCGGATATTTTCCGACAGCCCCGGCACGCCGGCCCGCAACGCGCAGACGCCGCGCACGATCAAATCGATTTTCACGCCGGCCTGGCTGGCCTTGTACAGTTCTTCGATGATCTGCTCTTCCAGCAGAGAATTCATCTTGGCCATGATGCGGGCGCGCTTGCCCGCCTTGGCCGCGCGGGCCTCGGCGCGTATCAGCGCCACCATCCCGTCGTGCATGGTGAACGGCGATTGCATCAATGCCTTCAGCGACCGCCGCGCACCCAGCCCCGTCAGCTGCGCGAACACCTTGTCCATGTCCTCGCACAATTTCGGATCGGCCGTCAGCAGGCCAAAGTCGGTGTAAAGCCGCGCGGTGCGTGGGTGGTAGTTGCCGGTGCCCAGGTGCGCATACCGGCGCAAACGGCCCTTTTCGCGGCGCAGCACCACGGCCATCTTGGCGTGCGTCTTGTGGGCCACGACGCCATAGACCACGTGCGCCCCCACCTCTTCCAGTTTGGATGCCCAGTTGATGTTGGTCTGCTCGTCAAAGCGCGCCATCAGTTCCACCACCACCGTCACTTCCTTGCCGGCGCGCGCCGCCGCCAGCAGGATCTTCATCAGCTCGGAGTCTTCGCCGGTACGGTAGATGGTCTGCTTGATGGCCATGACGTCGGGGTCCAGCGCCGCCGCCGTCAGGAAATCAATGACGGGCTGAAACGACTGGTACGGGTGGTGCAGCAGGCGGTCCTGCTGGGCCACGGCATCGAACAGGTCTTGAGGTTTGTCGCCCACCTTGTCAAAAGGCGCGGGCACGGGCGCGCGGTATTCCGGGAACAGCAGGTCTGGGCGCAGGTCGGAATTGCACAGCTGCATCAGCCGCGACAGGTTCACGGGTCCGGGCACGCGGTAGGTGTCTTCAGCCTTCAGCGAGAATTCGCGCTGAAGAAAGGTCTCCAGTTCCACCGGCGTCAGCTTGTCGATTTCCAGACGCACGGCGGCGCCGAAATTGCGTTGCGACAGCTCGCCTTGCAGGGCGTGGCGCAGGTTGGTGACTTCTTCCTCGTCAACGAACAGGTCGCTGTTGCGGGTGACGCGCCATTGGTAGCAGCCCAGCATTTCCAGGCCCGGAAATAGCTCGCCGACGAACGCGCGCAGCAGCGACGTCAGCAAGATGAAGCCTTCGGGGTGGCCGGAGAGCTCGGGCGGCATCTTGATCAGGCGCGGCAGCGCGCGCGGCGCCTGCACCACGGCAATCGACGCCTGACGCCCGAAGGCGTCGGCGCCGGCCAGCGACACAATGAAATTCAGGCTTTTGTTGTAGACGCGAGGAAACGGATGCGCCGGGTCCAGCCCGATGGGCGTCAGCAGCGGCATCACGTCGCGGTTGAAGACGTCGCGCGCCCATTGCTGCTGCTCGGCATTCCATTCGGACGCGTGATGCAGGGTGATGCCCTCGGACTGCATGGCGGGCAGGATGTCGTCATTAAGCAGGTTGTATTGCCGCGCCACCAGCGCGTGGACGGCCTGCTGGACGTTTTCAAACGCCTGATCGGGCGTCATGCCGTCGGGGCCGACCAGGTTCGGCGACTGGCGTTGTTGTTCTTTCAGGCTGGAAATCCGGATTTCAAAGAACTCGTCCAGGTTCGAGCTGACGATACACACGTACCGCAGCCGCTCCAGCAGCGGCGTCTTCGGATCTTCCGCCATCGCCAGCACGCGTTCGTTGAATTTGAGCAGCGACAACTCACGATTCATGAGCAAGGGCTCGCCGGGCGGGCGTGTGGGCATACCGGATTCCATACGTTTGGGACAGAGCGTGGAGTTTTACTGCAAAAGAGTGACGGTTCTATGACACACATGCAAAACCGTAGCGTACGTCAAAATCGGGACATATGGCGCAACCGGATTATTCAGCCAAGCCTATGATCCATAAGCGAAAACCCGCATCTAAAGGCACTGTCACATGGGGTCTCTATAATCAGGCCACCTCAAAGCCTATATTACGAGCCGCATGGATCAACTTCTGGCCGCGGTGGACCTCGGGTCCAACAGCTTTCGCCTCTCCATCGGACGCATCGTTCAACAGGACGGTACGCCCCAGATCTACCAGATCGATCGTCTCAAGGAAACCGTGCGGCTTGCCGCCGGCCTGGACGCCGAGAAACGCTTGGGCGACGACGCCATCGAGCGCGCCATCGCCGTGCTGGAGCGTTTTGGCGACCGACTACGCAGTTTTCACCCCAACCGGGTGCGCGCGGTCGCCACCAATACCTTTCGCGTCGCGCGCAACACGCGGGACTTCCTGCCGCGCGCGGAAGCCGCGCTGGGCTTTCCCATTGAAGTCATCGCCGGCCGCGAAGAAGCCCGCCTGATCTTCTCGGGCGTGGTCCACACCCTGCCCCCATCGCCCAACAAACGCCTGGTCATCGATATTGGCGGCGGGTCCACCGAAGTCATCATCGGCAAGGGTCACGAGCCCGCCCTGATGTCGTCGTTGTACATGGGCTGCGTCAGCTACAGCCGCCAGTTTTTCTCGGATGGCGTGGTCGACGCGCACCAGATGAAACAGGCCGAGCTGGCGGCGCGGCGCGAGATCGAAGTCATCGCCAAGCAGTACCGCAAGATGGGCTGGAAAGAAGCCTATGGCTCGTCCGGCACCGCCAAGGCGCTATTCGCCATCCTGACCGAAAGCCGCTTTTCCGATCGCGGCATCACGCGCGCGGGGCTGGCCAAGCTGAAAGACCGCATCGTGCGTTCGGGCCGCGTCATTCCGTCCGAGCTGCCGGGCATCAAGATCGAGCGTTCCGATGTGCTGCCCGGCGGGCTGGCCATCATGACCGCCCTGTTCGACGAGCTGGGCATCGACGTCATGCACACGGGCGACGGCGCGTTGCGCCTGGGCGTGCTGTATGACCTGCTGGGCCGCGACGACGAGCACGACAAGCGCGACGAATCGGTGCGCCAGTTCATGAAGCGCTATCACGTCGACGTCAACCAGGCGCGGCGCGTGCGCCACGCGGCGCTAACGCTGTTCGACGCCATGTTCCCCGAAGGCCAAGAACGCGCCGAGCTTCGGCCCGCGCTGGGCTGGGCGGCGGACCTGCACGAAGTGGGCCTGTCGATCGCGCACAACGCGTATCACAAGCACACCGCGTACGTGCTTGAAAACGCCGACATGCCGGGCTTCTCGCGCGCCGATCAGCAGTTGCTGGCGCTGCTGGCGCTGGGCCATCAAGGCAAGTTGACCAAGCTGGAGCCGCTGATCCGCACGCGGCCCCAATGGAAGGCCATCCTGAGCCTGCGCCTGGCGGTATTGCTATTCCGCCGTCGTGGCGAAATTGAACCGCTTCCGCTCACCGCCTCGGTGCGCGAGAACTCTATCGTCGTGCGGGTCAACCGCGAATGGCTGGCGCAACACCCCTTAAGCGACTTCACGCTGCGCGCGGAAGATGCCGAATGGAACAAGGTGGGGTTCTCGTTCGAAGTACTGGAATTCTGACTGCGAGGATTCCGGCGCGTTGGCGAAAAAAGGGCAATGGCGTCAGCGCCATTGCCCTTTTTTAAAAGAAAGACAGATCGGTCTGACGGCGCAGCTGCTTGAGCTCAAGCCGCAAAGGCCGCGTGGCCCGCCGTATCAACCTGATTTTCATTCGGCGGAACAGGCGGCGCATGGTGATCAGCGCTGGCCGTTCAGGGCCGCGGGCTGGTCCAGCCCGAAATGGCGGCGATAGCGCTCGTCCATGCGTTCCATTTTCAGCAGCACCGGGAAGTCGGCGGCGTTGAAGTCCGGGTCCCAGGCGGGTTCGCCACAGACCTTGGCGCCCAGCTTCAGATACCCCTTGATCAGCGGCGGCACGCGGGCCGGCAGCGTGCTGTTCAGCTTTTCCACCGGGTAGCGGTGCAGCGGGATCACGTGGGGCTCGCCGCCCTGGGGCAGCTGCGGCATGATCGTGCGCCACACTTCGGCGGCGGTGACGCCGTCATCGCGCAGGCTGACGCTGGCGCAGCCCAGTACGTATTCGTAGCCACCGCGCCGCAGGTATTCCGTCAGGCCAGACCACAACAGCATGATCACGGCGCCGTTGCGGTAGTCGGAATGGGTACACGATCGGCCGACTTCAACGAGCTGGTCTCGAATCGGACCCAGCCCGGAAAGATCGAACTCTGACTGCGCGTAATATCCGCCCGCTTCACGGGCCTTTTCCGGTGTCAGGATGCGATACGTGCCGACGACGCGGCCCGTATCCATTTCGCGCACCATCAGGTGTTCGCAAAAGGGGTCGAAGCGGTCATGCTCGATGCCGTCATGCGCGTCGGGAAACACCGCGCCCATGTCCTCGGTGAAGACGTCGTAGCGCAGACGTTGGATCTGCTCGATTTCTTCAGCCGTGCGCGCCAGGCCCACCGCCAGCACTTTCGGGGCGTTGCCCTTCCAGGGTTCGGCGGGATTACGGCTTGGGGTGGTGCGTGCTAATTCCAGCATTGCGCGTAGCTCCTAGAGAGTCCGGTCAGTTTGGACGCCCTGTATGTCAAAGACTTGACCAATATGTTACGTGACTATGAAGTTTAGTTCGGGGGAGATAGGTCGACTTTGGGCGAATCTCGACAAAACTTTACAATTCACTACCAAGCATCAATGCACAAAAGCCACCCACCGAAACTCGGTGGGTGGCTTTTTCTAAAGCGGCTGGGCCGGGCTTACGCCAAGCTGGCGGCGAGCTTCTCTGCGGAGGAAACGGCAAGGGATTCATCTTCAGCTTCGACCATCAGGCGAAGCTTCGGTTCAGTGCCCGATGCGCGGATCAGGATGCGACCACGACCGTTCAGTTCGGCTTCAACGGCGGCGCGGGCGGCGGTCAGGCCGGGATGCGTTTTCCAGTCCTGGCCCGGGGTCAACGGCACGTTGATCATCTTCTGCGGGTACATGCGCAGGTCGCGCACCCACTCGGCCATCGTCGTATTGCCGCGACGCAATGCGGTCAGCACCTGCAAGGCGGCAATGATGCCGTCGCCGGTGGAGTGGCAATCCAGGCACAGCAGGTGGCCGGAGCTTTCGCCGCCGTATTGCCAGCCGCGCGCCTGCATCTGTTCCAGCACGTAGCGGTCGCCCACGTTGGCGCGTTCGAAGCCGACACCCAGGCGCTGCATTTCGCGTTCGAAACCAAAGTTGGTCATCAGCGTGCCGACCACGCCATCTACCTTGCCACGCTGCATGCGTTCGCGAACGATGGCGTAAAGCAGTTCGTCACCGTTATAGATGCGGCCTTCGCCATCGACCACTTGCAGCCGGTCGGCGTCGCCGTCCAGGGCTACGCCCAGATGCGCGCCACGCGCCTGCACTTCCTTGGCCAACGACTCGGGGTGCAACGCGCCCACGCCCTTGTTGATGTTGAAGCCGTCCGGATGCACGCCGATGGCATGCACCTCGGCGCCCAGTTCGCGGAACACATGGGGGGCGATGTTGTAGGCGGCGCCATGGGCGGCGTCCACCACGATCTTCATCCCGTTCAGGTCCAGATCGTTGGGGAACGTGCTCTTGCAGAATTCAATGTAGCGGCCTTGCGAGTCCGACATGCGGCGGGCGCGGCCCAGGCCTTCAGAACTGACGCAACCCAGCGGCTCGTCCAGCGCGGCTTCGATGGCGGCTTCGATGTCATCCGGCAGCTTCATGCCCTGCGCCGAGAAGAACTTGATGCCGTTGTCCTGGTACGGATTGTGGGAAGCACTGATTACGATGCCGGCCACCAGGCGCAGCGCGCGGGTCAGGTAAGCGACGGCCGGAGTCGGGATCGGGCCGGCCAGCAGCACGTCGATGCCCGCGGCCGACAAACCGGCTTCCAGCGCGGATTCCAGCATGTAGCCGGAAATGCGCGTGTCCTTGCCAATGACCACTTGCGGGCGGCTGCCGCCGCGCACGGCATGTTCGCGCGCCAGCACGCGGCCGGCCGCATAACCCAGGCGTAGCGCGAACTCGGCATTGATGACCGGGCCGCCCACTTCACCGCGCACCCCATCGGTGCCGAAATACTTGCGTTGACTCATGAACTGATTGCTCCTTGTTCAGCCGCATGCCATACCTTAAGGGCGTCAACGGTGGCGGCAACATCGTGCACACGCACGATGGAGGCGCCCCGCGACACGCAGGCAAGCGCTGCGGCGATGCTGCCGGACAGCCGGTCGCCGATCGGTCGGCCGGTGGCCTGCCCGATCATGTTTTTACGCGACAGGCCGATCAGCAATGGATAGCCACCGCTGCGCAAGCTGGACAGCCGACGCAGCAACTGGAAATTTTGGTCTGCCGTCTTGCCGAAACCGAAACCCGGGTCCAGCACGATACGGCGGGGATCAACCCAGGCGGCACGCAGCTTCTGCGCGCGCGAGCCCAGGAAAAGTCCGATTTCACCGATCAGGTCGGTGTATTCGGGGGGCGCGGCCTGCATGGTGCGAGGCTCGCCCTTCATGTGCATCACGCACAGCCCGCAGCGCGATTGCGCCACCGCCTCGATGGCGCCGGGCTGCCTGAAGCCATAGATGTCGTTGATCATGTCGGCGCCCGCATCCAGCGTGGCGCGCATGACTTCGGGCTTGAAGGTGTCGATGGACAGCGGCACACCGCAATCGCGTAGCGCCTCGATCACGGGCAACAGCCGATTCAGTTCGTCTGTAACCGACACCGGATCCGCACCCGGTCGCGTCGATTCACCGCCCAGATCAAGAATCTGCGCGCCCTCTTCGATCAACTGGCGCGCGTGCGCCACCGCGGAATCCGTATCGTCGTGCTGGCCACCGTCCGAAAATGAATCCGGCGTGACATTGACGATTCCCATGACAAGCGGGCGCTCGAGATCAAACTCGAAGCGCCCGCAAAGGAAGTTATTTGCCATAACTCAGGACAAAAAACCTCAGACTGCTGCAGCCGTGCTGCCGCCAGCCGCCAGCCCGGTGCTGGGCGGCGTGTCCGTCGAATCGGACGGACCTTGCGGCGTTTTCGGGGGACGCGGAGGACGGCCCTCGATGATGTCGTTGATCTGGTCGGCGTCGATGGTTTCCCATTCGAGCAGCGCGGTCGTCATGACTTCGACCTTGTCGCGATTGTCTTCGAGGATCTTGCGCGCGACTTGGTATTGCTCGTCGATGATGCGGCGGATCTCGGTGTCCACCTTTTGCATGGTGGCTTCGGACATGTGGGTCGTCTTCGTAACGCTGCGGCCCAGGAACACTTCGCCTTCGTTCTCGGCATAGACCATCGGGCCCAGCTCGTCCGTCATGCCGTAGCGGGTGACGATGTCGCGGGCGATGGCGGTGGCGCGTTCGAAGTCGTTCGAGGCGCCCGTCGTCATCTGGTCCATGAACAGCTCTTCGGCGATACGGCCACCAAACAGCACGGCGATGGTGGACAGCAAGCGGCCCTTGTCCATGCTGTAGCGGTCGGTTTCGGGCAACTGCATCGTCACGCCCAGCGCACGGCCGCGCGGAATGATGGTGACCTTGTGAACCGGGTCGGTCTTGGGCAGCAAGCGGGCAACGATCGCGTGGCCGGACTCGTGGTACGCGGTGTTCTTGCGTTCCTCTTCAGGCATGACGATCGAGCGACGTTCGGCGCCCATGATGATCTTGTCCTTGGCCTTTTCGAAGTCGGACATATCCACCGTGCGGCCATTACGGCGAGCGGCGAACAGCGCGGCTTCGTTCACCAGGTTGGCCAGGTCGGCGCCCGAGAAACCGGGGCAGCCGCGCGCCAGGATGGTCGCGTCGACGTTAGGCGACAGCGGAACCTTGCGCATGTGGACTTTCAGAATCTGCTCGCGGCCACGGATATCGGGCAGCGGCACCACGACTTGACGGTCGAAACGGCCCGGACGCAGCAGCGCCGGATCCAGCACGTCGGGGCGGTTGGTTGCGGCGATCACGATGACGCCCTGGCCGGATTCAAAGCCGTCCATTTCAACCAGCATCTGGTTCAGGGTCTGCTCGCGTTCGTCGTTGCCGCCACCCAGGCCGGCGCCACGCTGACGACCCACTGCATCGATTTCGTCGATGAAGATGATGCAAGGCGCGTGCTTCTTGGCGTTTTCGAACATGTCGCGAACACGGGCCGCGCCCACGCCGACGAACATTTCAACGAAGTCCGAACCCGAGATGCTGAAGAACGGCACCTTGGCTTCGCCGGCGATGGCCTTGGCCAGCAGCGTCTTGCCGGTACCCGGCGAGCCCACCATCAGCACGCCACGGGGAATGCGGCCGCCCAGCTTCTGGAACTTGCTGGGGTCGCGCAGGAAGTCGACCAATTCCTGGACGTCTTCCTTGGCTTCGTCGCAGCCGGCAACGTCGGCAAAGGTGATTTGATTGGTGTTTTCGTCGAGCATGCGGGCGCGCGATTTGCCGAAGCTGAATGCCCCGCCCTTACCGCCGCCCTGCATCTGTCGCATGAAGAAAACCCATACGCCGATCAACAGCAGCATGGGGAACCAGGACACGAAGATGCTCATCAGGAGCGATTGCTCTTCACGCGGCTTGCCAGACACCTGGACGCCGTACTTCAGCAGATCGGAGACCATCCAGAGGTCGCCGGGCGAAGTCAGCGTGTAGGCGCGGCCCGCGTCCGGGGTGACGTACAGCACGTCGCCCTGAACGTCGACCTTGCGGATACGTCCCGCCTTGGCGTCGTCCATGAACTGCGTGTAAGTCACGCCGTCCTGGGTCTGAGCGCGTCCGTCGAACTGTTTGAAGACGGTGAACAGCACCAGGGCTATCACCATCCAGACAGCGACTTTCGAAAATGAATTATTCAAGGTCGATCTCCTGCTTTCGATTCCGACCGGCAACCGCGCACCCGCATATGGCACAGTCACAAGTATGTCAATAGCCCATTCTACCCTGTTGGACCCGATTGCGTCCTGGGATCCCTGGGGTCCGTGTAGTTACGTCTGATTTGTCGTTATGGTGGTCGTTGTCTCGGCAAGCAGGTAAGTTCTTTGGGGTTCCGGGGCAGCATGCCCTGGCCCGGGTTACTTCAGATCGCGGGCAACCAGAAAGGTTTCCGAGGATTTATCCCGGGACGCCTTCGGCTTGCGCTCGACCACACGCTTGAAGTGCTGCTTGAAGGACTGCACGATCTGCGAAAAGCCGCTGCCGTGGAAGGCCTTGACGATCAGCGCCCCATTGGGCTTGAGATGAGCGCGGGAAAATTCCATCGCCAGCTCGCATACATGCTGAATGCGTGCGGAGTCGGCACTACCCACGCCTGACAAGTTGGGGGCCATGTCCGAGATTACAAGGTCTACGGCGCGAGATCCGACCATGTCTTCCAATTGTTTCAGAACGTCATCGTCGCGGAAGTCGCCCTGGATGAATTCCACCCCGGCCACCGGCTCCATGGGAAGCAGATCCAGCGCAATAATACGTCCGTCCACAACGCCGCCCGGCCCGGCCAGGCGCTCGCGCGCCACTTGGGACCAACTGCCCGGCGCCGAGCCCAGATCAATGACCAGGTCGCCCCGGCGCATCAGTTTTTCGGTATCCAGGATCTCGATCAGCTTGAAGGCGGCGCGGGCGCGATAGCCCTTCTGTTGCGCCAGCTTCACATAGGGATCGTTGATGTGCTGGTGAATCCAGTCTTTAGAGAATTTATTCTTGGCCATTACCGTACAATTCCACGCATGCCTATATTAGAACTTACCTCTCGTGAGCGCAGCGACCTTCGCTCCGCCGCTCACCCTCTGCGCCCCGTCGTCCTGATTGGCGACAATGGCCTGACCGAAGCCGTGCTCAAGGAAATCGACCTGGCACTGGCGTCTCATGGCCTCATCAAGGTACGCGCCGGCGGCGATGACCGCGAGGCCCGCGAGACCATGTTGTCGACGATCTGCGACACCCTGTCTTGCGCCCCGGTGCACCACCTGGGCAAGACCCTGATTCTGTTCCGTCCCCTGGCCGGCAACGTCAAGCCCGCCGCGCTGGCCGCGATGGAGCCCGTGGCTCCTGCCAAGCGCCGCGCTTCCGAACCCTACACGCCGAAGAAGCTGGCCGCCGAAGGCAAGAGCCTGGCCAAGCGTCCGCGCCGTAGCGAGTCCGAAGAGCCCAAGGCGGCCAAGGCGCGCTTCGTGCCGCAAGACCAGCTGAACAAGAACGGCAAGCCCATGCGCCCCAGCAACAAGCGGGCTACCGCCAGCGGCCACGGCATTCCCCGCCGCGCCGGCAGTGCGCTGAGCCTGCGGGCCGGAGCACGCAGCGGCACCAGCCGCAAGACGGCAAAAAGATAAGGCCGGGCACAAAAACGGGCGCTTTACGCGCCCGGTCCACCATAGCGATCCGCGCAGGTACCGCGGGCAGCCCGCCTAACGCAGGCTTCAAGCTATGGCGTTTTGACAGTGTACCGCCAAGGCGAACGCGTTAGATGTAACGCACGCCCAATACTTCGTATTCGCGAACGCCAGCCGGGGCCTTGACCTCGACCACATCGCCTTCGCTCTTGCCGATCAGCGCGCGCGCCACCGGGCTGGATACGGAAATCAGATTGGCCTTGATATCGGCTTCGACGTCACCGACGATCTGGTACGTCACGCGGTCACCCGAATCCAGGTCTTCGATATCCACGGTAGCGCCGAAAACGGCACGGCCTTCGGCATCCAGCGAAGTCGGATCGATCAGGTGGGCGTTGGAAAGCGTGCCTTCAAGTTCGGCAATCCGGCCTTCGATAAAGCCTTGGCGCTCGCGAGCAGCGTCATATTCGGCGTTTTCCGACAGATCGCCCTGCGCTCGCGCTTCGGCGATGGCGTTGATAACGGCAGGACGTTCCACGGTTTTCAGCCGCTGGAGCTCTTCTTGCAAGCGCTCGGCCCCGCGCACGGTCAAAGGAATGGCAGACATGTCGTTTCCCAAACAAAAAGTAGAAAAACGCCCCGACGGAGCGTTCTCGGTGAAGGTCGTTACCCTGGCGCGCACCTGCTGTCGGTGCAAGATTTGACACGAAGCTAGCGGCGCGGACGACCAAAACAAAACCCCGGCTCGGGTCGGAACCGGGGCAATCAAAGTCATATTGTGGGCAAACTCCACCGGAATTGCAAGCGACCCCGGAAAACGTGCTTTTGCACGCATTTCGGGGCTGTAACCCGCCAAAAACGGCTATTTTGTCAAAAATCCCTCCAGGCGACGCGACCTGCCCGGAGATCGCGCCCGCCTGCAACTGCCTAGACAATCGGCCCCGGCTTACGACGGCGCAGCAGCGCATACAGGATGATCGCGCCGAACGTGGCGGTACCGATTCCGCCCAGCATGAAGTCGCCGATCTTGATGGTGAAGTCGCCGGCGCCCAGCACCAAGGTGACGGCGGCCACGATCAGATTGCGGTTGTCGCTGAAATCCACTTGGTTGACGACCCAGATCCGCGCGCCTGCGATCGCGATCAGGCCGAACACCACCACCGACATGCCGCCCAACACGGGCCCGGGAATGGTCTGGATCAGTGCGCCGAACTTGGGCGAAAACCCCAGCACGACGGCGATCAGCGCGGCCACGACGAAAACCAGCGTGGAATAGATGCGGGTGACCGCCATGACGCCGATGTTCTCGGCATAGGTCGTGACGCCCGTGCCGCCCACCGCGCCCGACACCATGGTTGCCACCCCGTCGCCCACGAAGGCGCGGCCCAGATAGCGGTCCAGGTCCTGGCCCGTCATGGCGCTGACCGCCTTCACGTGGCCCAGGTTTTCGGCGACCAGGATAATCGCGACCGGCACGATCAGCCCCATGGCCTCGGCTTTGAAGACCGGGGCTGCAAAATGCGGCAGGCCGATCCACGCGGCGGCGGCCACGCCCGAAAAGTCGATCGGCTTGCCCAGCCCCATGCCGTTGGCCAGCGCGGCGTACACCACGCACGCCAGGATCAGGCCAACCAGGATCAACAGGCGCTGCACCATGCCCTTGGTGTAGACGGCGATGCCGCCGACGCAAACAATGGTCACCAGCGCCATGAACGTGTCAAAACCCGACGCGCCCATGGCGCCCTTAGCCGCGATGGGCGCCAGGTTCAAGCCGATTACCGCCACCACCGCGCCCGTGACAACAGGCGGCATCAAGGCGTCGATCCAGTTGGCGCCGCTGCCCGAGCGTGCATTGACGATCCACACGACCACCCCGATCAGCGTATACGCCAGGCCACACGCGATGATCGCGCCCAGCGCGACGCCGATGTTGGCGTTGGCGCCCCCGCCCGCATAGCCGGTGACCGCGATTACGCCCCCGATGAAAGCGAAGCTGGACCCCAGATAGCTGGGCACCCGGCCGCCGACGAACAGGAAGAAGATCAGCGTGCCGATGCCGGACATCAGGATCGCGACGTTGGGATCAAAGCCCATCAGCAACGGCGCCAGCACCGTCGAGCCGAACATGGCCACAACGTGCTGCGCGCCCATGGCGACGTTTTTGGGCCAGGACAGCCGTTCATCGGGCGCAATGATGACGCCGGGTTCGGCGTCGTCCGCCAGGCGCCAACGCGGGAAATAGGAATTGGACATGGATATCCCAAATAAGGTGTCGGGGTAAGCGGGCGCCAGTGTAAAGGGGGCCGCGAAAAGGCGGCAATGTTTAAGTTGGACCCCAACATGCCGTTCATCAGATGAACGCCCCGCAATCCCCACCAAGTACCTGGAGACATCATGGCTATCAATTCCATCGGCGGCACATCCCGGACCGGCAGTATGGCCGACCTGTGGGCCCAGAAGATTCAAGCCAACAAGGAAGCGACGGATCCCGCAGGCGGGGAGGCGACAACGGTCAGCCCCGACGGCACGATCCGCGTCAACAAGGCTGGGGCGCTGCGTGTAGGGGGCACCAAGGCCTCGGAAGACGCCGGTAACGATGACGAATTCACGCGTCAGATCAAAGAACTGCAAAAGCAGCTCAAGCGCATCATGGATCAGATCGCCAAGGTGCAGGCCAGCGGCATGTCGGACGAGATGAAGGCACAGCAGCTTCAAGCGCTGAACGGCCAGGCCATGCAGATCCAAGGGCAGATCCAGAAGGTGCTGGTCCTGCAGGCCAAGGCGGCCATGGCCAGAGCCGAAGCGGGCTCAGCGGGCGCCGCCGTGTCCACCACGGCTTAACCGCAGCGCGTCACCAGCGGGGGCGCCACCATCACGGCCCCGCGCTGATGAGCCGCATCAAAATTTCTGATTGGACGCGTTGCAGACCAGACATTACTGTCTCCAGACAAATTAAAACTACGGAGACAAACCATGCATGCAATGCGCACCGCCCTTGCAGGCGCCCTGCTGGCCGTCTGCTCGGCACCCGCCCTGGCCGGCACCGTCACGGTGATCACGTCGTTCCCGAAGGACCTGACGCAGGCTTACAAGAGCGCGTTTGAAAAGGCCAACCCCGGCATCACGCTGGAAATCCTGAATAAGAACACCGTGTCGGGCATTGCCTATGTGCGTGAAACGCCCGCCGGCCAACGCCCCGAAGTGTTCTGGGCCAGCGCGCCCGACGCCTTCGAAGTGCTGGGCCGCGACAAGCTGCTGGCCAAGTCGTCCGACGTGGCAAACAAAGACGTGCCGGACAAGATCGGCAACTACCCTATCAACGATCCGTCCGGCATGTACCTGGGCCAGGCCCTGGCCGGCTACGGCATTGTCTACAACACGCGTTATATCGCGGCGCACAAGATTCCCGCGCCGGTGGAATGGAAGGATCTGCTGTCGCCCAAGTGGTTTGGCCACGTGGGCATCACGTCGCCGTCGCGCTCGGGCACCATGCATTTGACCGTGGAGACCATTCTGCAAGGCGAAGGCTGGGATGACGGCTGGAACACCTTGCTGCGCATGTCCGGCAACAGCAGCGCGGTGACAGAACGGTCATTCGGCGTGCCAGACGGCGTGAACAACGGCCAGTTCGGCGCCGGCCCGGTCATCGACTTCTTTGGCCTGTCCAGCAAGTATTCCAAGTTCCCCGTGGAATTCGTCTATCCGTCCGAGACCGCGATTGTGCCCGCGAACATCGCCTTGATCGAGGGCGCGAAGAACACCGAGGAAGGCAAGAAATTCATCGCCTTCACGTTAAGCCAGGCCGGCCAGGAGCTGCTGTTGGAACCGAAGATTTCGCGTCTTCCGGTGCTGCCTTACTCCGCGCTTGCCGGCAAGATCCCACCCGGCTATCCGGACCCGGCCGACATCGCCAAGCGCAGCAAGGTGCAATTCAACGCCGACCTGTCCCAGACGCGTTATTACGTCGTGCAATCGCTGTATGACCAAACCGTCACTTTCCGCCTGAAGGAATTGCAGGCGGCCACCAAGGCCATCTACGACGCCGAAGCCAAACTGGGCGACAAGGCCAAGACCGGCAAGGCGGCCGAGCTGCTGGCACAAGCGCGCAAGCTTGCCTGGGCGCCGCTGGTCGATGGCAAGAAGGCCGCCGACCCAGCCTTCCTGGCCATCTTCGCGGGCAACAAGAAAGACGCCACGGTCAACCAGCAGATCACCCAGCTGGAAGGCGAGTGGAACGGCAAGTCCAAGGCCAACTACGAAGAAGCCGTGAAGCTGGCCAGGCAGGCGGGCGCGCTGTAAGCCGCCTCTAGCGAACAGCAACTGGCGAACCGCCTTAGCGAACCGCACCGGGCACGCGTCCGGTGCGCCGTCCCCTGGCAACGATTTCGGGAATCTCGATGAATTCTTCGGGCCACTCACGCCTGCCCGCCGGCCCCGTTTTGACGGCGCTGCTGGTATTCGGCTTTCTGCTGCTTTTTCTTGCCGTGCCCGTGGGCACGGTCTTCTACAGCGCCTTCGTGAACGCCGACGGCAGTTTCACGATGGGCCACTTTGGTGCCTTCTTCAATCAGCCCCTGATGCAGGAAGCGTTCTTCAACAGCCTGTACGTGGCGGGCTGGTCGGCGCTGCTGGCCTCCCTGATCGCGGTGCCGCTGGCGTACTTCACGGTGCGCTTTGATTTTCGCGGTGCGCTGATCATCCAGACGCTGGGCGTGCTGCCGCTCATCATGCCGCCGTTTGTGGGCGCCGTGGCGATGCAGCTGATCTTCGGACGGTCGGGCAGCGTCAACCTGCTGCTGAACGATTGGTTCGGGTTCACGATCCCGTTCATGGAAGGCTTGAACGGCGTCATCTTCGTTGAAGCGCTGCACTACTTTCCGTTCATCCTGATGAACCTGGTGGTGGCGTTGCGCAACATCGACGGCGCCATGGAAGAAGCCGCGTTCAACCTGGGCTCGCGCGGGTTTCGCCTGTTCCGCCGCGTGATTTTCCCGCTGGCCCTGCCCGGTTACGTGGCCGGCGCGTCGCTGGTGTTCGTCAAGGTGTTCGACGACCTGGGCACGCCGCTGGTGCTGGGCACGACGAACATGCTGGCGCCACAAGCCTACCTGCGCATCACGCAGGTGGGGCTGGAAGATCCGCTGGGCTATGTGATCAGCGTCATCATGATCGCGTTTTCGATCCTGGCGTTGTGGTTGTCGGCGCGCGTGCTCAAGGGGCGCGATTATTCCACCCTGCAAAAGGGCGGCAACTCCATTCAGAAGCGCAAGCTGGGGCCGATGGAAAGCGTGTTGGCCTATGGCTGGATCATCCTGGTGTTGCTGCTGGTGCTGTCGCCGCACATGGGCGTGCTGCTGCTGTCGCTGGCCAGCGTCTGGAGCTTCGCCCCGCTGCCGGATGGCTACACGCTGGCGCATTACTCGGCAGTGTTCTCGGAATCGCAGGGCATGATCGCCAACACCCTGCTCTATTGCGGGCTGGCAGCCGGCGTGGACGTGATTCTTGGTACCGCCATCGCCTACCTGATGCTGCGCACGCGGCTGCCGGCCCGCCAGTGGCTGGACTTCATGGCCTCGGCCGCGCTGGCGATACCGGGCATCGTGCTGGCGATCGGCTTTCTGCGCACGTTTCGCGGCATCGAACTGCCGGGCACCGGCACGCTGCTGACCTCGTCGTGGATCATCATCATGATCGCGTATTCGGTCCGGCGCCTGCCCTATGCGTTGCGTTCTTGCGTGGCCTCGTTGCAGCAGATCAACGTGTCGCTGGAAGAAGCCGCGCAATCGCTGGGCGCCACCCGCATGAGCACGATCCGTCGCGTTGTCGTGCCCCTGATGGCGGGCGGCATGCTGGCCGGCTTCGTGACCAGCTTCGTGACGGCGGCGGTGGAATTGTCGGCCACCATCATGTTGGTCACCAAGGACAGCCAGGCGCCCATGAGCTACGGCATCTATCTGTATATGCAAAGCGCGGCGGGCCGGGGGCCCGGCGCCGCGCTGGGCGTGCTGGCGGTGGCCGCGGTGGCCATCGGCACGTATGTATCGCACCTGCTGGTTGAGCGCGCCCAGTCGCGCCAGCGTCCGGCACGCACTGAAGGGGAATCCGCATGAAGAAGGTCAGCGTAGAGTGCCGCAACATCCGCCTGTCCTATGGCAAGACGGAAGTGCTGAAAGACGTAAATATCCACATCGAACCGGGCGAGTTCTTTGCGCTGCTGGGCCCGTCCGGCTCCGGCAAGTCGACCCTGCTGCGCTTGATCGCGGGCTTTAATCGCCATAGCGCCGGCCAGCTGCTGGTGGACGGCAAAGACATCACCGGCACCCCGCCCTGGGATCGCAACATCGGCATGGTGTTCCAGAACTATGCGTTGTGGCCGCACATGACGGTGTGGGACAACGTGGCCTTCGGGCTGGTCGAACGCAAGTTGCCGCGCGCCGAGATTCGCGCCAAGGTCGAAGCCGCGCTGGAACTGGTGGGCCTGTCGCAGTATGGCAAGCGCCGGCCCAACCAGCTGTCGGGCGGCCAGCAGCAGCGCGTGGCGCTGGCGCGCACCATCGTCATCGAACCCCAGGTGCTGCTGCTGGACGAGCCGCTGTCCAATCTGGACAAGAAGCTGCGCGTGCAGATGCGCCAAGACCTGCTGAGCCTGCAACGGCGCCTGGGCATCACCACCATCTTCGTCACGCACGACCAGGAAGAAGCCATGACGACGGCCGACCGCATGGCGGTGCTGGATCACGGCGTGGTGCAGCAGATCGGCGCGCCCAGCACGCTGTTCGACTATCCGACGAACCGCTTCGTGGCCAACTTCGTCGGCACGATGAACGTGCTGGAAGGCGATGTGCGCGAACGCACCAGCGGCAGCGTGGTGCTGGCCGTGCCCGGCGTGGGCGACCTGCACCTGCCCCTGACGGCGGAAGCCCCCGCCGCCAGCCGGCTGGCCGCCAGCTTCCGGCCCCACACCGTACAGATCGAAATGGCGGACGGCCTGGGCGACGCGCGCTATGTGTGGCTGCCCGGCATTGTGGAAAGCAGCGAATTCCTGGGCGAATTCACGCGCTATCAGGTGCTGATCGGCGAACAACGCCTGACGGCGGATCAGTCGCACCTGGCCGGGCTGTCGCCGTTTCCCATCGGCGCGCCGGTATCCATCGGACTGGAACCCACGCAGGTGCGGCTGTTGGCGGCCTAAACTGGCGGCCATGGAAATCTATCAGATCCGCGCCTTCGTCACGGTTGCCCGCCTGGGCAACCTGACGAAGGCGGCCGAAGCGCTGTCCCTGACCCAGCCCGCCGTTACCGCGCAGATCAAGGCGCTGGAACAGAGCCTGGGCGTGGCGCTGTTCGACCGCAGTGGCGGCCGGCTGGCGCTGGCCAAGGCGGGCGAAGTGCTGCTGCCCACCGCGGAGTCGCTGCTGGTGCTGGGCGCGCAATTCAAGTCCGAGGCCCGGCAGTTGCAAGGCAGCCTGCATGGGGTGGTCGAGCTTGGCGTGCCCAGCGAAAAACCGGATTTCCTGCGCCTGGGCGAGCTGGCCTCGGCGGTCACGCAGCGCCTGCCGCTGGTGGAACTGAAGACGCAGACACTGCCCACCGCCACCTTGGCCGAACAGGTCAGCACCGGGCGGCTGCCGGCAGCGCTGACCATCGCGGCCAATCCCCCGCGTGGCGTGTTGTGGCTGCCGCTGCGCAGCGTGCGCTATCGCATCGCGCTGCCCCACGAACATGCCGCGGTGCTTAAGCGTGGCGGTTGGCGCGAAGTGGCGCAGTTGCCCTGGCTGGACGGCCCGTCGGGCAGCCACACCCATCTGCTGCTGCGCGACATGTTTGAACGCCACGGCCTGTCGCCCCGCGTCGTCATGCAGAACGATGACCAGGCCAACCTGGAAGCGCTGGTGCGCGCCGGCGCGGGCTGCGCGTTGTTGCGCGAAGAAACCGCCTTGGCAGGCGCCGCCTCAAACGATTTCATGGTGTGGGGCCAGGCACGTGCCGACGCCATGCTAGGCTTCATCCTGCCCTATGAACGCGCCAGCGAACCCGCGCTGGTGGCGTTAAGCTCCATCATCCAAACCATCTGGAAGCCGCGCGCGGCCCTTGCGCCGGCCCAGCTTTAAGCCTTAGTTGCGCATCACAAACGTAATGACTGAAATCTGGTTCATCCGCCATGGCGAAACCGACTGGAACCGCCAGCGCCGCCTGCAAGGCTGGAAAGACATTCCCCTGAACGAATTCGGCGTCAATCAGGCCAGCCTGCTTGCCGCCCGCCTGCGCGAAGACGCACGCCACACGCCCATCCACGCCATCTACAGCAGCGACCTGCAACGCGCCCATGCCACGGCCTTGCCCGTAGGCGAACAGCTGGGCCTGCGCGTACGGGTCGAGCCCGGTATCCGTGAACGGGGCTTTGGCGTCCTGGAAGGGCTGGACCACGAACACATTGATGTACAGGCGCCCGAAGCCGCTGCCGCCTGGAAAAGCCGCGACCCGCTGCGTCCGCTGGACGGGGGCGAGTCGCTGGGGCAATTCCAATCCCGCGTGATCTCCACCGTGGACGACATTGCCAGCCGCCATGATGGCGAACGCATCCTGATGTTCACGCACGGTGGCGTGCTGGACATCATCTGGCGCCATGCGTCCGGTGTGGCACTGAATGGCGCGCGCGACGCCGCGTTGCTGAACGTCAGCATCAACCGCGTCGCGGTACAGGGTCGCAAGTGGGAAGTACTGGATTGGGGCGACGTCGGCCACGTGGCCGACGAGGTCGGCGACGACGTGGTGCCGTAAACCTGCCGTAATCGTCCCGTAACCGTCGCGAAATCAGCTACCCCGCTTTGCGAGGCTTGCGTGGCGCGTCACGCGCCAGCTTGTCATAGACGGCATTGGGCAACAGGCGCATCAGCTTGGCCACCACGCCCATCTGCCACGGAATCACCGTGTAAGACGTGCCACGCGTAATGGCTGCCTGCGCGCGTTGCGCAAAGGCGTCCGCCTCCATCAGGAAGGGCATCGAATACGGGTTCTTGGCCGTCATGGCGGTCTTGATGTAGCCGGGCGCAATGGTCACCACGCGGATGCCGTCGCCGGCCAGTTCCAGGCGCAGGCTTTCGCAATACGTCACCACCGCCGACTTGGAGGCGCTGTACGCGCCCGCCCCCGGCAGCCCACGCACCCCCGCCACGCTGGCGATCCCGACCAGCCGCCCGGACCCGGCGGCGCGCATGGCGCCCACGAACGGTTCAAAGGTGGCTACGGTGGCCAACAGATTGGTGTCCACGATGGCCTTGAACACGTCATAGTCTTCGCCGTGATCGGTCAGCGTGCCGGCGCTGATGCCCGCGCTGGCGATGACCACGTCGACGCGACCCTGGCAGAACGCAATGAAATCGGTCGCCGCTGCATGCAGCGCCGCGCGATCGCGCACATCCACCGCATAACAACGGTGCTCGCCCGGCAGGCTGTCGGCCAACTCGCGCAGCGCCTCTACACGGCGGCCAAGCAAGCCCAGCGTGGCGCCCGCGGCGGCGTATTGCTGCGCCAGCGCGCGGCCCAGGCCACTGCTGGCGCCGGTGATGAAGACTCGGTTCATGGGATCGTCGTAACCGCAAATGGAATGCAGGAATGGAAAAAGGGCGACCCTTTTTCAAGGGCCGCCCCGGCATCCTACCTCAAGGGCGCGCAGCGGGCTTCACCGCCGCGCGCCGTTGCGCATAGGTATCAACAGGCTTAGTTAGCAGACAACGACGCGTGCAGATCCTGCAACGGGTAGACCTGCAAGCCCAGGCCCTGGCGCAGATACTGCATGCCTTCGACCGCGGCGCGGGCGCCGGCGATGGTGGTGAAGAAGGTAACGCGGGCGGCCAGCGATTGCGTACGGATCGTGCGCGAATCGACGATGGCGTTGCGACGTTCTTCGACGGTGTTGATGACCAGCGCGATTTCGCCGTTCTTGACCATGTCGACGATGTGCGGACGGCCTTCGGTGACCTTGTTGACCACTTGCACCGGAATGCCAGCGGTTTCAATTTCGGCCGCCGTGCCGCGCGTGGCAACCAGCTTGAAGCCCAGGGCGTGCAGGCCACGCGCCACTTCCACGGCGCGAGGCTTGTCCTGGTTCTTCACGCTGATGAACACCGTGCCGGATTCCGGCAGGCGCACACCCGCCGCCAGCTGCGACTTCACAAAGGCTTCGCCGAAACTCATGCCCACGCCCATCACTTCGCCGGTCGACTTCATTTCCGGGCCCAGGATGGTGTCCACGCCCGGGAACTTCACGAACGGGAACACGGCTTCCTTGACCGAGAAGTAAGGCGGCACGACTTCCTTGGTGATGCCTTGCGCCGCCAGCGTCTGGCCGGCCATGGCGCGCGCGGCGATCTTGGCCAATTGCAGGCCGGTGGCCTTGGACACGTAGGGCACGGTGCGCGATGCACGCGGGTTCACTTCCAGCACGTAGACGTCGCCGCCCTGGATGGCGAACTGCACGTTCATCAGGCCGCTGACGTTCAAGGCCTTGGCCATCATCGTGGTCTGGCGCTTGATCTCGGCGATGACTTCCGCCGACAGCGAGTAAGGCGGCAGGCTGCAAGCCGAGTCGCCCGAGTGCACGCCGGCCTGCTCGATGTGTTCCATGACGCCGCCGATGAAGACGGTTTCGCCGTCGGCCAGGCAGTCCACGTCAACTTCGGTGGCGTTGTTCAGGAAGCGGTCCAGCAGCACGGGCGAGTCATTGCTGACCTTCACGGCCTCGCGCATGTAGCGCTCGAGGTCTTGCTGTTCATGCACGATTTCCATGGCGCGACCGCCCAGCACGTAGCTGGGACGCACGACCAGCGGGTAGCCGATCTCGGTGGCGTGGGCCAGGGCCTCGCCTTCCGTGCGCGCGGTGCGGTTGGGCGGTTGACGCAGGCCCAGCTTGTTCAGCAGCTTCTGGAAGCGTTCGCGATCTTCGGCAACGTCGATGGATTCCGGGCTGGTGCCGATGATGGGCACGCCGTTGGCTTCCAGGGCGCGCGCCAGCTTCAACGGCGTCTGGCCGCCGTACTGGACGATCATGCCGACCGGGTTTTCCTTGTGGACGATTTCCAGCACGTCTTCCAAGGTCAGCGGTTCGAAGTACAGGCGATCGGACGTGTCGTAGTCAGTGGACACGGTTTCCGGGTTGCAGTTGACCATGATGGTCTCGTACCCGTCTTCACGCAGCGCCAGCGCGGCGTGCACGCAGCAGTAGTCGAATTCGATGCCTTGACCGATACGGTTCGGGCCACCGCCCAGCACGATGATCTTCTTGCGATCGGTGGGCGCGGATTCGCACTCTTCTTCGTACGTGGAATACATGTACGCGGTGCGGGTGGCGAATTCGGCGGCGCAGGTGTCCACGCGCTTGTAGACCGGGCGCACGTTCAACTGGTGACGCAGCTTGCGCACTTCGGATTCAGCCGAATCCAGCAGGAAGGCCAGGCGGCGGTCCGAGAAACCGCGGCGCTTCAGTTCCCACAAGGTGGCGTAGTCCAGGTCGGCCAGCGTCTTTTGTTCCAGCGCCAGTTCGATGTCGACGATTTCCTTGATCTGCGACAGGAACCACGGGTCGATGTGCGTGATGTTGTGCACTTCGTCCAGCGTGAAGCCCTGCGCAAAGGCATCGCCCACGTACCAGATGCGCTCCGGACCGGGCTCGCCCAGTTCGACTTGCAGCTTTTCGCGGTCGGTGGTTTTCTGGTTCAGGCCGTCAACGCCCACTTCCAGACCGCGCAGCGCCTTCTGGAACGATTCCTGGAAGGTGCGGCCGATGGCCATGACTTCACCCACGGACTTCATCTGGGTGGTCAGGCGCGCGTCGGCGGTGGGGAATTTTTCGAAGGCGAAACGCGGCACCTTGGTGACGACGTAGTCGATCGACGGTTCGAACGAGGCCGGCGTGGCGCCGCCGGTGATTTCGTTCTTGAGCTCGTCCAGCGTGTAACCCACGGCCAGGCGCGCGGCGACCTTGGCGATGGGAAAGCCGGTAGCCTTGGATGCCAGCGCCGACGAACGCGACACGCGCGGGTTCATCTCGATGACGATCATCCGGCCGTTCTTCGGGTTGACGGCAAACTGCACGTTCGAGCCGCCCGTGTCCACGCCGATCTCGCGCAATACCGCGATCGATGCATTACGCATGATCTGGTATTCCTTGTCGGTCAGCGTCTGGGCCGGCGCCACGGTGATCGAGTCACCGGTGTGCACGCCCATCGGGTCCAGGTTTTCGATCGAGCAGACGATGATGCAGTTATCCGCCTTGTCGCGGACCACTTCCATCTCGAATTCCTTCCAGCCCAGCAAGGATTCTTCGATCAGCAGTTCGTTGGTCGGCGAGGCTTCCAGGCCGCGACGGCAGATCGTTTCGAATTCTTCGGCGTTGTAGGCGATACCGCCGCCCGAACCACCCATGGTGAAGCTGGGGCGGATCACGGCGGGGAAGCCGGACGTGCCCACTTCGGCGGCAATGCGGCGCTGCACTTCCCAGGCTTCGTCCATGCTGTGGGCCACGCCCGACTTGGCCGATTCCAGGCCGATGTCGGTCATGGCCTGCTTGAACTTCTGGCGGTCTTCGGCCTTTTCGATGGCGTGTTCGTTCGCGCCGATCAGTTCCACGTTGTACTTTTTGAGCACGCCGTGGTGGGCCAGGTCCAGTGCGCAGTTCAGCGCGGTCTGGCCGCCCATGGTGGGCAGCAGCGCATCGGGCTTTTCACGCTCGATGATCTTTTCAACGGCTTGCCAGGTGATGGGCTCGATGTAGGTGACGTCGGCCGTTTCCGGGTCCGTCATGATCGTGGCGGGGTTGCTGTTCACCAGGATGGTGCGGTAACCCTCGGCCTTGAGCGCCTTGCACGCCTGTGCGCCGGAATAATCGAATTCGCAAGCCTGCCCGATGATGATGGGGCCGGCGCCGATGATGAGTATGCTTTTTAGGTCTGTACGCTTGGGCATGATGCAATCTTTACTTTTGGCCGGACATCAGGTCGATGAACTTGTCGAACAGTTCAAGGATGTCGTGCGGACCCGGGCTGGCTTCGGGGTGACCCTGGAAGCAGAAGGCCGGGCGGTCGGTGAGCTCGAAGCCCTGCAACGTGCCGTCAAACAGCGACACGTGCGTCACGCGCGCATTGGCTGGCAGGCTGGCCGCGTCGACCGCGAAGCCGTGGTTCTGGCTGGTGATGAACACGCGCTTGGACTGGAGGTCTTGCACGGGGTGGTTCGCGCCGTGGTGGCCCGTCTTCATCTTGAGCGTCTTGCCGCCCACGGCCAGGCCCATGATCTGATGGCCCAGGCAGATGCCGAAGACCGGCAGCTTCTTGTCCAGGAACACGCGCGTGGCGTCGATGGCGTAGTCGCAGGGCTCGGGGTCGCCGGGGCCGTTGGACAGGAACACGCCGTCAGGGTTGAGCTTCAGGACTTCTTCGGCGCTGGTTTGCGCCGGCACCACCGTCAAGCGGCAGCCACGGTCCGCCAGCAGGCGCAGGATGTTGGTCTTGATGCCGTAGTCGTAGGCAACGACGTGGAACTTGGACTGGTCGGGCTTGGAGAAACCCTCGCCCAGTTGCCACGTGCCTTCGGTCCATTCGGTGGTGGATTTTTGCGACACGTCCTTGGCCAGATCCTGGCCCGCCATGCCGGCAAAGCCCTTGGCCATTTCAACGGCGCGTTCAGCATCGGTGCCCACGAAGATGCAGCCGCCCTGGGCGCCTTTTTCTCGCAGGATGCGGGTGAGCTTGCGGGTGTCGATGCCGGAAATGGCGACGATGCCCTGCGCGGCCAGATAGTCGGGCAGGGATTGCGTGGAACGGAAGTTCGACACGCGGGCGGGACAGTCGCGGACCACGAGTCCGGCGGCATAGACGCGATTGGCTTCCACGTCTTCGGCGTTGACGCCGGTGTTGCCAATGTGCGGATAGGTCAGCGTAACGATCTGACCGCTATAGCTGGGATCGGTGAGAATTTCCTGGTACCCGGTCATCGCGGTGTTGAACACCACTTCGGCAACGGTAGCCCCAGGCGCACCGATCGACACGCCTCGAAAAATGGTACCGTCCGCCAGAGCCAGAATTGCAGGAGGGAAGCGGTTGATCCCCTCGGGAAAAAGTTGCGGCAGCACAGTAAACCCCGGTTTTAGAATCGATAATCAAACCTTCGGATTATACCTTGACCGGACCAATTCCCCGGCGAACCGCGCCAAATAAGGCCAGGATGGCGATTCTCCCCCCGCCCTCCCACTCCTGGCTGACGGCCACACGCCCACGGCAGTGATACGCTAACGAACCTTCAACCCTAGCCGTCGTGAGCCGTTACTTGTCCATGTCCAGCCAACTTGACGCCCTGCGCAATCACACCACCGTTGTCGCCGACACCGGGGATTTCGAAGCGATGAAGGCGTTGCGTCCCACGGACGCCACCACCAACCCGTCCCTTATTCTGAAAGCCGTCCAGCAAGAGGCCTATCGCCCCCTGCTGGAACAGACCGTGCGCGATCACCAGGGCGCCTCGGCGCCCGAGCTGGTCGACCGCCTGCTGGTCGCCTTCGGCCGCGCCATTTTGAACATCGTGCCGGGCCGCGTCTCGACCGAAGTCGATGCGCGCCTGTCGTTCGACACTCGCGCCACCATCGAGCGCGCGCGTGGCCTGATCGCCCTGTACGAAGCCGCCGGCGTGCCGCGCGAGCGCGTGCTGATCAAGATTGCGTCCACCTGGGAAGGCATCCAGGCCGCGCGCGCCCTGCAAGCCGAAGGCGTGCGCTGCAATCTGACGCTGCTGTTTTCGCTGCCCCAGGCCGTCGCCTGCGCCGATGCGCGCGTGCAGCTGATCTCGCCCTTTGTTGGCCGAATCTATGACTGGCATAAGAAAAGCGCCGGCGCCGCGTGGGTCGAAGCGGACAACGCCGGTCCGCGGGATCCGGGCGTGCTGTCGGTGACGCGCATCTACCGGTATTACAAACAGCACGACATTTCTACCGAAATCATGGGCGCCAGCTTCCGCAACGTGGGCCAGATCCTTGCGCTGACGGGGTGCGATCTGCTGACCATCAGCCCGGACCTGCTCAACCGGCTGGCCGGCACGCAAGGCGATGCGCCGGCGCAACTGCGCGCGGACGACACGGGCCCGGCGATCGACCGTATCGGCGCGGACGAAGTCAGCTTCCGCACGCTGCTCAATGACGATGCGATGGCCAGCGAGAAACTGTCCGAAGGCATCCGCCTGTTCGTCGCCGACGCCGTGAAACTGGATGCGCTGATCGACGCGCAGCGCCGCTGACCCCACAGCACTGCGCAAACAAATCGCGTGCCCGAAGTTTTGGGCACGCAACTTGCTGACGTACCCGTTGGCCTGCTGGATGGTGGCCTTAGCGGTGATCCTCCGAATGCACCTGCAACGCTTCCAAAAAGCGCGACACCATGTTGTAGGCCGCCACCGTCGCGGTCAGTTCGACAATGAGTTTTTCCGAGCCCATGGCGGCGCGGGCAGCATCAAACACGGGCTGCGGCACCTGTACATGGCGCGTCATGGCGTCGGTGTAGGCCAACACGGCTTTTTGGCGCGAGTCGAACAGCGCTGAGTTTTCCCAATCGCCCAGCGCATCCAGCTGGGCCTGCGACACGCCTTCCCGCAGTGCGATCGGCGCGTGCTGATCGGCCTCGTAAGGCGCGCCGTTAAGCGCGGCAACGCGCATGATGACCAGTTCGCGCAGGTCTCCCGGCAAGCTGCTCAGTTGCCGGATGGAAGTCAGATAGTTCAACCAGCCGCCGGCGACTGCGGGGCTGTGCAGCAGCATTTGGTACAGATGAAGCACACTGCCGCGCTCTGCAACGATGCGCTCCACCAGGGGACGTGCGTCGGGATGAGATAGATCGGCGTAGGCAAGACGGGCCATGGAAGCTCCAGATAGGTGACAGGGCTGCAAATGCATACATTCATACAATATATTTGACATAATGACAGCTCATTGCGCGTCCCAGGTACCCCACCCACAATGAATGCGCCGACCCAATCCCCAACACCCGTCACGCTCGCCAATTGCGATAGCGAACCCATCCATATTCCGGGCGCTATTCAGCCGTTGGGCGCGTTGCTGGCGTTCGACTCGGATGGCATTTTGCAGTTTGCCAGCGAAAACGCCCCCGCCGTGCTTGGCGCGCCGTTGACGCTGGGCCAGTGCTGCCCCGCGGGCGCGCTGCCTCCCAGCCTGGCGCATTGCCTGCCCGCTTGGCTGGACGACCCCGATCCCATCTTCGACCCCCTGACGCTGTCCTTGAACGGCGCCATGTTCGACGTCATCGGTCATCGCAACAGCGATGGGCTGACTATCGTGGAGTTGGAACTGCGGGTTTCAACAGACGCGGATATGGCGGACCCGGCGCGCATTTACCGCAGCATTGAACGCGTCAGGCGCCAACGCGATATCGCCGGCTTGCTGGAGTGCGCCGTGCGGGAAGTGCGCCGCGCAACCGGCTTCGACCGGGTAATGGCTTACCGCTTTCATCCCGACGACAGCGGCGAAATCGTTGCCGAAGAGCGCCACGAAACGCTGGAAGACTGGGTCGGTCGCCGCTACCCCGCCGGTGACATCCCCGCGCAGGCGCGCCGGCTGTACACCGTGAATACGCTGCGCCAGATTGCGGACGCGCGATACGCCCCCGTGCGGGTACGCGGCGCGCCGTCGGCCAGCGCCAAGCCGCTGGACATGAGCTTTTCAGTCTTGCGCAGCGTGTCGCCTATTCATCTGGAATACATGGCGAACATGGGCGTGCAGGCTTCGATGAGCCTGTCGCTGGTGATCGAGGGCAAGCTGTGGGGCATGATCGCGTGTCACCACCATGCACCGCGCCCGATCCCCTACCCCGCCCGGCTGGCTTGCGAGGCGATGGCGCAGGTGCTGTCCGCCGCGGTGGCCAACATCGAAGGCGCCGAACGCGCGGCGCAAGCCCGCCGCAACGCCGCGCTGGTCAGTGAACTGACCGAACGGGTGTCGGCGTCGGAAAACCTGCACCTGGCCTTGTCCAGCGGCCCGGAAACGCCCGCCTCGCTGATCCCTAGCGACGCCGCGCTGTGCCTGTGGGGCAACAGCGTCACCGTGTTCGGCGGCATTGCGCCGCGCGGGGAGCTGGCGGGGATCCTGTGCGCCCTGGACCAAAGCGGACAGCGCGTCGTCCACACCGACAACATCGCGCGCGACTACCCCGAACTGCAAACCGATCTGGTGCCGTACGCCGGCCTCTTGGCATGCAAATTCGACCCCATGAACAACGGCTGGCTGATCTGGCTGCGCAAAGAGCAGGTTGAAACGCTGGTGTGGGGCGGCAAACCCGAAAAGCAATACGCCGTGGGCAGCCAAGGGCCACGCCTGACGCCGCGCGGATCGTTCGAGGCCTGGCGCGAAGTGGTGCGCAATACCAGCACATCGTGGCTGCCGGGCGAACTGGACGCCGCCGACAACCTGCGCGACGAACTTTCCCACATCGCCACCAGCCGCGCCGCCGACGTGGACCGGGCCCGCACCGCGCTGCTGGCCATGCTGGGCCATGATCTGCGCGACCCGCTGCAATCGATTTCGATGGCGGCCACGCTGCTGTCCAAAACCGATTCGGGTGCGCGCATGGGCGAACGCATCCGATACTCCAGCGGCCGCATGCAACGCCTGATCTCGCAAGTGCTGGATTTGTCGCGCCTACAGGGCGGCATGGGCCTGGGTATCGAAAAAGGCCGGTGCAAGCTTAGCGACCTGGTCAACGGCCTGATCGAGGAAAAGCGCCAGGCCTACCCCGGCCTGCGCATCGAGCCCGACGTACAACCCGGACTCGCGCTGATGGCGGACACCGACCGCATCGCTCAGGTCGTGACCAACCTGATGAGCAACGCGCGACAGCATGGCGCGCCCCGACAGCCCATCCTGGTGCGCGCACGGCAAGACGGCGACCACATAGAATTGCAGGTCACCAACCATGGCGCGCCCATTGCACCTGAAGTGCTGGCGCACCTGTTTTCGCCGTTCAAACCTGAATCGCTCGGCCATGCGCGTAACCGCAATGGCTTGGGGCTAGGGCTATACATCGCCGAACAAGTGGTGCGCGGCCATGACGGCGACATCACGGTTCAGTGCCGGGATGGCCTGGTCGTTTTTACGGTAAGACTGCCGCGCGAATCCCGCGCCGCATCTACCCCCTGAAGCTTGGAGAACCTTTTGAACGAAGTGCGCGCAGTTCGCGTCCTGCTGGTTGACGACAATGAAATGGGCTCGGAGTTACTAGCCGAATTCCTGGCGCTGTCAGGCGTGGAAACACGCTGCGCCCCCACAGGCGAAGCCGCTTTGGAAATGGTCGACAGCTTCAGGCCCGAGGCCGTGTTGGTGGACATCCTGCTGCCCGACATGGACGGCTATGAGCTGGCAACGCGGCTGCGCGCGCGCACCGAATCTCC
This sequence comes from Achromobacter sp. ESBL13, assembly GCF_036668755.1. Lineage (NCBI taxonomy): Bacteria > Pseudomonadati > Pseudomonadota > Betaproteobacteria > Burkholderiales > Alcaligenaceae > Achromobacter > Achromobacter sp. ESBL13. Next base: position 165,136 of record NZ_JAZEVT010000008.1, on the reverse strand, counting down.
GCGCATCTACGCGCTAAGCGGCCTGGCCCGCCACGAGCGCCGCGATGAAGACGGCATGTTCAATGGCTGGATCGAAAAGCCCGCGGACCCCGACGCGCTGCTGGCCATCCTGCGGCAAGCCCACTGAGGCCGCCATGTCGATGGTTAATCCCATGAATGCCCTGGCGGCCCAGGGCGTGCGGTTCAAAGTGCTGGCGCAGGTGTTCCCCGTGCTGCGCCACGAAGTTGTCGGCCCCTTGTCCAACGCCACGCTGGCCGCGGCGATGCTGCGCCAAAGCCCCGAAGGCGCCGATGCCGATACCTTGCAGCAACGTTGCCAACGCCTGGCGGGCGACTTGACGGGCATGCTGGAAGACAGCGTCACCATCGTGCGCGAGCTGGATCAATGGCTGCTGGATAGCGGCGCAATTACGTCGACGCAGACGCTATTGCGCGAATGCCGCAAGCTGATGTTCTCGCATCTGCTGTTGTCCCGGCACAGCATCGTGTGGCCCGAAGACGTCGTGGATTTGCAGGTGCCGCAATACACTTCGCGGTATCTGTTGCTGGCCTGGCTGTTGAGCCTGCTGTCCACGCTGCCGCCGGATGCCGCGTTGACGCTGGACTGTTCCCGGGCCGACGCGTGGCACGCCCATTTCCCCGCGCAGGCCGACACCGCCCCGGCCGACGCCACTCCCACCCCCCCCACCGCCTTTCCGCCCGCGGACATTGAACTGCTGGCGGCGGCATCAGGCTGGCGACTGGAGCGGCAGGCGCAATGCTGGTCGTTGCATCTGCCCACGCCCCCTGCCCAAGCATGAGCAACCGCCCATGATTTCACCGGTGCACCAGGTGCTGCGCGACGGCACGCGTGACAGGCACGAAACGCTGGATCAAGGGCTGGCCCTGACCAGCGGCGAGCTGGACCGCGAAGGCTATCTGAACTATCTGCGCGCATTGCTGGGCTGGTTGGAGCCGCTGGAGCGCCGCCTGTGGCAGCTGGAGTGGCCTGACAGCTTGCAAGCCCACGCTCGCGCCGGCAAAAGCGACTGGATACGTGCCGACCTGGCCGCGGCCGGCGACGCCGCATCCGTGGCGCACTGCCCCGACGCGCCTTGCGTAACCGCCGCCGACGCCTACGCACTGGGCGTGGCCTATGTGGTGGAAGGATCGCAGCTGGGCGGACGCTTTCTGGCCCGGCAGCTGGCTGATATCAGCCCCGCCCTGCCGCTGCGCTATCTGCGCGGTTATGGCGAAAACCTGGGGCCGATGTGGAAAGCGTTTCTGGAGCATCTGGACAGCGAGGCCGGCGCCCAGGGGCGCGAAGCCCACGCCTTGCAAGGCGCGCGCGACGCCTTCGACAGCCTGACGGTCTGGCTGCACAGCCGGCAAGCGCTGCGAACCTGAACCTGACAGGTGCGCAGCGCCGGCTGAATGACTGGCTGACCGACTGACTACAGCTTTTCGGTTTCGCCCGACTTGGGCTGCCACTTCATCAAGCGCTTTTCACCGATGCCGACGATGTAGTCCAGCACCAGCGCAAACGCCGTCAACACCACAATGCCCGCGAACACGGTGTTCACGTCGAACGTGCCTTCGGCTTGCAGGATCAGGTACCCGACGCCGCTTGCCGATCCCAGGTATTCACCCACCACCGCGCCCACGAACGCCAGGCCCACCGACGTATGCAGGCTGGAAAACACCCAGCTGGTGGCCGACGGCAGGTAGACATGACGCAGCAGTTGGCGCTTGCGCGCGCCCAGCATGCGGGCGTTGTCCAGCAAGGTGGGGCTGACTTCGCGCACGCCCTGGTAGACGTTGAAAAACACGATGAAGAACACCAGCGTGACGGCCAGCGCTACCTTGGACCAGATGCCCAGCCCGAACCACATGCCGAAGATGGGTGCCAGGATGACGCGCGGCATCGAGTTCGCGGCCTTGATGTAGGGGTCAAGGATGGCGCTGGCGCGCGGCGACAGCCCCAGCCACAACCCAAAGCCCAGGCCCGCGATGGTGCCGATGAAAAACGCCAGCACCGTTTCGGTCAGGGTCACCCACAAGTGCGTGTAGATGTCGGCATTGGTGACGAACCAGGCCCAGATGCGGCCCCAGACTTTCAGCGGTTCGCCAAAGAAGAACGCCACCTTGGAATCGCGCGACGCAAAATGCCAGACGCCCAGGATGACGACCAGCAGCAGCAGTTGCCAGAAGCGCAGGCTGGCGGAACCGGATTTGAATGACTTCGACATACCTCAGGCTCGCTTCTGTTGGGCATAGCCCTTGAGCACTTCTTCGCGCAGCACGGCCCAGATGGCCGAATGCAGTTCAACGAAGCGCGGATGGGCGCGTACCTCTGCCACGTCGCGCGGACGCGGCAGGTCTATGGCGAATTCCCCGATTGGGTGCGTGCCGGGGCCGGCAGACAACACGATCACGCGGTCGCTCATGGCAATGGCTTCGTCCAGGTCGTGCGTGATGAACAGCACGGCCTTGCGCTTGGCCATCCACAAGTCCAGGACCTCGTTTTCCATCAACTGGCGCGTCTGGATATCCAGCGCCGAGAACGGCTCGTCCATGAGGATGATGTCGGGGTCGCGGATCAGCGTCTGGGCCAGCATGGCACGCTTGCGCATGCCGCCCGACATCTGGTGCGGATAGCGGCTTTCAAAGCCGCCCAGGCCCACGCGCCGCATCCATTCGCGGCCGCGTTCCAGCGCTTCGGGGCGTGGCACGCCCGCGAAGTCCAGGCCGGCAACCACGTTATCCAGCGCGCTGCGCCAGGGCAAAAGCGCCTCGCCCTGGAACATGTAGCCGGCGCGCGAATTGATGCCCGACAGCGGTTCACCAAAAACCTTTACCTGCCCGCTGGACGGCGCCAGCAAGCCGGCGCCGACGTTAAGCAGGGTGGATTTGCCGCAGCCGGTCGGGCCCACCACCGACACGAACTCCCCTGGCGCGATGGCCAGGGTCGTGTCGCTGACGGCGGTGTAGCGCTGCGACCGGTCGTCGCGCGAAACAAAGGTGCAACTGATATTTTCCAGCGATAGTGCGGCTTCAGCCATTGGCGTACTTCTCGTTGGCGCGACGCGCGAAATCGTTGGTCCAGACCTTGGACGGATCAATCTTCGAGCCGTCGAAATCCGCTTGGTAGGCGGCCAGCGCCTTGAGCGCGGTGGCGGCGCCGTCCTCGGGAATCATGCCGTTGGGCGACAGGCCTTCCAGGCTCTTCGAAATGGCGGCCTTGTATACGGCCGGATCGCCCAGCAGGTAGGTTTCCGGCACGATCTTGGCGATCTCGTCGGGGCCTGCCTTTTGAATCCATTTGTCGGCGCGCACCAGGGCGTTGGTCAGCGCCTGGGTGGTGTTGGGGTTGGCGTCGATGAACGCTTGCGGCGCGTACAGGCAACCGGCGGGCATGTTGCCACCGAAGATGTCCTGGGTGTCCTTCAACGTGCGCGTGTCGACAATGATCTGGATATCGCCCGGCATTTCCAACATCGACACCACGGGGTCGGTGTTGGAGATGGCGTCGATCTGGCCACTGCGCAGCGCGGTCACCGCGCCGGCGCCCGCGCCCACGCCGATGATGGAAACGTCCGATGCCTTCAGCCCGTGCTTGGCCAGGAAGAAGCTGACCACCATGTTGGTGGACGAGCCGGGCGCGGTCACGCCGATCTTCTTGCCCTTGAGGTCGGCCGGGCCCTTGTAGTTGGGCAGGTTCTTCTTGGACACGCCAACGCCGATCATCGGCGCGCGGCCTTGCAGCACGAAGGCGCGGTAAGCCTGACCCTTGGACTGAATCGACAAGGTGTGTTCGAACGCGCCCGACACGACATCGGCGCTGCCGCCGACCACGGCTTGCAGGGCCTTCGAGCCGCCGGCAAAGTCCGCGATGCTGACGTCCAGCCCTTCGTCCTTGAAGTAGCCGCGTGCTTCGGCGATGGACAGCGGAAGATAGTAGATCAGGGGCTTGCCGCCGACGGCGATCTGCACCTTGGTCTTTTCCAGTTTTTGTGCACGCACGATGGCGGGCGCCAGGCTCATGACGCCGGCGGCGCCGGCGATCTTGAGCAACTCACGGCGAGTAACTGACATTGGGTTGTCTCCTTAGTTGTCGGGTTTACCGATAGCGCCGGTCTTCGCCAGCTCGTCAATAGCCGCTGAATCATACCCTAGCGATTTCAGGACTTCCTCGGTATGTTCCCCTAATTTCGGGCCTACCCAGCGCGTCTGGCCAGGGGTTTCAGACAGCTTGGGAACCACTGCGGGAAGCTTGACGGGGCTGCCGTCGGCAAGGCGATGTTGTTCGATCATGCGGCGCGCCAGGAACTGCGGATCGTTGAACATGTCGGCCACGCTATAGATCTTGCCGACCGGCACATCGGCCGCTTTCAGCGTGCCCAGCGCCTCGTCGATATTGCGGCCGTCGCACCATTGCTGGATCGCGCCATCGATCTCCAGGACGCGGCGCGCGCGGCCGTCGTTGCGCACCAGATCAGGGTCTTCGGCAAGGTCGTCGCGGCCGATGGCGCGCATCAGGCGGTGGAAGATGGCGTCGCCATTGCCCGCGATGACGATGTTCTGGCCATCGCGCGTGGTGTAGGTGTTGGACGGCACGATGCCCGGCAGCGCGCCGCCGGTGCGCTCGCGCACCACGCCGGCCACGTCATATTCGGGCACCAGGCTTTCCATCATGTTGAACACGGCTTCGTACAGGGCCACGTCAACCATCTGGCCCTGCCCCGCCCGGCATGCCTCGCCCGTCTGGCCGTTCCAGCGCCCGCCCGTGGCGTCGCGATGGCGCAGCGCCATCATCGCGCCGATCACGCCATGCAAGGCGGCGATGGAATCGCCGATGGAAATGCCGACGCGCAGCGGCGGCCGGTCGGGGTGGCCCGACACGTAGCGCAGCCCCCCCATGGATTCCCCGATGGCGCCAAAACCCGGCTGGTCTTTCATAGGGCCCGTCTGGCCGTAACCGGATAGCCGCACCATGATCAACGCCGGGTTGATGGCGCGCAATTGCTCAAAGCCCAGGCCCCACTTTTCCAGCACGCCCGGCCGGTAGTTTTCAACCACGACGTCGGCGTCCAGCGCCAGTTTGCGGGCGATTTCCTGCGCGCGCGGGTCTTTCAGGTTCAGGGCTATGGATTGCTTGTTGCGCGCCTGCACCGTCCACCAGAGCGAATTGCCCTCGTGCAGGTGGCGCCAGCTGCGGATGGGGTCGCCGCCGCCCGTGCCGTCAGGCCCGTGGGGCGTTTCCACCTTGATGACGTCGGCGCCGAATTCGCCGAAGATGCGCGCGGCGAAGGGGCCGGCGATAAGCGTGCCGAGTTCCAGGACTTTCAGTCCGGTCAGCGCTGACATGGTTTGTCTTCCTCACGTTTCGTGCCGCGCCGATGCATTGCCGGACGGCTATTTTGACGTTGCGAGCCCTGCCTTGCTAAGTGGTCTTGCGCTCCATCAGCGCCCAGGCAATGGTGCCGGCATCCACGTATTCAAGCTCGCTGCCCGCGGGCACGCCGCGCGCCAGCCGGGTCACGCGCAGGCCGCGTTCGCCCAGCGCTTCGCCCAGGAAGTGGGCGGTGGTCTCGCCTTCCGCCGTGAAATTGGTGGCCAGGATGACTTCCGCGACCACGCCGTCGGTGGCGCGCTTGATGACGCGGTCGAAATCCAGTTCGCGCGGGCCAATGCCTTCCAGCGGCGCCACCCGGCCCATCAATACGTAGTACAGGCCACGGTAGCCGTGGCTGGACTCGATCATGTTCTGGTCGGCCGGCGTTTCCACGATGCACAAGAGCGAGGGATCGCGCTTGGGATTGGCGCAAGTGCCGCAGACCTCGTCTTCAGAAAAGCTGTTGCACCGGGCGCAATGTTTCAGATCCCGCACCGCGCCGGCCAGCGCCCGCCCCAGCATGTCCGCCCCTTGCGGGTCGTGCTGAAGCAGGTGATAGGCCATGCGCCGGGCCGATCGGACGCCGACGCCGGGCAGGCGACGAAGCGCCTCGATCAGAGACACCAGCGGTTCGGGTTCAGGCAGTAAAGGATCCATTGCAGCCCAGGGCAGCCTTGCTTAGAACGGCAGCTTCATGCCCGGGGGCAGCGGCATGCCGGCGGTGACGCCCGCCATTTTTTCCTGCGACGTGGTTTCGGCCTTGCGCAGCGCGTCGTTGAACGCGGCGGCGACCAGGTCTTCCAGCATGTCCTTGTCGTCGCCCAGCAGCGACGGGTCGATCACGACGCGCTTGACGTCATGGCGGCAGGTCATGGTGACCTTGACCAGGCCGCCGCCGGAGGCGCCTTCGACCAGGATTTCAGCCAGCGCGTCTTGCGCCTTCTTCATGTTTTCCTGCATCTGCTGCGCCTGGCGCATCAGGCCGGCCAGTTGTCCTTTCATCATGATGGATGTTCCTTGAACGAGGGAAATAAGAGAGCGGCCGCCGCGTCAGGCAGCGGCCGGGGGATCAACGTGGCGGATGGAGTCGGGCACGACATACCCGCCGAAATCGGCCAACAAGGCTTGCACAAAGGGATCGACGGCCACCGCGTCTTCGGCCGCCTGCTGGCGCGCGGCGCGTTCGGCCTTGGCCACGGCATGCGCCGTGTCGTCGCCGGTGACGCCGACCTGCACGTCCAGCCGGATGCCCTGCCCGAAATGTTCGCACAAGACGGTTTGCAGGCGAACCCGGCTTTCGCTTTCGGCCAGCGTTTTTACGGCAACGCGCAGGATGATGGCATCGCCCTGCACGCCGGCCCATTCGCTTTGCCGCGCCAGTTCGGCGGCCAGGCCGGTCACCGGCAGGGTCGCGGCCAGCCCGGGCCAGGCGGCTTGCGTCATGTCTTCGATGCGGGCGCGCGACGAACGCTTGCGCGACGCGGCAGCGCCCTCACGGCGGACGGCGGCCACGGGCGGCGCAACAGAAGGCGCAACGGACGCAGCGCTGGCCAGCGTCTCAAAACCGTCATCGTCGGGATCGGATGTGAATCCGCTCTCGGGAACGAAGCCACCTTCGGCTTCGAACGGGATTTCTTCGTCGACCCAGGAGGGCGGACCGTCGGGGTCAGCCCCGGCAGGTGCGGTCGCCAGCACAGCCGCGACCGCGGGCGTCACCGCCAGCGCGGCAGACCCCGCGGCCTTGGCGGCAGCAAGCTCGGGCGCGGCGGGGGATGCGGGGGATGCGGCGGACGATGTTTCGGCGGCCGGTGTTTCGGCGACAGACGTTGCGACGACCGGCGAACCGGCGGCCGGCGATCCGGCGGCCGGCGATCCGGCGGCCGGCGAACCGGCGACCGGCGAACCGGCGGCCGGCGATCCCGACGCATCGGGCGCGGAGGCTGCCGTGCTTGTCGGTTGTGCAGCGCCTTCAGGCAGGTCTTCCCAGGGCGGCACACCATCTGCTGAGGCGGCGGCCGCCGTCGAGTCGGCGTTCACGGCGGCTGCTACCTGGCCGACGGGGCTCGTCGACGAAGCCGTCGCGGGGACCGCCATTGGCGCACCTGCGGGAGTGGCCAGGGGTGCAGCTGCGGGCGGGGTGACAGACGCAGCTGCGGGAGCGGCGACAGGAGCCGCTGATGGGGCAGCGACAGGAGCAGCTGATGGGGCAGCGACAGGAGCAGCTGATGGAGCAGCGACAGGAGCAGTTGCGGGAGCAGCAACAGGAGCAGTTGCGGGAGCGGCGACAGGAGCAGTCGCGGTAGCAGCAACGGAAGCGGCTACGGTAGCCGTAGCGGCAACGGCAGCATTTACCGGAGCGACAGCAGGACCAGCCGCGGCAAGCGCAACCGGCGCAACCAGCGCGGCCGACGCGTCCTCGGCGGTCGCTGCCGCCACCGCCGTCGGCTCCGCCACCTGGCGGGCGGGTGTGGCGGGCGCTTCCAGCGCGGTCTGCGGACCGGCATCGCCGTTCAACGCCAGCATGCGCAGGCAGGCCATGATGAAGCCGGCGTACTCGTCGGGCGCCAGTGTCAGTTCGCCTCGGCTATGTACCGCTACGGAATAGAACAGCTGCACGGCGTCGGGGTGCAGGCCCAGCGCCAGCCGCGCAATGTCGGCGGCCAAGGGGTCTTCAGCAGGCGTCACGCCCGTGACGCGCTGCTCGATCGCAACCCGCGACAGCAATACGGCCAGATCGGCCAACGCGCCGGCATACGACAGCCCGCGCACGGCAAGCTCGTCGGCAACCGCCAGCACGCCCTTGGCGTCGCCGGTGGCCAAGGCGTCAAGCAGACGCACCAGGTGGCGCTGGTCGATGGTGCCGAGCATGCCGCGCACGGCGTCCTCGGTCATGTTGCCGGCGCTATAGGCAATGGCTTGGTCGGTCAGCGACAGCGCATCGCGCATGGAGCCTTGAGCAGCCTGGCCGATCAGGCGCAGGGCGGGCACTTCAAACGCGACTTCTTCGTGGCCGAGCACGGCTTGAAGGTGCCCGACGATGGAGTCGGCCGGCATCTGCTTCAGGTTGAATTGCAGGCAGCGCGACAGCACCGTCACCGGGATCTTTTGCGGGTCCGTGGTGGCCAGGATGAATTTGACGTGGGGGGGCGGTTCTTCCAGCGTCTTCAACATGGCGTTGAAGGCGTGGCCGGTCAGCATGTGCACTTCGTCGATCATGTAGACCTTGAAGCGCCCCGCGCCCGGCGCGTACACCGCCTGCTCCAGCAACTGCGTCATTTCCTCGACGCCGCGGTTCGAGGCCGCGTCCAGTTCCAGGTAGTCGACAAAGCGCCCGGCGTCGATCTCTGTACAAGCGCGGCAGACGCCGCAAGGCTTGGACGTGATGCCGGTTTCACAGTTGAGGGACTTGGCCAGGATGCGGGACAACGTGGTCTTGCCCACGCCCCGCGTGCCGGTGAACAACCAGGCATGGTGCAGGCGTTGGGTGTCGAGCGCATGAGTCAGCGCGCGCACCACGTGATCCTGTCCCACGAGGGTATCGAACGATCTCGGCCGCCACTTGCGGGCCAGTACCAGATAAGTCATGGCTGGATTGTAGAGCCTGTTTCGCGTGCTGGCTGAAATGCAAAGGGGACGGGCTTATTCCCGTGGAACGAATCCCTGGAAAATAACCCCGTCCCCCTTGAAAGCGAAGGGCCATGAAATGAAATCATGACCCTTTGCTTTGAAGAATCCGGTTGGCGAGCCTTACTCCGGCACTGACCCTAAACGACTATGGCTGCTTCGTTCCCGACCTGACCAGGTTCACCGTCGAACCATGCGGAGGGGCCCGCCAACCGGAATTCTAGCAGAGCTGCGCTTCGCTTGCTTGCAGCCTTCCGGTTGGCGGGCCCCTGAGGGGCGGTATGTTGCCCCCTCCCCGGCCCTCCCCCCGAGGGGGAGGGGGTGATGGCTTTGCTTCGCTTGCCATTTTTGGCTCGCTTCGCTTTGCCTTGCTTCGCCTCGCTTTGCCTTGCTTTGCTTTGCTTGGCTTTGCTTTGCTTGGCTTTGCCTTGCTTTGCTTTGCTTTGCCTTGCTTTGCCTTGCTTTGCCTTGCTTTGCTTTGCCTTGCCTTGCCTTGCTTTGCCTTGCTTTGCCTTGCTTTGCTTGCTTTGCCTTGCTTGCTTTGCCTTGCTTGCTTGCTTTGCTTTGCCTTGCTTGCTTTGCTTTGCTTTGCTTAGCTTGCGCCTTATCTGCTTGCCGCGGCTTATCTGTATGTTCGGCTCGCATTGATGGCGTGCGCCACGGGGTTGCTTGGCGGCTTGGGACTGGGGTTAGTTGTTTCGGGCCAGGGGGCGTTTGGTCATTGGTGTAGGTCGATCCAGGCCTTGGCTCTGGGGAAATATAGGGCGGCTTTGGCTTTGCGGCCGTCTAGGGAAGTGACTTGCGAGCAGTAGCGTAAGAGTTGGTCGCCGTGGCGCTGGCGCATTCTGGCGGCGAAGGTGGCGGGGGGTTCGCCGGGGTGGGGGCGGCCGGTTTTGTAGTCGACGATCAGCCAACCGTCTTCGGTGCTCAGGGCCAGGTCGATGACCGAGACCTTGCCGGCGGCGTCGATCAGGGGCCATTCGCGGCGGGCGCCGGATTGGGATAGCAACCAAAGGCCGCGTTCGTCGGACAGCGTGGCTTGCAGGGTTTCGAGCACGGCTTGGGCGGCGGCGTCGGCTTGGGATGCGGGGATGCCGGCGCGGGTCAGTTGGCGGCGCATGGCGGGCAGGCGGTCGGCCAGGGCTTCGGGCGGCCAGGCCTGTACGCCGTCTTGGCCGATGCGGGCAAGCCAGGCGTGGGCCAGCGTGCCGATGGCGGCGTCGTAGCCGGCTTCCAGTTGCCAGGCGGGGTGTTCGGTGCCATCGCCCCAGGCGCCGCGTTCGGCGGTGCCGAAGCCGGCGCTGATAAGTACGTTGGACTGTTGGGCCAATTGCGTCAGGCCCTCGCCGGCGACGCGGCGCAGTGGCTCGCCTTGCCATTCGGGGGTGTCGGCGGCGTCGGGTTCGGCCTGTTGGTCCAGCGGGGGTGGTTCAGGGGTTTGCAGGCAAGGCCACAGACGGCCCAGCAGGCTGGCGGATGGCGGGGTTTTTACCTGGCCGCTGGCTTCGTCGATGGACACGTGCCCTACCAGGTGCAAACGTTTGCGGGCGCGGGTGGCCGCCACGTACAGCAGGCGGTCGATTTCATAGGATGCTCGGCGTGCCTCGCGGGCGCCGAGATAGCGCGATATCGGGTCGGCCTCGACCTCGGCGCGCGGCTTGACCGGTCCGAACAGCACGCGGCCACTGCTTTGTTCAAAACGCACCAGCGGCGCCTGGTCGCCGCGCGGGGCGCGATGCAGGCCGTACAGGATCACGGTTTCAAATTGCAGGCCCTTGGACTTGTGCATGGTCATGATTTCGACGGCGCCGTCGTCCTCGTCCGCCGCGTCGGGCGCGGCGAACAGGCGCGAGATGCCGGCGTCCAGCGCTGCCGGATCGATGGCGCCGTGGGGGGCCAGGCGCTCGACCAGCTGGAACAGGCTTTCGGCGTCGTTCGACACCGACAAACCTGCATACAGCGCCGGGCCGCCCAGGCGGCGCCACAGGGACTCCACCCAGGCGGCGAACGGCATCGCACCCGAAGCGTTGCGCTTGTCCAGCAGCACGGCTGCAACTTGCCGTAGCCGTTCGAATTCCGGGGGGCTCAGCAATGCTTGCGCGGGTGGGGTCTCGGATGCGGCCGATTCAGCTTCAGACCATGCGCCTTGTGGAACACGGCCAACGGCGGACGAGGCAGCATCCAACAACGCGGCTTGCTGGGTGCTGCCCGCGGCGTCGGGATAGGCTTCAAACAAAGCGGATTGCGTGGCACCGTCCGCGGCGCCTGGATCCGCGTCAAACAACGAGCGTTGCGCGCCGCCGGCGGGGGCGCCACCACCGCCAACACGGGCAGCGGCCGCCGGGGCCGTGGCCGGTGTCATGCGCAGCGCGCGTTCCAGCAACACGGGGACCGGCGTGACGTGGTCGTCGCCGAACAGGCGTTGCAGGGACGTCAGCGTCAGCCCGCAGTACGGGGCCCGCAGCACCGACAGCCACGCCATGCGGTCGGCCGGGTGCGACAGCGCGCGCACCAACTGCACCAGGTCGGCCACCACCGGACGCAGCGCCAGGGGCACCAGGTCCACGGCACGGCAGCGGATGCCTTCCTGCGCCAGGCGGCGCGTCAGATTGCCCAGATGGCTGCGCGCTCGCACCAACACCGCCACGGGGTGCTTGGCACCCTTGTGGTCGATCAGCGCCTGTCGCACCAGCCCGACAGCGATATCCTCTGCCTGCTCCTCGGCCGGCGTGCCGCCCGCGCGCGACCACGCGGGGTGGAATCGCACGGCCGGGTCGGGCAGCGCCTCGTGGAAGGCCGTGGACGGGCTGTACGCGATGGCCCCCGCCGCCGCGTCGCTGCGCCGGGGCAGCAGGCCCGCGAAGGATCGGTTCACCCAATCCACAATGCCCGCCTGCGAGCGGAAGTTGTCGGTCAGGTTCAGGAAATCAGGCGTCAGTTCGCCCACGCCGATATCGGCCACCTCCAGGAACAGGCCCACTTCCGCCTTGCGGAAACGATAGATGGATTGCATCGGGTCGCCCACCAGGAACAGGCTGCGTCCGTCGCCCGCCTGCCAGCCCGACGTCAACGTCCGCAGCAAGTCCAGCTGCGTCTGGCTGGTGTCCTGGAACTCGTCGATCAGCAAATGGCGAATGGACGCGTCCAGTTTCAGCAGCAGTTCGCCGGGATCATCGGCGCTGCCCAGGGCGGCGGCCGCGCGTTGCGCGATTTCGATGAAATCGACCTCGCCTTTGTCCGCGAAGCGCAGGCGCAGTTGCGCCACGGCCAGCGCCAGCGTCATCAATTGCGCGCCCAGCACTTCCCATTGCTCGTCCGTGAAATGCGGCGCGGGTATGTCGCGCACCGCGTGCAGGCGGCGCACCCAGGGCGCCTGAGCGTCGGCCGATTCCAGCCACGCCACAAAGGGCTCCTTGTGCGCGCATTTGGCCGGAAAACCCAGGTTCTTGTTGACGGTCTTGCGCAGGCTGCCCGTGCCGGTCAACAGCAGATGGGCCACCGCGCGCCATTGGTCCAGCATTTCGGCGTCCGGCGGCAGGTCTGCGGTCCAGTCCAATAGCGCCAGCAGCTTGTTGTCGTCCTCGCCATCCTGCAAATGGGACGCGGCCAGGCGGGCCGGGCCGCACAGCGCATCGGCCCAACCCAGCGGCATGGCGTCGCACAGCGCGTCCAGGTCTTCGCCGATGGCTTCGGCCAGCATCGCTTCCATGCCGGCGCGGTCAGAGCCGTGGCGCAGCAGCGGCAGCCATTGGTCGCGCTGGCCCAGCATGTCGGCCAGGGCGTCCTTGGCGGCCTGTACGTCTACATCCAGATGCTTGAGCAGCACGCGCACCGCGTCGTAGTCGTCGGCAAGATCCAGCGTGGCGCGCGCCGCCGCTTCGTAGTGCGCGCGCGCATCGTCGGTGATTTCGGGCATGCCGCCCAGCTCGGATAGCCACGGCATGCTACGCACCAGGCCCGCACAAAACGAGTCGATGGTGCGTATGGCCAGACGCGCGGGGTGATCCAGCAGATGCCAGCCCTGCTCGGCATTGCGCGCCAAGGCGGCGCGCGCCAGCTCCCAACTGCGGCGCTCGTGCATGGCCTCGGGCGGGGCGTCCAGCCCGCGGCGCAGCTTGCTTAACACCCGTGCATGCATTTCGGACGCGGCCTTGCGCGTGAACGTGATAGCGACAATTTCCTCGGGCCGGTTCACCGTGGCCAACAGCGCCAGGATGCGGTCGGTCAGCAGTTCGGTCTTGCCCGAGCCGGCCGGTGCTTGCACGAGAAAAGAGCGAGTGGGATCCAGCGCGTCGGTGCGCGCGGCGTGGTCCTGTGGCAGGCGTTCAGTGTCGGCCATGGCTTAGGCGTCCTCGTCGTCAAGATGCAAACGCAAGAACGGCAATGCATCGCAGTATTTCAAATCGTCCCGGCGGTAGGCCACGTTGGTGGCCACGCCCGCCACGTACTCGTCCGCCAGCGCTTCGATGGCAACGCGCCAACGCTGCCGGATTTCGGGCCACGTCAGACCGTCGAAGAACTTGCTGTCGCTGGCCAGCGTCACGCCGGGCACGCCCAGGTCTTCGTCTGCCAGGCCCTGCGCCGCGACCTGCCGCGCGTGGATCTGCGCCAGCACCAGCCCGGCAACCTCGCCGCCCGCGGCATCGGCCAGCACCGACGCGTAGAACGGCAATTGCACATTCACGGGCCGGCTGCGCGACCAGTCGGGTTCCGGCTTGGCGGCGGCCACGCCCGTCTTGTAGTCGACGATGACGTTGCGGCCATCGGCCAGGCTGTCAATGCGGTCCAGACGCAATTTCAGGTTCAACGCGCCGCGTTGCCATTGGTGGTTTTTTTCGACCTGCGCAACCGCGAACGGCAAGCGCTGCGCCTCCATGTCTAGCCACGCGGCCAGCACGGCGTGCGCGCGCTGGCATTCCAGCGCCTTCAACGCGGGCGCGTAGTCTTTGAGCTGTTCGTCGGCGGCCTGCGCCACGGCCTGCTCCAGCAAGGCTGCCAGGCGATTCGTGGCCATGACCTCGTGCAGCGTGTCCTGGTCGGGCATCATGCCCCACACCAATTCCAGCGCCTTGTGCAGGAACTGGCCGCGCACGTTGACCGTGGCGCTGTCGGCATAAGGCGCCAGTTCACGTCCGCCCAGCCGGTGCCGCACAAACGCCCAAAGCGGATTGCGCGCCTGCGTGTCCAGCACGTCCAGCCCGCCGCCCCCCCGGTTTCCCGGGGCCAGCGGCGGCCCCTGGTTGTCGTCCAGCGACTCTTGCGGCAAGGGCGCGGTGGCAGCGGCAGCCGGCGGTGTCCAGTCGGTTAGCGTGGCGGCCGCGATCAGCGGCGATGGCCGCAGTTCGCGTTCGCCGTCCATGTGGGCGTGGCTGACGATGATGTCGGGCGCGCAGCGGCACAGCGCGGCGTACATGCCTTCGGCCCATTCGCGCTCGCGTTCGGGTGTGGCACGTGGCGCCTTGGCCTGGCGCAGCACGGCCAGCGGCAACAGCGGGTTGGGCTTGGGCGATGCCGGCAGCACGTCGTCCGTCAAACCCAGCAGCCACACGCCGTCCCAATAGCCGCCTTCGGCTTCCAGCAGGCCCAGCACGTCAAGCCGCGCGGAGGGATCGCGCTGCGGTTGAAACGATGCCGACCGCGCCACGCTTTGCAGCAGGTTGACCGCCGCCACCCCGCCCAGCCGGCCCGCCGCCGGCGCCAAGGCCGAAAAGCTGCCCAGCGCGTCGCCCAGTGCGCCCATGACCTGATAGGCCACGCTGTCCAACACACCTTCGCCAGGAAAACCCAGCGCCGTCAGCGCTGCTTTCATGCGCAGCATCCAGACGTCGCACGTCGCCTGGCGGCCGCCTTGCGTCCAGATTTCCAGCGCCTGATGCCACGCCGTGGCCAGCGCGGGAAGATCGGCCAGCAGTTTTTTCCAGTCGTGCGGGCTGACATGTTGCACGGCTTGACGGCGCCAGCGCGCGTCGATGCCGGCCAGGCGAGCGCGGTCGTGAACATCGCCCGCGCAATGCCCGGCCAGCAAGGCCGCGCCCATGACATCCACGCCGCAGCCCTTGCCGCTTGCGCATTCCGCCAACGCGCGCAGCCACGCCAGCGCGGCGCGCGCCATGGGCCATTCATTCAGGGGCCGGCCCACGGCCACGTTGAAGGCATGCGCGGGCGCGCCGTCACGACCGGCCAGCGCCTGGCTCAAGATGCGTCGCGCGAATGGCGATTCGGCTTCCAGTTGCGGCGACACGATGGCAAAGCGCCCTTGCGGGTGCGCCTTCAACTGGCCGGCGGCCCACGCCGCCGCCGCGCGCCATTCGGCGCCTTGGTCGGCGGCTTCAAAACGGCGCGCAGCGGTTTCAACACGCTGCTCGTCACGCCATTGCGATACCTGCGAACCCTGAGTCTCAAAGGCGCTGAGCAGGCGGCGAAATCGCGGCGACATATCGGTGAAGCCGGCCAGGACCAACTGCGCGGGCGTGCGCAGACGACCCTCTTCCAAGGCGCGCAGCACGCGTGCGTAGCCCTGGTTGGCGTCTTCGGCATCGATGCCCGCCAACGTTTGCCGATAGCGCACGCGCCAGCGCGCAAAGCCGCGATATTCGTCCGTATCGGCGCCCGACGGTACGTGCAAGTCCCATTCGTCCATCAGCAGGTCGGCGTCCATCGCCAGCCTGGCCGCCTGGCTGGCATCAAGCAGCACGCGTTCGGCTTCTTCGGCGCGGATGGCTTCGGTCCAGACGAGCTGCGTGGCGAAGCTGTCCAGCCGATAGGCGGGCACGTCGTCGTCGGCTTCGAACGCCAGTTCGTTGGCGGATTCGGCAAGCCACGCGGACAGCGGCAGGATGCGCGGCAGTTCGCTGACCTGGCGTTCCTGGCGCAGCAGCCCCGCCAGTTCCAGCGTCAGCCGGCGCGACAGCCGGTTGTTCACCGTCAGCACCAGCGTGTCGGCGGCGGCCAGGGCGCCGATGTCCGGCAGCGATAGAAAGGGATGGGAAAGCAACGCGTCCTGCATGGGCATCCGTAAATCGCGCGCCTGAAGGCCGCGCGGGAAGACGAAAAAAACGACGGGAAAAATACCGTCGTAGGATACCGCGAGCCGCCGGGGGAAAGGCGGCTAAAAGCCGCAAAGCGATGCCAGGTTTTCCCAATGCACCTGCATGTCGGGCGTGGTGTAGCCCCAGAACGCCAGGCCCAGCACCGCCCCCAGCGCCAGCACGCCCGCCGTGCGCCAGGCGCGATGGCGGCGGGCGGCGGGCGGATGGGCGGGCGACAGGGAAGGATCGTTGGATGGCATGACAGGCCGTCGATTTCGGTTGGGTTGCGGGACAGTTTTATCGCGGTTTCAAGCAAATACGAAGTCGGCAGCGAAGCGTGAAGGCACTTTTGCATCCGTTTCGAAGCGGTTCCTGGTCGGCGCCAGCCACCACGCCATCTCAGGCCGACACGGGGCGCGTCTCTACAGGCGTGACGGGCTGTTCCCGCACCGGCAGGCAAAGCAGCGCGGCAATCACGGCAAGCGCCACGCCCAGCCACCAGACCATGTCGTAGTTGCCGGTCTTGGCGTAGGCGTACCCGCCCAACCAGACCCCGGTGAAGCTGCCCAGCTGATGGCCCAGGAACACGATGCCCGATAGCGTGGCGGCATAGCGCAGCCCGTAGATCTGCCCGATCAGCCCTTGGGTCAGCGGCACGGTGCCCAGCCAGAACAGGCCCATCCACGCGGCGAACACGTACAGCACCCACGCCGACAGCGGCACCGCCAGCAGCAGCAGGATGCCGAAGGCCCGCATGAAATACACCACGGCCAGCAGCCGCTTCTTGCTGTATTTGCCGCCCAGCTTGCCCGCATAGAACGAGCCCAGCACATTGAACAAGCCGATCAGCGCCACCGCCGTCGCGCCCTGCCCGGGCGTCAAGCCACCGTCCGTCACGTACGCCGGCAAGTGCAGCGTGATGAACGCGGTGTGAAAGCCGCAGACAAAATAGCTCCAGAACAGGAAGTGAAACGACGGATGGCGCACGGCCTGCCGCACGGCGGACGCCAGCGACTGCTGCGGCCCCGACTGTGCTTGCGGGCGCCCGCGCAGGTAGTAGGCCAGCGGCGCCGCACAGGCGACGAACAAGGACAAGACCCACAACGCGCCCGGCCAATCCATGCCGGTGATCAGCGCCTGCCCGGTCGGCACCACGGCAAACTGGCCCAGCGAGCCGCCCGCGCTGGCGATGCCCATGGCCGTGCTGCGATAGGCGGGCGGCACGGCGCGCGCCACCACCGGCAGGATCACCGGAAACGTCGTGCCCGCCTGCCCCAGCCCGACCAGCACGCCGGCAGACAGGTACAGCGTAGCTTCATCGGTGGCGAAGCGGGTGC
This sequence comes from Achromobacter sp. ESBL13, assembly GCF_036668755.1. Lineage (NCBI taxonomy): Bacteria > Pseudomonadati > Pseudomonadota > Betaproteobacteria > Burkholderiales > Alcaligenaceae > Achromobacter > Achromobacter sp. ESBL13. Next base: position 147,773 of record NZ_JAZEVT010000008.1, on the reverse strand, counting down.
CGATCATGCCCAGCATGTACAGCACGGCGCCCAGCGCGATGGTGCGGCCCGAGCCGTAGCGGTCCGCCAGGATGCCCATGAAGATGCAGGCCACGCCCCAGACCAGGTTCTGTAGCGCGAATGCCATGGAAAAGACATCGCGGCCCCAGCCGTGGGCCAGGCCCATCGGCTGCATGAACAGCCCAAAGGTGGCGCGCACGCCCATGGCAAGCAGCACCACCAGGGTGCCCAGGATCAGGGTGCGCGTGGAAATCGTATCGGTTTGCGTAGACATGAAACCCGTGTCTGGTTGTTGTGTGGGTTTGCGTCCCCTCCTCGGGACTCGGCAAACATCATATACAAGTCGCCGCGCGCCCAACCGTAATAGCCCTTCTGGCGAATCACGCTTTATGCCGCGCTGTCACTAGGGCCTACCCCCTACGACCAAGGTCGAGTGTGCGCGCCGGTGATGCGTCTCTATATTGGGCAGAGGCCCGCAAGGCATCGCTGCGCAGGCCGCCCCGGGCGCCCACACGCCGCCCGGCAATAACAACAAGGAGCCCGACCGTGCCCACCCCCGACACCATGACCGCAGCCGTCATGCGCCATCCCAAATACCAGGAATTGTTGCGGCGCCGCAGTCGCGCCAGCCTGCTGTTCTTCACCATCACCGCCGTTATCTACGCCGGCTTCATCCTGACGCTGGCATTCGACCCCGTGTTCTTCGGCAGCCCCGTGTCGGGCATGACGATGAGCATCGGCGTGCTAGCCGGCACGCTGGTCGTGTGCAGCGCCGTGGTGCTGATTTCGGCTTACGTGCATATCTCCAATTCCGTGTTCGACCCGCTGTTGGCCGCCATCATCAAGGACGTGTCATGAAAAACAAGAAACTGGGCGCCGCATTGATTTTCATATCGGGTTGCGCGCTGGCCGGATCGGCGCGCGCCGCCACCACCGGCCAGGCCAGCATGTCCGCCATCGTCATGTTCCTGACGTTCATCGCGGGCACCATGGGCATTACGTATTGGGCGGCCAAGCGCACCCGCACCACGTCTGATTTCTACACCGCCGGCGGCGGCTTGTCGGGGTTTCAGAATGGCCTGGCGATCGCGGGCGACTACCTGTCCGCCGCCTCGTTCCTGGGCATCGCGGGCATGGTCTACGTCAGCGGTTTCGACGGCATGATCTACGCCATCGGGTTCCTGTTCGGCTGGCCCGTGGTCATGTTCCTGATCGCGGAACGGCTGCGCAATCTGGGACGCTACAACTTTGCCGACGTGACCTCGTTCCGGCTGGCGCAAACGCCGATGCGCGTGCTGGCCGCCAGCGCATCGCTGCTGATCATCGCGCTCTACCTGATTGCGCAGATGGTGGGCGCGGGCAAGCTGATCGTGCTGCTCTTCGGGCTGGACTACAACGTGGCCGTCGTCATCGTCGGCTCGCTGATGATGATCTACGTGGCCTTCGGCGGCATGACGGCCACCACCTGGGTGCAGATCATCAAGGCCGTGCTGATGCTGTTGGGCGCCACCTTGATGACGGTGCTGGTCATGGCCGCGTTCAACTACAGCCCCGACGCCTTGCTGGCCGAAGCCACGCGCGTGCACCCGTCCGGCCGCGAACTGCTGGCGCCGGGCGCGCAGGTCAGCAGCAACCCGCTTAACGCCTTGTCGCTGGGCATTGCGCTGGCATTCGGCACGGCCGGCCTGCCGCATATCCTGATGCGATTCTTCACCGTGTCCAACGCCAAGGAAGCCCGCAAGTCGGTTATCTACGCCAGCTCGTTCATCGGCTACTTCTACCTGCTGACGTTCATCATCGGCTTTGGCGCGGTGGCGTTGCTGGTGCGCCATCCCGAGTATTTCGTCACGGGGGCCGACGGTAAGTTCGACATGCTGAAAAGCCTGGTCGGCGGCACCAACATGGTGGCGGTGCACCTGGCCAACGCCGTCGGCGGCAACCTGTTGCTGGGCTTTTTGGCGGCGGTGACCTTCGCCACCATCGTCGCGGTGGTGGCCGGGCTGGCGCTGGCCGGCGCCGCGGCCATTTCGCATGACTTGTACGCCAACGTCATCGCACGCGGGCGCGCCACTGAACGCCAGCAGATGCGCATTTCACGCTTGTCCACCATCGCGCTGGGCGTCATGGCGATCTTGCTGGGTATCGTGTTTGAAAACCAGAACGTGGCCTTCATGGTTGGCCTGGCGTTCGCCATCGCGGCCAGCGCCAACTTTCCGGTGCTGGTGCTGTCGATTTCCTGGCGCGGCTGCACCACGCGCGGGGCCACCATCGGCGGCTTCCTGGGGCTGGCCAGCGCCACGCTGTGGGTCGTGCTGAGCGACACCGTGTGGGTGGATGTATTTGGTTTTGCCACGCCCATCACGCCCTTTCCCAACCCCGGCATCCTGTCCATTCCGCTTGCGTTCTTTTCGATCTGGCTGTTTTCAAAGTTGGACAACAGCCCGCGCGCGCAACAGGAAGCCCAGGCTTTCGACGCGCTGACCGTGCGTAGCCAGACGGGCATCGGCGCCACCACGGCGGTGGCGCATTGAACGCCGCGCGTGAATACGGGCATGAACCCGAACATGAACCCGTACATGAACACGAACATGAGCATGAACATGAGCATGAACGGCGCCCCATAACCCCCGCCCATCAACCGCCCCAGGAGCCCTAATGGAACCCATTCCCGATCGCTATCCCGTCCCGCAAGGGTTTGCCGGGCCGCAGACGGTGACGCAGGAGCAATACGCGCAGCGATACGCGGCGTCGTTGCAGGACCCCGACGCGTTCTGGGCGGACGCCGCCAAGCGCTTGCAGTGGTATCAAGAGCCCACCCAGATTCGCGACGTGGACTTGTCGGCCGACAACTTTCACATCCGCTGGTATGCCGATGGCGAACTGAACGTCAGCGTCAACTGCCTGGACCGGCACCTGGAAGCGCGCGGCGACAAGGTCGCGCTGATCTGGGAATCCGACGACCCCGACCTGCCCTCGCAACGCGTCACGTATCGTGAATTGCACGCCAAGGTCTGCCAGATGGGCAACGCGCTTCGCCGCCAGGGCATCGGGCGGGGCGACCGCGTCACGATCTATCTGCCGATGATCGTCGAAACCGTGGTGGCGCTGCTGGCCTGCGCGCGCATCGGTGCCGTGCACAACGTGGTGTTCGGCGGTTTCGCACCCGCCTCCATCGCCGACCGCGTGCGCAACTGCGGCGCCAAAGCCATCATCACGGCCGATAGCGGCCGCCGCGCGGGGCGCGCCATTCCCCTGAAAGACAACGTGGACGCCGCGCTGAACATGCCGGGCATGGAAGGCGTGCGCAGCGTGCTGGTGGTGCCCCACGCCGGCACGCCCGTCACCATGGCCGCCCACCGGGACCAGTGGCTGGATCAGCTGATGGAAGCCGAGTCCACCGACTGCCCGCCCGAACGCATGAACGCCGAGGACCCGTTGTTCATCCTCTACACCTCGGGCAGCACCGGCAAGCCCAAGGGCATGCTGCACACCACGGGCGGCTACCTGGTGTACGCCGCCTACACGCACGCCACCATCTTCGACATCCGAGACGACGACGTGTTCTGGTGCACGGCCGATGTCGGCTGGATCACCGGCCACAGCTATCTGGTGTACGGGCCGCTGGCCAACGGCGCCACCACCGTGGTGTTTGAAGGCGTGCCCAGCTACCCGGACGCTTCGCGCTTCTGGCAGGTGATCGACAAGCACGCCGTGACCATCTTCTACACCGCCCCCACCGCCATCCGCGCCTTGATGCGCGAAGGCCCCGGCCCGGTGCTGCGCACATCACGCCAGTCGTTGCGCTTGCTGGGCACGGTGGGCGAACCCATCAACCCGGAAGCCTGGCGCTGGTATCACGGCGTGGTGGGCGCGGGCCGCTGCCCCATCGTGGACACATGGTGGCAGACCGAAACCGGCGGCATCCTGATTTCGCCGCTGCCCGGCGCCAAGGCCGCCAAACCCGGCGCGGCCGGCACCCCGTTCTTCGGCATCCGCCCCGAACTGGTCGACGTCAAGACCGGCGCCATCATCACCGGCCCGGGCGAGGGCAACCTGTTCATCCGCGATTCCTGGCCGGGGCAGGCGCGCACCGTGTATGGCGACGAACCGCGCTATATCCAAAGCTGCTTCAAGGACTACCCCGGCATGTACTTCACCGGCGACAGTTGCCGCCGCGACGAAGACGGCGATTACTGGATCACCGGGCGGGTGGACGACGTGCTGAACGTCAGCGGCCACCGCATCGGCACCGCCGAACTGGAAAGCGCGCTGGTGCTGCATCCCAAGGTGGCCGAGGCCGCCGCCGTGGGCTACGCGCACGACATCAAGGGCCAGGGCATCTATGTGTATGTCACGCTGAAGGCGGGCGCGGAACCGTCCGATGCGTTGCGGCAGGAACTGGTGGCGCATGTGCGCCGCGAGATCGGCCCCATCGCCACGCCCGACCATCTGCAATGGGCGCCCAGCCTGCCCAAGACGCGCTCGGGCAAGATCATGCGGCGCATCTTGCGCAAGATTGCCGAGAACACCGTGGACGATCTGGGCGACATCACCACGCTGGCCGATCCGTCGGTGGTGCAGGCGCTGGTCCGCGAACGGCGTGTGGCATGATCGGCCGATGCCAGTCCTGCTTATCGCCGATGACCATCCGCTGTTTCGCGAAGCCCTGCGCGGTGTGATCGGCCGGGTGTTCCCCGGCGCCGTCGTCCACGAGGCCGACCAGGTCAGGGTGCTTTACGACCTGGTCGATTCCTGCCCCGACGCCGACCTGCTCCTGCTGGATCTGGACATGCCGGGCTCGTCGGGCCTGGGGGCGCTGAAACAGCTGCGCAGCCAACATCCGCAACTGCCGATTGTCATCGTGTCGGCGCACGAAGACCCGCTGCTGATACGGCGGGCGCTGGATCACGGCGCAATGGGGTTCATCCCCAAATCGTCGGACGCCGACACACTGGGCGTAGCCTTGAACCACGTGCTGGACGGGGGCACCTGGGCGCCCGACACGACTCACGCCATCCCTTGCGCATCGACACGCGAACCGGGGTTGGCCGCCAGCGTGCGCGAGCTGACGCCGCAACAGTTTCGCGTGTTGCAGATGGTGGGCGCCGGGCTGTTGAACAAACAGATTGCGCATGAATTGCAGGTATCCGAAGCCACCATCAAGGCGCACATGACGGCCATTATGCGCAAGCTACGCGTGTCCAACCGGACGCAGGCGGTGTTGATTGCCGAGCGCCTGGGGCTGGGCACCTGGCGTTACGGCATCAAGGTTTGAACGCGGCCTGGGCGCGCAGTTTTGCAGCCAGGAAGGCGCGCAGCGATGCCGGCTTGACGGGCTTGGCCAGCACCCGATAGCCGCGCAATCGCGCCGCCTGCCTCAATGCGCCATCGCCATCCACCGATAGCAACGCGCCTCGCACGGACGGCGCGGCGGCGCGCAGCGCATCCAGGCTGTCCAGGCCATCAAGGCGGTCGCGCAGGTGGTAGTCCACCAGCAGCACGTGCGGCTGATGCCGCATCATCAACAGCGCATCGTCCAGCGTGGCGGCGCACAACACGCTGGCTTGCCAGCGGCTCAGCAGCGCCTGCATGCCGCCAAGCACGTCGGCGTCATTATCCAGGCACAACACACGCAAGCCTTGTAGCGAGGCGGGCTCCACGGGAGGTTCGTCGTCGGGCGCCGGGCGGTGCGGGCACTGCTGCGTTAGTGCGTCGGTTTGCGATTGAGATCGAATCCGCGACCGGGATTGCGACCGGGGTTGCGATCTGGGCACGCTGATTGAAAACACGCTGCCGCGCCCAATGGCCGAGCGCGCGTCCAGCGGATGCCCCAGCAGCGACGCAAAGCGCCGGCAGATGGACAGGCCCAACCCATGGCCGCGCGCCTGCTCGCCCCGCCCTTGCGCGTCACGATGAAATTCGTCGTACACGTAGCGCAACTGCTGGGGCGCAATGCCCGGGCCGGTGTCCCAGACCTGCAAGCGCACATGCCCGCGACAAGACCGCGCGCTTAACAGGATGCGGCCGCTGCGCGTGTAGCGCAGGGCGTTGGCCAGAAAGTTCTGCAAGACGCGACGCAACAGGCGCGGGTCGCTGCGCACCGGCAGCGGGCGCCTGGCATGCAGGCGCAGTTGCAGGCCCGCCCGCAGCGCGACGTGGCCATACTGGTCGGCCAGTTCACGCAGCATGGGCTCGATGTCGAAATCGATCGGCTCCGGCTGCAACATGCCCGCATTCAGCCGCGAGACGTCAAGCAAGCCGTCAAGCAGCTCTTCGGCGGCGCGCAGTGACGTATTGATGCGTCCGGCCAGGTAGCGCTGCGCCTCGGGCTCTTGCTCTTCATCCAGCGCCGATGCAAACAGCCGCGCCGCGTTGATCGGTTGCAGCACATCGTGGCTGATCGCCGTCAGGAATTGCGTGCGCGACTGCTGCGCCGCCTCCGCCTGGCGGGTGCGCGCACTGACGCGCCGTTCAAAAGTGTCGTGGATGTCCCGCAGCTGAAGCTGCACGCGCTTGAATTCGGTGATGTCGCTATAGCTGGTGACGTAACCGCCACGGGGCAAAGGCCGGCCACGCAGCTCCAAGACCCGTCCGGACCGCAACGTGCGCTGGCTGCGGTGGACCGTACCGGCCCGCATGAAGCCGACCCGCTTGCGCACGACCGCTTCGATATCCAGCCCGGGTCCCGAGCCAAATTTGCCACGACGCGCATTGAAGCGGATCACGTCGGCCACCGGGCGTCCCACTTGCAGAAGGCCTTCCGGGTAGTCGAAAAGGCGCTGATATTGCCGATTCCATGCCACCAGCCGCATTCGGGCATCGACCACGCTTACGCCTTGCTCGATGCAGTCCAGCGTAGCCAACAGGTCGGGCGCCCGGCACAAGGCGCCGCCGCCGGGCCGGAGCCGGCCCGCCAGACGGAACACGGCAAGCGCCACCGCGGCAAGGGCGAACAAGGCGAGCGCAAGCCAGCCCAGCATCATGGAACAACTCCTGCGTAGGGATCGGGCCGGGGCGCAAGTTGTAATTGTGATGGTGCGCGGCGGCGTTGCGCGCATTATGACGCCGGCCGACGGCCCAACGTGCCTTCCCGGCGCGCCTTCCCTGCAATATCAGACGAGTACGAAGCCGGCGGTCCCGCAAGCGCGCCATGCCACCGACACCGACCACCCAGGCGGGGCACGCCGCTTAATGCCCCCGGCAGTGATAAACTCTGGCCCGGTCGCCACCCCATGCGCGGCCCCTGTATTACCGTCTCGCCGTAGTTAAATGGATATAACCGGCCCCTCCTAAGGGTCAATTGGTGGTTCGATTCCACCCGGCGAGGCCACCCCCCGGCCTCGATTCCGACGCCCATTTGCTCCCCGCCATACCGCGCGTTCAGCCAGATGAGGGTTAATCCGGGCTACGCTCACGCGCCTTGCGCCGTTAGCTTCTCATGTCGCGCCTTGTGACGAATTGAATCTTCGTCAATACGTCACCGATATTTTTTTCGGGCAAGATGGCGAATCGCCTTGCGTGCAACTTGATGTGCTGTTTAAATTCGACGCGTAAGCCCCTAATTCATCTGGACTTTTCCTGAACCGACGTAACGCCGGCTTAAGAAATACTTTTTCACAGACTGACAAGCCTGCTCAACCATGGCATTTTCCTGGAAACGTGCAATTGCGAACGCGGTAGCGCCGGCGGCGCTGGCGCTGTGCGCGCTCCTGCCCCCTGCCGCGCAAGCCGCGAAAAATTCCGATCCTTGCAAGACCAACGCCAAATCGGCGGCTTGCAAGGCGCAACAAGCCAAGAAAGCGCCCGCTCCCAAAGCCAGTGCGGGCAAGACGTCGGCGGGCAAGCAAGCCGCGCCGAAGTCTTCGGCCTCTGCTAAGCAAGCCGCGCCCAAATCTTCGTCCACCGCCAAGAAAGCCCCGCCCAAGTCTTCGTCCACCGCCAAGAACGCTGCGCCCAAGGGCGGCAAGCAGGTGGCCGCCAAGGCCACGCCGCCTAAGAAAGGCGCCGCCGCCACGGGCAAGAACGGCAAGCCGAACAAGCCCGGCCGCGCCCAGCGCCTGGCTGCGGCCGGGGCTGCGTCGGCAGCGATGCCGCCGCCCGCCTCGTCGGTGCGCGCGGAAGCGGCGGCGCTGCGCTCCAGCACCGCGTACGTACAAGACCTGGAAACCTCGACCGTCCTGTTCGCCAAGAACGAAAACGTGGTGCGTCCCATTGCTTCTATTTCGAAGCTGATGACCGCCGTGGTCGTGGTGGACGCCAACCTGCCGATGGACGAAATGCTTGAGATCACCGACGACGACGTCGATGGCCTGAAACACACGACGTCGCGTCTGCGGGTGGGCACCAAGCTGTCGCGCGGCGACATGCTGCACCTGGCGCTGATGTCTTCCGAAAACCGCGCCGCCAACGCGCTGGGCCGCCATTACCCCGGTGGCCTGCCGGCTTTCGTGGCCGCCATGAACGCCAAGGCGCAGTCGTTGGGCATGACCAGCACGCGCTTTATCGAGCCCACCGGCTTGTCCAGCAACAACGTGTCGTCGCCTCACGATCTGGCCCGTCTGTTGCGCGCTGCCTCGCAGCGCCCGCTGATTCACCGCTACTCGACCGATACCGAGTACGAAGTTGAAATCAACAACCGCACGCAAACCTTCCGCAACACGAATCTGCTGGTGCGCAAGCCCGACTGGGACATCAAGGTGTCCAAGACCGGCTACATCAACGAAGCGGGCGAATGCCTGGTGATGCTGGCTCGCATCAACGGCCGCGACCTGGCCATCGTGCTGCTGGATTCGCAAGGCAAGCTGTCACGGATTGGCGATGCGGTGCGCATCCGCCGCATCGTGCAGAACGAAGTGGCGCTGGCGTCGATTCAACCGGGCGGCTGAACGCCTGACCCGCTAAGCGCTGCGCAATGAAAAGGCCCGATCTGATCGGGCCTTTTCTTTTGGATGCGCGGCGCTTGAATGCGCTACGTTCGCCGGCGCAATTCGGTTTTGCTACGCGGCGGCGCGGCGTTTGGCGCGCAGCGGCTCAGCGTCGTACATGGAAGCGGGCAGGCCTTGCAGCACGGCTTGCGGGTTCAGCGATTGGATCGGCACCGCGGCGTCGCGCGGAATCCGGCCATCGGCTTGCAGCAGTTGATAACGCAGGCAGCACACGCGCAGGAACGACGTGAAGTTGGCGGCTTCGCCCCGATATTCGACCAGTTCGTCGTACAGGCGCTCGATCAGTTGCGTCACGCGCATGCCGTCGCGCCCCGCGATTTCTTCCAGGGATTGCCAGAACAGCCGTTCCAGTCGCAAGCTGGTTGCCACGCCGTGCAGGCGCAAGGACCGGGTTTCAGGCGCGTACGATTGCTCGCTTGCGCGGATGAATATTTCACACATGGGGGCTCCTGCAAGGTCGGCGCGCCATGCCAAACAGCGCGCCTGCGGTGGACCACTGTACGACGTTTGGCGCGGCGGCTGCAAGATGGCCACGCAGCCGCCATGCGCCGCGCCCTGCCCCGCCCCGCCCCATTGATGCCTGAATACGCCGCCCGCGACCCCGCCATTTTTGAGACCGGAGCCTAACCATTCTGCAACGACACGTTTCCTATCGTCTTCCATCAACTACGGGTTGATATAAATCATGGATTAAAAGCTGTCCCCGTTCGAGCATGGTGAAACAGACCTGACTTCGGAGGTAGAGATGGACAAAACCATGAAGGCCGCAGTAGCGCGCGCATTTGGTGAACCCCTGGTGATCGAGGAAGTCGCGGTACCGCGACCCGGGCCGGGCGAACTGCTGGTCAAGATCGAGGCCTGCGGTGTCTGTCATACCGACCTGCATGCCGTGCAGGGCGACTGGCCCGTCAAACCCAACCCGCCTTTCATTCCTGGCCACGAAGGCGTCGGCCACGTGGTGGCGGTGGGCGCGGGCGTGACCCATGTGAAGGAAGGCGATCGCGTCGGCATCCCCTGGTTGTATTCCGCCTGCGGCCACTGCGAACACTGCCTGGGCGGCTGGGAAACCCTGTGCGAACAGCAACAGAACGCCGGCTACTCCGTCAACGGCGGCTTCGCGCAGTACGCGCTGGCCGCCGCCGACTACGTGGGCCTGCTGCCCAAGAATGTGGGCTTTGTCGACATTGCGCCCGTGCTGTGCGCGGGGGTCACCGTCTACAAAGGCCTGAAGATGACGGACACGCGGCCCGGCAACTGGGTCGTGATCTCGGGCATCGGGGGGCTGGGCCACATGGCGGTGCAATACGCCCGCGCAATGGGCTTGAACGTGGCCGCCGTGGACATCGACGAGGCCAAGCTGGATCTGGCCCGCCGCCTGGGCGCCGAAGTCACGGTCAATGCCAAGACGACCGACCCGGCCACCTACCTGAAGCGGGAAATCGGCGGCGCCCATGGCGCGCTGATCACGGCCGTGTCGCCCAAGGCCTTCGAGCAGGCGCTGGGCATGGTGCGGCGCGGCGGCACCGTGGCGCTGAACGGCTTGCCGCCGGGCGACTTCCCGCTGTCCATCTTCGACATGGTGCTCAATGGCGTGACCGTGCGCGGTTCCATCGTGGGCTCGCGGCTGGACTTGCAGGAATCGCTGCAATTCGCCGAAGAGGGCAAGGTCCGCGCGACTGTCACCACGGACAGGCTGGAGAACATCAACAGCGTGTTCGACCGCATGAAGCAAGGGCAGATCGAAGGCCGGGTCGTGCTGGACTTTGCCTGACGCGACCTGACGTGTTCGGTTGAACACGAAGGCTCCCGGGGCGTGATCCCGTGATCCGGTGATCGCTTGATGGCTTGAACACAAAGGCTCCCGGGGCAAACACATGCCCCGGGAGCCTTTGTGCGCGCGTCCCGTCAGTGTGTGATTTTCGTGCCCAGCACCGCCAGGAATTGCGACAGCCATGCCGGATGCGCGGGCCAGGCGGGCGCGGTCACCAGGTTGCCGTCGGTATAGGCCTGGTCGATGCCGATTTCGGCATAGGTGCCACCCGCCAGACGCACTTCCGGTGCGCACGCCGGGTACGCCGAGCACGTGCGGCCTTTCAGGATGCCGGCGGCAGCCAGCAACTGCGCGCCGTGGCAAACGGCCGCGATCGGCTTTCCGGCCTGATCGAAATAACGCACGATATCCAGCACCTTTTCGTTCAGGCGCAGATATTCGGGCGCGCGGCCGCCCGGAATGACCAGGCCGTCGTAGGACGCCGGTTCGACACGAGCGAAATCAAAATTCAGCGCAAAATTGTGGCCGCGCTTTTCGCTGTAGGTCTGTGCGCCTTCGAAGTCGTGGATGGCGGTGGCAATGGTGTCGCCCGCTTTCTTGTCCGGGCAGACCGCGTGCACGGTGTGCCCCACGGCCAACAGCGTCTGGAACGGCACCATGGTTTCGTAGTCTTCGGCGTAATCGCCGACCAGCATCAACAGTCTTTTGCTCATGGAAGTCTCCTTGGGATAAGGGGCGGCCGGTTGCGCGCCCAGCGTGGTGGGGCCCGGTTCTTGATGTTGTAGCGGCCATTGTGCCCCCGCCGTGAAGACGCATGGTGGTAATGGGATACCACGTGCGCGGTAGCCAAGCGTACGGTAGGCAACGCGTGGTATCCCGCGCGGCGCCGCAAGGCGTTCAGCGCGGCAGCGATGCGCCGCCGCAGATCGCGATGTCCTGGCCGGTGATCGCTGCCGCCTCGCGCGACATCAGAAAGTGCACCAGCGCCGCGATTTCGTCAGGCTGGATCAGCCGGCCAATCGGCGGCATGCGCGGTGCGCTGGCCGCGCGCGCCGGGTCATCCAGCATGGCCGTCTGCGTGGCGGCCGGCGACACCACATTCACCGTCACGCCCTGCGGCGCCAGCTCGGCGGCCCAGCTGCGCGCCAACGCCCCCAGCGCGGCCTTGGACGCCGCGTACTGGCTGCGACCCGGCATGCCCTGCGCCACGCGGCTGCCGATCAGCACCACGCGGCCGTCACCGCGCGCCGCCATCTCGGGCGTCAGGATCTGCGCCAGGCGAACCGCGACATCCACGTGCAGCCTCCACATCCGCTCGCCGTCGGCCGGATCCATCAGCGCCAAGGGCCCCACCCGCAATATGCCCGCCGCGTGAACCAGCGCCCGCGCATCCTTCAGCGTGTCCAGCGCACCCCGCGTGGCCGCCTCGTCGCACAGGTCTACCGTGATGTGGCGATAGGCGTCATGCCGCGCCACGGCCGGCCCGATGTCCAGGCCGGCCACCTGCCACCCCGCCTTCAGCAGATGCTGCACGATGGCAAGCCCGATGCCGCCCGTGGCGCCGGTCACCACGGCCAGGCCGACGCCGCGCTCATTCGACATGGATGCGCCCCTCTTGCACGATCTTGAGCGAGCGCGCCATGTCGTCTTTCTGGAATTGCGCGAACGCAACGGCGGAGCCCGGTGTCAGCGTCACCCCCAGCTGTTCGTACTTGGCCGTCATGCCCGAGGACAGGGCCTTGTTGACCTCGGCGTTCAACTTCTCGACGACCGATTTCGGCGTGCCGGCCGGCGCCCACAACCCGTACCAGCTATAGAACTGATAGCCCGGCAAGATCTCGCTGACGGTGGGTACGTCGGGCAGGTTGGGCAAGCGCGCCTCGGACGTCACGGCCAGTATCTTCAGCATGCCGCTTTTGTAGTACGACACCGCGCCCAGCACCGGGTCGATGAAGCCGTCGATACGCCCGCCCACCAGGTCTTGCAGCGCGGGCGAGGTGCCGCGATACGGGATCACCGTGTAATCCAGGCCGCCTTGGCGCTTGAGCAATTCCGTGGCCAGATGGCCGGCCGACCCGATCGAACCCACGGCAAAAGTCAGGCGGCCGGGGTTCTGCTTGGCGTACGTCAGCAGGCCGGCCAGATCCGTCACCGGCAGATCTTTTTTCACGGACAAGGACAACGGCGCCTTGCCCGCCATGGCCACGGGCACAAAGTTCTTGTCCACGTCGTAAGGCACCGATTTCATCGTCATCGGCGCGGTGGTGAAGGTCGACGCGTTGAACAGCAGCGTGTAGCCATCGGCCGGCGACTTGGCCACCACGTCCGCGCCGATGATGCCGTTGCCGCCCGAGCGGTTTTCCACGATGAAGGTCTGCCCCGTCTGCTCGCTAAGCTTCTGGGCCAGATCGCGGCCCAGCATATCCAGCGTGCCGCCCGGCGGAAAGGGAATCACAAACCGGACCTGGCGCGACGGATAGCTGTCCTGGGCCTGGGCCAGACCTTGCACCCCGCCCCAAGCAAGACCGATGCACAGCGCAAGCAGGCCGCGCAACACGATTCTTTTTTGCATGATTTGTCTCCTCTTATTGATCGTCCGTTGCGGCATCGTGCAGGGGTATGGCGCCGGGCCATCCGCCTGCTTGCGTGCCGCCACGCGTGCAATCGGTGCTAGCGCGCCAGCAGCTTCGCGTTCGATAGCGCCGCGCGCAATGCGTCCATGTCGGCATCGCCGGGCGCCTCGGTGGGCGGACGAACGGTAGCGTTGTCCAGCACCCCGGCCAAATACATGCCGGCCTTCATGCGGGCATGCGCCTCGCCGGTGGGCTCGCCGCCGCCGTAGACCGCGTCTTTCAGCGGCGTGATCAACGCCTGCACCCGCTGGGCGCGCGTCAGGTCGCCCGCCTTGACGGCCTCCCACAAGTCGATGATGAGCTGCGGGATGAAGGTGGCGAAGCCGACCAGGGCCCCGTCCACGCCCTGCACCATCGACGCCAGCAGGTATTCGTCGTGGCAGGTCAGGATGGCCTTGGATGCATCGGCGTCGCGCAGCGCCTGGATGTCGCGCGCATATTTGTTCATGTCGCGCTGGCCCACCTTGAACGCCTGCACGTAAGGCAGGCGGGCCAAATCGGCCAGCAGCTGCGACGAATACGAGGCCCGCGTCCACGCGGGATACACGTGGCACACCAGGTCCAGGTCGGGCGCGGCACGGTGTATGGCGTCGAAATAATCCAGCGCGTGCCCCGGCGTGAAGCCAAAGCGCAGCCAGTGATGAGGCGGCATGACGTCCAACGCGGCAGCGCCCGCTTCGCGCGCGGCGCGGGCATGTTCCGTGGCCTCGGCAATGCCTTCGCACACAATCGACGAGATCACCGGCAACTTGCCGCGCAGCTCGTCGGCCACGATGCGGGTGACCTGCGTGCGTTCGGACGGGGTCAGGGAGAACACCTCGCCGGTGTGGCCATTGGTCATGACGGCAACCACGCCATGATGCCCGGCCAGCCACGACGCCAGGCGGCGAAGCGCGGGCTCGTCGATGCGATGGTCGGGGGTAAAGGGGCAGGAAATTGCCGGGATGATGCCGCGGTAATTCGAGATGGAAGCCATGCTGCGTCTCCGTATCTTGTACGTGTGGGAATGGCTTTATGATCGCGGTAGCCCCTTGCGGCCGTCCAATACTCGAATTGCATAGAATTATTTTTGCTGCGGCGCACACACCTCATGGGACCCGGAAATCGACCTTTGGACATGAATTGGCTTGAGGACTTTTGCGCCCTGGCCGAGACAGGCAGCTTTTCACGCGCGGCCGAAGCGCGCGCCATCGCGCAACCGGCGTTCAGCCGGCACATCCGCGCGCTGGAGGAATGGGTGGGCGCCGACCTTTTCGACCGCAGCACCCACCCCACTGAGCTGACCGCGGCGGGCCAGAAATTCCTGCCGCTGCTCAAGCAGGTGATGGCCGACCTGGAGGCCGCCCGCATCAAGGCCATGGCCGCGCACGCGCAGCATGGCGCCAGCCTGCGCTTTGCCGCGACGCATCTGCTGGCGTTGTCGTTCTTCCCCAAATGGCTGACGCGGCTTGAAGCCGATATGGAAGTCGGCGCCATCCAGATGATGTCCGACAGTTTCCAGGCCTGCGAAGACCTGATGGCGCAGCGCCGCGTGCAGTTCCTGCTGTGCCACCGTCATCCTCGGGTAGCCAGCCGACTGGATGAATTTGCCTATCCCAAGGTGTGCCTGGGTACCGACGTGCTGGTGCCCGTCAGCGCGCCGGCCAAAGGCGGCGCGCCGGACCAACCGGCGCATACGCTGGACGGCGACGGCGCGGTGCCCTTCCTGGCGTATGGCACCACGTCTGGCCTGGGCCGCATCGTGGCCAGCCAGTTGCGGCACCAGCCCGTGGCGGCCGAACGCATCCAGCCAACCTTTGTGGGACCGCATGCCACGCTGCTGCGGTCCATGGCGGTACAGGGCCGGGGCGTTGCCTGGCTGCCCGACATGCTGGCGCGCGACGATTTGCAGCAGGGCATGCTGGTGCGCGCCGGCGGGCCGCAATGGGATATCCCGCTGGAGATCTGCCTGTTTCGGCAGCCGACGGACATGGCGCCGGTGGCCGAAAAGCTATGGGCGCTGGTGCACGGTTAAACCAGGGCAAGCAGCCGCTACATCAGCAGCTGAATCGCCGGCAACGAGGCATCGGCGTTCAGCAACACCACTTTTTTCATCCGCAATTTGAACGCGCCGGGCCGGCCTTCGACCGCGTGATACGCCGTCGCGGCCAGCATGCGCTGCGCGTCGCCTTGCGTTTCCACGTACAGAAAATTCGTGCGTGTGTGATGGACCGTCGCGCCCGGCTCGCCATCTTCAACCCGCGGCGCTTGCAATATGCGCAGGCCGCGCACGGCCGGATGCAGCGAATGCGCGCGCGGGTTGCGATAGCGTTCGACCCGCAGGCGCAGCAGCAACAGGTCTTCATAGAGCAACGACGGCGACTCGTCCCGCATGGGCTGGTCTGCCGACAGGGGCATCCAGTACAGGCCGTCCGGCGCGTATAGCGACAGCCAGTCGTCATAGCGCTGCGTGTCCAGCAGCATGGCCTCGTGGTACACGAAGGCGCTTAAAGCCGAGTGCAGGGCCGGCTGCAAGGCCGCCGGCTCCGGTGGCATCAATGCGGTATTCATGCCGCGTCTCCCATCAGGTTCAGCCAGCCGCGATGCTGGTTGCGGATGACCCATTCGTTATTGCCGCTGTCCATCGAACTTGCGCCCGCCTGGATCTCGCCCTCGCGATAACCGCGATGCAGGCTCAGCCATTCATTGCCGTCGCAGGCCAGGCCGCGCTGCTGGCTTTCGAACAGGTGCACGTCGTCATGCGCCACGATCGACATGGGCGAGAACACCAGCCGGGCGTAGGATGCGGCGCGCTGGCGCAGCCGGGCCGGGGCATTCCGGGGCGCGAAAGCCCAGGTTTCAATCAAGGTCTCGTTGACCGACAGCGGGCGTAGCACGCGCAGGATCATGGGCGATGCCTTGGCCGCCAGGCTGGGATACAGCACGGTGTTCTGCGGCGAGAACGCCAGGATCTGTTGCGCGCCCTCTTTGCCATGGCGCGCTTCCAGTTCGGCTTGATAGTCGGGCAGCGGCGCGTAGCCGGTATGGATGCTGAACTTGGTGCCCAGGATGCTGTGGCCGTGCGGCAGCACGCGCGCGCCCATCTCGGAATAAAAGCTGTAGCCCGCGCCAAACGGCAGTAGCTGCTCCATCGCCAAGACGGTGTCGCCGTCTTCGGGCAGGCTTTGCGACACGTGCTTGGCGGCGCTGGCGGCCGACTCGTGCGTCGAGATCGGGTGCACGGTGTCGTTGACATTTTCCAGATAGAGCTTCCAGTTGCATCCGATCCGGTTGCGCAGCGGCGCGCCCAGCACCGACAACTGGCCGTCCGGGGACCGCGCCACCATGTTGTCCAGCGTGGCCAGCGCCTCGCCGAAATAGCTGGCAAAGTCCGGCCCGTCTTCGCTGATCCGCGCAAAGACAAAGCCCTTGTAGTTGACGCAGCCCCCCGGCGATGCCAGGCCCTTTCCGGACGGGCATGCGGACAGGTTGGTGCCTTCGTAATCGTTCTTCAGCGGGATGGACAACAAACTTCCGTCCAGCCGGTACGACCACGCGTGATACGGGCAACGCAGCACCTTGCCGCAATTTCCCTGGCGTTCGTGCACCAGCTGGCTACCCTTGTGCGCGCACCGGTTCATCAACACGACGACCTCGTCGGCACTGCTGCGCAGCATGATGATCGACTGTCCGGCGATGTCGGTAGTGGTGTAGTCGCCCACGGCGGGCGTCTGGCTTTCATGGCCGACATACACCCAGGCGCGCGTCCACAGCCTCGCCTGCTCGGCGCGATACACCTCGGGGTCCGTGTACAGGTCGCGGTGCACTTGATCCGGCGCGACCAGATGCCCGAACCCTTGTTGAGCGGAATCGTTCGTCATAGCGTCTCCTGCGTTCCGTTGTGCATTTCGGTTTGCATTTCGTTGTGCGTTTCGTTGTGCCGTTCGGCTTTGCGGTCAAGCCGCGGCGGCCTGTGCGGCGTTCGGCTCGCGCATGGCGCCAGCGGGTATCGGCGCCCACGCGCGGCTGGCGGAATCCGGGGGCACCGCCGCGATCAGCGCGCGGGTATAGGCGTGCCGTGGCTGGTCAAAGACGTCGTCAACCGCCCCCTGCTCCACGATGCGCCCTTGGTGCAGCACCAGCACGCGGGTGCACAGGTAGCGCACCACGGCAAGGTCATGCGACACGAACACCAGCGCAATGCCCAACTCTTCTTTCAACCGCAACAGCAGGTTCAGGATCAGCGCCTGCACGGACACGTCCAGGCCCGACACGATTTCGTCCGCCACGATCAGGCGCGGTGTGACGCAGAGCGCGCGCGCGATGTTGACGCGCTGCTTCTGACCGCCCGACAGTTGCGAGGGCAAGCGGGTGACGGCGTCCGGCGGCATGCCCACGGATGCCAGCAAGCGCAGCGCGGTATTCAAGCGCGCCGCGCGCCCCGTTTCCGATGTCGCGCCCAGCGGCGCGGCTTCCAGTATCTGCGTCACCAGCGACCCGACGGTACGGCGGGGGTTCAGCGCCGAATCCGGGTTCTGAAACACCAGTTGCACATCGCGCGGGTCCGCCAGCGGAACCCGCACGGGCGCGGCGCGGGGAGTACCCGTGGACGAGGCATACGCGATGCGGCCCGACGTGGGCGGAATCATGCCGGCGATCAGCCGCGCAAGGCTGGTCTTGCCGCTGCCGCTTTCGCCCACGATGCCCAGGAATTCCCCGTGCGCGACCGACAGCGACAAGGGATGCAGGATTTGCAGCGGCGTGCTGGCGCGGAACAGGCGCGCGCGGCCGGGGTAGCTCAACGCCACGTCGTGTAGCGTCACGACGGGCTCCGCGCGCGTGGCGGGCTTGGCGCGCAAGTGCAGGAATGCCGCGCCGTCCTCGTCGGAGGACGCGCCCAATGGGGGGATGGACGGCAGGCAGCGCGCCGCGCGCTCACCGCCACGATCCAGCAAGCCGATGGCGCGTTCGCTGCATACCGCTTGCCGCGACGGGCAGCGCGATGCAAACCGGCAGCCGCGCAGCGTGGCAAAGTCCCGCAGGCCGGGCATGAAATCCGGCAAGGTGCGCAGCGGCCGCGTTGGCGCCATCATGCCGGGCGCGGATTCCTTCAGACTGCGCGTGTAGGGATGCAGCGGCTCGTCCAGCACCTGCCGTGCCGACCCGACCTCGACCACCTCGCCCGCGTACAGCACGGCGATGGTGTCGCACACGTGCGCGGCCAGCCGAAGATCATGCGTGACCAGCACGACAGACGTCTTGTGGCGTTGCTGCTGATCGGCCAGCACCCGCATGATCTGCGCCTGCGTGATGACGTCCAGCGCGGTGGTCGGTTCGTCGGCGAAGATCAGCGCCGGGTCGCCGCAAAACGCCATGGCGATCAGGATGCGCTGACACTGCCCGCCCGACATCTGGTGCGGATAGCGGGCCAGCATGGCCGTGGCATCGGCCAGGCCCACTTCCTGCAAGCGCGCGCAGGCATAGGCGTCGCGCTGGGCGGCCGGAATGCCGACATGGCGCAGGTGCTCGAACAACTGCTGGCGCACCGTCAGCGCGGGATTCAGGCCCGACAGCGGCTCTTGCGGAATGAACGCAATCTGCCGCCCCAACATCGCGCGGCGCTGCGCGGGCGGCAGGCGGTTCAAGTCCTGCCCCCGAAAATGAATCGTGCCTTGCGTGATCTTGAAGCCGGGCGGCAAGTTGCCCGCCACCATGCGGCCCACCATGCTTTTTCCCGCGCCGGATTCGCCGACCAGGCCCAGCATGCGGCCTTCGGGAATGTCCAGGTCGATACCGCGCAGCACGGCGGCGGGCAGGCGCTTGCCGTCCACGTCGACGTCCACGTTCAGGGTCAGGTTCTGCAAGCTCAACAGCGACATGAGATCAATTCCTTGCACGCTTGCGCGGATCCAGCATCTGGCGCATGCCGTCGCTGAGCAAATTGAATCCGAACACCGTCAACACAATGCCGGCAACCGGCGCGATCAGGGTCCAGATGGCTTCCTGCATGGTGCTGCGCGCGTCGGCGATCATCACCCCCCACGCCACCACGTCGGCGGGCACCGACAGCCCGACGAAGCTCAGGATGGCTTCGACAATGATGGCAATGCCGATCTGCAGGCTGAACAACGTCAGGATCAGCGGCACCAGGCCGGGCAGCATCTCGCGCAGCATCACGCGCATATGACCGAAGCCCATCAGCCGCGCCGCCGTCACATAATCGTTGCGGCGGATCTTGAGCGCTTCGGCGCGCACCACGCGGCAGAATCGCGTCCAGTCCACCAGCACAATGGCCAGGATCACGTTGCCCACGCCGGTTCCCAGCCCCACCATCAGGATCAGCGACAGCACCACGGGCGGAAACGACATCCACAGGTCAACCAGATAACCGATGGCCTTGTCCACGCGCCCGCCGAAGTAAGCGGCCACCAACGCCAGGACACAGCCGACCAGCATCGCGCCCGTGGCCGCGCACAGGCCCACCCACAAGGCCACGCGCGTGCCGAAGATCAACCGCGACAACACGCAGCGGCCCAGGCTGTCGGTGCCCAGCGGGTATTGCGCCAGCCCGTCCGGCGCCCATGCCGGCGGCAGCAAGGGCGACAACAGGTCTTGCGACAGCGGATCGTTGGGCGCGATGGCGGGCGCGAAGATCGCGATGGCCAGCAGCGCCAGCACGATGGCACCGCCCAGCGCGGCCTTGGGCGATGCGCGCAACGCCGCCCACCAGCCCGACAGGCGGGCAGCGACCGGGGCCGCCTGAATATTCAGCGTCGTCATCAGTGGTCTCTCAGACGGGGGTCGATTACGGCATACAGGCAGTCCACACTGGCATTGATCAGCAGGATCACCGCGCAGAAGACCAGCGAAATACCCTGGATCAGCGGCAAGTCATGGTTGCGTACGGCCTGCACCATCATGTTGCCCATGCCGGGGAACGAGAAGATCATTTCGATCAGCAAGGTGCCACCGAACAGAAAGCCGAACTGCACGCCGATCAGCGTCAGCGTGGGCAGGAACGCATTGCGCAGCATGTGCCGCAGGATGACGCGCCGTTCCGGCTGGCCGCGCAGCCGCGCGACCGCCACGTATTGCTCGTGGCTGGCTTCCAGCAAGCTGGCGCGCAGCACGCGCACGATCAGCGGGCTGAAGCCCAGCGCCAGCGCCAAGGCCGGCAGCACCAGGTGCGAGGCCGCGTCCGCCCAGGCGTGCCAGCGCCCCTGCAACAGGAAGTCCATCAGCACGAAGCCGGTGGGCCCTGCCAGTTCCACGTCGGAACTGAAGCGGCCCGAGAATGGCAGTAGCGGCCAATGCACACCGAAGGCCAGCATCAGGAAAATGCCCCACAGGAAGCCGGGAATGGATATGAGCAGCACCAGCCCCGTGTCGGCGACCAGTTCGCCGCGGCGGTCATGCAAGACGTACAACAGCAGACCGCCCGGCACGCTGATGGCCAACGCCATGATCAGCGCCACAATCGATAGTTCCAGCGTGGCGGGCAAGGTGGTGGCGATCAACTGCGTGACCGGCGCCCCCGAACTGATGGACCGCCCCAGATCGCCGTGCAGCACCTGCCCCAGCCAGATGCCGTACTGCACGACCAGCGATCGGTCCAGCCCCATGGTGTGACGCAGGGCATCGACCTCGGCGCTGGTGGCGCTGGGCGGCAGCATCATGCCCAGCGGGTCCGCGGGCAACAGTCGCAGCACCACGAACACGACGACGGACAGCGCCAGCATCGTGGGCACCGCCACGGCCAGGCGGCGCACAAAGTGGGATACCAGCGCTGCCCACATCAGCGGCTCCAGCGGTACGTCGCGGGCAGGATGTAGCCGGTTTGGTAGACCTTCATGTCCACCGACTTCTTGGACGCTACGGTGGCCACCGATTGCAGCAGCGGCAGGCTCCAGGCATGTTCCGTGGCCTGACGCGCCAGATCGCGATAGCCCTGCATGCGTTTGTCAGGGTCGCCCTGGGCGGCCAGCGCGTCGATGGTCTTGGCCAGCTCGGGTTCTTTCCAGGTCGAGAAACGCAAGCGCGGGTCCAGGATCTTGCCCGCGAAGATTTCCGGGTCGCCCGTGGCATTGGCCCAGCTGTACAGCATCACGCCCGGCACTTTCGACGAATGGCTCAGTTCCAGATACTTGGCCAGGGTGATTTCCTGCAAGTTGGCCTGGACGCCGATCTGCGACCACATCTGCACGATGGCGCGCGCCATCTCGTAGTCGCTGGGAAACGTGTTGTTGGTGGACAGGAACTGGATCGTCAAAGGCTTGTCCGGGCCGTATCCCGCCTTGGCCAGCTCGGCCTGCGCGGCCGCCTTGTCGAACGCATAGTTGAAACCGGCCACGTCGCCGGCAGAGCCCGGCGTGGCCAGCACGGAAAGCGGCTTGGCGACGCTGGCGTAGAAGGCCTTGGAAATGGCCTGCTTGTTGATCGCAAGGTGCAAGGCGCGCCGCACGTGCTCATTCTGAAATTCCGGCACGTAGCTGGGAATCTGAAGAATGAAGATTTCGCTATACGGATAGACCTCGGCCTTCAGCGCGGGCTGCTTGTTCAGGCGATTGACCTCGCGCAGTGGAATCTGCACCGCCACGTCGGCGCGGCCCGATTCCAGCATGGCGACGCGCGCGGAAGAATCGGGCACGAATTCAAACACCACGCGCTTGATGGCGGGCTTGGGTCCCCAGTACTTGTCATACGCTTCAAGCACCACGCGCGACCCGCGTTCATAGCGCACCACCTTGTACGGCCCCGCCCCGATGGGCGCCGCCTGGAAGCCGTCTTCACCGACTTTTTCCAGGTAGGCGCGCGGCAGGATGTACGACGTCAGGAAGCCCAGGTAGTTCGGCGCCGTGGGCGTCGGCGTGGAAAACACCAGCGTGGCCTCGGTGGGGCTGCTGATCTGGATGTCTTGCAACGCGCCGAAAAAGCCGTTGATGGCCAGGCGCTTGTCGCGTTTGGGGCGGTCCAGGAAACTGAACTTGAAATCATCGGTGCTTAGCTTGGAGCCATCATGAAAGGTGGCGTCGTCGCGCAGGACGATGGCCAGCCGCATGTTTTTGTCGTCCAGCCAGCGCCAGCTTTTGATCAGCGCGGGTTGCAGCTTCAAGTCGCCATCGATGAACAAGGGCGAATCGAAAACCGCCTTGTACAGCGACTGCCCCGCCGGGAAGGTGACGGCGGTGGGGTCCCACGACGGCACGTCCACCGGATACGCGATCTTCAGTTCTTCCGACGGCGCCGGCTTGTCGGCCTGCGCCCCGGCGGACGTTGCAAACAGCGTGCCGCACACCACCAGACAGGACGCCAGCGTCCTGCCCACCCCCCGTACCCACCATGCGTGAATCATGAACGGCCTCCGATCTCGGAATCGTTGCAAAGGCGCCCGGCACCGCCGCGCGAACAGTATACTGTTGTGAATTTAAGCACTAGTACTTGAACTTTAAACTAATTATTTACCCTAGTATCAGCGGCTTATAGCCACCAAAAACAATATATTGTTTAGGGTAACCCCGGGGTAAGACGCTGCATCGCGACGCCCCAAAACGGCGCGATCGGCGCGAACCACGTGGGAATAACGCAATGGGACAACTTCAAGATCGGCTGGTGTGGGACCACGACGCGGGCGCCATCCTGGATGCCGACCGCCGCTACGTCATGCTGCGCGCCGACGTGCTGATGGGGCTGTTCACCGCCCTGCCCCCGGCCCAGCGCGAACAGGCCCTGGCCAGCTTGCAAGCATCGGTACGCGACCATGGCGGCGCCTCGGCGCGCGCCTATCAGGCCAGCGGCGCGCGGGACCCTGGCCCTTTCCTGCAAGTAATGGCGCAGGCGGCCGCCGATCTAGGCTGGGGCGTCTGGCAACTGCGGCTGGACGAGGCAGGCCTGCCCGTACTGACGGTAAAAAACAGCCCTTTTGCGACCGCCGTGGCGGGGTCTGACCACCCGGTCTGCCATGCGATTACAGGTATGCTGGAGGCCGTCAGCGCACTGGTCGCGGGCCACGCCAACACGTATCGCGAGACGCGGTGCGCCAGCATGGGCGCGCCCTGCTGCGAATTCCAGGCAAGCCGCGATGCGAGCCCGGGGCTACGCAAGTAAACAAACCGACGATTCAGCGAACAAGGCCGTCAAGGCAAAGCGGATGGCAATGAAGGCGACAAGCAGAACCAGAGACGAGGCGCGCAAGCCGAACCTGCGCGAGCGGGTGTATGGCATCGTCCGCGAGCGCATACAGATGGGGCTGATCCGCCTGGAAGACCGGCTGGTGGATCACGATATTGCTGAAGAGCTCGAGGTGTCGCGCATGCCGGTGCGCGAAGCGCTGATGCAATTGAAAAGCGAGGGCCTGCTTGAAGGCACGGCGCGCGGCTTCGTGCTGCGCCGCTTCACGCTGGCGGAAATGAACGAGATCTTCGAGATCCGGACGCTGCTGGAACCCGCGGCGGCGGCGGCGGCCTCGGTGCACGCCGGCCCCAAGGGCCTGGCAGAAATGAAAGAGGCGCTGGAGCAGGCCGAAGCCGCGCACGCGCGTACCGACATCGACGAATTCATGCGGCGCAACGCGCACTTTCGTTGGGCCTGGCTGACCATGGTGCCCAACCGCGAACTGGCCGTAGTGATATCCCGCTACATCGACCACGTGCAGGTGGTGCGGCTGGTGACAATGGACGACGAGCAGGTCCGCAGCATCATCCTGCAAGGCATGCGCGGACTATACGAAGCCTTTTTATCCGGCGACACCGAATTGGTGCGAGTCCGCATGCTGGGCCACGCGCGCGCGGCGGCGGCCTGTTACTACAGCGCCTACCAAAAGATGCTGGAGCCATCGGCATCGGAACCAAGCGCCGCGACCAGGGCGTTTTGACCGGCCGGCCCGCAACGCCCTTCCCCGCTTTATTCCAACGCCACCGACACCGGCTTTGCACCCAGCACCGTGACCAGCACGTTGGGGTCGATACCGATCAGGTAGCCGCGCCTGCCGCCGTTGATATAGACCACGGGGTAGGTCAACACATCGGCTTCGACCCACACCGGCATTTTCTTGCGCGTGCCGAACGGCGACGTGCCGCCCACCTGGTAGCCGGAATGCCGCTGCGCCACCTCGGGCTTGCACGGCTCGACTTTTTTCAAGCCGGCCTGGCGCGCCAGGTTCTTCGTGGAGACCTCGCGGTCGCCGTGCATCACCACGATCAAGGGCTTGGCCGATTCGTCTTCCATCACTAGCGTCTTGACGACGGCATGCGGGTCCAGGCCCAGCTGACGCGCGGCTTCACCGGCGCCGCCATGGTCGACGTAGTCGTAGGTGTGCTCGGTGTAGGGCACCTTGTGCTGCTTGAGGAGCTGGGTGGCGGGGGTTTCCGAAACGTGGCGGGCTTTGCTCATGGATAGGCCGGGTTGTGATGGGGAAGAAGAGGAACAAGAACGGGGCCGAAAACGGGGCTAAGAGCGGGCGTCGGCGGGCGGCTAACCGCGCGGATGGTGGGCGGCGTGCAGCGCCTTGAGGCGTTCACGCGCCACGTGCGTGTAGATCTGCGTGGTGGAAATATCGGCGTGGCCCAGCAGCATCTGCACCACGCGCAGGTCTGCGCCATGGTTCAGCAGATGTGTGGCGAACGCGTGGCGCAGCACGTGTGGCGACAGCGGTGCATGAATGTCGGCCCGCAGCGCGTATTTTTTCACCAATTGCCAGAACGCTTGCCGCGACATGGCTTCGGCGCGGCCGGTAATGAACAGCGCGTCGCTCTGCCGGCCCGCCGCCAGTTCGGGGCGCGCGGTCTTCAGGTACTGGTCGATCCAGTGGGCGGCCTCGGCGCCCAGCGGCACCAGGCGGTCCTTGCCGCCCTTGCCCAGCACCACGCGCACCACGCCCTCGTTCAAGCTGACATCCAGCGCCCGCACGCCCACCAGTTCGGACACACGCAAGCCGGTCGCGTACAGCGTTTCCAGCATGGCGCGGTCGCGCAGGCCGCGCGGCTGCGTGGCATCGGGTGCGCGCAGCAACGCATCCA
The DNA here is from genome assembly GCF_036668755.1 of Achromobacter sp. ESBL13. Taxonomy (NCBI): domain Bacteria; kingdom Pseudomonadati; phylum Pseudomonadota; class Betaproteobacteria; order Burkholderiales; family Alcaligenaceae; genus Achromobacter; species Achromobacter sp. ESBL13. The sequence continues at coordinate 122,431 of NZ_JAZEVT010000008.1, read as the reverse complement.
CCTGTTGCTCGGACAAGGTCTTGGGAAGGCGCGGTGGCTGCTTGGCCGCAATCAAGGTCAGGCAGGGGTCGCGTTCGGCGCGGTGTTCGCGCCGTGCCCAGGCAAAGAAGCGCCGCAGCGCGGCCAGGCGGCGGTTGGCCGTGGTGGCGCGGGTTTCTTCGTGGCGGAAGGCGAACCAGGCTTCGATGTCGGCCTTGTCTGCCTTGGACAGCGGCTTGGCTTGCCCGGCCGGCAACGCGTGGGCACCCGCCGCAGCGCCATAGCGGTCGGCCATTTCGCGGGCGTAGGCGTCGGGGTCTTCCAGCCAGCGGGCAAAGCCCGTCAGGTCGCGGCGGTAGGCGGCCAGCGTGTTGGCGGACAGGCCGTCTTCAAGCCACACGGCGTCGATGAAGGCGTCGATATCGGCTTGGGATGCTAAGGGCGGGCGGGAAGTCGACATAAGAATGCGGCATTCTAGACCGTTCGGACGACGGCGGTTATCGTTCCCCGACGCCCGCCGCGGCGGACTTCAGCCAGGCTTCGAACAGCTTGAGCGCGTCGGAACGTTCGCTGCGCTGCGGATAGCCAAAGTAATACCCCTGGCTGACGGTCAGCGACTGCGGCACCGGCATCGCCAGCGTGCCCTGGTCCAACGCCGGCTGCGCCAGAAAGCGCGGCATCAGCCCCACTCCCAAGCCGGCCTGCACCGCCGCCATCACCATGGTGAAGAGTTCATAGCGCGGGCCGCCCGCCGCCTGCGGGCCATAAAGATGGTTATTGGCGCCGTACCACTGGCGCCAGGCGTCCGGCCGCGACGCCAGATGCAGATGTGTCATGCCGGCCAGCACGCTGACGCCGGCTGCGGCCGTCTTGGCCGCCCGCGCCGCTAACGCGGGCGCGCACACCGGCACCAATTCGCGCTCGGGAAACAGCAGCACGCCCTGGGTGCCCGGCCACAGGCCATCGCCGTGATACAGCGCGCCGTCAAACGGCTGGTCCTTGAATTGAAACGGCAAGGTGCGCACCGACAGGCTGACGGTGATGTCCGCGTGCGCCTCCTGGAAATCGGCCAGCCGGGGGATCAGCCAGGTGGTGGCCAGCGTGGGCACCACGGCGATATGGATGCTGCGCCCCATGCCGGTACGGCTGACCAGCCCGAAGGTGTCTTTTTCAATCTGATCCAGATGGTGGCGGATGCGTCCCGCGTATTCGGCACCGTGATCGGTCAGCACGATGCGACGGCGTACCCGGGTGAACAGTTGCACGCCCAGGCGCGCTTCCAGGCTGGCCACCTGGCGGTAGACGGCGCTGTGCGTCAGGGACAGTTCTTCGGCCGCCCGCGAAAAACTGCCCAGCCGGGCCGATGCCTCGAACGCCTGCAAGGCGGTCAAATTGGGGATGCCGTTTCTCATGGACCAAACTGCCTGAAAGCCAACAGGGCACTACGTGCCGGGGAATCAATAGATTGTGCAATTTTATCAATTGCGTTGTGCGGCCAGGGCACATATCCTCGGGAGTCTTATCCTCGGCTACCCACGACACCCCACCATGTCTCAGCAAGATTCCCGCCTTGGCGGTCACATTCTGGTCGACCAACTGGTCGCCCAGGGCGTCAAACACGTTTTCTGCGTTCCCGGCGAGAGCTACCTGGCGGTGCTGGACGGCCTGCATGACGCGGACATCAAAGTGACGGTGTGCCGTCAGGAAGGCGGCGCGGCCATGATGGCCGACGCGCACGGCAAGCTGACCGGCGAACCCGGTATCTGCATGGTGACCCGTGGCCCGGGCGCGTCCAACGCGCTGGCCGGCGTGCACATCGCCAAGCAGGATTCCACGCCGATGATTCTGTTCGTGGGTCAGATCGAACGCGGCATGCGCGAACGCGAAGCCTTCCAGGAAATGGACTACCGCGCCGTGTTCGGCACGCAGGCCAAGTGGGTCACCGAGATCGATCAGGTCGAACGCATCCCCGAACTGATCTCGCGCGCGTTCCACATCGCCACGTCCGGCCGTCCCGGCCCCGTCGTGATCGCGCTGCCCGAAGACATGCTGGTCGAAGCCGCCAAGGTGGCCGACGCCCCGCGCTACGAATTGATCGAATCGTCCCCCACGGCCGGCCAGTTGGCCGACCTGGAAAAGCTGCTGGCCGACGCCAAGAATCCCGTCGCCATCCTGGGCGGCACCCGCTGGGACGCCCGCGCGGTGCAGCAGTTTGCCGACTTCGCGCAGCGCCATGCGCTGCCCACGGCGGTGTCGTTCCGCCGCCAGATGCTGTTCCCGGCTGACCACCCGTGCTTTATCGGTGACGTGGGCCTGGGCATCAACCCGGCGCTGCTCAAGCGCGTGGCCGACGCCGACCTGATTCTGCTGGTGGGCGGCCGCATGTCGGAAAACCCCAGCCAGGCCTACACGCTGCTGGACATTCCCGTGCCCAAGCAAAAACTGGTGCACGTGCATCCCGACACTGCCGAGCTGGGCCGCGTCTACCGCGCCACGCTGGCCATCAACACGTCGCCCGCCGCGTTCGCCGAATCGCTGGGCGGCCTGAAAGCGCCGGCCAAGCCCGTGTGGGCTGAAGGCACGCAGGCCATGCGCGAGTCCTACCTGAAATGGAGCGACCCCGAAACCATCACCACCCCGGGTGCGCTGCAAATGGGCCAGGTCATGGCCTATCTGGAAAAGACGCTGCCGGCCGACGCCATCATGACCAACGGCGCCGGTAACTACGCTACCTGGCTGCATCGCTTCCACCGCTTCACGCGTTTTGGCACGCAGCTGGCGCCCACGTCGGGCTCGATGGGCTACGGCCTGCCGGCGGCGGTTGGCGCCAAGCGCGTGTGGCCCGACAAGACCGTCGTCTGCTTTGCGGGCGACGGCTGCTTCTTGATGCACGGCCAGGAATTTGCCACCGCCGTCCAGTACGACCTGCCCATCATCGTGGTGCTGGTCGACAACGGCATGTACGGCACGATCCGCATGCACCAGGAAAAGCACTACCCCGGCCGCGTGTCCGCCACCGAACTGAAAAACCCCGACTTTGCCGACTACGCGCGCGCCTTCGGCGGCCACGGTGAACGCGTCGAAACCACCGAACAATTCGGCCCGGCTTTCGAACGCGCGCTGGCCAGCGGCAAGCCCGCCATCCTGCATTGCTTCATCGACCCCGAAACCATCACCCCGTCGACGACCTTGGAAAAGATCCGCGACGCGGCGCTGAAAGCTCAGCACTGAACTCCCGATCGGGCCGGCAAATACGGCGGTGCGCCCAGGCGCGCCGCCCTCGGAAACCCGAACTTGCCGCCCGAATTATTTTAGGTTTAAACTTTCTAGATTCCGAATACGGAAATCCATAGCGGAGACCCAGCATGTCCTCGAATCCTTCTTTTCAATGGCAAGATCCCCTGTTGCTGGACCAGCAACTGACCGAAGAAGAACGCATGGTGCGCGATGCCGCCTATGCCTATTCGCAGGACAAGCTTGCCCCCCGCGTGCTGAACGCCTTCCGCAACGAGAAGACCGATCCGGAAATCTTCTCGGAAATGGGCGAACTCGGCCTGCTGGGCGCCACCATTCCTGAAGAATACGGCGGCGCCGGCATGAACTATGTCAGCTACGGCCTGATCGCCCGCGAAGTCGAACGCATCGACTCGGGCTACCGCTCGATGATGAGCGTGCAGTCGTCGCTGGTGATGGTGCCCATCAACGAATTCGGCAGCGAAGCGCAAAAGCAGAAGTACCTGCCCAAGCTGGCTCGCGGCGAATGGATCGGCTGCTTCGGCCTGACCGAACCCAACCACGGTTCCGACCCCGGCGGCATGGAAACCCGCGCCGTCAAGACGTCCGACGGCTACAAGATTTCCGGCAACAAGATGTGGATCACCAACTCGCCGATCGCGGACGTGTTCGTGGTGTGGGCCAAGTGCGTTGGCGGCGACTTCGACGGCAAGATCCGCGGCTTCATCCTGGACAAGGGCATGAAGGGCCTGTCGGCCCCGGCCATCCATGGCAAGGTCGGCCTGCGCGCGTCGATCACCGGCGAAATCGTCATGGACGAAGTTGAAGTGTCCGAAGATCAGATGATGCCCGGCGTGTCCGGTCTGAAGGGTCCGTTCACCTGCCTGAACTCGGCCCGCTACGGCATCGCCTGGGGCGCTGTCGGCGCCGCCGAAGCCTGCTGGCACACCGCTCGCCAGTACACGCTGGACCGCAAGCAGTTTGGCCGCCCGTTGGCCGCCAACCAGCTCATCCAGAAGAAACTGGCCGACATGCAAACCGAAATCACGCTGGCCCTGCAAGGCTGCCTGCGTTTGGGCCGCATGAAGGACGAAGGCACCGCCGCCGTCGAAATCACGTCCATCATGAAGCGCAATTCCTGCGGTAAGGCGCTGGACATTGCCCGCCTGGCGCGCGACATGCTCGGCGGCAACGGCATTTCGGACGAATTCGGCGTGGCCCGCCACCTGGTGAACCTGGAAGTGGTCAACACCTACGAAGGCACCCACGACGTGCACGCCCTGATCCTGGGCCGCGCGCAAACGGGCATCCAGGCGTTCTATTGATGGCTTGATCCTTTGATGGATCGATCGCCGGCCGGTTCGCCGGCTTGAATGCAAAAACCGCCTTCGGATGAAGGCGGTTTTTCTTTGGGCACACCGGACGCGGGGCGCGCCGACCCGTCGTCTTAGTTTTCGCCCGACAGATCAAACAGGCTTGTCGCATCCAGTTCCAGCACGCCTTCGTCGTGCTGGTTGATGACCGTCCAGGCCCACGTGATGATGCCCAGGTCCGGGCGCGATGACGACGTGCGCGCGCCTTGCACGCGCGCTTCCAGGCGCAACGTATCGCCGGGGCGCACCGGCGTGCGCCAGCGCACTTCGCCCAGGCCGGGCGAACCAAACGATTCGGAATCGTGCAGCGCGGCGTCCACCGCCATGCGCATCGCCAGCGCGCAAGTATGCCAACCGCTGGCAATCAGCCCGCCCCAGCGCCCTTCCGCCGCCCGTTGCGGGTCGGTGTGGAACCATTGCGGGTCGAACTTGCGGGCAAACTCCAGGATCTCGGCTTCGGTGACGGTGACGGGACCGGCCTTGATCAGCATGCCGTCCTTGAATTCAGCGAACTTCATTTGTTTTTTTCCCCCGGAAAACAAGCGGCGCGCTCAAGGCGCGCCGTGGTCTTCACGTATGTCACGCTGGTGAATGACGCTAATAGGTCTCGAAATGCAGGCGCCCTTCGCGGCGCAGCACCTCATGCAGGATAGACCAATCCTGCCCCGATTGCATCGTCACATCCCGCAAGGCGTCCAGCACGCCGACTTCCATTCCCTTCAAGCCGCAGACGTAGATACAGGTGTTGCGATCCGCCAGCAAATCGCACACTTGCGCCGCCCGATCGCGGATCAGATCCTGCACATAACGCTTGGGCTGGCCGGGTTCTCGCGATAGCGCCAGATTGATGTCGATGAAGTCACGCGGCAGCTTCATCAGCGGGCCGAAGTACGGCAGCTCGCGCTCGGTGCGGGCGCCGAAGAACAGCATCAGCCTGCCGTTTTCGCCGGAGTCGATGCGGCGCCGGTAGCGTTCGGTCATGGCGCGCATGGGCGCGGAACCGGTGCCGGTGCAGATCATGATGAGGTTGGCGCGCGGGTGGTTCGGCATCAGGAACGTATGGCCGAAGGGGCCAATGACCTGCACGGTGTCGTTCTTGGCCAGATCGCACAAATAGTTGGAACACACGCCGTGCGCCGCCGCGCCGCCGTGGTCTTCGGTAACGCGCTTTACCGTCAAGGACAGGTTGTTGTAACCGGCGCGTTCGCCATCGCGCGGGCTGGCCAGCGAATACTGGCGGGCATGATGCGGCCGGCCCTGGGCGTCCACCCCGGGCGGAAGAATGCCGATGGATTGCCCTTCCAGCACGGGAAACGGCAGTTCGCCAAAGTCCAGCACGATGTGGTGGATATCGCTTTCGGTGTCGGCGCCGGTGACTCGGTAGTTGCCCACCACCGTGGCCGTCATCGGCGCCTTGTGCGTGTACAGGTTGACGTAGGGATGCGCCGCCGACCATGGCGGCACCGACGCACCGGCCGGCGTGAACGACGCTTGCACGGGCGCTGCCGCAAGCGATTCGGAAGCCTGCATCAATGGCGAATCCAACGACGCTTCGGCGCCTTCGATAGAGGTCGATGTCGGACTCGCCGCCGGCAGCGCCTTTTCCTTGGGCAGTTCTTCCCAACCGAACTGCTCTTGCACCGAATACGCTTCGCTGCGCACCATCAACCGCCAGTTGTCGATCGACCCGGTCGGGCACGGCGGCACACAGGCCATGCAGCCATTGCAGACATCCGGGTCCACCACGTAATTGTTGGCGTCGTGCGTGATGGCGTCGACCGGGCAGGTTTCTTCGCACGTATTGCAGCGGATGCAGATCTCGGGGTCGATCAGGTGCTGCCTGAGCACGTCTACGGGTAATGGGGCGTTCATCGCGGTCTTCCCAATGCGCGGGCGGGCGGCACGCGCGCGCCGCCCTCTTCGCCTTCAGTTGAAACGGACGTAGTCAAAATTGACCGGCTGGCGGTTGACGCCCATGACGGGCGGCGCGATCCAGTTGGCGAACTTGCCCGGTTCGGTGACGCGCCCCATCAACGACGCCACAAAGGCGCGGTCTTCGGGCGTGGGCAGCCACTTGTGGCTGTTGGCCTGCCATTGCGATTCAGACAGGATTTCGCCTTCGGGCGACATGCGTATGCCCGCCAGCGTGCCGATCTGGCGGTTGAACGCCTTGTGCGGCACGTGCAGCCGGAACGGGATGCCGCTTTTCTCAATGACCTTGTTCCAGCGGCCGACACCCGCCACCGAGTCGCGGATGAAATCATCGCGCAGCACTTCGTTCAGCGCGTTCAGCATCGGCACCTCGACCTCGTTCAGCTTGCCGTTGTTGACGGTCAGCACGCGGTAGGTGTCGTTCTTGAGCTGGTGGTCGTCGGTGCGCTTGGACTCTTCGTAGCGGCCCTTCAGGCCCGAGCCATAGAAGATGGCCGCGTTGGAAGATTGGTCGGCGCCGAACAGATCGATGGTGACGCTGTAGTGAAAGTTCAGGTAACGCTGGATGGTGGGCAGGTCGATCACACCGGCGGCGCGCACGCTTTCCGGGTCGTCCGTCTTCAACTGGTTCATGACTTCGCAAGTGCGCTGGATTACGCGCGAAATGCCCGATTCGCCCACGAACATGTGGTGCGCTTCTTCCGTCAGCATGAACTTCGTGGTGCGCGCCAGCGGGTCGAAGCTGGACTCGGCCAACGCGCATAGCTGGAACTTGCCGTCGCGGTCGGTGAAGTACGTGAACATGTAGAACGCCAGCCAGTCCGGCGTTTTTTCGTTGAAGGCGCCCAGGATGCGCGGGTTGTCGGCATCGCCCGACGTGCGCTGCAACAGCGCATCGGCCTCTTCGCGGCCGTCGCGGCCAAAGTAGCGATGCAGCAGATACACCATGGCCCACAGGTGGCGGCCTTCTTCGACGTTGATCTGGAACAGGTTGCGCAGGTCGTACTGCGACGGCGCGGTCAGGCCCAGATGGCGTTGCTGCTCGATCGACGCGGGTTCGGTGTCGCCCTGCGTCACGATGATTCGGCGCAGGTTGGCGCGATGCTCGCCGGGCACGTCCTGCCAGACGTCGCGGCCCATGTTTTCGCCAAAGTGGATTTTGCGCTGGCCGTCTTGCGGCGCCAGGAAAATGCCCCACCGGTAATCCGGCATGCGCACGTGGTTGAAGTTGGCCCAGCCGTCGGGTTCAACGCTGACGGCGGTGCGCAGGTACACGTCAAAACCGTGCGAGCCATCCGGCCCCATGTCTTGCCACCATTGCAGGTAGTTGGGTTGCCAGTGTTCCAGCGCGCGTTGCAAGGTGCGGTCGCCGGACAGGTTGACGTTATTGGGGATCTTATCGGTGTAGTTGATTCCAGACATGTCTCGCTCCTTGTTTGTTGTCAGGTCCGCGCTGTCGTCCGCGTTTTAGTCCGAGTTTCAGGCTCGCACGGGCTTAGACGCGGTTCCAGTCGAACGTGGCCTGCTCGCCCTTGCCGTAGAGCTTCAACGCGCCCTTGTCGCCGGCGGCGTTGGGGCGGTTGAAGATCCAGTTTTGCCACGCGGTCAGGCGCCCGAAGATGCGCGTTTCCATCGTTTCGTGGCCACCGAAGCGCAGGTTGGCTTCCAGCCCCGTCAACGCGTCGGGCGATAGCGCGCGGCGCTCTTCCAGCATCATCCGCACTTCGTCGTCCCAGTCGATGCTGTCCGGCGCGTAGGTCACCAGGCCCAGTTCCAGGGCGTCGGTGGCGGACAGCGGCTGGCCGGCCCGGCCGCGCACGGCTTCCAGCGGCGCGGTCTCTTCATAAAAGCGGCGTTGCAGGCGGCTTTGACCATTAACCATGGGATAGGCGCCGAAATTGCGTTCGCCCACGACGATGTGCGCGTTGGGCGCATCCGGTTCGGCATCGTTGTCCAGCATGTAGCTGCGGTCTGCGGCCAACGCCAACTCCAGCAAGGTGCCCACAAAGCAGGAACCCGGTTCGATCAGCGCGAACAGACTGCGCGACGTGACATCCAGCCGCGCCAGCGTACGGCGCAACATGCCGGCGGTTTCGCGTACAAACCAATGCTGGGCGTGGCGTTGCAGCGCGGCGTCGGCGGCCAGCACCGCGTCGGCATCGCCTTCGGTCTTGAAGATCCAGGTGCCGATGTCCAGCTCGTTGGTGCGCATCGACAAGATGGCGTCGTCAAGTTCGCGCGCCATTTGCAGCGGCCACCACGCGGCGCCCGCCGTAACGATGTCGTCCAGTTCGGATTGCACCGGTTCCTGGGGCGCGCGCACGGTCCAGGTGGCCAGACGCTTATCGCGATCAAGGTGGATATCGACGTAGCGATACGACAGCCCGTCGGGCGTTTCGGTACGTTCGATGGGCGTCAGCGCAATGCCGTGCTCGCCTGACTGGCGGTCGCTGGTGTCGGCCAGCGCCAGCGCGCGTTCGCGCACCGCTTCTTCAAAGCGGGCGGGCTTGACCACGTCGTCCACCAACCGCCAGTCCTTGGCGCGCTGGCCACGCACGCCTTCAACCAGCGTGCAGAAGATGTCGGCATGGTCATGGCGCACGCGGCGCTTGTCGGTCACGCGGGTCAGGCCACCGGTGCCGGGCAGCACGCCCAAAAGCGGCACTTCGGGCAAGGCCACCGACGATGATCGATCATCCACCAGCAGGATTTCGTCGCAGGCCAACGCCAGCTCGTAGCCGCCCCCCGCGCAGGCGCCGTTCAGCGCTGCGATGAACTTCAAGCCGCTGTGGCGGCTGGAGTCTTCAATGCCGTTGCGCGTTTCGTTGGTGAACTTGCAGAAGTTGACCTTCCACGCGTGGGACGACAAACCCAGCATGAAGATGTTGGCGCCCGAACAGAAGATGCGGTCTTTCATGCTGGTGACCACCACGCTTTTCACTTCCGGGTGCTCGAAGCGAATGCGTTGCAGCGCGTCGTGCAGCTCGATGTCCACGCCCAGGTCGTAGGAATTGAGCTTGAGCTTGTAGCCGGGGCGCAGGCCGCCGTCTTCGGCTACGTCCATGGCCAGCGTTGCAACGGGGCCGTCAAACGTCAGGCGCCAGTGGCGGTACAGGTCGGGCCGGGTGCGGAAATCAACGCGGGCCTCGGGCCGGGTGTCATGCCCGTTTGCGGTGCTGCTCATGGTGTGTCTCCTCGTACGCCCTGCCTGAACAGGAAAAATACTGCATCACATGAATTATTGTGCAGATTAGTTCAGGCGAAAACGCACGTCAAGCGAGACATGCATAAAAGTGCAGGTTTACAGCGGCAGGCCGCAGGCCTTGCGCACCTGGGTGCGCAGGCCGGCAAAGCTCTCCTGGACTTCCAGGTTGCTGGTAACCCAGGTCAGGTCCGCCTTGGCGTAAAAGGCTTCGCGCCCGGCAAGAATGCGCTTAAGGTCGGCCATGGCTTCGTTGTTGCCTGACATGGGGCGGAAGTCCCCCTGCGCCATGACGCGGCCCATGTGCTCTTCGGGCGTGGCGCGCAGCCATACCGTGTAGCAATGGGCCAGCAGCAGGTTCAGCGTGGCCGGCTCGGATACCAGCCCGCCAGGGGTGGCCAGCACCATTTCGGGATAGATCTGCACGGCCTCTTCCAGCGCGCGCCGTTCGTAGCGGCGATAGGCGTTGGGGCCATACAGGTTATGGATTTCAAGAATGCCGCACCCGGCCACGCGCTCGATCTCGCGGTTCAGCTCGACAAAGGGAAAGCCCAGGTCGTCGGCCAGCATCTGGCCCAGGGTGGATTTACCCGCGCCGCGCAGCCCGATCAGCGCGACGCGCTGCGTGCGGTTGGGCCGCTGCGCGCCCGCGCCCACGCCAAACAGCTGGGTCAGCGCCTCGCGAGCGCGTTGCAAGTCAGATTCCGTGCGGCCGCTGAGCAGTTCGCGGATCAGCAACCAATCGGGCGATTCCGTGGTGACGTCGCCCACCAGTTCGGCCAGCGCGCAGTTGAAGGCGCGCGCAATCTGCAACAGCACCAGGATGGACGCGTTGCCCACCCCATGCTCCAGATTGGCCAGATGCCGTTCCGACACCCCCGTTACCTGCGACAGACCCTTGCGCGTCATGCCGCGTATGGCTCTGAGGCGGCGCACCCGCTCGCCTAAAGCCACCAGGAAAGCTTCCCGCCTGGGTTCGGTTGGCGCCGCATCTAGCGCTTGATTCATGTTTGGCTGACTCCGCAAATACCCTGATAAGCCTTGTTTTATGCACTATAGTGCTTGACCCTTTCGTATGGAAGCACTATTTTTCCTTCCAGACAGTGCCAAGCGGTCATCGTGCATTACAGCTGCGGTAAAGCGGCATTGAAGTTCATGCCGCATTCCAAAGCGCCGACAGTGTAAAGGAGGAGTCCCGGTGAGCACGCCAGATCAATTCCATGCCCTGATGCAAGCGGCCACGCGGCTGGTGGCGGACCAGCCGCTGGACGCCGAATTGCAGGCGAAGCTGAACCGCGAGGCCGGCCCCGCCAGCGCGCTGTACCAGCAGATCTTCGCCGCCTGTCAGCAGGGCGTGGCCGACGGCTGGATGTGCAACCGCGAAGGCGGCGGCATCCGCTACGGGCGCGTCATCAAGCCGGCGGACGACCTGGGCGGCTGCTCGGTGGACGTCGTGGACATGGACGACCTGGCCGGCCCGCACCATGCCCATCCCAATGGCGAAATCGACCTGATCATGCCGCTGACCGCCGACGCCCGCTTTGACGGCCACGGCGCCGGCTGGCTGGTCTACGGCCCCGGCAGCGCGCACAGCCCCACCGTGACGCAAGGCCGCGCACTGGTGCTGTACCTGCTGCCCGGCGGCGCTATCGAGTTCACGCGGCCCGGCAGCTAGCCACCGCTTGCCGCCCGGCGACAAAAAAACAAAGCCCGGGCGCGCCCCACCAGGACATCAGGAGACAACCGTGAACACCTGCCCCGCAGAACTGAACTTTGCCAGCCATCTGGCGGCGCTGAACGCGTCGCGCGCCGACAAGCCCGCCTACATCGACGACACGCGCCAGCTGACTTATGGGCAGTTGGCAGAACGCGTGGCCCGCATGGCCGGCGCGCTGCGGCAATTGGGGCTGCGCCGCGAAGAACGCATCCTGCTGCTGATGCAGGACACGGTCGATTGGCCCGTCGTGTTCCTGGGCGCGCTGCACGCGGGCGTGGTGCCGGTGGCCGTCAACACCTTGCTGACCCCGGATGACTATGCCTACATCGTCGCGCACAGCCGTGTGCGCGCCGTGTTTGTGTCGGATGCGTTGCTGCCCACCTTGCAAGCCGCCATGGCGCAATCGCCGGGTGATGTGGAGCATGTGGTGGCGGCACAGGACCTTGAACCCCTGCTGGCGGCCGCGCCATTGGCCCCCGCCGTGCGTACGCTGTCCGATGAAATTGCCTTCTGGCTGTATTCGTCGGGTTCCACCGGCAAGCCCAAAGGCGTCGTGCACACGCACGGCAACCTGTGGCACACGGCCGAACTGTATGCCAAGCCGGTGCTGGGCATCCGCGAGGACGACGTGGTGTTCTCGGCTGCCAAGCTGTTCTTCGCCTACGGCCTGGGCAACGGCCTGACCTTTCCGTTGTCGGTCGGCGCCACGGTCATCCTGATGGGCGAACGCCCCACGCCGCAGGCCGTGTTCCAGCGCCTGACCCGGCACCGCCCCACCGTGTTCTACGGCGTGCCCACCTTGTACGCCAGCATGTTGGCATCGCCGGACCTGCCCCCGCGCGAGCAAGTCGCGATGCGGGTCTGCACGTCGGCCGGCGAAGCCTTGCCGCGCGACATCGGTGAACGCTTCACGCGGCACTTCGGCTGCGAGATCCTGGACGGCATCGGTTCCACCGAAATGCTGCACATCTTCATCTCGAACCAAAGCGGGCAACTGCGCTACGGCACCACGGGCAAGCCCGTACCGGGTTACGAGGTGCAATTGCGCGACGACAACGGCGCGCCCGTCGCCCCCGGCGCCATCGGTGACCTCTACATCAAAGGCCCCAGCGCCGCGCTGATGTACTGGAACAACCGCGACAAGACGCGCCAGTGCTTTCTGGGCGACTGGCTGAAAAGCGGCGACAAATACACCTGTGATGCCGACGGCTACTACACCTACGCCGGCCGCAGCGACGACATGATCAAGGTCAGCGGCCAATACGTGTCGCCCGTCGAAGTGGAGAACATCCTGGTGCAGCACGAAGCCGTGCTGGAAGCCGCGGTGATCGGCGTGCCGGACCACGACGGCCTGGTCAAGACCAAGGCTTATGTCGTGCTGCGCCCCGGCTTCGAACCCGATGCCCAGACGGGCGCCGCGTTGCAGCACTACGTGAAGCAGCACCTGGCGCCCTTCAAGTATCCGCGCCAGATCGACTTCACCGAAGAACTGCCCAAGACCGCCACGGGAAAGATCCAGCGCTTCCGGCTGCGCCAGTTGGAAGAAGCCACGCTATGAAGTCCGCTTGCCGACCCTCTTGGCGCGCGGGCTAACCCCGGCCGGCCTTGCGCCAGCCCATGATAAGCACGGAGACAAACCATGAACCACGCCCTGACCCGGGCTGCGATTGCCGCGGCCCTGACGGTTGCCGCCACCAGCGCGCAAGCCGCCGACAAGCTCAAAGTGGGCTTCATGCTGCCCTATAGCGGCACCTACGCCGCGCTGGGCAACGCCATCGAAAACGGCTTCAAGCTGTACGTTGCCGAGCAAGGCGGCAAGCTGGGCGGGCGCGACATCGAATACTTCAAGGTCGACGACGAATCCAACCCGGCCAAGGCGGCTGAAAACGCCAACCGCCTGATCAAGCGCGACCAGGTAGACGTGCTGATCGGCACCGTGCACTCGGGCGTTGCGATGGCGCTGGCCAAGGCCGCCAAGGACAGCGACACCACGCTGATCGTGACCAACGCCGGCGCCAACGCCATCACCGGCCCGCTGTGCGGCCCCGGCATCTTCCGTACGTCATTCACCAACTGGCAGCCCGCCTACGCCATGGGCCCCGTCGCCTACGCCAAGGGCCACAAGACCGCCGTCACCATCACCTGGAAATACGCGGCGGGCGATGAAGCCATCGGCGGTTTCAAGGAAGGCTTTGAAAAGGCGGGCGGCAAGGTCGTCAAGGAATTGAGCCTGCCGTTTCCCAACGTGGAATTCCAATCGCTCCTGACCGAGATTGCCGCCACCAAGCCGGACATGGTGTTCACCTTCTTTGCGGGCGGCGGCGCGGTGAAGTTCGTGCAGGACTATCACGCCGCTGGGCTGGACAAGACGATTCCGCTGTATGGCTCCGGCTTCCTGACCGACGGCACCTTGCAGGCGCAGGGCGCATCCGCGCAAGGCCTGCTGACCACGCTGCACTATGCCGACGGGCTGAACACGCCGCGCGACAACGCGTTCCGCGCTGACTACGCCAAGAACTACAACGCGCCGCCCGACGTCTACGCCGTCCAGGGCTATGACGCCGCGCAGCTGATGCAATCGGGCCTGACGGCCGTGAAGGGCGACTTCGCCAAGAAGGCGGACTTTCGCAGCGCCATGCGAGGCGCAACGGTGGACAGCCCGCGCGGTCCGTTCACGTTGTCGGCGGCGGGCAACCCGGTGCAGGACATCTACCTGCGGCGCGTGGACGGCCTGGAGAACAAGGTGGTGGACGTCGCCGTGAAGAAGCTGGCCGACCCGGCCCGCGGCTGCAAGCTCTGACGCGACCCGGCCACAGGAGGGCCCCATGGACATCAGCATCCTGCTTATTCAAAGCCTGAACGCATTCCAGTACGGCTTGCTGCTGTTCCTGGTGGCCAGCGGCCTGACGCTGATCTTCGGCATCATGGGCATCATCAACCTGGCCCATGGCAGTTTCTACATGATCGGCGCCTACATGGCGTTTGCGTTGGGGCCGGTGGTGGACCGCTGGCTGGGCGGCGGCTTCCTCACCACGCTGGCCGTATGCGTGGTGCTGGCCGGTGCGTTGGGCTATGTGCTGGAAGCCGCCTTCTTCAGCTACCTGTACCACCGCAACCACTTGCAGCAGGTGCTGATGACCTACGGGCTGATTCTGGTCTTTGAGGAACTGCGCAGCATTCTGGTGGGCAATGACGTGCACGGCGTGCCGCTGCCGGCGTGGTTGCAAGGCAGCATTTCGCTGGGCGGCGTGATGACGTATCCGGTTTACCGGCTGTTCATTTCCGCCGTCGGCATTGCGGTGGCGCTCCTGCTGTATTGGGTGATATCGCGCACCCGGCTGGGCATGATGCTGCGCGCCGGCGCCAGCAACCGCGAGATGACGGGGTCACTGGGTATTGACGTCAACAAGCTGTACCGGCTGGTCTTCGCGGCCGGCGTGGCGTTGGCCGCGTTGGCCGGCACCATCGCCGCGCCCGTGTCGTCGGTGTACCCGGGCATGGGCAACGGCGTGCTCATCATCTGCTTCGTGGTGGTGGTGATCGGCGGCATCGGTTCGATACGCGGCGCCTTTTTGGCCGCGATGCTGGTGGGCTTTGTCGAGACCTTCGGGCAGGTGCTGTTTCCGTCGGCGGCGGGCGTGCTGGTGTATCTGCTGATGGCGTTCATTCTTCTATGCAAGCCCGAAGGGCTGTTCAAGCAGGGCTAGCCATGCAGAAACTACTTCCCATCGCAACGCTGCTGGCGCTGGCCGCCTTCGCGCTCAGCGGCAGCGACTACTACACCGGGCTGGCGATCAAGGTCATGATCTACGCCATCTTCGCGCTAAGCCTGCAATTGCTGGTGGGCGGGGCGGGCCTGGTCAGCCTGGGACATGCGGCGTTCTTCGGCATCGGCGCCTACGTGGCGGCATTGCTGTCACCCGAATCCGAAGCGGCCAACCTGTGGTGGTTGCTACCGGCGGCCCTGCTGGCGGCAGCGCTTTATGCGGTGGTGACGGGTGCGCTGGCGCTGCGCACGCGCGGCGTATATTTCATCATGGTGACGCTGGCCTTTTCGCAGATGGCTTATTACGTCTTTCACGACACCAAGGTCGGCGGCGGCAGCGACGGCATCTACCTGTACTTCCGGCCTGAATTGGCGTTGGGCGGCTGGGTGCCGTTCGACCTGGGCAATGCCACCACGTTCTACTTCTTTGTGCTGGCGTGCCTGGCGCTGACGTGGGGCTTCCTGGCGCTGCTGCGGCGTTCGCCGTTCGGGGCGGCGCTGGCGGGCATCCGCATTAACGAACAGCGCATGCGCGCGGCCGGGTATTCGACCTATCCCTACAAGCTGACGGCCTATGTCGTGGGCGCGACGCTTGCCGGTCTGGCGGGCTTTCTGTTCGCACTGAAAGACGGTTTTGTCACGCCGGAATTGTTGGCCTGGGAGCAATCGGGGCTGGTGCTGTTGATGGTGATCCTGGGCGGCATGGCCAGTCTGGGCGGCGCGGTGATCGGCACCGTGGCGCTGGTGCTGATGCAAGAGCTATTTCAATCGCAGGCCTTGTTTGGAGAATATGCGCGCCATTGGCATCTGCCGCTGGGCATAGCCATCATCGCGCTGGTGGCCTTGCTGCCCAACGGCATAGCGGGCCTGCCCGCGCAATGGCGCCAACGCCGCGACGCGCGAGCCGCGGCCGCGCATGCCGCGGGGGCGCCCGCCGCCGGGACGCCCGCCGCGGGGACGCCCGCCGCAGGGACGCCCGCCGCGGGGACGCCTTCTGCGGGGGCGCCCCCCGCCTCCACCGTCCGCTTGCCGATTCAAGGAGAACCCCATGTCTGATCTTCTGCTTGCCGCCTCGGGCGTTACGCGGCGGTTTGGCGGGCTGACCGCCGTGAACGGCGTGTCCCTGTCGCTGGCGCGCGGGCAGGTGCACGCCGTCATCGGCACCAATGGCGCCGGCAAGTCCACGCTGATCAACATTCTGTCGGGCGAGCTTGCGCCAAGCAGCGGGCAGGTCATGCTGGGCGGACGGGACATTACCGCCTGGCGTCAACCGCAACGAGCCCGCGCCGGACTGGGCCGCAGCTATCAGCGGTCCACGTTATTCCCCGAGTTAAGCGTGTTCGAGAACTGCCGCCTGACCGCGCAGGCGGCACGCCAGCGCTTCTGGCATTGGTGGCGCCCAGCCGCCGATTGCCGCCGCAGCGCCGAGTTGGCGCACCACGCGCTGGAACGCACCGGCCTGGCCGGCGATGCCGCGCACACGGCGGGCCTGCTGCCGCACGGCCGCAAGCGCCAGTTGGAAATTGCCATGTGCCTGGCGGGCGAGCCACAGGTGTTGTTGCTGGACGAGCCCCTGGCCGGCATGGGCCCGGAAGAAACCGACCGCATCCTGGACCTGCTGCAAACATTGAAGGCGGGCCACGCGATCCTGCTGGTCGAACATGACATGGACGCCGTCTTCCGAATCGCCGAGACCATTACGGTAATGGTCAACGGCAGCGCCATCGCCAGCGGCCCGCCCAACGCCATTCGCGCCAACGCCGACGTGCGCACCGCGTACCTGGGCGAAGACGCCCACCCCGCCCACGCTGAAGGAGCCGCCGCATGCACGCCAACGCAAACCACGATGCGCTGATCCAGGCCGGCGGTCTGCACGTGTATTACGGCGCCAGCCATGTGCTGCGCGGCATCGACATGCACATCGCGCGCGGCGAATCGGTCGGGCTGGTGGGCCGCAACGGCATGGGCAAGACCACATTGATCCGCAGCCTGATGGGCCAGGTCAAGAGCACGCGCGGCCAAGTGCGCGTGGCGGGGCGCGATTGCACACGCGCGCCCGCGCACGCCATTGCGCAACTGGGGGTGGCCTATGTACCCGAAGGCCGGGGCATATTTCCCAACCTGAACGTACGTGAAAACCTACAGGTGGCGGCGCGTGCCGGCGTGCGCGGCGGGCGCGACTGGACTTACGCGCGCGTGCTGGAGACCTTTCCCCGGCTGCGCGAAAGGCTCGGCCACGGCGGGCAGCAACTATCGGGAGGCGAACAGCAGATGCTGGCCATCGGACGCGCGCTGATGACCAATCCGGATGTGCTGATCCTGGACGAAGCCACCGAAGGGCTGGCCCCGCTGATCGTGGCCGAGATCTGGCGCATCATCCGCGAGATCCGCTTGACCGGCATGTCCACGCTGATCGTCGATCGCAACTACCGCGCAGTGCTGGAACACACCGACCGCTGTCTGGTGATGGAAAAGGGCGTGATCGTTGAAGACGGCGACAGCGCGTCGCTGGCCCGGCAACCGGAACAGCTGACGCGCTATCTGGGCGTATAGGCGTACGCGCCCCCCTTTTTCAGATGATGGCTTCGATCAGGAACGGGCCACGGCGCTTGAGGCCGTCGGCCAGCGCGCGGGCGAAACCTTCCACCGTATCCACGCTGACGGCCTCCACGCCCATGCCGCGCGCCAGGTGCGTCCAGTCCAGGTAGGGCTCTTCCAGATCCAGCATGCGGCGCGCATTGCGGCCGGGTTCCTTCACGCCCACGTTTTTCATTTCGCCATGCAACGTGGCGTAGGACCGGTTGGCCAGGATCACCGTCAGGCAGTCCAGGTTTTCGCGCGCCTGCGTCCACAGCGCCTGCAAGGTGTACATGCCGCTGCCGTCGGCTTGCAGCGTGATGACCTTGCGGTCCGGGCACGCCACGGCCGCGCCAGTGGCCAGCGGCAGGCCGATACCGATTGCGCCGCCCGTCAGCATCAGCCAATCGTGCGGAGCGCTGCTGGCGCTGTAGATCGGAAATTCGCGGCCCTGCGTGATGGACTCATCGCACACGATGGCCTGCTCGGGCAAGGTATGCGCGACCAGGATGTTCACGGCGGCGCCCGTCAGCTTGCCCGAGGACGGCACCTCATAGGCGGCGGCCGGCGTGGCCAGGCGCGGCGCGTCGGCGGCAATGCCCAGTTCGTCGGCCAGCCATTCCAGCGCGTGGGCCAGGTCTTGTTCGGCCGAGGCCAGCACCACCTGGTTGCTGTCGGCCGGGGCCAACAAGCTGGGCTTGCCAGGGTAAGCAAAAAACCCCACCGGCGCCTTCGCCCCCGCCAGCACCAGATGCTTGACGTCTTTCAGCTTGGCCACCGCAAGATCAATCGGGTACGGCAGACGATCGACCGGGGTGCGCGCGCCGCCGCGCTCGATGCGGCGGTTGGACGTTTCGGACATCAGGCGCACACCCGTCGCGCGGGCGATTCGCCCGGCGGCGTTCAGCGCCCGTTCGCGCAGCGCGGCGCCACCCAGCATCAGCACCGTGACTTCGCCCGAGCGAATCGCGGCGGCCGCCGCGCGCACGGCTTCGGCAGAGGTCCGCGCCAGTGGCGCATCCTTGACTTGTACAGGCGCGGGCGCGTTGTCGGGCAGATCGGTCCAGGCGGTGTCGGCGGGCAGGATCAACGTGGCGATGTTGCCGGGCGCCTGGCGCGCCACGCCGATGGCTTCGGCGGCGTCCGCCGACACGGCAGCGGCCGTCATCGTGCGCTTGACCCAATGCGACATCGGCCGCGCCACGCCTTCCACGTCGCTGGTCAGCGGCGCGTCGTATTGCACGTGATAGGTGGCGTGGTCGCCCACGATATTGACCATGGGCGTGCGCGCGCGCTTGGCGTTGTGCAGGTTGGCCAGGCCGTTGCCCAGGCCCGGTCCCAGGTGCAGCAAGGTGGCGGCGGGCTTGTCCGCCATGCGCGCGTAGCCGTCGGCAGCGCCCGTCACCACGCCTTCGAACAGGCCCAGCACGCACCGCATCCGGGGCTTGCGATCCAAGGCCGCGACGAAGTGCATTTCAGACGTGCCGGGGTTGGCAAAACACACGTCCACATCGTTGGCCAGCAAGGTATCGCAGAGACTGTCAGCGCCGTTCATGATTTTCCCTAGTCGTTTTCAATGGCGATGCGGGCGCATGCGCGCCCGCCTGATATGCATGATAGGTAGCGTATCAAAAACGCGATAGACCCATTTCAGCTTGCGGGCATGGAACCATTCCCGGATATGCCCGCAGCGTTCCGCCAGCCGGAATTAGCGCTGGCATAAGCGCCGTTCCGCCGGCAACCCGCAACATCAGGCCAATATCTGCCCCAGGAACGCCTGCGCCCGTTCCGAGCGGGGGGCGTTGAAGAAGTTCTCCGGCGTGTCGGCCTCTACGATGGCCCCCTGGTCCATGAAGACCACCCGATCGCCCACCTCCCTCGCAAAACCCATTTCGTGCGTAACGCAGACCATGGTCATGCCGTCTTTGGCCAGCGCGACCATGGTGTCCAGCACTTCCTTGACCATCTCGGGGTCCAGCGCCGACGTGGGTTCGTCGAACAGCATGATCTTGGGCTGCATGCACAAGGCCCGCGCGATCGCCACGCGCTGCTTCTGGCCGCCCGAAAGCTGGCCAGGATACTTGTCGGCGTGCTGCGGAATGCGCACCCGTTCCAGATATTCCATGGCGCGCGACCGGGCTTCGTCCGCCGGCACGCCCTTGACCAGCAGCGGAGCCAGCGTGCAGTTCTCCAGTACCGTCAGATGCGGAAACAGGTTGAAGTGCTGGAACACCATGCCGACTTCCGCGCGGATGCGCTCGATGTTCTTGACGTCTTCGTTGAGCTCGATGCCGTCGACCACGATGCGGCCCTTCTGGTGTTCCTCCAGCCGGTTCAGCAGGCGGATCGTCGTGGATTTTCCCGAGCCGGACGGCCCGCAAAGGATCAGCTTCTCGCCGGGCGACACTTCCAGCGCCAGGTCGTTCAGCACCTGGAAGTCTCCATACCATTTGCTGACGCCCTGCATCGTGATGATGGGCGCCAAGGCAGTCGTTGCATTCATCGTTTCACGCCTTGGAAATATCGTGGTTTTCGCCGGCGCCGCTCCAGTAGCCCGGCACCGTCAAACGCTTTTCGGACCGACGGAACAGGTACGACAGCACGCTGCACATGGCGAAATAGATGACCCCCACCATCGTGTAGACCGTCAGTGCCTGGAAGGTCGCACCGGCCAGCATCTCGCCCGCCCGCATCAGCTCGTACACGCTGATAACGGCCACCAAAGAGGTCTCTTTGATCAGCACCAGCGCATAGTTGCCCAAGGCCGGGAAGACCGTGCGCAGCGCTTGCGGCAACACGATGCGACGCAGCCGCTGCACCTTGCGCAGACCCAGCGCGCGCGCCGCCTCGTACTGGCCCGTGTCCACCGACTGGATGCCGCTTCTGAAGAGTTCGGCCAAGTACGCGCCGAAGTTCAAGGTCAGGCCCAGCACGCCCGCGACAAAGCCGTTGATCACCACGCCCATCTCGGGCAGCCCGTAGTAGATGTAGAACAATTGCAGCAACAACGGCGTGCCGCGGATCACCTCGATGTAGAACCGCGCGCCACGGCTCAACAGGCGCGAGGGGGACAAGCGGCACAAGCAGACGACCAGGCCCAACGCCACCGCCAGAAAAGCCGAACAGAAAAACAGCGCCAGGGTCCAGACCGTGCCCTCGGCCAGCGGGGTCAGGTACATGCGCAGCGTAGCGAGATCCAAGTCGTGCTCCTTATCCGTGCCGTAACGGCGCTTACTTGCTGATGAGGTCGGACACACCCCACTTCTTTCCGATGGCGGCCATTTCGCCGTTCGCCTTCATATCGGCAATCGCCTTGTTGACGGCTTCCAACAGCGCGGTATTGCCCTTTTGCACGGCCATGCCCACCTGCCACGTGCGTTGCGGCTGGTAGCCCGTATCGAGCTTCACGCCCGGGATGTTCTTGGTCTGGATTTGATAAATGATGCTGGGCGGGTCCACGATGCCCAGGTCGACGCGGCCGGCGCGCACATCGGCCAGCAAGGTTGAATAGTCCTGGTAGGTCGTGACTTTTGTGCCCGGCATGTCCTTGATCATGTTGAACTGGACGGAATCCACCAGCACGCCTACCCGCTGCCCCTGCATGTCTTCAAACCTGGCGTACTTCTTGGTTGCCTTGTCGCTGACCACCACGCCCTCGCCCCACCCGTAGACCGGGACCGAAAAGTCGATGGCCTTGGCGCGTTCTTCGGTAATGAACAGCGGCGCCGACATGACGTCCGCCCGCCCCGACGTCAGCGTGGGGATAAGGCCGGAAAAGGGCACGTCGGACAGCTTGTCCGATACCTTCAGGTGCTTGGCCACGCCCGCCGCCACGTCCACCATGATGCCTTCCAGCTGGTTGGACTTGGGATTCTTGAACCCGTGCGGCGGCGCCGATGCCGTGGTGACGACGGCCAGGCTTTTATCGGCGCGCACTTCGTCCAGCGTGCGCGCCTGCGCGCCGGTTTGAATCAACAGGCCGGCGGCCGCCAGGCCCAGCAGAATGGCTTTGAATGTCATCGTTTTTCCCCTTGGATGAATGAATGCCGCGAATGTTGGTGATGCAAACGCCTCGGCTCAGGCCGGACGCCCTTGCGGGTATTGCTGCACTGCCGCCGCCGCCAGGGCGAAGAATTCCTGCATTACGGTGGCAGCCAGGAAGGCCGTGGCTCCCTGCACGTCTTGCGGCGGCGACACGGTATTGATGTCGAACGCCACGAAGTTCAAGCCGGCAAGCTGACGCACCAGCGCCAACCCTTCCTTGGCCGACAAGCCTCCCCACTCCGGCGTGCAGACTCCGGGCGCACAAGAGGGGTCGAAGATGTCCATGTCAAAGCACAGGTACACCGGGCGCTGGCCGATACGCTGCTTGATGTCCGCCAGCGTGCCCTTCTGGTCCTGGTCGAAGTCGTCGTAGGGGACGATCGTGTAGCCGACCTCGCGCCCGAACTCCAGCACCCCGGGCATGAAGGAACTGCCGCGCGTGCCTACGTGAAAGCTGGCCGCGACGTCCAGCAGACCCTCTTCGGCGGCGCGCGTGAACGTGGTGGCCGTGTTGTAGCCGGCGATGGGATAGGTGTCGGTGTGCGAGTCGAAATGCAGCACGACGAAATCCGGATGGCGGCGCCCCACCGCACGCAACTGCGGCAACGTCACCGCGCCGTCACCGCCCATCGAGATGGGGATGGCGCCGGCGTCCAGGATGGCGCCGATGCCGGCTTCGATCAGCGGGTACGAGGCGTCGGGGTCTCCCGGGTGGCAAGCCACGTTACCCACATCGATGGCGCGCAGGAATTCAGGAGGGCTGTCGATACCATGTCGGCGAAAGATGTCGACGGGGCGGAGCAAGCGGGATTGTTCGCGGATCGCGTCGGGCCCCTGCCGCGATCCCACGCGAAAGGGGTGCGTGCCGCAATCAAAAGGAACGCCCACCACGCACGCGCGTGGCTTGCCCGCTTCGGACTCGCGGACCGATGGCAAGCCCATGAACCCGGCTACGGGGTTGAAATTGAAATCAGATGACTGCGGCACAGCGCGGCTCCTGGGCTTGCCCGTCGGCGATATACGGACGTTGCGATATTTAGATTCAATCGAATCGCTATGCGATACGATCGTGTCGTAAATAGATTAGCAGGCAAAAAGTAAGCCGGCCTATTAGGGAGTTCCCCCTAGAGGCGCGCAATTACTTGAGTAGATTAGTGGGGATTAGAGAAGAATGCGCCCCGTCGTGGCACGCGGCATGCACTGAAATCGGGCGCGCGGCAGGGATCAGGCCTCGTCGTCGGGCAAGGGCATCGCCCCGCGCAACGCGCCGCCCGGGGGTTCCATCAAGTAGAAGGGATGCGTACGGCCCAAGGTGCGCGATGCACTGATAGCGTGCGCGGTCTCCACCACTTGCGGGCCGAACACGGCTTGCGCCTGTTCAAAAGACCATCGGCTGGAAGGCACGGACACGTTCACGGCGCCCAAGGGCGTGCCGCCGGCATCCAGGACCGCCGCGCTGACCGTGATGTCGCCGGGGTAAAACTCGCCGTTGGACCTTGCATAGCCGTGGCGCCGGGCGAACTCAAGTTCGGCCAGCAAGGCGTCCATGCGGGTGATCGTATTTGCCGTGAAAGGCTTGCGGTCGCAGCGTTCCAGCAAGTCTTGCGCAACGCCGGGGTCCAACCTGGCCAGCACCGCGCGCCCCGCTGCCGTGCAATAGAAAGGCAAGCGCATGCCAACCGGCATGTTCACGAACATTTCCTTGTGGGTGGCAAAGCGCGCCACATAGACCATGTCCAGACCGTCCGGCTCCGCCAGGCTGCACGTCTCCTGGCTGTTGCGGTTCAGCGTGTGCAGGAACGGGTTTCCGCCTAGCACCAGCGGGCTGGTCTGCACGTAGTGCATGCCCAGCTCCAGCGACCAGGGCGCCAGCGAGAACTTCTTGGTGACGGGGTCCTTGCGCAGGTAGCCCAGCGTCCAGAGGGTGTGGGTAAAGCGCTGAACGGCGCTTTTACCCAGGCCCGTGGCCTCGGCCAGCTCCGGCAGCGTCATGGCGGGCTCGCCTTCGTTGAATGCCCTGAGCACCGAAATGCCGCGCGCCAGCGCGGCAATGAACAAAGGGGAATCCTCGGGATGTGGCGTCGATGTCATGGCGCAGCGGGTGCAGGGGAAAGCGCATAGCGTACCGCATAACGGTTCGCTTATATCGCATGGCGATTGAGGTGAATACAGGTCCCGCACTTCGCCATCATCGCCCGCACAAGAAAAAATGGCCTGCATGCGCAGGCCATCTTGTCAGTGTGGCGTCGTCAGCGGATCGGCCATGGATACATGGCGCCGCCGTTGGTCCACAGCGCGTTGGTGCCGCGTTGCAGGCCCAGCTTGCTGTCCTTGCCGACGTTGCGTTCGAACACTTCGCTGTAATTGCCCACTGCCTTGATGGCGTTGTAGGCCCATTTTTCATCCAGCCCCATGTTCTTGCCCGCCCCCGGCGTCACGCCCAGGATGCGGGAAACGTTGGGGTTGTTGCTTTTCAGCATCTCGTCCACGTTCTTTTGCGTGATGCCGTATTCCTCGGCTTCCAGCAGGGCAAACAGCGTCCAGCGCACGATGCCCAGCCAGTTTTCGTCGCCCTGGCGCACCATGGGCCCCAGCGGTTCCTTGGAAAAACGTTCGGGCAGGATTTCGTAATCGTCGGGCTTGGCGACCTGCGTGGCGCGCACGGCGGCCAGTTGCGAAGCGTCGTCGGTGAAGGCGTCGCAGCGGCCGGATTCGAAGGCGCGCACCACCTCGGTGACCTTGTCGATCACCACCGGTTTGAATTCGATCTTGTTGGCGCGGAACCAGTCGGCCAGGTTCAGTTCGGTGGTGGTACCCGGCTGCACGCAGACCGTGGCGCCGTTCAGTTCCTTGGCGCTTTTGACGCCCAGCTTCTTGTTGACCAGGATGCCTTGGCCGTCGTAGAAGCTGGCCGCCACGGCGGACAACCCCAGCGAGGTATCGCGCGTTTGCGTCAGCGTGACGGTGCGCAGCAGCACGTCGACTTCGCCCGACTGCAAGGCGGTGAAGCGTTGCTGCGTGGATAGCGCGGTGCCCTTGAATTTGGTGGGGTCGCCGAATACGGCTGCGGCGACGGCGCGGCAGATGTCCACGTCCATCCCTTCCCATTCACCCTTGCTGTTGGTGGCCGAGAAGCCGGAGACGCCATCGGTCAAACCGCATTGCACGAATCCCTTTTTCTTGACCGCATCCAGCGTGGGGCCGGCAACTGCCGCCTGGGACGCACAAGCCAGGGCCAGGGCGCCGGCTGCAAACAAAGTTGACCGCTTCATTGATGCCTCTCCTGAGAGTGATGTCCGCACCGGCTTGTAAGACGGCGGCGGCTGAAACCAGGCCCGGCTTTACAGGGCCGGCCGCCAGATTACGCCATGTCCACGGCGTGAACAACGCGGCTTTCCCTAGAGGAAACCCCAAGTATGACAAGGTTGATAGATTCCCGCCTTTTGTTCGATGACCGAACTTTATCGGCCCCCTACGCCCCATGGGGCGGGCCCCTGCATGCCATACTTTTTTTGCGTCGATGTCCGATACGCGGCATCGCCGCCCCAGCCCTAAAACGCCGAGCGCGCCACATAAAAAACCCGGCGCGCATCGATATTCGGTCGCTTCATGGAGGAGACAAATCCATGGCACATGTTTGCAAATCGCAGCCCCGCCGCAATGCCGTCGCCCCGCGCCGCCTTGCCCTGAAAACCGTGTTGTGCTCGGCGCTGGCCGCCGTCGGCATGATGGCCGGCCCCGCGCATGCCGCCGACGACTGGCCCACCAAGCCCATCAAGATCATCGTGCCCTACACGCCGGGCGGCTCCACCGACATCGTCACCCGCATCGTGGTGGAAAAGCTGGGGCCGCGCCTGGGCCAGACCATCATTGTGGAAAACAAGCCGGGCGCGAACAGCAGCGTGGGCTCGGCCATGGCGGCCAAGGCTGACCCGGACGGCTACACCTTCCTGGCGATGCTTCCCGCGTACCTGGTCAATTTCCACCTGTACAAGCTGAACTTCAAACCCACCGACCTGGTGCCCGTGGTGCAGATGGCCGACCTGCCGCTGTTCCTGTTCGTGGCCGAAGAGGTCCCCGTCAAGACCGTGGCCGAGCTCGTGGACTATGGCCGCAAGCACCCCGACAAGCTGACTTATGCCTCCAGCGGCACGGGGTCGAACGCGCACCTGACCGGCGCCATGTTCGCCTCGCAGAACAAGATTGCGATGACGCACGTGGCCTACAAGGGAAGCGCGCCGATTCTGACCGACCTGCTGGGCGGGCGCGTGTCCATGGTGTTCGACCCCATTCTGGTGCCCATGCAGTACGTGAAGCAGAACCGGCTGAAGGCGCTGGCCTTCACGGGTAAGGAACGCTGGCCCGACGAGCCCTCCATTCCGACCATGGGCGAAGCCGGCCAGCCGGGCTTTGAAACGGGCTCGTGGGCGGGCCTGCTGGCGCCGGCCAACACGCCCCAGCCGATCATCGACCGCATGGCGCGCGAGATCGCCGAGGTGGTCAAGGACCCCGAGGTCAAGCGCAAATTCGTGGACGTGGGCTTCATGCCGGTGGGCGGCACGACCGCGCAATTCGCCGACCTGATGCAAAAAGAGTCGGCCCGCTACGCCGAGGTCATCAAGCAGGTCGGTATCACCGCGAACTGAAAGGCGGCGGGCGCCGGCAGCGCCGCGCGTCCGCCCGATCGGAGTTTCACCATGATCAACAAGTTCATCGACACCCCCGAGGCCGCGGTCTCGGACATCCACGACGGCGCCACGGTGCTGATCAGCGGCTTTGGCGGCGCGGGCATGCCCACCGAACTGATCCACGCGCTGATCGACCAGGGCGCGCGCGAGCTGACCGTGGTCAGCAACAACGCGGGCAATCGCGAAACCGGCCTGGCCGCGCTGATCAAGGCGGGCCGCGTGCGCAAGGTGATCTGCTCGTTTCCAAAGGCGTCGCACTCGTGGGTCTTTGACGACCTGTACCGGCGGGGCGGCATCGAACTGGAATGCGTGCCGCAGGGCACCATCGCCGAACGGCTGCGCGCGGCGGGCGCTGGGCTGGGCGGGTTCTTCACGCCCACCGCCTACGGCACGGAGCTGGCGGCGGGCAAGGAAACCCGCATCATCGACGGACGCGGCCACGTATTCGAAACGCCGCTGCATGGCGACTTTGCGCTGGTCAAGGCCGACCAGGGCGACCGCTGGGGCAACCTGACTTATCACAAGAGCGCGCGCAACTTCGGCCCGATCATGTGCATGGCGGCCAAGACCACTATCGTGCAGGTGCGCGCCAAAGCCGACTTGGGTGAATTGCCGCCCGAAGCCATCGTCACGCCCGGCATCTTCGTCAAGCGCATCACCGAGGTGGCCAACGCCGCCTTTTCCAGCTGAGGCCCACGTATGTACCAACCCCTGACCCGCGAGGCCATGGCGCGCCGCCTGGCCCTGGATATTCCCGACGGCAGCTACGTCAACCTGGGCATCGGCATGCCGGTGCTGGTGGCCGCTTGCCTGCCCGACGATCGCGAGATCGTGCTGCATAGCGAAAACGGCATCCTGGGCATGGGCCCGCCGCCTTCGGAAGACGCCATCAACCTGGACCTGATCAACGCCGGCAAGCAGCCGGTGACGCTGCTTGCCGGCGGCGCGTATTTTCACCACGCGGATTCGTTTGCGATGATGCGCGGCGGCCATCTGGACATCTGCGTGATGGGCGGCATGCAGGTCGCGGCCAACGGCGACCTGGCCAACTGGTCGCTGGCCAAGCCGGGCGAGGCGCCCGCCGTGGGTGGCGCAATGGACCTGGCGGTGGGCGCGCGCAGCGTGTTCATCATGATGGAACACAACAGCAAGAACGGGGATCCAAAAATCGTCGAACGCTGCATTTATCCGCTGACGGGCGCGGGCGTGGTTGACCGCATCTACACGGATTTAGCGGTGATCGACGTGACGCCGGACGGCCTGGTTGTTCGAGATATGATTGACGGCATGACGCTGACTGAACTGCAAGGACGCACCGGCGCGCCGCTGCGCGCGGGCTGATGCTGCCCAACCTGCCTCCCCCCGGCTATGCGCTGCCGCTGGCCGAGGACGAACATCCCGACCAGTTCCGTGGCGACCCGGACTACATGCTGACCCTGGCGCGCGGCCTGCACGTGATCCGCGCGTTCGGCACGCGCCGCCATCCGCAAACCGCCGCCGAACTGAGCCGCCGCGCCGGGCTGCCGCGCGCCGTGGTGCAGCGCTGCCTGCACACGCTGGTGCTGCTGGGCATTGCCGAACAGCACGGCAGGCTATATGTGCTGACGCCGCGCATCCTGGGCCTGGGCTACGCGTATTTCTCATCCACGCCGTTCGTGTCGCTGGCCCAGCCGGTGCTGGAAGAGCTAAGCGCCACGGTCAACGAAACCTGCGCGCTGGCCATCATGGAAGGCAACGAAATGCTGTACCTGGCGCGTTCGGAAGTGAACCGCCTGCTGGCCACATCCATGGGTCTGGGCAGCCGCCTGCCGGCGTATTGCACATCGATCGGGCGCGTGCTGCTGGCGCAATTGCCCGAGCCCGCGCTGGCCCGCTACTTCGCCGCCACGCCCTTGCAGCCCTACACGGAATTCACGCTGACCACCGAAGCCCGGCTGCGCGCGGAACTGGCGCGCATTCGCGACCAGGGTTACGCGGTGGTTGACCAGGAATTGGAATTGAACGTGCGCGCGATTTCGGTGCCGGTGCGCTCGGCCAGCGGCAAGGCGTGCGGCGCCGTGAACGTCAGCGTCAAGGCCGCGCGCGTGCCGTTGGCGCGCCTGACGGACGAATTCCTGCCGCCGCTGCGGCAGGCGGTGGAACGGATCGGGGAATTCCTGGTGGCGTAGGAGGCTGAACGCGCGGCCCGGGCAAGGCGGCCGATGCGGCTAAGCAGGACAGGCCCGATCGAACCCGACCGGTTCGAGCCCTTCTGTTCCTGCCCTTCTGTTCCAGCCCTTCTGTTCCTGCCCTTCTGTTCCAGCCCTTCTGTTCGAGCCCTTCTGTTCCTGCCCTTCTGTTCCTGCCCTTCTGTTCCTGCCCTTCTGTTCCTGCCCTTCTGTTCCTGCCCTTCTGTTCCTGCCCTTCTGTTCCTGCCCTTCTGTTCGAGCCCTTCTGTTCGAGCCCTTCTGTTCCTGCCCTTCTGTTCCTGCCCTTCTGTTCCAGCCCTTCTGTTCCAGCCCTTCTGTTCCTGCCCTTCTGTTCGAGCCCGTTCTTTGAAGCGCGCCTGCCCCTACGAAGCCAGGTCGGTGGTATCCAGCGTGAACGCCGCGGCCGCGCGGCCGATGCGATCGTTGACGGCGTGCCAGGCGTCGGTGGCAGGCGGCGCCTGCACGATGATGCGCGCATAGCCCTGCTTGTCCAAATCCCGCAACAAGCCATACAGCGCCTGCGCATAACGCGCCGGGTCCGCCGGCACGGGGTGCCATTGCAGGCGCGCATCCAGCGTATCGGGCTGATCGCCATACGCCACCACCACGACCTTGCCGGGCGGCAGGTTGCGGCCTTGCGCCACGTCGCGCAGGCGGCCGTCGGATGCCAGCTCAAGCGGGGTGCGCGGCGCGTAGTGGGCCTTCAGCGTGCCCGAGGCGCGCGGCGCGGCGGCATCCGGTGCAAACACCTGCACGCCCAGCACGGCTTCGATCTGCGCGGCGCTGATATGGCCCGGGCGCAGCAGCACGGGGCCCGCGCCACGATCCAGGCGCGACAAATCAAGAATGGTGGATTCGATGCCCACTTCGGATGCGCCGCCTTCCAGCACCGGCATGCCGGCCGCGACTTCATCAGGAAATTCGGCGCGCACATGGTCGGCGCGCGTGGGCGATACCTGCCCGAACTTGTTAGCCGATGGCGCCGCCACGCCGCCCTGCCCGTTCGGCTTGCCCGCCGCGAACGCCGCCAGCAGCGCCTGCGCCACGGGATGCGACGGGCAGCGGATGCCGATACTGTCCTGCCCACCGCTGACCGTGTCGGCGATATGCGGCGCGCGCTTTAGGATCAGCGTCAACGGGCCGGGCCAGAACGCGTCGATCAACAGGCGCGCCTCGGGCGGCACGTTTGCCGCCCAATAGCCCACGTCGCCCGTGGGCGCAATGTGCACGATAACGGGGTGGTTCGACGGCCGGCCCTTGGCTGCGTAGATCTTGGCCACCGCCTGCGGGCTTTGCGCATCCGCGCCCAGGCCATAGACGGTCTCGGTCGGAAAGGCGACCAGCTCACCGTCCAGCAGGCGTTGCGCGGCGTGGGCAATTTCCGCGTCGCTGGCGGAGTCGGGCGGGGACAAGGAGGACATCGGGATCGTCGCGGGTGGCTCGGGGTGACTCGGCGTTATTCGGGCGTGACTCGGGGATGACTCGGGCGTGACTCGGGGATGACTCGGGCGTTACTCGGGCGCCTGCATGCCCAGCGCGGCAGCTACGCTGGCGGCATCGCTGCGGGCCTGCTCCAGCGTGGGCGCCACGATGGTGATGTGCCCCATCTTGCGGGCGCGCCTAGCATCGCGCTTGCCGTACAAATGCAGCTTGGCCGTGGGCACCGCCAAGGCCGCTGCCCAATCGGGTTCCCGCTGCTGCGTGGCCGCGGGCGATTCGTACCAGATGTCGCCCAGAATATTCAGCATGACCGCGGGCGCCAACAGCGCCGTGCTGCCCAGCGGCAAGCCGGCCATCGCACGCGCCTGCTGTTCGAACTGGCTGGTGACGCAGGCGTTCATCGTGTAGTGACCGCTGTTGTGCGGGCGCGGCGCGATCTCGTTGACGATCAAGCTGCCGTCTTTCAGCACGAAGAATTCCACGCACAGCACGCCGTGATAGCCCAGGCCTTGCGCGATGGATTGCGCGGCTTCGGTCGCGCGGGCCTGCCGTTCGGCATGCGCGGCGTCCGACTGCACCGGCGCGGCGATCGACACCGCCAGGATGCCGTCGCGGTGCACGTTGCGCGCCACGGGGAAGACGACGCTTGCGCCATCGAACCCGCGCGCCAGCACCACCGAGATTTCGTAATCCAACGGCATCAGCGCTTCCAGCACGCAGGCCACGCCGCCGAATTCGGCGAAGGCGGCCAGCGCTTCGTCACGTGTGCTGATGCGGGCCTGGCCCTTGCCGTCGTAGCCCAGGCGCGCCACTTTCAGGATGCCGGGGAACAAGGCGTCGGGCGCGGCGCGCACGTCCGCCTCGGTGCGGATGGCGGCGTGCGGCGCCACGGCGATGCCTTGCGAAGCGATGAAGGTCTTTTCGGCGATGCGGTCCTGCACGATGGCGACGGCGTCGGCGGCCGGGCTGACGCGGCAACGCGTGGCCAGCGTGCGCAGGCTGTCGGCGGGCACGTTTTCGAATTCGGTGGTGACGGCCTGACAGGTCTGGGCCAAACGGGCCAGCCCGGCTTCGTCGTCATAGGCCGCCTGGATGTGCAGGTCGGCCACCATGCCGGCGGGGCATTCGTCGGCCGGGTCCAGCACCGCGACCTTGTAGCCCAGGCTTTGCGCCGCATGGCAGAACATGCGGCCCAATTGACCACCGCCCAACAAGCCCAGCCAGCCACCGGGAGCGATCATGAAAGAAGTGGATTGGCTCATACGATCGACGCCTCGGGCGGAACCTTCATGTCGCGCGCGGCTTGCGTCTGGCGGGCGCGGAACGCCACCAGCTTTTGATGCAGGTCCGCATCGGTGCCGGCCAGCGTGGCAATCACGTGCAGCGCCGCGTTGGCGGCGCCCGCTTCGCCGATGGCGAACGTGGCCACCGGCACGCCTTTGGGCATCTGCACGATGGACAGCAGCGAATCTTCACCGCGCAGGTATTTGGAAGGCACCGGCACGCCGAACACCGGCACTTCGGTCAGCGCCGCCATCATGCCAGGCAGGTGCGCCGCGCCACCGGCGCCGGCGATGATGCCGCGCAGGCCACGGCCATGCGCGGCCGCGCCGTATTCGGCCATGTCCTGCGGCATGCGGTGCGCGGAAATCACGCGCGCCTCATAGGCCACGCCGAAATCCTCAAGCATGCTGACCGCGTGCTTCATGACCTCCCAATCGCTGGAAGATCCCATAATCACGCCCACCACGGGCGAGGCCTTGGCCGCTGCGGAAGTCTTGGCTGTCATAACCGGTGTCAAAGAGGGTAAGACCGCGGAAACCTGCCCGCGGAATGTCAATGGACCGCGGATTCAGTCCGCGAAACCCGGTATTTTACCCGGCGCGCGCGGCAGGCTATGGCGCGGTGGCCTTGGGCAGCCACAGATAGGTGTCCGGGTTGTCCGGGCACGGGCCAAAACCGCATTCCAGCGTGGTGCCGCCGACGTTGGCCAGCGTCATGACAAAAAACAGGGCTATGACCAGGATGCCCGGCGCCGACACGGGCTTTTTCAGCATGGTGTCGCCCCATTTGCGGTCGGCCGTCTGCATCAGGACGCAGAAGACGATGATGGCGGCAAACGCAATGAACGCCCAGGTATAGAAGTGCATGCCCAGGAACGGCGAGCCATAGCCGGGATCGCCGGGCGCCAAGTGCAGCAGCACTTGCCGGCCCGAGGCGACCATACCGCCCAGCGACGCCGCGATGCTCATCGCGTAATGCATGGGGGACGGGCCCAGGCGCAGGTTCAGCAGGAACCCCACGCCGGCCAGAATCAGCGCCACGCGTTGCAGCAGGCACAGCGGGCACGGCAGTTCGTCATAAATGAGTTGCCAGGCGAACGCCATGGCCAGGATGCCGGTCACGCCCAGCAGCGCCAGCCCATTGATGACACGCGAGCCTCGCGCCGGATTACCAGAGAAGATCATCGCCCGGCCCTTACAACGACAGCACCAGGGGGCTGTTCATGTGATGCACGCACCAGGCCGCGAAGATCAGCAAGGTCAGCAGCCAGAAGGTCACGCACGGACGGCGCCGGCCCAGCACGCCAAACCACACGGCGATCAGGCCAGTCAGAAACGGCAACATCATGATCATGCGAAGGGCTCCTGTCGGCGGGCGTCCTGTAAGCAACGGGCGAGTATAGCGTAACAATCCGACATATTTGTTATCGAAAGCCCGGATGCGCGCGCCGCTCACTTATGCGTCCGGCCATGAAAAAACCCGCTCGGGCGGGTGCACCGGCGGGTTTGTTTCGTCATGGCGCCGTCAGCGGCGCCACGCGGGATCAGGCAATCAGGCGGTCCAGCGCTTCGCGGTACTTGGCGGCCGTCTTTTCCAGCACTTCTTGCGGCAGGCGCGGAGCGGGCGGGGTCTTGTCCCACGTTTGGGTTTCCAGCCAGTCGCGCACAAACTGCTTGTCGAAGGACGGCGGGCTGATGCCCACGCGGTAGCCGTCGGCGGGCCAGAAGCGCGACGAATCCGGCGTCAGCACTTCGTCCATCAAATGCAGCGTGCCGTTGTCGTCCAGACCGAATTCAAACTTGGTGTCGGCAATGATGATGCCCTTGGTGGCGGCGAAACGGGCGGCTTCGGCGTACAGCTTGAGGGTCACGTCGCGGATGCGTTCGGCCATCTCCTGACCCACTTCCTTGACCACGTGCGCAAAGTCCACGTTTTCGTCGTGCATGCCGAATTCGGCCTTGGCGGCGGGCGTGAAGATGGGTTCGGGCAATTGGCTGGCCTGTTGCAGGCCGGCGGGCAATTGGATGCCGCAGACGCTGCCGGTGGCCTGGTAGTCTTTCCAGCCGGAGCCAATCAGGTAGCCGCGTGCCACAGCTTCCACCAGGATCGGCTTCAGGCGCTTGACCACGACGGCGCGTCCGCGCACCTGGTCAACTTCGTCCGGCGCGACCACGTCTTCGGGCTTCACGCCGGTGGAGTGGTTCGGCAAGATGTGGGCCAGCTTCTGCAACCAGAATTCGGTCAGCTCGGTCAGCACCTGTCCCTTGCCGGGAATGGGGTCGTCAAGAATCACGTCGAACGCGGAGATACGATCCGACGCGACGATCAGCAACTTGTCGTCGCCCACCGCGTACATATCGCGCACCTTACCGCGGCCCAGCAGCGGCAAGGACTTGATGCTGGATTGATGCAAAGCAGAAGTCACGGGAATGGCCTATGGCAAAAATGAAGATTCCCGCCACGGGCGAGCGCCAGGGCGGGAAGCAGAACGAAATCGAAACTTGCGCAAAAGGCGGCATGGCCTGTGCAAGACGCATAGATTACTGCAAATATGTCCGTCTTGCCGGGCGGCAAGGGCCGGGTTAGCCTCTGATTCCCGACTCACGATTCGCGCCGACCGCCCCAGCCGCGTCACGGCGCAAACCTTACGCCCGGAGACAAAGCCGTATGCAGGATGCTTCCATCAAACGCCCGTCCGCCGCGGACGCGCAGGTACACCTGACTGGCGGTTGCCAGTGCGGCGCGATCCGTTACGCCGTCACCGACGAGCCCATCACCGCCGCCACCTGCCACTGCCGCGACTGCCAATATTCCAGCGGCGGCGCACCGGCCCATGCGCTGATCTTTCCGGCCGGTTCCGTGACGATGCTGCGCGGCCAGGCCAAGGAACACCGCTACAAGGGCGATTCCGGCCATACCGTCATGCGCAGCTTTTGCGCGGCCTGTGGCACGCCGCTGTTCGGCGGTTCGGAAGGCATGGGATACGAGGTGGTGCGTGCCGGGTCGCTGGACGACCCGGAAGCGTTTCATGCCAAGGCGTCGCTGTGGACCAGCTCGGCGCCGTCCTGGCATCACATCGACCGCAGCGTGCCGCACTTTCCGCGAAACTCGCCGCCGGCCTGAACCGCGGCTTGACGCGTCCGCCCAAAACAAAGGGGCGGGTCCATTGCGGACCCGCCCCTTTTCCATCACCGCGCCGCCGCGCGACGGCGGCGGCGTGGCAGGCTTATTGCACCACTTGCGACAGCTTGCCCGACGCGTATTGCGCGGCAATTTCGGTCAGCGGCAGCGCGCGGATCTTGCTGGCATTGCCGGCGGTGCCGAATTCCGTGTAGCGAGCCACACAGATCGCCTTGGCGGCGGCGCGGGCGGGCTTCAGGTATTCGCGCGGGTCGAACTTTTCGGGGTTCTCGGCAAAGAAGCGGCGAATCGCGCCGGTCATGGCCAGACGAATATCGGTGTCGATATTGATCTTGCGCACGCCGTACTTGATGGCTTCCTGGATTTCCTCGACGGGCACGCCGTAGGTTTCCTTCATGTTGCCGCCGAATTCGCGGATTTCAGCCAGCAGTTCCTGCGGCACGCTGGAGCTGCCGTGCATCACCAGGTGGGTGTTCGGCAGGCGGGCGTGGATTTCCTTGATGCGGGAAATCGACAGGATGTCGCCCGTGGGCTTGCGCGTGAACTTGTAGGCGCCGTGGCTGGTGCCGATGGCAATTGCCAACGCGTCCAGCTGGGTGCGGCGGACGAAGTCGGCGGCTTGTTCGGGGTCGGTCAGCAGCTGGTCCATGGTCAGCTTGCCGTCGGCGCCGTGGCCGTCTTCCTTGTCGCCTTCCATGGTTTCCAGGGAACCCAGGCAGCCCAGTTCGCCTTCAACCGTCACGCCCAGCTTGTGGGCCACGTCCACGACCTTCTTGGTCACTTCGACGTTGTAGTCGTAGTCGGCGATGGTCTTGCCGTCTTCTTTCAGCGAACCGTCCATCATCACGCTGGAGAAACCCAGGTCGATGGCGCCTTGGCAGATCTTGGGAGACTGGCCGTGATCCTGGTGCATCACGACGGGGATGTGCGGGTAGGACTCAACCGCGGCCTGGATCAGGTGCTTCAGGAAGCCTTCGCCCGCGTACTTGCGCGCGCCGGCCGAGGCTTGCATGATCACCGGGCTGTCGGTCTCCGCAGCGGCTTCCATGATGGCCTGGACTTGTTCCAGGTTGTTGACGTTGAAAGCCGGAATGCCGTAGCCGTTCTCGGCGGCGTGGTCGAGCAACTGGCGCATGGAGACTAGGGCCATGAGTGGTCCTCCTAAGTACTGTTTATTGAAATGGTTGAAGTCTTGCTGAATGGGGTGATTTTACGGGGGTTTCCAGGAAAGGTCTTGCAACCGCCGGTATCCAGTCCATTCAGCCGAGGACGGACGGCGTAGAACCGGTCTACGCCGTCCCGCTGTTGCCCGCCCTTGCCCAGCCCCCGCCGCGCGTCAGGGCCTGCCGGCGTGCGGCACGTCCACCCGGGTCGTCAGGATGCGAGCTTCCGGCTTGGCGCGGCGGTCGGCTTCGATGAAGTCGGGCGCGGCCGCCATGAACAGCGTGCAGCCGTCCGGCCCGCCCAGCGCCGCCGCGAAGATGCCGAATTCGCCGGTATCGATCTGTTCCAGAATGGCGCCGCCCCGCTCCACCCGCACGATGCGCTTGCCGATGGCGTCGGCCACCCACAAGGCTCCTTCCGCATCCAGCGCGCCCCCGTCCGGGGCAATGGCCGACGCGGCGATCAGCACCGACAAGTCGTTGCTGTCCGGCAACGGGCCGAAGTTGGCCCAGTCGCGGCGCGGGCCCAAGGCGCCGGTGGGCAGGATGTCGAATTCTGAAATGCGGTTGCCGAAGGTCTCGTTGACGATCAGCGTGCCGCCGTCCGGCGTGATGAACGACCCGTTGGGAAAGCACAGCCCGTCCGCCACCGCCTGCGCAACCCCGTCGGTATCCACGCGCACCAGCGTGGTGGTCGCGACGGGTTCGCCGGCCATCAGGTCGAAACCGAAGTTGCCGACATACGCCCGGCCCTGCGCATCCACCACCATGTCGTTGATCGGCCCGCCCGCCAACGAGGACAAATCCGCATGCACGCTTAGCGTGGCGTCCGCTTCGCGGCGCAGCACCTTGCGGTCTTTCATGGACGAGATCAGCAAACGGCCATCGGGCAGCCAGCCCAGGCCCGAGGGCTGCTGGGGCACGCGGCAGATCAGCTCGATATTGCCCTTTAGATCCACGGCGATGACTTGCCCGGTATAGAAGTCCGAGGCCCACAAGCGGTCGTCGTGCCATCGCAACCCTTCCAGGTACGTGTATCCCGTTGCCAGCACGGACAGTTCGCGTTTCGGCATTGCCTTGTCTCCTGTTATCGCCCCGTTGGGGCCGGCTTTTCAGATGCGCCGCATGGCCGATGCGATCGGCCGGGCGGACCCATTCTGTCACGCCAAAGGTGTTACGGATATGTCCCCCACATGACAACTCGCTGTCAGGTGGCGGGCGTTAACATCGCGCCCCAAGGGAAAACCCGTACCTCGGGATTTGCCTTGGCATCCCAAAACCGGACCGCCTTTCCCGCCCCATGCCGGCGGGCCGACCCCCACCCCAGGGGCGCTATGCGGCGGACCCCTTGTTTCCGTTTTGATCATGAATACAAAGAAGCTGACGCGTTACATCGGCATTGCCATGGTGCTGGGCGTCGTGGTGGGCTACCTGTGCAACAAGACGGCGCAGGACGCGAAGCACGCGGCGCAAATCGCGTCGTACTTCAGCCTGGTCACCGATATCTTCCTGCGCATGATCAAGATGATCATCGCGCCGCTGGTTTTCGCGACGCTGGTGTCGGGCCTGGCCAGCATGAGCGATGCGAACGCTGTAGGCCGCATCGGTCTGCGCGCCATGGTGTGGTTCATCGCGGCGTCCGCCGTGTCCTTGCTGCTGGGCCTGCTGCTGGTCAATATCTTTCAGCCGGGTGCGCACATGAACCTGGCGATTCCGGACACGGGGATCACGTCGGGCCTGAAGACAGGCGACTTCACGCTCAAGGCGTTCATCGCGCACGTGTTTCCCAAAAGCATCGCCGAAGCGATGGCCAACAACGAGATCCTCCAGATCCTTGTGTTCTCGCTGTTCTTTGGCGGCGCGCTGTCGTTCATACGCGGCAAGGGCCACAACACGATCTACACGATGATCGACGAGCTGGCCAAGATCATGTTCCGCGTTACCGACTACGTGATGCGCTTTGCGCCGCTGGGCGTGTTCGCCGCCATGGCCGCCGCCATCACCACCGAGGGCCTGGGCGTGCTGGTCAGCTACGGCAAGCTGATCGGGGAGTTCTATCTGGGCCTGGCGCTGCTGTGGGCAATTCTGTTTGGCGTCGGTTACCTGTTCCTGGGCAAGTCCACGCGGCGCCTGGGCGGGCTGATCAAAGAACCGACCCTGCTGGCGTTTTCCACGGCCAGCAGCGAATCGGCCTATCCGAAAACCATCGAAGCGCTGGAACGCTTTGGCGTGTCCAAGCGCATCTCTGGCTTTGTGCTGCCGTTGGGATATTCGTTCAACCTGGACGGCTCGATGATGTATCAGTCGTTCGCCGTACTGTTCATTGCGCAGGCCTACAACATTGAGATGAGCTTTGCGCAGCAGTTGACGCTGTTGCTGGTGCTGATGGTGACCAGCAAAGGCATGGCGGGCGTGGCGCGCGCGTCGCTGGTGGTGGTGGCCGCCACCCTGCCGATGTTCCATTTGCCGGAAGCGGGCCTGCTGCTGATCATGGGCATCGACCAGTTCTTCGACATGGGACGCACCGCGACCAATGTGGTGGGCAACAGCCTGGCCACCGCCGTCATTGCAAAACTGGAAGACGACCGCGACGATGCGGCTGCTTGATCCGGCTGCCTGATTCGGCCGCTTGATCCGGCTGCTTGATTCGGCTGCTTGACCGGGCCGCAAGCGCGGGAGCAACATAGGCTTCCCGTTCTTGACCTGCGGCGCGGCGCGCCTTGCGGCAGCGCCCGCCCTTCGCAATGCCATGACACCCCTACCCTTGCGCGGCATCCTGGCGGCCATCGCCCTGATTGCCGCCGCTGACGCAAACGCCTGGACCCGCATTTCCTGCGACCTGGCCGGCACGGCCATAACGCCCGCGCTACAGATGCGGCAAAGCCGCACCGACGGCACGACGCTGTCCGAAACCACGTTTCGTATCAAGGTAAAGGCGGCCGACCTTCCCGAAGGCGCGCGCGCGGACACGGACTGTACAGAATTCGTGAACCGCGAAATGGACGTGTCGCTGCAAGACACGCCGCCCGGGCAGATTCGCCAGGGCAAGCCGATCAAGCTGCGCTACCGCTACGACGAATCGCTGGGGCAAAGCCTGTCGACAAAATTCGAGCTGGTTCGCTAAACCCCGCCGCCGCCACGCGGGCGGATCGGCGGGGCGCGCACCCGCTTTCAGTGCTTGGCCGGGCTTGCGATGCTTGGCCGGGCTTGCGGTGCTTGGCCGGGCTTGCAGGGCTTGGCCGGACTTGCAGGGCTTGGCCGGGCTTGCAGGGCTTGGCCGGACTTTCAGTGCCTGGCCGGACAGTCAGCGGCTTAGTCGTTGACCGAGCACGACACCGGCGCGCCGTCTTCGAATTCGACGTCATACGTGTGCACCGGGTCCCAAGGCAGCGTGAACCACAGTTCGTAGCCGTCCCCGTCTTCGTCGAACAGCCACAACGCGCGCAGCACGGCTTTTTCCGCCATGCCTTCGGCGGTTTCTTCCTGCAGCAGTTGATCGTCTTCCAGACCCAACTTCTTGTAGTGTTCGTACGAATAGTTATCCAGCAGGAACTCGGCCGCTGCCAGGATGTGATCGTCAAGATTGTCGATGATGCCCTTGACCACCTTGGACGCGCCGCCGTCGGGCTCTTCGCCATCCGTCTGGATCATGACGTGAATGGGGGGCCGGCCCTCGCCGGCTGGCACGTTTTCGGCCGCCCACAGATCGGGTTCTTCGGGGTCTTGGGTGAAATTGAATCGTGCCATCGCGCGCTCCGGAAAATTGGATAGCGAGCCGAAAAAGTATCGGCTGCGCCTCAGGCCGTTACGCCTTTCGCCATTTAACCAGATGCGCGGCGACCCGTCTGTGGCTGCCCGCGATGTTTTTGACGCTACACCCGTTCCAGTGCCAAATGCGGCAGTGCGGGAAGCTCGGTCCGGATAGCGTCGCCCGGGCTGACCGCCCCGCCCTCGATCACAATCCCCATCACGCCGGCGCGCCGTTGCAGGCTGCCGTCCGGGTGGCGGCCCAACACGGCGGCCATCAGACCTTTCTGATATTGGTCCAGTTGCACGCAAGGATTGCGCAAGCCGGTGATTTCGATGATGGCATCTTGGCCGATACGCAGGCGTGTCCCGCGTGGCAATGCCAGCAGGTCAATACCGCGCGTAGTGATGTTTTCGCCCATGGTGCCTTCGGCCACATTGAAGCCGGCCAGCTGCAACTCGTCGTGCAATTCAGCCTGAATCAGATGCACCTGGCGCAGGTTGGGCTGCGTGGGGTCGGCCCGCACGCGGGACCGATGCTTGACGGTCACCCCCTGGTGCGCGTCGCCTTCAACGCCTAGCCCCCGCAGCAACATGATCGTCGGCACGACCGGTTTGCTGAACGCATGCGTTGCGCTTAGCGCCACGGCAATCACGATAGGATTCATCGCGGTACTCCGAAAAACGGGGGTCATGCCACCGCGCGTTGCGGCTCGGGCAGCGCCGTTGCGTGCGTGCGCGTCGGCAGATAGTGCGTGGAGAATACCAGCCTGCCGGCCGACCAGGTGTGACTGATCAGTGGCAACGCGCCCACCTGCGCCACCGCCACCAGGTCCGCCCGCTGCCCCACCGCGATGCGGCCCCGGTCGGACAGCCCGCAGGCGTCGGCCGGGTTGGCCGTGACCAAGGCGATGGCCTGTGGCCAGCTCAGGTCGGTTTGCGCCGCCACGGCAAACGCGGCGGCGATCAGGGTGGACGGCTGGTAGTCCGAACACAGGCAGCTGGCCACGCCCGCGCGGATGGCGTCAATGGCGCGCATCGAGCCGCTTTGGCTTTGCCCGCGCAACACGTTGGGCGCCCCCAGGATGGTAGGCAGGCCGCAGGACACCGCCGCGCGCGCCGTGTCCAGGGTGATCGGGAATTCGCTCATCGACACGCCCAGGTTGCGCATGGTGGCGATGCGCTGCACGGAATCATCGTCATGGCTGGCGGTGGCGATGCCCAGCGCGTGCGCGTGCGCCAACAAGGTCCGCACGCGCATCACCGCGCCGTCCTTGGCGCGCGTCTTGGCGTGGGCCGCCTCTTCGGCCTGCTCGCGACTCATGGCGTGGTTGCCCATCATGTATTGCAGATAGGATTCCAGCGTCTTGAATTGACCCTGACCCGGCGAATGATCCATCACCGACAACAGATCCACCGCGCCTTCGTCCATCAACGCGCGCAGCACGTCCACCGAGGTTTCATCGGTGACTTCGTAGCGGCAATGCACGCGGTTGTCCACCAGGCTGTGCGGGCGGAAAGCATGCACAGCCCGCACCACCTGCGCGGCAGTCTGGTTGTTGCGCACGCCCCATTCATTGTTGGCGAACGACAGCGCGTGAAAAGGCGTGGTGATGCCGGCGGCGGCGTTGCGGCGGTCCACCTGCGCCACCGCGAAATCGAACGGGAACAACACGCGCGAGCGGGGTTCCGCTTCCTTTTCGATGGCATCGCAATGCAGGTCGATCAGGCCGGGCATCAAGGTCTGGCCTTGCAGGTCGACCACGCGGTCCGCGCGCGCGCCGTCCGGTTCGATGGCCACGATGCGGCCATCATCGATCAGCACCGCGCTGTTCTCCAGCACGCGGTCGGACATGATCACGCGGGCGTGGGTCAGGTATGAGCTTGGCATGACGGCTCCAGGGCAAGCGTGGCGGCCGGCGCGGGGCGCAGCGCCAGGGTTTGGGTGGCGACGGCGTCGCGCACCTCGGCGTCGTGGAAGATGCCCAGCAGGCAGCGGCCCGCGGCCAGCGCTTCGTGGATCAGCGCGATAACCACGCGGCGGTTGTCGGCGTCCAGCGACGCCGTGGGCTCGTCCAGCAACAGAATCGGATGGCGGGCGATAAAGCCCCGCGCGATGTTGACGCGCTGCTGCTCGCCGCCGGAGAACGTGGCGGGCGCCAGGCCCCACAAACGCGGTGGCACGTTCAGGCGTTGCAGCAAGGCGCCGGCCTGCTCGCGCGCGTCGGCGGCGTCCACGCCGGCCACGCGCAGCGGTTCGGCCAC
Source organism: Achromobacter sp. ESBL13 (assembly GCF_036668755.1). NCBI lineage: Bacteria > Pseudomonadati > Pseudomonadota > Betaproteobacteria > Burkholderiales > Alcaligenaceae > Achromobacter > Achromobacter sp. ESBL13. The sequence continues at coordinate 80,690 of NZ_JAZEVT010000008.1, read as the reverse complement.
CACGTCCAGCGCGGACACCCGGGGAATGACGCGCAAGAACTGGCTGACATAGCCGATGACGTCGCGCCGCAGCGCCAGAATGCGCTGTTCGGGCGCGCCCACCAGCTCGACCCATTCATCATGGGCGCGCACGCGGATGCTGCCTTCGGTGGCCAGGTAATTGCCGTACAGGCAACGCAGCAAAGTGCTTTTGCCGGTGCCCGACGGGCCCGCCAGCACCAGGCAATCGCCCGCGGCGGCGGTCATGTCCACGGCGTCCAGCACGGGCAGCCGCATGCCGCCCTGGTTGTGCAGCGTGAACCGTTTTACCAGCCCCCGCACTTCAATCATGGATAGGGATGCCTGCATGGTCAGCTCTGCAAAATGGAAGACACCAGCAACTGGGTGTAGGGGTGTTGGGGGTCGTCAAGAATCTGGTCGGTCAGCCCGCTTTCAACCACGACGCCGCCGCGCATCACCAGCGTGCGATGCGCCAGCAGCCGCGCCACCGCCAGGTCATGCGTGACGACAATGGCGGCCAGGCCCAGGTCCGTGACCAGTTGGCGCAGCAGGTCCAGGAGCCGCGCCTGCACCGACACGTCCAACGACGCCGTGGGTTCGTCCATGAACACCAGGCGCGGATGCGTTACCAGGTTGCGGGCGATTTGCAGACGCTGCTGCATGCCGCCGGAAAACGACACCGGCGTATCGTCCAGCCGGCCCACGTCGATCTCCATCTTTTGCAGCCAGTTGCCCGCCACCGCGCGTAGCTCGCCGTAGTGGCGGTCGCCCACCGCCATCAGCCGCTCGGCGATATTGGCGCCCGCGCTGACCTGCATGCGCAGCCCGTCGCGCGCGTTCTGCCGCACGAAGCCCCAATCGGTGCGCGACAACAATCGCAGACGCGCGCCTTGCAGGCTGGCAAGGTCGACGAAACCCTGGTCACGCGTGTCGTACCAGACGCTGCCCGCATCGGGCGAGGTCTGGTGCGACACCGCCGACAGCAAGGTGCTTTTGCCCGACCCCGATTCCCCCACGATGCACAGCACTTCACCCGGATACAGGTCAAAACTGACGTCGCGGCAGCCGTGCACGCCGTCCCAGGTGCGGGTCAGCCTGCGCACGGAAAGCAGTGGATGCGCGTTCATGCGGCGGCCTCGTTGTCGCGTTGCTGCGTTTGGCGGTGGTTGCAGTATTCGGTGTCTGAACACACAAAGCGGCGCGTGCCCGCGTCATCCAGAATGATCTCGTCCAGATAGCTGTCGCGCGAGCCGCACAGGTCGCAGCATTCGTCCCAGGTTTCCACGGTGAACGGGTGGTCGTCAAAGTCCAGGCTCTTGACCGACGTGTAGGGCGGCACGGCGTAGACGCGCTTTTCGCGGCCGGCGCCGAACAGCATCAGCGCGGGGCTGCCGTCCAGCTTGGGGTTGTCGAACTTCGGGATGGGCGACGGTCGCATCATGTAGCGGTCGTTCACGATGACGGGGTAATCGTAGGTGGTGGCGATGTGGCCATGCTGCGCGATGTCTTCGTACAGCTTGACGTGCATGCCGCCGTATTCCGCCAGTGCATGCATGGTGCGCGTTTCGGTTTCGCTGGGTTCCAGCCAGCGCAGGGGCTCGGGGATGGGCACCTGGAACACCATCACCTGCCCTTCGCGCAACGGGGTTTCGGGGATGCGATGGCGGCTCTGCACAATGGTGGCGGCGGGCGTGGACGTGGTGGTGGCCACACCCGTGACGCGGCCGAAGAAGCGGCGGATGTTGATGGCGTTGGTGGTGTCGTCCGAACCCTGGTCGATGACCTTGAGCACGTCGTCCGCGCCGATGATGGCTGCCGTTACCTGGATGCCGCCCGTGCCCCAGCCATAAGGCAGCGGCATTTCGCGGCTGCCGAACGGCACTTGGTAGCCGGGAATGGACACCGCCTTGAGCAAGGCGCGGCGCAGCATGCGCTTGGTGGATTCGTCCAGGTACGCAAAGTTGTAATGCGGGTCGCGCGGGACCGTGGCGGCCGGGGCATTGGCCTGGGTTTGGGTTTGGGTTTGGGCGGTGGCGTAGCCTGCGGCGTCCGCCGGAGCGTCCGCGTTTCTGTTCTGCGTTGCAGTCATGTTCGGGGTCATTGCGAAACAGCCTCGTCCATCAGGTCGCGGGATGCGGGTTGCGGCGCGTGCCGGTCGGCGCGCAGCCGGCGCAGCAGTTCCAGATTGGCCTGGAAGTCCACGTAGTGCGGCAGCTTCAAGTGCTGCACAAAGCCGGACGCCTCGACGTTGTCGCTGTGATACAGCACGAATTCGTGATCGTTGGCGGGCGAGTCGGCGCGTTCGCCCAGCTCTTGCGCCTTCAGCGCGCGATCCACCAACGCCATCGACATGGCCCGGCGTTCGCCATAGCCGAACGTCAGGCCGTAGCCGCGCGTGAATGTCGGGCCGTCTTCCCCATTGGCCGCGAACTGGCTGACCATCTGGCATTCGGTAATTTCGATTTCGCCGATGGTGACGGCAAAGCCCAGCTCTTCCACCATCATGTCGACTTCCAGCGTGCCGTAGCGGATTTCGGCGGCGAAGGGATGGGTGTTGCCATAGCCACGCTGCGTGGAATATCCCATGGACAACAGAAAGCCTTCGTCGGCGCGCGCCAGGTTTTGCAGGCGTGCCGGGCGCGAGGCGGGAAACTCCATCGGCTGGCGCGTCAGGTCGAAAGGCTCGGGGTCGCCATCGGGCACGGGCTCGGCGTCAATCAGATCATCTTGCGCCAGCAGGTCCGTCACGCGCGGCATCGCGCTATCCAGGGCGTCGGCGCCCGGCGGCAGCGCGTCGGCCTCGCGCTGGGCGGCCAGCGTGAAGTCCAGCAGGCGTTGGGTGTAGTCGTAGGTGGGCCCCAGTATCTGGCCGCCCGGCACATCCTTGAACGTGGATGAAATGCGACGCTGCAAGCGCATGGCGCCGGTGTCGATCGGCTGCGTATAGCCCAGGCGCGAGAGCGTTGTGCGATAGGCGCGCAGCAGGAACACGGCTTCGATCTGGTCCCCCGCGGCCTGCTTGAGCGCCAACGCGGCAAGTTGCGGATCGTAGAGCGAGCCCTCGGCCATCACCCGCGACACCGCCAGCGGCATCTGTTCACGGATCTGATCCAGGCTTAGCTGGGGCACTTCGCGGTTGCCGCGCCGGTAGTCGTCCAGCATGCGATAGGAATTCAGGATGGCGCGTTCGCCCCCCTTGACGGCGACGTACATGTCAGTTCTCCACGCGCGTGGTGCGCGGCAATCCACAGATCCGCTCGCCTTGCGTCAGGAACACGTCGACGCCCAGCGGGAAACGTTGGTGGTTCAGGCGCCATTCGCGCCAAAAGCCGTCGGGCAGACCCGCCACGGACAGCGCGTTGCGGGTCTGGATACCGGGGCCGCTGAGGCTGACGGTGTCATGCGCAGCGCGCGCGACACCATCGTCCGCCAGCGCATCGACTTCGATCAGCAAGGTGGTGGACAGGTCCGGATACGCCGGGTCACCGGCATGGCAGGCCGACAGCGCCGGTGCGGCATGGCCGGACGGCACGGCGGCAAAGCGGGCCAGCGACGGCGACGGCACGAAGGGGCATCCGCAGTGAAAGCGCAGGAACGTCACAACGTCCTCGTCCACGCCGGGCGGGAGCCACAGGGGGGTGTCGCCGTCCACCAACGTCAGCAACAACGCCGTCATTGCCACGGACAGCCCGGCCGGCACGCCGGTGCGCGCGGCGATCAGCTGGGTACGACCGGGATGCGCCAACGCGCGCAGCGCGGCGCGGAAGGTGGCTTGCGCATCGTTGACGGGGTCGGCCAAGCCGGGCAACAAACCGCGCGGCGCGGCGGGCGCGGCGTCGGTGCGGATAGGCAGGGCCTGGGCTTGCATGATCTGTGTCGGCATGTCAGTCCTCGCCCCGCACCATCGTGAAGAATTCGACTTTGGTCTGCGCCGCAACGCGGGCCTGCGCGTTGACCTTGTCGGCATGGGCCCGCGCCAGCGGCTGGACCACTTGCGCATCGACCGTGTCGTGCCATTCGGGCAGTTGCAGCAGCGCGTCGGCCACGGCGGCCTGCTCGGCGTGCCGCACGCTGCGCCCCTGCACATAGGCCATGCCGACCACGCCGTCGGCCAGCGTGACGGCGCAACGTGTCACCGTCATTTCGCCCAGGTTGAAGCGCGCCCCGGTGCCGCCGCTACGCGCCCGCACCATCGCCATGCCGGTCTGTGCGGGCCGCAACATCTGGTGGGCGGGCACGGTACCCAATGCGCTGAACGCGCCTTCCAGCGCGGCCGGGTCCGCCAGCGACAACACGCGCATCCAGGCAGCGCGCCTGGCGTTCGCCGCGTTCTGCCCCGCTTGTGAGTGATCCATAATTTCCTCTACACGTCTAGACGACTGGATGAAGTATGATCGCTGGCAAATTGAAGTTCAACAGTCTGGCGTGAATTTTTGATGACAGTTGCAGCGGCGATGCGTGGGCTACACACCGCCTACCCGGCCGCCGCCGCATGGTGCACAATCCCACCCATTCTTCATGAAGCTGACGTGACAGCAAGAGCGCACCCTATGGTCGAACGAGGTTCCGGCATCGCCGTCTGGCGGCAAATCGGCGAGTCCCTGGCGGACGACATCCGCAACAAGCTCTATACGGCGGGCGAACAGCTGCCGTCCGAGCCCGAGCTGGCCGCCAAGTATTCGGTCAACCGGCACACCATCCGCCGCGCCATGGGCGAGCTTGAACAAAGCGGGCTGGTGCGCATCGAACAGGGCCGCGGCACGTTCGTGCAGGAACACGCCATTGATTACGCCATCGGCAAACGCACGCGCTTTTCCGAAAACCTGCGTAGCCAGGGCGTGCTGGGCCACCAGGAAGCGCTGGGCAGCCAGACGCTGCGCGTCGCCGATATCGCCAAGCACCTGGGGCTGGCGCGCAACGCGCCGTTGCTACGCGTGCAGATCTTGGGCAAGGCCGAAAACCGAACCATCAGCACGTCTGAACACTACTTCGACGAAAAGCGCTTTCCAGATTTTGGCGACCGGCTGACCGCGTTGCGGTCGGTGTCGAAGGTGTATGCGCACTACGGCATCGGCGACTACACGCGCAAGTGGTCGCGCATTACCGCCACGCTGCCCACGCCGGAAACCGCCCGCCTGCTGGGCCAGCCGAAAACGCGGCCCATCTTGCAGGTGGAAGCCTTGAACGTGGACCAGGACGGCGCGCCGTTGCAATACAGCGTCACCCGCTTTGTGGGCGACCTGGTGCAGCTGATGGTGGCGGACGACAGCTGATCCGCCGGCTCGTCGTGCCGCGCGCCGGCGCGACGCCGCCCGCGCTGGAACCCAAGCTGAATTTCAATCCCGACACCAAAACCCGGCGCGGGAATGCAACATCACTCATCTAGACATCTGGCTGTCACGCTAGACCGATAACTTGGCGCAATGAACTCACACGCCCCCTCGCCCCTGGCCGGTGTCACAGGCCAACGCATCCTGACGCCGCGCGGCGTTGAACAGGCCAGCCTGCGCTTTCAAGGCGGGCTGATCGACGACGGCGCAAGCGCCCCCGCGCGCGGTGCGCCGTGGTTCGACGCGGGCCACCTGCTGGTGCTGCCGGGCATCGTGGACTTGCACGGCGACGCCTTCGAACGCGCGATCATGCCGCGCCCCAGTGTCACCTTTCCGTATGACAGCGCGCTGTTCGATGTTGATCGCCAGTTGCTGGCCAACGGCATCACCACCGAATTCCATGGCGTGACCCTGTCCTGGGAAGGCGGCCTGCGCGGTGAAGCCTATGCCGAACGCATGTTCGACGCGCTGGAGCGCATGAAGCCCATGATGGGCGCGCGGCATTATGTGCACCTGCGTTTTGAAACGCACCACATCGGCGGCGTGGAGCTGGCGCAGCAATGGATACGCGATGGTCGTGTGCGCTTTCTGGCGTTGAACGACCACCTGCCCGGCATGGCGCGCCGCCTGGGGGATGAACGCAAGCTGATGCAGTACGCAGACCGCGCGCAGTGCGATCTGGACACCTTCCAGCAACGCATCCGCGCCGCGATGTCGGCGGCCGATTCCGTGGCCGACGCCATGCGCGACCTGACGCTGTGCGCGCAGGCCGCCGGCCTGAAGGTGGCCTCGCACGATGATCCCGACGCCGCCACGCGCCGCTACTACCACCAGCTGGGCTGCGGCGTGGCCGAATTTCCGCTGACCCGCGAAGCCGCGTGCGTCGCCCGCGACCTGGGCAACGCCGTGGTCTTCGGCGCGCCCAACGTTGTGCGCGGCGGCAGCCACACGGGCGCGCCGGGCGCCACCCAGATGATCCAGGCCGGCCTGTGCGACGTGCTGACGTCCGATTACTACTACCCTGCCCCGCTGGCCGCCGTTATGCGGCTGGTGCAGGACGGCGTGTTGCCGCTGGCGCAGGCCTGGAACCTGGTGTCGATGAATCCGGCGCGCGCCGCCGGCTTGAAAGACCGGGGCGCCTTGGCGCCGGGCCTGATCGCCGACGCCATCGTGGTGGACGACCATCTGCCAGGGCTGCCGCGCGTGGTGGCCGCCATTGTCGGCGGCGAAGTGCGCTACGCCACGCGCGTCTTCGGCGACGAGCACAGCCAGCGCATGGCGGCCTGACCATGGCGCGTGCACATCGCTACGCCCTGTACCTGTCGCCCGCCAACCCCTGGCGTGACTACGGCAGCCGCTGGCTGGGACGCTGCGCCGACACGGGCGCGGCACTGCCGCCCTTGGCCGGCATGCCATCCGCCGCCCGCGACTGGACGGCGGCGCCGCGCCATTACGGCCTGCACGCCACGCTGAAGCCGCCCTTTCGCCTGGCATCGGGCGCTACGTTGCAGGCGCTGGACGACGCGGCTCGCACGCTTGCGCGCGGCATCGCGCCCTTTGGCGTCATGCTGGAATGCGCCACGCTGCGCGGCTTCCTGGCCTGGCGCATCGCGCAGGCGGATACCGACGGGCACGCCCGCATCCAGGCGCTGGCCGACGCCGCCGTGCGTGACCTTGACGCCCTGCGCGCGCCACCCACCGCCGACGAACTGGCAAGGCGCCAGGCCGCCGGGTTGACGCCCGCCCAGCAAGCCATGCTGGCGCGCTGGGGCTACCCCTATGTGTTCGATACGTACACATTCCACATCACGCTGACCGGCAAGCTGGAAGGCGATGCACTGGCCGCCGCGCAACGTAGCGTAGCCACCTTTGCCGAGCCCTTGCGCAGGCAGGCCATGCCCGTGTCCGGCGTCAGCCTGTTCGTGCAGCCGGAACCGGGCGCGGATTTTGTCGCCGCGCGCCACTACCATTTCGACGGCACGCAAACGGACGCCATCGGCGTGCAGGCCTTGCAAGGCGCCCCCGCGCCATGACGGGCCCCGCACCGGTTTCGCCGCCGGTCGACGGGGCGCGGCTGATCTACCTGATGGGTGCGTCCGGCAGCGGCAAGGACACACTGCTGCGTCGGGTGCGCACCCAATTGCACGCGCATGAGCCGGTGCTGGTGGCGCACCGCTACATCACCCGCGACAGCGGCGCCACGGAAGACGCGCTGTCATTGACGCCCGACGAGTTCGACCGCCGCGCGGCGTTGGGTTGCTTCGCCCTGCGCTGGGCCAGCCATGGCTTGCAGTACGGCGTCGGCATTGAAATCGATACCTGGCTGGCGTGTGGCGCGGTGGTGATCGTGAACGGTTCGCGCGCGCACCTGCCCGTCGCGCATGCGCGCTACCCGGCGTTGACGGCGGTAGAGCTGACGGTTGCGCCGGCCCTGCTTGCGCAGCGGCTGGCGGGCCGGGGCCGCGAAAGCGGCGATCAGATCAGCCAACGGCTGGCGCGCGCATTGCAGGATTACGCGGTGCCGGCGCACTGCGCGATACGCCACGTCAGCAACGATGCCGACCCGGACGTGGCGGCCGCCGAGTTACTGGGTATCGTGCGGCAAGCGATAGCCCGTTAAGCCGGCGCCGCGCCCGCCCCCATGGGCGCGCCTGCGTCGCCGCACAGGTCCAGCAGGATTTCCGAAAACCGTTCCTCGGCCGCCAGGACCTGATCGCGTTTGCGTCTGATCAGGTTGATGGGCGGCAGTTCCCACCCGAAGTCCCAGGGCGGCATGCCCAGCTTTCCGCGCTGGCAAAGCTCGCGCGCGATGTCTTCGGGCACCACCGATATCAGCGTCTCGTTCATCGTCAACATGCCTTCGATCACATCCGTGGAATAGGCTTCCAGCACCGGTGACGGCGGCCGCAATCCGGCGCGGATGAAGTGTTCAACGATCAGTTGCCGCGTGGGGGTGTTGGCGGCGGGCAGCACCCAATCCATGGCGGCCACGGCAGCCCAATCGGGCTTGCGCCGCGCCAGCCGCTGCGCCAGCCTGCTGTGCGCGATCAGGCGCGGGCGCTGGTGGTACAGCACCTTGTGCATCAGGTCGTCCAATGCCACGGTGGACGTGGCCCGGCTGATGATGCAATCCAGCTCGTGTCGGCGCAGCATGGGCACCAGGTGGTCCGTGGTCGCGCGGTGCAAGGTCAGCGTGACGCCATAACGCTGATGCAGGCGGCTGATGGCGGCGGTCAGCAAGGCGCTGGACACGTAGGGCACCACGCCCACGTTCAGGTGCGCGGAATGGCCGGCATGCAGCGCCTGGACTTCGCGCGCCCATAGGTCCAGATCGCTTTGCATGTGGCGTGCGCGCACCAGCGCCAGCTTGCCCAACGGCGTGGGCACCAGGCCGCGACCGCTGCGCAGGAACAGCGGTCCGCCAAAAATATCTTCAAGTTCGGCCAGCGCCTTGGTCACGGCGGGCTGGCTGATGCCGGTGGCCGCCGCCACACGGGTCAATGACCCATGCCGGGCAATATTGGCCAGCAGGGCCAGATGGCGATGCTTCAGGCGATTGGACAGTCGGGCGGGGTCCCAGCTCATGCGGTACTCGGTGCGTCTCTATAACCGGACGGTTATTGAATCATGCCCATAAAGATGATTCCAGTTATTTCATGACCCTATACTGCGGTCGTCCCCAGCCTGTCACCGACCCGCCCCATGAGCGCATCCTTCACCACCCGTCCTGAAATTCGCGGCACCTTTGGTGTTGTGTCGTCCACGCATTGGCTGGCGTCGCAGGTGGCCATGGGCGTGCTGGAACGCGGCGGCAACGCCTACGACGCGGCCGTGGCCGGCGGTTTCACGCTGCAAATCGTCGAACCGCACCTGAATGGCCCGGGCGGCGAAGTGCCCATCCTGCTCTGGAACGAAAACGAACAGCGCATGCGCGCGCTGTGCGGCCAAGGGACCGCGCCTGCCCTGGCCACGCCGGCCGCGTTTCGCGCGCTGGGCGTGGAGATGGTGCCGGGCATCGGGCTGCTGCCGGCCACCGTGCCCGGGGCATTCGGGGCGTGGCTGACGCTGCTGCGCGACTATGGCACTTGGGAATTGGCCGACGTCTTGCGTCCCGCCATCGACTACGCCCGCAACGGCTTCCCGCTGGTGCCGCGCGTGTCGCAGGCCGTGCTTGCCGTGCAGGCGCTGTTTCGTGATGAATGGACCACCTCGCGCGACGTCTGGATGCCCGACGGCCGCGTGCCCGCGCCCGATTCGCTGTTTTGCACGCCGGCCATCGCCGCTACGTACACGCGCATCCTGGACGAGGCGCACGCCGCCAGCACCGATCGGCGCGGGCGCATCGACGCCGCGCTGGACTGCTGGTATCGCGGGTTTGTGGCCGATGCCATCGACGCTTACTACACCAACGAACCCGTGCGCGACACCACGGGCCAGCGCAACCGGGGTCTGCTGCGCAAGTCGGACCTGGCCGATTGGCGCGCCACCTACGACGAACCCGTCACCACCCAGTACGGCCGCTACACCGTGGCCAAGTGCGGCGTGTGGTCGCAAGGGCCGGTGCATTTGCAGCAGCTGGCGATGCTGAGGCATCTGGGGATGGAAGGACTGGACCCGACGTCGCCGCAGTTCGTGCACCGCATTGCCGAAGCCGCCAAGCTGGCGTTCGCGGACCGCGCCGCCTGGTATGGCGACCCCGACTTCACCCCGGTGCCGCTGGCCGCGTTGCTAAGCGATGCCTATGCACGCGAACGCGCCGCGTTGATCGGTACAAACGCGTCGCCCGATCTCCGCCCCGGCAGCCCGGGCGGCCTGCCGCCCCGCCTGCCGGACCTGGACGCCGCGGCCCGCACGCTGGCCGCCTCGGACACCCGCTTTGGCGTGGGCGAACCCACGTTCGCGGCCTTGCCGCCCGTGGCGGAATGGGCCGCGCGCGAAATCTTCGTGGGCGACACTTGCCAGATCGACGTTATCGACCGCGACGGCAACATGGTGGCCGCGACCCCGTCGGGCGGCTGGCTATCGTCCAGCCCGGTGGTGCCGGGGCTGGGCTTTCCGCTGACAACACGTTTGCAGATGACATGGCTGGACGATGGCGTGCCCGGCCAGCTGCAACCGGGCAAGCGGCCTTGCACGACGCTGTCGCCGGGCCTGGTGTTGCGCGATGGGCAACCCTATATGGCGTTTGGCACGCCGGGCGGCGACCAGCAGGACCAATGGACGGTGGCGTTCTTCTTGCGCCATGCCATGGGCATGAATTTGCAGGAAGCCATTGATGCGCCCTCGTGGCACATCGACCACTTCCCCGGTTCGTTCTGGCCGCGCACGCAAACGCTGAACCGCTTAACGGTGGAATCGCGTCTGCCCGAGGCCACCCTCGAAGCGCTGCGCGCGGCGGGCCACGACGTCAAGGTCGGCCCCGCGTGGTCCGAAGGGCGCATCAGCGCGTGTACGCGTGAACCCGGCATGGGCGGCGGCTTGCTGCTGCGCGCGGGGGCCAATCCGCGCGGCATGCAGGGCTACGCCGTTGGCCGCTGAAAACAAGCGGCATTGAAACGCATACGCAAACCGCGAACCGCAAACCGCATCCACGAATCACATCCACTTTTTCAAACAGCCGGCGCCCAGACCGGCACTTACACAGGGGTAATCACCATGAAACTGAATTTCCAACGACTGTTGCGCGTGTGCGCGCTGGGCTTGGCCCTGGCCACGCCCGCCTTGTCCCAGGCCGCCTGGCCTGAAAAGCCGATCACGCTGATCGTGCCATGGGCGGCGGGTGGCTCCACCGACATCCTGGCGCGCGTCTTGTCCGAAGGGCTGACGCAATCGCTGGGCCAACCGGTCATCGTGGAAAACCGGTCGGGCGCGTCGGGCAACATCGGCACCACCTTCGTGGCGCGCGCCAAGCCGGACGGCTACACGCTGCTGGTGGGCTCGATGAGCACGCACACGATGAACCAGGCGCTGTATTCCAACATGCCGTTCGACGGCGTCAAGGACTTCACGCCCATCGCCGAACTGGCGCTGGTGACGAACACGATGGTGGTACACCCGTCGGTGCCCGCCAACAACGTGAAAGAGTTCATCGCCTACGTGAAAGACCGCCCGGACGCCGTGGCGTACGCATCGGCCGGCCAAGGGTCGACCAACCACCTGAGCGCCGCGCTGTTCGAAAAAGCGGCCGGCGTGAAAATGATGCACATCCCCTACCGTGGCGGCGCGCCCGCGGTGCTGGACACGGTGGCCGGTCGTACGCAGGTGCTGTTCAGCGCCGGCACGCAAACCCTGCCGCACGTGCAGTCGGGCAAGCTGAAGCTGTTGGCCGTGACCGAAGAGAACCGTTCGCCGCTGTTGCCCGATGCACCGACCGTGGCCGAAACGCTGCCGGGCTATGAGCTGTCGGTGTGGTACGGCGCGTTCGGTCCCGCCGGCATGCCGCCGGAGCTGACCGCCCGCCTGAACCGCGAGATCAACCTGATCCTGAAGCGCCCCGACGTCATCAAGAAGATGGGCGACATGGGCGTGCTGCTGACGGAAACCACGCCCGAGCAGTTCGGCCAGATCCTGGCGCGCGATGCCGACAAGTACGGCAAGCTGATCAAGGAACTGGGGATCACGGCGGAATGAGCGCCACGCCGACTTCCGTGACGCCGGCCGCCGCCGGCGTGTCGGCCATCGTGCAAGCCTACGCCGCCGCCGATGCGACGGCGGCCTTGCGGGCCATCGACGCCTACGCTCATGGCCGGCTTGAACATGCCTTGTGCACCGTCAACCGCTTTGACGCCGACACCATGCGCGTGGTGCGCTTGTACAGCTCGAACCCCGACGCGTATCCACCGGGCGGCAGCAAGGACAAGCGCGGCACGCCGTGGGGCCAGCACGTGCTGCTGGACCAGCGCGTATTCGTGGGCGAAGGCGAAGCCGCCATCCGCGAATTCTTCAACGACCACAACGCCATCCGCGAACTGGGCCTGCAATCGGTCATCAACGTGCCGGTGTCGTATGACGGAATCTGCCTGGGCACCGTCAACTTCCTGATGCCCCGCCCCAAGGTGTCGGACGCGGATGTCGACCACGCCCGGCTGGCGGGCCTGTTGGCCCTGCCCGCCCTGCTGGCGCTACGCCGCGCCGACTAGATCAGCGCGCGCCGGATCCGCGAGGACAGCATGTCGATGGCCACCACGAAGGCCACGATGATGATCATCACCGCGCAGGTTTCGGCGTAGCGAAAGCTGCGGATAATTTCCCACAGCACGGTGCCGATGCCGCCGGCGCCGACGATGCCCACCACCGAGGCCGAGCGCACGTTGGATTCAAAGCGGTACAGCGAATACGAGATCCACAGCGGCAGCACTTGCGGGATCACGCCGTACACGATTTCTTCCAACGCGTTGGCCCCGGTGGCGCGCACGCCTTCGACCGGACGCGGGTCGATGGCTTCAACGGCTTCCGAGAACAGCTTGGCCAGCACGCCCGTAGTGTGCACCCACAAGGCCAGCACGCCCGCGAACGGCCCCAGGCCCACCGCCACGATGAACAGCATCGCGAACACCATTTCATTGATGGCGCGGCACGCATCCATCAGGCGCCGCATGGGCTGGTAGACCCACGCCGGCACCATGTTCGAGGAGCACAGCAGCCCCAGCGGCACGGCCACGACGATGGCCAGGAAGGTGCCCCACACCGCGATCTGCACGGTGACGATCATCTCGTCCAGGTACATGCGCCAGTCGCGGAAATTCGGCGGGAAAAAGTCGGCGGCAAATTGGGCCATGTTGCCCGAATCGCGCAACAGGTCCATCGGCCGCATGTCCGCGCCGCCCCACGACATCACCAACAATGCAAGAACGAAGGCCCAGACCAGCAAGACCGGCAGCGATGAGCGCGGCGCGGTGGGCAGGCGGGGGGAATGGGTGGCTAGGCTCATGGCGGTCCGAAGGATGGCGATCAGGAAAGTTATTGCTTGGCGACGGCGGGTTGGCCCAGCGCGGCCAGCTTGCCGTCCAGGTCGGCCAGCTGCTTTTGCTTGTCGGCCTGACCCAGCGTGCTGTCCGCTTCCACCTTGGCTTTTTCACGCGCCAATTCGATCTGGCGGATGGGCACGAGCTGCTGGTTATCCGACGCGCGAAAGCCCTGATAGGTCAACGCTTTCAGGTTGGCCAATTCACGCTGCGCGTCCTGCCCCTTGCCATAGTTGACGAAGAAGTCGCGGATGCGGCCCTTCAGGTCGGCCGGCAGGTCCGAACGCATGACCAGCGGATCGGCCGGGATCAACGGCGACTTCCACAGCACGCGCACGCTGTCGTTGGCGTCCTTGCCCGTGCTGAGGCGATAGCGCTCCAGCGCTTCGGTGTTGTTGACGGCTACATCCACCTGCTTGTTGATGACCGACAGCAGATTGGTTTCGTGGTTGCTGGCGCGCACCGTCTTGAAGAAGGTCTTGGGTTCGATCTTGTTGGCGGCCCACAGGTAGTAGCCGGGCACGGCGGTGCCCGACGTGGAGTTGGGGTCGCCCGCGCCGTAGCTGAGCTTGCCGCCGTTTTTCAGCACGTCGTCCAGCGTCTTCAGGTTGCTGTCCTTGTTGACGATCAGCAGCGACCAATAGCCGGGGTTGCCGTCCTTGTCGATCACCGACGCGAACACTTCGCCCTTGGCGCGGTCCACGGCTTCAATGGCCGACTTGTTGCCGAACCACCCCATCTGCACCTTGTTAAAGCGCATGCCTTCGATGATGCCCGCGTAGTCCGAGGCGAAAAAGGGTTTGACCGGCACGCCGATGGCGCGGCTCAGGTCGTCGATGACGGGCTGCCAGACCGACTTCAGGTTGGTCGACGATTCGGTTGAAATGATCCCGAAGTTCAAGGTCTTGGCGTCTTGCGCAACGGCCTGGGTGGACAGCGCGGCGGCGGCGACCAGGGTAAAGAAGGTTCTGCGTAGCATGGATGACTCCGGGATGGATTCGGTGAATAGGCCGCGGGGTCGCGGCGGTGCAATCAAGGATCAAGTCAGGCGGCGTGCGCCAACGCCGACAGCGGCGCCAACGCCGGCATGGCGGGCGCCTGCTGCGTGTATTCGGGAAGCAGCTCGGACAGTTCGGAGCCGTACAGGTCGCGCAGCATTTCAGGGGTGAGGTCGGCGGCGCGGCCGTCGTACACCACCTTGCCGTGGCGCAACGCCACCACGCGCGGGCAGTAGCGCAGCGCCACATCCACCTGATGCAGCGACACCACCACCGCCACCTTGCGCGTGCGGTTGATGTGCGCCAGCGTGTCCATCACGCGGCGCGACGATTCGGGGTCCAGCGATGCGATGGGCTCGTCGGCCAGGATGACGCGCGCGTTCTGCACCAGCGTGCGGGCAATGGCGGCGCGCTGCTGCTGCCCGCCGGACAGCGTCGAGGCGCGCTGAAATGCGTAGTCGTCTATACCAACCTGGGCAAGCGCTTCCAGGCCCTGACGCACTTCGGCGCGCAGGAACCAGCGGGTCAGGCTGCGCCACAGCGGCACGCGCGGCAACATCCCGGTCAACACATTGGTGATCACCGGCAGCCGGCCCACCAGGTTGAACTGCTGGAACACAAAGCCGATGCCGGCGCGCGCGGCGCGCACGTTGCGGCTTAGCCGGCCATGCTGCTGAATGAGCTGGCCATTGACGGTCACGCTGCCCTGGCCCGCATCCCCGGCCACAAAGCCGGCCAGATGGCGCAGCAAGGTGGACTTGCCCGAACCGGACGCGCCCAGCAGCGCCACCATTTCGCCGTCGGCCACTTGCAGGCTGACGTTGTCCAGCGCCTTGGCCCCGGCATGGAAAGTCTTGCTCAAGCCCTGTACTTCAATGGCGACCGTCATCGCTGGATCCCCTTGTCTGTGGTCATGGGCGCATTCTGTTTTCGCGGCATGACAGCGCGATGACCCGGCGGACAATTCGGGCGGGATAAAAACCGGGGTCAGCAACGCACTGAAAGAGATCCGTCACAATCGCCGCCGTCGACGGCTTGCGGCCAAGGACGGCGCGGGTATATTCAAGAAATTCCCCACTCGCTTGGCGCTCATCATGATTACCGGTTCCTGCCTGTGCGGCCGCGTGGCTTACGAGATCAACGGCCCTCTTACCAACGCCCTGAATTGCCACTGTGTCATGTGCCGCAAGTCGCACGGCGCGGCTTTCCGCAGCCGCGCCTCGGTGCAAGTGTCTGATTTCACATGGACCAAGGGCGAAAACCATGTCACCTGGTATGCCTCGTCACCCGGCAATTACCGCGGCTTTTGCGAAGCCTGCGGCACGCCCCTGTTGACCCGCTTTGACCAGACGCCCGACACTTATGGCCTGCCGCTGGGCGCGCTGGACGACGACCCGGGCGTCAAGCCCGCCGCGCACTGCCACGTGGTCAGCAAGGCGCCATGGTTCGACATTACCGACCACCTGCCGCAGTATCCGGACGATTTCCCTGGCGTGCCCGAGCCCGACGCGCAGGCTCAAAATGTCACATAGGCATTGAAGCGGCGGGATTTGCCCCCATAAATGAGAAAGACCGCGAACAAGGAACACCGCGCGGCGCAGACGCCTGCTCCGGGGAAGCCTCGAAGTCGCCCGGCAGCAACTATCGCGGCTTTGCCGCAGATAAATACTGGCTAATCGGCGCGCTTTGCAGTAACATAAGTCCGTGATTTTTCCGCAAAAACCGGGCTTCGGTCACTCTGCGTGCCAACCTGTACTCCTTCGGGTCACCCCCCAAGATACCCAGGCTGCCCCCGGTTTGGTTGAACCTTGCCGGGCGACCTTCCTACTGTCGGCGACGTCACGACTGTCCCACGCGCCGCAGTCCTCTGCGCCGCAAGGCACGCAGCAAAAGTTCCAACCCGCTTCTTCCGGTGCCATGCAATTGCACGGTATCGCGACAAAGCCGCGCCGTGCGCGCACATTGCCCACGCTGCGCGAGTATCCGTCATTTCAGACATCCACCCGGGATGCCGTGGCCCTTACCCGCGCTTGCCCGAACGTTTTACGTTCAACCGCTGGACCTGGTTATCTGTGTCCAACGCGCTTGCCGCTTCGTGCGGCGCGTCATGCCGCCGGCCTGGCTGCGCGTATTGATCAAGGAGTAGAGAATGGCTAAAGAAGAACTCATCGAATTGGATGGCATTGTTGACGAAGTGCTGCCCGATAGCCGCTACCGCGTCAAACTGGACAACGGCATCGAAGTTGGCGCTTACGCCTCCGGCCGTATCCGCAAGCACCGCATCCGCATCCTGGCGGGCGACCGCGTCACCCTGGAAATGTCGCCGTATGACCTGACCAAGGGCCGCATCAACTTCCGTCACAAAGACGAGCGCGCACCCGCGCCGCACCGTCCCCAGCAATACCGCCGTTAAGTCAGGACCTCAGGGCCGGCCACAAGGCCGGCTCCCTGTCTTTATGTTGCATCGGTCCCGGGCCTTATCGGCCTTAAGGCCAAACCGCGACATGCCGTAATGCGTGGAACGTCCGTTCGTGAAAAAATGGCAACCCGGTCAGGCGCAATGTCTGGCGGGATACGCATGAAGCAAGATGGATTTCACAGAAGAATTGCAAGCCGCTGCTGACCAGCTTTCCCTGACGCGAAGAAAATTCGCCAAAGGGGAGGAAGGGCTGCGCCTGCTGCATCAATCGCGCGAGGCGTTCATCAACAGCCTGCGCAACACCGGCCTGACCTACGCCGAAGCCAAGATCAAGTACGACAACTGCCTGGACGAACAGGAAGCCGAGCAGCTTCATGTGCGCCAGCAGATGGAATATGCCGAGCGCATGCACCAGTTCGTGCTCAACAAGATTGCCCAGCAGGCCGCCACGGCGTGAAGCAATGGCCGGGCACCCACGCCCGGCCGTGCATCAGGGTTTGAACGCCCCGATGAAAATGGCGGGATCGACCCGCGCATCGTTCAGGCTGACATTCCAGTGCAGGTGCGGCCCGGTTGCCCGTCCAGTGGCGCCCACCTTGCCCACCACGCCGCCACGCGGCAGCTCATCGCCCACCTTCACGTCAATGGCCGACATATGGCAGAACATGCTGATGAAGCCCTGGCCATGGTCCACGAACACCGTCTTGCCGTTGAAGAAGTAATCCCCCACCAACACCACCACACCCGCCGCCGGCGACTTGATCGGCGTACCCGCGGGCACGGCAAAGTCCAGGCCCGAATGCGGGTTGCGTTCCTGCCCGTTGAAAAAGCGGCGCAGCCCGAACGGGCTGGACAGGCGGCCACCGCTTACCGGGCGGTCCAGCAACAGGTTGCTGGGCGTGACGCCGGCACGGTAGCTGCGGTTGGCCGCGCTTTGCTCGGCCATTTCGCGTTCGATGCGCTTCATGTCGTCCGGGTTGGGGTCGACCTGACGCGGGTTTTTCAAGGTGATGTGCTGCGCCACGTATTCCTTGGCGCCCACCGAGAACGAGATCTTGCGTTCGCCCTTGGCGTCGCGCACCACGGCCTGCTGCTCGCCCGGCTTCACGCTAAGCGGGATGCCAAGCACGGCGATCCACTGCTTGCCTTCTTCGCGCACCACCATCACGCGCCGGTCCAGGAACGTGACCTCGGGCGCGCGGTCGGCATCGCCCAGCGGCAGGATGGCGACGCCGCCAGGCACGGGTGCGTTCAGCTTGCGCGAAATAAAGCCTTGCTGCGTGGCGGCGCGCGCCGGCAGGCCGCAAGCCATGGCCGCCATCGCCAGGCCCAGGCGCAGAACGTCGCGGCGCAGGGTCAGCGGGCTTACAGGCACAGGTTGGCCGGTTCGATGATGCTTTGATCGCGGCGGGCAATGCGCGTGGACAGGCGCGCTTCGGTCTTGCCCTTCCAGGTGGTGGTGCTGAGCACGGCTTCGACACCCAGGCTGTCTTCCTGGACCAGTTCAAACCCGTTGCGGATCTCCTGGCGCTTGAAGTTGACGCCCATGTTCTTCCAGGCGTCAGCCACGCACGTCGTGTAGTCGTCGGCCGTGCGCTGGGTGGCCCCGTAAAAAACGGGATCGCGCTTGCGCACGTCTTGCACATTGGCGCAGGCTGACAAGGCGGTCAGGACGGCGAGGGACAGGGCGATGCGAACCTTCATAACAGTCGGACTCTTTAGGCAAATAAGTGGACGGAG
Source organism: Achromobacter sp. ESBL13 (assembly GCF_036668755.1). Lineage (NCBI taxonomy): Bacteria > Pseudomonadati > Pseudomonadota > Betaproteobacteria > Burkholderiales > Alcaligenaceae > Achromobacter > Achromobacter sp. ESBL13. Next base: position 62,239 of record NZ_JAZEVT010000008.1, on the reverse strand, counting down.
CGGCCAAAACTATAACGCAGCAGCCGGTCAGGGCCGCGGGGCGCGGCGGGCTGATTTGGGGCGGAAGGCGTCGATGATCTCGGGGCGGGTTTCGGCGTACGGCCCGCCGATCAGGTCGATGCAATAGGGGATGGCGGCGAAGATGCCGGCTGCGATCACCGTGCCGTCATCGCCCTTCAAGCCTTCCAGCGTTTCACGGATGGACTTCGGTTGGCCCGGCAAGTTCACGATCAGCGCGGCGTGCGACGGCGTTTCGCGGATGACGGCCACCTGGCGCGACAGGATGGCGGTGGGCACGAAGCGCAGGCTGATCTGGCGCATCTGTTCGCCAAAGCCCGGCATTTCCTTGGTGCCCACGGCCAGCGTGGCCTCGGGGGTCACGTCCCGGCGGGCGGGGCCGGTCCCGCCCGTGGTCAGCACCAGGTCGCAGCCGCAGATGTCCACCAATTCAATCAGCGTTTCCGAAATACGCGCGGGCTCGTCGGGAATCAGACGGTCCACCGCCTGCCACGGCGACACCAGCGCCGACCCCAGCCATTCGCGCAAGGCGGGCAGCCCCTGATCCTGATAAACGCCGGTGGCGGCGCGGTCAGAGACGGACACCAGGCCGATGATCAGGTCGTCGGGATGGCGGCGGGCGATTCGGGTGGGCGTGGTCATAGGCGGTGGCGAGGGTTGAAAGCGACAAGGAAAAGGATGCGCCCGGCGATGAGCGGGGCGGCGCGGCGGTCAATCATGGAAATCCACGAGACGGCCGCGATGACGATGCTATCGCATTCTTTCCCAGGAGAAAGGCGTCCAGCCCCCGCCAACCCGCCTTGCGGACGTGTGGCAAAAAAGCGAATCGTCCGTGACCCCGGTTTCGCGCGCTTGTTCCCGTCATAGTGGGTGGATAACATCCGCTAACAAAATACTTTCCTGGCTGGCCGGTCGCGCCAGTGGTCTTCCATGTTCACACGCACTTTACGGCAGCACGCGCTGGCCGCCGTGCTGGCCCTGACGGCCGCGGCCGCCGCGGGTTGGCTCGCCTGGCACACGCTGGCATTGAAGACGGAAACCGTGCCCGCCGCCGCGCCCGGTATCTACATCCCCAACCTGGGCAACACGCTGCAAGAACAGACGCGCAACCTGTCCCGCTTAAGCCAGGCCTTGCGCACCGGCGACCGGCTGGTGATCCTGGGGTCTTCCGAACTGACCAGCAACGACCTGCGCTTTGTGCCCTACCGCTATCTGGCCGACGAGCTGCAAATGCCGGTGCTGGCCTATGGCCATTCGGGCTTCCAGTCCTTGGGAATGCAATTGGTGCTGGCCGCGCTGGCGGATGACTTGTCGCCCGCCTCGCGGGTGGTGGTGATGTTGTCACCCGGATGGTTCGACGGCGACGGCGGGCTGGGCGCCGACGAATTCAAGGAACACGCCAACCCGCTGCTGCCCCGGCTGCTCAAGCAGCCCGAAGGCCGCGCCGAACTGGCGCGCTGGCTGCGTGACAAAGGTGACGCGGGCGTAGCCTGGTCGATGATGACCGAGCAAGCCTATGTTTTCCGGCAACGCCTGGTCGATCTGTGGACGCCGGCCCATGCCGCCCCCGCCCCGGAAAGCGAACGCGAGCGCGAGGGGCCCGCGGCGGCCGCCCGCGTGGTGGACTGGGACGCGCTGGCCGAACAGGCGCAACGCGCCGAGCAGGACCTGATGACGGGCAACCGCTACGCGGTGCGGGATGACTTCTTCAACAAATACCTGCGGACCATTCCCGAGGGCGGCAAAACCGCGTACCTGCCGCAGCCCCTGACGGGCCGCGAGGAACTGCGCGAGCTGACCGCCCTGATGGCGCTGCTGCACCAGCATGGTGTAAATGCGCTGTTCGTCATGCAGCCGCTGCACCCGATGGTCTTCAAGGACCTGAACCGCTTCGAGCCGGTGCAAAAGGAAGTCGGCGCGCTGTGCAGGCGGTATGCAATGACCTGCATGGACATGTACGACGCCCCCTTCGAAGTGGGCATGCTGCGCGATGTGCAGCACCTTGGCGAGCTAGGCTGGCTGCGGGTGAACCAGAAAATTGCCCAGGTGTTCCGGCCATGACTCCTGCCCGCCGCGCCCCCTGCCCGACCTTTCCCCCTGGAGGGATGCCGCAATGAAAAGAACGCTGTGGCTGTGCCTGCTATACCTGGGCGTGTTCGCCGTGCTGCTGATCCAGGCGGACACCGCCGCCAACCTGGGCAAACCCATGGAGATCGAGTTCCAGTACTCGAAATTCTGAAGGGCGCGCCCCCGAGGCAAGCGAAATTGGTTTTCCGACGCAACCAGGGCCAGGTCACAAATCTGCAATAATCGGCTCCTCACGCCGGAACCTCGCCCCCGCCTCCATGTTCGACCTCTTCCACGGCCTTGATCTCTGGGTCGGCCTCAGTCTTGTGCTGGCCCTGACATTCGTCCTGGCCTTCGAATTCATCAATGGTTTCCACGACACGGCGAACGCCGTGGCCACGGTCATCTACACCAAGGCCATGCCGCCGCATCTGGCGGTCGTGTTGTCCGGTATCTTCAATTTCCTGGGCGTATTGCTGGGCGGCGTGGGCGTCGCCTACGCCATCGTGCACCTGCTGCCCGTGGAATTGCTGATCAACGTGGACACCGGCCGCGGGCTGGTCATGGTGTTTGCCATGCTGGCCGCCGCCATCGCCTGGAACCTGGGCACCTGGTACTTCGGCATCCCCGCTTCCAGCTCGCACACGCTGATCGGCTCGATTCTTGGCGTGGGCCTGGCCAACGCCCTGATCACCGACCTGCCGCTGGGCGAAGGGGTCAACTGGGGCAAGGCCATCGACATCGGCATGTCGCTGGTGGCCTCGCCGATAGCCGGATTCATCGTCGCGGGCGGCTTGCTGTTGCTGCTCAAGCGCTGGCTACCCACGTCCAAGATGCACAAGACGCCCGAACAGCGCCGCGCCATCGACAACAAAAAGCACCCGCCGTTCTGGAACCGGCTGGTGCTGGTGCTGTCCGCCATGGGCGTGAGCTTTGTGCACGGGTCCAACGACGGGCAGAAAGGCATCGGGCTGATCATGCTGGTGCTGATCGGCATCGTGCCGGCCAATTTCGTGCTGGATACGACCAGCACCACCTACCAGATCGAACGCACCCGCGACGCCGCAAACCACCTGAACGTGTTCTACCAGCGCAACGAAGCCATGCTGGGCGACTTCCTGGCGCTGAAGCGGTCGGCAGGCACGACCGAGCTGCCGAGCAACTTCCGCTGCGACCCCGAACTGACCGTGCCGACCATCGCCGCGCTGCAAACGGACCTGGCCGGTGTCGCCAATTACGCCGACCTGTCGGCCGACAAGCGCATCGACGTGCGCCGCTACCTGCTTTGCCTGGACGACACCGCCAAGAAGGTGGCACGCATCGAAGGGCTGCCGGCCCGCGAACGCGCCGACCTGCAACGCCTGCGCGCCGACCTGACCGCCACCACCGAATACGCGCCCTTCTGGGTGATCGTGGCGGTGGCCCTGGCGCTGGGCGCGGGCACCATGGTCGGCTGGCGCCGCGTGGTGCTGACGGTGGGCGAAAAGATCGGCAAGCAGGGCATGACCTACGCGCAGGGCATGTCCGCGCAGGTGACGGCGGTGGCCGCCATCGGGCTGGCCAACGTGTTCAGCCTGCCGGTATCGACCACTCACGTCCTGTCCTCGGGCGTGGCCGGCACCATGATCGCCAACAAGAGCGGCCTGCAAGGCAACACGGTGCGCAACATCCTGCTGGCCTGGGTGCTGACGCTGCCCGCCTCGATGGCACTGGCGGCCGCCCTGTTCTGGATCGGCGTGCAGTTCACCGGCTGACCGGATGACATCTTTGCCGGCCGTGCGGGCAATCTGCACGGCCGATGCAACACTCTGGCGATCACGTCAGGCTTTTTCCGCAGGCAGCCCGCGTCTACCATCACGCCATGGCTACCCCGACCCCCACCCTGCATTACATCTTTGACCCGCTTTGCGGCTGGTGCTACGGCGCCGCGCCGCTGGTGGACGCCGGCCGCGATATCGCCGGCCTGCATGTGGCGCCGCACGGCGGCGGCATGATGGCCGGCGGCAACCGCCAGCCCGTCACCGACGCGCTACGCCGCTATGTCATGCCGCACGACGAACGCATCGCCGGCCTGACCGGCCAGGTCTTCGGCAAGGACTATTTCGACGGCCTGCTGCGCGACAGCGGCGCGGTGTTTGACTCCGAGCCCCCCACCACCGCCATCCTCGCCGCCGAACAGCTGGACGGGCGCGGGCTGGACCTGCTCAAGCGCTTGCAGCACGCCCACTACGTAGAGGGCCGCCGCATTGCGGACCCGGCCGTGCTGGCCGCCCTGGCGCGCGACATCGGGTTGGACGGCGCAGCGTTCGACGCCGCCTACGGTGCGTCGCAAGGCGCGGACACGGCAGCGCACATCGCTGCCAGCCGGCAACTGCTTGCCCGGGTAGGCGGCAGCGGCTTCCCCACGTTTGCGCTGGAAGTCGGCGGCGTTTACACGCTGCTGGAACCCGCTCGCTACCTGGGCCGCCCCGCCCAATGGCAGGCCGACCTGCGCCAACGCATTCAAGCGGCGGGCTGAGCTTTCAGGACTCTTCGATGTCGCCGTCGCGCTGCAAGGCCCGGTGCATGGCCGGGCGCGCGGCCAGGCGTTCGATGTAGCCGTTGAACACGTCGGACTCGGCAATCACGTTCACCTGCATCATGTATTGCAGCGAACCGCCCAGCACGATGTCCACGGCCGAAAACGCGTCGCCCAGGAAATAGGGCCGGGCTTGCAACACGCGGGTCAGAACCTGTTCGACTTCGTCGGCCGACCCCCACCCCGGCGCGCCGTCATGATGCGGCTGCTTGAATGCGCGCTCGACCATGGCCGGCTCGAACACCCCGGTGGAATACGCCAGCCAGGTCAGGTACGGGCCCCGCTTGGCGTCGCCGATACGCGGTCCCATCCCTTTTTCGGGGAACAGGTCCGTCAGGTACAGCGCGATGGCAGGGGTTTCAAAGATGGGCACACCGTCGTGCACCAGGGCCGGCACCTTGCGGTGCGGATGAATGTCGATGTAGTCGGCGGGCATGTGCCCGGCGCTGTCGGTGCCGCGTATGGACACCATTTCGGTGTCGTACGGCACACCCAGTTCTTCAAGCAGCCACAGAACCCGGAACGAGCGCGAACGCGGCGCATGGTAGAGCGTAAGCATGGTCGGCCTCCTTGGGACACCGACCATTTTGCCTGGGCTTGCGCACGGGCGAAAGACGCCAGATTCCGGATTACTCCGCCGCGCCCAAGGCGCGCAATTGCGCTTTCAGCCGCCGCACTTCCTGGCTCAGGTCCAGGATGAGGGCCACGGCGTCCAGGCTGGCGCCGAAATCGTGTTCGAGCTTGCGAGCATGCAGCGCGCGCTGCAAGTCCATGCTGTAGAAGCACCATTGCTCGGGCTGGCGGCCATCGGCGTTGACGATGCCGACCTCGACCAATTGGGCTACCCATTCCACTTCCGCGTTGCAGGCGCGCGCCAGGTCGTGCGCGCTGAGCGGCTGCGACTTACCCACGACGGTGGCGCTGGTGATGACAACTTTGTTCATGGTCAAACCCCCATGTGGCGTCGCGGGTTGAACGGCGCATCCTGTTGCAGCTTGCGATAGGCCGCCTTGGCCGCCTCGCTATCGGCGGGCGGCAACACCAGGTCCAGCACCAGATACAGGTCGCCCGGTGGGTCGCCGGGAATGCCGCGGCCGCGCAGGCGCAGCTTGCGGCCATTGCCGGACCCCGCCGGAATAGAAACTTCGACCGTACCACCGGGCGTGGGCGCGTTCACCTTTGCGCCCAGCGCGGCCTCCCAGGGGGCCACCGGCAGGGTCATGTAAAGATCACGGCCATCGGCGCGATAGCGCGAGTTCGGCTTGAAGCGCACCTCCAGATACAGGTCGCCGTTTTCGCCACCGCCGTAACCCGGCATGCCCTGCCCCGACAGGCGGATGTACTGGCCTTCGCGTACGCCGGCGGGAATGCGCACGCTGAGGGTGCGCGTCTTCATCCGCGGGCGTCCCTGCTCGTCCATTTCCATGGATCGCAGGCTGATGTCGCGCGTGGCGCCCTTGAGCGCGTCTTCCAGGTCCACTTCGATGGCGGCGTGATGGTCGTCCCCGCGCGCGCGAAACTCCTGTTGGCGCGCGCCGCCGCGTTGCCCACGGCCGCCGAACAACGACGAAAAGAAGTCGCTGAACTGCGCTTCGTCGCCGGGTGCCGCGCCTCGGTGGAATTCGAAACCTTCGTCCCATCCGGGCGGGGGCTGAAAGCCGCCGTCGGGCGACACGCCGGCCGCCAGGTTGTCATAGGCCAGCCGCTTTTCCTGGTCGCGCAAGACGTCATAGGCTTCGTTCACGTCGCGCATGCGGGTCTCGGCGTCGCTTTCCTTGCTGACGTCGGGATGGTATTTGCGGGCGAGTTTACGGTATGCGCGCCGGATCTCGTCTTCCGACGCGCCGCGCTCCACCCCGAGAATGCTGTAGTAGTCCTTGAACTCCATATGCCAGCTCACCTTAAGGGTTTCGGCCGCCGCGGGCTGTGCCGTATCCGGCCTGGGATATCAACAAGATAGGGGTTGCGGTCCGATTTATCAATGCGCAATATCAGACCAAGTCGCGGATGCGGCCTGTCACCCGAGTGGCGTAGTATTTGTTTTTTACCGGTGTTGTTACCGGTGTTTTGCCGGTGGCACGCCACCGCCCTACCCCACGCAGGATCCACGATGAAGATGAGCAACATCCCCTTCGGCACCACGGATTGGTCCGAAGTCGAACGCACCGAACACGCCGGCGACACGGGCATGGCCTACTGGCGCACCCGCCAGTTTGGCGACGTGCGCGTGCGCATGGTGGAATACACGGCGGGCTACCTGGCCGACCACTGGTGCACCAAGGGACACATCCTTTTCTGTCTGGAAGGCGAACTGCACACTGAACTGGAAGACGGCCGCCAGTTCGTGCTGACGCCCGGCATGAGCTACCAGGTGGCCGACCAGGCCGAGCCGCACCGTTCGTCCACCACCACGGGCGCCAAGCTCTTCATCGTGGACTGATACCGCCGCGCAACGCTGCGATGCCACGGGGACGCAGTGACGCGGCCACGCGACACGCAAAATTGCAGTTGCGTTACGCTTTGCAAATCATGCGGCACATCGCCGCGTGTCCATGCATTGCCACCCCGCCAGACCCTCGCCTGACCGGAGACTAGATTTGGGCGCCCCGATTACGCTTTACGTAGATTCCCAGTTCCTTAGCCCCTACGCCATGTCGGTGTACGTGGCGCTGACCGAAAAGCAATTGCCTTTCGAAGTGCGCCCCATTGACCTGAGCGCCGGCGAGCAACGGATGCAGCCCTACCAATGCCGGGCGCTGACCGCCCGCGTGCCCGCGCTGACACACGACGATTTCAACCTGACGGAATCCAGCGTCATCGCCGAATACCTGGAAGAAGTTTTTCCGGCGCCCAAACACGCGGCGCTATATCCGTCGGGCATGCGTGAACGCGCCCGCGCCCGCCAGTTGCAGGCCTGGTTGCGCAGCGACCTGGCCGCCCTGCGCCAGGAACGCCCGACCGAAACCGTGTTCTACGGCACGCCCGGGCAGCCCTTGTCGGACCCTGCGCACGCGGCCTCGGCCAAACTGATCCAGGTGGCCAGCTATCTGATCGGCGTGGGCCAGACCACGCTGTTCGACGACTGGTGCATTGCCGACCTGGACTTGGCCGTGATGCTCAAGCGCCTGGCGCTGGATGATTTGCCCGATCCATTGCGCGCCTACGCCGATGCGCAGTGGCAACGCCCCTCCGTCCAGAAATGGCTGGAGCACAACGCCGCCGCGCGCGACTAAGCGCCTGTCCGGGCCACGACGCCGTGGCACCAGGCACTGCACTACCGTCTTGCAAGCGGCGCTGCCACCCACCGGGGTGCGGCAGCGCTGTCGGACGCGTCTGATAAACCCGGGACGCGCCGCGCTTTTTTGAGGGCCACCGCCCAACTTATGTTGCGGCGCAGCATTCGTTGCGGTGTAATGGGGAGGTCAACTTGGCCGGTTCCACTCGGGGCCGGCCCGGCGGCACGTCGCCGCCGGAAGCAACTTACAGGAGATCGCCATGGCCGATTCCGGCAACGATCGCGTCCCCGCCCCGCCCATGAACCCCTGGACGGCCGCCTACGAATACGCCCTGGATGCCTGGCAACGCGGCGTGCTCTACGCCGACGTGCTGCGCCAGCGCGGCAACCAGTACCACGAACACATGGCCAAGCGCGCGCCCAACGTGCTTAGCATGGAGTCAGAGTTCGTGCTGGATGGCCGCGAGCTGCCTCGCCCCGTCAACTACGGGCTGCTGCGCATCAAGCCGCCCGAAGGCGTGGAAACCGACCCGATCAAGCGCCCCTTCCTGGTGGTTGACCCGCGTGCCGGACACGGCCCGGGCATCGGCGGCTTCAAGCCCGAAAGCGAAATCGGCGTGGCGATACGTGCCGGCCACCCCTGCTACTTCGCCACCTTCCTGCCCCAGCCCATGCCGGAGCAGACCGTCGAAGACGTGATGATGGCCGAAGCGCGCTTCCTGGAAGAAATCATCGCGCTGCATCCCGATGCGGAAGGCAAGCCCGTGGTGGTGGCCAACTGCCAGGCCGGCTGGCAGATCATGATGACCGCCGCCATACGCCCCGAACTGTTCGGCCCGATCATCGTGGCCGGCGCCCCGTTGTCGTACTGGGCGGGCTGGCGCGGGATGAATCCCATGCGCTATTCCGGCGGTTTGCTGGGTGGCAGTTGGCTGACGGCAATGACCAGCGACCTGGGCAACGGCAAGTTCGACGGCGCGTGGCTGGTGCAGAACTTCGAAAACCTGAATCCCGCCAACACCCTCTGGTCCAAGCAATACAACCTGTATTCCAAGGTGGACACCGAGGCCGAGCGCTACCTGAGCTTTGAAAAATGGTGGGGCGGCCACGTCTTCTTGAATGGCCCCGAAATCCAGTACATCGTGGACAACCTGTTCGTGGGCAACCGCCTGGCCACGGCCGGCCTGGTGACCTCGGACGGTATCCGTATCGACCTGCGCAATATCCGTTCACCCATCGTGGTGTTCTGCTCGAAGGGCGACAACATCACGCCCCCGCCGCAGGCGCTGGGCTGGATCCCCGACCTGTACCAAAACGAAGCCGAAGTGCTGGCGCATGGCCAGACCATCGTCTATGCCGTGCACGAAAGCATCGGCCACCTGGGCATCTTCGTGTCGGGCAGCGTGGCCCGCAAGGAACACCAGGAGTTCACGTCGAACATCGACATGATCGACGTGTTGCCGCCGGGGATCTACCAGGCGGAAATTGCCGACAAGACGCCCGACACGCCCAACGCCGACCTGGCGTTCGGCAACTACGTGCTGTCGTTCGAGCAGCGCACGCTGGACGATGTGCGCGCCATTGTTGACCGCAAGGAAGAGGACGATCGGCGCTTTGCCGCCGTGGCCCGCATTTCGGACATCAACCTGGGCATGTACCGCAGCTTCGTGCAACCGTGGCTGCGCGCCATGGTCACGCCGCAGTCGGCCGAATGGGCACAGCGCCTGCACCCCCTGCGCTTGCCCTACGAGCTGATTTCGGATCGCAATCCGGCCATCGCGCCCATTGCAAAGGTGGCTGAACAGGTGCGCGCGCATCGTCAGCCGGTGTCCGAGACCAACCCCTTCCTGATGGCGCAGGAAATGTTCTCGAACTGGGTCGAAACCAGCCTGAACATCTGGCAGGAAATGCGCGACTCGGCGGACGAGCGCACGTTCATGGGCGTGTACGGATCGCCGCTGGTGCAGGACCTGGCCGGACTGGGCGCGCGTTCCGGCCCGCCGCGCAAGCATCCGGGCGTGTCGCCCGAGCACCGCCGCTTCATGGAAGAACGCACGGCGGATCTGCGTTCGCTGTTGCAGGAAGGCGGCCTGCGCGTGGCCGCGATCCGCATGCTGCTGTACGTGTCCGGCGCGGAAGGTGGCCTGGACGAGCGCAGCTTTGCGCTGATCCGCAAAGTGCGCGCCGAGTCCGACAACGCCATGACGCTACAGGAATTCAAGGACACCATTCGTGACCAGGCCCTGATCCTGACGCTGGATTCCGACGCCGCCATCCAGGCCATGCCGCGCCTGCTGGACAAGTCATCCGCCGCCGCGATACGCGACGCGCTGACCACCATGAAGCGCGTGCTGGAAGCGGCTGAACCGCTGAGCCCGGCTGCGCGCGAAAGCCTGACGGAAATGGAGCGCATCTTCGAAGCCGCCGAACGCCGCGCCCAAAAGCGCGAGCAGGCCAACGCGCCCGCGCAGCTGACGCTGGCTCCGTCGCCGGCCGCGCCTTCGTTGACCCTGATCGACGCGGCTGCCCAGGTACCGGCCAAGACCGCCAAGCCACACCCGGCAGCCGCCAAATCGGCGGAGGACTCCGTGGCAAAGTCGGCACCGAAGTCGGCTTCGACCCCGGCTTCGACCCCGGCTTCGAAATCCGCTGCGAAGTCCGCTGCGAAGTCCGCTGCGAAGTCTGCTGCCAAGTCCGCTTCAAAGCCCGCTGCCAAGTCCGCTGCCGAATCGGCTTCAAAGCCCGCTGCCAAGTCCGCTGCCAAGTCGGCATCAAAGCCCGCCGCCAAGTCCGCTGCCAAGTCGGCTTCAAAGCCCGCCGGCAAGTCCGCGTCCAAGTCCGCCGGCAACGCCGCCGCCGGTCAACCCTCCAAGGCCAAGCGCGCATGACACTGCCGACCTCGACGCATTACGACACGCTGATCGCCCGCGCCCAGACGCTGGAGCCCGCCTTCTGCGCCATCGCCCACCCTTGCGACGAACCCTCTTTGTCCGCCGCCCTGGAGGCGCGTGACCTGGGCCTGCTGCACCCCATCCTGGTCGGGCCCGAAAAGAAGATCCGCGATACCGCCGCCCAGTTCAAGCTGAACCTGGGCGACGCCCGTATCGTGGACGCGCCGCATAGCCACGCCGCCGCCGAAACCGCCGTGGCGCTGGTGCGCAACGGCGAGGCCACGCTGCTGATGAAGGGCAGCCTGCACACCGACGAGCTCATGCACGAAGTCGTTGCGCGCACGACGGGACTGCGCAGCGGCCGGCGCATCAGCCATGTGTTCATCATGGAAGTGCCCACCTATGCCGGCCCGCTGTTCATCACGGACGCGGCCATCAATATTTTTCCCGATCTGGAAACCAAGGCCGACATCATCCGCAACGTGATCGACCTGCATCACGGGCTGGGCCTGGGCGAACCGCGCGTAGCCATTCTGTCGGCGGTGGAGCAGGTCACGCCCAATATCCCCAGCACCATCGAAGCGGCGGCCTTGTGCAAGATGGCCGACCGGGGGCAGATCTCGGGCGGCCTGCTTGACGGCCCCCTGGCCCTGGACAACGCCATCAGCCCCGAGGCGGCGCGCATCAAGGGCATCCGATCGCCCGTGGCGGGCGTGGCGCAGGTGCTGGTCGTGCCTGACCTGGAAGCGGGCAACATGCTGGCCAAGAACCTGACGTTCCTGGCCAACGCCGAAGCGGCGGGCATCGTGCTGGGCGCACGCGTACCCATCATCCTGACCAGCCGTGCCGACAGTCCGCGTTCGCGGCTGGCCTCGTGCGCGGTGGCGGCCATCTACGCGCACCACCTGAGCCAGCTGGCGGCCCGCCCGCTGGTCTGACTCGCGCCTATTGCCGCACGTATTGCCGCACGTATTGCCGCACCCATCGCCGCGCCTCTCGCCGCGCCCCTACTGCCACCGGAACCCAGAGCCATGAGTGACACCCGCGACACCATCCTCGTCATCAACGCCGGCAGTTCCAGCATCAAGTTCTACCTGTACGACATCGATGGCAACGAGCAACTTGCGCCGCGCCTGGGCGGGCAGCTTGAGGGCATCGGCACGTCGCACCCCAAGCTGCGCGTGCGTGACGCGGCGGGCCAGACGCTGGTCGAACGCGCCATCGCGCCCGGCCACGCGCCCGACGTGCCCAACGCCCAGGAAGTCGTGGGCACGTGGCTTAGCGGGCACCTGGGCGGCACGCCGCTGGCGGTGGGCCATCGGGTGGTGCATGGCGGGCCCGACCTGTCCGAACCCGTGCTGATCGACGACAGCGTGCTGGCCAGGCTGGACACGTTCACCCCGCTGGCTCCGCTGCATCAGCCCAACAACCTGGCTCCCATCCGCGTCATCCGCGAGCGCCGGCCGTGGATCCCGCAGGTGGCGTGCTTCGACACGGCATTCCATCGCAGCCATTCCGACGTGGCCGACCGCTACGCGCTGCCCGAATCGCTGTACCAGGAAGGCGTGCGCCGCTACGGCTTTCACGGCCTGTCCTACGAATACATCGCGCAGCGCTTGAAGCAGGCGCTGCCCGACCTGGCGATGGGCAAGATCATTGCCGCGCACCTGGGGTCGGGCGTGTCCGCCTGCGCCATGCAGGAAGGCAAAAGCGTGGACAGCACCATGGGCTTCACGGCGCTGGAAGGCTTGCCCATGGGCACGCGCCCGGGCCGCCTGGATGCCGGAGTCGTGCTGTGGATGATGGAACGCGGCATGGACCACGACCAGATCGAACACCTGCTTTATCACGACTGCGGCATGAAGGGCCTGTCCGGCATCAGCAACGACATGCGTGAATTGCTGGCTAGCGACGCGCCCTCGGCCCAACTGGCGCTGAAGTACTTTGCGTGGCGCGTCGCCGAAGGCATGATCGGCATGGGCTGCGCCATGAACGGTATCGACGGCATCGTCTTTACCGCCGGCGTGGGCGAGAACTCGCCCCAGATCCGCCAGATGATCGCGGACCACTGGGGCTGGCTGGGCATCAAGCTGGACCCCGAGCGCAACGCCCATCAAGGCCCGCGCATTTCCACCGACGACAGCCGTATCGGCGTCTATGTCGTGCGCACGAACGAAGAGCTGATCATCGCGCAGCACACACTGGCCCTGGTGCGCCAACGATGAAGGCGCCAACGATGAACTCCCCCGCCCCCGGCCCCGCCAACTCCGCTAGCGCGACGCTGCCCCTGGCCGGCAAGCGCGGCCTGGTCACCGGCATCGCCAACGCGGATTCCATCGCCTGGGGCTGCGCCAAGGCGTTTCGCGCCATGGGCGCCGAACTGGCCGTGACCTATCTGAACGATAAGGCGCTGCCCCACGTCGAGCCGCTTGCGCGCCAGGTCGATGCGCCATTGCTGATGCCGCTTAACCTGCTGAACGAGGGCGAACTGGAAGCCGTGTTCGACCGCATCACGGCCGAATGGGGGCAGCTGGATTTCGTGCTGCATTCCATTGCGTTCGCCCCGCGCGCCGACTTGCACGGCCGCGTTACCGACTGCTCGCGCGCAGGCTTCCTGCAAGCGATGGACGTGTCGTGCTGGTCGTTCATCCGCATGGCGAAACTGGCCGAACCGTTGATGAAAAAAGGCGGCGCGCTGTTCTGCATGAGCTACTACGGCTCGCAGATGGTCGTCGAACATTACAACATGATGGGGCCGGTCAAGGCCGCGCTGGAATCCGCCACACGCTACCTGGCGGCCGAGCTTGGCCCGCAGGGCATCCGCGTGCACGCGATCTCGCCGGGGCCATTGAAAACGCGTGCGGCCTCGGGCATAGCCGAATTCGATGCCCTGCTGGACCGCGCGCAATCCAAGGCGCCCGCGCGCAGCCTGGTGTCCATTGACGACGTGGGCGAAGCCACCGCCTGGCTGGCCACCGACGCCGCGCGCCTGATGACGGGCCAGACGCTGTACATCGACGGCGGCTATCACATCATCGATTAGGCTCAGGCCAAGGTGACCGGCGGCGCCTGGCGCCAGCGCTCGATGGCTTCGACCGCCTGTTCGGGGGTGCCAAAGATCTTGTCGCGGCCAATCTTCTTGACCAGCCCCGAACGCTCAAGCGCCATGCGGAACTGGCCATGCCCGCCCGCCACCAACAAGGTGATGTTGCGGGCGTCCAGTTCGCGCTTAAGTTCGTAAAGCGCTTCGACTGCATCGGCGTCCGCCTGCGTCATGGCCTCGGCATCCAGTACGAACCACTGCGTGTCGCCCGCCGCCTGCGCAATGACGTCGCGCGCGCGGCGCCGAAACGCATCGGCGTTGAAAAACCAGATCGACGATTCAAACAGCCAGATGACCGTGCCGGGCACGGGATGCGCATCCGGATTCAAATGCAGCTTGCCCAGCACGGACTCGCCGGGCAGCCGGCCCAGCAGCGCATCGCGCGGGTTGCCCGACACGTACATCGCGTACAGCAGCGTTGCGCCTACCGACACCGCCACGCCTTGCAAGACGCCAAATCCCACCACGCCCACGGCGGCCAGGATGCCAAACGCCAGTTCAATGCGAGAAATTCGCGCCAGCCGCATAAAGGCCGTGACGTCGAACAGGCTGGCGGCCGCCAGCAACAAAATGGCCGACAGCACCGCCTGGGGCAACCAGAACAAAGGCGCGCTCAGCAAGCCCACCACGATGGCCAACGCCAACGCCGCGCTGACGCTGACCAGCGGCGACGAGCCGCCGGCCACCAACCCCACCGCCGTGCGCGAATCCGCCCCCGTCACGACAAAACCCTGGAACAAACCGGCCGCCACATTGGCCGCGCCAAAGCCGACCAGCTCGCGGTTGGGATCCACATGCTCGCCCGTGCGCGCCGCAAAGCTGCGCGCGGTGACGATGCCGCTGGAAAAGCTGACCACCAGCACGCCCGCCGCGCCCAACAGAATGCTGTCGACGCCTTCCAGCCGAACGGGCAGGCTGATGCCCGGCAAGCCGGCAGGCACTTCGCCCACCACCGCTATGCCCAAACCGGGAAAATCGAACAGCCACGACAACAGGCAGCCCCCCACCACCAGCAGGATCGGCCCCGGCCAGGTCGGCCGCCAGCGCTTGAAAGCCACCAGCAGCAGGCAGGACGCCAGCCCCAGGCAGAGAGTGGGAATCCGGATTTCCTGAACACGGTGCGATAGCTCAAGAAACGGGTGCACCAGCCCGCTGTTGCGCAGCCCCACCCCGGTCAGCCCGCTCAGTTGCGACAGCCCCAGCGTGATCGCCACGCCCGCCATGTAGCCGATCAGCACGGGGCGCGACAGCAGGTTGGCCAGGACGCCCAGCCGCAGCACGCGCGCGATCAGGCAGCCCACGCCCACGGTCAATGCAATGCCGGTGGCGGCCACCAGCCGGTCCTCGGGGGAGGTCAGCGCCATCCCGGTCAAGGTGGCGGCGATCAACGTGCAGGTGGCCGTGTCCGGCCCCACGATCAGCGTGCGCGACGAGCCGAACAACGCGTAGCCCAGCATGCCCGCAATGGCGGCCCACAGGCCAGCCACGGGTGGCACGCCCATCATCGCCGCGTAGGCCAGGCCCACCGGCAGGCCGACGGCGGCCACGCTCAAGCCCGCCATGATGTCGCGTCGCGCCGACTCCCGCGTCATGCCGCGAAAATTATTCAGGCCGGGAAAGAAACGTAGGTTCATGGTGCTGCAAACGACCTGATCGAAGAGAGCGCGCGACAACACGCATAGACCGCAAAGGCTACACCAAGCCCACGACGCGGAACCGGCTTCAGATCAAGCGGCGGCGAAATCCGGCAGGCTTTTTCGCCGCCTTCAGAAAGACAAGCCAAAGACCGGAGAGGCCGTCACATTCCCAAAGGGAATGAAGATCGTTGCGTTTTTCTCTCTTTTATCGAAAAGCGGGATTGCGTAGAGTCCTGCGCATAAGAAAAGCGGCGCCACGCCGCGCCATTGCACACCGACACGGCCTACCGCCCTTGCCTGCCCGGCGCGGACCCAAGGCCGGCATTTCAGGAGACTCCATGTCCTTGCCCTTCCTGCGGCGCGTCAGCCGCGCCCTGGTCCTGGCCGCGCTTGCCGCCGGCATCGCCCCCGCTGTCCACGCCCAGACTTACCCCGAACGCCCCATCAAGCTGGTGGTGCCCTGGCCCCCGGGCGGCGCCACCGATTCCCTGGCGCGCCTGCTGGCGCAGCGCCTGACCGATCGCCTGGGCCAGACGGTGATCGTGGACAACAAGGCGGGCGCGGGCGGCAATATCGGCACGGCGTCGTTCGTGCGCGAAAAGGCCGACGGCTACACGCTGCTGATGGCTACCAGTTCGACCAACGCGGCAAACCCCCATCTGTATTCCCGCCTGGGCTTCGATGCGTCCAAGGACTTTGCGCCTGTGGCGTTCGTGGCCGAGATCCCCAACATTCTTGAAGTGCCCAAGCAGTCGCCCTTCAAATCGTTGGCCGACCTGATCGCCGGCGCGAAGGCCGAGCCCGGCAAGCTGAACTATGGTTCGGGCGGCGTGGGGTCTTCGCAGCATCTGGCGGGTGCGATGTTCAAGCACCTGACCGGCGCCGACGTGCTGCACATTCCGTACAAGGGCAGTGGCCCCGCCGTGTCGGATCTGCTGGCTGGGCAGGTCGACATGATGCTGGACACCGGCTCGCTGGCACAGGTTCAGGCGGGCGCGTTGCGCGCGCTGGCCGTGGCGTCGCACCAGCGCTTGCCGGCGCTGCCGAACGTGCCCACATTCGAGGAAGCGGGTGTGCCCAAGATGTATGCATCCGCCTGGTACGGCATCGTTGCCCCCGTCGGAACGCCGCCCGACGTGGTGCAGCGCCTGAACCGGGAAGTGAACGCCGTGGTGGCCGATGCGCAAGTCAAGCAGCGCATGGAAAGCATGGGCGCGCTGGTGCCCGCCGGCCAGACGCCCGAGCAGTTCAGCGCCTTCATCCAGTCCGAAATCGCGCGATACGCGGACATTGTGAAGATCTCGGGCGCCAAGATGGAATAACGGCGACCTGGCGCGCAGACGAAAAAAAACGCCCCGCAAGGGGCGT
This sequence comes from Achromobacter sp. ESBL13, assembly GCF_036668755.1. Taxonomy (NCBI): domain Bacteria; kingdom Pseudomonadati; phylum Pseudomonadota; class Betaproteobacteria; order Burkholderiales; family Alcaligenaceae; genus Achromobacter; species Achromobacter sp. ESBL13. Next base: position 45,342 of record NZ_JAZEVT010000008.1, on the reverse strand, counting down.
TGTTGCATGCGGCCGCGCGCGGCAGCCGCCGCGACGCGGGCGCCACCGCACCGCCGCTTACTTCGCGGCGCGCGCTTCCAGCACGGCCACGGCGGGCAGCGTCTTGCCTTCCAGGAACTCCAGGAACGCGCCACCACCCGTCGAGATATAGCCAACCTGCTCGCCGATGCCGTACTTGGCGATGGCAGCCAGCGTGTCACCGCCGCCGGCGATGGAAAAACCATCCGATTCCGCGATCGCGCGCGCCACCACTTCGGTGCCGTTGGCGAACTGGTCGAATTCGAACACGCCCACCGGGCCGTTCCAGACGATGGTGCCGGCCTTCTTCAGGATCTCGGCCAGCTGCGCCGCGGTCTGCGGGCCGATGTCCAGGATCATGTCGTCTTCGGCTACGTCCGTGGCCGCCTTGACGGTGGCTTCGGCATCCGCGCCGAATGCCTTGGCGCACACCACGTCCACCGGAATCGGCACGGCCGCGCCGCGCTGCTTCATCATGTCGATCACGGCGCGCGCCTGCTCGACCTGGTCGGGTTCCGCCAGCGACTTGCCGATGGGCAAACCGGCGGCCAACAGGAACGTGTTGGCGATACCGCCGCCCACGACCAACTGGTCAACCTTGTCGGCCAGCGATTGCAGGATGGACAGCTTGGTGGACACCTTCGAGCCGCCCACGATGGCGACCAGGGGGCGCTTGGGTTCGTGCAGCGCACGTCCCAGGGCGTCAAGCTCGGCTTCCAGCAAGGGACCGGCGCAGGCCACGGGCGCAAAGCGCGCGATGCCGTGCGTGGTGGCTTCGGCGCGGTGGGCCGTGCCGAACGCGTCGTTGACATACACGTCGCACAGCGCGGCCATCTTCTTGGCCAGCGCTTCGTCATCTTTCTTTTCGCCGACGTTCACGCGGCAGTTTTCCAGCAGCACGACCTGGCCGTGATCGACCTGGACGCCATCGACCCAGTCGCGCACCAACTGCACGGGCATGCCCAGGAGTTCGGACAGGCGCTGGCCAACCTTGGCCAGCGAATCGGCGTCGGTCAGCACGCCTTCTTTCGGGCGGCCCAGGTGGGACGTAACCATTACGGCAGCGCCGGCGTCCAGCGCCAGGCGGATGCCGGGCACGGAGGCGCGGATGCGCGTGTCTTCGGAAATGCGGCCGGCGTCGTCGAACGGCACGTTCAAGTCGGCGCGGATGAACACACGCTTGCCGGACAGGGCGCCGGACTTGGCCAGCGCGGACAGGGTATTGACCTTGGACATATTTGCTTTCCTACGATAGGCGAACAAAGGGGACGAACCCATTTTCCGCATTGGCGGAAAACAAATCCGTCCCCTATGGACTGACCGTGTTGCTTACTTGGCCGACATCAGCGCGACGGTGGTGTCGAGCATGCGGTTCGAGAAGCCCCACTCGTTGTCGTACCAGGACGAGACCTTGACCAGGCGACCCGAGACCTTGGTCAGCGACGCGTCAACGGTGCTGGAGGCCGGGTTGTGGTTGTAGTCCACCGAAACCAGGGGCTCGGTGTTGTAGTCCAGGATGCCCTTGAGCTCGCCTTCCGACGCGGCCTTCAGGATGCTGTTGACTTCTTCGGCGGTCGTGTCGCGGCTGGCCACGAACGACAGGTCGACCAGCGACACGTTGATGGTCGGGACGCGGATGGCGTAGCCGTCCAGCTTGCCGTTCAGTTCCGGCAGCACCAGGCCCACGGCAGCGGCAGCGCCGGTCTTCGTGGGGATCATGCTCATCGTGGCCGAACGCGCGCGGCGCAGATCTTCGTGGTAGACGTCGGTCAGGACCTGGTCGTTGGTGTAGGCGTGAACGGTCGTCATCAGGCCGTTTTCCAGGCCCAGCTTGTCGTTCAGCGGCTTGACCAGCGGGGCCAGGCAGTTGGTGGTGCACGATGCGTTCGAGATGACCGTGTCGGTCGACTTGAGCACGCCGTGGTTCACGCCGAACACGATGGTGGCGTCCACATCCTTGCCGCCCGGGGCCGAGATGATGACTTTCTTGGCGCCGCCCTTGATGTGCGCGCCGGCCTTTTCCTTAGTCGTGAAGAAGCCCGTGCATTCCAGCACGACGTCAACCTTCAGGTCGCCCCAGGGCAGTTCAGCCGGGTTGCGGTTGGCCAGCACGCGGATCTTGTCACCGTTGACGACCATGAAGTCGCCGTCGACTTCGACGGTGCCCGGGAACTTGCCGTGGGCGGTGTCGTAGCGCGTCAGGTGCGCGTTCGTCTTGGGATCGCCCAGATCGTTGATGGCGACGATTTCGATATCGTGCTTCTTGCCACCTTCGTAGTGGGCACGCAGGATGTTGCGGCCGATGCGACCGTAACCGTTGATGGCGACGCGAATAGTCATACTAAGCTCCTTTTTTACAAAACCTGTTTGACGGTCTCGGCCACCTTGTCGGCGGTCAGCCCGAAGAACTTGAACAATGCGCCGGCCGGGGCGGATTCACCGTAGCGGTCGATACCAACCACGGCGCCTTCCAGGCCCACGTACTTGTGCCAGAACGCGGTCACGCCGGCTTCCACGGCCACGCGCGGCAGACCCTTGGGCAGCACGGATTGCTTCCAGGCGGCGTCCTGCTTGTCGAACACGTCGGTGCTGGGCATGGAAACCACGCGCACGGCGATGCCTTCCTTGGCCAGTTGGGCTTGCGCGTCCAGTGCAATGGCCACTTCCGAGCCGGTGGCGATGATGACGGCGCGGGCGCCTTCGGCATCGCGCAGCACATAGCCGCCGCGCGCAATGGCGTCCACGGTGGCGGCATCGCGCGGCACGAACGGCAGGTTCTGGCGCGACAGCAGCAGCGCGGTCGGGCCGCCGTCATGCACGTCCATGCCGATGCTGGTCGGGCGCGTCACGGCGGCGTTCCAGGCCACGGCGGTTTCAGCCGTATCGCAGGGGCGCCACAAAGACAGGTTGGGGATCAGGCGCAGGCTGGCGGCGTGCTCGATGGATTGGTGGGTCGGGCCGTCTTCGCCCAGGCCGATCGAATCGTGCGTGAACACGTGCACCACGCGCTGCTTCATCAACGCGGCCATGCGGATGGCGTTGCGCGAGTAGTCCGAGAACGTCAGGAACGTGCCGCCGAACGGCAGGTAGCCGCCGTGCAGGGCCACGCCGTTCATGATGGCGGCCATGCCGAATTCGCGCACGCCGTAGTTGATGTGGCGGCCGAACTGAATGCCCTTGTCGCCGGCGCGAACGGCGCCCACGCCCTTCCAGTCGGTGAAGTTGGAACCGGTCAGGTCGGCGGAACCGCCCAGCATTTCGGGCAGCAACGGGGCCAGCGCGGCGATCGCGAACTGCGAGGCCTTGCGGGTGGCGACGGTTTCGGCCTTTTCCAGGGTCGAGGCCAGGAAAGCCTTGAACTGGTCGGCGTAGCCCTGGGGCATTTCGCCCTTCATGCGGCGCGTGAATTCAGCGGCTTCGGCGGGGAATGCGGCGCGGTAGGCGTCAAACGCGGCTTGCCATTCGGCTTGGGCGGCAGCGCCCGACTTGCGGCCATCCCAGCCGTCGTAAACGTCTTGCGGAATCTGGAAGGGTTCCGACGACCAGCCCAGCGCGGCGCGCGTGGCGGCGATTTCATCCTTGCCCAGCGGCGCGCCGTGCACGTTGTGCGTGCCGGCCATGTTGGGCGAACCCTTGCCGATGACGGTGCGGCAGACCACCAGCGTGGGCTTTTCCGACTGCGAACGCGCGGCCTTGATGGCGGCGTCCACGGCGGCGACGTCGTGGCCGTCTACGCCACGGATCACGTTCCAGCCGTAGCCTTCGAAACGCTTGGCGGTGTCGTCGGCAAACCAGTGTTCGACGTGGCCGTCGATGGAGATGCCGTTATCGTCATACAGCACCACCAGCTTGGACAGCTTGAGCGTGCCGGCCAGCGAGCAGACCTCGTGCGAGATGCCTTCCATCAGGCAGCCGTCGCCCGTGAAGGCGTAGGTGTGGTGGTCGACGATGGTGTGGCCGGGCTTGTTGAATTCAGCGGCCAGCAGCGCTTCGGCCAGCGCCATGCCCACGGCGTTGCCCAGGCCCTGGCCCAACGGGCCGGTGGTCGTTTCCACGCCCGGGGTGATGCCCACTTCGGGGTGACCCGGCGTCTTGGAATGCAGCTGGCGGAAATTCTTGAGTTCGTCGATCGACAGGTCGTAACCCGTCAGATGCAACAGCGCGTAGATCAGCATCGAGCCGTGGCCGTTGGACAGCACGAAGCGGTCGCGGTTGGCCCAGGCGGGGTCCTTCGGGTTGTGGCGCAGGTTGCCCGTCCACAAGGCCTGGGCGATTTCCGCCATGCCCATGGGAGCACCCGGATGCCCGGAGTTCGCTTGTTGCACAGCATCCATCGCGAGGGCGCGGATGGCATCCGCCAAGGCAAGTTTAGGGGCGGTCGGATTGCTCATTCGGAAGGCTCTTTGAAGCTGGCGCGCCTACGGGAAATATAGGGGCCAGTTGAGTGGGTTGCGAAGCAGACGATTTTAGCATCAGGGGATTTCCCTCACGCCATCGCCCTTAAGCGCGATGTAAACAAGCGTGTCCTCGGGAATCAAAGTGGTAGGCTACGCGCTCGAATAATCCGATTGCCCGCGCCCTCGTAGCCGCCCTCTTCGCCCGAACCTCATGTCCGCCCCCCGCTTTTTCTGCGACATCGCCCTTTCCGCCGGTACCCGCATCGCCTTGCCCGACGCCCTGGCGCACCACGCGCTGCGCGTGCTGCGCTTGAAAGCGGGCGAAACCGTTGTGCTGTTCAATGGCCAGGGCGGCGAATACCCGGCCGTGCTTGAAGTCGAGGGCAAGGCGGGCTACGCCACGCTAGGCGACTTCAACCCGCGCGAAGCCGAGCTTGCCGGGCGCGTCACGCTTGTGCAGGGCTTGCCTTCCGGCGACAAGATGGACTGGGTGGTGGAAAAAGCGGTTGAGCTGGGCGCCGCCCGCGTCAGCCCGATTGCCGCGCAACGCAGCGTGTTGCAGTTATCGGGCCCTCGGCTGGACAAGCGCGTGGCGCATTGGCAGCGCATTGCGCAATCGGCCGGCGAACAATGCGGCCGTAACCGCCTGATGGCGGTGGATGCGCCGCAAAGCCTGGCTGATTGGCTGGCCCAGCCGGCGGACGGCCTGCGGCTGCTGTGTCACCCGGAAGCCAGCGACGATCTGGCCGGCAAGCTGCGCGCCACGCCCGGCTTGCAAGCGTTGACGTTGCTTGTGGGCCCCGAAGGGGGGTGGTCGGACAAGGAACTGGAACTAGCCCGCCAGGCCGGCGTGCAGGCCGTGCGCTTTGGTCCCCGCGTGCTGCGTACCGAAACGGCCGGGCTGGCGTTGCTGGCGGCAGTCAGCGCGTTGATGGGCTGGTAGCGCAAGGATGCGCGGTTAATTGTCCGCGCCCGCAGATAATCGTTTTCGGCCGCGGTTAATCGTTTTCGCCATAGGGCGCTGCGGCGATGCCGGGTTCCGGGTCGGGGTGGCGCCCCGCGTGTTCGATGACGAACGCAAAGATGCGGCCATTTTCACGCGCAAAGTCGGCAGCGTCCGAACACACGGTTTCAATTTTGGCGGCGTCTTCTTCCAGAACCGGATCGCCGGAGTGCAGGCGGTACAGCCACAACACCACGCCCGTCTTGTGGTCCAGGACCGTGTCGCACAGGCAGTCGTACAGCGCATCGAGGTTGCCGCCGAAGTACTCGGGGAAATCCACCGCCTTGACGATGGCGCGAAGCACCGCGGAACGGCTGCGGGCGGGGTCGCAGTTGGCAACGAACAAGGACAGGCCAAGCTCGTGCGAGGCGTCAACGACGGCCTTCTTGTCCAGCCCCTCATGAGGCAGCGCTCCCCCGCGCAGAAGCTGCTTCTGCAACGTAGATTGGCCATTGCGCGTCATGCCTGAGCCTCCTTGAAAAAGGCGATCACTTCTTCGTTACGCTGCATCGTATCGGCATAACCCAGTTCGATCAATCGCTTGGTGTAGCTGGATTCGAACAGCAGATACGACATCAGCGCACCGCCACCAGGACGGCCTGGGTCGGACGATACACCGAGTACGCGGAAAAGAGCACGGGCTTGCGCCGGCATGTCCTGCAAGTGCTCAAGCGCCATCGTGTCCAGCGACTGGCTGGGGGTGATGGTCAGCACCTGGATGCGGCGCACGTTGATCTGCGCGCCGTCCGGCGATGCGTGGTCCATCAGGTAGTTGATGCGTTCCAGGCGCTCGACGTCCACCGACAACCCATCCAGGAAGATGCTGGACAACGCATGCCCGCCTACCTGCGCCAGCGAAGGATACGGTGGGGAATCTTCGCGGTTCTCGGGATGGGTATCATCACGAAACCCCGTGCCGATCACCAGCACGCGATGGGCGCCCAGGTGGATTGCCGGGCTGATCGGCGCCAGTTGTCGCATGGAGCCGTCGCCGCACCACTCGCCCTTGCCGTGCACCGGCACCTGCCGCGCCGGAAAGACGAACGGGATGGACGACGAGGCCATCAGGTGGTCGATGCCGATAGGCGTGGGTATGGCCAGCCGCAAGTAGCGATGCCACGGTTCGATGGGCGTGTGCGCCTGGTAGAACGTCAGGTGCTCGCCGCTGGTGTAGCCCGACGCCGTGATCGCCAGCGCCGACAGCGACCCGCGCTCCAGGTTGCCGCGCAGGTGGTCGAAGTTCAGCACGCGGCCCAGCAGCGCTTCCATGGGGCTGTTGTCCAGCAGCGACTGCGGCCGCTTGCGCGTCAGCCCCGAATACATCCAGCCCAGCGCCAGCAACCCCAGCCAACGCACGCCCGTGCGAATCAGGCCGGGCGCGTCGGCGCGGTAAATCATGTCGGTGTTCAGCGACGACCACAACCGGCGGATGCGGCGCACACCCAGGTGCGGGCGGTCGGCGCGGCACGCCAGCGCGGCGGCGTTGATGGCCCCGGCCGAGGTGCCGCAGATGATGTCGAAGGGATTCTGAAAGCGCGAATGCCAGTCGGGGTCCAGCAAGTCCATGATGGCGCTCAGCACGCCCACCTGGTACGCGGCCCGCGCGCCCCCACCCGTCAGGACCAGACCGGTCGGCGTGCGCGGGCACGCCGGACCGGCGGGACTCACTTCAACGTGGCGTGTTGACATCGACCACAGTCATCGCGGTCATGTTCACAATGCGGCGCACGGTCGAGCTTGAGGTCAGGATGTGCACCGGCGCGTTGCAGCCCAGCAGGAACGGGCCAACCGCCACGTTGCCGCCCGCCGCCGTCTTGAGCAGGTTGTAGGCAATGTTGCCGGAATCCACGTTCGGGCACACCAGCAGGTTGGCTTCGCCCTTGAGCGTGGACGACGGCAGGATGCGCATGCGCAGCGCTTCGTCCAAGGCGCAATCGCCGTGCATTTCGCCGTCGATTTCCAGCTCGGGTTCTTTTTCGCGCACGATTTCAAGCGCGCGACGCATCTTGGCGCCCGACGCGGAACTACCCGATCCGAAATTCGACCGCGACAGCAGCGCCACCTTGGGCGCCAGGTACATGCGGCGCATTTCGTTGGCGGCCGCGATGGTGAATTCGGCGATCTGCTCGGCCGTGGGCTCGTCGTTGACGTGCGTGTCCACCAGCACCACCGTACGCTCGTTAAGCAGCAGGATGTTCATGGCCGCGTACACGTTGTGGCCCGGACGGCGGCCGATCACTTCGTCCACAAATCGCAGGTGGTCATGGTACGCGCCCACAGAACCGCAGACCATGCCGTCGGCATCGCCCAGGTGCACCATCATCGCGCCGATCAAGGTCATGCGGCGGCGCATTTCCACGCGCGCCATTTCCTTGGTGATGCCACGTCGGCACATGCGTTCCCAGTACGTCGTCCAGTACTGATGGAAGCGTTCGTCGTATTCGGGGTTGGTGACTTCAACGTCTTCACCCAGGCGCAGGCGCAGACCCAGCTTTTCGATGCGGGTCAGCAGCACGGACGGGCGTCCCACCAGAATGGGACGCGCCAGGCCTTCGTCCACCACGACCTGCACCGCGCGCAGCACGCGTTCGTCTTCACCTTCAGCGAACACGATGCGCGCCGGGCCGCCTTCGCGCACGATGCGCTTGGCGGCCGAGAACAGCGGCTTCATGAATGCGCCCGAGTGGTACACGAACTGCTGCAACTGTTCTTCGTAGGCTTCCAGGTCGGCCAGCGGACGCGTGGCCACGCCGCCTTCCATGGCCGCCTTGGCCACCGCCGGCGCGATGCGCACGATCAAACGCGGGTCGAACGGCTTGGGGATCAGGTATTCCGGGCCGAAAGAGATATCGAACGTGCCGTAGGCCGCGGCCACGACTTCGTTCTGTTCTTCCTGAGCCAGTTGGGCAATGGCGTAGACCGCCGCCTTTTCCATTTCACGCGTGATGGTGGTGGCGCCCACGTCCAGCGCGCCCCGGAAAATGTACGGGAAGCACAGAACGTTGTTGACCTGGTTCGGGTAGTCGGAACGGCCGGTAGCCATGACGACGTCATCGCGAACGGAATGCGCCAGTTCCGGCAAGATTTCCGGGGTGGGGTTGGCCAGCGCCAGAATCAGCGGGCGCGTGCCCATGGCCGCGACCATCTCGGGCTTGAGCACGCCGCCGGCGGACAGGCCCAGGAACACATCGGCGTCCTGAATCACTTCGGCCAGCTTGCGGGCATCGGTCTTTTGCGCGAAACGCGCCTTGTCCGGGTCCATGAGTTCGACACGGCCTTCGTAGACCACGCCTTCGATGTCGGTGACCCAGATGTTTTCCAGCGGCAGGCCCAGGTCCACCATCAAATCCAGGCACGCCAGGGCGGCGGCGCCCGCGCCCGAGGTCACGACCTTGACCTTCTTGATGTCCTTGCCCACGACCTTCAAGCCGTTGATGAACGCGGCCGATACCGTGATGGCGGTGCCGTGCTGGTCGTCGTGGAAAACGGGGATCTTCATGCGTTCGCGCAGCTTGCGCTCGACGGTGAAGCACTCCGGCGCCTTGATGTCTTCCAGATTGATGCCGCCGAAAGTAGCTTCCAGCCCGGCAATGATCTCGACCAGCTTGTCCGGATCGGTTTCGTTGATTTCGATGTCGAACACATCCAGGCCGGCAAACTTCTTGAACAGCACCGCCTTGCCTTCCATGACGGGCTTGGACGCCAGCGCGCCGATGTTGCCCAGGCCCAGCACGGCCGTGCCGTTGGTGATCACGCCCACCAGGTTGCCGCGCGCGGTGTAGCGAAACACATTGGCCGGATCGGCCACGATTTCTTCACAGGCCGCCGCCACGCCGGGCGAATACGCCAACGCCAGGTCGCGTTGGTTGGTCAGCTGCTTGGTCGGGGTGACCGAGATTTTTCCGGGGCGACCGTGCTCGTGATATTCAAGGGCGGCTTTGCGAAGGTTGGCATCCATAGGGCGGCTACTGGCGATAAGTGAAACAGAGGGAGGAATTCTATTCCCATGGCGCGCGCGGCGATACGTTTGCGAAAGCGCACGCGAGAGCGCGCCCACTGGACAGGGCAAGCGCCGAAATCTTACAGCAACCTGAACGAATTTCAGGTTTCATTGGGCAGGAATAAGGGAAATCGCCCAGCAGGGTCGAACAGCGTCTTCACGCGACCATCCAGCCGAAACGTCGCCAGGCCGGGGGTCGCCCGGGAACGAACATTTACGCCGGGCTGGGGCTCCGGGTGGGGCTGCGGCTGCGGCAGCGCGAAGGGAGGTGCATCGGTCAGCGTGACGCCTTGCACCCAGGCCAGCGTGCCGCCATGACCCAACAGCAGATGCGCCAGATTCACCGTGGCCGGCGCTTGCGGTTTCAGGGCGTCCAACCGATAGCGGCCCAGCCAGTGATAACCGTCGTTGGTGGCGAACGCGTCGCCGCCCGAGGCCAGTTGGAACAGCGCGGGCACCAGGGCCTGCACGGTGGCCGATCGCAAGGGCTGCACGTCGGCCTCGCCGAACGGCCCCAGCGTTTCCTCGACGCCGTCGGCCAGCATCACGTCCACCGCCAGCACGCCCGAGGCCGCGCAGCAACCCGCCGGCCAGGGCGCCGGTGCAGCCAGCCATTCGGCCAGGGTCATGGCGTCAGGGAAACCGGCAAACTGCCGCAGCCCGGCCTGGGCCAGCGCGGCCATCGGCACGCCCGGCTGCGCCCGCCAGCGCGGGATGTCGCCGGCCAGGCGCGCCAAACCCGCCATCCGGGATGGGTCGATACGCAAACGCGGCGCGCTGCTCGGCGCGTAAGGCCCCGTTGCGCCCTCCAGCGCCATCACGACGCGATATTCGGCGCACAGCGCGCGGGCGTGCGCCACGTCGCCGTCACGCGCGGGCGTCAGAATGGCTTGCGCGCCACCCGGGCCGTTCTCGCCCAGATCAACAACCTGGCCTTGGCACAGCAGCTTCAGCCGCTGCATGAAGGCGGCCCATGGCGTTTGCGCGGGTCGCCTGCCAAGCAGGAAAGCGCGCCGGGATGGCTGCATGACTACAATTCCTTTTTGCTTCAAAGACGCTTTTCGAGAATCCGATGCCCCGCCTTGCCGCTCGCACTCAAGACTTTCTGACATTCCAGGTAGTGGAACTATTCAAGCAGGCGCAGGCGCTACAGGCGGCGGGCCACGACATTATCAGCCTGGGCATCGGCGAACCGGACTTTACCGCGCCGCCCCAGGTGGTGGAAGCGCTGGAACGCGCCGCCCGCGCCGGGCTTAGCGGCTACGGCCCACCCGCCGGGCTGATGCCGCTGCGCGAGGCCATTGCGCAGTTCTACCATGACAAGTTCGGCGCCAGCATCAATCCGGCGCGCGTTATTGTCACGGCGGGCGCATCCGGCGCGCTGACGCTGGCGTGCGCGGCGCTGGTCAACCATGGCGGCGAAGTCCTGATGCCGGACCCGTCCTACCCGGCCAACAGCAACTTCGTGCTGGCAGCGGGCGGTGTGCCGCGTTTGATTCCCAGCTCTGCCGCCAAGCGCTTCCAGCTGTCGGCCGACGACGTGGCCCGGCACTGGACGCCGGCGACGCAGGGCGTGCTGGTGGCCTCACCCAGCAACCCCACCGGCACATCCATCGCACACGAAGAACTGGCGCAACTGCTGGCCGAGGTTCGTGCTCGCGACGGCTTTGCCATCGTCGATGAAATCTACCTGGGATTGTCATATGAAAATGCGCCGCGATCCGCGTTGACGCTGGACGATGACATCATCGTCATCAACAGCTTTTCCAAATACTTCCACATGACCGGCTGGCGCCTGGGCTGGATGATCGTGCCGCAAGACATGGTGGCACCCGTGGAAAAAATTGCCGCCAGCCTGGCGATCTGCGCGCCCACGCTGGCCCAGCACGCCGCGCTGGCATGCTTTACCGAACAGGCAATGAAAACCTTCGAGCACCGGCGCGAAGCGTTCAAGCAGCGGCGCGACTACCTGTTGCCCGAATTCGAACGCCTGGGCATCCACGTGCCGGTCAAGCCGGACGGCGCGTTCTATATCTATGCCGACATCAGCAACCTGGGCATGGACAGCGCCACGTTTTCGCAGCAGCTGCTGCTGCAAGCGGGCGTGGCTGCCGTGGCAGGCCTGGACTTTGGACCGGCCCACGGCAAGCACACCATGCGCTTTTCCTACGCAACGGGGCTGGACCGCCTGGAAGAGGCCGTAGCCCGGATCGGCAAGCTGCTGCAACGCTGATCCACAACGTGCCGCCGCATCGGTCAACCGGTGCAATGCCGGCGCCACAAAAAAAGCGCGCTCGGTAAAGAGCGCGCTTTGTCGTTCCGCGTAGCGGGAAGGATCAGTCCCGAGCCAGGGCAATGCCCGATGCCAGGGCAAGCCGCCGGCGTTCCGCCTGCACCTTGGCACCGTAACCGTTGTCGTCGGGCCCCGTGGACCCCACGTAACAGGCCAGTCCGGCGTCTACCGAACCGCGGCGGTTGATGCAGTCCCGCAGAATTGTTGCCCCCACGCCGATGTTGGCGGCCGGGTCCAGGGCGGTCTTGCCCACGGCGTCGAATTTGTCCTGGTGGACGCTGGTCATCACCTGCATCAAGCCTTGCGCGCCCACATGGCTTTCGGCCAGGGGGTTGTAACGCGACTCGATGGCGATGACCGCCAGCACCAGCAAGGGGTCCAGCTGCTTTTCGCGGCTGACCTTGTAAACGGTGTTCAACAGCGGGCCGGTGGCGTCATACGCCACCTTGTATTTGCGCGAGATATAGTTGCGCAACGCTTCGGCCTGCGGACCGGTCGCCGACAAGGCGGGCTTCTTGGGCACCGGCGGCGCGACGCGCGCCGGCCCCAGCATGCCCGTGGCATTGCTGGCGGGAGCAGTTGGTACGGCCATGGCAATTGCCGACGCAGTGTCGGAACCGAGTTCGGAGCCGGTGTCGGGTTCGACGCCGGTTTGCATGGATGAAGGCGCTAGGGCGGTCAACAAGGCTTTGTGCACTTGCAATGCCTGGTCGCGCAAACCTGGCAGGGCAAATCCCATGCTTACCGTCACAATCACCGCGATGCCCAGATAGACTGAGCAGATACGCAAGGACTCGGCAAGATATTCGTGCACTCCTTGGGCCATATTCCTGAACAGGCTGGCCACTGACGCATCGGGCATGAAAACCTCCTGCGTGGAAAAAGAGGGAGTCAATGTTAACCTCTCTTTCGACCTCAAATGTAACCAAATCGCTGGGATCTGTAGTGAAATACCGCGACCTTAGAGACTTCCTCGCCCAACTTGAACGCATGGGCGACCTCAAACGCATTGCCGCGCCGGTGTCCACCCGGCTGGAAATGACCGAGATTTCCGACCGCGTGCTGCGCGCCGAAGGGCCGGCCCTGCTGTTTGAAAAAGCGCTGCACGACGGCCAACCGGCACAGATGCCGGTGTTGACCAACTTGTTCGGCACGCCGTCGCGGGTAGCGCGCGGCATGGGCGCCGACAATGTCAGCGCGCTGCGCGATATCGGCGAACTGCTGGCGTCGCTGCGCGAGCCTGAAGCCCCCAAGGGCCTGCGCGACGCGCTGGCCAAGGTGTCGATGCTGAAGGCGGCGCTGTGGGACATGAGCCCGAAAAACGTCAAAAGCCCGGCCTGCCAGGAAATTGTCTGGGAAGGCAAGGACGTGGACCTGACCCGCTTGCCCATCCAGACCTGCTGGCCCGGCGATGTAGCGCCGCTTCTGACGTGGGGCCTGGTGATCACGCGCGGCCCTAACGCCAAGCGGCAGAACCTGGGCATCTACCGCCAGCAGCTGCTGGGCCCCAACAAGCTCATCATGCGGTGGCTGTCGCATCGCGGCGGCGCGCTGGATTTCCGTGACCACGCGCTGGCCCACCCCGGCACCCCGTTCCCGATCGCCGTGGCGTTGGGCGCCGACCCGGCCACGACGCTGGGCGCCGTCACCCCCGTGCCCGACAGCCTGTCCGAATACCAGTTCGCCGGCCTGTTGCGCGGTTCGCGCACCGAAGTCGCCCAGGCGCTGGGCAGCAACCTGTCGGTGCCGGCGTGGGCCGAGATCGTTCTTGAAGGCCATCTGCTGCCGTCCTCCGACCCGCGCGCCATCAAGCCCGTGGTGCCGGAAGGTGTGAACCCGCCGCCCAACAGCGACTACGAGATGGCGCTGGAAGGGCCGTACGGCGACCACACCGGCTACTACAACGAGCAGGACTGGTTTCCGGTGTTCACCGTCGAGCGCATCACGATGCGGCGCAACCCCATCTACCATTCCACCTACACCGGCAAGCCGCCCGACGAACCCGCCGTGCTGGGCGTTGCGCTTAACGAAGTGTTCGTGCCGCTGTTGCGCCGCCAGCTGCCGGAAATCGTCGACTTCTATCTGCCGCCGGAAGGGTGCAGCTATCGGCTGGCGGTGGTGTCGATCCGCAAGCAGTACGCGGGGCACGCCAAACGCGTCATGTTCGGGCTATGGAGCATTCTGCGCCAGTTCATGTACACCAAGTTCATCGTGGTGGTGGACGAAGACATCAACCCGCGCGACTGGAAGGAAGTGGTCTGGGCGATGACGACGCGCATGGACCCCGTGCGCGATACGCTGCTGGTGGAAAACACCCCCATCGATTACCTGGACTTCGCCTCGCCGGTATCGGGTCTGGGCGGCAAGATGGGCCTGGACGCCACCAACAAATGGCCCGGCGAAACCAACCGCGAATGGGGCACGCCCATCACGATGGATGCCGACATCAAGAAGCGCGTGGACGATATCTGGGGCCAGCTCGGCCTGTAGCAATGGCTGTAGCTGTAGCTGTAGCTGTAGCTGTGGCCCTCCGTAGCCCGACGCCGCACAGCCCGGCTTCGATGCTCGCCATAAAAAACCCCGCCATGCAGATGCAGGCGGGGTTTTTTTTTAGCGCAAGCCGAAGCAAGGTTGAACGCGTTATTCGTCGTCCTCGCGCGAGCCCTGCCACATCTTGAACAGCTGCCAGCCGACCAATGCGCCACCCGCGATCTTGAGCAGCTTGAAGCGCTTGCCGCCACGCATCAGCAAGGTCGACAAAGACGAGCTGACGACGGGATAACGGCGCGCCAGCGTAATGGCCTGCAATGCCCAGCGTGACGCCCCGCCGGCAGCCAGCCGGGGCAGCAGCCCGCGGATGATGGCGGCGGGTTCCAGCCGATGGCCGGTCGACACGATGTCATGCACCAGCGATTCGCGTTCGATGGCGGCGCGGGCGCGCAGCAGTTCGATACGCACGGCACGATCAACGACAGGAGACCTTTTTGACATGGTTCAGCCCTCCTCGCGTCGACGTGGCGGCGGCTCGTCGTCCTGGGCGTCGCGTACCCGTTCAAGCAGTTCCGCGTCGCGGCTCAACTCTTCAAGGGTGGCCGCGAAAGGCGCCGCGCCATAGACCAGCCCATGGCGCACGACCAGCAACAAGACGATGCCCACAATGCCGTAGAACGCCGCCAGCAGGCCCAAGGCCATGTAGCGGTCTTCGGTGGGCCAGAACAGCACGGCCACCGTGATGGTGAATACCAGCACCGCAAGCGTCAGAAAGAGCAGCGCCGCGAAGGCCATGCCCAGCAGCTTGAGCAGGCGCGCCTTTTCGTCGGCGGCTTCCAGCCCAAGAAGCTCCAGGCGTGTGCGCAACAGCCCGACCAGGCTGGACGCGACTCCGAAAACAGATTTTCGTAGACCCATGTTGTCAGGAACGTCGGGCGGGCAGCGCCGGCATGCCGACGTTGCCCGCCCGAACGTTCAAGCCAATCAGCGGCGGCTGATCAGCAAGCCGAGCAGCAGGCCGGTCACGCCTGCGATGCCGATGGCTTGCCAGGGATTGTCATGCACGTAGTCGTCGGTGGCGCGAGCGGCTTTGCGGCCACGTTCGAGCACGGCGTCTTGCGCTTCGTAGAGGGCTTCGCGCGTGCGCTTGAGCGAGGTCATGGCGCGGTCACGCAATTCGTTGGCCTTTTCGCCCGTGGTGCCGGCCGCTTCGCGCAGCAGGTTTTCGGCGTCGTTCAGGCTGGTCTTGACACTGTCGATCAGTTTTTCTTTTGCGACTTCTTCGGATTTTCTCGTGGCCATTTTTTTGAGCTCCTGTTGTGTGTCTATGACGAAAACATCATACCAGCCGCCCTGCCCGCAGCAAGACGTGCTTGATACCGTGTGCTACTTGATCTGCGTAATTTCAACCGCTGATTTCACGCCTGCTTGATCTATGTCTTGCTTCATCACCAGATTGACTGCCGGGCAGTACCAATCGGTGACCGTCGTGTTCATGCCGGGTATCGGAATGGTCAGGCCCTGGAACGTGGCCATGGTGGGGTCCGAGTTGCGCGTGTACGTGACCGGGTGGCAGGACTGATTGCCCAGGGCCGTGTTCAACGACGTCTTCTGGCCCACGCTTTTCTCGCCGATGCGCACCGTGGTGCTGGGCTGGCCGCCCACCGGCGCTTCCTTGCCGATCTTCAGGCGGAACGACGAGCCGGGCAACTTCTGGCCCGCGTTCAGTTTGCCGTCGTACGCGAACAGGCCCAGCATGCGCAGGTCGAATTGGCCCTCGGAAGGCTTGGGGGCTTCGCCTGCCGAGGCGTAGCGCAGGAAGGTGGCCTGCCCGCCCTTGACCGTCATCAGGTAATCCAGCTTTGACTTGCCCGGCGGCAGGCCCGCGTAGCCAAACGTGGCCACGCCTTGCACGCGCGCGCGGCAATTGTCGCCATTGCTTTTTGTAACCTCGGTGAAGGTCAGGTCCGCGCCCAGGGACAGGTTGCCCGAGCCGGTCAACTGCACCGCACCGCCGTCATGCATGAACTGGGCGTCGCACACGCCCGCCTGCACCGACGCGGTCGCGCCCATCGCGCCCGCGCACAACACCAAGGATGCGATTTTTTGCATCGTCACTAGCCACTCCAGAATTCGGGACATGCCGCGCGCTGCTGGCGGCGGCTGCTTGATACTACACCCGTTGCCGTGCCCGATATATGTCTACTCGTGTCGGCTGGCCCCGGGCGCAAAACCGATCAGGAACAGGCCACGGCCGTGGGCGCGCGGGCAATCAGCGCCCGCACTTCGGGCACGCACGACCCGCAGCCGGTGCCGCAGCCCAGCGTGGATTTCAGCGCATCCAGGTCGCAGCCGCGCGCGACGCCCGCCAGGATGGCCGCCTCGCTGACGCCGATGCAGACGCACACCGTGCGCGAGCGCGCCGCGCCACTGATGCGCCCGGACAGCAGCGCCGACACACTGGCTGGCGCCTGCCCGCCGGCCGCCCACGCCAGCAGCGCGTCCTGCGCGGCCAGGTCGCCCGCCAACAGGAATGCAGTCGGCCCGCCCGCATCGACCGCCACCCGGCGCAACCTGCCGCGCGCCGGGTCGTCAAACATCACGTCGGCCTGACCCAGCCCAAGCGCCTGCGCCAGTTCGGTCAGTACCCCGGCGTCCGGCGCTTGGGCGGCCGCCAGCCGAATGCGTACGCCGCCCGCGCCTACCGGCAACACGACCGCATAGTCGAAACGGCGCAACCACGGCGCCAAGCGCGCGCGCAAGGTCGCCGCATCGCCTTGCATCCAACCCGCCACCTGCCACGGCAGCCCGGCCGGTTCGGCGGATACGGCGGAGAACTTCAGCTCGGGTTGACGTGAGATCGGGTCCGAGGCCGATGTCGCCAGCGCGTTCACGCCCAGCCCGGCCATGAACGCGCTGCCCCAGTGCATCGGCAAGAACGCATGCCCGCGTTGCAGCCCGTCATCCGCCTGCACGGGTAGCACCACACTGCCCCGGCGCGAACGCATGCGCGTCAACGCGCCCGGCGCCAGATCGCACCGGCGCATGTCGTCGGGGTGCATCGACAGCCACGGTTCCTCGACGTGCTGAGTCAAGCCCGGTGCCAGCGACGTGCGCGCCAACGTGTGCCAGTGGTCGCGCAGCCGGCCGGTGGTCAGTTGCAGCGGAAATTCCGGCGTCAACGCGTCGGCGGGCGGTTGATGGCGCACGTTGCAAAAGCGCGCGCGCCCGTTGGCGGTGGGGAACACCCCATCGCCGTACAGGCGCGGCTTGCCCTGGCCGCCTTGGTACGGCCATTGCGTCGGGCCGTTGCGGTCCAAAATGTTGTAGTCCAAGGCGCTGTAGTCCAGGTCTTGCCCCGCCGTCATACGAACGTGCTCGGCGAAAACGTCGCTTTCATCCGCGTAGGCAAAACAGGCGGACTTGTGCGGGGCGACGCGTGCGGCCAGCCGCTGTGCCACCGCCTGCGCCAGCCGCCAGTCGGGCTGCGCATCGCCCGGCGGGGCCACCGCCGCGCGCACGCGGCTGATGCGGCGTTCGGAATTGGTGACCGTGCCCGATTTTTCGGGCCATGTCGCGGCGGGCAATATCAGGTCGGCATAGGCCAGCGTCTCGGTGCCGGCAAACGCCTCTTGGACGATCACGAAGTCCGCCCGCGCCAGCGCCTGGCGCACACGGGCCTGGTCGGGTAAGGATTGCGCCGGGTTGGTCGCGGCGATCCACAACACCTTGATGCGCCCGTCACGCGCGGCGTCGAACAGATCCAGGGCCGTGGCCCCGCGCCCGGCGGGCAGCGCATCCACACCCCATAACGCGGCGACCTCGGCCCGGTCCTCCGCCAAGGCCGGATCCCGGTGCCCGGGCAGCAGCGTGGCCATGCCGCCGGCCTCGCGCCCACCCATGGCGTTGGGCTGGCCCGTCAGCGAGAACGGGCCGGCGCCGGGCTTGCCGATCTGGCCCGTGGCCAGATGCAGATGGATCAACGCGGCGTTCTTGTCAGTGCCCTGGGTCGATTGATTCAAGCCCATCGTGTACAGCGACAACGCCGCGCCGCCGCCGCCGAACCAACGCGCGGCCTGGATGATGTCGGCGGCGGGCACGCCGCAGATTTGCTGCGCCGCCTGGGGGGTGACTGCCTGAACGGTGGCCATCAACGTGTCGAACCCCTCGGTGTGGAGCTTGACGTAGTTGCGGTCGACAAGGCCTTCGCGCGCCATCACGTGCAGCATGGCGTGAAACAGCGCCACGTCGGAGCCGGGCGTAATGGCCAGGTGCAGGTCGGCAAACGTGGCCGTGTCCGTGCGGCGCGGATCCACGACGATTACCTTCATGCCCGGTCGGCGCGCGCGCGCCGCCTCCAGCCGGCGGAACAGCACCGGGTGCGCGTACGCCATGTTCGACCCGGCGATCAGCACCGTGTCGGCCAGGTCCAGGTCTTCGTAGCAGGCGGGTGGCGCGTCGGCGCCCAAGGTGCGCTTGTAGCCCGACACGGCGCTGGACATGCACAGGCGCGAGTTGGTGTCGATATTGTTGGTGCCCACCAAAGCGCGCGCCAGCTTGTTGAAGACGGCGTAGTCCTCGGTCAGCAATTGGCCGGACAGGTAAAAGCCCACGGCGTCCGGACCGTGCGCAAGCATCGCTTCGGCCAAGCGCTGCGCCGCGATGTCCAGCGCCTGGTCCAGGCTTATCTGCCTGAGCGGTGCCGTCCGATCCGCGCGCCATTGCGCCGACAGCACGCGCGCGCCGTCGCGCCGCACCGTATCCGCCAGCGCCAGGCCCTTGCTGCACAGCTTGCCGTGATTGGCGGGGTGGCCGTCATCCCCGCGCACCCCTAGCACCGCGTTGCCCCGCGCCTGCACGCGCACGCCGCAGCCCGTGCCGCAGTAGCAGCACACCGAAGCCACTTCGCGGACGCCGTCATCGACGGCGATGGGCAGCATTTTTTGCAGCGGCATGTCCATGGCCATGGCTTATACGCCTGCCCCGGCGGTGATCGGCACGGGCGACGCGTGTTCGTCGTCCACCATCATGTCCCCCGCCATCAAGCGGTCGCGCAGCGCGCCGATGCCGCGCCCTTCGCGGATCAGGCGCACGTACCAGTTGCTGTCCGCCGTGTCGCCATACAGGCAGGCGCCGACCAGTTTGTCGTCATGCAACACCAGCTTCTTGTAGACGCCGTCGATGGCGTCGGCCAGCACGATCGTCTCTGTTTGCGCCCCGCCCATGAAATCTCCCGCCGAAAAAAGATCGATGCCCGTCACCTTCAATTTCGTGGACGTGACGCTGCCCTCATAGCGGCCGATGCCGTGCATGGCCAGGTGGTTGGCCGCCACCTTCGCCTGCTCGAACAGCGGCGCGACCAGGCCATAGGCCGTGCCGCGATGGCTGGCGCATTCACCCACCGCGTAGATGCGCGGGTCGTAGGTCTGCAAGGTGTCCGACACCACAATGCCGCGATCCACGCGCAGCCCGCAGCCCTGCGCCAACGCCGTGTTCGGGCGCACACCCACCGCCATCACCACCAGGTCCGCCGCGACTTCCTGGCCGTCGGTGAAGCGCAGCGCGCGCACGCGCCCGTCGCCGCCCGCAACGATCTCGCGCGTCTGGCGTTGCAGCAAGAAAGTCAGGCCGCGCGCTTCCAGGTTGCGACGCAACAAGGCGGCCGCATCGCCGTCAAGTTGGCGGTCCAGCAGTGTTGCGCCCAGGTGCACGACAGATACCTTCATGCCGCGCGCGGCCAAGCCGTTGGCCGCTTCCAGGCCCAGCAGGCCCCCGCCGATGACGACCGCGTGGCGATAGCGCGAGGACGCTTCGATCATCCGGTTCACGTCGTCGATATCGCGAAACGCCACCACGCCGTCCAGGTCGTGGCCCGGCACGGGCAGGATGGTGGGCGTGGAACCCGTGGCCAGCAGCAGCCGGTCATACGCGGCTTGCGTGCCGTCATCGCAGCTGACCGTGCGCCTGGCCCGGTTCACCTGCGTTACGCGCCGGTTGCGCAGCAGCCGGATGCGATGGCGGGCATACCAGGCTTCATCGTTCAGCACGATGTCGTCCAGCGTCTGCTCGCCCGTCAGCACGGGCGACAGCAGGATGCGGTTGTAGTTGGTGTAGGGCTCGGCGCCGATCACCGTGATGTCGTACAGGTCGGGCGCCTGCGCCAGCAGTTCTTCTACCGTGCGGATGCCCGCCATGCCGTTGCCCACCACGACCAGCTTTGGCTTTGGCTTCGTGTTCATGTGCGTGCCTGGCTTGCGCGGGATCAGGCCGCCGCCCGCGCCGCGTCGGGATGGCTGGCGGCGGGGTTGGCCGCTTGGGCCGCTTGGGCCGCTTGGGCCGCGAGATGACCGGCGGGATGCGCCTCGGCATTGATCTGCGCCACCTCTTGCGAGCGTTCGGGATTGCCGTGGCGGCGATGCAGAAAGTCCACCACCGACGCGCGGCACGCCAGGTAGGTGGCGTCGTTGGCCAGCCGCACGCGGTCGCGCGGACGCGGCAAGGGCACGGGCAGGATGTCTCCGATGGTGGCGGCCGGGCCGTTGGTCAGCATGACGATGCGGTCGGACAGCAGCACCGCTTCGTCCACATCATGCGTGACCATGATGGTGGTCGTACGCGTCTTGGCCACGATCTTCAGCAGTTCGTCTTGCAGATGCGCCCGCGTCAGCGCGTCCAGGGCGCCAAAGGGTTCGTCCATCAGCAGCACGCCCGGCTCAATGGCCAGTGCGCGCGCAATGCCCACGCGTTGTTTCATGCCGCCGGAAATCTCGCGCGGCAGCTTGTTCTGCGCGGGCAACAGGCCCACCAGTTCCAGCGCCGCGCGCGTGCGCTGCTCCAGCCGCGCACGCTTTTCCTTGGCGGCAAAAACGCGTTCGACGGCCAGATACACGTTCTGGAAGCACGTCAGCCAAGGCAGCAGCGAATGGTTCTGGAACACCACCGCGCGGTCAGGGCCCGGGCCGGTGATCTCGCGCTCGGCGCACAGCAGCACACCGCTGGTGGGCCGGGTCAGGCCCGCGATCAGGTTCAGCAAGGTGGATTTGCCGCAACCCGAATGGCCGATCAGGGTGATGAATTCGCCCTGTTCCACCGTCAGGTCGATATCGCGCAGCGCCACGAAGGCGCCCTTGCGGGTGTGAAAGGTCTGGCCCACGCTTTCGATGCGTACGAATTTCTTCATGGCGCTATTCCTCGGTATAGGTGAACCGGCGGGCCAGCGCCACCAGCAGCGTTTCAAGCAACAGGCCCACGATGCCGATCACGAAAATGGCGATGACGATGTGTTCGACCTTCAGGTTGTTCCATTCATCCCACAGCCAGAAGCCGATGCCGGTGCCGCCCGTCAGCATCTCGGCCGCCACGATCACCAGCCACGCGGTGCCGATCGACAAGCGCACGCCGGTCAACACATACGGCAGCACGGCGGGCAGCAAGACCTTGGTCGTCAACTTCCATTCCGACAGGTTCAACACCCGCGCCACGTTCAGGTAATCCTGCGGCACGCGCGACACCCCGACGGCGGTGTTGATGATCATCGGCCAGATGGAACAGATGAAAATCGCCCAGATGGCGGCCGGGTTGGCGGCTTTGAACAGCAGCAATCCCAAGGGCAGCCAGGCCAATGGCGACACCGGCCGCAACAAGCTGACGATGGGCGAGAACATGGCGTTGATGGCGGCGTAGCGGCCGATTGCAAAGCCGGCCGGAATGCCGATCAACGCCGCCAGGCCAAAGCCGATCGCCACCCGTTCAAGCGAAGCCACCAGGTTCCAGCCGATGCCCTTGTCGTTGGGGCCGTTGTCATAGAACGGATCCGAAAACAGCGTCACGGCGGCGTGCCAGGTCACCCCCGGCGTGGGGATTTCCGGGATGCGCATCGCCACCACTTGCCACACCAGCACGAACAGCGCGAAACCGGCCACAGGGCCGACCACGGCTTTCAGCACGGACTCCAGCCGCTCGCGGCCGGCTGCGATGAACGCGACGCCGCGACCCAGACTCGTTACGGTAGACATTGCATGCCCCTTGTTCAGTACAGCCGTTCAAACCTTGACCTTGAATCCGTCGGCATAGGCCGCCGGATTGCTGCCGTCCCACATCACGCCGTCTATCAACGTGGACGACCGCGTTTCACTGGCGGGCAGCGCCACGCCCGCGGCCTGCGCGGCCTGCTTGTAGATGTCGATACGGTTCACCTGCCGCGCCATCGCCAGATAGTCCGGATGCTCTTTCAACAAGCCCCAACGCTTGTGCTGCGTCAGGAACCACATGCCGTCGCTCAAGTAAGGGAAGTTGGCCGAGCCGTCGGCGTAGAAGCGCATGGCGTGCGCGTCCGTCCACGACTTGCCCAGGCCGTCTTCGTACCGGCCCAGCATGCGGTCCACGATGCCGCTGGCGTCCGTGTTCACGTAGGACTTGGCGGCGATGGTTTCGGCCGTCTTCTGACGGTTGGCGGGCGAGGCGTCGATCCACTTGCCGGCTTCAAGAATGGCGGCGGTCACGGCGCGCGCCGTGTTCGGGTTGCGCGCCACGAAATCCGCGCTGGTGCCCAGCACTTTTTCCGGGTGGTCCTGCCAGATGCCCTGGGTGGTCACGGCGGTAAAGCCGATTTTGTCCATGATGGCGCGCGCGCCCCACGGTTCGCCCACGCAGAAGCCGTCCATGTTGCCCACGCGCATGTTGGCGACCATCTGCGGCGGCGGCACGGTAATGACCTTGGCGTCCTTCATCGGGTTGATGCCGTACGCGGCCAGCCAGTAATACAGCCACATGGCGTGCGTGCCGGTGGGGAAGGTCTGCGCGAAGGTGTATTCGCGCTTGTCGGACGCCATCAGCTTGGCCAGCGATTCGCCGTCGCGCGCGCCGGCTGCCAGCACCTTGTTCGATAGCGAGATGGCCTGGCCGTTCTGGTTCAGGCTCATCAAGACGGCCATGTCTTTCTTGGGGCCGCCGATACCCATGTGCACGCCATAAACCAGGCCATACAACACGTGGGCCATGTCCAGCTCGCCGTTCATGAGCTTGTCGCGCACGGCCGCCCACGAGGCTTCTTTGGACGGCGTGATCGTCACCCCGTATTTCTTGTCGATGCCCAGCACGGACGCCATCACGACCGAGGCGCAGTCGGTCAGCGGGATGAAGCCGATTTTCACTTCGGTCTTTTCCGGCGCGTCCGTGCCGGCAGCCCAGGCGCCCGCGCGCACCAGGGGGTCGACCAGCGACAGCAGGCCGGCGCCCGCCACCGCGCGGGCCGTGCCGCTTAACCATTTGCGGCGGCCGGCGTTGGTGCCGGCCTGGGCGTGGGCGGCAGGGTCGGTAAAGGGGCTTCGTGTCACTGGCGTCATGCAATGGCTCCTGGCAAAAAAAAACGTCCCGCGCGCCATGGAATCCAATCCATTGGCGCTGCGGAACGTCGTTGTCCCTTGCCGCGTACGGCGGCGCGTTGCGTTGGCGACCGCCGTTGGCCGCCCAGCTTCCATCAAGCAAACGCTGTGCCAGGCGCGTGGAAAATGCCCGTCAATGCTCGCAAGGCCGCGCCGGCGTTGACGATGGCGCGGATAAGGGGCGCTCGTTCGCGGCATCGCGGCGACGGCACCAGACCCAAGTTGGTGCGCAACGCGATGCGGCGGCGCACCATGGCTGTGCCACGCGCGCCCCGGTGCTGTGCGTCGCGCGGCTGCGGCGTAGGCGATCACGGATGGCATGGAACTTGCATGAATCCCCACATCGGAGGGGTTCCATGCTGAAGGTGATGCTGCTTAATGATGGCGAGGGGCGCGCGGCGTCGCTGCGGCAGACGCTGGCTGCGGCCGGGGTGCACGTGGTCTCGGAGGTGGCGCCCGGCATGGACCTGGCCAGCGCCATCGCGCAAGCCGCCCCGGACGTGGTGTTGATCGACAGCGACGCCCCCGGGCGCGACACCTTGGAAAACGTCTGTGTGGCCAGCGAGCACAGCGACCGCCCCGTCGTCATGTTCACCGACGACGGCAACCGCGACACCATCCGTACGGCGCTGCGCGCCGGGGTGGCCGCTTACGTGGTCGGCGATGTGCCGGCCGCTCGCATCGAACCCCTGCTGACGGTGGCGATCGAGCGTTTCGCCATGGAGAAATCCCGGCGCGAAGAACTGCGCGACGCGCAACTGCGGCTGGCCGAGAGGCAGTGGGTGGAGAAAGCGAAAGGCATCCTGATGAAGACCCGATCGATTCCCGAAGAGGAAGCGCATCGGCTGCTGCGCGAGCGCGCCATGCAAAGCCAGAAGCGGCTGGGCGACGTCGCGCGCGAGGTCGTCGAGATGAGCCAATGGCTGGGCAACGCCTGACCAAATAAGTTTTGGATATATGAATTCAAGAAATCAAAAGTTGTGGGGATGTAAGCCCGTCCCTATGATCGGGTGATATTTTGCCGGGTACGCCCGAGGCGGGCACAAGATGCAGCTTTTTCCGATTTTTGCTGACCTGAAGGGGCGGCGGGTGCTGGTGGTGGGTGGCGGCGCGGTAGCCGAACGCAAGACGCTTGCGCTGCTGGAAGCCTCTGCCCAGGTGGTGGTGGGCGCGCCTGAACTGACCCCGGCATTGACTGAACTTGCGGCCCAGGGCCGCATTCATTATTTGCCGGGCCGCTTTGACGCCGCCTGGCTGGACGATGTGTGGCTGGTGGTGGCCGCCACCGACGACCGCGCGGCCAACGCCGCCGTATCCGAAGCGGCCGGCGCGCGCCGCATCTTTACGAACGTGGTGGACGACCCGGAGCTGTCCTCGTTCCAGGTGCCGTCCATCGTCGACCGCTCGCCTGTCATCGTGGCCATTTCGTCGTCGGGCGTGGCGCCCGTGCTGGCGCGCCGCGTGCGCGAGCGCATCGAATCGCTGTTTGACCACACGTTGGGCCAACTGGCCGCGTTGGCCGCAACCTATCGCAAGCGTATCCGCGCCGGCCATCCCGATCTGGGCGCGCGTCGCCGTTTCTATGACTGGTTGCTGGACGGCCCCGTGGCCGGCTTGCTGCGCCAGCAACAACCCGCCCAAGCCGAAGCCGCGCTGGCACAGGCGCTGGACACCCCGCTTGCGCCCGCCGAAGGCAGCGTCGTGCTGGTGGGCGCCGGCCCCGGCGACCCCGGGCTGCTGACCTTGAAGGCGCTGCGCGCGCTGAACGAAGCCGACGTCATCCTCTATGACCGCTTGGTCAGCGACGACGTCATGTCCTTGGCGCGCCGTGACGCCGACCGCATTTGCGTGGGCAAGCTGCCCGGCGAAAACCATCACGCCACGCAGGCTCGCATCCACGCCCTGCTGGTGGAACACGCGCAAGCGGGCAAGCGCGTGGTGCGGCTGAAAGGGGGCGACGCCTTTATTTTTGGCCGAGGCGGCGAAGAACTGGAACATCTACGCGCGCATGGCGTGCGCTTTGAGGTGGTGCCCGGCATTACCGCGGCGCTGGCCTGTGCGGCCTACGCGGGCATTCCGCTGACGCATCGCGAGCACGCCCAATCGGTGCGGCTGATCACGGCGCATTGCCGCGAAGACGAAGACAACCTGGACTGGCCCGCGCTGGCGCGTGAAAAGCAGACCTTGGCTTTCTATATGGGCGTGGGGCAGCTGGAACTTCTGACCCGGCGTCTATTGGGCCATGGCCGAGCGGCCGACACGCCGTTCGCGCTGATCGAAAACGGCAGCCGGCCAGAACAGCGGGTGCTGTCGGGCACGTTGCAAGCGCTGCCGGAACTGGCGGCGGAACATGCCATCCGTTCCCCCGCCCTGCTGATTGTGGGCGAGGTTGCCGGGCTGGCGCCGAAACTTCGGTGGTTCGGCCAACACATCGACGGGGCCGAGGTCAGGGCGCCGGGCGCGTAAGGCGCGCCCCGCCAGACGCGCCGGCTGCTGGAAGCCGGGCTGCTGGAAGCCGGGCCGCTGGAAGCCGGGCTGCTGGAAAGCCTGCCTGGCCGCTGAAGAGCGGCCGCCGGCCCCCGGATCGCCGCAGGCCGGACAGGCAAGCGGTCAGACCGTCTTCTGAGTGGTGCCGAAGATGCGGTCGCCCGCGTCGCCCAGGCCGGGCATGATGTAGCCGTGTTCGTTCAGGCCGTCGTCGATGGACGCCGTATAGATATGCACGTCGGGGTGCTTGGACAGCACGGCCTCGATACCCACGGGCGCGGCCACCAGCACCAACGCGCGGATTTCCTTGCAGCCGGCGCGCTTGAGCAAATCAATCGCGGCCACCATCGAACCGCCGGTCGCCAGCATCGGGTCGACGATCAGCGCCAGGCGCTGGTCCAGTTCGCCAACCAGGCGTTCCAGGTAGGTATGGGCTTCCAGGGTTTCTTCGTTGCGGGCCACGCCCACCACGCTGACCTTGGCGCCCGGTATCAGGCTGAGCACGCCGTCCAGCATGCCGATGCCCGCGCGCAGGATAGGCACCACGGTGACTTTCTTGCCGGCAATCTTCTCAACCTGGACTTGTCCACACCAGCCCTCGACGGTGGCGGGCGCCAGCGGCAGGTCCTTGGACGCTTCGTACGTCAGCAGCGCGCCCACTTCCTGCGACAACTCTCGAAAGCTCTTGGTGCTGAGGTCGGCGCGACGCATGATCCCGAGCTTATGGCGGATCAGCGGATGGCGGATTTCGTGCACGGGCATGTGCGTAATTCTCCAGAATATTGAAATACAGGGTTTGTCGCCTCAGGCGGCCGTTCGCAAGCCGCAACTGAGGATCGTAATCGGTTTAAAGGCCTTGGGGGGAGCAGCAAGCGCACAGAGTGCGCGCGGCGCGCGGGCCACATTCATTGATCGGCCAGCCATGCAATCAGTGCGTCGTCGAAAGCCCGGACGGCGCCTGCCTGTTCGTGGTTCACGATGCTGACAACCACGTAACGCTTGCCGCTGGCTCCCAGCACGTAACCGGCGATGGATCGCACGTCGCGCAGCGAGCCGGTCTTCAGGTGCGCCATGCCCTGCGTGCCATCGCCCTTCAGGCGGCGGCGCACCGTGCCGTCCACCCCGGCAATCGCAAAGGAAGATATGTATTCGGGCATGACCGGCGAATTCCACGCCACGGTCAGCATCGACGCCAGGCTGTCGGCCGACACCCGGGCCTCGCGCGACAGCCCCGCGCCGTTGTCGATGACCAGTTCGGGCATGTCCAGGCCCTGCTTGACCAGCGCGCCCTTGGCCGCCGCCTCGCTGCTGGTCACCGTGGCCGGCCGGCGGCCGCGCTCGGCGCCCAGCGTCAGCAGCAGCGTGCGCGCCATGACGTTGTTGCTGCGCTTGTTGATCTGGCGGATGACCTCGGACAAGGTCGGGGATTCATGCGAGGCCAGCACCACGGCGTCCGCCGGCACCATGCCCGATTTGACCTGCCCCTTGAACGTGCCGCCCAGTTCCTTCCACAACATGCGGAAGATTTCGGTGGCGTAATCCGGCTGCGACAGCGCCAGCCGATACAGGCTGAATTCGCCGCAGGACCCGGCCACCTTGCCGCCGACGCGGATCGTCACGCCCTGCTGGGTGATGAGCGGTTCGGTCGTGACGACCGGCGGGCCGGGACAGCGGATGTCGCTCCATTGCACGCTGCCTTCAATCTTCAGGCCGGGCAAGGGCGGGTCGATCAACGGCACCCACTTCTGGGCCACGGGGTCGGGGGTGAACAACAGGCGCAGCGCGCCAAAACCCACCATCAGCGCATCGGGGCTGGCGTTGTAGGCGCGGTCCGGGGCGCCGTCGAAAGCGCCCGGGTCCGTGGCGACCTGGCCGAATATGCTGCGGTCGATAATCAGGTCATTGATCTGCTTGACGCCGCGCAGGCGCAGTTCGCGCAGCAGCGCCCACAGGTCCTGCATCAGAAACTGGGGGTCGCCGCCCGCGCGCAGATACAAAGGGCCGGCCAGGACGCCACGGGCATCGGGCCGGGCGCCGGGCGCCGTCATGAATTCGGTGCGCCAGACGTAGTTGGGGCCCAGCTCGGACAACGCGGCCCACGTCGTGACCAGCTTCATCACCGACGCCGGGTTGCGGGGTTCTTTCGCGTTCAGCGCAATCAACCGCTGTCCGCCCAGCTCTTGCACCACCAGCGACAACGAACTGTCGGGCAGCTTGCTGGCTTTCCAGGCATTCACGACGTTGGGCGGCAGGCCCTGGACCTGCGCGCAGGCGGCGCCGGCCGACAGGGCCATCAGCGCGCCGGCCAACCACCGCTTCAGCCCGCCACACCGCTTCATCGCTTGTCCCGTCATGCCTAGTCCACCGGTTGCTATTGCTCTCAAGACCGAGAGCATACAAAACCTGGGACGGTTACGGGCGGCAGGCCGATCCGGCCCTGATAACCTTCGCCTTTACAATAGCCGGTTGCCCCGAGCTTGCCCGGCCGCCGCCATCAGCGTTTACCGGGCCGCCCCTCCTGACAGACAGATACCCGCAGATACCCGCGTGACCCAGTCCCTGACCGTTTCCGACTTCAATTACGAGCTGCCGCCAGAACTTATCGCGCAGACGCCCGCCGCCCAGCGCACGGGTAGCCGCCTGCTGCATCTGGATGCCGCCAGCCAACTGCACGACCGACAGTTCGCCGACCTGGTCGGCCTGCTGCGTCCGGATGACCTGCTGGTGTTCAACGACACCCGCGTCATCAAGGCGCGGCTGGCGGGCCATAAGATCACCGGCGGCAAGATCGAGGTGCTGGTCGAACGCATCACCGAGTCCGACCGCGTGCTGGCCCATGTGCGCGCCAGCAAATCGCCCGGCCCGGGCATGGTGCTGCGTCTGGCCGACGCCTTTGACGCCACCGTGCTCGGCCGCGAAGGCGAGCTTTTCGACATCCGCTTTCCCGGCCCGGTGCTGGACCTGCTGGACGCGCACGGCGCCACGCCGCTGCCGCCCTACATCACGCACGCGGCCGACGCAGGCGACGACGACCGCTACCAGACCGTCTACGCCCGCGAGCCCGGCGCGGTCGCCGCCCCCACGGCGGGCCTGCACTTTGACCAGCCCACGCTGGACCGCCTGGCCAGCCTGGGCATCGCGCGCGCTTTTGTCACGCTGCACGTGGGCGCGGGCACCTTCCAGCCGGTGCGGGTCGACAACCTGGCCGACCACATCATGCACGCCGAATGGTTCACCGTGCCCCAGGCCACCGTGGACGCCATCGCCGCCGCCCGCACCAAGGGCGGCCGGGTGATCGCCGTGGGCACGACCAGCGTGCGCGCGCTGGAATCGGCGGCGGCGCAATCCGAAGGGCGCACCGCCCCCGGCCTGCCGCTGGCCGCCGCCCAGGGCGACACCCGCCTTTTCATCACCCCCGGCTACCGGTACCGCGTCGTGGACGCCCTGGTCACCAACTTCCACCTTCCCCAGTCGACCCTGCTGATGCTGGTGTCGGCGCTGGCCGGCGTTGAGCCGATCCGCCGCGCCTACGCCCATGCGGTGGCCCAGCGCTACCGCTTCTTCAGCTATGGCGACGCCATGTTTATCGAGTCCCCCGCCCCATGACCGGTCTGAACTTTGAACTGCTAGCCACCGACGGCGGCGCCCGCCGCGGCCGCATCACGCTGAACCACGGCGTGGTCGAGACGCCCATCTTCATGCCCGTGGGCACCTATGGCAGCGTCAAGGCCATGATGCCGCACGAGCTTAAAGAGATCGGCTCGCAGATCGTGCTGGGCAACACGTTCCACCTGTGGCTGCGCCCGGGCACGGACATCATGGAAAAGCACGGCGGCCTGCACGGCTTCATGCAGTGGGACAAACCCATCCTGACCGACTCGGGCGGCTTCCAGGTGTTCAGCCTGCAAGGCATGCGCAAGATCACCGAGGAAGGCGTGAAGTTTGCGTCACCCATCGACGGCGCGCGGCTGTTCCTGACGCCCGAAGAATCGATGCGTATCCAGCGTTCGCTCAATTCCGACATCGTGATGGTGTTTGACGAATGCACGCCGTATGAAATCGACGGGCGCCCCGCCACCGTGGAAGAAGCCGCCCGGTCCATGCGCATGTCCTTGCGCTGGGCGCGCCGCTCGCGCGATGAATTCGACCGCCTGGGCAACCCCAACGCGCTGTTCGGCATCGTGCAAGGCGGCATGTACGAATCCCTGCGCGACGAATCGCTGGCCGGGCTGCAAGACATCGGTTTTCACGGCTACGCCATCGGCGGCCTGTCGGTGGGCGAGCCCAAGGAAGACATGATGCGCATCCTGGCGCACGTCACCCCCAAGCTGCCGGCCCAGGCGCCGCGCTACCTGATGGGCGTGGGCACGCCGGAAGACCTGGTCGAAGGCGTCAGCCGCGGCGTGGACATGTTCGATTGCGTCATGCCCACCCGCAACGCCCGCAACGGCTGGCTGTTTACCCGTTTTGGCGACGTCAAGATCCGCAACGCCAAATACCGCGACGACACCCGGCCGCTGGACCCCAGCTGCGCCTGCCACACCTGCGGCAACTTCTCGCGCGCCTATCTGCACCACCTGCAACGGGCCAACGAGATCACCGGCGCGCGCCTGAACACCCTGCACAACCTGCATTTCTACCTGACGATCATGCAGGAAATGCGCGAAGCCATCGCCGAAGGACGCTTTGAAGCGTGGCGCGCGCAGTTCGCGGCCGACCGGGCGCGCGGCATCGAATAAACCGGCCTTTTTCCAGGGGGGGTCTTTTTTATTGGGATTCCGTCCCCATAGATTGGGATCCATCCCTAGTGAAAGGCCGGCAATAACATAGATACAATAGTCGGCTTGCCCTATCCATGGCTCGCGCGGGGATGGGCGCATAACAACACAGCTAAGGGGTTTGGCAATGACCCACGGTTACATAGAGAACCCGGGCATGGCCGGCCGTAGCAACAAACAACCCACACAGACTTAAACGCAGGAGAATTCAATGTCCGTTATCGATACCGCAAGCCTCGTCGTGGCACAAGCCGCCGCCCCTGAAGGTAATGCGTTGATGGGCATGTTGCCCATCGTCCTGATGTTCGTGATCCTCTACTTCCTGATGATCCGCCCGCAGATGAAGCGTCAGAAGGAACACCGCAACCTGATCGCCGCCCTGGCCAAGGGTGACGAAGTGGTCACGGCCGGCGGCATGCTGGGCAAGGTCACCAAGGTCAACGACAGCTACGTGACCGTTGAAGTGTCCGAACTGGCCGACAAGCCCGTTGAAGTCATCATGCAGAAGTCGTCGGTTTCGACGGTGCTTCCTAAAGGAACCATCAAGGCCCTTTAAGCGTCTAATAGAGCCCCCGTCGGGCTCTTACGTTTGATGGGACCCACCGCCGCCCGCCGCGTTCATCGCCCGGGCGGCCCTTTTATCACCCTGACATGAAGTAGCCGGCAATGAACCGCTATCCCCTCTGGAAGTACATTACGGTCCTGATCGCGGTCATCATTGGCCTCTTGTACACGCTTCCGAATTTCTACGGCGAGTCTCCCGCGGTCCAGGTTTCCAGCGCCAAGGCCACCATCAAGGTGGATGCGGCGATGTTGAGCCGGGTCGATCAAATCCTGACCGAAGCCAAGATTCCGAACGAAGGCGTCTTCTACGAACAAAACGGCACGCTCGGTACCGTGCGCGCCCGTTTCTCCTCGACCGACCTGCAATTGCAGGCGCGCGATCTGCTCGACAAATCCCTGAACACCGTTGCCGGCGACCCCCACTACACCGTGGCGCTGAACCTGCTGCCCGCCTCGCCCGCCTGGATGCGCGCGATGGGCTGGTTCGCCCCCAAGCCGATGTACCTGGGGCTGGACTTGCGCGGTGGCGTGCACTTCCTGCTGCAAGTGGACATGCAGGGCGCACTGACCGCCCGCTACGACTCCCTGGCCGCCGACGTGCGTTCGGTGTTGCGTGACCAGAAGGTCAACGTGGCCGGCGTCGAGCGCTCGGGCATGGGCGTGGCCGCCACGTTCGCCAACACCGACGACCGTGACCGCGCCATCGCCACCCTGCGCACCCGCCTGCCCGATCTGGAATTCACGGAACGCGAAGAAGGCGGCAAGCAAGTGCTGCTGGGCGCCCTGAACCCGGCCGCCGTCCAGCGCGTGCAGGATTCCGCGCTGAAGCAGAACATCAACACCCTGCACAACCGCATCAACGAACTGGGCGTGGCCGAACCGGTCATTCAGCAACAGGGCGCGGACCGCATCGTGGTGCAGCTGCCCGGCGTGCAGGACGTGGCCAAGGCCAAGGAACTGCTGGGCCGCACCGCCACGCTGGAAATCCGCATGGTTGACGACACCCCCACCGCGCAAGCCGCGCTGTTGGGCGGCACCGTGCCTTTCGGCCTGGAACGCTACAACGATCGTGACGGCCGCCCCATCCTGGTTCGCCGCCAGGTCGTGCTGACGGGTGAAAACCTGCAAGACGCGCAGCCGGGCCGCGATTCGCAAACCCAGCAAGCCGCCGTCCACCTGACGCTGGATTCCAAGGGCGCGCGCATCTTCCGCGACGTCACCCGCGACAACATCGGCAAGCGCATGGCCATCCTGCTGTTTGAAAACGGCAAGGGCGAAGTGGTCACGGCGCCGGTCATCCGCAGCGAAATCGCGGGCGGCCAAGTGCAGATCTCGGGCAGCATGAGCTCCGAAGAAGCCGCCGACACCGCCCTGCTGCTGCGCGCCGGTGCGCTGGCCGCGCCGATGTCGATCATCGAAGAACGCACCATCGGCCCGAGCCTGGGCGCCGACAACATCTCGAAGGGCTTCCATTCGACGCTGTACGGTTTCCTGGCCATCGCCGTCTTCATCATCCTGTACTACCACCTGTTCGGTGTGTTCTCCACGGTGGGCCTGACGCTGAACGTGCTGCTGCTTCTGGCGCTGCTGTCCATGCTGCAAGCCACGCTGACCTTGCCGGGTATCGCCGCTATCGCGCTGACGCTGGGCATGGCCATTGACTCAAACGTGCTGATCAACGAGCGGATACGGGAAGAACTGCGCGCCGGGGCGACCCCGCAGCAGGCCATCCACCAAGGTTTCGAACGCGCCTGGGGCACGATTCTTGACTCGAACCTCACGACGCTCATCGTCGGTCTGGCGCTGCTGGCCTTCGGCTCGGGTCCGATCCGGGGCTTCGCGGTGGTGCACTGCCTGGGCATCCTGACGTCGATGTTCTCGTCGGTCGTTGGCGTGCGCGCCCTGGCCAACCTGTACTACGGCCGCAAGAAGAAGCTCTCCACGATCTCCATCGGCGAGATCTGGAAACCGAAGGCAAACTGACAATAAGGCGGACGGCCCACAGCCGTCCGCCATAAAAAGAACCGAAGGCGAAAAATGGAATTTTTCCGTATTCACCGCACCATCCCGTTCATGCGCCATGCGTTGGTGCTGAACATCATCAGCCTCGTCACGTTCGCGCTGGCGGTCTTCTTCATCGTCACGCGGGGCTTCCACCTGTCGATCGAATTCACCGGCGGCACGGTCATGGAAGTCAACTACGCCCAGACGGCGCAGTTGGAAAACGTGCGTGGCGCGGTGTCCAAGCTGGGCTACTCCGACTTCCAGGTGCAGAACTTCGGCACCTCGCGCGACGTCATGATCCGCCTGCCGCTGCAGGAAGGCCAAACGTCGGCCACGCAAAGCGAAAGCGTGCTGGCCGCGCTGAAGACGGCCGATTCCAGCGTCGAGCTACGCCGCGTGGAATTCGTCGGGCCGCAGGTCGGCCAGGAACTGCTGCACAACGGCTTGATGGCCCTGCTGGTCGTGGTGATCGGCATCATGGTGTACCTGGGCTTTCGCTTCGAATGGAAGTTCGCCGTCGCCGGCGTGATCGCCAACTTGCACGACGTGGTGATCATCCTTGGCTTCTTCGCCTTCTTCCAGTGGGAATTCTCGCTGGCGGTGCTGGCGGGCGTGCTGGCGGTGCTGGGTTACTCCGTGAACGAATCGGTCGTCATCATGGACCGGATCCGCGAGAACTTCCGCAAGTACCGCAAGGCCGACGTCACCGAAGTCATCAACAGCGCCATCACCCAGACCATCTCGCGAACCATCATCACCCACGGTTCGACGCAGATGATGGTGCTGGCCATGCTCTTCTTCGGCGGCCCCAGCCTGCACTACTTCGCCATGGCACTGACCATCGGCATCTGGTTCGGTATCTATTCGTCGGTGTTCGTCGCCGCCGCGCTGGCCATGTGGATGGGCGTCAAGCGCGAAGACCTGATCAAGCCGGTCAAGAAAGAAGGCGAGGAAGGCGAAGTCGCCTGATCCCAGCCCGCTGACCCCACCTCCCGATTCCGGTCGGGCCGCAAACAAAAACCCGTCGCATGCGCGACGGGTTTTTGCTTTTGGGGCGGCGTGCAAGACGCTTCAAAAAATCCACAGCCGCCACGAATAGTCGCGTTGCCCCTAAGCGCTTGCCTTTGCCGTTCTCGCTACGGGGCGTATTTATTTTTATATCTGAACAGATATATTCATGTGAACGGACATCCCCAAGATGTTGTCCTGGGAAGGCGCATCAAAAAAGGACTTCAAGGCTTTTTCCCTCTCCGTCCAAAAGAGCATGCGAATGCGGCTGTTCGTTGTGCAGGCGGACGGATGACTCCTGGTACCAAACACGTCCTGTACGACCTCGGTTTTGAAGATGCCGCCGACCGGTCTGGATCAGCATGTTGAAATCCGGGTGCGAAAAGCGCGGCAATCCGACACGGCCGGCATCTCCGTCACGGCGTGATCGGCACTGTACCGTTTGGTGTCGTTCTGGTGTACGGGTACGAATCCGCCGGCATTCGCTACCATAGGTCCCCATGAAACTCACCATTGATCATCTCGTCATCGCCGCGGCGGACCTTGCCAGCGGTACGGAATATGTTGCCGGGCGGCTGGGCATCGCGCCACAAACCGGCGGCGCGCACCCGCGCATGGGCACCCACAACCGCGTGCTGGGCATGGCGGGCGGCATGTATCTGGAGGTCATCGCCATAGACCCGGACGCGCCCGCGCCTGAGCGGCCGCGCTGGTTCGGGCTGGACCAGGGCGCCATGCGCGCACGGCTGGAACAGGGCCCTTTCCTGGCGCACTGGGCCGCGCGCGTTCAAGCGCCGCTGGATCTGACGCGCATGCAGGCCGAACACCCCGAGCGTATCGCCCCCGTCATCCCCATGACGCGCGGCGATCTGCGCTGGCGCTTGACGGTGCCGGACGACGGCAGCCTGCCGGCATGGCGCGAGGCGGGCCATGCCGCCGGCGACGGCTTGCTGCCCACGCTGATCCAATGGGATGTGGAAGCCTACCCCGGCGTCAGCCTGCCGCCGCAGCCGTTGACGCTGGTGCGCCTGACGGGATGCCACCCGCAGGCCGGCCTGTTGCGCCAAGGGCTGACCTGGATGGGTGCGGACACCCTGATCGACCTGGAACAAACCGACGGGCAGCCGCGTCTGACCGCGCTGATCGACACGCCGCAAGGGCAGAAGACCCTGGCGTAACCCCCCCGCACATCGCATTCAAACCGGAGACCCCGCATGACAACTACAGCCACCGCCACCGCTACCCGCAAACGTTTCGACGACGAACCCTATCTGGACCAATGCCAGGCCACCATCACGGCCGTCGGCCCCGAAGGCGTCGAGCTGGACGAGACCGTTTGCTACGCGCGTAGCGGCGGGCAGGCGGGCGACAGCGGCACGCTGACGCTGACAGATGGACGCGTGCTGACGTTGGCGGACACGGTGTACGCGGACGACCGCCAGCGCATCCTGCACGTGCTGAGCCTGGCCGAAGGCGACACGCTCCCGCAAGTGGGCGACCGTGTCACCGTGGCCATCGATTGGGAGCGCCGCCATCGCCTGATGCGGCTACACACCTGTCTGCACTTGCTGGGCGCCCTGGTGCCCGCGCCCGTGACCGGTTGCAGCATCTCGGCCGACTCCGCCCGCATCGATTTCGACCTGCCCGAATCCACCCTGGAAAAGACGGAGCTGGCCGAGCGACTGAACGCGCTGATCAACCGTGGCCTGGACGTCACCGTCACCGCCATCACCCCCGAAGAACTGGCGGCGCAACCCGACCTGGTGCGCACGGTGGGCGCGGCGCCCCCGACGGGCACGGCCAAGATCCGCATTGTGGATATCCCCGGGGTGGATCGCCAGCCCTGTGGCGGCACCCACGTGCGCAACACCGGCGAAATCGGCGCGGTGACCATCGCCAAGATCGAAAAGAAAAGCCGCACGAATCGGCGCGTGGTCGTCAACTTTGCATAAGCAACGCGCGATAAAAAAGGGCCGCGATGTTATCGCGGCCCTTGTATAAAGAGCGCCCGGGTTCACGCTTTTTTCCACCAACGCCACGGCGCGCGCAGCGGCCATTGATACTGGCTGCCCAACACGCGGGGCGCCAGCAGATGTCCCACCAGCACCGCGATGCCCGCCGCGGTCATCACGTCGGAAAGGTAGTGGTCCAGGTTGACCAGCCGGCTCATCGCCACCAGCGCGGCCAGCAGCAGGAACACCACGCGCCAGCGCGGCGCCAGGATGCTCAGCACCACGGCCACGGCAAAGGCCGCATAGGTGTGGCTGGACGGAAAGGAATTGAACTGCTGCACGCGTGAAAACGATTCGCCCAGCCCGTAGATTCCTTTTTCGAAGAACAACTCGGGACGCGCGCGGGCCACCGACCGCTTGAGCAACAACACGATCACCCCGCCCACGGCCATGGTCGAGAGCATCAGCAAGCTGCCGCGCGCCATGCTGGCGTAGCTCATGCGCAGCGGGTTGCGCCAGCCGCGCGCCAGACCAATCAGGCCGACCACGTAGAACGCCAGCGCCACGCCGATATACGGGCCGCTTTCGCCCAATTCGCCAACCCATTCGAAGGATTCGTTCACCCCGACGGACACCGACTGCTTGATCCAGATGGCAAGGGGCAAGTCCACCCATCGCGCACTGGCGCCTGCCAACAACGCCAATGCCGCAGCCAGCAACAGCCAGGTCGTCCAGGAAAAGGGGTTGCGGATCGGGTTTTGCACAGCGGGGCCGCGCGCGGCAGGGGGCACGGACGCGGCGGCCCGGGGCGTCAGGGGGTTCGGTGTCATCGGTGCCGCTTACGGGAAAATAGGAACGCTTGAGGAAAAACAGGAATATTACTTGCGGCTGGAATTCAGCCGGCCCGCTATCGTAACGGCGGCGCACCCGCCGGGCCAAGAAACAATTTCCTGGCAAGGGTTAAAATTCCGCCTTTCCACCCCTTTCAGCCCCCGGGATCTACACCCGTCACGGCGACACTCATGCAAGCTACCTCCCTTAAGCGCGCCAACGCGCCCAGCGCCGGCGACTCCGCCGCCGCCGCCCTTCCGGACACTGCCGCCACTGACGCAGGCACCGGTTCCCCCCGCAAGCTGTACATCCGCACCTTCGGCTGCCAGATGAACGAGTACGACTCGGACAAGATGGCCGACGTGCTGCGCGGCGACCAGGGCCTGGAACTGACCGACAACCCCGAAGAAGCCGACGTCATTCTCTTCAACACCTGTTCGGTGCGCGAAAAGGCGCAGGAAAAAGTGTTCTCGGACCTGGGCCGGGTGCAGCACCTGAAAAAGACCAATCCCAACCTGGTGATCGGCGTGGGCGGCTGCGTGGCCAGCCAGGAAGGCGCGGCCATCGTCAAGCGCGCGCCCTATGTTGACGTGGTGTTCGGCCCGCAGACGCTGCACCGCCTGCCCGACCTGATCGCGCGCCGCCGTGCCGAAGGCCGGTCGCAAGTGGACATCAGCTTTCCGGAAATCGAAAAGTTCGACAACATGCCGCCCCCGCGCGTCGATGGCGCCACGGCGTTCGTGTCCATCATGGAAGGCTGTAGCAAGTATTGCAGCTTCTGCGTGGTGCCCTACACGCGCGGCGAAGAAGTCTCGCGCCCCTTCGAGGACGTGCTGATCGAAGTGGCCGACCTGGCCGACCAGGGCGTGAAGGAAGTGACGCTGCTGGGCCAGAATGTGAACGCGTACCGCGGCAAAATGGAAGGCTCGGACGAGATCGCCGACTTTGCCATGCTGCTGGAATACGTGCACGACATCCCGGGCATCGAACGCATCCGCTACACCACGTCGCATCCCAAGGAAATGACCCAGCGCATGGTGGACGCCTACGCCCGCCTGCCCAAGCTGGTGTCGTTCCTGCACCTGCCCGTGCAAGCCGGCAGCGACCGCGTGCTGGCCGGCATGAAGCGGGGCTACACCACGCTGGAATTCAAGTCGGTGGTGCGCCGCCTGCGCGCGGCCCGCCCCGACCTGACGCTGTCGTCCGACTTCATCGTGGGCTTTCCCGGTGAAACGGAAGAAGACTTCGAAAAGACCATGAAGCTGATCGAAGATGTCGGTTTCGACACCTCGTTCTCGTTCGTGTATTCGCGCCGGCCGGGCACGCCCGCCGCCGACCTGACGGACGACACGCCGCAGGACGTCAAGCTGCGCCGCTTGCAGCGCCTGCAAGCGCTGATCAACGAGCAGGCGGCCACCATCGCCCGCAACATGGTCGGCACCCGCCAGCGCCTGCTGGTGGAAGGCCCCTCGCGCCGCGACCCCAACGAACTGATGGGCCGCACCGAGAACAATCGCATCGTGAACTTCGCCGCGCCCGCGCGGCTCATCGGACAAATGGTCGACGTCATCATCACCGAAGCGCACACCAATTCGTTGCGCGCCCGGGTGGCCGATGTGGACCGCGTTCCCCAAGAGGCCGAATGACCACTCCCCGTTCCCGCGCCCGTCGCAGCATGCCCGCCGTCGTCAACCTGGACGGCGACAACACCCACCTGGCCAATCTGTGCGGCCCCCTGGACGAGAATCTGCGCCAACTGGCCGACGGCATGGGCGTGAAGCTGTCGCGCCGAGGCAGCCGCGTCACCATCGAAGGCGAACGCGCCGAACTGGCCGGCCGGGTCTTGCGGCGCTTTCACGAGCAAGCCGTGCACCGCGCCCTGTCGGTCGATGACATCCAGCTGGGCCTGGTCGAAATCGGCGTTGGACGCCAGGAAGACAAACCACAGGAAGCGCAGGTGCGCGAAGCCGATGCCTTGCCGGCCCTGGACGACGACAGCGACAGCATCGCGCTGCGCACCAAGCGCAGTGACCTGCGCCCGCGCACGCCGCGCCAGCGCGACTACCTGAACAACATCCTGAAGCACGACATCACGTTCGGCGTCGGCCCGGCCGGCACCGGCAAGACCTGGCTGGCGGTGGCTTGCGCGATCGATGCCATGGAACGCGATACGGTGCAGCGGCTGGTGCTGACGCGCCCAGCCGTCGAAGCCGGCGAGCGCCTGGGCTTCCTGCCCGGCGACCTGGCCCAGAAGGTGGACCCCTATCTGCGCCCGCTGTACGACGCGCTGTACGACCTGATGGGCTTTGAAAAGGTGCAGCGCCTGTTCGAAAAGCAGACCATCGAAATCGCACCGCTGGCTTATATGCGCGGCCGCACGTTGAACCACGCGTTCGTCATCCTGGACGAAGCGCAGAACACCACGCCGGAACAAATGAAGATGTTCCTGACGCGGATCGGTTTCGGCAGCAAGGCCGTCATCACCGGCGACCCGTCACAGGTGGACCTGCCGCGCGGTCAGGACAGCGGCCTGGCGCATGCGGTCAAGGTGCTGGAAGACGTCCAGGGCATTGCCACCACCCGCTTCACCAGCCGCGATGTCGTGCGCCACCCGCTGGTCGCCCGCATTGTCGACGCCTATGATCGCGCCTCTGAAAATGAAGCCTGATCTGTCCCTGTCCGTTCAATACGGGGTCGAGGAAGCCCGCCTGCCCCGCTGGCGCCTGCGCCGGTGGGCCGAGCGCGCGCTGGCGGCGGCGGCCGAAGACGGCCTGGTGGACTTTTCGGCGGCGGAACTGAGCCTGCGCCTGGTCGGCGCTGCCGAGGGCCGGCGCCTGAACCGCGATTTCCGCGAACGCGACTACGCCACCAATGTGCTCACCTTCGAGTACGGCGTGGACCCGTTGGGCGTGGCGCGCGGCGATATCGTGATGTGCGTGCCGGTGCTGGTGCGCGAGGCGCGCGAACAGCGCAAACCGCTGCTGGAGCACGCGGCCCACCTGACGATTCACGGCGTGCTGCATTCGCTGGGCTACGACCACATCAAGGCACGCGACGCCAAGCGCATGGAAGCCCTGGAAACGGCCACGCTGGCGCGGATGGGCATCGCTGACCCGTACGTGGTGGCCGCTTAGGCCGCCCGGCCAAGCTTGCTCCGAACGCCGCCCGCGTTCGGGCATGCCGCTTGCGGCCCCCTCGGGTCAACCCCTAGCTTCTAGCGAAAAATGGCGTCAAGCAACGCGCAGATGTCGTCGTTTGCCCGCATTTTCAGGGCCGTCGTTACAAAAGCCACGCCAGTTTCGGTTATGCTGGCCCCTCCATAACTTGTCCTCCCGGACGATGTCTGACCCCTACCCTGCTCCTGAAGCGACCTCTGCTCGCTCATCCAAACCCGCCACCAAATCCCTTCTAGACCGCCTGCTTTCCCTTGTGCGCCGAGAGCCCGAGGACCGCGAAGGCATCAAGGCCATTCTGGAAGCTGCCCACGACCGCAACCTGCTGGATGCGGAGTCCTACAAGATGATCAAGGGCGCGCTGGCCGTGTCCGAAGGCACCGTTGGCGACATCATGGTTCCGCGTTCGCGCATGGACCTGCTGGACGTCACGCAGCCCATCCCGTACCTGGTGGCCTCCGTCATCGAAACCGCGCACTCGCGGTTCCCGGTGTACGAGGGTGATCGCGACAACATCATCGGCATCCTGCTGGCCAAGGACTTGCTGCGCTGCATGCTGGAACCCGGCATCGAACTGCGCACGCTGGTCCGCCCGGCCGTGTTCATCCCCGAGTCCAAGCGCCTGAATGTGCTGCTGCACGAATTCCGCGCCAGCCGTAACCACCAGGCCATCGTCATCGACGAGCACGGCGGTATTTCAGGGCTGGTCACGATGGAAGACGTACTGGAACAGATCGTCGGCG
Organism: Achromobacter sp. ESBL13; assembly: GCF_036668755.1. Taxonomy (NCBI): domain Bacteria; kingdom Pseudomonadati; phylum Pseudomonadota; class Betaproteobacteria; order Burkholderiales; family Alcaligenaceae; genus Achromobacter; species Achromobacter sp. ESBL13. Next base: position 4,218 of record NZ_JAZEVT010000008.1, on the reverse strand, counting down.
ACATCGAAGACGAATTCGACGAAACCGAAGAAGACGAGATCTTCCCCGAAGGCGAAAACCAGTGGCGCGTGATGGCGGCCACCGACATCTCGCACTTCAACGAGGTCTTCGGCTGCCAGCTGCCCGACGACGAATACGACAGCGTGGGCGGCTGGATGGGCGGCCAACTGGGCCGCATTCCACGCCGTGGCGACGTGGCCGAATTCGACGGCCTGCGCATGGAAGTGGCTCGCGGTGACGCCCGCCGCGCCATCTGGTTGCGCGTCAAGCGCAACGTGCCTGCCCCAACCTCCCGCCCCAACGACGACGCATGAGCCGTACCCCGCGCAGCATCCTCCTGCGCGGCGCCGCCGGCTTGACGCTGGCGGGCGCCGTGCACGCCCTGACCTTCGCGCCCGGCCCGTTGCCGGATTGGGCGCTGGCCATCACGCAGATACTCATGCTTGCCATCGCGGCGCGCGTCACGCTGACCGCGCCGTCGGCCAAGCAAGCCTGGCTACGCGCCTGGCTGTTCGGCTTTGCCACCTACGCGGTGGGCCTGTATTGGCTGTTCATCAGCATGCATCGCTACGGCGATCTGGCCGCCCCGCTGGCCGTGGCCGGCGTGCTGGCCCTGTCCGCATTTCTAGCGCTGTTTCCCGCCACCGCCAGTGCGCTGACGCGCCGCTACGTTCCGCTGACGGCGGGCGCCACGCCGCTGGGCAGGCTGTCATCCACGCTGGCCTGGGCTGCGCTGTGGGCCGCCTTCGAATGGCTGCGCGCGGTTTTGCTGACCGGCTTCCCGTGGCTGAACATCGGCTACGCACAGGTGGACAGCCCGATTGCGGGATGGGCGCCGATTCTTGGCGTGCACGGCATGGCCTTCTTGGCCGCGTTCGCCGCCGCCGCCATCGCCAGCCTGTGGCAGCCGTCCCGCAAAAAGGCCATGGACTCGCGCCAGGCCCTGGCGGCCGGCGTCGCAGTGGCACTGGCCGCCGTGGGTTGGCCGCTGTCGCGCATCGATTGGTCTTCGCCCACCGGCGACCCGCTTAACGTCAGGCTGATCCAGGGCAACATCGAACAATCACAAAAGTTCGACCCCGCGCTGCTGGAACAAAGTCTGGTGCGCCATCTGGAAATGACCGCGCTGCCGCCCGCGCCCGGCGTGCCCGCGCCGCAGCTGGTGATCCTTCCCGAAACCGTGATGCCGGTTTTCCAGGACCAGCTGGATCCGCGCATCTGGGACGCCTGGCGTGGCGTGGCCGCGCGCGGCAACATGACGATTGCGATGGGCGTGCCGCTGCACGACCGCGTCAATGGCCGCGACCGCTACACCAACAGCGTGGTGGGATTCGACGGCAACACGCCGGTCCAGCAATTGCTTGCCGGCAGCACGGCCATGCGTTACGACAAGCGCCATCTGGTGCCGTGGGGCGAATACGTGCCGCCCGGGTTTCACTGGTTTGTCGACATGCTGAACATTCCGCTGGGCGATTTCGATCGCGGCGCGGCGCGGCAGACGCCGTTTGCGGTTGGCGGCCAGCACATCGCGTTCAACATCTGCTACGAAGACCTGTTCGGCCCCGACCTTTTGCCCGCGCTACAGCCGGGCGCCAATGGCGAGCCCGGCGCAACCATCCTGGTCAACGTCAGCAACCTGGGCTGGTTCGGCAATTCGTGGGCGTTGCGCCAGCACTTGCAGATCGGCCGCCTGCGCACCATGGAAACCGCGCGGCCCATGCTGACGGCCACCAACACCGGCATCACCGCCGCTATCGACGCCAAAGGCCACGTGGCGGCGCAGCTTGCGCCGTTGCAGCCGGGCATGCTGCCGGTATCGGTGCAAGGCATGACGGGGCTGACCCCGTATGCCCGCTTCGGCGACAAACTGGCCTTGGCCTTGATGGGCCTGATTCTGATCGCGGCCATAGGCGGCCACCGCAAGGCTCGGCCCGCCAACTGATCGCTGGGTTTCCTAGCCGAACAAATTTTCCGGCAGCCTGCCGCTGTCTTGCGGCGGGCGCACAGGCCCCTCGCCCGCGCCCGTCAACTCGATGGCTTCGGCAATGGCGTCCATGTCGTCGCTATCCAGTTCCAGTTCGGCAGCGCCCAGCAGGCCATTGACCTGCGCGGCACTGCGCGCGCCGACAATGGCGCCCGTGATGCCCGGCCATGCCAACGTCCATGCCGCGGCGACGGCGGCCACCGTCGTGCCGTGATGTTCCGCGATGGGCTTCATCGCATCTGCCAGCGCCAGGTTCCGGGCAAGGTTCGGCGGCGCGAATTCGGCATTGCGCGCGCGCCAGTCGTCCGGCGGCAGCGCCCGGGCCCGCTCGGCGGAAAAGGCGCCCGTCAGCAGCCCCGACTGCATCGGGCTGTAGACGATCACACCTACGTCATGCTGCGCGCACCAGGGGATCAAGTCGGCGGCCGCGCCACGCTGGATCGCCGAGAAAGGCGGCTGCAGGGAATCCACATGGCCCAGCGCCTCGGCATCCTGCAACTGCGCCAGGTTGTGGTTGGACAGGCCAATGGCGCCCACCTTGCCTTCCTGCTTGAGGGTCAGCAGTTCCTGCCAATAGGTTTCGAGCGGCGTGCCGTCGCCGGCCGGCCAGTGCATTTGATAAAGGTCGAGGCGCTCGACGCCCAGCCGGCGCAGCGACCCTTCGATTTCGCGACGGATGCTGGCCGGCGCACCGGTACGGCGCGGCATCGCCCGCGGGTTGTCGGTCGACCACGTCAGCCCGCATTTGGTGAACACATAGGGCCGTTCGCCGGGCGCCATCTGCGCCAGCGCGCGCCGCACGACGTCTTCGGAATGGCCCAGCCCGTAAACCGCCGCCGTATCGATCCAGTTGATGCCCCGGTCCACGGCCAGGCGAATCGCGGCGATGGAATCGGCGTCGTCTTGCGGGCCCCATCCTACCGCCCAGCCATTGCCGCCAATGGCCCAGGCGCCCAATCCGATACGCGTGATGTCCATGCCGCTTCGGCCCAGGGGCTGGGTGGGAAAAGAAGTCTTTGTGCTCATGCCGGAATTCTCAGGTTGTCGCGCGGTTTTCACGCCAAAGCCGCAGGATGTCGAAAATTTTTTATCGTCCACGATAGCATCCGCACAAGCCTTTGATTTTTCTGGATTCCACGAACCGGAGGCGGGCTCGCGGCGGCCTGATTTCGCTCACAAAATAAGCAGAAAAAGGCATCCCACCCCCATTTTTTTTGTCGTTTTATGATTTTTGCCCGCGATCGACTTGCACACCCGATTTTGTTCGTGCATAATCTCGTTTCTTCGCCAACGGCACTAAACAAAACCGGCAACGAACTACGAAAAAGCGCACAATAAAACGTGTGTTTTGACCGTAAAACGTAGCAGGAATTGATTAGAGAAACGGGGGTATAGCTCAGCTGGGAGAGCGCTTGCATGGCATGCAAGAGGTCAGCGGTTCGATCCCGCTTACCTCCACCAGTCAACAGCGAAGAATGCGGTACCAGTAATGCAGTACAGCAAGTCCAAGTCCCCTTCGTCTAGAGGCCTAGGACATCACCCTTTCACGGTGAGTACAGGGGTTCGAATCCCCTAGGGGACGCCAGTTCACTGGCAGCAGTAAAGAAGTAGATAAGTGCAGTTGAAGTGACAAAGTAGTTGAGTAAGCCGCTGCGGAGCGGTAGTTCAGTTGGTTAGAATACCGGCCTGTCACGCCGGGGGTCGCGGGTTCGAGCCCCGTCCGCTCCGCCAAAAGCTCTCGCTCTGAGTCTTTCAAGAGCTCCGTCTTCGGGGCTTTTTGCTTTTATAGAGTGTGAGACCTTGTTGTTTTCAGTTCAGAACATCAAGGCGCCCTGGGGGGTATAGCTCAGCTGGGAGAGCGCTTGCATGGCATGCAAGAGGTCAGCGGTTCGATCCCGCTTACCTCCACCAGCACTCAGCACCGTAGTACGCAGTACCGTAGTAAAGTTCTTTGCAGTTCTGTTAGTTCAGGTCCCCTTCGTCTAGAGGCCTAGGACATCACCCTTTCACGGTGAGTACAGGGGTTCGAATCCCCTAGGGGACGCCAGCTTTCTGGCATGTAGTTAAAGCTGCCTTGACACCGCAGCGTAGTGATGAAGTTGAAGTTGTTGAGTAAGCCGCTGCGGAGCGGTAGTTCAGTTGGTTAGAATACCGGCCTGTCACGCCGGGGGTCGCGGGTTCGAGCCCCGTCCGCTCCGCCAAGCACTTTAGTGTTTGCCAGCATGCAGCATGAA
>NZ_JAZEVT010000007.1:0-420311 GCF_036668755.1 Achromobacter sp. ESBL13 | reverse complement strand
CCATCCCGAACAGGACAGTGAAACGCCTTCGCGCCGATGATAGTGGACGGACGTCTGTGAAAGTAGGTCATCGTCAGGCTTTTATTGCGCAAAACCCCACAGGTAATCCTGTGGGGTTTTGTCTTTGTATAAGTGAGAACGCATTCACGCGTGACGACAGGTACTTGGTGTCATCACGAATGTGATTAGATGTTCGTGCAGTGCCAGGCAGTACACAAAAATTCGAGAGGTTGACGTTCAAGGCACCCTCTCAAGCAGTTACGCTTGACGACCATAGCAAGGTGGTACCACTCCTTCCCATCCCGAACAGGACAGTGAAACGCCTTCGCGCCGATGATAGTGGACGGACGTCTGTGAAAGTAGGTCATCGTCAAGCTCTTATCCCTCAAAGCCCCGCCGTTCACGGCGGGGCTTTGTCTTTGGCGATAACCAGTTCGAATTCGGACTGAAGACGAAGTCGCAAATGACCGCCTAATTGATGCCGCAATGGCGCCGTCAACCACGCTGCAAGCCGCGCCAATGTTGAATGTGCCGAAATAACAACGCCCGTGGATGGTTGGGTTTTGTGCGGTAAGATTGACCGAGTCAATTTGTTGGAGCGTTATCGTGAGTGATCCCCAGACCCCCGTGCCCGGCACAACGTTGGACCTGCGCACGCTGACCCATGTGGCATACGGTTTATTCGCCCTGGGCTTTCTGACAAGTGGAATTCTGGGCATTGCGACATTGGCGGCCGTGGTGCTGATGTACCTGAAACGCTCCGACGCCGCGGGCACGGTTTACGCGGGTCACTTCGACTGGATGCTGCGTACGTTCTGGTGGGCGATGCTGTGGCTGGCGATCAGCGCCATAGCGGTCTACATCTTCATTGGCTGGATCAGCTTGATCGCGACGGTCGTGTGGGTCCTGTATCGCTTGATCAAGGGCTGGCTGGCGCTGTTGGAAGGCAGCTCGCCGACTCCCTACGCCTGATCGGGAAAAAGCGTCTCATAGGCGCTTAGAAGGCCGGCAGAAATGCCGGCTTTTTTACGCCCGCGAATTCGCTGTGATCACGATGCGCGCGAAGACGCGACAAACGCGGGCTAGCGTTGAACGCGTTCCAAGACATGGCAGGGCCGCACACAGCACGTACACAATTCGCACGGACGCAGCGGCGCGCAGAAGGCGATCCGATAGTGCTGGGGCGGTATGGGGGATTGAGCTTCGCCGCGTCCACAGAACATGGACTTGGGATGGTGCGCCGAAGATGGCGCAGCTGAACAGAGGGTTGGCTAGCCCGGCGAAAAGCCAGGGCGTCGCGACAATCCAGGAGGCAGGGACGTACGGGGTACGCCCTTTGCCTGCTTACTTCAGATGTGCGTTGACCAGTTTGGTCAGTTCGAACATCGTGACCTGATCTTTGCCAAAGATCGGGCGCAGCTTGGCATCGGCGTTGATGTTGCGCTTGTTGCTAGCATCTTGCAGGTTGTGCTTCTTGATGTATTCCCAGATCTTCTTGGTGACCTCGGTACGCGGCACGGCTTCCGAGCCGATGACAGCGGCCAACTCGGCGCTGGGGGTCAGGGGCTTCATGAATGCAGCGTTCGGCTTGCGCGCGGTCGCGGGTTTGGAGGTTGTGGCCATAATGCGGCGCTCCTTCTCTGGCTGTTGGAAAAATTGTCCTGCGGCCGGAGCATAACGTGTCTCTCTGGTAAAGACAAAGGCATTTATCCTCTGTAGCAACTAAAATATACGCACCGTCCCCTCTATCACGCCATTCTGTAACCTCCTATGTACGCACGATCTGCCTTGGAATCAATTCGACTTTTTCACGACGAGTTGACCGCGCTGCGACGCGATTTGCATGCCCACCCCGAATTGGGTTTCGAAGAGGTGCGAACTTCGGGGATCGTCGCCGGTGCGTTGGAGGCGTTGGGCATCGAGGTGCATCGGGGAATAGGCAAGACAGGCGTGGTGGGCGTGATCCGTGGCCGGCGCTGCGATAGCGGCCGCATGATCGGGCTGCGCGCTGACATGGATGCCCTGCCGATGACCGAGGACAACGACTTTGGTCACAAGTCCACCAAGCCTGGCTTGATGCACGGATGCGGTCACGATGGGCACACCGCGGTGTTGATCGGCGCCGCCAAATACCTGGCTCAGACGCGTAATTTTGACGGTACGGCGGTCTTGATTTTCCAACCTGCCGAGGAAGGCCGAGGTGGCGCGCGCGCGATGCTGGAGGATGGCCTTTTCGACACGTTTCCGTGTGATGCCATCTATGCCCTGCACAACTGGCCTGGCCTGCGACCAGGTACCATTGGCATCAATCCCGGCCCGATGATGGCGGCGGCCGATCGCTTTGAAATTCAGATCACCGGGCGCGGCGGCCATGGCGCGCATCCTTACCAAACCATTGACCCGGTGACCATCGCAGGCCAGATCATTACGGCGCTTCAGACCATTGTGTCGCGCAACGTGAATCCGCTGGATTCCGCGGTGGTGTCGATCGGGTCGATGCAGGCGGGCCATCCCGGCGCCATGAGCGTCATTCCGCGCGAAGCGAAGTTGGTGGGCACGGTGCGCACGTTCCGCAAGTCGGTTCAAGAAATGGTTGAGACGCGCATGCGAGAGCTGGTCACCGCAATCGCCAGCGCATTCGGCGGGACCGCTGAACTAATCTACGAACGCATCTATCCCGCCACCCTGAACACGCCGCAACATGCGAACCTGGTCGCCGATATCGCCACCGAGATGATCGGCAAAGAAAACGTCGTGCGCGATCTGGTGCCGTCGATGGGCTCTGAAGATTTCTCGTTCATGTTGCAGAGCAAGCCAGGTGCGTACTTCCGCCTGGGCCAAGGCGGCGCCGAGTCGGGCTGCGTGCTGCACAACTCTCATTTTGATTTCAACGATGCGGTCATTCCCCTGGGCAGCGCGATGTTTGCCGCGCTGGCTGAACGGGGCATGCCGCTGGCAGATTAAGAAGCCTCTTCCATGTCTACTCAAAGCACGACCCAGCTTACTATCACCCGCCCTGATGATTGGCACCTGCATCTGCGCGATGGCGCGGCACTGGAAGCCGTGGTGGCCGACACCGCACGCCAGTTTGCGCGGGCCATCATCATGCCGAATCTGAAGCCGCCGGTGACCACCACGGAGCAGGCGCTGGCGTATCGGGATCGCATCCTTCAAGCGTTGCGCAAGGCGGGCGGCAACGCCGACGCCTTCACTCCGCTGATGACGCTTTATCTGACGGACAACACCTCAGCCGAAGAGATCCGCAACGCGCATGCATCCGGTCAGGTCTACGCGGTGAAGCTCTATCCCGCTGGTGCGACGACCAACTCGGACGCCGGCGTGACTGACTTGTTGGGCAAGTGCACCCAGGCCCTGGAAGCATTGGAAAAATGCGGAATGCCTTTGCTCGTGCACGGCGAGGTGACGGATCCCGCTATCGACGTATTCGACCGCGAAGCCATTTTTGTCGAACGCGTCATGAAACCGTTGCGTCGCGCGTTCCCGGCCTTGAAGGTGGTGTTCGAACACATCACGACGAAAGAAGGCGCGGAGTATGTGCGGGATGCTGAAGGGCCGACGGCCGCGACGATCACCCCTCAGCACATGCTCTACAACCGCAACGCGATCTTCCAGGGTGGCGTACGCCCGCATTGGTATTGCCTGCCGATCCTGAAGCGCGAAACGCACCGCCTTGCCTTGGTCGAGGCCGCCACCAGCGGCAGCCCCCGGTTTTTCCTGGGCACGGACAGCGCACCGCACGCCCGCGGCCTGAAGGAACACGCCTGCGGCTGTGCGGGTTGCTACACCGCGCTGCACGCGATGGAGCTGTATGCGACCGCGTTTGATGCCGTGGGCAAGCTGGACAAGCTGGAAGCCTTTGCAAGCTTCCATGGTCCGGATTTTTATGGTCTGCCGCGCAATACCGGCACGCTGACGCTGGTGCGCGAAACGTATCAGGTGCCCGAAGAGCTGGCATTCGGCAATACGACGCTGGTGCCGTTGGCGGCGGGCGAGGCGCTGGCTTGGCGCGCTCACGCTTGAGCGGCACGGGGCGCGCCCGGGCGCGGCCACTAACGTGAATCGGGGTGATCGGCATGTTGCCGATCACCCCGATTTTTTGCTGTGTATAGATGTGCCTATATATAGATGACCAAAATATAAGCTGCCGAAAAAAGGCGTGCAGGCACTTTACAGCGTGCCGTCGCGGCGTGCTTCCAGCAGTTCCCAGCGCGCAAACTTTTCTTCAAGCTCGCTTTCCAGCTTGGCCAGTTCGCCGTTGATGCGCTCGACTTCCGCCGGCGCGTCGCGGTAGAGGCTGCCGTCCGCCAGCTTGCCGGCCAGTTCCGCCTGCTGCGCCTCCAGCGCGGCGATGGCATCGGGAAGGCCTTCAAGCTCGCGCAAGTCCCACGCATTGATCTTGCTGGCCTTGGCCGGCTTGGCACGAGCGACCTTCGCGCGCGCGGCGCTTTCGTCAACGGGCTTGGCGGTGGCTTCCACATCGGCTTCCAAGGCGGCGGGCGCGGGGCGTTGCGCCACCCATTCATCGTATCCACCGACATAATCGCGCCAGTGTCCGTCGCCTTCGTAGGCGATGGTCTGCGTGACAACGTTGTTCAGGAAGGCGCGGTCGTGGCTGACGAGCAGCACCGTGCCGGCATATTCCTGCAACAGCTCTTCCAGCAGCTCAAGCGTTTCGATGTCCAGGTCGTTGGTCGGTTCGTCCAGCACCAGCACGTTGGCAGGGCGGGCGAACAGGCGCGCCAACAGCAGGCGGGCGCGTTCGCCGCCGGACAGGCTGCGCACGGGCGAGCCGGCGCGGGCGGGCGAGAACAGGAAGTCGCCCAAATATGTCATGACGTGTTTGCGGGTGCCGCCGATTTCGACCCATTCGCTGCCCGGGCTGATGATGTCCACCAACGACGCGTTCTCATCCAGCTGCGCGCGCATCTGGTCGAAATACGCGACGGCCACATTGGTACCCATCCGCGTCGTGCCACTGTCGGGCTGCATCTCGCCCAGGATGAGCTTGAGCAACGTGGTCTTTCCGGCCCCGTTGGGCCCGATGATGCCGATGCGGTCGCCGCGCAGGATGGTGGTGGAGTAGTCGTTCACCACCACCTTGTCGCCAAAGGTCTTGCCCACATGCTCAAGTTCGGCAACCAGCTTGCCCGAACGTTGGCCTTCGGCCAGGGCCAACGAGACGTCGCCAATACGTTCACGACGTTCAGCGCGCTGGACGCGCAGGCTTTCCAGGCGGCGCACCCGGCCTTCATTGCGGGTTCGGCGCGCCTCGACGCCCTTGCGGATCCAGACTTCTTCCTGCGCAAGCAGCTTGTCGAAGCGAGCCTGTTCCAGGCGTTCGGATTCCAGCCATTGGGCCTTGCGTTCCTGCCACTGCGAGAAGTTGCCGGGAAAGCTCAACAGACGGCCGCGGTCCAGTTCAACGATGCGGGTGGTGACGGCATCCAGAAAGCGACGGTCGTGGGTGATGATGACGGCGGCGCCGCGCCAGCCGCGCAACATCTCTTCCAGCCAGGCAATGCCTTCGAAGTCCAGATGGTTGGTGGGTTCGTCCAGCAGCAGCAGGTCGGGCTCTTCAACCAGGGCGCGTGCCAGGGCCACGCGCTTGCGCGTGCCGCCAGACAGGCCGGCGATTTGCACGTCCGCAGGCAAGCCAAGTTTTTCCAGCATGGCGCGCACGCGAGAGGGGCGTTGCCAGTCTTCGTGGTCGCCTTCCACGTTGCAGACCACGTCGAACACCGTGGCGTTTTCGTCCAGCTCGGGCTCCTGTTCGACGGTGGCCACGCGCAACCCCGAGCTGCGGGCGATGTCGCCGTCGTCAGGCAGGGTGCGGCCGTCCAGCAGTCTCAGCAGCGACGACTTGCCGGCGCCATTGCGGCCGATCAGGCCAATGCGCTCGCCGGCCTGGATGGCGAAGTCGGCATGGTCCAGCAATGGGTGGTGGCCATAAGCCAGCTGAATGTCGGTCAGGGTGATGAGGGTAGCGAGGGCCATGTAGTCGGTCTTTTCTGCGGCGTCTAAGCGGATCAACGCGTATTGTCGCAGGAACCTCGGCAAGCCGTTGAACGGGCCGGGACCCTGACGTGTGGGGGACAGTGCCGCCACCTGTAATAGAATACGAACCGCAAGACGGGTCGGGCGATCGCGGTGGATGCGAATCCATCGAGGAAGGTCCGGACTCCACAGGGCAGGATAACGGCTAACGGCCGTCCGGCCGCGTCCTCGGACGCGGTTGAGGAATAGGGCCACAGAGACGAGACTGGGAAGCGGGCGCGCTTTGCGCGCACAGGTACGGCCATCTCCGTATCGCGTCGTTCGGCAACGAAAGACGGCGTCTCAGGGTGAAACGCGGCAACCTCTATCCGGAGCAACATCAAATAGGCATGCGTGCGACCCTCGGGTCGCGAAGGGCGGCTCCGTCCAAGCATGCGGGTAGATGGCTAGAGCGGCTCAGCAATGATCCGCGCAGAGGAATGATCGTCCGCCAGGGCAACCTGGTGTACAGAATCCGGCCTATAGACTCGTCTTGCATCGAATATTCCCACTCGCGTGGCGCCAGGCATCAACGCCTGGCCGCCCGGCATGCGCCGCCGATTTTTTCGGCGCGCCAAAATGGGGCGTTCGGCGGGAAGCCTTGCCAACCGGTGCAAAGGACGCGGCGTAAAACAATGCAAAGGCATCGTTAGCCGCTACTTCTGACGAAGGACTTTTAGTGTGTCTCGCAACCTCCTGATAAATCAGGAGGTTTTTCTTTTTGCGGTTTTACATATTGGCCTAAGTCCTTGTTGTGATTGAAAAAATTGCAACCACTCGCTTGACCGCCCCATTGCCATACCGTAGAGTGGGAAATAGTAGGAAATTGTGCAATTAAGTGGGGTAAAAGTGGTGTTTCAGGGAAGCAGCGCACTCACGCTGGATGCGAAGGGGCGGATCTCGATCCCGACCCGGCATCGTGACGCGCTCATGTCGCAGGCCGATGGCCGGCTGACCCTGACACGCCACCCTGACGGCTGCTTGCTGGTGTACCCGCGTCCTGAATGGGAAAAGAAGCGCGAGCAGATCGCCGCTTTTCCCATGACGGCTCGTGCGTTGCAGCGGCTGTTGCTGGGCAACGCTCAGGACGTCGAACTGGATGGCTCCGGCCGGGTCCTGATCGCTCCTGAACTGCGCAACGCTTCCGGTATGACGCGCGATGTGATGCTGCTCGGTCTGGGCGCGCACTTCGAGCTGTGGGACGCCGCTACTCTGGCCAGCCGCGAGGCGGAAGACTTGGCCAAGGGTATGCCGGATGTGTTGAACCAGTTTTCGTTCTGAAAAAGTTTATGGAATTCGAACATCGGCCCGTTCTGCTGGAGCCGACGGTGGACGCGCTACTGCTGCCAGACTTCGGCGGCAAAGGCGCGACACGGTCGCACTCCCAGACCGAGCCGGATACGGCTACGCGGGCGGAACGCGGCGTGTTTGTCGACGGCACTTTCGGCCGCGGCGGGCACAGTCGCGAACTGCTTGGACGCTTGGGCAAGTCCGCGCGGCTGGTGGTGTTCGACAAGGACCCTGAGGCGATCGCGGTAGCCAATGCGTTGGCGGCTGCGGACCCGCGGGTCACGGTAGTGCATGGCGGCTTTGCCACCATGGCTGAAGAATTGCAGCAGCTTGGCATCGACAAGGTCGATGGCGTGATGCTGGATCTGGGCGTGTCGTCGCCTCAGATCGATGATGCCGAGCGCGGCTTTTCGTTCATGCGAGACGGCCCGCTTGATATGCGGATGGACACCACTCGTGGTCCCACGGTGGCGGAATGGCTGGCGCAAGCCAGTGTGGATGAGATGCGGGAGGTCATAGCGGATTATGGCGAAGAACGGTTTGCTTTTCAGGTTGCAAAGGCGATTGCTGCTCGCCGCGCAACAAGGCCGCTGTGCACCACGCTCGAGCTTGCCGAGTGCGTCGCCAGCGCCGTCCGCACGCGCGAAAAGGGGCAGCATCCGGCCACACGCACCTTTCAAGCTTTACGGATTTACATCAATCGGGAACTCGAAGAGCTCGCGCGCACCCTCGCGGCAGCTCTAGACCTGCTTGCCCCGGGAGGGAGGTTGGCGGTGATCAGCTTTCATTCGCTTGAAGACCGCATGGTCAAGCAGTGCATCGTGGCGGCGGCTCGGCCGGCCGCCGCGCATGCACGCCTGCCGCTGCGCGAAAGCGAAATGCCCCAGCCTATCCTGCGCTCCCTAGGTCGGGTCCAGGCTGAAGACGACGAAGTCTCCGGCAATGCCCGCGCCCGCTCTGCTGTCTTGCGCGTGGCCGAACGCACCGAAACGCCGCTGCCCCCTGAGGGCGGTTTTGCGTTTGTGAAGATCGGCTCGTTGCCTGGCAGCGACCTGGCTCCGCCGCCTCGCCGCGGTGGCAAAGGGGGGCGGCGCTGATGGGTCGTGTCAACCTGATCGTTGCGGCGCTACTGATGCTGTCGGCCATTTCGCTGGTCACCAGTCGGTATCAGTCGCGCCAGCTTTTTGTTGAGCTGGGACGCGATCAGGCGCAGGCGCGCGACCTGGAAACCAACTGGCGCCGCTTGCAGCTTGAGCGCGCCGAATTTGCCCGCAATGCGCGGGTGGATGCTATCGCACGCGACGGCCTGAAGATGATCTCCATCGTTCCGGACCGCACCCTGTACGTGAACCAAGCGCCCGTCTCCTCCACCGGAGGCGCGCAATGAAACGCGTTCCCTTCTTCGATAACCCTGTACTGCGCGGGCAATTGCCCTCGTGGCGCGCGCGCCTGGTGCTGATTCTGCTGTTTGGCGGTTTCACGGTGCTGGCTGGGCGCGCTTTGTTTTTGCAGGGTTTGTCGACGGAGTTTCTGCAGCAGCAGGGCGAACGCCGCTACGAACGCACGCTGACGTTGGCCGCCACGCGCGGCAAGATCATGGATCGCAACGGCGCGGTGCTGGCCTCAAGCGTGCCCGCACGCGCCATCTGGGCGATCCCGGAAGACGCCAAGCAGGGCACGCCCGCGCAAATGGACGCGCTGGCCAAGTTGCTGGAAACGCCCGTGGCCGACCTGCGCCATCGTTTGGTCGACGAAGACAAGAACTTTGTCTACCTGAAGCGTCAGGTCTCGATGGACGTGGCGGACAAGATCAAGCAGCTGAACATGCCGGGCATTCATCAGCAGCCCGAAACGCGCCGCTACTATCCCGACGGCGACGTGATGGCCCATGTGGTGGGCTTCAACAGCGTTGAAGATCAGGGCCAGGAAGGGGTTGAGCTTACGTTCAACCAGCAATTGCAGGGCCGCCCGGGCAGCCGCCGCGTCATCAAGGACCGGCTGGGCCGCGTCATCGAAGACGTGCAGGCCGTGACGTTGCCCGTTGACGGCCGCGACCTGCGCCTGTCCATCGATACCCGTTTGCAGTACCTGGTGTTCAAGGAATTGAAGGACGCCATGGAAAAGCACCAGGCCAAGGGCGCTACCGCCGTGGTCGTGGACGTGCATACCGGCGAAATCCTGGCGTTGGCCAACGTGCCGACGTTCGACCCGAACAAGCGTGAGACCTTTCATGGTTCCAAGCTGCGCAACCAGGCTATTACCGATACGTTCGAGCCCGGTTCCATCATGAAGCCGTTCACGGCCGCGCTGGCGCTGGACCTGGGTCGCATCACGACGTCCACGCTTTTCGAAACGGGCAATGGCCGCTTCACCTATCAAGGCAGCACGATCAGCGACGTCAGCCGCAATGGCACGCTGGACGTTGCCGGGGTGTTGCGCAAGTCCAGCAACATCGGCATGACCATGATCTCCGAGAAGCTGGAATCCCGCGAGATGTGGGACCGCTTCACCGAATTGGGCTTGGGCCAGGCCCCTCAAGTGGGATTCCCCGGCGCGGCGCCCGGCCGTTTGCGTCCCTGGGACCGTTGGCGCCTGATTGAAAAAGCCACCATGGCCTACGGTTACGGCCTGTCCGTGTCGCTGCTGCAAGTGGCGCGCGCTTACACCGTCTTCGCCCGTAACGGCGACATGGTGTCGCTGACGCTGGTCAAGCGCGACAGCGATCCCACCAGCGTCAAGATCTACACCCCCAAGACCACCGCCATGGTGCGCGCGATGCTTGAAGCCGCCGCTGGTCCCGAAGGCACCAAGGCCGCACAGGTGCAGGGCTATCGCGTGGCCGGCAAGAGCGGCACCGCACGCAAGATTGTCGACGGCAAATACAGCATGCAGCGCTACCGCAGCTCGTACGTGGGCTTTGCGCCGGTTTCCGATCCGAAGATCGTCGTGGCCGTGTCCATCGACGAGCCCACCGTAGGCGGTTATTACGGCGGCGCCATCGCCGCGCCGGTGTTCTCCCACATTGTGGGCGGAAGCCTCCGGTTGATGGGGGTGCGGCCCGACGCGCCTTTTGAATCCACGATTGTTGCTGGTCTCAAGGAGCCAGGCAGATGAGCGCCAACGGCTTCCTCTCTACCCCTGTCGCCACGGTTGCTGAAACCGTGGCGTGGTTGCATGCGCGCGTCTCGTTGACCGCGCATCTGAAACTGGACTCGCGCGATATCGAGCCGGGCGACGTGTTCGTTGCCTGCCCGGGCCTGTCCAGCGACGGACGTCTCTATATAGACAAGGCATTGGCGCTTGGCGCCAGTGCCGTATTGTTCGAAGCGCCCGCCACCGAAGCGCTACAGAATGCCGCGTCGGGTACGCCGATGCTGCCGGTCACCGGCCTGCGCGCCTTGCTGGGCGAGCTGGCCGACACCTGGTACGGCCGCCCGTCGGCCGCGCTGGCAGTGGTGGCCGTAACCGGCACCAATGGCAAGACGTCGTCGGTGCAGTGGATTGCGCACGCGCTCAGCCGCAACGACAAGCCTTGCGGCACCATTGGCACCTTGGGCGCCGTGCTGCCCGACGGCCGCACGCTGGGCGGCGACCTGACCACGCCCGACGTCCTGACCGTGCACCGCACGCTGGCCGCGATGCGCGATGCCGGCGCCCAGGCCGTGGCGATGGAAGCGTCGTCAATTGGCATCGAACAAGGCCGCTTGGACGGCGTGCGCGTGGCGCTGGCCGCCTTCACCAATCTGACGCGCGACCATCTTGACTACCACGGCACGATGGAACGCTACGAAGCCGCCAAGGCTCGGCTGTTCCAATGGCCAGGCCTGACCGCCGCCGTCGTCAATGCCGACGACGAAGCCGGCCTCCGCCTGCTGGCAAGCCTGCCGCAAGGCATGGCCACGATGGGCTACAGCCTGGGCGATTCGCCCGACATCCCCGCCGCGATGCGCGCGCGGGACTTGCAGGCCACTTCGCAGGGCCAGATCTTTACGTTGGTGTCCCCGCACGGCGAAGCCCAGATCGTGACGCGCCTGCTGGGCGCGCACAACGTGTCCAACCTGCTATTGGTGGCCGGCGTGCTGTACAAGCTGGGCCTGCCGTTTGCACAGATCGCGCGCGAATTGGCCGCGACGGATCCGGTTGACGGGCGCTTGCAGACCGTGGAGCCGATAGCTGTGTCTCCCCAGTCTTCCGCCGGCCGAGGCGCGCTGGTGGTGGTGGACTACGCGCACACGCCGGATGCCTTGTCGCGCGCATTGACCGCGTTGCGCCCCGTGGCCGTCGCCCGTTCCGGCCGCTTGATCTGCCTGTTCGGCTGCGGCGGCGAGCGCGATCCGGGCAAGCGCCCCGAAATGGGCCGCATCGCCGCGCAGCTGGCTGATCACGTCGTCGTGACCAGCGACAATCCGCGCACAGAATCCCCGCAAGCCATCGTCGATCAAATCCTGGCCGGCATCCCGGAAACGACGCACGCCGACGCCCAAGTTGATCGCGCGCGCGCCATCATGCAGACCATCTGGTCCGCCGCGCCTGACGATGTCGTGCTGCTGGCCGGCAAGGGCCATGAAACGTATCAAGACGTTGGCGGCGAAAAGCTGCCCTTTGATGACCGCGAGTGGGCGCGCCTGGCGCTGCTGCTGCCGCAGGTCAAGGGCGTGTCCACCGATACCCGCCGTATCGGCCCGGGCGAACTTTTCGTGGCGCTGGTCGGCGAGAATTTCGACGCGCATAACTATCTGGACCAGGCCGAAGGTCGGGGCGCGTGCGCGGCCGTCGTGGCGCACGCCGTGTCGGACGCCAAGCTGCCGCAAGTGGTGCTGGGCGATACCCGCATTGCGCTGATGCGCATCGGTGCCGCGTGGCGCGCGCAGTTCACGCTGCCCGTGGTGGCGGTAACCGGCAGCAACGGCAAGACGACCACCAAGGAAATGATCTCGGCGATGTTGGCCGAATGGCAGGGCGAGTCGGGCCGTTTGGCCACCGCCGGCAATTTGAACAACGACATCGGCGTACCGCTGACGCTGCTGCGCCTGCGCGCCGAACATCGCGCCGCGGTGTTCGAGCTGGGCATGAACCACCCGGGCGAAATCGCGCAGCTGGCCGACATGGCCGCGCCCACGGTCGCTTTGGTGACCAACGCGCAGCGCGAACACCAGGAATTCATGCACACCGTGGAAGCGGTTGCGCACGAAAACGGCGCTGCCATCGCCGCCTTGCCGGATGACGGGGTTGCCGTGTATCCCGGGGACGAACCGTATTGCGCCATTTGGGACGCGCTGGCCGAACCGCGCCGCGTGCTGCGCTTCGGCTTGCAGCCCGGGCTGGACGTCTACGCCGAGCAGATCCTTGCCGACGTGGGCTCAACGCGTTGCCGCGTTGTGACGCCGGTGGGCGTGGCGGACCTGGTCTTGCCCGTGCCCGGCTTGCACAACCTGCGCAATGCGTTGGCCGCCATCGCCAGCGCCATCGCAGCAGGTGCGCCGCTGGACGTTACCGTGCGCGCGTTGGCGGGCTTCGCGCCGGTTGCCGGCCGCATGCAGCACAAACAATTAAGCGACGGAACGTTGCTGATCGATGACACCTACAATGCCAACCCCGATTCGGTTCGCGTGGCCATCGACGTGCTGGCGCGAATCGCCGGCACGCGTGTCCTGGTGTTGGGCGACATGGGTGAAATCGGGGACAACGGCCCCGCCTTGCACGCCGAGGCGGGCCACTATGCGCGCGAGCAAGGGCTTGACGCGTTGATCACGCTGGGCGACGCCAGCCGGGCGGCCGCGGCCGCATACGGACCCGGCGCGCAAGCGTGCACATCGGTAGACGAAGTGGTGGCCGCCTTGCGCGGCTTGCGCCCGTCCAGCGTATTGATAAAGGGATCGCGCTTTATGCGCATGGAGCGGGTAGTGAAGGCTTTTTCCACGAACGACGAACAGACGGCCAAGGCGCAGGGAGAGCAGCATGCTGCTTGAGCTAGCCCGTCTGCTTTCCGATGATGTGCGCGCCCTGGGCGTGTTCGAATACATCACTTTGCGCGCCGTGCTGGCGTGCGCGACGGCGTTGCTGATCGGCCTGGTGGCCGGTCCGCGTGTGATACGCAAGTTGACCGAAATGAAGATCGGCCAGGCCGTGCGCGCCTATGGCCCGGAAACGCATCTGGTCAAGACCGGCACCCCCACGATGGGCGGCGTGCTGATTTTGATTTCCATTGCCATCAGCACGTTGCTGTGGGCCGACTGGACCAACCGTTTCGTGTGGGTGGTCCTGCTGGTCACGTTCGGCTTCGGCTGGATCGGCTGGATGGACGATTACCGCAAGGTCGTCTATCGCGATCCCGAAGGCATGCCCGCGCGGCAGAAATTCTTCTGGCAGGCCACCATCGGCATGGTGGCCGCGGTGTACCTGGCGTTTGCCGTGTCGGCCCCCGCCAACACCGACCTGTGGCCCTTGTTCAAGGCCTGGGTCGGTAGCGGCTTCACGATGTCGCTGCCGACGCGCGCCGACCTGATCGTGCCGTTCTTCAAGTCCGTCAGCTATCCGCTGGGCGTGCTGGGATTCGTGGCGCTGACCTGGGCCGTGATTGTTGGCACCAGCAATGCCGTGAACCTGACCGACGGCCTGGATGGCCTGGCCATCATGCCCACCGTGATGGTGGGCAGCGCGCTGGGTATCTTCGCCTACGTGGTCGGCCGCGTCGACTATTCCAAGTACCTGCTGTTTCCATACATCCCCGGCGCGTCCGAACTCATGGTGCTGTGCGCGGCGATAGGGGGCGCGGGACTCGCCTTTTTATGGTTCAACGCGTATCCGGCCCAGGTCTTCATGGGCGACGTCGGCGCGCTTGCCCTGGGCGGCGCGCTGGGCACCATCGCGGTCATCGTGCGCCAGGAAATCGTGCTGTTCATCATGGGCGGCGTGTTCGTGGTGGAAACGCTGTCGGTGATGATTCAGGTGACGTGGTTCAAGTACACCAAGCGACGTTATGGAACAGGTCGACGCATATTCCGCATGGCCCCGCTGCATCATCACTTTGAAGTGGGCGGCTGGAAAGAAACCCAGGTGGTCGTGCGTTTCTGGATCATCAGCATGATGCTGGTGCTGATTGGCCTCTCAACCCTGAAGTTGCGATGAATACGATGGAAACCTCCCGCGCTGACGCGCCGCTTGTCCTGATCCTTGGATTGGGCGAGACGGGTGTCGCCGCCGCACGCTGGTGCGCCCGCCTGGGCGCCCGCTTGCGCGTGGCCGACACGCGCGCTGAACCGGGTGGGCTTGCCGCGCTGCAAGAGGCGCTGGCGCAAAGTGATGTGCATTACCACCTGGGATGCGATGCGTCCTTTGATACGGCCCTGCTGGATGGCGTGACGCAAATCGTCCTTAGCCCCGGCCTGGCGCCCACGCAAGCGCCTGCCGCTGATCTGCTGCGCGAGGCCGAAGCCCGCGGCATCGAGGTGCTTGGCGAAATTGAATTGTTTGCCCGCGCGTTGGCCGATCTGGCCGAAACGCGCGAATACCGTCCGCGCCTGTTGACCGTCACCGGCACCAACGGCAAGACCACCGTCACCGCCCTGACGCGCGACTTGATCGACGCCAGCGGCCTGTCGGTGATCGCCGCCGGAAACATCAGCCCGGCCGCTCTGACCGCGCTGATGGACGCGCTGGACAACGATGCGCTGCCGCAGGTGTGGGTGCTCGAGCTGTCCAGCTTCCAACTGGAAACGACGCGCTCGCTGATGGCCGACGCCGCCGTCGTGCTGAACGTGACGCAAGACCACCTTGACTGGCATGGCGGCATGGAATCCTACGCCGCTGCCAAGGCCCGCATTCTGACGATGGCGCGTATCGCCATCGTCAACCGTGATGACCCGCTTACCGTGGCCATGGTGCCTACCTTGAACGCGCTGAACGTGCGCAGCTTTGGCCGAGACATGCCCGAGCTGGTCGGCGACATGGGCCTGGAACTGGGCCAGGGCGTGGCTTGGCTCGTTGCCTGCGAACCCAGCGATTTCGACGAACCCGCACCGCCCACGCGTCGCAAGAAAGACGCGCCCGAACCGGTGCGCGCCAACGGTCGCAAAAGCCGCCTGATGCCCGTGGACGCGTTGCGCATTCGGGGCATCCACAACGCCTTGAACGCGCTGGCCGCCCTGCAACTGGCCCGCTGCCTGGACCTGGGCTGGGGCGCCATGCTGCGCACGTTGCGCGAATACGCGGGCGAACCGCATCGTGCAGCGTTCGTGCGCCAGATCGGCGGCGTGGACTACATCAATGACAGCAAGGGCACCAACGTGGGCGCCACGGTGGCCGCGCTGGAAGGCCTGGGCCAACCGGTCGTGCTGATTGCCGGCGGGCAAGGCAAGGGCCAGGACTTTTCGCCTCTGATCCCCGTGGTGTCGCGCCATGCGCGCGCCGTCATGCTGATCGGCGTGGACGGCCCCGAGATCGGCCGTGTGCTGGCGTCCACCGGCGTCAGCTGCATCACCGTTGACTCACTGCATGCCGCCGTGCGCGGCGCGGCCGATCTGGCGCAGCCGGGCGACGCCGTGTTGCTGTCGCCGGCGTGCGCCAGCCTGGATATGTTCCGCAACTATCCGCACCGTGGGCAGGTTTTCATGGAAGAGGTCGAAGACCTGGCACGCGACCGCGGAGAAGTGGCATGAGCCTGATCGCCGACCTCACCGCCAGCGTCAATGCCGTACGGCCCGGCCGTACCAAGATGCGCAACTTCGATCTGCCGCTGGTCATCGCGGCGTCGACCTTGTTGCTGCTGGGCTTGCTGATGGTGTATTCGGCGTCGATCGCGTTGGCCGACGGCCCGCGCTACGCGTCCTATGGCCGCTACTACTTCGTGATCCGCCATGGCCTGTTCGTCAGCGCCGGCCTGGTTGCGGGCGCGGTCGTGCTGGCCATCCCGATCCGGGTCTGGCAGCGCATGGCGGTGCCGCTGTTCGTGGTGGCGATGGTGCTGCTGGTGGCGGTGCTGATCCCGGGCATCGGCCGCGAAGTCAACGGCGCGCATCGCTGGATCCCGCTGGGTCCGCTGAACTTTCAGCCGTCTGAATTGATGAAGCTGGCGGCCTTGCTTTATGCCGCCGACTACACGGTGCGCAAGCAGGAACACATGCAGGCGTTCGCGCGCGGCTTTTTGCCGATGGCCTTTGCGTTGGCCGGCGTGGGCATGCTGCTGCTGCTTGAGCCCGACCTGGGCGCCTTCATGGTGATCGTGGCCATTGCCATCGGCATCCTGTTTTTGGGCGGCATCAACGGCAAATACTTCAGCAGCCTGCTGGCCGTCTTGGTCGGCACCTTCCTGATGCTGATCTGGCTGTCGCCGTGGCGCCGCGCGCGCCTGTTCGCGTATCTGGACCCCTGGAACGAAGACAACGCCTATGGCAGCGCCTATCAGCTGTCGCATTCGTTGATCGCGCTGGGCCGTGGCGAATGGCTGGGCGTGGGCCTGGGCGCCAGCGTGGAAAAACTGCATTACCTGCCCGAAGCGCACACCGACTTCCTGATGGCGGTGGTGGGCGAAGAACTTGGCTTTGCCGGCGTCATGCTGGTGATCACGCTGTTCGCCATCATCGTCTACCGCGGCTTCGATATCGGGCGTCAGGCCATCGCCATGGAACGCACGTTCGCGGGCCTGGTGGCGCATGGCGTCGCGATGTGGTTCGGCGTGCAGTCCTTTATCAACATGGGCGTGTGCCTGGGCCTGCTGCCCACCAAGGGCCTGACCTTGCCGCTGATGAGCTACGGCGGTTCGGGCGTGGTGATGAACCTTTGCGCGCTGGCCATGCTGATCCGGGTTGACGTCGAAAATCGCGTGATGATGCGTGGGGGACGGGTATGACCGCCGCGCGCACCATCCTGATCATGGCCGGCGGCACCGGCGGCCACATCATGCCCGGTCTGGCCGTGGCCGATGTGTTGCGCGCGCGGGGCTGGCGCGTGATGTGGTTGGGCAACCCGGACAAGATGGAAGGCAAGCTGGTGCCGCCGCGCGGTATTGAACTGGTGCCGCTGCGCTTTCAAGGCGTGCGCGGCAAGGGCGCGTCCGCGCTGCTGAAACTGCCGTTCCTGCTGCTACGCGCCTTCGCGCAAGCCTGGTCGCGCCTGGCGGACGTGCGTCCCGACGTGGTGCTGGGCATGGGCGGCTACGTGGCGTTCCCCGGGGGCGTGATCGCGGCGCTGCGCGGCACCCCGCTGGTCGTGCACGAACAGAATGCCGTTGCCGGCACCGCGAACAAGTGCCTGGCAAAGATGTCGCGCCGCGTGCTTAGCGGCTTCCCCGACGTGCTGCCCAAAGGCGAGACGATGGGCAACCCGGTGCGCGCCGACCTGTGCGCGCTGCCCGACCCGGCCATGCGTTACGCCAGCCGCTCCGGTCCGTTGCGCCTGCTTGTCGTGGGGGGAAGCCTGGGCGCGCAGGCGCTGAATATTGCCGTACCGCAAGCGCTGTCGCGCTTGCCGCAGGATCGCCGCCCGGTGGTTGTCCATCAGGCCGGCGAACAACATTTACCCGCGCTGCAACAAGCCTACGCCCAGGCGGGCGTGCCGGCCGATTGCCGCGCGTTCATCGAAGACATGGCGGGCGCCATGGGCGATGCCGACCTGCTGATCTGCCGCGCGGGCGCCATGACGGTGTCTGAAGTAGCGGCCGCGGGCGTCGCCGCGCTGTTCGTGCCGCTGCCGCATGCCATCGATGACCACCAGACCGCCAATGCACGCTTCTTGAGCGATGCAGAGGCCGCTTGGCTACAGCCGCAATCCGCCCTGACGCCCGAGTGGCTGGCGGACTGGCTGGCCCAGCGTTCCCGACAAGAACTCGAAGCCGTTGCCGTCCGTGCCCGCGCGCATGCGCAGCCGGAAGCCGCGGCCCATATCGCCGATGTCTGCGAACAAGCAGCGGGGCGTTCATCATGAAACACAGAATTCAACATATCCATTTCGTGGGCATCGGCGGCTCGGGCATGAGCGGCATTGCCGAGGTCCTGCTCAACCTGGGCTACACGATTAGCGGTTCCGACCTGAACGAATCTGCGGTCACGCGCCGCCTGGCCGGTCTGGGCGTGAAGATCGCCATCGGTCACGTGGCCAGCAACGTTACCGGCGCGGCCGCCATCGTCACGTCCACCGCGGTGGCGGGCGACAACCCCGAAGTCATCGCTGCCCGCGCCGCGCGTATCCCCGTGGTCCCGCGCGCCATCATGCTGGCCGAGTTGATGCGCCTGAAGCGCGGCATCGCCGTGGCCGGTACGCACGGCAAGACCACCACCACCAGCCTGGTCGCCAGCGTGCTTGCGGCCGGCGACCTGGACCCCACATTCGTGATTGGTGGCCGCTTGAACTCGGCCGGCGCCAACGCGCGGCTGGGGCAGGGCGACTACATCGTTGTCGAAGCCGATGAGTCCGACGCGTCGTTCCTGAATCTGCTGCCGGTGATGGCCATCGTGACCAACATCGACGCCGACCACATGGACACCTACGGGCACGATGTGGCGCGCCTGAAAAGTGCCTTCATCGAATTCACGCAGCGCCTGCCGTTCTATGGCAGCGCCGTGCTGTGCTCGGACGACGCCAATGTGCGCGAGATCATGCCCTTCGTGTCGCGCCCGATCACCACCTATGGCTTGAACGAAGACGCGCAGGTGCGCGCTTATGAAGTGCAGCCGTCCGGCACGCGCATGCGCTTTAACGTGCAGCGCACGCATCGCGACACGCTGCTGCCGCCGCTGCAAGTGGAACTGAACCTGCCCGGCCTGCATAACGTGCGCAACGCGCTGGCCGCGATTGCCGTTGCAACCGAGCTGGGCGTGTCCGATGACGCCATCCGCGATTCGTTGGCCGCCTTCAAGGGCGTGGGCCGCCGTTTCACGCAGACGGGCGAATTTCCGGTGCCGGCCAGCCATGGCGGCGGCACCTTCACGGTGATCGATGACTACGGCCATCACCCTGTCGAAATGGCGGCCACGCTGGCTGCCGCGCGCGGCGCCTGGCCCGATCGCCGCATCGTGCTGGCCTTTCAGCCGCACCGCTACACGCGCACGCGGGATTGCTTTGAGGATTTTGTACGGGTGCTGGGCACGGCCGACGCCGTGTTGTTGACCGAGGTCTACGCCGCCGGCGAACCGCCGCTGGTGGCCGCCGATGGCCGTGCGCTGTCGCGCGCGCTGCGAGTGGCCGGCAAGGTCGAGCCGGTGTTCGTCGAAGACGTGGCTGAACTGCCGCAGGCTGTGGTCGACTTCGTGCGCAACGGCGACGTCGTGATCGTGATGGGAGCGGGTTCGATCAGCAAGGTCCCCGCCCAAGTAGGAGAACTGGCATGAGCGCGCAATTCGGCAAAGTGGGTGTGTTGTACGGCGGACGCTCCGCTGAACGCGAAGTGTCGCTGATGTCCGGCAAGGGCGTGCAGCAGGCGCTGGCTAGCGCCGGCGTGGACGCGCACCTGTTCGACACGGGCGAACGCAGCCTGGCCGAATTGGCCGCTGAAGGCTTTGACCGCGTCTTCATCGCGCTGCATGGCCGCTACGGCGAAGACGGCACGATTCAGGGCGCGCTGGAATTGCTGGGCATTCCGTACACCGGCAGCGGCCCGATGGCGTCCGCGCTGGCCATGGACAAGACCATGACCAAGCGCGTGTGGCTGCAAAACGGCCTGCCAACGCCCGAATTCGAAGTGTTGGATGCCGACACGGAACTTCGTCTGGTGCCGGATCGTCTGAGCCTGCCGCTGATCATCAAGCCGCCGCATGAAGGGTCGACCGTGGGCATCACCAAGGTCGTTGGCTATTCCGACATGAAAGAAGCGTATGCCGCCGCCGCGCGCTTTGACAGCGTGGTGCTGGCCGAACAATTCATCACCGGTCGCGAGCTGACGGTGGCGGTGCTGGGGTCGGGCAAGGGCGCGCGCGCGCTGCCCGTCATCGAGATCGCCGCGCCCGGTGGCAACTACGACTACGAACACAAGTATTTCTCGGACGACACGCAGTACTTCTGCCCGGCAACGCTGCCGGACGGCGTGGCTGAAGAAGTCGCCGCAATTGCCGTTAAGGCCTATCAGGCGCTGGGCTGCGAAGGCTGGGGCCGCGCCGACTTCATCCTCGACCGCGACAACCGGCCCTGGCTGCTTGAAATGAACACCTCGCCTGGCATGACCAGCCATTCTTTGGTGCCGATGGCCGCGAAGGCCGTGGGGATCAGCTACGCCGAACTCTGCGTGGCGATTTTGTCCGAGGCCTCGTGCAAAGTGCACAGCGCCCCGCGTAACGCTTGACCTGGATAATCCGTGTGGAACGACGCTCGCACTACCAACCTGATCGCCAACACGCTAGCCGTGCTGGCGGTTTGCGCCATGCTGATCGCGGGCGTGGTCTGGGTAGCGCAACGCCCGTTCTTCACGCTGACGGCCATCGAGCTGGAATCGATGCCGGACACCGAATTGCACTACGTGTCGCCGCAAGCGGTGCGCTCGGCGATCGCGGGCCGCTTCAAGGGCAACTTCTTCACGGTGGACCTGGACGACGCGCGCGAGATCTTCGAATCGGTGCCGTGGGTACGCCATGCCACCGTGCGTCGCATCTGGCCCAACGTGCTGCGCGTGCGAATCGAGGAACAGCAGCCCTTGGCGCTGTGGAACGAAAACCAGATGATCAACACCTGGGGCGAAGCGTTCACGGCCAATACGGGCGAGGTGGACGACGAAACCGTACTGCCGCAGTTCTCGGGCCCCGAGGGCACGGAATCGCTGGTGGTACAGCGCTACGCCGAATTGGCGCGGTGGTTCGCGCCGCTGGACATGCATGTCAAACAGTTGGAGCTGAGCCCGCGCTATGCCTGGCGGGTGGTGCTGTCCAACGGCATGCTGCTGGACCTGGGCCGCGACCCGGGCGCCGACGCGCCGGACCCGCATGGCCTGCCCGGCGCCTTGCCGTTCGCGGCTCGTATTCAACGCTTTGTGCAGGCGTGGCCCGTCGTGTCAGGGCGCCTGGAAGGGCGCACCATCACGCAGGCCGACCTGCGCTATCCGAATGGTTTCGCCCTGGCGCTGGCTCCGTTGCCCGCGTCGGAAACCAAATCCAAATCCACACCGAAACCTCCCAAGAAACGCTAACGCCATGACCCGTGACATCAAGGACCTTATCGTCGCCCTCGATATCGGCACCAGCAAGGTGGTGGCTGTGGTGGCTGAAATTTTGCCCGAAGGGCGATTCGAAGTGCTCGGCCTTGGCCAGCATGAATCGCGCGGCATGCGCAAGGGCGTGGTCGTCAATATCGAGACCACTGTGAATTCCATTCAGCGCGCGCTTGAAGAAGCCGAGCTGATGGCAGATTGCAAGATTCGCGACGTCTACACCGGCATTGCCGGCAGCCATATCCGCAGCTTCAATTCCAGCGGCATGGTCGCTGTGAAGGACAAAGAAGTCACCGCCACCGACGTTGCCCGCGTCATCGAGACCGCCAAGGCGGTGAACATCCCGACCGACCAGCAAGTGCTGCACGTGCTGACGCAAGAGTTCATCGTTGATGGCCAGGAAGACATCCGCGAGCCCATCGGCATGAGCGGCCTGCGCCTGGAAGTGCGCGTGCATATCGTGACCGGCGCGGTCAGCGCCGCGCAGAACATCGTCAAGTGCGTGCGCCGCTGCGGCCTGGAAGTGCAGGACCTGATTCTGCAACCGCTGGCCTCCAGCCTGGCCGTGCTGACGGCCGACGAAAAAGAACTGGGCGTCGTGCTGGTGGACATCGGCGGTGGCACCACCGATGTCGCCATCTTTACCGGCGGCGCCATTCGCCACACCGCGGTGTTGCCGATTGCCGGCGACCAGATCACCAACGACATCGCGGCCATGCTGCGCACGCCGACGCCGGACGCCGAAGAGATCAAGCTGCGCTACGGCGTCGCCAAGCAGGTGCTGGCCAGCCCGGACGAATCCGTCGAAGTGCCCGGCCTGGGCGATCGCGGCCCGCGCCAGGTCAAGCGCCAGGCATTGGGCGCCGTGATCGAGCCGCGCGTCGAAGAACTTTTCACGCTGGTGCAGCAGGTGGTGCGCGATTCAGGCTACGAAGATCTGCTGGCATCGGGCGTTGTCCTGACCGGCGGTTCGGCGCAGTTGCCCGGCATGATCGAACTGGCCGAGGACGTGTTCCTCAAGCCGGTGCGTGTGGCGGTACCCGAATACGAAGGAAGCTTGGCCGACGTGATGCGCAATCCGCGCTTCTCGACGGTCATGGGTTTGTTGCAGGAAGCACGGATGCAGCGTGTGCGAGGTCGCAAGGTCGCCGCTCAGACAGGCAATTTCAAAAGCCTGCTGGCGCGCATGAAGGAATGGTTCATGAATTAAAGAGAGGAAGGGGCAGGTTGGGGCCTGCTCCTTGGAATGCGTCGCGGCAGTATCGCGGGGCGGACCAGAAAGGGGAGGCGTCTCAAACCCGTCGCGGACCATAGCAGTCGGCATCGGCTTTGAGGCGATTCACAAAATATAGGTTGTTGGGGAATTTTTGTGATTTGCAAAATCGGACTTGTGAGGGAGTCATCATGATGAACTTTGAGATGCTTGAGAACAACACCAAAGGGACCGTAATCAAGGTCGTTGGTGTGGGCGGTGCGGGTGGCAATGCCGTCGCGCACATGATTCGCAGCGGCGTGCACGGCGTGGATTTCATCTGCGCCAACACCGATGCGCAAGCGCTGGCGGCAACCAATGCCCCGGTGCAGATTCGCTTGGGCCGTACCGGCCTGGGCGCGGGCGCCAAGCCCGAGCAGGGACGTGCGTCGGCTGAAACCGCGCGCGAGGAGATCCGTGCTGCGCTGAACGGCGCTCACATGGTCTTCATCACCGCCGGCATGGGCGGTGGCACCGGCACCGGCGCGGGTCCGGTCGTGGCCGAAGTGGCAAAGGAACTGGGCATCCTGACCGTTGGCGTGGTCACCAAGCCTTTTACGTTTGAAGGCAACAAGCGCCTGAAGATGGCCGAGGACGGCATTGCCGAACTGGCCAAGCACGTGCATTCGCTCATCGTGGTGCTCAACGAGAACCTCTATGAACTGATGGACGAGGACGCGACGCAGGAAGACTGCTTCCGTTCGGCCGACGATATCCTGCACAACGCTTGCGCGGGCATCGCCGAAATCATCAACGTCGAAGGTAACGTCAACGTCGACTTCGAAGACGTCAAGACGATCATGGGCGAGCAGGGCCAGGCCATGATGGGCACGGCATCGGCATCGGGCGCGGACCGCGCACGTGTCGCCGCCGAGCACGCCATTGCTTGCCCGTTGTTGGAAGGCGTGGACTTGAATGGTGCGCGCGGCGTGCTGGTCAACATCACCGCCAGCCGCTCGCTGAAGATGCGCGAAACGCGCGAAATCATGGAAACGATCCGCAGCTATGCTTCGGACGACGCGACCGTGATCTTCGGCACGGCCTACGACGAATCCATGGGTGAAAACCTGCGCGTGACCGTGGTTGCAACCGGCCTTGGCCGTGCGCAAGCGCGTCCGCAACTGGTGCAAAGCACGGCTGAAGTGCTGCGTACCGGTACCGACAACATGCCCATGGGCACGATGCCGGCTGGTCAAGGTGGCGATTACCGCAATCTGGATATGCCGTCTGTCATGCGCAACCCGCGCAGCCAGGCGTCGGCCCAGGTGCGTGCGTTGGAAAGCTCGGGCATGGATCATTTCGACATCCCGGCATTCCTGCGCAAGCAGGCGGATTGAACGAAAGAGCCGACGACAGGCTCTGAATCGCAACTCCCTCATCTCCGGCTCGCTTGTCCCCGCGGGCGAGCCGGAGGCGGAGCGGTCCGTGTTTCCCTTGCACGGTTCTATAAAGGGACGGAAGTATCGGTCGATCTGGGTTGCTTGATGGCGCCAAGGATCGGACAGCGTTACAATACGTCAGTTACGCCGGCAATCTGTACTCTTCGTGCCGGCTTCCTGGCTCTAATACCCAAGCATCATGTTCCGACAGCGCAGCATTCAGAATCTAGTCCGCACGACAGGCGTCGGCGTCCACTCCGGACGGCGGGTAGAGCTCACCCTGCGTCCGGCACAGCCCAATACGGGCATTGTTTTCCACCGTGTTGATTTGCCCGAAGTCGTGGACCTGCCTGCTCAGGCCACCGGTGTCGGTGACACGCGCATGGCGTCCGTCCTGCAACAGGGCAACGTCCGCGTATCCACGGTAGAGCACCTGATGTCGGCATTGGCCGGCCTGGGTATCGACAACCTGCATATTGACCTCACTGCCGAAGAAGTTCCCATCATGGACGGCAGTGCGGCAACCTTTGTTTATCTGTTGCGCTCGGCGGGCATCGTCGAGCAGAACGCGCCCAAGCAGTTCATCCGCGTCAAAAAGACGGTGGAAGTGCGCGAAGGCGAAGGCCGCAACGAAAAATGGGCCCGGCTGGAACCGCATGAAGGCTACGCGCTGGCCTTCTCGATCGATTTCCGCCACCCCGCCATTGATTCCACCGCCAATTTTGCCGAGATCGATTTCGCCACGCATTCGTACGTGCGCGAAATTGCGCGCGCGCGCACGTTCGGGTTCGTCAATGAAGTGGAAGCGCTGCGCT
Organism: Achromobacter sp. ESBL13; assembly: GCF_036668755.1. Classification (NCBI taxonomy): domain Bacteria; kingdom Pseudomonadati; phylum Pseudomonadota; class Betaproteobacteria; order Burkholderiales; family Alcaligenaceae; genus Achromobacter; species Achromobacter sp. ESBL13. Next base: position 395,393 of record NZ_JAZEVT010000007.1, on the reverse strand, counting down.
CGATGGGCCTGGCCCGTGGCGGCAGCCTGGACAACGCCATCGTCATGGACGAATACCGGGTGCTGAACAGCGACGGGTTGCGCTATGACGATGAATTCGTGAAGCACAAGATCCTGGACGCCATCGGCGACCTGTATCTGTTGGGCAAGCCCCTGGTGGCGCGCTACGTGGCGTGCAAGTCGGGCCACGGCCTGAACAATCAGTTGGCCCGCGCGCTGCTTGCTCAGCAAGACGCGTGGGAACTGATCACCTATGAATCGCAGGCTGAAGCGCCGCAAGCCTTCCGCCACGAATGGAAGCTGGCGTAACGCCGGGTTCCTGATGGGATGCGGGCGGGGCGCGATGCCCCGATTCCGTCCGCTTACCGCCTTGTCCCACTAATGGACGGGGCCGGTCACCATCCCCTGATGCAACAGCCGCCATCCGGCTCCAAACCATCGTCGTAGTCCGACAAGAACTTGGTTTCGCTTCGTTTCCGAGCGCGGTGCGCGCCGGACAAAGCCGGATAGCTTCAGCTACTCTTGTGGTGCCTCAAGAGCTTGGCAACCGCGTCGGCCAACGGGCCGGGGCGTAGTTTTTCGTGCAGCGTTTCGAACGCACCCAAGGCGGTATTGCCCAGGGGCTGCGCCTCTTTGGGAGGGCGTGGCTGACGGGCGCCGGGCTTCGGTAACCCCGCTTGTACCTTGACGGCAATTTCGTTAAGGTTCCAGCCTTGATCGGCCAGGGCACGCGCCACGCGCGGCGCCAACTGACGCATCTTGGCTGCGTGCGCGGCACTGGGCACCACCAGATGCAGGCACTGGTTTTCCAGTTTGCCCACCTGGCAGACGGCACCTAGCGGGGCGGGCAGAACTGCCGCCACCGCATACTGAATTTGCAAGTGCTTGCGGGCAGTCGCCAACACTCCGGCGCCCCGCATGTCATGACCCAGCCATCCCAGAGCGGTATTTTCTTTCCGCCGGCTGGAACTGGAACGTTGACGGTATGAAGTGGGTCTATTCATCCCGGCTCTAGAGAATTAGGAAGCAATCTTGAAAATCGTGATTATGCACGCCCGCGACGGGCGGGACGGGCATTTCACCCTGGGTGGCGCGCGGCTGGCGTTGCTGCTTGGGGCCGCGCTGATGACAGCCGCCATCTTCGGCGCCGCGCTACAGCGCTACCTTACTCCCATCCTGCCCGCGGTACACGCCGTGGGCTGGCCCCTGGCGCAACAGCCGGGCCGCGATACCGATTTCCTGCGTGGAAACATGAATTTGCTGGCCGCCAAGGTGGGCGCCCTGCAAGCCAAGCTGGTCAGTATCGACGGCTTGGGCCAGCGCGTGGCCAAGGTGGCGGGCGTGGCGTACACCGATCCCGAACTGGCCAAGCAGTTGGCCGTGGCGCAGCCCGAAGCGCTGACCCAGCCGGAAGCGACCCAGGTCATGGATGACCTGTTCACCGATCACCCACCGCCCAGCGCGGCATCCGCCGAAGCCCTGGGCCGCCAGCTGGACGAAATTCAGGCGCGGCTGGCGCAGCAGTCCGACAACCTGAAGCTGCTGGACGCGGCGCTGACCAGGCGGTCGGCCGACCAGGCCCGCATGCCCACGGCGATGCCCATCACCGACTACCCCTATCTGACTTCTTCCTACGGCTGGCGCCGCAATCCGGTGACGGGTCGCACCGCCATGCACGAAGGCCTGGACTTCGCGGCGCCTTCCGGAACCCCGATCCTGGCCGCTTCCGGCGGCGTGGTGCTGGAAGCCAAGTTCCAGCCCGGCTTTGGCAATATGGTCGAAATCGACCATGGCGATGGCCTGATCACCCGCTACGCGCATGCGTCGTCGCTGATGGTCAAGCAGGGGCAGTTGGTTGAACGCGGCCAGCAAGTGGCTCGCGTGGGCAGTTCCGGACGGTCGACCGGGCCGCATCTGCACTTCGAGGTCCGCCTTGCCGGACAGCCGCTGGACCCCCGTTTGTTCCTGGGATCGCAGCAGAACGCGCCGCCCGCCGTGGCCCAAGCCGCGGCGACTGAACCTGCGGCGCGCTGACCGGTCAAACCGGTCATCTTCAGCACTCTGGCCATAGGGCCAGGCTATTACGCGCCAGGTGCGTTAAACTGGTTCGTTTCCCAGCGGACCCCGCTCAACCAATAAATCAAAGTCACGGGAGGCGCTGCCCTTGCCCTTTGCAGGCGCGGCGTGGCTCGTGCGGCCGACATACGCATGGTTTCTCTGCTCAAAAAACTCATAGGTAGCCGCAACGACCGGCTGCTTAAGCAGTATCGCAAGCTGGTAACCCAGATCAATGGGCTCGAGCCCAAGATTTCCGCGCTTTCCGATGCGGAGCTGGCGGCCAAAACTGACGAATTCCGATCCCGATACGCCCAAGGTACGTCGCTTGACGACCTGCTGCCCGAGGCTTTCGCCGTCGTGCGCGAAGCCGGCAAGCGCGTGTTCGGGATGCGCCATTTCGACTCTCAGTTGCTGGGCGGCATCGCGCTGCATAGCGGCAAGATCGCCGAAATGCGCACGGGGGAAGGCAAAACGCTGATGGCGACGTTGCCCGTTTACCTGAATGCATGCGCCGGCAAGGGCGTGCACGTGGTGACGGTGAACGACTATCTGGCCCGCCGCGACGCGGAATGGATGGGGCGCCTGTACCACTTCCTGGGCATGACCACGGGCGTGGTGGTGCCGCAGCAGCCTAACGAAGAGAAAAAGGCCGCTTACGCCGCCGACATCACTTACGGCACCAATAACGAATTCGGTTTCGACTACCTGCGCGACAACATGGAATACCGTGTTGAGGACCGCCGCCAGCGCGTGCTGTTCTACGCCATCGTCGACGAAGTGGACTCGATCCTGATCGACGAAGCCCGTACGCCGCTGATCATTTCGGGCCAGGCCGAAGATCACACCGAGCTCTACATCCGCATGAACGCGGTGCCGCCGCTGCTCAAGCGCATGGCCAGCGAGCCCAAGCCGCAAGAGCCGGAACCCGAAGGCGATTACTGGGTCGATGAAAAAAGCCAGCAGGTTTACCTGTCGGAAGCCGGTCACGAGAATGCCGAGGCCATTTTGGCCCGTTTGGGCATCCTGCCGGAAGGCGAATCGCTGTACGACCCGCGCCACATCGCCCTGATGCACCACCTGATGGTGGCCCTGCGCGCCAACAACCTGTTCTTCCGCGACCAGCAATACGTGGTGCAGGACGGCGAAGTGGTGATCGTCGACGAATTCACGGGCCGCCTGATGGTGGGCCGCCGTTGGTCCGATGGGCTGCACCAGGCCGTCGAAGCCAAGGAAGGCGTGAAGATCCAGCACGAGAACCAGACGCTGGCATCCATCACGTTCCAGAACTACTTCCGCATGTACGAAAAGCTGTCCGGCATGACCGGTACGGCCGATACGGAAGCGTACGAATTCCAGGAAATCTACGGGCTTGAAACGGTCATCATCCCGACCAACAAGCCCATGATCCGCAAGGACCAGAACGATCAGGTCTTCAAGACCGATCCGGAAAAGTACAACGCGATCCTCGAAGACATCCGCGACTGCCACGAGCGCGGCCAGCCCGTGCTGGTGGGCACGACCAGCATCGAAAACTCCGAGCTGCTGTCGGGCCTGCTGAAAAAGGCCAAGCTGCCGCACGAAGTGCTGAACGCCAAGCAGCACGCCCGCGAGGCCGAGATCGTTGCCGAAGCCGGCAAGCCGGGTCACATCACCATCGCCACCAACATGGCCGGTCGGGGTACCGACATCGTGCTGGGCGGCAGTGTGGACAAGCAGGTTGACCTGATCCGCGCCGACGAATCGCTGTCGGAAGCCGAAAAGAATGCGCGCATCGAGAAGATCCGTGCCGAATGGAAGCCGCTGAACGAGCAGGTCAAGGCCGCCGGCGGCCTGCGCATCATCGGCACCGAACGCCACGAATCGCGCCGTATCGACAACCAGCTGCGCGGCCGCGCCGGCCGCCAGGGTGACCCGGGCTCGTCCCGTTTCTACCTGTCGCTGGAAGACTCGCTGATGCGCATCTTCGCGGGTGACCGCGTGCGCGCCATCATGGAACGCCTGAAGCTGCCCGAGGGCGAGCCCATCGAGGCGGGCATGGTGACGCGGTCGATCGAAACCGCGCAGCGCAAGGTGGAAGGCCGCAACTTCGACATCCGCAAGCAATTGCTGGAATACGACGACGTGGCCAACGACCAGCGCAAGGTGCTGTATGCGCAGCGTAACGACGTGCTGGAAGCCGCCAGCGTCAGCGCCACGGTGAACAACCTGCGCGATGCCGCCGTGGTTGAACTGTTCAACACGTACGTGCCGCCGGAATCGGTCGAAGACCAGTGGGACGTGCCCGGCCTGCAAAAGGCGCTGGAAGGTGACTGGCACCTGCACCTGCCGCTGACGGAAATGCTGGAGAAGGAATCCAACCTGACCGACGAAGACCTGCGCGAACGCGTGGTGGCCGCGGCGCGCGATGCGTACCAGGCCAAGGTCGATCAGGTGGGCGTTGAATCGTGGTCGCAATTTGAACGTTCGATCATGCTGCAATCGATCGACACGCACTGGCGCGAACACTTGTCGTCGCTGGATTACCTGCGTCAGGGCATCCATCTGCGCGGTTACGCACAGAAGAACCCCAAGCAGGAATACAAGCGCGAAGCCTTCGAATTGTTCTCGGGCATGCTGGATCGCATTCGCGATGACGTCGTGCGCGTCTTGATGACGGTGCGCGTGCAATCGTCCGAGCAGGTCGAGCAAGCGGAAGCGGAAGCGGCGCAATCGCACGTGCAAAACGTGCAATACCACCACTCCGACTACGACGAGGCACTGGCCCAAACGGAATCGGACGACAGCGCCCAGCCCGTGCGCAACGCGCTGCCCAAGGTTGGCCGCAACGACCCGTGCCCGTGCGGTAGCGGCAAGAAGTACAAGCAGTGCCACGGCAAACTGGTCTGATCAGGGGATAACGCCATGCTGCATTCTGTCGGCCGCACCGAATTCGACCACGCCGTCGTGATGGTGCGCGACCGGCTGGATGCGCTGGCGCCGCACTTCGAGCGCCAGGGTTTTCACCTGAGCGACAAGTCGGTGCATAACCTGGGTTCCTGCAATCGGCTGATCGTGCTGGAAGGCACGTATGTGGAATTGCTGGGATGGCCGCCTGGGGCGCCGCCCACCCGCAAGGAAATCGCGGATTCGCCGTTCGGGCTGGAAGCGCTGGTGTTTCGCACCTATGACGCCGATGCCACGTACGAACGGCTGAAGGCCGCCGGCTTCGCCGTGAACCCCGTCCAAGAACTGACCCGCCCGGCGATGCTGGATGGTCAGGAAGTGCAGGCCAAATTCCATACCGTGCGTTTTGCCGAGCAGCCCCTGCCCGGCATCCGTATGTATTTCTGCCGACACCTGACGCCGGAATGCGTGTGGTCGCCGGCATTGATGGCGCACCCGAATGGCGCGCGCAGCCTGATTCGCATCGACGCGCGCGCGGCGCACGCGCAAGCGGTGGCCGAGCGCCTGGCGCTGGTGGCGGACGTGTCCGCCGAAGCCGCTTCGGGCGGCTGGGACGTGCCGCTGGCCAATCTGCGTATTCACGTTCAGCAAGACGCCGCAGCGGTAACACCCGTGTTGTCCACGCTGACGCTGGAAAACCGCGACGGCGCCCACTACACGCTGGATACCGGCCTGTAGCTTCCCAACGGGCGTGTCGGTCGCGCCTCGCCCGGTTCTTACTTCCACACTTGTGATCCCAGGCTGCATTTTTTGCGCAGCCGTGTCGCGTTGCGTCCCTTTTTTACGCCGCGCCGCCCCGACCCTTCGCTTGCGGGCAAACCCTGCTTGCAACGCAAAGTGTATGCACTTTAGTATGCACTTCATCGCATCGCATTTCTTCATTCCGATTTCCTCTATTCCCCAGCCGGATTTCGTTCCATGACGCAGTCGCCCACCGTCCATCGCCCCGCTGCCCGTACATCCGCGGGCCAGGCCGAGCTGTACGGCGCGGTCAAGGCGATGGCCGTGCGTTTCGACTTCAAGCCGGGCGAACGCATTAACGAGGTCGACCTGGCGCGCCGCTTGAACGTCAGCCGGACGCCGCTGCGGGAAGTGCTGAATCAATTGATGGTCGAAGGCTTTCTGACGCGCTCGGTGAACCGCGGCTTTATCGCCCGCTTGCTGGACGCCAAACAGATTCACAGCCTGTACGAATACCGCGCGGTACTAGAAGCCGGCATCGTGCGTGCCGCCTGCGAACGCGCCAGCGATGATGAACTGGCCCAGTTGCGCGAGTTCGTCGAGCGGTCGCGCGATGTACCGGAAGACAGCGACGCCACCCGGCTGTTGGAACTGGACGAAGCGTTTCACCTGCGTCTGGCCGGGCTGTCGCGCAATGAAGAATTTGTGCGGGCCTTGGAAAGCGTCAACGCCCGGATTCATTTCGTGCGCTGGATCGATATGCAGCAAGGCCGGCGCAGCCACACGCAGGGCGAACACCTGCGCATCGTGCAGGCGCTGGAGCAGCGCGACATGGATGCGCTGCCTGCGCTGATGGGCGCGCATATCGGCCGCCGCCTGGATCAGATCACCGATGTGATACGCACAGGATTTTCAACCATTTACATGCGGGACCAGGCCGAACCCGCCACGGTAGCGCCGGCCAACACCACAACAGCAGGGGAAAAATAATGACTCACACAATGAAGCGGATCCTGGCGGGCTTATGCACGCTGGCTGCCGCCGGGGGCGCCATGGTGGCCGCACCCGCCGCCGCCGAAGAACGGCCGTTGATCCTGGTGGTGCCGTACCCGCCGGGCGGCAGCACCGACATCCTGGCGCGCATCTTGCAGCCGCGTCTGTCGCAACAACTGGGTGGGCGCGCGGTCGTGGTTGAAAACCGCCCCGGCGCGGCCAGCCAGATCGCCACCGCTTTCGTGGCGCGCGCCGAACCCGATGGCAACACGCTATTGGTCAGCTTCGACAACCACGGCATCAACCCGGCCGTGAAGCCCAAGCTGCCTTACGACACCTTCAAGGACTTTGTCGCGATCTCGCAGACGGTGCGTTTTCCGCTGGTCATTGGCGCCAACCCCAATGTGCCCGGCAATAACCTGAAAGAGTTCCTGGCCGCAGCGGCCAAAGAATCGCCCAACAAATTCAATTACGCGTCTACCGGCGTCGGTTCGCTAAACCATCTGGCGCCCGAAGAGCTCAAGCGCCTGTCTAAGGTTGAACTGCTGCATGTGCCGTATGGCGGCGGCGGCCCGGCCATTCAGGCGGTGGTGGGCGGGCAGGCCAATATGACCTGGCTGAGTTTTGCGGCGCTGCGTGGGCAGATCCAGGGCGGCAAGATCAAGCCCCTGGCCGTGGCCGGCGAAAAGCGGCTGCCTGAATTGCCCAACGTGCCCACGGTTATCGAATCGGGCTTTCCCGGCTTTGTGGCCTATTCCTGGAGCGGCATGTTCGCCCCGAAGGGCACGCCCGACGCCACCGTGAAGAAGCTGACGGCCGACTTCAAGGCCGTGCTGGCGGACCCGGACATCAAGAAGAAGGTAACGGAAGCGGGCTTCGAAATCGTGGCGTCGAACGGCCCCGAGCTGGACGCCTACGTGAAGTCGGAATACGACCGCTGGAGCGCCTTCATCAAGAGCAGCAACATCAATCTGGATAACTGAGCGACGGTAAACCGGGCGGTGCGCCGCCCGGTCCCGACCGCGATACACGTGGAGATGACATGGAAAATTTGACCGGCGCCGAAGCCATGGTGCGGATGCTGCAACACAACGGCGTCAAACATATTTTTGGCCTGTGCGGCGACACCAGCCTGCCGTTCTACGACGCGCTGTACCGCCTGGACCACGGCATGCAGCACATCCTGACGCGCGACGAACGTAGCGCGGGCTACATGGCCGACGCCTACGCCCGCGTGACCGGCAAGGTCGGCGTGTGTGAAGGCCCCAGCGGTGGCGGCGCCACCTATCTGTTGCCCGGTTTGGTCGAGGCCAATGAATCGTCGATTCCGGTGCTAGGCATCACGTCCGACGTCGCCGTGGGCTCGCGCGGCAAGTATCCCTTGACGGAACTTGACCAGGAAGCGCTGTACCGCCCGCTGACGAAGTGGAACCGCACGATTGACCGTGCCGACCAGATCCCCGGCATGGTGCGCGCGGCGTTCCGCGCGATGACGACCGGCAAGCCCGGCGCGGCGCACCTGTGCTTTCCGTATGACGTGATGAAGCAGCAAGTGGACGCGTCCGACATCTGGGCGCAGCCCGAACATGGGCGCTTTCCCGCCATGCGCGTGGCGCCGGACCCCGCTGACGTGGCGCGCGCCGCGCAGCGCCTGGTGGGCGCGCGGTCGCCGGTGATCATTTGTGGTGGCGGCGTGGTCATCGCAGGCGCCAGCGGCGCATTGCAGGAATTGGCCGAGGCGCTGAAGGCCGCGGTGTGCGTGACCGTCAGCGGGCAGGGCAGCCTGGCCGACACGCATCCGCTGAACGCGGGCGTGGTCGGTTCCAACGGCGGCGTGATGGCCACGCGTGACGTGGTCGCGGCGGCCGACGTGGTGCTGTTCGTGGGCTGCCGGGCCGGGTCCACGTCCACCGAACATTGGCGCTTTCCGAACCGTGACGTGCCGATCCTGCATATCGACGTCGATCCGATGGTGATCGGCGCCAACTACCTGACCGAAGTGGGTCTGGTGGGCGACGCCAAGTTGGCGTTGGAGGCCCTGGGCGCCGAAGTGCAGGCGCGTCTGGCGCACCGCAATTCGGACGCCGTGGATGGCGCCGTGCTGGCCGGCCGCGCCAAGGCAGCGCGCCGGGCGCAGCTGGAGCCGCTTGCCAACAGCCTTGAGGCCCCGATCCGCCCCGAGCGCGTTGTGCAATCGCTGAACCGCCTGCTGCCCGACGATGCCGTGGTGTGCGCGGACCCGGGCACGCCTTGCCCGTACTTTTCGGCGTACTACGACGTGTCGCGCCCCGGCCGGCACTTCATTACCAACCGCGCACATGGCGCGCTGGGCTTCTCAATGTCGGCCGCGCTGGGTGCATGGGTAGGCCGCCCGCAATCCAAGTGCGTGTCGGTGATGGGCGACGGCAGCTTCGGCTTTACCGTGGGCGAACTGGAAACCATCGTCCGCCACAAGGCGCCGTTGCTGATGATCGTGTTTTCCAATTCCGTCTATGGCTGGATCAAGGCCAGCCAGAAGGCCGGCTACGACGAGCGCTACTACAGCGTGGACTTCAACCGCACCGACCATGCCCGCATTGCCGAAGCCTATGGCGTGAAGGCGTGGCGCGTGGAAGATCCGGCCAAGCTGGACGCCGCCATCAAGGCCGCCATGGAACATGATGGCCCGGCGTTGATCGACGTGGTGGCGCAGCCCTTGCAGGACGCGGCCGCGCCGGTCAGCCAGTGGATGGGCTGATTCGCGCCTGATCGTACAGCGGTACCCAGGGCCCTTCGGGGCCCTTTTTTTGGCTGCGCGCCGTGCTGCTGGTCCTATACTGATCCGCTTTGGCGCGGCGACGCCGCGTGGTCTGCAACACGTCAACGGGGAATCGGGCATGGATCTGGGGATCAGTGGCAAGACGGCTTTGGTGTTTGGTGGCAGCCGCGGCATGGGGCGCGCCTGCGCGTTGCAATTGGCGCGCGAGGGCGTGGCGGTGACGATCGCGGCACGCACCCCGCAGACGCTTGAGCAGGCAGCTGCCGAGATCTCGAAGGAAACCGGCATCGGCGTGGGCTGGGTGTCGGCCGACTTGACCCAGGCAACCGGCCGCGATGCGGCGCTGGCGGCGTGCCCGCATCCGGACATCCTCGTCAACAACGCCGACGGCCCGCTGCCCGGCGATTTTCGTGACTGGTCCCGGGACGATTGGATCGCGGCGCTGGACGCCATGATGCTGGGCCCCATCGACATGATCCGGCGCGTGGTGGACGGCATGGTCGAGCGCCGTTTTGGCCGCATCGTCAATATCGTGTCGCGCAGCGTCAAGGCGCCGCATGCGGAACTTGGCCTGTCCAACGGCGCGCGTTCGGGCCTGATCGGTTTCGTGGGTGGCCTGGCGCGCCAGACCGTGCGGCACAACGTCACCATCAACAATTTGCTGCCCGGCGCCTTCGCCACCGATGCACAGATTCGCCACATCCAGGGCATGCTGGACGAGGCCGGCGGCAAGACGTTCGAGCAACTATGGGACGAACGCGCACGCGGCAACCCGGCGGGCCGCTATGGGCAGCCCGAGGAAGTGGGCGCCCTGTGCGCGTATCTGTGTTCGGCCCAGGCCGGCTACATGACCGCGCAAAGCGTGCTGATCGACGGCGGTGGCTACCCGGGCACGTACTAGTCGCAAGCCGGGTTCCGCGCTGGACGCGCGCGGGACTAACAGGCAAGATTGGCACCCATGCCGTTCGAGAAAAAGCCCATGGACCAGACCGACATCAAGATATTGGGGTTGCTGCAAAAGGACGCCACGTGCTCGGTCGCGGAAATTGCCGAACAGGTGAATCTGTCGGTCACGCCATGCTGGCGGCGCATCCAGAAGCTCAAGGACGACGGCGTCATCGCGCGCAACGCCATCCTGCTGGACCCGCGTGCGCTGGGCTTGAACCTGACGGTTTTTGTGTCCATCAAGACCAGCCAGCACAACGAAAAATGGACGCAAAGCCTGATCAACGCGGTCATGGCCTTGCCCAATGTGGTCGAGTTCCACCGCATGGCGGGCGACATCGACTACCTGCTCAAGGTCGTGGTCGAGGACATGGCGGCGTATGACCGCTTCTACCGCCGGCTGATCGGCGCCGTGGATTTGCTGGACGTCAGCGCCAGCTTCTCGATGGAAATCATCAAAAGCACCACCGAATTACCGCTGGACGCGGTGTAGCGACGCGGCGCGCAAATTTTTTTCGTCGCGGGCAGCTCGGGCGGATGCAAATTCCTTTCGGCGCGTTGCAAAACGCCCATCTCGCAATTCTTTTGCGCGGCCGTCGGCGTAGGATATCGTTCATTCCCTGCTGGGGAATGAATCGGGATATCAGAGGACCCTATGTCGTTCGCAGTACCCGCCGGCTGTGCCGGTCTGGAAAAAACGCGGCAAGCGCTATCGGTGGACGACCTGTTGGCCGGCTGGAACGGCGTCGACGACTTATGGGTGTTCGCCTACGGTTCCCTGATCTGGCATCCCGGCTTTGCGTGGCGCGAACGCCGCCTGGCCACCGTGCGTGGCTATCACCGGTCCTTGTGCCTGTGGTCGCGTGATCATCGCGGTTCTCCCGACAATCCGGGGCTGGTGTTTGGCTTGAACCGGGGCGGTTGCTGCCGGGGCGTGGCGTATCAGATCGCCGCCGCCGATGTGCCCGACGTGTTTCAGGCACTGTGGCGGCGCGAGATGGTGACAGGCGCCTACACGCCCCGCTGGCTCACTTGCCACACCGAAGCCGCGCCGGTGCGGGGGCTGGTATTCCTGCTGAATCGCGCCTGCGATGAATATGCCGCCGATCTTTGCGACGATCGCCTGATTGCGTCCGTGCGCAGTGCCGTGGGCCACTCGGGGCCCTGCCTGGATTACGTGGTGGAAACCGAACGCGCGTTGCGCGCGCACGGGATCGACGACTGGCGGCTGGGTGATCTGGTGCGCAGGCTGGGTCAGGCGTTTTAAGCTCTGGCGTGGCGCCCTAGAAGTGCCAGCGCCCAAACATATACAGCACGTTGCCCGCGCCGGACGCGCCGGGAATATAGGTCGCGTAGAACATCGCGTCTTTGTAGCCGGCGCCCACTAGCGGCAGGATGCCGGGAAACGGCACGTAGTTCATGATGTCGTGCCGCGCGGTCAAGAACACCGTGTAGCCCGCGCCCAGCCGGAAGTTCTCGCTGACTTGCCCGATCTTCAGAAAGCCGTAGCCGGCGATGGGTTCGACCTTGCTGTGCGAATCCAGGAACGCCATGGCGTACAGGCCCTGCCAGTCGCCGTCTTCGTCGTAGATGCTGCGGCCATAGCCGCCCCCCCACGCCAGCTCGTTGAAGCTGTCGATTTTTTCTTTGCTGTACATGGCGCGGTTGTGCCAGGCGTAGCCGGAAACGTAGAGGTCGTGGCCGCCTTCGGTCCAGATCTGGTCCAGGCGATTGCAAGCGGATTGCGCCCACGAGGGCAGGCTTTCACAGGCCTGTGCGGTGGCGGTGAAAGTCGAGAGCAGCAGACAGAGGATCGCTGCTCGAAATGTGGCGTTCATTGCGGGTAAACAGGGGTAACGATGACAATTCGATGACTGTACATGTAGTCATCGCTTTATCCCTGTCAGATGGCTGTCATGCATCGGCGTGCGTAGCCACCGCCCCAGGAAGGGCGCGGCACGCCAACGCAAGAACAAGAATTTTCTGTGGTGGCCGAGCTACAGCAAGAAGATCGTGGCCAAGCCCAGAAAGATGAAGAAGCCCAATGAATCGGTGGCGAACGTCAGCAACACCGACGACCCCATTGCCGGGTCCTTGCCGAACCGTGCGCGCACCATCGGCACCAGCACGCCCACCGAGGCGCCGACCAGCATATTGCAGATCATCGCCGCCATCATCACCAGCGCGATCGACAGCGAATGCGAGATCACCCAGGCAAACAAGGCGGCGACCAAACTGCCGCACAGGCCGACCAGCAACGTCACGAAAAGCTCACGCTTGACCAGCTGCCACAGGTTGCGTCCGGTGATCCGGCCCATGGCCAGCGCCCGGATGATCAGCGTCATGGTCTGGTTGCCGGAGTTGCCGCCGATGCCCGCAACGATCGACATCAAAAACGCCAGGATCACGATCTGGCTGACCGTGCCTTCGAATTGGGATGCCACGAAAGACGCCGTGGCGGCGGTACAGAGGTTGAACAGCAGCCATGGCGCGCGGTTGCGCAGCGCGGTGGAGACGGGCGCAAAGATGTCTTCTTCTTGCAAACCGGCACGCGACAGCGCTTGTTCTTGCGAGTCTTCACGCATCACGTCCACGACGTCCGCAATGGTGACGCGGCCGATCAAGCGGCCCTGGTCGTCCATCACGGGGGCGGACACCAAGTCGTAGCGCTCGAACGCGCCGGCGGCGTCGGCGTCGGAATCCAGCGGGTTCAGCGCCAGAAAGTCCGAGTTCATGACGGCGCGCACTTCGGTCTCGGGTTCGCTGACCAACAGGCGCGACAACGGCAGTATGCCTTGCAGCTTGTCCTGGCGGTCCACCACGAAGATCTGGTCAGTGTGATCGGGAAGTTCGTGCAGGCGGCGCAGGTAGCGCAGCACCACTTCCAGCGTGACGTCCTCGCGCACGCGGACCATTTCGAAGTCCATGATCGCGCCCACGCTGTCTTCCGGATAGCCCATGGCTTCCAGCAGCTGCGCGCGTTCTTCTTCGGTCAGGCCCTTTTGCACTTCGGCCACCACGTCGGGCGGCAGGTCGGGCGCCAAGTCCGCCAACTCGTCGGCGTCCATGTTGCCGGTGGCGGCAACCAGGTCCTGGCGGTCCATCGCTTCGATCAGCGATTCCCGCACCCAGTCTTCGACTTCCAGCAGCACGTCCGCGTCGTGCTCGGGGCTGACCAGCTTCCAGATGGCCTGGCGTTCGTCCTTGGGCAGCGATTCCAGGATGAAGGCGATGTCGGCCGGATGCAGGCCGTCAAGCAGCGTCTTGAGTTCGGCTTCGTGCTGGCGGTGGACCAGGTCTTCGACCAGCGGCGCCTTGGCGTCGCCTTCTTCCTGGCGATGCACCAGGTCGGCCACCAACTGCTGGCGGCGCAGGCGTTCCTGCACTTCAGCCAAGGCGGTTTGGGCGTCTTCCGGGTCGAGGCGGCGGGGCGTCGCGGGCGGTTTCTGCGCGGCGGCGGACTGCGTCATGCGTTACGGCTCAAAGAGAAGGTAGGGGGCGGCTGCGCCGCGCTTCGTCGGTGGCGACGTAGGTCAGCGTGGCCTCGGTGACCTTGACGACTTCAGCGTCCAGGCGCTGGCGTTGGGCGTAGACCTCGACCGACACCGTGACCGACGTGGTGCCGGTCTTGACGATGGCCGCGTAGAAGCTGAGCAGGTCGCCCACGAAAACGGGCTCTTTGAACTGGAAGGCGTTGACCGCCACGGTGGCGACCCGGCCGGCGGCGCGGCGGGCGGCGGGAATCGAGCCGGCGATGTCCACCTGGGCCATGATCCATCCGCCAAAAACGTCCCCGTGGATATTTGCGTCGGCCGGCATCGGCATGACGCGCAATACCGCGTCGCGATTGACGGGCAAGGTCGTAAACGGGGTTTTCGGGCTGGAGGTCATGCGGCCGACTCCAATGCATGGGAACCAGCCGATTATGCAGGAAAAACGAGACAGCGGCGTGCGCGGTGCAAGCCGTCGCGGCGCTTTGCCGCGACGGCCTGAAAATCAGGTCGCCAACTTCACGATGCCGTAGCCGCCAACCAACAGCCAGGCATACAGAATGAGGCCCAGGGCCATCACGCGGGGCCCCGCCTTCTTGATCTGTGCAAAGCGCGTTTCGATGCCCAGGGCGGTCATCGCCATGGTCAGCGCAAAGATGTCCAGGCGGCGGATGGCGGCGATGGCGTCGGCGGGGATGATGTTCAGCGAATTGATGATGGCCAGCACCAGGAAGCCGACGGCGAACCACGGAATGGGCAGCTTGCCGCCCTTGGCCTGGCCGCCCGACTGGCTGGCCGCGCTGCGCAGATACATGCCCAATACCAGCAGCACCGGCACCAGCAGCGCCACGCGGGTCATTTTGACGATGGTGGCGACTTCGGTGGTGGCCGGGTCGATATTGCTGGCCGCGCCTACCACTTGCGCCACTTCGTGGATGGTGCCTCCGATATAGATGCCCAGCGCCTGCGTGTCCAGGCCGAGCCAGCCCGCGTGATAAAGAATGGGGTACAGGAACATGGACAGCGTGCCGAACAGCACGACCGTGGCCACGGCCACCGCGCTTTTGTGGGGCGCCGCCCGCAGCGTGGGTTCGAATGCCAGTACCGCCGCCGCGCCGCAAATGGCGCTGCCGGCTGCCGTCAGCATGGCGGTATCGCGGTCCAGACCCAGCAGGCGCTGCCCGACAACCGTGCCGATTACCAACGTGCCCAGCACCACCGCCACCGACACGGCCAAGCCCGGCAGGCCCACGGCGGCGATCTGCTGGATGCTGATGTTCAAACCGTAGAACGCCACGGCGATACGCAACAGGCGGCGCGCGGTGAAGTTCACGCCCACGCCCCAGTCCGCCGGCATGGTGCCGCGCAGGAAATTGCCGTACAGCATGCCGCAGACGATGCCCACGACCAGCGGCGAAAAGCCCAGCTGACGAATGGCGGGCAAGTCGGCCAGTTGCATCACGGCGGCCGCCATCAGGCCCACGAACAACACGCCATTGAGCTTGTCGCGCCAGGGCGTGGCGGTGGTGCCCGCTGTGGCGGCTGCGGTAGGCGCCGTCGAGGCGGGCAGGGGTACGGCGGTGCTGGATGAGGTGCTCATGACGGGCCTTTGCGGCATATCTAAATAACTAGGCGAAATATTAAGTCCCTGGCCGTTATTTGAAAAATCTTCAATTTGAATATGTAATATCGGAAATTCTGATAATTGCCGCAGGCGCCCATGACCCCCGACCAACTACTGACCTTCGCGTGCGTGGCCGACACCGGCAACATCAGCCGCGCGGCGCAAGTGCTGAATTTGTCCCAGCCCGCCGTATCCGGCCAGCTACGCGCGCTACAAGATTGGTTTGGTGAACCGCTGTACCGGCGCAGGGGCCATGGCATTGCGCTGACCGAGGCCGGCGAGCGCCTGGCTGAACAGGCAAGGCAGCTACGGCAGGTGTACCGGCAGGCGCAGGCCGTGCGGGAATCGTGGCGCGGGCTTGAAACGGGGGCGTTGCGGCTGGGCGCCAGTACCACGCCCGCCAGCTATCTGTTACCCCGGCTGGTGGCTGATTTTCGGTCCGCCTTTCCGGCGGTCAGCCTGCATCTGTCGGATGGAAACACCCGCGAAATCGTCGAGCGGCTGCCCGCGCTGGACCTGGCTTTTATTGAAGGCGATGTGCCCTCGGGGCTGCCCGCCGACACGGCCGTGCACGCGTGGCGCCAGGACGAAGTGGTGGCAATCGTGCGGGCCGACCACGCGCTGGCCTCGAAGGGCGCGGTGACCTTGCGTGACCTGGCGGCCTCTGCCCTGGTGATGCGCGAGCCCGGTTCGGGCGTGCGCCGACTGGTCGAGCGCGCCTTCGCCGATGCCGGGTTGGCGCCGTCGGTGGGCCTGGAACTGGCGGGGGTGGAAGGGGTGAAGCAGGCGGTGCGGGCGGGGCTGGGCGTGGGATTTGTGTCGGTCATGTCGATGCGGCATGAAGACGGCGCCTTGGCGGCGCTGCGCCTGTTGCCCCGGCCGTTGACGCGCACCTTGAGCATCCTGGTGCCGCATGCGGATGCGGCCGCCCGCGCCGCTGAACGCTTCCTGGCGATGTGCCTGGCGGTCGGGGCGGCGGACGGCGGGTAGCGTCAGGCTTTGGCCAGACGCTTCAAGGCCAGCTGGACCCAATACGTGCCGCCCAGCGGCAACAGTTCGTCGTTGAAGTCGTAGCTGCCGTTATGCAGCATGCAAGGGCCCAGGCCGTGGCCGCTGTCGCGGTGCTCGCCCGTGCCGTTACCGATCCAGACGTAGCAGCCCGGCAGTTCCTGCAGCATGAATGCAAAGTCCTCCGCGCCCATCGTGGGCTGCACGTGATCGTTGACGTTGGCCTCTCCGACGATGTCGCGCAGCACCTCGGCGCAGAACGCGGCCTCTTCGGCGTGGTTGATGGTGGGCGGATAGTTGCGCTGGAACGTGAATTCCACCTCGCAATCCATGGCCGCGCAGGTGTGGCGCGTGATATCTTCCATACGGCGTTCGATCAGGTCCAGCACGTCCAGCGTGAAGGTGCGCACGGTGCCGCGCAGCTCTGCGTGGTTGGGCACGACGTTGTCGGCGCTGCCGGCGTGAATCTGCGTAATGCTGAGCACCGCGGCGTCCAGCGGATTGCGGTTGCGAGTGATGATGGTCTGCAATGATTGCGCCAGCTGCACGGCCGCCATGACGGGGTCGATGCCCAGGTTCGGCATGCCGGCGTGGGTGCCCTTGCCTTTGACCACAATCGAAAATTCATTGCTGGACGCCATGATGGGGCCGGGCGTCAAGCCGAATTGGCCGGGCTTCATGCCGGGCCAGTTGTGCATGCCGAACACGGCTTCCATGGGGAAACGCTTGAACAGGCCGTCGTCGATCATGCGCTTGGCACCGCCGCCGCCTTCTTCGGCCGGCTGGAAAATCACGTAGACCGTGCCGGCGTAATCGCGGTGTTGCGCCAGGTATTGCGCGGCGGCCAGCAGCATGGCCGTGTGGCCGTCGTGGCCGCAGGCGTGCATCTTGCCGTCGTTCTTGCTGGCGTGCGCGAAGCTGTTCACTTCCTGCATGGGCAGCGCGTCCATGTCGGCGCGCAGGCCCACCGCGCGGTCCCCGGGCTGGTTGCCCCGGATGATGCCGACCACGCCCGTGCCGCCCAAACCGCGGTCGACCTCGATGCCCCATTCTTCAAGCTTGGCCGCCACCACGTCGGCGGTGCGGAATTCTTCGAAGGCCAGTTCGGGATGTGCGTGGATGTCGCGGCGTATCTTCGAAATATCGGGGTGCCAGGCGACGATGGGTTCGAGCAGTTTCATGGGGAAAGGTCGGGCGAAAAAGGGAACGCAACAAGGTTATCATCATTCAAAAATCTATTTAATGGAGACAAACACCATGACGCGTCCGTGGCTTGCCCATTACCCGCAAGGGGTGCCGGCAGAGATCTCCACCGAGGGCTATTCCTCGCTGGCCGACCTGCTCGACCGCGCTTGCAAGCAGTACGCCACGCGCATCGCCTGCACGGCGATGGGCAGCGATATCACCTATGCGCAGCTGGATCGGCATGCGCGCGCCTTCGCCGGATGGCTGCAAAGCCTGGGCCTGGAAAAGGGCGCCCGCGTGGCGCTGATGATGCCGAACGTGCCGGCCTACCTGGTCGGCATGCTGGGCACGCTGCGGGCGGGAATGGTCGTGGTGAACGTAAACCCGCTGTACACGTCCGACGAACTTGAACGCCAATTGCAAGACAGTGGCGCGTCGGTGATCCTGATCCTGGAAAACTTCGCGCACACCTTGCAGGGCGTGAAGAATCGCGGCCGGCTCAAGCATGTGGTCGTGACGGGGCCGGGCGATCTGCTGGGTGGTCTGAAGGCGCCGCTGGTCAATTTCGTGGCCCGCCATATCAAGAAGATCGTTCCCGCCTGGAACATCGATGGCGCGCAGTCCTTGCCCAAGGTCTTGGCCGCCGGCGCCAACCTGCCATTCACGGCGCCTGCGCTGACGATGGACGACGTGGCGGTGTTGCAGTACACGGGCGGCACCACCGGCGTGCCCAAGGGCGCGATGCTGTCGCACCGCAACCTGACGGCCAACGTGCTTCAGACCGAAGCCGTGGCCCAGCCCGTCGTGCACGATCTTGCCAATTCACAGCTGACCATCATCAGCGCGCTGCCGCTGTATCACGTGTTCGCCATGACGGTTTGCGGCCTGTATGGCCTGCATGCGGGCATGCGCAACGTGCTGATCATCAACCCGCGCGATCAGCCTTCGCTGATAGCGGCCTGGCGCAAGGTGCCGATCAATCTGTTCCCCGGCGTCAATACTCTGTTCAATGCGCTGGCCCACAACGCCGACTTCGCCAAGCTGGATTTTTCGGCGCTGCGCTTGACGCTGGGCGGCGGCATGGCCGTGCAGCAGTCGGTGGCCGAACGTTGGTTGAAGATCACCGGGCGGCCGTTGATCGAAGGCTATGGCTTGTCGGAAACGTCGCCGGTGGCGACGGTGAACCCCACCAACGCCACGGCGTATTCCGGTTCGATCGGCCTGCCGTTGCCATCCACCGATGTGGCCATTCTTGACGATGCCGGTCAGGAAGTGCCACTGGGCGAACGCGGCGAAGTAGGCATACGCGGGCCGCAAGTCATGCTGGGTTATTGGCAAAAGCCTGAAGAAACGCAGCAGTCGATGACCGCCGACGGATTCTTTCGCACGGGCGACATCGGCATCATGGACGACAAGGGTTATACGCGCATCGTGGACCGCAAGAAAGACATGATCGCCGTGTCCGGATTCAAGGTCTATCCGAACGAGGTCGAGGCCGTGGTGGCGCAGATGCCGGGCGTGCTTGAGTGCGCGGCCATCGGCGTGCCGGACGAACGTTCCGGGGAATCGGTCAAGGTGTTCGTGGTCAAGAGCGACCCGTCGCTGACCGAAGCGCAAGTGCAGGACTGGTGCCGCGAAAAGCTCACGGGCTACAAGCGGCCGCGCTTCGTGGAATTCCGGGATGAGCTGCCCAAGAGCAACGTGGGCAAGATCCTGCGTCGCGAACTGCGGCCGGACGCATCCGCCACTGCGGCCACTGCGTCAGCCGCCACCGCGCCCGTCGATACGAAGGCAGGCGCGGCCACGCGTTAAGGTCAGGAAGCAGCCGGCCCGTTGTCCAGGTGCGGCGCGATCATGTCGTGCAGGGCGCGTTCGATGGCGGGGTTGCCCGCCACGACGCGTCCACCGATAGGCCACGGGTCCAGCTTGTGCATGTCTGAACACGTGCCGCCCGCTTCGCGCAAGATCAGCGTGCCGGCGGCAACGTCCCACGGCGCCAGCCCCATTTCCCAATACCCGTCGTAGCGGCCGCAAGCCGTCCATGCCAGGTCCAGCGCGGCCGCGCCCATGCGCCGCACGCCGCGCGCGCGTTTGATGGCGTCGTTCAGCATGGGCATGTATTGGTCGGCGAAGGAAAAATCGCGGAACGGAAAGCCGGTGGCCAGCACGGAATCTTCGAGGGTCTGCGTACGCGAACATTTGATGCGCCGGCCATTCAACCAGGCACCGATGCCGTACACGGCGGTAAACAGTTCTTCGCGATTGGGGTCGTACACCACGCCGACCACGGGCGTATCTTCGGCCAGCGTTTCGGTGGCCGATACCGCCGTGCCCGCGTGGGCGATCAGCGCGATGGACACGGCGTAGTGGGGAATGTCGTGCAGAAAGTTGGTGGTGCCATCAAGCGGGTCGATGTACCAGGTGGCGCTGCCTTGCGGCTTGCCGCCCGTCTCTTCGGCCACGATGCCGAACTTTGGCGTTCGCTCGCGTAGTTCCTGAATGATCACGGCCTCGGCTTCGCGGTCCGCCTGCGAAACGAGATCGTTGCGCGCCTTGCGGTCGATCACGAGATCGGCGCGGTGATGCGCGTAGGATTGCAAGATGGCCGCGCCGCCATGCGCTGCGGTAACTGCCGCATCGATCGCGGCGCACAGGTCGATGGGCTGGGCCAGTGAGCGGGGCTGATCATAGGTGTCCATGTAAACCAGTGTAAGCCCATGATTGCGTCAAACTCGCGGCTGCCGCGCGAAAGCCGGGCAACGCGTGGTGTCCATCCAACGTCTGCGCGGCGGCCCGTCGATAATTCGCGTCTGTCACAACCCTGTCCATTCTTTCAAAAACCCCATGTCCGCGCCTTACGTACCCCTGACCCCCGCAGTGATCGAATTCGACGCAGACGGCAAGCTTTACAGCGCCGTGTACGGCGACGTCTATCACCCGCACCCCGGATCGGTGGGCCAGGCCGAACACGTGTTCCTGCGTGGTAACGGCCTTCCCGAGCGCTGGCGTGGACGCGACGCATTTACCGTCTGCGAAACCGGTTTTGGCCTGGGACTCAACTTTCTGGCGCTGTGGCAAGCCTGGCGGCAAGACCCGCAGCGGCCTGCCGCGCTGCATGTGGTGTCGATGGAGGGGCATCCCTTTACCCGCGATGACCTTGCCGCCTTGCTGGCCCGCTACGCCGCCACGCCGCTGGCCGACCTGGCACAGCGCCTGGTGGACCAATGGCCCGCGCTGTTGCCGGGGCTGCATCGGCTGGAGTTCGAAAGCGGTGCGGTGACGTTGACACTGGGCTTGGGCGATGCCGGGGTCATTGCGCCCCGCCTGTCGGCGCGCGTGGACGCTTTCTTCCTGGACGGCTTCGCGCCCGAGCGCAATCCGGGCATGTGGTCGGCGTCATTGCTGCGCGATCTGGCGCAATTGGCCGCACCGGGCGCCACGGTGGCCACTTGGGCATGCACCGGCGAACTGCGGCAGACCCTGCAGGATGCGGGGTTCGACGTGCGGCGCGCGCCGGGCTACGGCGGCAAGTGGCATATGACCGAGGGCATCGCACGCGCGCAGGGGCAAATGGCCGCCGCCATCGCGGGCCCGGTGGCCGTGAAGCACGCCGTGGTGATTGGCGCAGGGCTGGCGGGCGCAGGCATCGCCCAGTCGCTGGCCGGGCGCGGTTGGCGCGTGACGGTGCTGGATGCGGCATGGGCGCTGGGCAAGCCGGCGCATGCGGGCCATGTGGCCGCCGCCCTGACGCCCGTGGTGGCTCGCGACGACAATGCGCGCGCACGCCTGTCCCGCGCGGGAAGCCAACGCGCGCTCGCCCGCTGGCAAGGGCTTGCCGGCGATGCCGCGCCCCGGGTTTGCGGTACGGTCCAGGTTGAACGCGACGCCGGCAAGTCGGCCGCGCTGGCCGGCACCTTGGAAACGTTGGCCTTCCCCCGCGACTGGGTGCGGTGCGTGGACCGCGACGAAGCCGGCGCCTTGGCGGGCCTGCCGGTGGCGCGGGGCGGCGTGTACTTCGGGCAGGGCATGCTGGTTCAGCCAAACCGTCTTATTGAAGCCCTGCTGCAAACGCCCGGCGTCAGCGTCGTGCCCGGCAACGCGGCGCGGGTCGAGGCGTCGGGGCAGGGCTGGCGTGTCATGGACGCCCTGGGCGACGAGCTGGCGCAAGCGCAAACCGTCATCCTGGCCAATGCCTTTGGGGCGCAAGCGTTATTGAAGCAAAGCGGTTTGCTGGATCCCTTGCCGCGCGTGGCGCAGATGCACGCGCTGGCGGGCGAGGTCACGTTGGTGCCCGCTGCCGCGCTTGACGGCGGCCCGCGCTGCATAGTGGGGGGCGAAGGGTATTTGCTGCCGGATGTGGGCGCGGGTTGCGTGGTCGGCAGCACCTACGCGCACGGCGCGGCTCAGGCCGTAGTGACCGAGCCGGGCCAACGCACCACGTTGGCCAAGGCGGCGGGGCTGCTGGGCGGCCACTTTCCGGGCTTTGACGCCTTGGTGCCCGGGTCGCTGCCGGGGTGGGCGGGGTGGCGCGCCGTGTTGCCAGGGCGGCTGCCCGCTGTGGGGGAATTGCGGCACGCGCCCGGTCTGTGGATGGCCGTCGGCTATGCATCGCGGGGCTTGTCGTGGTCGGCGCTGATGGGGGATGTCATCGCAGCGCGCCTGAGCGGCGAGCCGGACGTGCTGGAAACCGATCTGGCTCAACTTATTTCACCAAGGTGAAAAAAAGTTGGCTCTCTGGCAGGGGCCGAACCCAGGTGGCGTAGAATTGCGGTAATTGCCAGGATTTGGCGCCAAATAGGCCGTAATGGGCCTGATGTTGGCGTTTCGGCGGCGCGCGGCACTAGGCCGATACGCGTTGGCCGAGGGCTTTACGACCCCTTTTTAAGGATGAGAAAGCCATCCAGAAGAGGGACCGAGTTTATTTCAAAGCTCAAATCCGTCAAAATAGCGTCTTTTGATGGTTTTTGGCTTAAGCCGGGGGATGCTCTGTGCCGCCCAAGTTCGACTTTGCCCATACTACCCAGCTCGATAACATCGAGCTGCTGACGTCCCGCCCCAGTCGTTTTGATTTCGACGCGGGCGATGGGTTGCACCTGGTAGTCGAGGCGCATGCGCCTGGTGTTTTTCGCCTGCGCTGCGGCGAGGCGAACCACCTGAACGATGACAAGCCCGGCGCGCGTGCGCGCGCCGTGGCCGAGATGCTGCTCGCGCGCCAAGAGGCCGTGGGCGAAGCCACCATTGCCCCGCGCGATGGCGGCGACGGCTGGCGCATCACCCAGGGCGACGTCGCCCTGGAGATCCAGTCCAACCCCGTGCGCGTTGCGATGTACCGAAACGACGAACGGGTATTCGAGTCGGAAGTCTCGGCGCATACGCCCGCGTTCGGGCATAACGCGCTGGACAAGGAAGACGACGCAGTCTGGACGGCGGGGTTTACCTTGCAAGCCGACGAGCGCGTCTTCGGCCTGGGCGAAACCCCGGGCGACTTGAACCGCCGCGAAGAATCCGTCGTCTCTGACGACCCCGAGCATCGCGCCTTGCCCTTGGCATGGAGCCCGCGCGGCTGGGGCGTCTACGTCAACACGATGCGTCGCGTGGAACATGCCGTGGGCGTTGCGCCGGCGGATTCAGCCTATGTGCTGACCGTTGACGACGCCGTGCTGGACGTGTTCCTGTTCGCAGGCGAGCCGGCCGAAATCCTGAACCAATACACCGCGTTGACCGGCCGCGCCGGCCAGCCCGTGCTGTGGGCGATGGGCGCGTGGCTGACCCAGGCTGCCGGCGAAATGCCCACGCAGACGGTCGCCCTGGTGGCGCGCATGCGCGAAAACCAGATCCCGGTGGATGCCGTCACACTGGCGCAGCCGGTGGCGTGGGGCTTCCAATCCGACAAGGCGGTTTTTGAATGGGATGCCCAGCGCTTCCCCGACGCCAAGCAGATGCTGGCGCTTTTCCATAAGCACAACGTGCATGTTGCGGCCTCCGGTTTTCCCGGCGTGCTCAAAAGCAGCCCGTTGTTCGAAGAACTGGAAGATCGCGGCTGGCTGCTGGCCAAGGAAGACGGCGCCGCTCAGATCTTTGACGGCATCGCCGCCACCTCGGGCCAGCCTTTCGGCTTGCTGGACCTGACGTATCGCGACATCTACAACCTGTGGGTCGAGCGTCATCGCCAACTGATCGACGACGGCCTGGACGCGCCCGCCTGCGACGCCCAGATCGCCATCCCCGATGGCGTGACGGCACGCAACGGCGAAACGGGCCCCGCGCTGCGCACCATGTACCCGCTGCTGGTGCGCCGCGCGCTGTTCGATGCCGTGGCCGGCCTGAAAGTGCCGCCTGAAGGCGTCGTGCCCAGCTCTGACCTGTTCCCCGCCGCGCAGCGCTTGCCGTGGCAGGTGGGGCCGCAGGCGGAAAACTCCTGGGCCGGCCTGCGCCATACCTTGCGCACCGCCTTGTCGATCGGCGCCAGCGGCCTGCCCGTGCAGGTCCATGGCATTGGTTCGGCCTCGCGCGACCGCGCCGGCATGACGTCCGAACTGTATTTGCGCTGGTTGACCGTCGGTGTGTTCTCGGCCAACTTCTCGTTCCAGGGCGTGGAAGGGCTGATGCCTTGGGACTTCGACGAAGACACCCTGGCGCAAGCCCGCACCTGGATGCAATGGCGTTATCGCCTGGTGCCGTATGTGCTGGGCGCCATCGAAGATTCCGCCCGCACCGGTTTGCCGGTGCAGCGTTCCATGGCGCTGTCCTTCCCCAACGACCCGCACGCCCACGAATGGGACTTGCAATACCTGCTGGGCCCGGCCCTGCTGGTGGCGCCGGTTACCGAACCGGGCAAGCAGGTGCGTGTGTATCTGCCCAAGGGCGAAGCCTGGTGGGATCTGAACACCGGCCACCGCTACGAAGGCGGCACCACCTGGACGATCGACTGCGAGCTGGGCCAGTTCCCGGTTTTCGGCCGCGAAGGGCACATGCTCTGTCTGGGACCCGCCGCGCAGCATACGGGCGAATTCAATTCGGCCCGTATCCTGGACGAAGTCTGGATGTTCGGCATGCCGGTGCACAACCCGGTGGTCATGCGCAACAAGATTCGCGTGATGCAGATGCAGGGCTCCAGCTACATCAAGGGGCTGGAAGGGCTGCGTATTTCGCCGTCCGAAGGCCTTGAGGTCAAGCGCCGGGGGGCGGAAGTCCGCATTTCTCGCGCACGCTGATATCGGCGCGGCCGGCAATCCGGCGATCGTCATAAAGGGGCAGTCAGGAGGGCTTTCCTTCCTGGCTGCCCTTTACGCGTTTTGCCGTCGCCGTGTCGCCCTCCTTCATAGGGTAAAGCGGGCCAATGACTCGCGGGCGCGCAACGGTACGCCATATTACTTATAGTTATTAAAAATGAAAAAAACGGTCGTTCTCTTCAGAAGAGAAAAGATACAAAATCGCTTGCCATGATTCACATCGAGAACCTATCCAAGACCTATGCCACGCCGCATGGACAATTCCAGGCGCTGCGAGGCATCAACCTGCACATTGAGCAGGGCGAGGTCTTCGGCATCATCGGCCCCAGCGGGGCCGGTAAAAGCACGCTGGTCCAGTGCATCAACCTGCTTGAGCGTCCGAACGAAGGCACGATTGCCATCGGCGGACAGCAACTTACCGGACTGAACGAGGCGCAGCTGCGTGGTCAGCGCCGTCGTATCGGCATGGTGTTCCAGGGCTTTAACCTGCTGTCGCGCCGCACGGTGTACGGCAATGTCGCGCTGCCGCTGGAAATCGCGGGCGTGGCCAAGGCCGAAATCCCGGCGCGTGTCGAACGGCTGTTGGCGCTGGTGGGCCTGGAACACCTGCGTGACCGTTATCCCAGCCAGATCAGCGGCGGCCAGAAGCAGCGCGTGGGCATTGCGCGCGCGTTGGCCAACAATCCGGACGTGCTGCTCAGCGATGAAGCCACGTCCGCGCTGGACCCCGAAACCACGCACAACATCCTGGCGCTGCTGCGCGACATCAATCGCAAGACGGGTGTGACGGTCGTAATGATCACACACCAGATGGAAGTGGTGCGCGAGGTGTGCGACCGGGTGGCCGTGCTGTCGCAAGGTGAAGTGGTTGAAATCGGCAGCACGCGCGAAGTGTTCGCGCAGCCGCGCCATGACGTCACGCGCGGCATGGTGTCGGCCGCCACCGCGTCCGACCTGACCGACGCCACCTTGGCCGCCGTGAAAGAACGCATCGCCGCGCTGACCGCCGCGCAGCCGGGCCAGGCCGTGCGCTTGTTGCGCCTGTCGCTGACCGGCACGGATTCGTCGGGCTCGTTCCTGACCGATCTGTCCAAGCAGTTTTCGCTGGACGTGGGCCTGGTGCAGGCCCGCGTTGAAGACATCCAGGGCGTGGCCGTGGGCACGATGTTCGTGCTGGCCCAAGGCACGCCCGCCGCGGTCAAGGACGCGATTGCCGCGTTGACCGCCCGTGACATTACCGTTGAAGAAATAGCTCATGAGTCCGCAACTGATCGACCTGCTTATTACGTCGCTGCTTGACACCTTGTTGATGGTGGGCGTGGCCAGCGCGATTGCGGTGGTCATCGGCATCCCGCTGGGCGTGACGCTGACCGTCACCGCACGCGGCAACATGCTGGAGAACCAGCCCGTGAACCACGTGCTGGGCGCCATCATCAATGCCACGCGATCGGTGCCCTTCGTCATCCTGATGGTCGCCATCATTCCGTTCACGCGGCTGGTGGCGCAGACGTCCATCGGCACCACGGCCGCGATCGTGCCGCTGTCGGTGGCCGCGATTCCGTTCATGGCCCGCATTGCTGAAAACGCCATGCGCGAAGTGGACCCTGGCCTGATCACGGCGGCGCGCGCCATGGGCGCATCGCCGATGCAGATCATCCTGAAGGTGCTGTTGCCCGAAGCCTTGCCGGGCCTGATCGCCGCCACCATCGTCACCGTGGTCAGCCTGATCGGCTATTCGGCGATGGCCGGCGCCATTGGCGGCGGCGGCCTGGGCGACCTGGCCATCCGCTACGGCTACCAGCGTTTTCAATCGGACGTCATGGCCGCGGTCGTGATCGTGCTGATCGTGTTGGTGCAGGCCATTCAAAGCCTGGGCGACCGCTTCGTACGCCGCATGTCGCATCGCTGAACGCGGCAGCGTCGTTTTCGTCTGGCATCACATCGCTTCAATTTCGCTTCACTCTTGCTTCAATCTTCTTTCTACTTCCGTTACTCGGGATATCGCAACATGAGCATCAAGGTTTTGAAGTCGCTGGCTGCATTCGCGCTTGGCGCCGCCGTATTCGCCCAGCCCGCGCTGGCACAAGACAAGCCGTTGAAGGTTGGCGTCACCGCCGGCCCGCACGCGCAGATCTTTGATGTGGTCAAGGCTGAAGCCGCCAAGCAAGGGCTGAACATCCAGATCATCGAATTCACCGACTACGTGCAGCCCAACGTGGCGCTGGCCGCGGGCGACCTGGATCTGAACAGCTACCAGCATCAGCCCTATCTGGACAACGCCAACGCCGACCGCGGCTACAAGCTGGTCAGCATCGCCAAGACGGTGATTTTCCCGATCGGCATCTACAGCAAGAAGATCAAGTCGCTGGCCGAACTGAAAGACGGCGCCCGCATTGCGCTGCCGAACGACCCGACCAACGGTGGTCGCGCCCTGTTGCTGCTGCAAGCCAATGGCTTGATCAAGCTGCGTCCGGAAGCCGGCCTGAAGGCAACCCCGATCGACGTCGTTGAAAACAAGAAGAAGCTGCGCTTCATCGAACTGGACGCCGCCCAGTTGCCGCGTTCGCTGGACGACACCGATGCGTCGGCCATCAACACCAACTTTGCGCTGGAAGCCGGCCTGAACCCCACCAAGGACGCCATCGCCCAGGAATCGCCGGATTCGCCTTACGCCAACGTGCTGGTCGTGCGTGAAAAGGACAAGGACCGCGCCGAATTCGCCAAGCTGGTCAGCGTCTATCACAGCCCGGCCGTGAAGCAGTTCATCGAAACCAAGTACAAGGGCGCCGTGGTGGCCGCCTGGTAATCCAGGACGCCGCACCGCCCGGGAACGGCCGCCGCAAGCGGCCGTTTTTTATGGATGCGCGGATCGCTCGAGTGGATCGGGGCGTCATTATTTTGACAAGTCCGAAGAAATCCGCCATAATTTCTGGCTTCGGTCGGGCTGATAGCTCAGTCGGTAGAGCAGCGGACTTTTAATCCGTTGGTCGCGAGTTCGAGTCTCGCTCAGCCCACCACAGAACACCGCAAGACCCGCAATGGAAAAAACGCCGCTATCACTAGCGGCGTTTTTTTTCGTCTGCGGGGAGACGGTGGTTCGTGGACTCTCCTTCTTAGAACCTAACCGCCAACTTCAGCACGCCCGACTGCTGGCGGTTGCCGCCGCCGAACTGCGCGTCGTAGGCCACGCCCGCCGTGGTGTTCCGGGCGATGGCCATTTCAGCGCCCAGGCCCACCACCGCCGCGTCACGCGCGATGGGAACGCCTGTCACCGAGAACGTGCTGCCGCCTTCAAACGCCAATTCCTGCTTGGGGCTCACGTCGCCCATGGCATGGCGCCAGCCCAGCGTTGCGGTCAGTCGGCCCGGCGCGCGGTTGGATGCGAAATCCCACGAGCCGCGCAGGCCCAGCGTGGTGCTGGTCACGTCGTCCGTGTTGCCCGAACCGTGCAAGGCCGCCGTGCCGCCCGTCTCCTTGAAGTCGCGCGTGCGCAGCTGGTTCCACGCCAACCCGGCGTAGGGCTCGATGCTGGTCGTGTCGCTCATCGGCAGCTTGTAGCCCAGTTCCGTGAACAGCTGGGTTGACGACGCGTGGTAAGACGATTCCAGCCGTTGGTTCAAGCTGCCGGCCGCCACGTTGCGCTTGGCGTCGATGTCGTGCCAGGTGTAGGCCGCGCCCGCCATGAAGCGGATGGCACCCGGGCCCGCGCTGAAATTGCGTCCACCAAACAACGATGCCGTGTAGCTGTCGACATTCGTGCGCGAGGAAACGTCAGACATCGAGTTGTGGCTGCCGATGTAGCCCAACGCGCCGCCCATGCGCCAGCCATTGCCCACGTCGCCATCGGCGCCGAAGAAGAAGCCGCCGGCCGACTGGTTGACGCTGGACGCGTTGCCGTCACCCTTGAACGTGCTCCAGTTGCCGAACGCCTGCGCCCACACCGGGTAGGCGCCGCTTTGTGGCAGCGCGTCGGACGTGGACGATCCCAGTTGCGCCGTGGGCCGGCCCGCCATCGCGGGTGCGTCCAGGTTGGCGCGCAGGTGCGAAAGGGGCAGGGTGCGCACGGCATCCGACTGGCTTTGCAGGATGCTGGTGGTGCTGGCGTAGGCTTCGCCCGACAGCATCGCCAGGGCCGCTCGCGCTTGGCCCGGCGTCATGGCCAGCACCGCGTCGGTTACCTGGCTGGCGGCCGTGGCTTTGCCGGATGTGCTGCCGCTGGCGACAACCGTGGAACCGGGGGCGGTCGGTGTGGCGCCGTTGCCGGTGGCGGGGGGCGTCGTCGACGAAGTGGAGGTGGAGGTATCACCGGTTGCGGTCGTCGCGTTGCCGGCGGACGTCGAACCATTGCCAGCTGTCGCCGAGCCACTACCGGCGGACGTCGAACCATTGCCGGCCGGCGTCGAACCAGTACCGGCGGACGTCGAGCCATTGCCGGCCGGCGTCGACCCATTGCCGGTGGACGCCGAACCATTGCCTGCCGGCGTCGATCCACTACCCGCCGACGCAGACCCATTGCCGGCCGACGCGGACCCGTTACCGCCCGTGGCCGGTGCTTCCTGGTCCAGTGCGCCGCCCACGCTGTTTTCGTTGCCCGTGTTGCCCACGCTGCCGATCGGCACGTCGTTGCGCGTCAGCGTCATGAAGGCGTTCTTGGCGTCGTAGCTCAGGGTGGGCGTCAGGAACGCATAGCCGCTGGACGCCCCTGTGAACCGACCCTGGATGCCGCCATCCGCCGTCAGGATGTTGTACGTGGTGCGCGGCGCGTAGTTGCCGTCCGGACCCACGTGCGCGACGCTGCCGTCCAGGTAGGCAACGCCGGTGACGTGGATGCGGTCGCTGGCGCTGCTGGCCGGGTCGGCGTGCACGCGATAGATCGTGTCCTGGCCAAAGTTCAGGTTGCCGTTGATGGTCAGCGTGCCGATGGGCGATCCATCATTGCCCGGCGACACCACGGCGGTGGGGTAAAGCGTGGTGCTGCCCAATTGACCCACCCCGGCCAGCACGACTTCGCGGCCGATATCCACCGGGCCGTTCAACTTGCCGTCGATTTCCAGCGCGCCGTCCGCGATCAGGATGGGGCCGGTCAAGCCGCTGCTGTCGGCAGTCAGGATGACCGAGCCCGGGCCGGTCTTGACGAAGCCCTGCGTACCCTGCAAGGGGTTGTCGATGATGTCGACGAACTGGCCCGAGGCATAGGTGCCATCGCCCACGACGATCGCCGGCGGGTTGCCGCCATTGCCCACCAGCGTGATAGGCGCGCCTTGCAGGCGGTAGCGGTCGGTGGCGAACTGGATGCCGGACACGCGGACGGGGCCCGCGCCGCCGTCCACGGTAACCGTGCCGGCCGCGCCCGTGAAAATCGCGTAGCCGCCATCCGGCAGGGCGCCCGTGGCGTTGCCGGGGCTGTTCCAGTTGGTGCTTGAGGCGCTCCAGGTGCCGTTGCCGCCGCCCGCGCGCGTGGCGGATGCCGCGCCGTTGCCGTTCCACAGATTGGTTGTGCTGGGGCCAAGGATAAGGTTGATTTGCTTATCGCCCGTCAGCGACTGGATGGTGGCCCCGGGTGCCGAGTCGCCGGTGACGCTACCCAGCGTCAGTCCGTTGCCCGACAAGCTGCCGCCGTACGACAAGATGCGGTAATAGCCCGCGTTCACGCCCAAGGTATTCACCGTGACGTTCAGCGTCGTGTTGTTGATGGCGGCGTCGCCACGGACCGTGATGTTGTCGCCCGTGCCGGGTTGGGTGATGGGCAGGCCCGCGTAGCCGGTCTCGAAGGCAAACACGCTGTTGTTCATCGACAGGTTGCCGTTGACGACCAGGTTGCCGTTGGAAACGCCGGTTGGCGTGCCGACTTCGTACCCCGGCGCAACCCGCGCGCCCGAGACGTTCAAGTCCCCATTGACGGTGCCGAAGCCCGCCACCGTGCCATTCGATGATGCGTTGACGTTGCCGCCCAGCGTGACGCCCGCGCCACCGCCATTGCCACCGATTACCAACGTACCGCCGTTGACGTCCACGCCACCCGTGTAATTGGCGGACCCGTCGAACACTTGCGTATTACCGGGCGAAACCGTCAAGTCGGCGGCCATGACGCCGCCGCAATACGTCGTACCCAGCGCCAGTGTCGCCGTCAGCCACTTCTTCGTGCCGTATATCAAAACTGCGTCCTTTGTCTCGATTAATAATCCACTGCACAAACATTGCTGGATTGTTTTAAACGTATTGCTACGTAACAGACCAATATGATTGAACCGAATGGGTTAACGAAAAAAAGGACGCAATTTATACCAGTTCTTTTATATAACAAAACGCTTGTTAACAGATACCATCCATATCCAAAATACCTGCGTGTTGGATACCATCCGCAGTATTAATAAATAGACGATGGATACAGTCCTGTTATATAAAACGCGAAGTTTGAAACATTAATTATTATTAAAAGACAAAACGCAGCGATCAATATCTCCACGTCATATGCAGCGACCCCGCGTTTTCACGATTGCCGCCGCCGAATTGGCCGCTGTAGGTCAAACCAATCGTCGCGTTTTTGGTGACGGCGGTTTCGACGCCCAACTCGGCCAGCGCGGCATTGCGTGCGATGGGCGCGCCAGCCACGGTAAAGGCTTGTCCGCCATCAAAAGACATCACGGACTGGGGCTGCACGTCTCCAAAAGCATGCCGCCAGCCCAAGGTCGCTTGCAGGCGGCCTTCGGTTTGGCCCACCGTAAAGTTCGTCAGCGCGCGCAAGCCCAGCGTGCTGCTGGTTTGCGTGGTGCTGTCGCTTTGGCCACGCAGCGCGGCTGAGCCACCCGATTCCGAGAAGCCACGGGTGCGCGTGTCGCTCCATGCCAGGCCGGCAAAGGGCTCGACGCTGACGTGTTCCGACACGGGCAAGGCGTAGCCCAGTTCCGCGAACAATTGCGTTGTGCTGGCGCCATAATCGGCCGTCAGCTTTTGCGTAGCGCCCGCCACGCTGGCGTGACGTTCGGTGGATATGTCGTGCCAGGTGTACGACGTGCCCAGCATCAGATTCAACTTGCCCGGCCCCACCTCAAACACTTTGCCGCCGAACACGGCTGCGCTGTACCCGGCGACATCGGCTTTGGACGAGCGGTCGTCAACGCGTATGTCGGCGTCGGTAAAGCCCAGCGCGCCGCCCAGGCGCCAGCCGTCGCCCAGGGCATGGTCCACGCCGGCGAACACGCCGCCTGTCTTCTGGCGAACTTGCCCGGTATCGCTGTTGCCTTTCAAGGTTTGCCAGTTGCCGATCACTTCCGCCCAGGCGGGCTGCGCGTTCGACGAAGGCAGGGCGGACGCCAAGGGCGTGCCGCCGGCCTGGGCGGTGGGGGCGCCCGGCCGCATTCCCGCGCCCATATTGGCGCGCAGATAGGCCAGCGGCACGGTGCGCACCGTGTTGTTAAAGCCGGTCAAGCTGGACGTGACGCTGGCGTGCGTCTCGCCGGACAGGCTGTTGAACGCGGCGCTGGTCGCGCCTTCCGGCAGCGTCAGGATGTAGTCGTGCAGTGGGTTGCCGGCGGGCAGGCTGTCCAGCGCGTTGGCCACGGCGCGTTGATTGCCGCTTTGCGCCGCGTCGGCAAAGGCGATGGGGCGGGTCGGCGTTTCCGGGGTGCCCGGGTCCACGGGCACCTGCTTGCGGCCAAGCTGCATCACGACATTCTGGGCGTCATAACGCAACGCCGGGTCCAGAAAAGCGTAGTTGGACGACAAGGTGTCGAACCGCCCGTTGATCGTGCCGGCGCTAAGAATCGTGTATTCGCGCTGCGTCTGGAAACCGCCGTCCGGCCCGATATGGACGGCCGACCCCGCCAGATTCGCCGTCCCGCTGACCACCACGCGGCTGCTTGCCGCCGACTGCGAATCCGCCATCACCTGGTAGACCGATCCTGGAGAGAAAGTCAGGTCGCCCGCCACGGTCAGCACGCCGCCAAGCTTGCCGGGCGACAGGATGGCGCCGCTTTGCAGCGTGGTCGTGCCAACCTGGCCAACCCCGCGCAATGACGCGCCACCGGCCACGTTCAACGTGCCGCCCAGGATGCCGTTCACCGTCAGCGCGCCGCCTTGCACATGGGTCTGCCCGCTGAAGGCGCCCGAATCGCCCGTCAAGACGGTCGTGCCCGCCAGCACGTCGATCGTGCCCATTCCCGGCGAAAAGGAACTGATCGAAGGGGCAAAGACATGATCCGTGCCGGTGTGGTTGAAGACCAGCTTGCCGGTCCCATTGCCAAAGCGCACGCCAAGCGCCGCTTGCACCACGCCGGGCGCCGTGGCGGCATCGCCGGCGGCGGCGCCGATGTTCAAGGTGCCGGTCGAGCCGGCCACATCGCCGATCCGGACGCGATTAGCCGTTTCCAAAATAGCGCCGTTGGACAAGGTGACGGTGCCATTGCCCTGATAGCCCACCAGGAATGCGCTGGTCGTCCTGACCTTGGTTTGCGGGCCGTCGGCGGCGATGGTGCCTTCGCTTGCCGCGCTGTATCCCGCCACGATCTGAAACGTGTCCACCAGGGCGCCGTCCGTTGCCGTCAGTTCGCCTTTCGACCCTGCGTCCATGCCAACGACGGCCATATCGTTCACCGACGAGAACCGGCTGCCAACGCCGGACACCGTCAGTTTGCCGACACCGCCGGCATATGAGCCCAAATAGGTTCGGGCTGCCGATGTGGCCGACGCGCCGCCGGTGATGGTGACGGTGCCCGTGCCGCGCCCGCCGATCGTCATGCCGCCGCTGGTCTGTAGTGAGGCTTCGGCGCCCGTGATCTCGACAGTACCCACCGAGCCAGCGCTATTGCCCACCAGCAAGGAGGAACCCTGCGCCGTGCCGTGATCCGAAATCCGCAACACGCCGGCGCCCTTGTCGCTGACGGTAATCTGCCCAGCCTGCAACGCGCTGCCCACGCCCGAAATACTCAGCGTGCCGTTGGACGAAACGTGCGCGCCCAGCGTCACAGTGTTGGCCGTGACGGCTTTGCCGCCCGCTGTAATGTTCAACGTGCCCGCGCCGTATAAACCGAGGGTCAAAAAGGTGGCGTTCCATTGCGAGCCGGTACCGCTGATCGTGGCCGCGCCAGATTCAAGCTCGGACGTGCCGGCCGTAAAACCATTATTCGAATTGCCGACGATGGCGCTGCCGCTGTTTAACGTCCCGCCATTTATCAACGTCAACGATGGGCCGCCGATTGCGCCAAGAAACAATACGCCAGCCTGCCCAGCGCTGTTGTTGATAACCGGCGCGCTGGGTGCCACGCTATTGATGAATAAATAACCGGCGGGGCCAGGTAGCGTCGCGGTGGACCAGTTTTGCGCGTCTTGCCAATCGCTGTTGTGCGTGCCCGTCCACGTGATGTTCTGGGCCAGCGCAGGCGTCGCGGCCAGCAGGCTTAACGACCACGCGCCGCTAAGGCCAAGTGATTGCAGGGCAAGACAAATCGCCCTTTTTTTCATTTCGTAGGAAGGCATTTTCGCTTTTCGGTAATGACATGGGCGACGGCAAAATGGCGCAAGCTTAATAATCAATGCGTAGTACCAGTGCTTAGTAGCAGTGCTTGGAACTTGACGCTGGATGGCCATTTCACAGACAAAGGGAAATCGGGCAGGACGGCACGTCGAATAATGTCGACAAAAAACAAAACGCTGGGGGCGTTCAGATTTTGAATAATTGGCCCAACGGTGTTTTTTCAACGTGCGCAGGCGATCTTACGGACAGCTGACAGCTTCAATACCCTAAGGAAGGCCGATATAAGCGTCCATATATCCCAATGCCATGCGTCCCCGGAATAATCCCGTGCAGATATCCGCTGCGTTGCGCAGCCGAATAATCCCGCGCCACCCAGAATGAGAATTGGGCGGTCTTGATATTCCCGTTTTGCGTCAGGAAGGCGTGCGCGCCGATGCGCCAGACAGCATATGCAGGCTTACGCCGCAACTGCGCGCGCGTTCTGAAAGCGATTCGCTTTGCGTCAACGCGCGCCGGCTTTCTTCCAGCAGCACGTCCAGCTGTTCTTCCAACGTAGCCGCCATGACCCAGGCGCGTTCGGAAAAGCGTTCGGAGAATTGGTCGACGCAGCCCTTACAGATGGCTGCGCCGTTTTTTTCCAGCAACGGCGCGCCCTGGGCCAGCGTGGAATGGCAGAAAATGCAGGCAAGGGCGCGGTTCATTGGGCGGGCGGCTCGTTGTGGTGGGGGCAGGGCGCCACATGGATAACAGCGCCCACGCCTTTAACAACGGCCACCAGCCGGGAAGTCTTAAACCGGAAAACGGCTTAGGGAAAAAATACTCATACAAATGGAGGGTATGGCAGGGCGGTATCCGCCATTTGCATGAGGCGGCGGTAACCGCCTTAGTGCGCGTGCGCGTGCGCGTGCGCGTGCCCGTGGCGTAACGCGACCGGTTGCGGCGTGACGTCGATAATGGTTTCGGCCGGCACCTTGAAGAACGCGGCGGTGGCAGCCAGCCGCTTAGCCTGGTCTTCCAGCGACGACGCGGCAGCGGCGGCTTGCTCGACCAAGGCGGCGTTTTGCTGCGTCACGTCGTCCATCTGTGTGACCGCGCGGTTGATCTGGTCGATGCCCTGCGATTGTTCGGTCGACGCTTCGGTGATTTCCGCCATGATCTGCGTAACGCGCTGCACGGACGACACGATTTCCTGCATCGTCTCGCCCGCCTGGCGCACCTGTTCGGCGCCGCTGTCCACGTTGGTGGTGGACTGTTCGATCAAGTCCTTGACCTCGCGCGCGGCCTGCGCGCTGCGTTGAGCCAGCGACCGCACCTCGCCCGCCACCACCGCAAAACCCTTGCCTTGCTCACCGGCCCGGGCCGCTTCCACGGCGGCGTTCAGCGCCAGGATATTGGTCTGGAACGCGATGCCGTCGATGACCGAAACGATTTCGGCAATGCGGCGCGAGCTATCCGAAATGCGCGACATGGTTTCCACCACCTGGTGCACCGCTTCGCCGCCGCGCATCGCCACCCCGCGGCTTTCCGCCGCCAGCGCGTTGGCCTGGTGGGCGTGTTCGGTGTTCTGCTTGACCGCCGTGGCCAGCTCTTCCATGCTGGCGGCCGTTTCTTCCAGCGACGCGGCCTGCTCTTCCGTGCGTGAAGACAAATTGGTGTTGCCCGACGCGATCTCGGCCGCGCCCGTGTTGATTTCGTTCACGCTGCGGCGCACTTCGGCCACGGTGCGCGTCAGGCTTTCCTGCATGCGTTTCAAGGCCAAGAACAACACGCCGATTTCGTTGTCGGCCCCGGTGTTGACGCGCTGCGTCAGGTCGCCCGAGGCGATGCGGTCGAAATGCACCGCGGCCTCTTTCAACGGGGACAACACCTGGCGGCTGATGAAGCGCCAGCAACCGATGGCAAGAAGCAACGCCAGGCTCAACATGACGATGGCGGCGGTTTCGGCCTGCACATAGCGTCGGTCCGACGCGTCGTTGATCTCCATGGCGCGCCGCTCGGTGTGGGTCAGGATGGCGCCAAGCCGCTCTTCGAAGCGGGCGTCCGCGACGCGGGCCTCGGCCACCGCCGCGACGTAGCCTTCGGCGGATTGCTTCTGCAACGCATCGCCCAGGGCATCGATGCTACGGACATAGGCGTCGAATACGCCATCCATGTCCGCCGTCATTTTGCGGGCGGCTTCCGTCAGCTTGGGTACCGTCTGGAACACGGCGTAGCGCTTGCGCGCGCTAGCCAGGAACTTGCTTGCCTGCTCGACGCTGGCCTGCGCCTGGGCGGTGCGCCCGGCCTGCACGTCCAGATAGGCGGCCACCAGCGTGATGCGGGTGCGCAACAGCAGGACTTGGGTCTCGTAGAGCGGGCGGGTCTGCTCGGTGGACACCAGATTCAGGTTGTCGACCGCTTCATCCGCCACTTTGGCGAACGACCAGCCCATGCCGGTGGCGGCGGCCAGCGCCAGGACGAACAGCGTAAGGACGGACAGCAGCCCGGTCCGAATTTTCAGGTTCTTAAGCATGCGCGAGACTCCAGCGAAGGCGGTCGGTGCGAGGCCCGCCGCCAAGATCAAGTGATAAACCCGCGACGACTGTAAAGTTAGATTACAAATTTAACAATTGATCATTTCTCAGCGCCCCGTTGTCGTTTCGGCAACGCAGCAGGCGGTGGCGCGCGCGCGCCTAGAACAACCCTTCGGTGTCGCTGCGCAGATAGCGCAAAAACCGCTGGGCCGCGTCGGGCAGCGGGCGCGATACGTGGGTCTGGATCTGGATCTGGCCGCCATTCAACAGGGCGTCTTCGACTGGCCGGCAAACCAATGTGCCGGCCGTCAGCTGGGCGGCGGCGGTCAAGCGGGCGCACAAGGTCACCGCGTTGCCCGTCTGCACATAGTGGTAGACCGCATCGGGATGGTTGGAGGTGAAGGCGGGCGACAGGGTCGTGTTGTACAGGCTTGAGGCCATGTCCAGCAGCCGACGCAACGCGCTGCCGCCCTCGGGCAGCGCCAGCGGATAGCCCGACAACTGCGTCAAATGCAACGAGCCATGGGCGGCCAGGGGATGGCCGGGCCGCATCACCGCCACGATCTCAGCCGGCCGTGCACAGATGACGGCAATGTCCTGTTCGGCCGCGTGGCTGTACGTGACGCCGATGTCGGCCTGGGCCGAGCGCACCCTTTCGGTCACCAGGCCGGCGTCCAGCACGGTCAGGTTAAAGCGCACCGATGGGTGCTCTGCCTGGAATGCGGCGAATTTGGGCGGCAGCTCGCGCGCCGCAATGCCGTGGGCGCCGGCGATCTTCACGGTTTGCGTGTAACGCCCGTTCTGGCCGCCGATCTCGGCGTATGTGCGTGCGGCATCGGCTTCCACGCGCCGTGCGTGGTCCGCCAGAATGCGGCCTACCTCGGTCACGCGCATGCCTTTCGGATGGCGTTCAAACAGCTGGTTTTGCAGGCGCTGTTCCAGCCCCGCGATCTGCCGGCTGACCGCCGAGCTCACAACGTTCAGCCGCGCGGCGGCGCCATTGACGGACCCGGTGTCGACGACGGTAAGAAAATAACGAAGCGCGGTGCTATCGAAGTGGAATCGCTTCATTGACGTGGATGCCGTAAATCTCAATGTCGAGTCCAAGCGGTTGGCAGCCGCAAAAATGGCGCGCGGGGCGGATGGCATCGGAAACGGCCGTCGCACGCAAGTCCCGGCGGGCAGGGACCAGCGGAAGTGCCAAACACGGAATTTATGCCAGCAACACCTTTTGCCACAATCGCAAAATAATCAATATTGCATTCGAATTTCGGCAACCGCCGCGTTTTTGCGTAGCGCCACAAATGCAAAACGCGCCCGAAGGCGCGCAGGTACTACGGCATCACACGCAAATTCAATCCACGACGAATCCACCGGGGCCGCTGTGGCCAAGCAGTTCTCGCGCGCATTGCAGGGCTTCGGCGCTGGTGGCCACCGCCAGGAACGGCATGCCGAACGCACGCGCCATTTTCTCGCCGCGCTTGCGGATGCGGTCCAGCGCGTCCGGTTCCCGTTCAACCGCAATAAAGGCGCGGCAACGTGCCTTCAGGCGTTGCATGTTGCGCGTCTGCCAATCGATCATGGCCTTGCGGTCGTCGTGGCCCGCTTCCATACGCATGTCGGGCATGACCATGACGAAGCTCTGCGGGTTGTCCACCAGCATTTCCATCTCGCGTATCCAGCTGGCCGAATAGCCGTCGGGGGCGCCGCCGTGCTTGGCGGTCACGATGGGAAAGCGCGATAGATCATGAAAGAAAAAATGGTCGCGGTTCATTCGAATTCTCCGTGGGCGATCGGCGCGGCGGCTTTGCAGCCGCAACTGCCGTAGAGCACCAGGCTGTAGGAGTCCAGCAGGAAACCGCTGCGCTTGGCGATCTTGCGCACCAGTTGCGCCATGGCGGGATCGCTGGATTCCAGGATCTGTCCGCAGTGCTTGCAGACCAGATGGTCGTGGTGCCCTTTGTCGTTAAGCTCGAACACGGTGTTGTGCGCGTCGAGCTGAGTGCGTTTGAGCAGGCCGGCGTCTTCAAGTTGCGTGATCACGCGATACACCGTGGCCAGGCCGATGCTGCTGCGGTCCGAGATCAGATTGCGGTAGACGTCTGCCGCGCTCATGTGTTGCCCGGCGTGCTGATAAAACAGATCAAGAATCTTCAGACGCGGGAAGGTGGCTTTGATGCCGGCGTCGCGCAGCCGGGTAGTGTCCATCGTTTTCTCCTTCGGGGGGCTGATGCCCGACTGATGAGAATGATGTACATTTTCAACTTCGCCCGCTAACGGGAACCCGTCAACCTGTAGCTCAAAGTTGCCAACCATGCTTCACATGGCCATCGCCAACGCGCGCCCCGACACGCCGCTGACGTCGTTCAGCGTGCAAGGGCGGCGCGAGTCCAAGGGCATCGCCGTGCCTTTGCACGTGCATGACGAAGGCATGCTGACGCTGGTGCACGAAGGCCTGGTGGTGGTTCAGGCCGGCTCGCAGGTCTGGACGGTGATGCCGGGCAGCCTGGGCTGGATTCCCCCGGGCACGCCGCACGGGGCGCGCTGGTTCGGCGATGCGCGCGGCACGTTCCTTTACGTGCGGCCCGACATCTGCCACCGGTTGCCGGCGCACTGCCGGTCATGGCCGTCATCCAAACTTATCGAAGCGCTGGTTGACCGGTTCAGCGCCAGCCAGCCGGGCGAGATGTCCGACGCCTATCAGACTCAGTTGTTTGACGTGCTGTTGCACGAACTGGACTCGCGCGCGCATACGCCGCAACTGTTGCCGATGCCCGTTGACCCGCGTCTGCAGGACCTGGCCAACACGCTGCTGGATACGCCTGACGACATGGCGGGCATCGACGAATGGGCGCAGCGGCTGAACATGTCGTCGCGCACCTTGATGCGCAGGTTCCGACAAGAAACTGGCGTCACGCTGGGGCAGTGGCGGCAGCAGGCGCGCCTGCTGCGCGCACTGGAAATGCTGTGCCGGGGCGGCTCGGTAACGCAGGCGGCCTTGTCGGTGGGCTACGAAAGCACCAGCGCCTTCATCGGCAGTTTTCGGGCGGCTTTCGGCATGACGCCCACGCGTTATCTGGCGGGGCTGCAACCGCATTGACCGTGCGGCGGATGCGTTGCTACGCCGCGGCGGGTTGATCCGGATGCATCGGGCCTTGCGGGTCGTTTTCCGCGTCGGGGCGGGGCGCAACGGGTGCCAGCCCCAGGCCTGCGCGCAGACGTTGGCAGTCCGGGTTGGGCGACCCATCGGGCATCCAGATATCGAATTCCCGGCAGGGCGTGGGGCGGTCTTCGTAGATGGCGCAGTGGATGCCGGGCTTGCCCAGTTCGCCGCGCAGCGAAATGCAGCGGCCGCCTCCCATTTCGGTGCCCTTCATGCAGGCGCGCAGCGGGCTCATCTGCGTGACCAATTCCACCGGCACGTGGCCGCCGTTTTCGCCCGCCAGCTCGCCGCAATAGAACGACACCCGAAAGTGCGAGCAACAGGCGCCGCAATCCAGGCAAGGGTTGGCATCGGCCTTGTCACCGGCCAGGATGGCGGGCGACACGAACGTCAGAACAGCGGTCTCTAGCAGCGACATGAGAGAGGGGGGGGAAGTTTGGCAAGCCTGCCCAACCCCGGGATGGACGCAAAACGGGCTTGCTGTTGGTGCAAGCCCGTTTGGGATCCGGGGCGCGCGCGGACAGGGCCGGCACGGGATCAGAGCGCAAATAGTAGCTGGATTCAGACCGCGGCTGCTACGACTTTTTTCGGGGACGTTGCTGCGTTAGCATCGGTACCTGACCGCAGCCTGGAGCTTTGCCTTGAACGCCAAAAACGACTTCCCCGACGGCCTGGCCCGTTGCGGCTGGGTGGATACATCCGCCGAATACATGGCCTATCACGACACCGAATGGGGCCGCCCGCAAGGGGATGATCGCGCGCTGTTCGAACAGCTTTGCCTTGAAGGTTTTCAGTCCGGCCTCAGCTGGCGCACCATCCTGAACAAGCGCGCGGCGTTTCGTCGCGCCTTCGCCGACTTCGACCCCGCTCGCGTCGCGAAGTTTGGCGAGACAGACATCCTGGTGCTGTTGGCCGATGCCGGCATCGTGCGCCATCGGGGCAAGATCGAAGCCGTGATCAACAACGCGGCGCGCGCCTTGGAGATGATCGACCGGGAAGGGTCACTGGCCGCGTTCTTCTGGCGCTTTGAAGCGCCCGACGGGTCACCCTCGACGCTGGGCGCGTCGACATCGGAGCAATCCATCGCGCTGTCCAAGGCGTTAAAAAAACTGGGCTGGAAGTTCGTGGGGCCCACCACCGTCTACGCCTTCATGCAATCGGTGGGCATGGTCAACGACCACACCCCCGACTGCCATTGCCATGCGCCCAGCGACAAGGCGCGCAAGGGGTTCCTGCGGCCACGCTGATCCGCGCCGGGGCGCGGGGATCAGCGCTTGCCGGCGTCCACCGGCGTGGCCGCCATTTCGGGCGTCAGCCCGGGCAGGCTGTAGCGGCCTTCGCGATACGCCCAGCTGGGCCATAGCGCATGGGCCAGTGCTTCGGTGGCCAGCTCGGGGTTCAGAGCAACGGGCGCGTAGTCTTCAGGCGCGGTGTAGCGGTACTGCACCGGCGTCTTGTTGGGCGCCAGCACCAGCAGGTCGTTTTCCTTCAGATACCCGTACGTGTTGTCGTACTGCATGATGGCGCGGCCCGGCGTGCTGCGCGTGAGGTCGTGGCCGATCATCGGGTGTTCGGTATCCACGCCGATCAACGACAGCAGGGTGGGCGGCAGGTCGATCTGGCTGATCAGGCGGTCGTCGCGGCGTGCCTCGACGCCGGCGCCCAGGATCACCGCCGGAATATGGAAGTGGCGCACGGGCACCAGGCTGGCACCGAATACGCGTGAATCGTGGTCGGCCGCCACCAGGAACACGGTGTTCTCCCAGTACGGCGACGCCTTGGCGCGTTCAAAGAAGCGGCCCAGCGCCCAATCCGCATAGCGCACCGTGTTTTCCACGGTGGCGGGGTTGCCTTCTGTCTGGATCCGGCCGGCGGGGTATTCCCAAGGGGTGTGGTTCGATACGCTGAACGCCAGCGTGAAGGTGGGCTTGTCGCCGTCTTCACGCAGCAGGCGGTCAAGCTGATTGAACATGTCTTCGTCCGACGCGCCCCAGGTGCCGACGAACGCGGGGTCGACGAAGTCGGCGCGGTCAACGATCTGCTTGAAGCCGTTGCCCAGGAAAAAGCCCTTCATATTGTCAAAGTGCGATTCGCCGCCGTAGATGAAGCGCGAATGGTAGCCATGGCGGCCCAGCAGGTCAGCCAGCGAGAAAAAACCGCGCTGCGAGCGGGGCAGCTTCAAGACGGCCTGGGCCGGGGTGGGCAAAAAGCCCGTCACCACGGCTTCCAGCCCGCGCACCGAGCGCGTGCCGGTGGCATAGGCCCGCGTAAACGCCCAGGCCTCGCGCGCCAGCGCATCCAGTTCCGGCGTCAGGTTGGCGCCGCCCAGGCCCGCGCTGTACTGCGCGCCCAGGCTCTCTTCAAGAATGATCACCAAATTCAGCGGCCGCGCCGTCTTGCGCGTGGCGGGTTGGCGATGCAGGCTGGGGTAGTCGGGATTGGCGGGCGGGTTGGGCAGGCCGGCTTGCGCCAGCACCAGGTCGTGCATCTGGTCATCGTCCATGCCGCCGTACACCGCCGATGCGGACTTTTCGTTCTTCATGCTGTAGACGGCGTAGAACACGTTGTAGAGCGAATTGAGCGCCAGCGTGTTCAGCAGGCCGTCCGAGCAGTAGGCCACCGACGACGGGTTGATCGGGCGATGGCCCAGCGTGCCGCGTATGGCCAGGATCACCACCGCCAGGATCACCACGCTGGCAATCGGCATCTGCCACCAGGTCAGCGCCGCGTCGGCCCGGGCGTGTCCGAACAGGGAGAACGCGCCCCAGCCGATCAGCGCCAGGGCGGCAAAGGCGCCCAGCAGCACCAGCTTGTAGCCGCGCCACAGCATGCCCGAGACTTCGCGCGGGTGCTTCAGGTATTCCACGAACAGGCGGTTGGGCCGGGAATCGTATTCCAGGATGAAGGGCGGCGAGGCCACTTCCAGAAAGGCCAGCAGCATGAAGGCCACCAGGTACCAATACCCGGCAAGCGAAGCGGCAATCGGAAAGTGGCCAAAGAAAGGCGACAGCACCGCCGGCAGCGCGGCCAGCACGGCGATCTGATGCGCGTCGATGCGCAAACCGCCCAGCAACAAGGGGACCAGGCCACCGGCATTGCGCACGCGCTGCCATTGCCAGGCGGCCAGCGTCAAGCGGCTTAACGTCAGCAGCGCAAATGCCGCCACTACGAAAATCAGGGTTGAATGCCGCATTGGGCCTCCAGGTTGTTCTGCATCCGGCCCGGTGGGCCGAAACAAATCTTGCGGGCATTGGATCAGCGGCCGCGTGGAAAATTCAGCGAATCCGCGCGCCCGGCCACGCCGGTCATGGATTCGGCTATTTCGGTTTGTAACGGGCCTTATTGTGCTTCAGCTTTGCCGGGCACGCCGCATGCTGCGTCAGGCAAGGCGACAACCGCCATGTCGTCCGGCATGTAGCGCCGCCGCTTGGAAAGATCCGCACACATTATGGGGCCGGCAAGCTTAACCCTTCCCCCAGGCCGCGATACCCTTGTTGGTAAATAGGGTCGGCAGTGACGGGCCGGCCATAACGCCAAGGATGAATGCCATGACGCGAACAAGAAAAATAGCGATCGGGATTGTAGGGGCACTGGCCCTGATCGTGCTGGTATTGGTGGTGGTGATCGCCACCTTTGACTGGAACCGCGCCAAGCCCATGATCAACGAACGCGCCAGCGCCGCCATCGGCCGGCCGTTTGCCATCAATGGCGATCTAAGCGTCAAGTGGCAGCGTGAACAGGACGAGGGCGGTTGGCGGGCCTGGGTGCCGTGGCCGCACGTGGTGGCCAACGATATTTCGATCGGCAACGCGCCCTGGGCAAAGGCCCCATATTTCGCCACCCTCAAGCGCGGCGAATTCAGCCTGGCGCCTTTGCCGTTGCTGCGCCAGCGCGTCGTCATCCGCAGAATCCAGCTGACCGAGCCGGCCGCCGATTTGCAACGGCTGGCCGATGGCCGCGCGAACTGGGTGTTCACGCTGCCCGAATCCGGCGAGCCGTCGCCGTGGGTGTTGGACATCAACGAGATCGGTTTTGACAAGGGCCGCGTCGGCTTCGTCGACGAAACGCTTAAGGCCGACCTGACGGTGCTGGTCGATCCGCTGGGCAAGCCCGTGCCGTTCGCCGATGTGGCGGGCGCCGCCGTCGTGCCGCGGGACGGCCAGGCTCCGGCGCCGCGCGACTACGTCTTTGGCTTGAAGGTCGACGGCAAATACAAAGGTCTGAACACCAAGGGCGAAGGCAAGGTTGGCGGCATGCTTGCGCTGCAAGACCCCAAGCAACCCTTCCCGGTCCAGGCGGATGTGGCCGTGGGCGGCACCAAGGCGTCGATCACCGGCACCGTGACCGACCCCGCCAACCTGGGCGCGCTGGACTTGCGCCTGAAGCTGGCCGGTGCATCGATGGCGCAGTTGTACCCCCTGACCGGCGTGACCTTGCCGGACACGCCGCCGTATTCCACGGACGGGCACTTGGTGGCCAAGCTGCAAAACCCCGGCGGCGCCGTCTTTGACTACAACGATTTCAACGGCAAGGTCGGCAATAGCGACCTGCATGGCGACATCACCTTTGCCCTGGGCGCGCCTCGGCCCAAGCTGACGGGCAAGTTGTCGTCCAAGCAATTGCGCATGGTCGACCTGGGTCCGCTAATCGGGGTGCCGGCAGACGGCACCGCCGCCGCTCCCGCCGACAAGACCAAGGACGCGCCGGCCAAGCCCAAAGGCGGCAAGGTGCTGCCCACGCAGGCGTTTCGCACTGACCGCTGGCGCGACATGGATGCCGATGTCTCGCTGGACGCCGGTCGCATCATCCACGACAGCAAGCTG
This sequence comes from Achromobacter sp. ESBL13, assembly GCF_036668755.1. Taxonomy (NCBI): domain Bacteria; kingdom Pseudomonadati; phylum Pseudomonadota; class Betaproteobacteria; order Burkholderiales; family Alcaligenaceae; genus Achromobacter; species Achromobacter sp. ESBL13. Next base: position 350,505 of record NZ_JAZEVT010000007.1, on the reverse strand, counting down.
CCCTTGTCGGACCTGTCGGTGCATGTGGTCTTGCAGGACGGCAAGCTGACGCTGGACCCCTTCAAGTTCGGTATCGCGGGCGGCAACATCAACGGCACCATCAATTTGGACGGCGCCCACGAGACCATGGCCGGCCGCGTGGACCTGCATGCGCGTCGCCTGCGACTCAAGCAGTTGTTCCCCGCCACCGAAGCCATGCAGAAGACGCTGGGCGAACTGAACGGAGATCTTGCCGTCAGCGGCACCGGCAACTCCGTGGCGGCGCTGCTGGGCACGTCCACCGGCGACATCAAAATGCTGGTCAACGATGGCGTCATCAGCCGCAGCCTGATGGAGATCGCCGGCCTGAACGTGGGCAACTACGTGGTGTCCAAGCTGTTTGGCGATGACGAGGTCAAGATCAATTGCGGCGCCGCCGACCTTGCCATGAAGAATGGCGTGATGACGCCGCGCGTCTTTGTGTTCGACACTGAAAACGCCCTGATCACCATCACCGGCACCGCCGATTTCAAGAACGAAAAAATGGATATGGACGTCACGCCCGACAGCAAGGGCTTCCGCATCTTTTCGCTGCGTTCGCCCTTGTACGTGCGCGGTACGTTCGGCGACCCCGATGTCGGCGTGCACGTCGGTCCGCTGGCCGCGCGCGGCGCGGGCATGGTGGCGTTGGGCGTGTTGCTGACCCCGGCCGCCGGGTTGCTGGCCTTGATCGCGCCCAGCACCAACGACGAAAACGCGTGTGGGCCGTTGCTGGAACAGATGCGCAAGCCGCCGACCGCGCCGGCGCAGAAGGGAAAGTAGGCCGGTAAGGATGGCGGCCCTCGGCTAGCGCGCCGCCGCGCCGCCTCGCCGCCTCGCCGCCTCGCCGCCGCCGCGCCGCCGCCGTACCCCCGCCGCGCCGCCACCGTGCCGCCACCTGCGTCATCGCTACTTCGGCGACACGCGCCGGGCACCTTCCGGTTCGGCGTCATCCGCCACGCACACGGCGTTGCGGCCGTTGTTCTTCGCGTGGTAAAGCGCCTGGTCCGCGCGCCGGTACACGGCTTCCAGCGTGGCGCCATGCTCGGGGTAGCGCGCCACGCCCACCGATACGGTAAGCGGCGACCCGATGGAATCCGGCGGCTGCCGCGAGGCGATCTGCTGTCGCAGCCGTTCGGCGGCGGCCGCCGCTGACTGTAGCGAGGCGCCCGGCATCAGCACCACGAATTCTTCGCCACCCGCACGCGCCAAGGTGTCACCCACCCGCGAGCCTTCGCCCATGACGGCCGCCAACGCCTGCAAGGCCCGGTCGCCCGCCGTGTGGCCGTAGCGGTCATTGATGGTCTTGAAGTGGTCGATGTCGATGGCCAGCAGCGCCACGGGCGATTCGCCCGCTTGCAAGAGCGCCATGGCCTCGTCCAGGCCGCGCCGGTTCAGCAGGCCCGTCAACGTGTCGGTGGTGCTTTCACGGCGCAAATCGCGAATCTTGTGATGGATCGACGCCAAGCCGATGATGAGCGCGCGCTTGAGCTGCGCCGCCTCGAAATACCAGGACCGCACGTCGCGGATGCGGTCAGCGGAATCCGGGTCTTCCATGCGCTTGGCGATGCCCGCCAGTTCGCCCAGCGGCCGGGCAATCCAGCCTGACAACACCCAGATCGTGATGATCGACAACAGCAGCAAGGGCAGGGTATTGCGGGCGGTGGCCATGAGCAGGTCGCTCAGGGGCTGCAAGGTGCCCGCCACCGGACGCTGCGCGATGACGCTCCAGCCGGTGCTGGGCACGGGGGCGTAACCCGCAAGCATGTCGCGGCCTTGCTGATCGGTAAACCGCATTTCGCCCGTTTCACCCCGCCGCGCCGCCGCCAATGCGTCGATGTCCGGCGCCTTGTGGCCCAGCAGGCTGCGATCCGGGTGATAGATCAGCGTGCCGTTGCGATCCATCACGTACACGAACGAATCATCGCGATAGAAATGCTTGTCCAGCAGGCGATCCAGCGCGTTGTCTTCGTGCAGATACAGCGTGCCGGCGATGTACCCCAGGTAACGGTAATCACGCGAGAAAATCGGATGCGAATACAGAATCAGCCAGCGGTTGTTGCTGGCCTGATAGGGTTCGCTGATATTCGGCTGCTGCGTGCGGATGGCATTGCGCGACGGCTCGCTGGTCAGTTGCTGGCCCAGCAGTTGCGGATACGCCGACGATGCCGCAATGACCTTGCCGGTCGGCGAGACCACCACGGTGGAATTGAACTGCCCCATCTGCGCTTGCTGGCGCCGCGTTTCTTCGACCATCAAGCCGGGGCGCGCTTCCATGTCGGTCAGCACGTCGGCGCTATACGCCAGGTAACGCCGCACGTCCGCCAGAAAAAGGTCGGTGGTGACGGCAAGCTTGGACGCGTAGACGCGGTTGACCTCAAGTGCGTTGTGCAGCAGCAGGTCGCGCTGAACCAGGTAGCTGGCGTGCAATCCGCCGGCCAGCACCAAAACGACCGACAGCAGGCAGATCCAAAGGATAAGGCGCCGAAGGTCGATGCGGAACATGGTCGTGTCCGTCAGGAACGGGCGTTGCCCGGAGGCACGCCTGAAGGCGGCCGGCTGCCCGTCAGGGCGTCCCAGGCGCACATCGCTTGCCGCGCCACCGATTGCAAAGTCTTGCGGCTGGCGCCGTCGCGCGCCTGGATCGACATGCCGTGCAACACGGTCGTGTAGAACGCGGCCAAGCCTTTCACGTCGGTGCCGGCAGGCAGCTCGCCGTCGGCAACGCCGGCGGCAAGGCGGGCCTGAATCCGGGCCTGCATGTCACGCCGGCTATCGCACAGGAATTCGCCGACGCTGGCGTGGTTGACGCTGCCGGACGGCGCGCCCAATACGATCATGCAGCCGGGCGGCGTGCCTGGCGCCGTGAAGCGTTCGGCGGCCACCATCAGCATGGCCTGAACGCCTTCACGGGCTGTTGCGCCGTCTTGCAATGCGCGCCGCGATCCCCCGCCGGCGGTCTCACGGTATAGCTCGACGGCTTCACGAAACAGGTCTTCCTTGGAGCCGAACGCGCCATAAAGGCTGGGCGAGTTGATGCCCATCGCTTCCGTGAGTTCGGACAGCGATGCTGCTTCATATCCCTTCGACCAGAAAACCTCCATTGCCTTTTGCAAGGCCTGGGCCCGGTCAAAGCTCCGGGGGCGCCCACGTTCTGCCATGGCGGGATTTTACCCGCGACGCCTATTCTGTGTTGATCGATAAAAAATTTGTTGACGGCAGAAATATTTCGGGGCGATGATATTTGTATTGATCACTACAAATAAGGATGAACCATGGGCAACTTGAACGGAAAGGTCGCATTCGTGACAGGCGGCAGTCGCGGCATCGGCGCGGCCATCGTGCGCCGGCTGGCCGCCGAGGGCGCGCACGTCGCCTTCACCTACGTCAGCCCTTCTTCGGCTGATGCAGCCAAGGCACTGGCAACGGAACTGACCACCGGCGCGCGCCACGTGCGCGCCATCCAGGCCGATGCGGAAGATGCGCTGGCCGTCAGGCAGGCCGTGGAAGAAGCGATCAAGCTGCTTGGACCGGTGGACGTGCTGGTCAACAACGCGGGTATTTTCGTTACCGGCGTCATCGGCGACACCAGCCTTGAGGAATACGAACGCACGATGAACATCAACGTGCGCGCTCCGTTCGTGGCCATCCGCACCGCGCAGGCATCCATGCCGGACGGCGGCCGCATCGTCAACATCGGCAGCTGCCTGGCCCAACGCGCCGGCCGCCCCGGCGTGGCGCTGTACGCGGCCAGCAAGACCGCGCTGATCGGGCTCAGCCAAGGCTTGGCGCGCGACCTGGGCGCACGCGGCATCACCGTCAACGTCGTGCACCCCGGCCCGATCGACACCGACATGAACCCGGCGAGCGGTGACCACGCAGCCGACCTCGTCGCCGTGCTGTCGCTGCCCCACTATGGCGAACCGCGCGACATCGCGGGCATGGTCGCCTTCCTGGCCGGCCCGGAAGGGCGATACATCACGGGCGCCAGCCTGTCGGTAGACGGCGGCTACGCAGCCTGACGCAGCGGGTGTGAAAGTTTTTTTGCAGCCGACTTGCACAAACAAAAAAACCTACATATAATCTTGCTTCTTCGCACTACACACATAGCGAAACGCAGTCAGCAGCAAGGCCATCAACAGATAGCCGCGCGGTTGAAAACGAATCGAAATGCGTGCATTGCAGGGCTGTTAGCTCAGTTGGTAGAGCAGCGGACTCTTAATCCGTAGGTCGAGTGTTCGAGCCACTCACAGCCCACCAAAATTTTTGGTCGTACCCAGGAAACTTGGTGCACCAGGCAAAAAAGCCCACCGCATGCGGTGGGCTTTTTGCTTTCCGGCTTGGGCGCCGAGTGCTTCTTTACCCAAACTCCAACTGATAAAAACTCTGGCTCGCGATCAGCGTCGCGCCGCAGGACGTGCGCATGCCTTCCAGCGCGGTCATGCGGTCGGAGCTGACGTTGTGCACGCCTTCGACGATGGTGTGCGTGTCGCCACATTTGGGGCAGGTGACGCGGTCGCCGACGCGGGCCATGGGTTGGCCGAAGATGATGACGGTTTCATCGCCGGTCACGACGACGCCGCCGTGCGACGTCTTGTCGCCTTTGCGGATGACGGGGCGTTGGGACATGGCGCGAGATATCTGTTTACAGATACGTGCCGTCCGGCGCGCGCCGGGCAGGGCCGACCACGAACGTGCCGTCGGGCGCCATGCGCACGGGGCCGCCGCCGCCTTTGTAGCTGCCGTCCGGCGCGCGTTGCGGGGTGCCTGCCACGTACGTGCCGTCAGGGGCGCGGGTGATGGGGCCTTCGCCGCCGACATAGGTGCCGTCGGGCGCTCGGCGCGGGGTGCCGGCAATGAAGTGCCCGTCGGGCAACATGCGGATGGATTTCGTCGTCATGGACGCTCCTTGGGTAGGAGCCGAAATCATAACGATGCATCGTGATGCGCCTTGTAATAGGACGTGTCATCTTTGAACGTTATGCGTAAGCGAATGTGGGATCATTTCCGCCATTCCCGCCGCTGGCAGCGTTGTCTTCGCCTTTGGTTCTGACGCCGCCAGCCCCGCTACCGCTTCCCCAAACTATGACCGACATCAACGCCTTGTTGCTTCCGATACCCGGCGATGCGCCCTGCGGCGTGGACCTGGTGTTCTCGCCTGAATTCGACGCCATACGCGAAGCGCGTCGGCACGATGATCCGCAGCTGGACCAAGGCGACTGGATCATCGATCTGAAAGAGGCCGACTGGCCGGAAGTGGCGCGCATCTGTTCCGAGGCGCTGCGCAACCGTAGCAAGGACATACGCATTGCGTCGTGGCTGGCGGAAGCGTGGGCCAAGACGCGCGGCTTTGCGGGCTTGCGCGACGGCTATCTGTTGATCGACGGCCTGTGTCAGAACTATTGGGATGGCCTGCACCCCGTGCCCGAGGATGGCGACGTGCAGCAACGCGTGGGCAACCTGGCGTGGCTGCTGTCGCGGTCGCAGCAACTGATTGGCGAGATTCCGCTGACGCAGGCGGACGGCGCGCGTTATGGCGCGGTGCTCTGGGAGGCCGCCAGCCAGTTGGCCAACGCCGTCAAACGCACGCCGGACAACGCCAACGAGCTGACCCGGGGCAAGCTGACGCTAGACCGCTTTGATGCGGCGCGGCGCGATACGCCGCCGTCGTTCTATTCCGAACTGGACGGCCAGCTGGAAGGTTGCGCGCAGGCGTTGGCGCAGCTGGAACGCACGCTGGACGAACGCCTGGGTGACGAAAGCCCGGCGTTTTCAAGGGTGCGCGAGGCGCTGCGCAACGTGACCGAACTGGTCCACCGCTTTGCCCGCGACGCCGGTTTGCTGGTGCGCGCCGATATGGCGCCGACCTTGCCACAGCCGCCCGTGGCGCCCGCCGTTCCCACCCGTGTGGAGCCGACCTTGCCCGCCGACGATTCCTTCCCTGCCGCCGGTGCGCCCGTCGGCCTGCCCTCAACGCCCGCCGTGCGCGGACCGATCCAGACGCGCGAGCAGGCGTTGGCGCAGCTGCGCGAAGTGGCTGATTTCTTCCGTCGCACCGAACCGCACAGCCCGGTCGCCTACCTGGCCGACAAGGCCGCCAGCTGGGGCGAGATGTCGCTGCACCTGTGGCTGCGCACGGTGGTCAAGAACGACGAGACCCTGTCGGGGCTCGAAGAGCTGCTGGGCATCAAGAAGGCCGGCGAGAACGGCTGATGTGTGGCGGCCGAGGTCTGCCCGCCGATGTCAGGCAACAGACTTCAGGCAACAGACTTCAGGCAACAGACCTCGGGCCAACCGCCAGCCTTATCGCGCCGCGCGGAATTCGATGCGGCGATTCTTGGCCCGCCCCTCGGCCGTGGCGTTGGTCGCGACCGGTTGATCCGGGCCCGCGCCCATCGCCTCGAAGCGCGACACCGGCAAGCCCCTGTCCACCAGATAATCCCGCACTGCATCCGCGCGTGCCTGGCTCAGCGCCAGGTTGGTGCTGCGGCTGCCTGAACTGTCGGTGTGGCCGATGATCTGGATCTTGTCGGCACGCAGCTTGGGCACCGCATCCGCCACGCGGTCCAGCAACTCGCGGCCGCGTGCCGTCAGCCGCGTGCTGCCCGTTTCGAATTCCACGACGCGGTTGCTCAGCAGGTTGTCCAGCACATCCTGTTCGTCCTTGCCGGCCGATACGCGCAGGCCATTGACGATCTTGTAGGTGGGGTTCAGCGACGTGGCGAAGGTGCTGGCGATCTGTTGCCGCGACGCTTCGTTGTCCACCTCGCCGCGCAAGCGGATCTGCGTGCCGTCGATCTCCAGCTGACCCCGGTTGATCTGCTTGAGCGGGGTGTCCAGCAGCTTGCTGACGTGTTGCGACCAGTTCGCCGGCGCGACCACGCCGCCCACGTCGATGCGATCAATCACGTTGCCCACGCCATAGACCTTCTGCAAACGCGCCAGCACGTCGGCCTTGGTGGCCTCGTCGGGCACCGCGCCGCTGGCCACCACCTGGCCGGGTTGGGGGATGACGTTGGCCGGCACCACCGTTGCGGCATCCTGGGCATGGGCCGCGCACGACAGCGTGGCGGCCAGGGCAAGAATAAGCGTGCGCATGCGCTAGGCTCCGATGAAAACTTCGCGGAACGTTTCCAGCGCCTGGCGCAAGGAAAGCCGCGGTTGATCCAGATAGCTCGACAGCTTGGCCAGCCCGTGGCTGGCGCTGACATGGTCGCGCACCCACGGCGCGCCCTCCAGCACGATGTAGTGCTGCGACAAGGTCTGCGGCGTGGACAACAGGCTGGCCAGCGTCTGCGGCGATGCGCCCCGAAAGCCCACCACCAGCCGATGCTTGCCCGCCACCCTGCCGATGAACATGGCGATTTCAAAGTCGGCGCGTGTCAGAAAGGGCGCGATCAGCGTCATCCAATACGTGGCCACCAGGTTGATGTAGAGCGGGTCGTCCGGCAGCGGCAACGCCAGCCCCGTGTCCAGCTGCGACGAGCCGCTGGACATCACGGGTGCAAGCAGGATGCCCAGCGCCAGCACGATGTCGTGCATGCTGGCCGCGTGGCCGTTGTTGCGCAGCATGGCCTCTACGCGCTCGATCGTTTGCAGGTCGATGAACGCATCGAAGCCGTCGTCGGCCGCCGTGCGGATCTCGCCTTCCAGGTCGTTCAGCGTTTGCAGCGCGGGGGCGGGGTCGCCGTCCTGCATCAACTGTGCGGCGGCCGCGCCCATGCGGTTCCACATGCGGCTGAACGCCAGCGGGCTGCGCGCAATGAAATCCAGCGGACGCGCAACCTCAACCGACGTCGCGCTGATGAACGGAAAGCGCCGCCCGGACTGGTCGCGGCTGGGTTGCAGGTGGCCGGCAATGGCCAGCTTGCCGCGCGAACCCAACACTGCGAAGGGCACGGGCTGCGCCTCGTCGTACAGCGTCTTCCAGTGCGGGTCTTGCGCCAGGATCTCCATGGTGTTCGCCACCCACGCATCCAGCGTCGCCATCAGCTGGGGGTGCGAGGTGTTCTTCACGAAATCACCGCGAGACGGGATTTTGCCGAAGTAGGCCGTACGGAACATGGGGGACTGCGGATGGCTCATTGCTGCGCTCCGGCAGGCGTCGGGGCGACGGGGGGTTGAGAGGACGCGCCCACCACCGTGGCGGGAAGGCGCAGGTTGCGCAGCCCTTGGCTGCCAGGTTCGGTGCCGCCCGCGCTGGCGGCTTGCGCGTTGCTGATGATGCGCAGCTTGACCGGCACGGTGATGTTCGACTTGGTCCAGCTCATGTCGAAGCTGCCGTCGGGATTGGCCTTGCGTTGCGATCCGGAGATCAGGCGTTCCAGGCCGAAGCGGCCCGGCTCGTTGATGACCTCGACCACGGTGCCGTCGAACGCGGTGGCCGTGATGCGCGCGCCGGGCGCGCCCTGCGCATTGGGCCACACGAAGTTGACCCACTGCGGCGGCGTGTTGCGATAGCGCAGCTGCTGGCCGTCGATCTCGATGGTGTATTCCGTGACGCCGCCCGCCGGCTTGGGCTGGATCTGGAACAGCGTCTGCGGCTGCGACGCGGCGCCCGAGCCTGCCGCCCCGCCCGCCAGCGGGGCCACCCACTGTGCAAAGTTGGCGGTGAACGAGGGCTGCAAATCGATGCCCATGTCGCCCCAGGTACGCGCCGTGAGAATGTCGCCGCGTCGCACGGTCAGCGGCCCCAGCGTGTCATTCACGTACTTGGCGATGCTGCCTTGCGGGCCGAACACCTGGCCGATTTCTTCACCGCTGGCCTCGATGCCGGCCTTGGTCGAGAACGGATACTTGTCGGCCAGGCCCTGGCTGAAGGGCTGATAGACCTGCGCGTTCCACACCTTGTTCAGCTCGGTCTGGGCCGGTTGCATGGCCACGGCATAGCCCTGGATCAGCGGGCGCACCAGCAGCGGGCGCAGCGTCTCGCGTTGCGCGGGCGTCAGGCCGGCCAGCATCTGCTCGTCAACCAGCTTCAGCGCATCGGCAAGCTCCGAGTCCTTGCCTTCCAGGGTCTGGCGCATCAGCAGCAAGGCGCCGGGGCCCGGGTCGCCCTGGTTGTTGATCAGGTTAAAGCGCGTGCGGATCTTCGACAGCGCCGTCATGTAGTTGCCCATCAACGACTGGTTGTCGCGCGTGACCACCAACCGGGCCACGTCCGAGAACTCGCGTCCCACCGGCCCCATCGGAATCTGTTCGCCGTTGGCCGCCGTCTGCGCCTGCGCGGGTTTGGGCTGGCCCTGGCGCAGGATCACGCGCTTGAACCACGCCACCACACCCGTCTGCGCTTGCGAAATGCCGGTGTTGATCAACGACGGGTTGTCCCACGACGTTTGCTCGTAGGTGGTGTTGATCAGTTTGACCAGCGGCGAATTCTGCGGATCGCCCAGGCGGTTCATGCCGTGCACCGCTTGCTCAAAACTGTTGAACGGCTTGATCGTGACCCCGCGCAGCATCTTCTGCCATTCCTGCGCGTACTCGGTCTTGTACATCGTGGCCAGGCTTTTCTGGATTTGTTCCGGGCTGCCTTCCAGCGTGAGATCGTCGCGCGCGTTCACGCCCAGCACCCAGTCGCTGGTCTGCACTTCGCGCCGCGCGGCCTCGCCGATGGCGGGCTCGATGTATTGCTCCCACGCTTCGCGGGTGAAGGTGCCGGGCACGGCGTAGCTGCCCGCCACCACGGCGGCGTCGGCTTCGCCCATGATGCGCGCCACGGTCATTGCCGGGAAGCGCGTGGCGGCACGCGCTTTCAGCGTGGAATAGGCGCGTTCGCGCGCCGGCATGCCCTGCATCACGCTGCGCAGATTGCCGCGCGTGCGTTCCACCAACGCCAGATTGGTCTCGATCTGCGGCCAATCGGCATCGGCGGCGCGCGCCACGTAAAACGAAATCAGCCGCTCCGCGCTGCGGATCAACTGGTCGCGCGGCATGGCGCCGCGATTGGTTTCCAGCCAGCCGCGCCAAAAGCGCGTGATCTGATCCGACAGGTGGGTGGGGTCCACGTGCTCGCGGTTGGCCATCATCAGGTACGTCTTGAGCGCGTTGTACGCGTCGTCCACGTTGGTGGGCGAGGCGTCCTGGAACAAGGTGTCGCCGGCATTGGCGCGCGCCGGCTGTCCCTGTGCCTGAGCAGACGCCTGGGCGGATACCGGCGTAGCCGTCGCGCCGGATGCCGCGGCCTTCGACGTATCCACGCGACCCAGATACTCTTCCAGGCTGGCCTTTACCGGCACCAGCATGAACTGGCGCAGGCCGTTGTAATACTCGGCCAGCAGGCGTTCACGCAACACGTCGCCCTGGTACAGCCCCAGGCCCAACGACAGGGGGCGGCTGGACGAATAGCGGTCCAGCTGTTCGATGCGGTCTTGCAGGATCTCCATCGCTTCCAGACGGCTTTGCAGATCGGTGCGTTCGCTTTGCAGGCGCACCACCTTGTCCAGATCCGCCTGCACGTTGGTGGCCAGCTGGCGGTTGCCCAGGTACGACCAGCTCCAGCCGCCCAGCACCAGGCCCAGCGCCAGCACCAGCCCGAAGAAGGTCAGGTAACGCATGCGCATCTTGTTGGGGCTGGCGTGTTGGCGCACCAGCTTCTTGTCGGCAAAGATCACGTTGGAAAACAGATCGCGCAGGAACAGGCCGTTGTGCGATGCCGTGTTGCGCGCCGCGCCACGCGTGGACGGACGCAGGCTGAAGCGTTCGGCCAGCTTTTCCGTGGACGTGCTGCGCGAGGCGCCTTCCTGCAAGGCGCTGGTGAAGTAAAAGCCGCGAAACACCGGCTTGTACTGGAACGGATTGGTCTCGAACAAGGTCGACAGGAACGTGCGCAGCGCGGGTTTGATCGCCGCGAATTCCGGCGGGAATGTCAGCAGGCCCGGGGGCAGGGCGCCGCTGCGCCGCAGCGAAATCTGCGCCGTGCCCATCTCCTTCAGGCCTTCATACAGCTCGTCGAAGCGTTCGTCGAATTGGGTCAGCACGTCGCGGCTTTCGTCCGCGCCATACGGCAGCGTGGCGCCCCACACGCGATCCCGCTCTCGCGGGTCAGCGTCCGCGAAAAATTCCGAGAAGCCGGCAATCAGATCCGCCTTCGTGAAAATCACATACACCGGCGCAAACACTTCCAGCCGGTCGGTCAGTTCCTGCACGCGCTGGCGCAGGTTCTTGGCCAGGTTGATGGCAAATTCCGGGCCTGAATCGGTCAGCTCGCTGATGCTGGCCGCCACGATGATGCCGTTGATGGGCGCCTTCGGGCGATGGCGCTTGAGCAGGTCCAGAAAGCTCATCCATTCGTTGCGGTCTTCTTCGTGCACCGAATAGCGGCCCGCCGTGTCCAGCAGGATGCCTTCGGTGGTGAAGAACCAGTCGCAGTTGCGCGTGCCGCCCACGCCGCGCACGGCCGCGCCGTTCTTGTCCGCAAACGGGAATTGCAGGCCCGAATTGATCACCGCGCTGCTCTTGCCCGCCGCCGGGTTGCCGATGACGATGTACCAGGGCAGTTCGTACAGCGCTTCGTTGCCCGACGTCTGGCCGATCTTGGACGTCTTGATCGTGCGCACTGCCTGCGTCAGCCGTTGGCGCAAGGCATCGATGTCGTTGCGGTTGGCGGCGGGGCTGGACACGGCCCCTGTCTGCACCTGTTGCTCGAGCATGTCGCCCAGCTGCTGGTTGGCGCGACGCGTACGGCGCCGCCGCCACAGCTGCACGCACAGCCACAGCAACAGCAATACGCCCAGCGCGGTGCCCGCCCATATCAGCCCGATCTGCATGGTGTCCGCGAACAGAAACAGGAAGACGATCAGCGCGATCAACCCGATCACCATGAAGGTGCGCGGGTTGGCGAATACGCGCGCGCCCCAGTAGCGTAGGTCGCTAAGGGAACTGGAAAGAGAAGATAGGAATCCTGAGGGGCTACGCATGGTTTTCGCTGTTATTTTCCGAGTCAGGCGGTAGTGCCGGCGGCCGGTCGATAGACCAGGGACGCGCAGCGCAATGCGGGGTCTTGCAGGGTAAGGGTCAGCACCGGATGTTCGGCCTGCATACAGGCTTCACCGGCGATGGCCAAGCTCAGCAAGGAGGCGGCCACGCCGGTATGGCCACAGGCCACGCCCACCGCGTGGCAGTCCTTGCTGGCATCCAGGTGTTCAAACAATTGCGACGTCACGCCCAAGGCTTCCAACGGGCGGCTGCCGCGATGATCGGCGTCGCTGACCACATGCACGACGCTGTCCGGCGCAACGGCCGCGCGCTGCAACAGGTCGCGCGCCAGCTCGGCCAGCGCGGGCTCCGGCAACGCGCCCCGGGCGTCGGCGGGCTTCTGGCGTTGGATCAAGGGGGACAGGGCGACGCGCAAGTCGGTGGACGCGGAAGAAAGGGCCGTCGCAGCGGCGTTCGATGCGGCTGCCCCTGGGGCGGCCACACCCGCGCGGGCATCCACCAAGCTCAGCAGCAAGCCGGCAGCCGCCTCGCCCGGCACGCGGCCCTGCGGATTGGCGTGCGTCAGCAGCGTGGCGTCCGCGTCCCATTGCGCCACCTGATCCTGATCGATGTAGCCGTCACCGGCCAGCACAATGCGCCACGTCGGGGCGGCGTTGGTGCCGGCGGGCTGTGACGCCAATTCACGCAGCAGTGTCTCGGTGGCCATCACGTCGTGCGCGGCATGTTCCGTGGCGCTGACGCGGCTATCGGGCCAGACGCCCGCTGCCGCCAGCACTTCGGCGCGCGCGCGCTCGCGCGCGGGCTGCGACCAGGTCGCGGGCAGCAGGATGTCAAAGCGCAACAACGGCCAGTCTTCGTCGCGCTCTGGCACATCCAGTTCGGTGACGCGACGATGCGCTTCGTTGGTAAGCGTGGACGCGACATCAACCAGCAAGGCCGTTGCACGCAGGCCCGCCGTGGCCAACGCGTCGGCGGGCGCGCCGCGTTCGCGTGCGGCGGCGTACAGCTCAACGTCGTCCAACGGCGGCACGCGCGCTGCAAAGACCGGGAAACCCTGCAAGGTTTTCAGTTCGGGATCCAGCTCGGGGCGCTGTTGTTCGATCAGCGCCTCGGCAATCGATGCGGCATCCGGCCCGGCCCCCGCGCGCGCCGCGAACGCAACGACGCGCAGTTCGGCCCGAGCCGCCGGCGCCGCCTTGGCGGCCGGCGCAGAGGCCACCGGTTGCGGCTTGGGCGCACGCGCCGCGCGCACGATGCGCGCGCCCAGCCACAGCGCGCCCAACAGCGCCAGCGGCAGCGCAAACAAATACAGCCCGATGTCCACGCCGGTCGGCAGCGTGCGCGACTCTTGCCACCAGATGATGACGGCCAGCCACACCACCGCGAACAGCGCCAGAACCAGCAAGCCTTTTTTCAGCAAACGTGCCATGTGCGCCCGGTCAGAGAAATGGTGTTGTTGTTATCGGGGCGCCCGCGCGCGCCTTGCAGAGCGTTGCCTTCATTTCGCCGCGTCTCCCGCGCGCTGCTTGGCGCCGGGCCGACGCAGCTCTACGTGACCGAAGTCCATCATCTTCCAGCGGCCGCCCCAGGTCAGGCCGACGAGCTCGGCGGTCTGGCCGAACAGCTCGTAGCCGCGCATGGCCCATGGGTCTTTTTCCGAAATGACGATCTTGCCGTCGCGATAGAACGCGCTGTCGGCGGCCAGGCCAAATTGGTGATAGCTCTGGAACGCGCCCGCGTTGGTCACGTGCGTGCCCATGCCCGCCAGTTCGTCCTGCCGCTGCGGGCTGCGATAGCCCTCGATCAGCGCCATCTCGTAGCCGTGCTGCTCGCGCATGATGCGATATGCCAGCAGCAGACGCTGGCGGAAATCCGCATCCAGCAGATCCCAATTGCGGCTTGCGCCACCCAGCTTCGGGCGCACCAGTTCCACCTCGCGCGTGGTGAACGCTTCGGGCGGCAAGGGCGCCGGCGGGGCCAACCTTTCGCCTTCCAGCAAGGCCTGAATCCGGCGGTCCGGACCGGTCATTTGAGGGCTGTAAATGAATGTGTGATTGTGTCGCATGAGGAAAGCGAAAAGTGACGGCAGCAACACAATTGCAAGGCCGATTGCCACTTGCCAGCGATGCCGCGAAACCCATCCCGCTGACGTTTTCACCCCGCTGTGCAGGGCCCCGGCAGTGCCGCCCACCGCACCGCCCGCCTGGCTTGCGCCACGCGTTGCGCCGCGTGCCACGCCCTGTGCGCACGCGCGCAAACCCCGCACCGCGCCTTGGCGCAGTGCAGGGAAAAACAGGAGAGCGGAAACGCCCACCGCCAGCAAAAAATACAGGGGCAGTAGCAGTAACAAGATCAGTCCCTCATGCGGAAGGCGTCATCTTTTGTTCTATTCGTGCGGGAGGCAAGCGATCCGGCGTTGCAAACCGCGTCGGACCCTTAGAAATCGTAACAAGAATCGATGTTCCAAATGAGGTGTTCGGGTATTCTCGACGGGCTTGGTTACAGGGGGGCTGCACACGCCTCCTGCTGACACGGGAACCCGCATGGCAGAAGACGAAAAAGAAGCTCGCCCTACGATGACCGCGCCGAGTCTGCTCAGCGGTTCCACAGCCGCGCGAGGCGAGGCCGAGTCCACACGAATACTGGCGGCGCTGGAAGGGCGCGCGCCCGAAGCCGAGGTCAAGCACCTGGCCGCGCGGCGCGACCCGCGCGCCCGTCGCTGGCTTGCGCTGGCGTTGCTGTTGGCGTTGTTGGCCGGTGGCATCACGTGGTTCATTCACGAAGACCCGACCGGCGCAATGCAGGCCCGGACGCCCGGCGCGGCGGGATTGGCGGCTGATGCTTCGCAGCCGAATCGGTCCGCGTCCACAACAGCATCGGGAACGGCGACGGGAAACCCGTCCGCAGCCGCGCCCGCGCCGCAGGCCAACGCGATGCAAGACGCGTCGGACAAGCCGCCCGCGGTAGCCGCCATCATCGATGAATCCCCGCCCGCGCGGGATGCGGATGTGGGCCGTGGCGAACCCGAGCCATCGCGCGAACCCAACAACCCTTTGTCCGTGCTGGCGATGACGCCGCCGGCCACCGCGGCCCCTGCCGCCACCGCACCCGGGCCCACGCGCCAGGCGGCGGAACAACGCGCGCGCGAAGCCGTGGTCCCGCATAACAATGCCCCGCGCGCCGTCAAACCCGCCGCCGCGCCGCGCAAGGCCGCACAGCCGTCCGACACTGACGCGGCGCTGTTGTCCGCACTGATGAATTACGGCCTGCCGCCCGCGTCTCCGCCCGGCGCGCGCGTCTATAAATCCGATGGCATTTTCATGCGCGAGATGCCGGGCTCGCCGTTGTCCGAACGCTTGAAGGAATGCCGCAAGCTCAGTTTCTTTGAAGGCGAACAATGCCGCCTGCGCGTGTGCGCCGGCCAATGGGGCACGGCCGCTGAATGCCCGACGCCGCAAGCCAACGTCGAACCCTGAATGCGCAACGCCCCACTCCGGCTTTTATCGCCCCTGTCCCCCCGCGAGGTTTTTGCTCCATGGCTGTGAACGCAAGCAACGGCGGTGCCAGCGCCCCATCCCGGCTGTATCGCCTGGATGGCGAGGGCGCGATCGCGTCCCTGCAAGTGGAAGGCTGGGTGGCGCGTGAAGGCCTGTCGGATTTGAGCGAAGCGCGCATCGTCGCGCTGGCCGACGACGCTTCGCTGGATCTTAACGACATGGTGTCGCGGCCCGCCACGCTGTGGGCCACGCGCGCCGATGGCAGCGAGATTGGCCGCAGCGGCGTCGTGCGTGCCGCCGAGATGCTGGGTGGCAACGCGGGCAAGGCGCGCTATCGCATCACGCTGGCGCCCTGGCTATGGCTGGCCACGCAGCGGCGCGCCAGCCGCATCTATGAAAACCAGCCCGTGCTGGAAATCGTGCGGCATCTGCTGGACAGCTACGAGGGCTACACCTACAAGCTTGCCGACGACGTCGAGCGCCACCTTGCCGACCTGCCCACGCGGCCTTACACCACGCAATATCGCGAGACCGACTACGCCTTTCTGTCGCGCCTGCTGACGGAATCCGGCTTGGGCTGGACCACCGTCGAGGACGCGGCCGCGCCCTCGCGCCATGCCGTCTTGATCTTTGCTGACAGCCGCACGTTGCCGGAAGACGAAGAGTCCTTGAGCGGCGGCGTGCGCTTTCAACGCGCGCATGCCACCGAGACGCGCGACGGTGTGCAGGCCCTGGCGCGCAGGCAGCGGCGCGCGGTGGAACGCGTCACCGTTCTTGGCTGGCACGACAGCGGCAAGCACGCCATCACGGGCCAGGCGCTGGCCGGGCCGGCCAGCGGGTCCGACGACGAAGCCGCCGGGCTGGAATGGTTCGAGCCCCTGGGCCATGGCGGCCTGTTGAACCAGGCGCACGCGCAGTTTCAGGCCACGCTATTGATGCAGGCCGCGCAGGCGCGCGCCGAAACCTTCGTCGGGCGTGGCAACGTGCGCACATTCCGGTCGGGCACTCGCTTCACGCTGCAAGACATGTCACCGTTGGGACCCAAGGGCGAAGCCGGCTTCGAACCCGTGTTCGCGTTGGACCGCATCGAACACGTCGGCGTCAACAACCTGCCGGGTCAGGCCGACGCCAACTTGTCCGGCCAGATGGGCGCGCTGGACGACTTCCTGTGCTTTGACGACGAAGACGCCGCGCTGAATAACGACGCAGACGATCAGCGTGCCTATCACTACGACCCGGCCGAGGACGACTCTGCCTACCCCACTGACGACGCATTGATCGGCGTCGGCCGGCCCGACGCCGCCGTGTTGGCGCGGGCGCATGAAGTGGGCTACGCCAACCGCTTTTGCGCTGTGCGCTGCGACCGCCCCTGGCGCGCCTTGCCGGCCGCCGCGCGCGGTGCCCGATTGGCCGGCGCGCCGTCGGCCGTGGGCGTGCACACGGCGATTGTCACCAACGCCGAAGGGGCCACCGAGGCCAGCGGCGAAGACGAAATCCACCGCAACGCGCGGGGCGACGTGCGCGTGCGCTTTCATTGGCAGGCCGACGGCCAGGGTCTGGCGAAAAGCCGTTGGGCACGCGTGGCGCAGCGCCAGGCGGGCGCGGGCATGGGCATGAGCTTCGTGCCGCGTATCGGGCAGGAAGTGCTGGTGCGCTTTCTGGACGAAGACATCGACCAGCCCCTGGTCGTCGGTGCGCTTTACAACGGGCGCGGCGAGGGCGGCATACCGGCTACGCCAGGCGGCAAGTCCGGCGAGCCCATGAACACCGAGGTGTACGCGGCGGCCATCGACGGCAAGCCCAGCGCGCAGGCCAACCTGGCCAGCGGCAATGCTCCCGCCTGGCACGGCGCGGCGGCGGGCGACGAACAGCATCGCAATGCGGCCGCGTTAAGCGGCTTCAAGAGCAAGGAATTTGGCGGCGACGGCTACAACCAGATCGTCTTCGACGACAGCGACGGCCAGCTGCGCATGCAGATCAAGTCCACCCAGTCGGCCAGCGAACTGAACCTGGGCCATCTGATCCACCAGGCAGGCAACTATCGCGGCAACGTGCGCGGCGTGGGCGCGGAATTGCGCACCGATGCGTTCGGCGCGCTGCGGGGCGGCGCGGGCGTGTTGCTGACCACCTACGCGGCCGGCGGCGGCGAACCGGCAGGCGACGCGGCGGCGCCCCTGGCGCTGGCCGGGCAGGCCGACATCATGGCGCAGTCGTTTGACGGCGTGATCGGCGCGCATCAGGGCGTGCGCCTGGCTTCGGCAC
The DNA here is from genome assembly GCF_036668755.1 of Achromobacter sp. ESBL13. NCBI lineage: Bacteria > Pseudomonadati > Pseudomonadota > Betaproteobacteria > Burkholderiales > Alcaligenaceae > Achromobacter > Achromobacter sp. ESBL13. The sequence continues at coordinate 332,794 of NZ_JAZEVT010000007.1, read as the reverse complement.
GCGGCACCACGTCAACAGGCGCCAGCCGACTGGACGGTGAACGCGCGCCCCTGGCCGCGATGACGCGCGCCGTCTCCGGCACCGTGGACGGCCAGGCGATCAGCGGCGCGGCGGGCGATGCCTCTGCCAAGCACACGGAAGTGGTCGACGGCAAGGTCCCGCACCTGACCGACCCGCTGGTGCTGATGGCGGGCCGCGCGGGGCTGACGCAAGCGGCCGGACGCAACGTGCAGATATCGGCCGGCGAACTGGTGCACTGGTCATCGGGGCTGGACCACAACCTGGCCGTCATCGGCTCGCTGCGCGTGCATACCGGCCAGGCGCTGGGCATCGTGGCCGGCGTGCAGAAGGGCGGCGCCGAATCCGGCCTGGACCTGATTGCCGGCACGGGCGAAGTCGACGTGATGTCGCAGCACGACGTGCTGACCGTGCAGGCGCAGCAGGACCTGCGCATGGTCAGCGCCAACGCCGGCATCGAATACGCATCGCCCAAGCGCATCCGCATCGCCAACGCGGCGGGCGCCAGCATCGTCATCGAAGGCGGCAACATCACCGTCACCGCGCCGGGCCGTATCGACGTCAAGACCGGCAACAAACAGTTCGCCGGCCCCACCCAGATGCCGTATCCCTTTCCGCAGTTCACGGTATGCAAAAGCTGCGTGCTGGACGCCCAGGACAGCGTGCAATCCATTACCGAAAAGGCGTGACGGCGATGGCTTATTCCTGGCAGCAGGCGCTGCTTTCGACCTTCGCGCAATTGCCCCATCACCGCGGGCCCTATGGCGAAGCCGCGCGCGCGTATGTGATCGTGGATTTTCGGGGCCACCCCGATCTGCTGGCGCGCATCAGTGCCACCGAAGACCTGAGTTTTGGCTCGATCTGGGCGCAAACCGGGCTGGACATTTATGGCGACGTGGCGCCACTGCTGATTGAAGTGGACGGCGCATCGCAAGGCGTGCTGCGCGGGCCACGCCGGCCTGATTTCAGTACGCCGCTCGTGCGCGTGTTGAACGCCCTGCACGAACGCAGCGGGGGCCGCTACGCAATGATGAGCTTCGCGTCCGCCGTGCCCCTGGAAAAACTGATCGCGCATTTCGGACGGTTTTGCGACTACGCCTTGCCCGACGATACCGAGTTCTTCCTGCACTGGTACGACACGCGCATCCTGGCGCGCGCCCTGCAAGTCTGGACCGCCGAACAACGCACCTGCTTCGCCTCGCCGCTGATCACCTTGCGCTACGCGCTGCGCGATGGCTCGCAGGCCGAGCTGTCGGGCACCGGCAGGCTGCCCGCAAACCCGCCCGACGGCATCCAACGCTTCACGCCCGAGCAGCACCAGATGCTGTTCGACCTGGACTACCCAGACAAACTCGCGGTTCAGCTACGCCGCCTGTATCCCGGCCTGCTGCCCGGCGACCCGGATCAGGACGCGCTGGTGCCGCGCGTGCAAGTGCAGTTGGAACGCGCGCGCGCACACGGCGTGGCGGGCGACAAGGACATGTTCGATTATGTGGCGTGGGGCGTATCGATATCCCCGCGCTTTGATGAGCATTCGCTGATCCGTGCGGGCTTGCAGGGGTATCAGCCCGGTGACGACGGCGCGCTGGCAAAGGCGCTGGCGGGCGTGCCGGACGCGGTGTGGGACGAGGTGCAGGCCTTGCATTGGGCTGGTCAGGATGGGCCTTCAGGAGAGATGAATGCGTAAGGGATTGATCGCCGCGCTGTTGTGGCTGGGCATGCTGGCGGGTTGCAATAGCGAGCCGGTCTACCAAGGCGTCAGTTTCATCGCCTATAACTACACGCCGTGGAATATCCGCAGCATCAGCGTCAAGGACAAGGGCGAAGGCGTGGCGTCGACGATGCAGGTCAGCCCGGGCGGCGGCGAGGGCTCGGTTACCTGCTGCTTCACGCTCAAGGGCACCGATTTCACGGTGGACTGGCGCGGCGTTGATGCCGAGTTGCTGCGCAAGCATTTGCATGATGGCAAGGCCGACTCGCTCTATTTCGATCGGCAGGGCGCCATCAAATTTCCGGCCGCCGAGATCCCGGCGGGGGAGGGTCCGCTGTATCTGGAGCTGCACATCTATCCCGACGAACACATGGAACTGGCGCTAAGCCGCAAGCTGCTGGGCCAGACGCGGATTCCCATTGTCGATACCGTGGACTGGCTATGGCGCGAGCATCGCGCATCGCTTGGCGCTTACCGCAGCGACGCCGAACTGCTGCGCGCGACGGCGAAGGCGTTGCAGCCGGCATGGAATAAATACCGTATTGAAGACAAGCAAGATCTGCGTCAATACATGTTGCTGTACTTCACGGTGGCGTCGAACTTCGATTCGGATGCACAGGTGAAGGCGATTCTGGACAAGCCGGGTCGCGCGCCGGGCGACTTCGCCCGGGAAGTCGCGGCGTTGCCGCAAGCAAAGCTGGAGCAGATCAAAGCCATGGGCGCCCCGGCGGGAGATAAAAATGTCTGACGCGCAATCCAGTGACTTGCCGCCGGAGAACCGTACGCCGGCATCGGTGCTGAAGGCAATGGCCCAGAACGAGGCGGCGTACCCCAAGGACGACTGCAATGAATGCGGTGCGGTCCTGCGGATGGGGTTCTTTTTTGATGGTTTCGGCCGTAGCCGCGACGAAGATGCCAAGCACCCCACGTACTATTCGAACATCTGCCGCTTGTGGGAAGCGCACTATGTCCAGAGCGATCCCGGCCGCCCTGAAAAACACCACTGGTTTCGGTTTTACTACTCGGGCCTGGGCACCGATCTGAATGCCGACGCGGAAAACGACGACATGATTTATGCCGCCGCGAAGGCGGGCATGAAAGCCGCTGGCAACGCGCAAAAGGCGATATCGGCCAACGTCGGCAATGTCTTGCGCACGGACGAGATTCCGAACCATAAGCTCACCGGGCGCCTGACGGCCGCCGTGAAGAAGTCGCTGCGTGAGTCCTCGTATCAGCCCATGGTCAAGGCGTACAAGGACGTCGTGAAAGATGTGCGGACGCTGCCCGAAAAGGCGGTCCGGATCTGGAATGCGTGGGACCCCGAGCGCGTGGTGAACCGTGCGCGCGCAACCGTTCGCGGCTTCTGGGCCGGCTTCAAGAAAAATCCCCTGAAGGTCGCCTGGACGGCCGGCAAGGAAGCCGCCAAGTCAACCATGATGGAAACGGTGCCGATCATCCGCGATCAGGAAACGGTGGCCTACCTGATGGGCACGGGCGTAGACGTGCGCGTGGACTCGGCATTGCGCCAGTTCAAGGCGGCCTATGACGCCGTGAGCGAAGGGCAGAATGTGCGCCGCATTGAAATCACCGTGTTCGGGGCGGACCGGGGCGGAGTGGTCGCCCGCCAGTTCGTGAATGACCTGGTCAAGAAGTACCGCCGTCGTCACGATGCCGACCTGGCGGTGATTGGCGACCGAACGAAGAACAAGTCAGATGCCGATATCCAGATCCGCTTCATGGGCTTGCTGGATTCGGTCGCGTCCATCATGGACGAAAACACGTTCCTGGGCTTTTTGCCCGTCACGGACCTTATCAAGCAGACGCACAAGGACAGGACGTTGACGGTGCCAGCCGCCGTGCAGACGTGCGTGCATTTCGCGGCCGCGCATGAGCTGCGCCGCAATCAGCGCATGGACAGCCTGGAAAAGACGCGCGGCCTGCAGTATCTGTATCCCGGGTCCAGTGGCGACGTGACGGGCGTCAGTCCGCCCGGGTCGCTGAATGCGCGCGTAGAGCTGTCGCGCGTGGCGCTGCGCGACATGATGAACCAGGCGCTGTCTCACGGCGCGGCCTTTCACAGCATGGAAAGGCTGGCCGACCTGAAGCCCGATACCTATTTGCAGTTTTCGCTGTCCGAACCGATTGTGGATGGCAGTACGAAGAACCAGATTCTGGATCTGGTCAAAGCGTATCGCGAGGTCGTCAAGTACGAGCCGGGCATAGACTTCATGCCGCATATGGAGGCATTCCTGCGCTGGCTGGCCGTGCGTTACCAGGACCCCACGTTTCGCGCCGAACTGTCGGACCCGGCTGAGGCGTGGATCAAGGACCGGGATTACTTCACGCCGGAACAGGAATACAACGAAGAACTGCGACGCGTGTCGACATTGCCCGCCGAGGAACGCAACAAGCCGGAGAATACGGCCCGCCTGCGCGAGCTGGAGGCGCTTAAGAATGAGCGTTGGGAACGCGCCTCGGCAAGCCGTGGCGAATTGCCTCCGCAACGTTTCAAGCCGCTGTGGGAACGCCTGGAAGAGGAATACAAGAGCCTGGAGCACGCGGAACAGCAGGATGCCGATACCGCGCAGCGCCGCGCGGACCTGGAGCGTAATAGCCCGCAGGTGCTGCGCACCATGGAGCTGATGGACAAGGACATGCGCGACCGCGAGAACATGCGCAATGAACTGATCAAGCGCGGCGGCGGCACGCCGGAAAAGGCAGCCGACCCCATGGCCGACATCAAGGCCGAGCGCGCGGTTCAGCAACGCCTGCTGACTGCCTGGCGCGAGGCGCGCGACGGCAAAACGCAATTGCCCCCGAAAGTCATGACCTTGTTCGACTGGCTGGTGCACGATGCCATGTTGAGCAGTTGGCCCGATCACCTGTTGGCCAGCACCACGATGTACTTCCGTGTTCGCGATAAGGATGTATTCGCCAAGACCGACGCCAAGGCCGAAATGTCGCAGCGAGCCAAGGACATGCGCAACGCGGAAAAGGTCGAGGCCCAGGCCGCCCGGGCAGAGCAGAACATTCAACAGATGACACCGGTGCGGCCGTGACGCGGCGAATGAAGGACGCGCGTAGCGCCTTCGATGCCGCTACTTCTTCCCCGCTTCGACCGCTATCGTCACCGTATTCGACTTCACGTTCTCTGCCTCGATATACACCTCGTACGTCGCGGGGGTGGCGGGCAGGTGCAGCACGCCCGCCATATCCGTGGTGAAGCGCGTTTCCACGGTCATGCCGGGCGGCAGCGGAATCTTGGGCGGGGCCGCGCCTTCGCTGGGGTCCACCGACACGTTGGGCAGCTTGGGCCGCACGTAGTTGAACGCGATGCCGCGATAGACCTTGCCGGTGCGCGTGTCCACCGCCACGAAACGCGGTAGCTGCGGCTCGTCTACCACGGGCAGGATGCCGCGCGCGCAGATGGGAATGGTCAGCGTGCTGCCGTCGCGGATCGTGACGCGGGTGGGCGCGGCGATGCGCATCTGCGCGTCGTAGCCTTGCAGCGGCGGCATGCAGGCGTGTTCCTTTTGCGAGTGCGAGGGCACTGAGGCAAAGGTGGCGGGTTCAATCCAATCGGTCGTCATGATGGGCATGTCGGTTTTCTAAAAAGGGCCGGCGTCAGAACGTCGTCCAGCCTTCGGAGCAGTCGACCTTGCGCACGGCCTTGCTGCAACTGGGGCAGAAATGAATGTTCGCGCAGGTGATGCCGTACATCACGCACTGCCCGATCTCCTCGCCGTACTCGCCATTCTGGTCCGGCAGGCCGTAATAGCAGTGCCCCCCCGCGTTGTAGTAGAAGTGCGGCGGAGGGTCCAGCTTTGAATCGTCGGCGGACTCGTCCTGGTTGCGCAGGCCGGGCCAGTCGGGGCCGCTGGGCACCATGCCCAGCAAGTGGCCCATTTCGTGGGCAAGGGTCTCGGTCAGGTAGGCCTGCGAGTTGGGTTCGTAGGGGTCCAGCGTCGAGACGAACAGCAGGTTGGAACCCGTGATGGCAAGCCCGGCGTAGCTGGCGGCCACGGTGTTGAACTGGATGTTCAGCATGCCGGTCAGCGGCGTGGGCGATATGCGGGTCAGGTCCACGGACACCGACCAGACCGACCCATTGCTTTCGCGGATCGGGGTGATCAGGTGGCGCGGAATCGGAATGGACCGCTCGGCGCCGGAGGCATCCGTGTGGATGTAGCGCGCGTGCACCAGCCAGTCGTCGCTGGCGTCGAATTCGTACCAGAGGCTGGAGCGGCTGCGGTCGTCGTTGACGATGGGCACCGTCATGACGCGTCCGCCGGGGCCGGCGGGCACCGGCAGCCGCATGTCGCCGCTGATGCCCGGGGCGGCCAGGCGGTCAACGTGGCAAACGACCAGCGTATAGGGTTCGCGCTGCTTGCCAGGGGACGGGGTGTAGACCGCGCGCACGGCGTCCATGATGGCTTGCTGCGACTCGACGGTGTCGGCGGCGTCAACCGCCGAGCGGCCCCGGAATTGCAGGCGCGGAAGCTGAATCATGTCGATGCCGTGCCGTGCGAATTCCGCGGTGACGGGCGTGACGTCGGCCAGGTGGCCGGCCGGATGCGCGCTGATGCACATGACCTCCTGGATGTACAGGCGGCGCACGGTTTCAACGCGTTCGGTCTTGATCAATTGCCCGCGTTCGTCGCGCACTTCGAACAGGTACAGGTTCAGGCCGGCGGCGGGCAGCGTGATGTCGTCGACGATGCGGGTGCCGTCGGCGTTGGTGACGTAGCTGCGCGGGTTGCTGTGCGGTTCCTGATAGCTGGCGCGGCGGCCACGTTCGCGCGCGGAGTAGGGGATGTTGGCGGAGTCGGCCTTCACGGTGATGGTGAAGCGGTGCTGGCCGGGGCGATTGAATTCCACGTGGATGCGCGGGCGGTTCGATTGCCGTTCGGTGGTGGTCAGCGCGCTGCCGTCGTTCCAGCGTTCGGCAACCTGTTCCAGGTTCACGTATTGCAGGCGCGCGCCGTCCTGGCGGGCGCGGTAGGCGGACACGCCGGGCACCGCGCGGCCGGAGCCGTCGGCGGGCGGCGCGCCGCCGGGCAGGTTGGTGCCCTGGGTGCGCGCCACGGGGCCCAGGCCGACCGAGTCAAGCACGTCGCGCGCGATCTGCGGCAGCGGGGACTCGGCCACGCCGGGTATCTTCATCAGCACCTCGGCCACCTTGGGCAGCGTCTCGGTGGCCAAGGTGGGCGATTGCAGGATGGCGCCGATCACGCTGGGCACCGACGACGATGACAGGCCCGGCATGCTGAGGATGGCGCCCGCCACCGACGGGATGTTGGCTTGCTTGACGTCGGGCAACGTGAACAGCGTGTCAACGGCCGAACTCAAGGCCGCCATGCGGTCGCCGCCGGCGTTCAGCGCCTGCGTCATGACCGGCACGATGGCCGCGCCCACGTTGGCGCTGACGCCGCCTGCCGCGAAGGTGGAAGCGCTGGACAGCGCAGTGGACGCGGCGCTGGCTTGCTGCGCAAAGGTCGCCAGCCCGCCGCCGGCCGCAACGGCGCCGAAGCCTACTGCGCCGGAACTGCCGGCGCTGGAAGCGGCGGCGGACGCGCCCGCACCCGCGCCTGCGGCGGCGGACAGGTCAGTGGCGCTGGTGGCGGGCGTGCTGTCGGACATGCCCGCCGCGCGCGCGGTGGCGCTACCCAGGTTCGCATCCGGCGTGGCAGGTGCCGCGGTGGCTGCCGTGCCGGCCGATGCCGGTGGCGTTGCGGCGGGGGCTTTGCCCAAGGGCGCGCTGCCGGCGGGCGAAGCCGATGTGGGAGTGGACGCGCCGTTGGCCGAGGCGGCGCCGGCCGTTGTCGTCGCGCCGCCCGATGCGCCGCCGGCCGTTGTCGTCGCGCCGCCAGATGGGCCGCCGGCCGTTGTTGTCGCGCCGCCCGATGGGCCGCCGGCTGTTGTTGTCGCGCCGCCCGATGGGCCGCCGGCCGCATGGGCTGGCGCGCTGGTCGAAGTGCCGGCGCTGGCGCTGGAAGCAGCGTCCGCCGAGGGGGTCGCCGGTGCACCAGCCACAGTAGCTGCGTTCGCGGTACCGCCGACGGTGCCGGTCGAGCTAGCGTCCGCTGCGGAGGGCGCCGTGTTGACGCCCGCGCCTGCCGACGCCGCAGAGCCGGACTCGCTTCCCGCGACGCTGGCGACGGACGAGTCCCCGGCGGCGGTCGTCGCGGTGACGCTTGCCGGGGTTGCTCCGGCTGCGCTTGTCGCTACGTCAGGTGAGGCTGCGGCAGGCGCGGCGGCGGAGGTCGCAGCGCTGCCGGCGGAGCCCGTCGCGGCGCTGGTCGCTGCCGTAGTCGAGCCAGCCGCGCTGCCGCCGGAGCCTCCCAGGCCCGCTGCCGCGCCTGCGCCGATGCCGCCTGCGCCTGCGCCGATCCCGCCAACGCCGGATGTCGCGCTGGCCCCCGCTGATGAGGGGTTGCTGGGGAAGGTCAAGCCGCCTTCACCCGAGCCGCCCGGCAGGCCCGCGCCCTGCGGCAGGGTGCTTTGCGAGGCAGGGACGAAGCCAGGCGTTTGCGTGGGGATGCCGGCGGCCACGGCAGGGCCGTCGCCAGACAGGCCGCCCGTCGCCGGCAGGGTGTCGCTGGATGCGGTCAACGCGCCGCCGTCCGGGGCTGCAACGCCAGCGGCATGGGCGGAGACGTTTGCAGAGACGTCGGCGGGGACGTTAGCGGAGACGTTAGCGGGAACCTCAGCGGGCATACCAGCGGGGACGTTAGCGGGAACCTCAGCGGACATACCAGCGGGGATACCGGAGGAGATGTCGGCCGAAGGTCCCGTTGCCGAACCTGCGTGGCCGGTGCTCGTTAATTGCGCAAGCTGGTCGCCTTGCGTCACGGTCCCGGCAGAGGACGGCGATGCGCCGTTCACGGCGCCGGGCCAGCTGAATCCTTGCATGGCGCCAGAGGACTGCGGAACGACGGTGGCCAGCGTAGCCGGGTCAGACAGCGCGCCGCCAGCAACGGCTGCCGAAGATGCTGCGGCAGCCGTATTGCCGGCCGCGTTTGCGGCGCCGGCCAGCAGCGTGCCCGCGCTGGCGGTCACGGTCGCGAGCAGCGTAGCGTTCGGCAAAGTCGACGTGTCGCGCGTGTCGCGTGGGTGCGCGGATGCTGTGACTGAGGCCGCGCCTTGTTGGCCGGGAGACACGGACGCAGCGAAAGAGGGCGACGATTGCGTCCCCACTGCGGCGGACGCGGAGGCGGAGGCGGGCGCGGAGGTGGGCGACGATTGCGTTGTTGCCGCTGCGGACGCGGAAGTGCGCGACGACTGCGTGGTTGCCGCGGCGGTCCCGAAGCTGGGCGATGGCTGCGTTGTTGCGGCGGCCGATGTCTCGTCGACCCGCTTCCGCCGGTCGACGTCGGCGCTTGTCTGGGCGAGGTGGGTGTCGGGCGCGGCGGACCCCGGCGGCAGATCCGTCGTCAGCGGCGAAGCTCCGTCCGCCGCCGTGGTCGACGCGCGGGCGGCGGTTGCGGCCACCGATGCAACTCCGGAACCCGCCAGCGCGCCGACTTGCGATGCTGCGTGGGCGGATGCTGCCGCTAAGGTCGCGGGGGGAGTGGATGCGCTGTTGATAGATGCCGCGTTAGAAGGGGCGGCGTTAGGTGCGGCGACGTTAGAAGCGGCGGCGTGAGAAGAGCCGACGTGAGAAGAGTCGACGTTAGAAGAGGCGGCGTGAGAGGAGGCGGCGTTATACGCGTCGCCAGAGGAGACTGCCCCGCTGTAGGCCGCGTTCACGGAGGTCGCGGCGGTCGCGGCGGTCATGCCGTGGCCTGTCGCGATGGATGGTGGCGACGACGTGGCGGCGCCGGTGAAGTCGCCGGCTGCCGGTCCGGCTTGCACTGACGCGGCCGACACAACGTCGCCCGGCAACGCGATGCTTTCCGTGGACGCCGATACGAGAGCCGCCGAAGCCGGCGACACGGCAACGTCCGCCGTGGGAGATACGAAAGTGTCTGAAGCGCCTGCAACCGCGGACGAGTCGAATGAAGGCGTCGTCGACGCTACCGAAGCGGCGAATGACGAAGCACCGGTAGCCGCCCCAGCTGCCGCAATCGAGGCGGCGCCAGAAGACGCGCCGCCCGATATGACCGCGGACGCACTCGCAGCCGTAATCGAAGGCGTGGCCGACGCAGCACCGACAGCAGCGAACGAAGGCGCGACCGTCGACGCACCGGCAGCAGCAATCGAAGGCGCGACCGTCGACGCACCGGCAGCGGCGATCGAAGGCGCGACCGTCGACGCACCAGCAGCGGTAATCGAAGGCGCGACCGTGGATGCGCTTGCGACGGCAATCGAAGGGGCGGCCGACGGGCCGGCCGCATCGGCAACAGAAGGCGCCCCAGTGTTCGCGATCAGGGAATCGCTGGCGGGCGCATCGGGTGTTGCGACAGCAGACGGGGCCGACGTCGCAACGGACGAGGTACCGGTTGCGTTGACGGGTGCCGTACCTGCGGCGGAAGCGCTGGACACGGGTGTGCCCGTGCCGGCAGTTGGCGGGGCAGACGCTACGACGCCAGCTGGACCGGAGGCGCTGGTCGCGCCGCCTGCGTCGGCGGTCGCGGTAGCGTTCGCAGCCGTCGACGCTGCACCTGTCGTTGGCGCGGGCGCGACCGACACGCTGCTGTTTGCGACCGGCGCTGCGCCAGCGCCAGCACTAGCACTAGCACTAGCACTAGCACCAGCAACAGTTCCACCGCCCGCACCAGCACCAGCCCCAGCCCCAGCCCCAGCCCCAGCCCCAGCCCCAGCCCCAGCCCCAGCCCCGTCGGGCGATGCCGATGCGTCAGGCGATGCGCTCGCAACCGCAGGCGAGGGCGCACCGGAGGGATTCGCAGCGGAACTCGCGGCAGATGCTTGTGGCGCAGACGCTGTACCGGCAGTTGCCGCGCTTGGCGTACCAGTCGCCGCCGGCGTGGCGCTTGCCACGGACGTCGCTCCCGCCCCCGATCCCACGCCCGCGAACGTCGCCGCTCCGGAAATCATTCCCGACGCGCCTTCCGGCGCGACGGAAGCCAGCATGTCCGTCGCGGCGGGCAATGCCGCCGAAGGGTCCTTGATGAAAGCCGCCGCTTGCGACACGGTGCCCGCTGCCGACGCGGCGGAATCGATCATGCCGCTGGCGCCCGGGGCCACCGAGCCCAGCATGCCCGACGCGGCGGGCAGTGCCGACATGGGGTTTGCGACCATGGCCTTTGCCTGCGCGACCATGCCTTGCGCTTGCGAGACCATGCCCATGGTGTTCTTGGCGGTGTTCAGCAGCCCGCCCATCGCGGGGCTGGTGTTGCCCAGCAGGCCCGGGGCGGCGGACAGCGCGCCCATCGGGTTCTTGGCAAGCCCTGCCAGCGTGTTGGCCTGGCCGGCAAGCTGCGACAGCTTGGAGGCGGCGCCTGCCGCCGTCTGGCCCAGGCTGGCCAGGCCGCTGGGCATGGCGTCGCCCAGCGCGCCCAGCCCGGTCCCGGCGCCGGCTCCCGCCGCGCCGCCGAAACCGGCCATCAGTCCGGACGCGGCTTTCTTGACGGCGGACGCCATGGCGCCGTCCTTGTGCACCAGTTCGGCGCTGACGATCAGAGGATCGTCGACCGTGGTGCTGGGCAAGGCCGGCAAGTTGGCGGCGTCGCTGCCGGGGCCCACGAAATTGTGCGTGGCGCCCTTGACCGAGAACAGGCCCGGTCCCTTGAACACAATGTCGGCCCCGTCCAGCGTTACGCTGCCGCCCGCGGCTTGCAGGGTCACGCGCTGGTTGCCCAGGATCTCGATGCCTTCGGCCGACGACGTCACGGTGATGTCCTGGCCCGCCAGCGCTTCCAGGATGTCGGTATGTGCGTGCAGCGACACTGGCGCTTGCGCCGAAATGGCGCGGATGGGGCCTTGCTGCGCGAACACGCTGGCCGAGCGCGCGGACACCGCCGAATACGTTTGCTGCGCGGACACGTGCGCGTCCGATTGCGCGGTGGCGTGCAGGTGCTTGCCCGCATGCAGCACGGCACTGGCCGGCGTGGCCAGGTTCAGGGAATTGGGGGAATCGATCAGCAGGTGGGGGCCGTTGATGCGTTCGACGGCGGCCGAATCCGTGCGCTGGCCGTTGGCCGCCTTGCCGGCGGCCTGGCCGTTGATCTGGGCAGCATAGCGGCCGTCCTGCTCCGGGTCCAGCGTCGCCAGCAGTTCGTCATAGCCGTCGGCCGCCGCCATCGTGCGCGCCTGATGCTGGCCAGCGCTGTCGTTCAAACGGCGCGATGCGTCTTGCGCGCCACGCAGCAACAGCAAGGCCTCCTGCGCATCCGCCTGCGTGGACTTGGCTTGTTCGCGCGCGGTGGCCGACACCAGCATGCCCTGGCCCGACCGCACGACCGTCCATGCGTCCGAACGCAGTTCAAAGCCCGTGCCGCGCCATTGGCCCCGGTTGGCGTCGTCCAGGTCCTGTTCGACCAGATGGCCCAGGCCCAGCTGCGTGGCGGCGGTCGAGCTGGCCAGCCGCGTGCGCAGCTTGCCGCGCGTGTCGTCAAACACCCACTGGTTGCGGCCCGCGCCGTCCAGGCCGTGGCTATGCCAGCCGCTCAGTACGCCGGCGTGATTCGCTTCGGCGTTCTCGCCGGCGGACCAGGGCGGCAGGTCCGCGTCGTTATAAAGCTGACCGGCAACCACGGGCCTGTCGATATCGCCATCGATAAATTCCACGATGACTTCCGTGCCGCCTCGGGGCAAATGATGCGCACCCCAGTTGGGGCCCGCTTGCGCGCTGGCTACGCGCAGCCACGTGCCCGAGCGGTCGTCGCCCGGCGCGTTGCCGCTGGCGTCGCCGTGCGTCTTGTGCGGCAGGCCACCGGTGACGGGCTTGTCGCCGCGCTGCCAGGGAAACTGCACTTTCACGCGCAGGTCGCGGTCGGACGTGATGGGGGCGTCGCCGGCGCTGACCACCACCGCCACCAGGCCTTCGGGCGCGGTCGGGCGCGGGCGCCACGCGGGCATCAGCGCGGCCGCCTCGGGCTGCGCGGTGAAGCGGTTGCGATAGGTGCCGCGTTCCATGTCGGCGCTGCTTGCCACCGGGGTGGCCTGTGCCTCCAGGTTGTTGGTGGCTTCGTGCACTACCTCCAGCACCACGTAACGGTTGCCGCCCAGCTCATCCACCGCTTGCCCGCCGCCGCCCTCGGCATAGCGTTCGTGCTGCGTCATGGCGAACAAGCGCCCGGGGGCCAGCGACCGCGCCGTGCCCGCGCCTTTGAAGCGGACGATGCGCGATTCGTGGGCGCGCAACGAACGCGCGGCGCTTTGTTCGGCGGCGTCGTCGTCGGCGTAGCGGCCATGGCCGGCGTAGTCGTAATCCTCAAGCACGGGCAAGGCTTCCACCTGCACCGACGAGCGGCTTTGCGCGGCATGCGCGGTCAGTGTGCGTTCGTTCCAGGCGGCGCGCGCCACGGCGTTCGGGCGCACGGACTGGGCCGCTGAGAAATGCGTGATGCTGTCGCGGGTTTCGGTGGCGTCGCTGCGATGAAAACGCAGGGGCGAGGCCGGGTCTTCGGGCCGCGCCGCGCCCGCATCGAAGATCACGACGCGATGGCGTGCTCCGCCGCCGGCCGCCTGGCCGTCGTCCTGTTGGTGCTCGAAGCGATACGACAGGCCTGCCTCGGCCAGGATGCGCTGCACGAATTGCAGGTCCGATTCGCGGTACTGCGTGCAAGCCGCGCGCGCGGGTAGTGCCTCGGTGACTTCAAACGCAAAGGCCGCCTGGGGATAATCCGCAAAGATGTCGCTGACGATGTCCTGCACGGACTGATCTTGGTAGATGAAGCTGTCGCGGCGCAGCGCCAGCGCGGCCATCCATGGCGCGGCGTGCAAGCGGTAGCGGGCCAGACCGCCATCGGCGCCCAGCGCGTCCACGCCTTCGACCACGGCATGCCAGCGGCGCATCGACCCATCCGCCTGCAACAGGCTGACGGTGATTTCCTTGCCCAGCAGGCCGCTTACATCGAGCTCGGCGCTAGCGGCCAGGCAGTCCAGCGTCAACGCGAACAGGCGCGACACGCCTTCGCGCAGCGTCATCCGTTCGGGCACCAATTCGGCGTCCAGCGGCGTGCTGACGCGCAGCATGCGCGCCTGTTGCGACAAGGTGGCGATGTTCATCGACGAGTAGGCCGAGGCGCTCGACGGGTTCGAAGGCGTAGCGTTCATGGCAGCGAAATGGTCAGGTGCGCGGCGCGCGGACCCAGCTTGACGATGTCGTGGTACGGCGCCATCGCCGTCTGCATTTCGGAATTCAGAAAGTGGCCCATGCCCAGGAATGCCAGCAGGCCCAGCAGCGCAAACACCGCCATGATCGACCATAGCGGCACGTCGCGCTTGAGCGTGTGGGCAATCTTGTCGGGCAGTTGCCAATGCGGCGCAAAGCCGGTGCGCTTGCCGCGCAGCAGGGCAATCTCATCACCCAGCCGCGCGGTCAGGTAGCCCAGTTTTTCCTGGCCTTCGATCAGGTATTTGCCCTGGAAGCCCAGCAGCAGGCACATGTAGTAGATCTCAAGCGATTGCAGGCGAGGCGCGCCTTGCGCACGCAGGTCTTCCAGACGTGCAAAAAAATTCTCGCCCGCCAGCTGCTCGCCGAACAGCGTCAGTTGCAGCGGTTGCAACATCCAGGCGTCACGAATCGCGAAGCCGGAATTCAACACGGTTTCATCGACGGCGGCGCAAAAGGCGTACTTGGTCGCGTAGACGTCTTCGGCCGGAATATCCAGCTTCTTGGCGGCGCGTTCGTAGTCCGCCAGAAACTGCTGCACGCGCGCCGAGAAGGCGGCGGCGTCGGTCGGTTCCTGGCCGCTCTTGACCAGGAACAACATCAGGAAGCCGTCGTACAACAGGTCCAGCAATGACTTGGCGGGGCGGCTGGCATGGAAGTCGGCGGCGCGCTGAGGCAGCGTCGCGCCGGACATCAGGGAAGGGGCGTCGGCGGTCATGGCACGGTTCCTGTCAGCGGGTGACTGCGATCAAATCCAACTTCAGTTCGGGAATGCCTGCGGGGGCGTAGATGGCAATGCTGCGTGCTTGCAGCATGCGGTCATAGAGCGAGCCGCGCGCCTGTAGCGCGAAATACACCGCGCCCGGTTTCACGGGCACGGCCGGCGGCACCTGCGGCGTATAGGTCAGCGGCACGCCGGGCATGGCGGACAGCACTAGCTTGTCGACGTCTTCGGGGGCGCCCACCTTGAAGCGCATCGGCACGCTTTCTGACAGCTCGCGGGCCGGCATGGCGGCCTCCACCGACAGATAGAGCGACGTGGTCTCGTCGAGCTTTTCGGAATCCAGCCGGCCCATGTGGAACGAGGGCCGCAGCTCTTCCAGCACGATGGAAAAGTAGCGCGTCGAGATCACCGTTTCCAGCAGGTCGCGCAGGATTTCGTCCATGCGCGCAAACGCCGGGCCAGGCGCATCGTGGCGGTACACGGGCAGGTCGGCCAGCGTGTGCACCTTCGAAAATGTCATCAACGCGCCCGCCAGCCGCGCCAGTTCCTGGAACAGGCGTTCGGGGTGCAACTGCGGGTGGTGGAACAAGTGCGACAGCGTGGCGTAGGCTTCGTTGGCCGTGTGCAGCAGCCAGAATGATGCAACATCGCCCGAGCGGAATTCAATGATGTTCTTGCTGGGCTCGCGATGAAAGCCGTACAGCGCATTGACCTTGGCTTGCAACGCGTCCAGCAGCCGGCGCAGCTGTTCGTGCAGCGCGCCCGAAGCCGTCAGCGACAGGCTGGGGGCGATGAAGGAATTGTCCAGCTCGTAACCGGCGCTGGCCGTGCGGCGCACGCGGGCCACCGGAATCGCCAACAGTTCGTCGCGCGGTTCAAACTCCGAAATCAGCCGCACGTCCTTGCGCAGGAATGTCAGCTCGGCCGTGGTTGCGCCGGTGTACAGATCGGGCGCGGGGGCGTTGTCGTGCGTGTAGCGGGTATCGAAATTGCCGGCGGTCTGGCCGTCGCGATAATTGCCCCCAATCGCCTTGAGCGGGTGGATGGCCAGATAGAAAACCGCTTCGCTCACGCCATCCAGCGCCGTCAGCGCCACGGGCGGGGGCAGCTCGTCGCCATGCGGTGCGTTGTAGAGTTCGCCGTCGGGAAACACGGCCGTCATTTCAATGGCGCGCAGCATGCCGTTGGCCAGTGCCGACGCATCGAAACGCGCGGATCGCAGCCCCCATGCATAGGGATGCAGGGCGCGGGCCATCTCGGCCAAGCGGTCCTCGTGATACGCGTCCTGCCGCTGAAAATGTTGCGGCCGGAGGAACAGGCCCTCGCCCCACAGGACTTTGGCTGAATAACTCAAGTTGGCGCTCCTTGTCTTTCTATCTCTATATATAGAAGGCGGGCAATCGCGCGGCGCGCGTCAACCAGGACACTGCACGCCGGACAGGCGCGCGGGGTCGTAGCTGGGTATGCCTGCCGGCAACGTGGGTTTGCCCGTGGCCACCGTCAGCGCGCAAGCGTGCGCGCCCAGAACAATGCCGCTGTCTTTCACGTCGTCGACTTTGAATACGTACTTCCAACGCATCGGCGCCGGCGCATAGAACAGGCCGGCGACTGCGATGTACTCCGCTTGCTTGGGGACTTTTTCAATGCTCTCGATGCGCTGTCCCGGCGTGAGCGGGAGCTCGCGTGAACCCAGCACGGTTTCCCCCAGCGTGGCTTTCTCTTGCGCAGTGTCTATCAATTGCGTAAGCGGCGCACGTTGGAATTGCTCAGGATTCTTCAGGTAGTATATTTTTGTAACTACGGCCATCGCTTGCCCCGCGCCGGCGTTCAAATTTTCTCCCGCATGAATCGCTAATTTCACTTCCACGGGCGCGTTTTCCTGCTTTTTCAGGCCCGCCATCTCCATCGCATTCCCGGTCAAACCAGCCACCGCGCCGATGGCCGAAACCGCTGCACATCCAGTGATGGCGGTGCTTGCCAGCATGCATGCTGCCGCTGCGAACAAACGTGATAAATGGATATGTTTGGACATGGCCCTTTATACCGGAACTGTGTGAAGCAATACAGATCGCGACACGTTGCGTGCAGTTTCGACGCAAGTAACATGAAGTCACGCGCTGTAGCGCCGCGCTAACAAAAGGTTGTTGAAATACGGCCCCTAGTTACAACCCCTGCTAGGTGCTTAAACATGCCCTTTTCCCGCCTCGTCGTAGTCGCCGGCGTCGTCGCTTTGATGGCCGGTTGTACGTCGGTAAAACCGCAGTCGGAAGCGGAATACAAACAGTCCATGGCCGCCGCGGAAAAGACGCTGGCGCAGAAGGGCGCGGAGCAGGCCGTCGCGCAATTCGAAGAAATCGCCCAGCGCAATCCGACGCAGGGCGAGCCGTGGTCCTACATCGCGAAAATTCGTTTTGACGAACAGAAATATGGCCAGGCCATCGTGGCTGCCGATGAAACGTTAAGCCGCAACCCTGACGACTTCGTGGCCAAGACCGTGCGCGCCGTGGGCGGGCTGCGCGTGGCAATGCAGTCGCTGGCCGATCTGCGTGCCGACGCCTTGCTGGCTGGCAATGCCCGCGCCGACGCCGTGGCGCTGGCCGCCTCGATGCGCGAGACCTTGGGTCAGGACGTGTTGTTCCCGGAAGGCCGCCGCCCGCCGCCGCCGCGCCCGCGTCAGCCGCGCAAGGTAGATCCGACTGCGCCCGCAGCCGGTACGCCCGCAGCCGGTACGCCCGCAGCCGGTACGCCCGCCGCCGGTACGCCCGCCGCCGGTATGCCCGCAGCCGGTATGCCCGCGTCCCAAGCCGCATCGTCTGGCGCCGCGCCCGCTGCACAACCCGCCGCGCAGCCCAGCCGCCAGCCCGCCACGCAAACACCTACTCCTACGCCTGCCCAGCAGCCCAACCGCGCGCCAAATCCGTTCGGCGACCTGCTTACCAAGTAAACGCCTCATCGTGCGCCGCGCCCTGCGGCTTACGGCTGACCGATAGACACGATCCTTTGCACGGAGCCTTCCATGGCCAAGAAAGAAAGCGTTCAGAAACGACTGCAGAAAGTCCGTCCGCCGCGCGTTCAGCTCACGTATGACGTTGAGAAGGGCGACGCCATCGAACAGAAGGAACTTCCGTTCGTGGTCGGCGTAGTGGGGGATTTCAGCGCGCAGTCCGAAGCCGAACTGCCGCGTTTGAAAGACCGCAAGTTCGTCAACATCGACGTCGACAATTTCGACGACGTGATGCGTGGCCTGGAGCCGCGCGCCGCCTACCGGGTCAAGAACAGCCTGACCGAGGAAGGCGGCACGTTTGGCGTGGACCTGAAGTTCCGTTCCATCGAGGACTTCCGCCCCGAAGCCGTCGTGCAGCAGGTGGACCCGCTGCGCGAGCTGCTGGATATCCGTACCAAGCTGGCCGACCTGCGCAACAAGCTTGCCGGTAACGACAAGCTGGAGGACCTGCTGGGCGAAGTGCTGACCAGCACCGAAAAACTGCAACAGCTGACCAGCGAGACCGACAAGGGAGGCCGCAATGAGTAATTCCGCCGCCGCACAGAACACCGCCACCGCCGCCGCTTCCGCCGACGGCCAGAGCGGCCTGCTGGACCAGATCGTCGAGCAAAGCCGCGTCGCCAAGTCCACCGCCGAACACGACCGCGCCAAGGACATCATCGGCGAGCTGGTGCGCGAAGTGATGAAGGGCACCGTGGTCGTCTCCGACAACCTGTCGGCCATGCTGGACGCGCGCGTTGCCGAGCTTGATCGACTGATCTCGGCCCAGCTTAGCGAGGTGATGCACGCCCCGGAATTCCAGAAGCTGGAAAGCACCTGGCGCGGCCTGCACTACCTTTGCCAAGAGACCGACACCAGCCCGATGCTGAAGATCAAGGTCCTGAACACCACCAAGCGTGATCTGGTTCGCGACTTCCAGACTGCGATCGACTTTGATCAAAGTCTGATGTTCAAGAAGGTCTACGAAGAAGAATTCGGCACCTTCGGCGGCGCGCCCTTTGGCGCCCTGCTGGGCAACTTCGAAATCACGCGCCAGCCCGAGGACATGTACTTCATCGAGCAGATGTCGCACGTGGCCGCGGCCTCGCACGCGCCCTTCATCGCGTCGGCCTCGCCCGAGCTGCTGGGGCTGGACAGCTTTGCCGACCTGGGTCGCCCGCGCGATCTGGCCAAGGTGTTCGACACGGTGGAATACACCAAGTGGCGCAGCTTCCGCGATTCGGAAGATTCGCGTTACGTTGGCCTGACCATGCCGCGCTTTCTGGGGCGCTTGCCGTACGACCCCGTGGAAGGCACCACCGTCGAAGGCTTCAACTTTGTGGAAGACGTGGACGGCACCGACCATTCCAAGTACCTGTGGTGCAACGCCGCCTGGGCGTTCGGTGCGCGCCTGACGGCCGCATTCGCGGACTTCGGCTGGTGCGCCGCCATCCGTGGCGTCGAGGGCGGTGGCCTGGTCGAGAACCTGCCGACCCACACCTTCAAGACGGACGACGGCGAAATCGCGCTGAAGTGCCCGACGGAAATCGCCATCACCGACCGCCGCGAAAAGGAACTGAGCGATCAGGGCCTGATCCCGCTGGTGCATTGCAAGAACTCGGACTATGCGGCGTTCTTCGGCGCGCAGTCGGTGCAGAAGGCAAAGAAATACAACACGGACAGCGCCAACGCCAACGCGGTGTTGTCGGCGCAGCTGCAATACATCTTCTCGGTATCGCGCGTGGCGCATTACCTGAAGGCGATGATGCGCGACAAGATCGGCAGCTTTGCGTCGGCGCAGTCCGTAGAGAGTTTCCTGAATCGTTGGGTGTCGCAGTACGTGCTGCTGGACGACAACGCGACGCAGGAACAAAAAGCGCAGTTCCCGCTGCGCGAAGCCTCGGTGCAGGTGGCCGAGGTTCCTGGACGTCCTGGCGTCTTCCGGGCCGTGGCGTTTTTGCGGCCGCATTTCCAGCTTGACGAACTCTCGATCTCGTTGCGTCTGGTCGCCGAATTGCCGGCGCAGGCTCAGAAATCCTGATCGTCGTTGCACTGACAACTCATCCATTCAAAGAGGTTTACAACAATGAAGGACATCTACGTCAAGTTCGGCAATCCGGCGCTCAAGGGCGAGTCGCAAGACAAGGACCACCCGGATTGGATCGAAGTCAGCTCGTGGCGTCACGAGATCATTCAGCCGCGTTCCGCTACCGCCTCGACCTCGGGTGGCCATACCGCCGAACGTACCGAACATGGCGAAATGGTCTTCACCAAGGACCTGGACGTGGTCAGCCCGCTGCTGTATCAGCACGCCTCGGGCGGCACGACCTTTGACGAAGTCACCATCGACTTCCTGCGCGCCGACGGCGAAGGCAACCGCGTCAAGTACCTGGAAATCAAGCTCAAGTACGTGATCATCGCGCGCGTTGCGCCCGAAGTGGTCGCCGAAGGCTTGCCGCATGAATCGTTCTCGCTGAAGTACGCCGCCGTGCAGTGGAAGTACACGCAGCAGAAGGTGGGCGGCAACCAGGGCGGTAACGCCCAGGGCGCCTGGAGCCTGACCAAGAACGACAAGACCTACTCGGTCTGATCACAGCCGGGCACGCAAAAGACCGCGGCCCGAGCCGGGTCGCCGTCTTTTTTTATGTGAGGCCCCGATGAAAGGTTTCGAACCGAGCCTCTTTGACAAGCTGTTCGAAGGCGAGGGGCAATCGCCCTACGCGCTTCGGCGCCTGTCGATCGAGGAAATGAAGGAAACGGTGGCGCGCGACATCGAAGCGCTGCTGAACACCCGCATGGTGTTCACCGAGGAAGACCTGCGGCGTTATCCGAATTGCCAGCGTTCGTTGCTGACCTACGGGCTATCGGATTTTTCCGGGCTGAGCCTGGCCAGCCATTACGACCGCGAATTCATCTGCCGCTCGCTGGAGCAGGCGATTGCGCGGCACGAGCCCC
This sequence comes from Achromobacter sp. ESBL13, assembly GCF_036668755.1. Taxonomy (NCBI): domain Bacteria; kingdom Pseudomonadati; phylum Pseudomonadota; class Betaproteobacteria; order Burkholderiales; family Alcaligenaceae; genus Achromobacter; species Achromobacter sp. ESBL13. The sequence goes on along the minus strand of NZ_JAZEVT010000007.1, from coordinate 312,165 downwards.
GGCTGACCCACGTCCGGGTGATGTTGCAGGTGGACAGCCGCGCGACGTCGGTGCTGTATTTTGCGATTACGGCCATGTTGGACGTGGGCCCGGCCCACGAACCCGTGACGTTTGACGCCACCTTGCAGCCGTCGACGTTGCAGTACTCCGTGACCCGTGGCTGGGCCAAGACGCCCGCCACGGTCTGAAGAATGAACCTGTAGTGCAGGTGCTGCTTGCGCGCTGGAAAGGAAGACAACAATGGAAGAATTGCTGCCTTATTACGAGCGCGAACTTGGGTTCTTGCGGACGTCGTCGCGCGACTTCGCGCAGCAGTATCCGAAGATCGCCGCGCGGCTGGGCTTGTCGGGTGAAACCTGCGAGGACCCGCACGTTGAACGCATGATCGAATCGTTCGCCTTGTTGAGCGCCCGCATCAACAAAAAGCTGGACGACGATTACCCCGAATTCACCGAAGCGCTATTCGAGGTGATGTACCCGCATTATCTGCGGCCCTTTCCTTCGTGCAGCGTGGCGCAGTTTGACCTGGGCGGGGCCGGCGCGCAGCTGTCCGCCGCCGTGCGCGTGGCGCGCGGCACGGAACTGAAATCGCATCCGGTGCGCGGCGTGTCGTGCCGCTTTCGCACCGCGTACGACGTGACGCTGGCGCCCATAGAGGTGCAGCGCGCGGGCTATTTTTCCAGCGCCAACGCGCCGGCCACGGCCAAGCTGCCGGCGGGCGTGACGGGGCGCTTTGCCGTCACGCTGGGATGCCAGGGCGAGAACCAGCATTTCGGCATGCCGGGGCTGGACAAGCTGCGCGTGTATCTGCACGGCGAACCGTCCTTCGTGGCGGCGCTGCGCGATGCGCTGTTCCTGCGCACGGCGGCCGCTTATGTCGAGCTGCAACCCGGGCGCTGGGACCGCCTGCCCGCAATTCCGCTGGCGCAGGTGGGGCTGGCTGAAGAAGACGCGCTGATCGACTTTCCGGCCAGTTCGCATCCGGCTTATCGCTTGCTGGCCGAGTACTTCGTCTTCTCCGAAAAATTCAACTTTGTCGATATCGACCTGGCCGCGCTGCGCCCTTACCTGGGCACCGTGCGCCAGTTCACGCTGCATCTGCCGGTGGCCGGCGTGCGCGCCGACTCCAATACCGCGCGCCTCCTGGAATCCATCACGGCGGACAACCTGCGGCTGGGCTGCACGCCGGTGGTGAACCTGTTTACCCAGCGCGCCGACCCGATCCGCGTGACGCACGCATCGGCCTCGTACCCGGTGGTGGCCGACGCGCGCCGCGCCTACGGCTACGAGGTCTATTCCATCGACCGGGTGCGCCAGGTGCGGCAGAACGCGCAGGGCGATGCCGTAGTGGATTTCCGGCCGTTCTATTCGCTGCACCATGGCGAATCGCCCGAGACGGCAGGGCATTACTGGACGATGCGCCGCGACGCCGCGCTGGCGCAGCGCAGCCCCGGCTATGAAACCGAAATATCGATTGTGGATATCGATTTCGACCCGTCCATACCGCAAACCGAAACGTTGAGCCTGGACCTGACCTGCACCAACCGCGACCTGCCTGCGCAGATTGCGGTGGGGCAGTCGGGCGGTGACCTGTTCATGGAAGGCGGCACGGTGGCACGCGCGATCCGCATGCTGCGGCGCCCCACGAACAGCCATCGCTTTCAGCAGGGGCGGGCGGCGCACTGGCGCTTGATTTCGCATCTGGCGCTGAACCATTTGTCGCTGGTGCAAAGCGGTTTGCCCGCCCTGAAGGAAACGCTGCGCCTGTACGACCTGTCCGGCTCGGCGGTGGCCGCGCGCCAGATCGAAGGGCTGGTCGGGCTGGACTACAAGCCCGCCACGCACTGGATGCCGGGCGAGCCGTTCGCCACCTTCGTGCGCGGCATTGAAATCCGCCTGACCGTCAACGAAGACCACTTCGTGGGCACCAGCCTGCACACCTTCGTGGCCGTCATCAACCGCTTCTTCGGCCTGTACGTGCACGCCAACAGCTTCGTGCAATTGGTAGTGCTGTCGCGCCGTGGCGCAGAGGAACTTCTACGATGCCCCCCATGCAACGGCGACGCCATACTAGCGTGATGGATGCGCTGCTGGCAGAGCCGCAGCGCTTCAAGTTTTTCCAGGCGGTGCGTCTGCTTGAACAGTGCTTTGCGCGCCAGGAGCGCGGCGGCACGCGGCATACGGTGCCGGTGCACCTGCGCTTTCCGAACGCGCCGGGGCTGGGGTTTCCGCCCAGCGAAATCGTCGACGCCGTGGCCTATGACAAGAATGGCGAGGTGCTGGCCGACGAAGCCGCGCGCCGGGCGGCGGTGTCGGAAGGGCGGCTTGGCCGCGTGGATGTGACGCCCGCGTTCTTCGGGTTGCTGGGCGCGCAAGGCGCGTTGCCGCTGCATTATTCCGAAATGCTGGCCACCCGCGAAAGCCTGCGGCGCGACCGGGGCGCACGCGCTTTCTTCGATATTTTTTCCAACCGTGCCGCGGCGTTGTTTTATGCGGCCTGGAAGAAATATCGCATGCCGTTGCGGCACGAAGCCGAACAAGATCACCACTACCTGCCGTTGCTGCTGGCGCTGGGCGGCATCGGCCATCCGGCGCTGCGCGACCGCCTGCACAACGGCGCCGGCCGCGTGTTCGATGAATCCGTTGCGCACTACGCGGCCGCCGCGCGCCAGCGGCCCGTGTCCGCGCCGTTCTTGCAGCGCGTGTTGCAGGACTACTTCGGCGTGCCGCTACGCGTGGAGCAATTCGTGGGGCGTTGGTACGACGTGCCCCCGCAGAACCGCACGCAGCTGGGCCGGCCCGGCGCGGTGCTGGGCGTGTCGGCGCTGGCGGGCGATCGCATCTGGCAGCGCGACCTGCGGATCCGCCTGTGGATCGGCCCGCTGTCACGCCAGGCCTTTGCCGATTTTCTGCCGGGCGGCGAGCGCGCCCAGGCGCTGGAAAAACTACTGACGATGTTTGGCGGCATGACCTTTGAATACGAAGTGCGCCTGGTATTGGCGCGCGACAGCATCGGGCCCAGCCAACTAGGCGGGGATGGCGATGTGCGGCTGGGCTGGAATTCCTTCCTGTCCACCGAACCGGCCACGCGCGACCGCGACGACGCCAGCTACGAACTGCACACGATTCACTGATCCATCGACTTAGAAAAACAAATCCATGGCCACACCGCTGAAAACCCTGATCGGGAAGCTGAACCAGACCTGCCGCCAGGCCGCCGAACGCGCGGCCAGCCTGTGCATGGCGCAGGGCCATTACGAGGTGGACCTGGAACACCTGTTCCTGGCGCTGCTGGAAAAGCCCGCCAGCGACCTGGCCATGATTGCGCGGCGCTGCCACATTCCCACGGACGCGTTGGAAGCGGATCTGAAGGCCGAGATCGGCCGTTTCAAAAGCGGCAATACGCGCACGCCGGTGTTCTCGGCGCATCTGCCCAAGCTGTTTGAACACGCCTGGCTGATTGCTTCGCTGGACACGCAGACGACGCGCATTCGCTCGGGGCATCTGCTATTGGCCTTGTTGACCGAACCCGATCTGGCCCAGTTGGCGCGGCGCGGTTCGCCCATGTTTGAATCGTTCCGCCTGGATGCGTTGAAACACGACTTCGCGGCGCTGACCGAGGGATCGGAAGAGGGCGGGCAGGCGGTCGGTTTCGCCGACGGCGCGCCGGCCCAGGGCGACGCCGCGCAGCCCGCGCCGGGCCTGTCGGCTTCGCCCGCGCTGGACCAGTACACCGCGAACCTGACCGAGCGCGCGCGCGACGGCAAGATCGACCCGGTGATCGGGCGCGATGCCGAGATCCGCCAGATGATCGATATCCTGACGCGGCGGCGGCAGAACAACCCCATCCTGACCGGCGAGGCGGGCGTGGGCAAGACGGCCGTGGTGGAAGGCCTGGCGCTGCGCATTGTGGCGGGCGATGTGCCGCCCGCCTTGGCCGATGTGACGCTGCGCGTGCTGGACATGGGCCTGTTGCAGGCCGGCGCCAGCGTCAAGGGCGAATTCGAAAATCGGTTGAAGAACGTGATCGACGAGGTCAAGAAAAGCCCGTCGCCCATCATCCTGTTCATTGACGAGGCGCACACGATGATCGGCGCGGGCGGGCAGGCGGGCCAGAACGACGCGGCCAACCTGCTCAAGCCCGCGCTGGCGCGTGGCGAATTGCGCACGATCGCGGCCACGACGTGGAGCGAATACAAAAAGTACTTTGAGAAAGACGCGGCCTTGGCCCGACGCTTCCAGGTTGTGAAGGTCGAGGAACCGGACGAGGCCCTGGCCGCATCGATGCTGCGCGGCATGGCGCCGCTGATGGAACGGCATTTTGGCGTGCGCATCCTGGACGAGGCGATCAGCGCGGCGGCGCGCTTGTCGCACCGCTACATTACGGGCAGGCAGCTGCCCGACAAGGCGGTCAGCGTGCTGGATACGGCGTGCGCGCGCGTGGCCCTGGGCCGCAGTGCAACGCCCGCATTGATCGACGATGCGCGTCACCGGCTGACTCGCCTGCGCACCGAGCAGGCGGCGCTGCGCCGCGAGGCCGCCACCGGCACGCCGCAATCGCGCCTGGCCGAACTGGAACAGGAAATAACCACGGTGCAGCAGACGCTGACGGACGCCGAAGCGCGCCATCAAGCGGAAACCGGCCTGGTGGAACGTATCCATGCGTTGCGCGCCGAACTGGAAGCGCAAGGCCAAGACGCAACGCCAGCCACCGCCGTGCCGTCCGCCGCGCGCCGCAAGGCAGCCGCGCCCACGTTGACGCCGGAACAGCAGCGCCTGGCCGGCCTGATGGACGAGCTGCGCGCGCTGCAAGGCGAACAGCCGCTGGTGCCCGCATGCGTGGATGCGCAGATCGTGGCCGAGATCATTTCGGCCTGGACCGGCATCCCGCTGGGCCGCATGGTCAACGACGAAATCCGTACGGTGCTGCAATTGCAACCCATGCTGGCCGAACGCGTAATCGGCCAGGATCACGCGCTGCATGCCATTGCGCAACGCGTGCGCACGGCGCGCGCGGGGCTGGAAGACCCGGACAAGCCCAAGGGCGTGTTCCTGTTCGTCGGCCCGTCGGGCGTGGGCAAGACCGAAACGGCGCTGGCGCTGGCCGACATCCTGTATGGCGGCGAGCGCAAGCTGATCACCATCAACATGAGCGAATACCAGGAAGCCCACAGCATTTCGGGCTTGAAGGGCTCGCCGCCCGGCTACGTGGGCTACGGCGAAGGCGGCGTGCTGACCGAAGCCGTGCGGCGCCAACCCTACAGCGTGGTGCTGCTGGATGAAATCGAAAAGGCGCATCCGGACGTGCTGGAGATGTTCTTCCAGGTGTTCGACAAGGGCGTGATGGACGACGCCGAGGGGCGCGAGATCGACTTCCGCAATACGCTCATCATCCTGACGTCGAACGTGGGGTCCGGCACGATCATGCAGGCCTGCCTGAACAAGCCCGCCGAAGAACGCCCGACGCAGGAACAGCTGACCGAGCTGCTGGCGCCCCAGCTGTACAAGGCGTTCAAGCCCGCTTTCCTGGGCCGCATGAAGACCATTCCGTACTTCCCGGTGGATGACGACGCGCTGGCGCACATCATCGGCCTGAAGCTGGCGCGCATTGCCCGCCGCGTGCAGGCCACGCACCGCGCGGAGTTCGAATGGGACGACGCCCTGGTCGAGGCCGTGCTGGCGCGCTGCACCGAGGTGGACACCGGCGCGCGCAACGTGGACCACATTTTGAACGGAGCGCTGCTGCCCGAGATTGCCGAGCAGGTGCTTGGCCGCATGGCGCAGGGTGAAGCCATTGCCAAGATCCGCGTGGGCGCGGGCAAGAACGGCGACTTCCGTTTTCGCATGAGCTGATCGGGAGACGCCGACCATGCTCCGTGAAAATGCCGCCGCCGCAAGTCCGCTTGCCGCAAGCCCGCTTGCCGCAGCCTTTACCCAAGCGGATCGATTGCTGGACCTGAGCACGCCGCTGGGACCGGACAAGCTGCTGGCCGAACGCTTGCATGGCACCGAGCAGTTGAGCGACGGCGGCTTTGCCTTGCAAGTGGATGCGCTGTCCGACGATGCGCACATCGCATTGAAAACCCTGATCGGCCAACCGGTGCAGCTGACATTGCAAACCGCCTTGGGCCGCGACGAACGTCGCCTCTGGTGCGGGCTGGTGTCCGAGGCGCGCTTTGAAGGCGCCAACGGCGGCTTCGCCCGCTACCGGCTGCGCATTGAACCGTGGCTGGCCTTGCTGCGCCAACGGCGCGACAGCTATGCCTTTCAGGACCAGTCCGTGATCGATATCGTGGACAGCGTGTTCGGCGATTACAGCGGGCAAGGCGCGGTGGCCGCGCAATGGCGCTGGGAATTGAAAGACCGCGACGTCTACGCCAAGCGCAGCCTGACCATCCAATACCGCGAAACCGATTACGCCTTCGTCGAACGGCTGCTGGCCGAGGAAGGGCTGTTTTATTGGGTCGAGCACGAGGCGGGTGACGGCGAACCCGGCACGCATACCGTCGTCATTGCCGACCACAACGGGGCCTTCAAAAGCGGCCCGCAAGACAGCGTGAAATTCCAGCGTGCCGACGCCACCGAAACCGAGGACACCATCCAGGCGTGGCGCAAGCGACGCGCCTGGCGCACCAACGCGCTGCGGCTGGCCACCTGGGACTACCGCGCCATGCAGGCCCGCCAGGTCAGCGCGCAGGTGGATGACAAGGTGCCCAACACGCTGGAGTTGGCGGATGCCGATTATCCCGGGCAATACCTGTTCGAAGACAGCAACCAGGGGGATCGGCTGGCGCACAACGCGCTGGCCGCGCAGCGCGTGGGGCAGTCGCTGTACGAAGGCGCGGGCACGGTGCGCACGCTGGCGCCGGGCTTGCGCTTTGCGCTGACGGGCCATTGGGCGCCGTCGCAAGGCGAAGGCAGCGATTTTGTGGTGATGCGTATCGAGCACCAGGCGCGCAACAACTTTGACGAAAGCCTGGGGCAAGCGGTGGCGGCGGCGTTGGGCGCGGGTGGGGACGCGGCAACGGCGGCCGCGGGTGCTTCGGACGCCGACTTCTATCGCAACCGCTTCGAGGCCATTGCCGCCACGGTGGAATACCGGCCCCGCACGCGCGATGGCCACGGCGCGCGGCTGCACCCCCGGCCCACGGTGCATGGCGCGCAGACCGCGCTGGTGGTGGGCGCCAAGGACCCGGTCCATACCGACCGCGATCACCGCATCAAGGTCCAGTTTCATTGGCAACGCGGCAGCGCGTCCAGCAATCGGCAGGCGCATCCGGCCGGCGAGGACAACGCGCCGGCCTCGGACTCGCTGGGCACGTGGGTGCGCGTGGCCGAGCCCGTGGCGGGATCAGACTGGGGCGGGCACTTCATTCCGCGCCTGGGCCAGGAAGTGCTGGTGCAGTTTTTGCACGGCGACATCGACCGCCCCGTTGTGGTGGGCGCTTTATATAACGGCGCCGGCAGTGAGAATGCCGCCAATAACCAGGTGCAGGGCGGCGCGGCCAAGGCCACGGGCAATGCGCCCGCATGGTTCGCGGGCACGCAGGACGGCCATGCGCACAACGTGGTGATGTCCGGCTTCAAGACGCAGGCGCTGGCGCAAAGCGGCCAGGGCATGGGTGGCTACAACCAATTGGTGCAGGACGACACACCGGGGCAGTCGCGGCTGATGGCTTCGACCACGCAGGCGGACGCCCGGCTGAGCCTGGGCCACTTGAAGCAGCAGCGCGACAACGAGCGGCTGTCGGACCTGGGCCATGGCGCCGAGCTGGCCACCAGCGAAGCGCTGGCCCTGCGCGCCGGTGAAGGCCTGCTGATCAGCGCCGACAAGCGCGAAGGGGCGGCCGGCGGCTTGCTGGATAGCGAAGAGGCCATCACGCAGATGGAAAAATCCATCGAGCAGGCCGCTGAGTTGTCCAAGGCAGCGGCGCGCCAGGAAGCCGCGTTGCCCGGCGATGCGGACAAGACGCGCGCGCTGGATGAGCTGGACGCGGTGCGCAAGATCATCGAAGGCACGCAGGCCGAGCAGGACGTGAACGTGCCGGCCTACACGCAGCCGCACATCCAGGTCAGCGCGCCCAAGGGCATCGGCCAGTACACGCCGCACAACGCCTACACGGTGGCGGGCACCACGCTGTGCCAGGTGGCGCCGGACGTGAACTGGGCGGCGGGCGCGAATCTGGCGGTGTGCGTTGCGCAAGGCGTGGTGTTGTTCACCAAGGGCTTGGGCGGCAGCGGCCGGGCGGTGCAGGAACAAGGCATCCGGCTGCATGCGGCGGGCGGCAAGCTGCGCCTGCAAAGCCAGAAGGCGCGCATGCGGCTGATCGCCGAGAAAGCGGTGACGCTGGTGTCCGCGCAGGGGGCTGTGGATGTGACGGCATCGAAAAAAGTGCTGGCTACGGCGGCGGGGGCATACATGCGTATCGAGGGCGGCGGCATTCAGCTGCACGCGCCCGGCAAGGTCGAGCTGAAGGCGGGTGTGCACAACTGGGTCGGTCCGCAAAGCGGAGCGGGGCCGGCGCAACTGCCGCAAGGGGAATTGGAAGGCTGCGCCGCCGCGCTGGAAGACGCGGCCGGCAGCGGGGCGTTGGCGGCATGAGGACCGACGCGAAGCCAGCCGCCACGCCACCCGGGCAATCGCGTACTGAAGCCGCCGTCGAACAGGCGATTGCCGGCCTGCGCGCCGTGCTCGACGCACGCGCCAACCGCCGCGTGCTGCTGCTGTGCGATTCCACGCTGGCCGATCCGCTGGCGGATGACATTGCCCGCGCGGGATTGCAGCGGCGGGCGGTGGACCTGCTGTCGCAAGGCGCATCCGCGCCGCCCCTGTACCTGGCCGAAGTGCCCGATGAGATCGCCCATGAACGGCTGGTCAACTCCAGCATCCGTTTGGCCGTAGCCGAGGCCATGCAGCCCGCGCCCGCGATCAAGCGCGCGCGATCGATGTCGGCGTGGCTGGCCACCGACCTGCCGCTGGCCGAAGTGGCGCAGCGCCTGATCTTGCGCGCGCGGTTGCGCGATGCCCAGGGTCGCATGCGCATCCTGCGGTTCTGGGACCCGCGCACGACGCAATTCCAAAGCGAGTTGTATGCGGGTTGCGCGCCTGCGTCATGGATCGCGGGCGCCACGTGGATGAGCATTGACGGGTTCGCGCGCTGGCAGGCGCTGCCGGACACGCCCGGCCCGATGCAGACGGCCACGCCGGATTGGCCCCGGCTGGCGCGGCTGGGCTTGGTGAACGCGGTGCTGCAACGCTTGAACGGCGGCGGCCTTGCCGTTGGCCCGTCGGCGCTGGAGCCGGTCCGCCGCGCGCTGGATGTGGCCGCCGACCGCGGCATCACAGACGACGAAGACGCCGCCTTGTTCGCGGCTTGGCGCGTGCGGCTGGATGCGCCGCTGGAGCGCGCGCCGTCATTCGCCGCGCTGCTGCGCGAGGTGCAGGAAGAGGGCGGCCGCCTGCGCAGCGCGGTCGAAGACATGGACGATGAGGATTGGTGGAGGTTTGCGCGGCAGGCGCAGGCCCCGGAGGATCGACAAGCATGACGACTGACTACGACGCGCTTCCCTGCAAGGGCAAGTTTTGCGGCCGGCCGGGTTTGCCGATCCTGCCGATGCGGATCGGCTACGTGCCGGGCGGCAAAAACGATTTGCCCAACGGCGTGTACGCGGACGCCGAGCTGCATTACGAAACCATGCGCCAGGGCGCCTACATGCTGCGCGCCATCACCGCCGGCTATGTGTACGTGTGGGACCCGCGCCGCAGCTACGGCTGGCGCGCGTTTGCCGCCACGGCCACGGGCCAGATGAAAGAGGTGCCGGTGGACGACGACAATCGTCCGTCCGAGCAACCCACGTTCACCTGCACGCGCGAAGGGCACGGCCTGGAATCGGCCTTGATCAACGTGGAAGCGCCGGCCAATGCGTCGCGGCCGGTGTGGGTCGGCTATTCGCGGGTGTGGTGGACGCGCGATATCCGCCGCGAACTCACGCGCAATGAACGCTGGCGCAGCAAGATCATGGTCGAGCTGGATGCGCGCGCGGTCTGGGGCGGTGGGCATCCCAAGCCCGACACCGGCTACCGCGTGACGGCGGATGGCGCCAACCTGGCCGCGCATTCGGTGGAGTTCCGCGATGCCGCAGGCGCCGCGACGCTGTTCAACAACACGCTGAGTCCGGCCGTGTCCACCTTCGGCGGCAAGGCCGGCGCGATGGCGGAAAAGATGCGGCAGATGTCGTCCAAGGGCGGCGTGGTGCTGGCGCTGCGCGACCCGGTCGGCTTGCTGGCGGACATCTCCACGTGGCGCAACAAGCGCATGGGGGAACTGGCCGAACACCATCTGGACCCGACGCGGCTGCGTGAAGTGGGCGTGGCGCAGATCATCCAGGGGCTGGAAAAGCAGATGGACGCATCGGGCGATGAGATCAAGCGGATGCACCAGCGCATCAACATGAGCAAGGTCACCAAGACCATCCGCGACAACCGCGCCAGCATCGACCGCATGAAAGACCTGATCGAGGGCGCGGGCAAGGATTGGGCGTGGTGGTATGGCCGCGAAGCGTTCTGGATGACGCTGAAAGCGTACTCGCCCAACGACGCGGCGGCGGGCGCGCGGCTGGAAGAGGACCTGGCGCTGTGCGTGGACGGCGCGGGCGCGGTCCACAGCGAACACAAGGCCATCGACGAATCGCTGAAGGAAGACGACAGGGACGGGCTGTACGAGGCGATCTGGCGCGGCCTGGCCTCGAACGACGGCGAGCTGCTGGCCTTCCTGCAAAAAGAAGCGCGCGGCAAGTTGGCCAAGCAGGTGTCCACCGTGCGCAAGATGATCAAGAGCTATAACGACTGGCTCAAGGAGCGCCGGGCGAAGGGCCTGCCGACGCCGACGCGCGCGGCCACCACCGCCATCGGCCGGTTCATGGCGACGCAGCTGTTGCGGCTGACGCTGGCGCGCGACCCCATCGCGGAACGGGTGGCGGCGCGCGTACAGATGACGATGGCGGCGCGCATGAACACCGTGTTGGTGGTGCGCAGCCACACCACCACGGTGCCGCGCATGATCGCGGATATGCACAACATCATCTGGGACTCCAAGAACCCGTCGTTGGCGATCACGGCGGGGGGCGGCGTCACCGCAACCCAGCACATGAGTTCGGGCTGGATCGGCACGCAATCCGAGGCTTCGCGGCCGGTCACCGTCAACTACGTGATTCCCGAAGAAGTCGATGCGCAGCTGAATGCGGCGCCGACGGGGCGGCCACGGCCGACGCCCACGGCAGCGCCGCCGTTGGGCCTGCCCGCGCCACCGCCGATGCTGGCGTTGCCCGCGCCCACGATGTCGCCGATGGCGGGGCTGATCAAATACGCCAAATCGCGCGATGCACAGTTCGCGGGCGCGACGGGGGTGATGGCGCTGGTGGCGATCTACACGTCGGTGTCGGATCTGAACGCCGCGCAAGCGCTCGGGGATGCGAAAAAAGAACGCAAGGCCTGGTTCGGCATCACCACGGGCGTGCTGGGTGTGGGCAGCGTGGCGATTGAAGTCACGACGGGCGCAATCGGCGCGCGGGTCGGCGCGAACACCGCGTTCACGATGAACCTGCGGCTGAACTTGCGGCTGGCCACGTTCCGCACGGCGGGCGCGGTGTTCGCCACCGCCGCGACGTTCGTGGACAGCGCCAACAACGCCATGAACGCCAAGGACCAGTACGACGTGCACAACTATGAAGCGGGCGGGGCCTATGCCACGTCGTCCGCGTTCTTGTTGATGTCCAGCCTGACCGGCGTGGCCACGGCCGTGATCGCCGTGGGCGGCGCGTTCAGCACGGCCGGCGTGGCGGCGGGCGCGGGCGGTTTCGGCGGGGCGATGGTCGGCTTGACCAGCGGCGGCACGGTGCTGCTGGGCATTCCGGTGTGGGGTTGGATTGCGCTGGGGCTGTGCCTGCTGGTGGCCGGCCTGTACTTCAAGTTCTGGGGCGACAGCGCGACCGAAAGCCAGCTGGAGGTCTGGTATACGCGCTGCTGCATGCGCGCGGAAGAATTCGAAGGCGTGCAAGGCCGCGAGCTGTATCCCAACCGCGAAGAAGAGCTGGAGGATTTCAACACCGCGGTGTTCGGCGTGCGCGTGACGCTGCAATGGTATGGCTTCTGGAGTGGCGAAGTGGCGGGCCGCGACCGGCTGCTGCTGGAAGTGGTCATGCCCGGCTACACGCAAAGCAGCGACTACGCGTACTGCCTGAAACTGGGCGGCGCCGGCGTGACGGCCGTGGTGTCGAGCCGGGGCTCGCCACGCGCGCGGGACCCGGATCTGCAACCGCGCGCGCCCTCGCAGGCGCAGATGGTGGCGGGTCGGCCCGACCCCAGGACGTGGATGGACAAGGTTGATGATTATGTGGACGGCTTGAGCGCGCGGCCGGGCTGGGCCGACATCTGGCGCTGGGTCCGCAAGGACCGCAGCCAGGCAATCGAATTCACGGGCAAACCGTGGGAAGATTCGGTGCAGTTCCAGGTTCACAATGGCTACGCGACGCTGCGCACCGAGGTACTGGTCGACGACGATATCTTCACCGAAGCGTTTTTGAAGATCGAGTTCTGGCCGGATCCGGAACGCATGCCGGAAGTGCGCGCGTTGCCGGTGGGCAGCGATGGGACCAATCTGGTGAAAGCAAAAAACTGACAGGGTTCAAGCATGCAAAGTAATGAAGGCGTCCAGGCCGCCGTGTATACGCGCTGGCACCAGCTGTCGGTGCCCTTGGGCTTTGCGCTGGCGGCAGGCAGCTTCATGTTGATCGTCTTCAACCGGGGGCCGATGGTCATGGCGATCGTGCTCGCCGTGCTGGGTTTGCTGGTGCCGCCGTTGATCGCCTTTCGCGGCTTTCCCACCCGTAATGCCGTCAAGGTCACGCCCGACGGCCTGGAGTTTTCGCGGCGCGGGCCGATTGCGTTTGCCGATCTGAAAAGTTGGGGCACGGACGATTATCTGAAACTGATCCGCCCGGGCTTGCCCACGCTGCTGGTCAGCCCGGTTGACCTGCCCAGCCGCGAACGGTTGCTGCGGGACTTCGAGCAGGCGTTGAACGCCTGGCAACAGCGCCAGCCCGCCGGCGCTGAACGTGCGCGCCGCACGCATTTCTACGGGTCCGCCGGCGGCCGCGTGGTGGGTGGCTTCATCACCGCGGTGGGCGTGGCGGCCGCGGCGCTGGCCATGAACCTGCGCGAGCCGTCGATCTCGTTGGCAATCGTGGGCGGCCTGGGCGCGCTGTTCGGCCTGACGATGCTGCTGGGCAGGCGCGGCTGAAAGCACCGCCTGCGGCAGTACAAAATGTTGCTTGTCGCCCCGCATCCCCTTGCTAGCATGGTTCAGCCGGAATCACCCGGCTGAACGATGCAATAGTTGGAGGTTGCCATGAACTCAAGAACAATGATCAACCGGATGGCCGTGGTGGCGGCGGCAGGGGCGTTGCTGGCGGGTTGTGCAACGCAGCAGCAAACCAACACCGCCGTCGGGACGGGCGCGGGGGCGGCGGTGGGCGCCGGCATCGGCGCGTTGATCGGACACGGCAAGGGCGCGGCGATTGGCGCCGGCATTGGCGCCGTGGCGGGCGGGTTGGTCGGCTACAACTGGAAGGTGGTCAAGGAAGATGTGCAGCAGTCCGGCGCATCCTCGTTGGGCATCGACGTGGTCGAAATGCCCGATGGCAGTCTCAAGGTCAATATCCCCAGCGGCGTGTCGTTCGACACGGACAAGACGCAGCTCAAGCCGGCGTTGCTGCCGGTGCTGGACAGCGTGGCCCGTTCGCTGAACCAGCATCCCGAATTGCGCACCAAGGTGGTCGGCCATACCGACAGCACGGGCGCGCTGGCGCATAACCAGACGCTATCGATCAACCGCGCCAAGAGCGTGACGGACTACCTGGCCAAGCAGGGCGTGGCGTCCGGCCGCATGGCGGTGGAAGGGCGCGGCCCCAGCGACCCGATCGGCGACAATGCGACCGCCGAAGGGCGCGCGCTGAATCGGCGCGTGGAAATCTACTTGTACGCCGTCAAGCAATAAGGTCCGTCTCATGAGCATGCTTCCCCCCGCCCGTATCGGCACCGATACCGCCGTGGCCGCGCTGACCGGTTGGCAGGCCGCGGCCACGCGCGACGCCATTGAAAAGCGCTACCGCTTTCCGAACTTCAACGCGGCGTTCGGGTTCATGGCGCGCGTGGCCATGTTCGCGGAAAAGCTGAACCACCATCCGGAGTGGACCAACGTCTACAACCGGGTGGACGTGACCTTGACCACGCATGATGCGGGGGGGGTGACTGAACTGGACGTGCGCATGGCGCAGTTTATGGACGAGGCGGCCACGCAGATGGGCGCCACGGCGCCGAAGGCCGACGCCTAGCCGTCGCTGTCCGCCGCGACGTCTTCGCGCGCTTGCAGATGCTCGATCAGGCGATCGAGCATCTGCCCCAGCGCGCGTTGTTCGTCGGCATCCAGGCAGCCGAATATTTCGTCGTTTCGGCGCGCGATCAATTCAATGATGCGTTGATACTGCGCCATGCCCTCGGGCGTGGGCGTCAGCACCACGCCGCGCCCATCCGAGGCCGACAACGCCTTTTCCACCAGACCGCGTTCCACCAATGCCTGCGCCGATCGGCTGGCCTGGCCTTTGTTCAGGTTGGCCGCGCGCGCCAGGTCATTGACCGACAGCGGCGCATAGCGCCCGATGGCGGCCAGGCAGCGGGCTTCGCCCAGCGGAATGCCGCAGTCTTCCAGGTAGGCGCGATTCGTGTCGCGGTCCGTGATCTTGTTGAGCACGTGCAGGCGATACGTTAGGAATCGTTCCAGGGCGGGCGGTTTCACGTCGGGCGGGCGGTGGGGGGGGCGGTAGGGGCGGTAGGGTGGACGGTACTGGTGGCGGGATAGTTTGCCACAGCGGCCTGCTCCAGGCAGGCGCTTTCGGCCTGCGCCAACAGCGCCAGCGCCGTGGCCGCATCGGGCTGGCGTGACAGCAATGACAAGCCCAATATCGAAAGAAACAGCGGCGCCTGGGATTCGCCCACGCGTGTCAGCGCTTGCGCCATGCCGGTGTACACGTGGTCTAGATCGTCGTTGTTCATGCTTGGCCTTTCTGGGTTGCGGGCAGGGCGATCGAAGGGTAATAGGGCGCCAACGCGGCGCGTAGCTGTTCGGTGTCAGGCGCGGACCAGCGGCCCAGCACGTAGCCGTCCGGGCGGATCAGCGTGACCAGGCCATCGGGGGCGCCATGGCGCTGGCGCAACTGCCCATGCGCGTCGTCCAGACCACCCGCGCCCGCCTGGATGATCTGCAAGGGGTGCGGCGCGCTTTGCGTGGCCGTGGCCAGGGCGTCCAGTTCACGGGCCAGCGCGGGGCCGGGCGATACCGCCAGCAGCACGAAGCCCCGGCCGAAACTCTGGCTCAGGTAGCGGACAGCGGAGCCGTCTTGCAACTGCGCATCGGGCACGGGTTGGCCCGGGGCGGCGGCGGGGCCGGCTTGCGGTGCGCCGTCTTGCAGGTTCAAGGGTGATGGGTCGTACGAAATGGGCGCGGACTGCCGGGGGTTGATGAGCGGGCGCACCGTCTCGTCCACCAACGCCAGCCGCAACGCGGCTTCACGCATCAAGCGGAAGCCGAAGTCCGGCGGCGCCATGAATTCCGTGCTCTTGGCGCCATAAGCCAGGTTCTGGCGCGTGGCGTGGACACGTTCGATGCTGTAGCTGTCCAGCAGGCTGTCGGGGGCCTGGCGCTTCAAGACCCAGGCCAGTTTCCAGGCCAGGTTGCCGGCGTCGTCCAGACCGGAGTTCAGGCCGCGCACGCCAAAGATCGGGACCAGGTGGCCGGCGTCACCGGCAAACAATACGCGTCCGTGACGGTACTGCGCCAGCGTCAGGCACTTGGCGTTGTAGACCGAAATCCAAAGGGCTTTCCACGGCGCGGTTTCGCCGATCATGTCCAGATGGCTTTGCACGCGCGGCAAGACGTTTTCCGGTTTGACGGCTTCGTCGGGGTCTTCGTCGTCGCGGATCTGGTAGTCCACGCGCCACACGTTGCCGGGCTGGCGATGCATCAGCAAGGTCGAGCCGGGGTTGGACGGTGGGTCGAACCACGCCAGGCGTTCAACGGGGCGGGTCGATGCCTGTTCGATGTCGACGATGACGTAGCGGCCTTCGTACTGCATGCCTTCCAGCTTCAGCCCCATGGCCTCGCGCACGGTGCTGCGGCCGCCGTCGCAGGCGATCAGCCAGTCGGCGCGCACGGTCTGGCGCACGCCGTCGGTGTCGATCTCGACGGTGACGCCATCGTTGTCGGCGCGCAGCCCGGCCACGCGGGCCGACCACTGCAATGCGGCCAGATCGGGGTGGCGCTGCATGGCCTGATGCGCGTATTTCTCGACCGAGTATTGCTGGATGTTGACCATGGGCGCATAGCGCTGCAAGGGGTCGTGCGGCATCTGAAAGTGCAGCACTTCGCGGTCGCGGTAGTAGCTGCGGCCGCCCGTCCAGGCCAGGCCGGTTTCCATCAGGGGTTTGTCGGCGCCGACCCAGCCCAGGATTTCCTGCGATCGGCGCGATATGCAGATGGCGCGGCTGCCACTGCAATAGTCGTCGTCCGCCTCGACCGTGAGCGAGGCGATGCCGTACTCGGCCAGCAGGGCGGCCAGCGTCAGGCCGACCGGGCCTCCGCCGGCGATCAACACGGGTACATGCGCGGGTAGCGGCATCTTGTCTCCAGGATATTTGGTTGTTTGCGCAACTATATTCTTGATAGGTTGCGTGCGCAACTACTTTGGTTGCGCGTAAAAAAACCCGCCGGATCGAATCGGGCGGGTTTTTCGCAAGCGCGGCGCGCTTAGTTGCGCACGTTATAGATGCGCATCGCCTGTTGCTTCTGGTTGGCGTCCATAACGCGCAGCACCACCACGCGGGCGTTGAAGCCGTCGGGCAGCTTCAGCTGGCCCAGCGCGTAGTCGTAGCGGTCGACATTCAGCGTGGGGCCTTCCGGCGTGACGGTTGCGGCGCGGCCATTGGAATAGCTGCCTTCAATGCTGAACGTCAGCGTGCCCTTGAACGGCGCGCCGGTGCGCTCTTCGCGCATCACCAGAACCTGGTAGTCAAGCTGGCCGGGGGCGCGCTTGAACGTGGCCGAGCGGATGCCCAGGTTGCCGCCGCGCGGGTCCGGCGGCATGGCGTCCTGGAACAGGACCAGTTCTTTGTTCAGCGTATCGATCTTGGCGCGGGCTTCGGCCAGGTCGGTGGTCAGCTTTTCGTGGCCGGACTTGTTGGCGTCGCGCTGTTGCGTGGCTTCTTCCAGCTGGGTTTGCAGGCGCTGGCGTTCCAGGTTGGACGCGCTGAGCTCGCTATGCAGGGACTCGGACTGCTCGACCGTCAGGCGTTGCGGGCCGTAGTTCGTTTGCAGGAAGAGCACGCCGCCCGCACCCAGGGCAATTCCCACCAGCAGCAGGACAAGCCAGCGCGGCAGGCGCCGCGTGCGTTGACCGGGTTGGTACACGGAGGGCTTGAATACAGCCCGTTGCGATCTTCCAAACATCCCCATTCCTAGAAAACTTCCTGTGTATGTGCTTGTTCGCGCGGGTGCCCGCGCGCGCCAAAGCGTCAGAGAATACCCCGTTAGCCGGGGGGCTTGGGTGCGCGGACAAGCCTGGTTGCGCACCTTGATATTGTGAAATATGTGAGCGTCAGCGTGCTGCTGCGAGGAGCTCCGCGTCCAGGTCGGCAAGCCGTTGCGGGGTGCCGACATCTACCCAGCGGCCGTCGTGGCGCGCGCCGCGCGCCAGGTTTCTGGCCATTGCCTGCCGAAGCAGGGGCGCCAAGGGCGCCGCCGTGCCGCGCTGGACATCCGCGAACAACGAAGGATGGTAGACGCCGATGCCTGCATAGGTCAAACGCGGCTCGCCGTCGGCATGCAAGGCGCCATCGGGCGATAGCCGGAAATCACCGGCCGGGTGCTGCACGGGGTTGTCGACCATCAACAAGCCCACGCCACCATCCGGCACAGTGGCCGCCAGGGACGGCGCCAGGGCAGGGTCCCAGTCGCACCAGACGTCGCCGTTCACGACCAGGAACGGCGCATCGCCCAGCAGGGGAAGCGCCTGCGCGATGCCGCCGGCGGTTTCCAGGGCGGTGCCTTCGGCTGAATACCGGATCTGCGCGCCGAACGCGCTGCCATCACCCAGTGCGCGTTCGATCTCGTGGCCCAGCCAGGCATGGTTGATGACGATCTGGCGGATGCCCGCCGCCGCCAGGCGTTCCAGGTGCCAGACGATCAGGGGCTTGCCGCCCACCGCCAGCAACGGTTTAGGCAGCCGATCGGTCAGCGGTCGCATGCGTTCGCCGCGCCCCGCGGCAAGAATCATGGCTTGCATCAAAAGGTGTATCCGACGCTGACCTGGCGGTCATCCAGTTGGTCGAGCAGGCGCAGCAGCGGGGTGAAAACGCCGTAGCGCTGGGCCACCTGACGGACGTAGCCGTTCATGCGCGGCATGTGCGCCAGGTAATGCGCCTTGCCGTCGCGGTGGTTCAGGCGGGCAAACACGCCCATGATGCGCAGGTTGCGTTGCAGGCCCATCCATTCGTAGGCGCGATGGAATTCGGCAAAGTCGGCATCCACGGGCAAGCCTGCCGCGCGCGCCATTTCCCAATAGCGGATGGCCCAGTCCAGCTGCTGCGGTTCTTCCCAGGTGGTGCGGGCGTCGGTAACCAATGAGGCCAGGTCATAGGTGATGGGGCCGACCAGCGCGTCCTGGAAATCGATGACGCCGGGGTTGGGACCGTACTGCGGCTGGTCGCACACCATCAGGTTGGGCGAATGGAAGTCGCGATGCACCAGCACCTGCGCCTGGCCGCCGTTGCTGGTCGACAGCAGGGCAAAGATCTTCTCCAGGGCGTTGGCGGTCTTGTCGTCCAGCGTGACGCCGTGGTGCTTGTTGACGTACCACTCGGGGAAAAGCTTTAGCTCGTCGGCCAGCCGGGCCGTGTCGTAGGTGGCCAGACCGGCCGTGGACGCCTGCTGCAAGCGGACCAGCGCGGCCAGTGCCTCGCGGTAGAGCGTCTGCAAGTCGCTATCGGAAATGCCGGCCTGGATGCGCTGATAGTAGGTTTGCTCGCCCAGGTCGGACAGCAGCAGCAGGCCCTGGTCCAGATCCTGTTCCAGCACCTGGGGCACGTTCAGCCCGGCATCGGCCAGCAGTTGGCCCACGTGCAGGAAGGGGCGGCAGTCTTCGTGCGCGGGTGGCGCGTCCATGACAATCAGGGTGCGCTCACCGGCGTCCAAACGGAAATAACGGCGAAAACTGGCGTCGGCGGAGGCCGGGCGCAATGTGTCCACGGCCAGGTTCAAGGCTTTGGGCAGGCTTTCCAGCCAGTTGCGAATCTGCACCAGGCGGGGGTCGTGATCGTTTTTCAAGGAAGATCCGTGTCAGAAGGGCAATATTGCTGAAATTTGCGTTCGGCGCACATAAGGCTGGGCGTATGGCGCGGCTTCTCTATAATACCGGCTCGTTTCCACCAGCATCGGCCGTTCTCCGCCGCCGATGCCAGGTTTTCCCATTGTCAAAAAGGGCTGTTTTCACTCGTGCGCAAGGTTCGGTGGTTGATCCTCTCTGCTGTCAGCGTGGCCGCCGGAGCCGTCCAGGCTCAAGGCAGCCAAGGTTCGACTCCCGCGGCGTCCGCAGCAACCGTGACCCCCGCAGCGCCCGTGTTGCGTACGTCGCCGGGTCTGCGAATTCACCGCCTGCCGGATGAAAGCATCCCCGCGTACCTGGAAGCCGACAGCATCGAGGGCGACCCCGATTCCGACCTGACGCTGAACGGCAGCGCGCAAGTGCGCCGCATCGACGGCGTGATCAAGGGCGACCGCATCAACTACCGCAAGGACACCGGCGAAGTCGATGTCCAGGGCAGTGCGCGCATGATGCGCGACGGCACCTTGGTGACCGGCCCCAACGCCAAGTTCAACGTCGACAAATATTCAGGCCAGGTCGAAAAGCCCAACTTCTGGATGGGCGCCACCGGCGGTTTCGCCGTTGCCGAACACGCCGACATCTTCAGCAAGTCGCAGATGCGGCTGCATACGGTTACGTACAGCGGCTGCGCGTGCGAAACGCCGTCCTGGTACATCAAGGCCAACACCGTCGATATCGATTTCGACGAAAACGAAGGCGTGGCGCGCAACGGCGTGCTGTATTTCAAGGACGTGCCGATCCTGGCGTCGCCCTACATGACCTTCCCGGTCAAGAAAGAGCGCAAGTCTGGCTTCCTGATGCCGACGTACGGCACCACCAGCCAGGGCGGCTTCGACATTTCGTTGCCGTACTACCTGAACCTGGCGCCCAACTACGACATGACGGTCCAGCCGCGCTATTTCTCCAAGCGCGGCATGCAGCTGGGCGGCGAATTCCGCTACCTGGGCTCGTCCTATCTGGGCACCCTGGACGGCACCTATTTGCCCAACGACAACGTCACCAGCGAAGACCGCTGGATGTACTGGTGGCGCCACCAACAGACGTTCTCGCACGGCTTCTACGCCGACTGGGACATCGCCAAGGTTTCAGACGACGACTACTTCCGCGACATCTCGCAGCTGGGCCTGAACCAGGCGTCGACCACCTACCTGCCGCAGCGCGGCCGCGTGGGCTGGGCGTCCAACTACTGGAGCACGTACGCACAGGTCTACAAGTACCAGACGCTGCAGGACCCGGACGCGCCGCTGGTGCCGCCGTACGACAAGGAACCCGAGCTCTACCTGCGAGGCGCGCGCTATGACTGGGGCGGTTTCGATGTCGACTGGACATCCACCGCCGTGCGTTTCCGCCGTCCCGATTTCGGCTCGACGGTTCGCTATCCGGATGGCGACCGCTTGCAGTCCTACCCGACAGTGTCGTACCCGATCGTGCGCCCGGGCTGGTTCATCATCCCCAAGGCGGGCGTGAACTACACCCAGTACCAGACCAAATGGTATGGCGTGGATGCGCTGGGCCTGAACGGCGGTTCGGCCGACGGCCTGCCGCGTTCGCAATCGCGCACCGTGCCGATCATGTCGCTGGACGCCGGCCTGATCTTCGAACGCGACACGTCGCTGTTCGGCAAGGCGTCCACGCAAACGCTCGAACCGCGCCTGTACTACCTGCGCGTGCCGTATCGCGACCAGTCCAAGATGCCGGTCTACGACACGTCGCTGGCCGACTTCAGCTTCTCGCAAGCCTTTGAAGAGAACATCTACACCGGCGGTTGGGACCGTATCTCGAACGCCAACCAGCTGACGGCCGCCTTGACCACGCGCTGGCTGGACGCCAATACCGGCTTCGAGCGCATGTCGCTGGCTGTGGCGCAGCGCCTGTATTTTGAAGATCAAAAAGTCACGCTGCCGGGCGAAACGCCGCGTGAAAACGTGCGTTCCGACTTCCTGGTGGGCGCCAGCGCGGCACTGACCGACACGCTGAGCACCGACGTGGCCGCTCAGTACAATCCTTACCAGAACCAGTGGTCGCGCGGCTTGGTCAGCGCACGCTGGTCGCCGCAGCGCCTGACCACGGTGGCGCTGTCGTATCGTTATCAGCGCGATCCGCAACCGGGCGTTCAGTATCAGCCCCAAGGCCAGAACCAGGTCAGCCTGGCGTTGCAATGGCCGTTCAACAAGCGTTGGTACGGCGTGGGTCGCGTGGATTATTCCTTGCGCTCCGGGCCGTCCAGCACGGTGGCCAACACGACGGAATCCCCCCGTGTCACGCAGGCCATCGCCGGCGTCGAGTACAAGGGCGATTGCTGCTGGGTGGGCCGCGTGGTCTACCAGCGCTATGCTGTATCGGCAACGGACGCGAACTCCGCTGTGTTCTTCCAGCTTGAGCTGACCGGTCTGGGTTCCCTGGGAACCGACCCGATGAACCTGCTGAACAGAAGTATCCCCGGCTACACCAGCATTACACCGCCCGTGCCGGCTGGGACCACATTTGAAAGGTATGAATGATGCGTAGGTTGCACTCTTTGCGCCGCCTGTCCGGCAGTGCGCTGTTGTTGGCCTTATGCGCCGGCCTTCCCGCCGCGCACGCGGCCGAGCCAACAGGCCGGGCCGCGAACAATGGCGCCAAGGCCGCGCCCGCCGCTCAGAAAACCGCGCCGGCGCCCCAGGGCGAGCAGTTCGTGGACGGCATCGCGGCCGTGGTCGACAAGGACGTGATCACGTTGCGCGAACTGCGCGACGCGTCCGTCCGCATTTCGTCCGAATTGAAGTCGCGCGGCATCCAGGTGCCCGACGACCAGACCTTGCAGCACCAGGTGTTGCAGCGTCTGATCATGGAACGGGTGCAACGCCACGAAGCCGACCGCCTTGGTATTCGGGTCGACGATGCCCAGGTGGACCAGGCCATCCAGACCATCGCGTCGCGCAACAAGATCAGCGTGGCGCAACTGCGCGGCGAAATCGAAAAGTCCGGCACCAACTGGGACGCCTATCGGAAGTCGTTGCGCGACGAGATCCGCACGGATCGCCTGCGCCAGCGCGCGGTGGATTCCACCATCGTCATTTCCGACACCGAAGTCGATGCGTTCCTGAAGGACCAGCGCCGCAACCCGGCGTTTGGCGCCGCGCCGCAAGCGCAGCAGCAACCCCAACCGCAACCGCAGGCGCAGCCCGAGCCCGCGCCCGAGCAGGCCGCCGCGCCCTCGGGTCCGATGCTGTACGCGCTGGCCCAGATTCTGGTCCGCGTGCCCGAAGGCTCCTCCCCGGAACAGCTGGCGGTGCTGCGCAAGAAGGCCGAAGACATCCTGGCCCGCGCCAAGCGCGGCGACGATTTCGCCAGCCTGGCGGCAGCGTCCTCGGATGGTCCCGAAGCCTTGCAAGGCGGCGTGATGGGCGTGCGTCCGCTGGACGGCTGGCCCGACCTGTTCGTCAAGGCCATCGGCAATCTGCAAAAGGGCCAGGTCAGCAACCTGATCCAGAGCGGCAACGGTTTCCACATCATCAAGGTGATGGACCGCGGCACGGCCCAGCCGGCGCCCAGCCGCACCGCCCGCGCGCCGGCTCCCACGCCTGCCCCGCAGCCCGCCGCGCGTCCGCAAGCGCCCGCGCAGCAAGGCCCGACCAAGGTCATGCAGACCCGCGCGCGCCACATCCTGATCAAGACGTCCACCGTCATGAGCGACGAAACCGCGCGTCAGCGCCTGGAACAGGTGCGTCAGCGCCTGGTGTCGGGTGGCGCCAAGTTTGAAGACATGGCGCGCCAGTACTCGCAGGACGCCACCGCACCACAGGGCGGCGAACTGGGATGGCTGAACCCGGGTGAAACCGTGCCGCCGTTCGAAGCCGCCATGAATGCGCTGAAGCCGGGCGAAATCAGCCCGCCGATCCAGTCGCCTTTTGGCTGGCACCTGATTGAAGTCGAAGAACGCCGCGAACACGACGCCACCGACGACCTGGCCCGCATGAAGGCGCGCCAGATTCTGTTCGAGCGCCGCGCCCAGCCTGCTTTTGAAGACTGGCTGGAGCAACTGCGTGCTCAGGCTTACGTCGACAACCGGCTTGAAAAGCAGCAAAAGATCCAGCAGAACAACCGCTAAACGCATTACGGGCTTTTCATGTCTCAACACCAGGCGCGCAAGCGCTTCGGCCAGAACTTCCTGACCGACGAAAGCGTCGTCGAGTCCATCGTCCGGGCGGTTGCCCCCGCCCGCGACGATGCCGTGGTCGAGATCGGCCCAGGGTTGTCTGCCTTGACCCGGCCGCTGCTAGAGCGTCTGGACCATCTCACCGCCGTGGAAATCGACCGCGACCTGGCCGCGCGCCTGCGCAAGCAGTTCGAGGCGTCGCGCCTGACCGTGGTCGAAGCCGACGCGTTGACGGTGGATTTCTCGCAATTCGGCAGCGCGCTGCGTGTGGTGGGCAATCTGCCCTACAACATTTCCAGCCCGCTGCTGTTCCACCTGATGACGTGGGCCGACCACATTCGCGACCAGCATTTCATGTTGCAGCGCGAGGTCATCGACCGCATGGTGGCGCAAGCGGGCTCTGGTGATTTCAGCCGCTTGTCGGTGATGTTGCAGTCGCGCTATCGCATGCACAAGCTGTTCGATGTGCCGCCGGAAGCGTTCGACCCGCCGCCCAAGGTGGTGTCGGCGATTGTGCGCATGGTGCCGCTGCCGGCCGACCGCCTGCAACCGGTCAGCGTGCGCGCCTTTGAAACGGTGGTGGCGCGCGCTTTTTCGCAGCGCCGCAAGATGCTGCGTCGCGTGTTGGCCGACTGGGCGCCGCAAGTGCCCTGGGAAGCGCTGGACATTGCGCCTACCGCGCGCGCCGAGGACATTTCGGTGGACCGGTATATCCGCCTGTCGGATGCGCTGGTGGCAGCGGGCCTGCTTCAGTAAGCGCGAAGCGGCGGAGCGTTGCAAGCAGGCGCGGCGCGTGTCCCGCAATGCAGGCGTGGCGCATGCCACGCTATCCGCGCCACGCGCATCACAACATCCGTTTTTGCGCGGCCATCCATAGCTGCATGACGTCGCGCGCACGCTCGGCAAGCAGCTTTTCCGCGTCGGCCAGTGCTTGCTGCAAGGTGATGGGACCGGGCGCCAAACTGAACGCGGCGGTGATGCCGCCCGCGTGCAGCGCTTCGTAGCCCTCGCCCAGCGACCCCGCCAACGCCACCACCGGCACGCCCGCCTGCTGCGCGATCTTGGCCACGCCCGCCGGGGTCTTGCCGCGCAGTGTTTGCGCGTCCATGCGGCCTTCGCCGGTGAACACCAGCGTGGCGCCTTCGATGGCGTCGGCCAGGCCGCCCAGTTCCGCCACGATTTCGACGCCCGGGCGAAAGTGCGCCTGCAAAAACGCCTTGGCCGCAAAGCCCAAACCGCCCGCCGCGCCCGCGCCGGGTTCGTCGCGATGGTCCACGCCCAGGTGGCGCGCGCACACATCGGCAAAATTCGACAGCATCTGGTCCAGCGCCAGCACCTGTTCCGGCGTGGCGCCTTTTTGCGGCCCGAACACGTGCGATGCGCCATGCGGGCCGCACAGCGGATTGTCGACGTCCGATGCGATATCGATGTGGACGTTGGCCAGGCGCGGATCCAGCCCGCGCGTGTCGAGGGCGGCCAGCTTGCCCAGCGCGCCGCCACCGGGCGGCAGGCTGTTGCCGGCGGCGTCCAGCAAGCGCACGCCCAGCGCCGTCAGCATGCCGGCGCCCGCGTCGTTGGTGGCGGACCCGCCCAAGCCCAGGATGATGCGCGTGGCGCCCGCGTTCACGGCCGCCAGCATCAGTTCGCCCACGCCGTGGCTGCTGGCGCGCATCGGGTCGCGCTTGGACGGCGAGATCAGTTCCAGCCCCGCCGCCGCGGCCATTTCGATCACGGCCGTGCCGTCTTCCAGCAGGCCCCACACGGCGTCGACCTTGTAACCCAACGCGTCGTTCACCGTCAGCTGCTGTTCCTTGCCGCCGGTGGCGGCCAGCACGGCCTCGACCGTGCCTTCGCCGCCGTCGGCCATGGGCACGCATATCGTGTGGGCGCCGGGGCAGGCGGCTTTCACGCCGCGCGCGATGGCTGCCGCCGCGTCGGGCGCGGACACGCTTTCCTTGAAGGAGTCGGGAGCAATGACGATTTTCACGGGTTTGGGTCGCCTCGATGTCGGTCGGAGTAAGGGCCATGATACCCGCGCCGACGCAGGCGGCGTACCATAGCGCTTTCGTTGTTTTTGCGAGAGTGGACCGTCATGCCTGTATTGCGCCGCACCAAAATTGTTGCCACCTTGGGCCCTTCGACTTCGACGCCCGAACGCATTGAAGCGCTGATCCGCGCCGGCCTTGACGTGGCCCGTTTGAACTTCTCGCACGGCAGCGCGGACGATCACCGCGACCGCGCGCGCCTGGTGCGCGACATTGCCGCCAAGCAGGGCCGTTTCGTCGCCATCATGGGCGACCTGCAAGGCCCCAAGATCCGTATTGCGCGCTTCACCGACAAGCTGGTGCAGCTGCACGTCGGCCAGCCATTCACGCTGTCGCGCGTGCATCCCAAGGAGGCGGGCACAGCCAGCATCGTCGGCATCGACTATCCGGAACTGGTGACCGACTGCCGCGTGGGCGACGAACTGCTGCTGGACGACGGCCGTGTCGTGCTGGTGGTGGATCGCGTCGAAGGCGACGAAGTCCACACCACCGTCACCGTTGGCGGCCCGCTGTCCAACAACAAGGGCATCAACCGCCGTGGCGGTGGCTTGTCCGCACCCAGCCTCACCGACAAGGACCGCGTCGACATCAAGCTGGCGGCCGAAATGGAACTGGATTACGTGGCCGTGTCGTTCCCGCGCTATGGCAGCGACATCGACGAGGCCCGCGCCCTGCTGGCCGAAGCCGGCAGCCAGGCATGGATCATCGCCAAGATCGAACGCGCCGAAGCCGTGGCTGACGACGAAGCCCTGGACTCGCTGATTCGCGCCAGCGACGGCGTGATGGTGGCGCGCGGCGACCTGGGCGTGGAAGTGGGCGATGCCGAACTGGTCGGCATCCAGAAGCGCATCATCCAGCACGCGCGCACGCTGAACAAAGTGGTCATCACCGCGACGCAGATGATGGAATCCATGATCTCCAGCCCCATGCCCACGCGCGCCGAAGTGTCGGACGTGGCCAACGCGGTGCTGGACTACACCGACGCCGTGATGCTGTCGGCGGAAAGCGCGTCGGGCCAGTATCCCGTTGAAACCGTGCAAGCGATGGCGCGCGTTTGCCTGGGTGCGGAAAAGCACCCGACGTCCACCGTGTCGCACCACCGCATGGGCGAGACCTTCACGCGCTGTGATGAAACTATTGCGCTGGCCGCGATGTACGCGGCCAACCACTTTCCGGGCGTCAAGGCCATCATCGCCCTGACCGAAAGCGGGCACACGCCGCTGATCATGTCGCGCATCCGTTCCGGCGTGCCGATCTACTGCTACAGCCCGCACAGCCTGACGCAGAACCGCGTGGCCATGTTCCGGGGCGTCTACACCATTCCGTTCGCGCCGTCGGATTACGAGCCGGCCGAACTCAGCGAGGCCGCCATTGACGAACTGCGCAAGCGCAACCTGGTGAAGACGGGCGACTGGGTGATCCTGACCAAGGGCGATTTCTACCGCGACAGCGGCGGCACCAACGGCATGAAGATCCTGCTGGTGGATTGACCGGGGCTGGCCGGGCCGCGACCCGGCCCCGCTACGCCCGCCTGGCCGGCTTCAGCCAAAGAACCAGTAGCACACGCCAATGGCGGCCAGCACGCCGGCCGCATCGGCGATCAGCGCGCAGCCCACCGCGTGGCGCGCGCGCAATATCCCCACCGACCCAAAGTACACCGCCAGCACGTAGAACGTGGTTTCGGTGCTGCCCTGCATCACGGCCGCGAGCAGGGCGGGGAAACTGTCCACGCCGAAGTGCGTCATGGTTTCCAGCATCATCGCGCGCGCCGCGCTGCCGGAAAACGGCTTGACCAGCGCGGTGGGCAGCGCGTCGACGAAACGCGTGTCCCAGCCGGCTTGCAGCGCCAGCCAGCGGATGCCGTCCAGCAAAAAATCCAGCGCGCCCGATGCGCGCAGCACCCCCACCGCGCACAGCATGGCCACCAGATAGGGCAGCAGGCTCTTGGCGATGTCGAAGCCTTCCTTGGCGCCCTCGATGAACGTTTCATAGACCGGCACCTTTTTCCAGGCGCCCACGACCAGGAACGCCAGCAGGATGCCGAACAGCGCCAGGTTGCCCATCACCGAAGACAGCGACGCGATGGCCGCGGCCGACATGCCGGCCAGCAGCGCCATGAAACCGCCCATGAGCAAGGCCGCGCCGCCCAGCCACAGCATCACCACCGGGTCGGCCAGCCGCAGGCGCTGGCACACGGCCACGGCCAGAAAGCCCGCCAACGTGGACGCGCTGGTTGCCAGCAGGATGGGCAGGAATACCAGTGTGGGATCGGCCGCGCCCTGCTGCGCGCGGAACATGAACAGCGTGACGGGCAGCAGCGTCAGCGATGACGCGTTCAAAACCAGGAACAGGATCTGCGCGTTGCTGGCGGTGTCGGGCGTGGGGTTCAGCGATTGCAGTTCGCGCATGGCGCGCAGGCCGATGGGCGTGGCCGCGTTGTCCAGCCCCAGACCGTTGGCCGCGAAGTTCAGCGTGATAAGACCGATGGCGGGGTGATTGCGCGGCACGCCCGGCATCAGGCGCGCAAACAGCGGCCCCAGCAGGCGTGCCAGCTTTTCCACCAGCCCGGCGGCTTCGGCAATGCGCAGGAAGCCCAGCCACAAGGTCAGCGTGCCGAACAGCAGCACCATCACTTCGACCGACACGCGCGCCATGTCGAACAGGCTGGCCACCATCAGGCGAAAGACGTCGGGGTCTCCGATGGCCAGCCAGCGGTACAGCGCGGCGGCGGCGGCGGTCAGGAAGAAGCCCAGCCAGAGTTTGTTCAGCATGCGTGACGATGCCCGGACAGCGGTTGATTGCGCACCAGCGCGGGGACGCTCATTGTCGCAGAGTCAGCCCTGGCCAGCTTGGCCGCGCGGCGCCAATTCTGGTACTTTGGGCCGAACCGCCCTAGGGCCATAACAGTGAGGGACACTCATGGATTTCAATGCCTGGCGCCGTCGCCGCATCTCGGAACCCGCGTACCGCTGGGCGCGCAACGCCTTGCCCCCCATGTCGGCCACCGAACGCGAGGCCATCGAGGCCGGAGACACCTGGTGGGACGCCGACCTGTTCACCGGCAACCCCGATTGGCGCAAGCTGCTGGACGTGCCCGCCGCCACCCTCACCCCCGAAGAGCAGGCCTTTATCGATGGCCCCGTGGCGCAGCTGTGCACGATGCTGGACGAATGGGACATCACCTGGAACCGGCGCGACCTGCCGCCGCAAGTCTGGAGCTTTCTGAAATCGCAGCGTTTTTTCGGCATGATCATCCCGCGCCGTTACGGCGGGCTGGGCTTTTCCCCCTACGCGCATTCCGAAGTCGTGCGCCGCATATCGGCCTATTCCATCACGGCGGGCGTGACCGTCATGGTGCCCAATTCACTAGGCCCCGGCGAACTGCTGA
Source organism: Achromobacter sp. ESBL13 (assembly GCF_036668755.1). Taxonomy (NCBI): domain Bacteria; kingdom Pseudomonadati; phylum Pseudomonadota; class Betaproteobacteria; order Burkholderiales; family Alcaligenaceae; genus Achromobacter; species Achromobacter sp. ESBL13. The sequence continues at coordinate 283,103 of NZ_JAZEVT010000007.1, read as the reverse complement.
TGCAGTTCGGCACGCCCGCGCAGCGTGATTACTGGTTGCCGCGCCTGGCCGATGGCCGCGAGGTGCCGTGCTTCGGGCTGACCAGCCCCGAGGCGGGCTCGGACGCCGCGTCCATGGTGGACACCGGCGTTGTCTGCCGCCAGGTGGTCGATGGCCGCGAACTGATCGGTATCCGGCTCAACTGGCACAAGCGCTACATCACGCTGGGGCCCGTGGCCACGGTGCTGGGGCTGGCGTTCAAGATGTCCGACCCCGACGGCATTCTGGGCGGCCCGAAAGACATCGGCATTTCGGTGGCGCTGGTGCCCACCGAGGCGCCGGGCGTGGAAATCGGCCGGCGCCATCTGCCGGCCATGCAGGTGTTTCAGAACGGCCCGAACAAAGGGCGCGATGTGTTCGTGCCGCTGGATGCGCTGATCGGCGGCGAGGCCCGCGCCGGCCAGGGTTGGAAGATGCTGATGAGCGCCCTGGCCGCCGGGCGCGGCATTTCGCTGCCGTCGCTGTCAGCGGCCGCCGCCGTCATGTGCGCGCACACCACCGGCATGTACGCGCGGGTGCGTGAGCAGTTCGGCATCCCCATTGGCAAGTTCGAAGGCGTGCAGGAACAGTTGGCCCGGCTGGCGGGCAACGCCTATCTGGTCGAGGCGGCGCGCCGCCTGACCTGCGCCGCGCTGAACCAGGACGTGAAGCCGGCCGTCGTGTCCGGCATCATGAAATACCACGCCACTGAACGCATGCGCGACTCGGTCAACGCCGCGATGGACGTGCACGCGGGCCGCGCGGTCATCGACGGCCCCAGCAACTACCTGGGCGCGCTGTATCGCGCGGTGCCCATCGCCATCACGGTCGAAGGCGCCAACATCCTGACGCGCAACCTGATCATCTTCGGGCAGGGCGCCATCCGCGCGCATCCCTATCTAATGCCCGAAATGCTGGCGCTGGCCAACCCCGACGAAGAACGTGGCATCGAGGTCTTCCACGATGTGTTCTGGCGCCACCTGCGGCACGCCGGCAAGAACACGCTGCGCGCGATCGGCCGCGCCTGGTCGGGCGCCTTGCTGGCGCCGTCGCCGGTGTCCGGCCCCACGGCGGGGCACTACCGGCGGCTGGGACGCTATGCGTCCGGCTTTGCGTTGTTGGCCGACGCCACACTGGCGCAATTGGGCGGCGGGCTGAAGCGGCGCGAAATGATCTCGGCGCGGCTGGGCGATGTGTTGTCGCAGCTTTATTTGCTGTCGGCGGTGCTCAAGCGCTGGGAAGACGAAGGCCGCAAGCACGACGATCTGCCCCTGGTGCATTGGTGCATGGAACAGGGCTACGCCAGCATCGAGAAAAGCCTGGACGAAGTGCTGCGCAACCTGCCGGGCCGCGTGCTGGCGTGGGGCCTGCGCGCCGCCATCCTGCCGTGGCGCCTGGCGCGCGGGCCGAACGACGCCTTGACGCGCGCCTGCGCCGAACTGCTGTTGAAGCCGTCGCCCATCCATGACCGGCTGGCGGCCGACCTGCATCGCGAGCCGGGCAGCGGCGCGGCGGCCGGCGTACTGCTGGGCGGTGGCCGCGCGGGTAGCGACCCCTTGGCGGACTTGACCCGCGCCTTTGCGCTGGTTGACGCGGTGCAGCCCATCCGCGACCGCCTGCGCCAGTCGAACGTGCGCAATTGGCGCGAGGCGCATCAGCTGGGCGCTATCACGGACGCGCAGGCGGCGCAGCTGGAGGCGGCGGACGCGGTGGTGTCCAAGGTCTTGCAGGTGGATGATTTTGCGCCGCAAGCGCTGTCGCCCCAGGCGGCAAGCCCTGATTCGACGTCCGTTTCCGACCCAGCCCCCAAACCCGACGCTTAATCGTCCGCGTTCGGGTCCATGCCGGGGAACAGGATTTCCGTGAAGCCGAACTTCGTGAAATCCTGGATGCGCGACGGGTACAGCCGGCCGATCAGGTGATCGCATTCGTGCTGCACCACACGGGCGTGAAAGCCTTCGGCTTCGCGCTCGATCAGCCGGCCATACGGGTCGCGGCCGCTGTAGCGGATGTGGCGATAGCGCGGCACCAGCCCGCGCAGGCCGGGCACCGACAAGCAACCTTCCCAGCCGTCTTCCATCTCGTCCGACAAGGGGGTGATGACGGGGTTGCACAAGATGGTCTGCGGCACGGGGGGCGCGTCGGGGTAGCGGTCGTTGCGGTCAAAGCCGAAGATCACCACTTGCAGGTCCACGCCGATCTGCGGCGCCGCCAGCCCCACGCCTTGTGCCGCCGCCATGGTTTCGAACATGTCGTCGATCAGGGCGTGCAGCTCGGGCGTGTCGAATTTATCGACGGGCGGGGCCACGCGCAGCAAGCGCGGGTCGCCCATTTTCAGGATGGGGTGGATCATGGCGGTACGCGTCAGTCTTGACGGCCTTTCTTCTGGATGAACTCGATCTTGTAGCCGTCCGGGTCTTCGACGAAGGCGATCACGGTCTTGCCGTGCTTCATCGGACCGGCTTCGCGGGTGACCTTGCCGCCGCGTTCCTTGACCTTGTCACAGGCTTCGTAGGCGTTGTCCACTTCCAGCGCGATGTGGCCGTAGCCGTTGCCCAGGTCGTACTTTTCGGTGTCCCAGTTGTGGGTCAGTTCGATGACCGCGCCTTCGGACTCGTCTTGATAGCCGACGAAGGCCAGCGTGAACTTGCCTTCGGGGTAGTCGTTGCGGCGCAGGACGCGCATGCCGAGCACGTTGGTGTAGAAATCGATGGACTTATCAAGGTTGCCGACTCGCAGCATGGTGTGGAGCATACGCATGGAGATCTTCCTTAGGCGATGAGGGGTTGTGGCAGGAACCCGGGGTTGCCCGAGTGTTGCCGCGTAATGCCGATGTCGCGCAGTGCGCCGCCCATGGCGGCGACTGCCTGCCGCATCTGGTCCGCGCCAAAGGCGCCGATGCAGCCGACCCGGAACGTGGGTTGTTCGGTGTTGAAGAAATTACTGAGCACGTAGCCGCGCGCCTTCAGGGCGTCCACGAACAATTGCAGATGCCAGTTAGGGGAATCGGGCGCATGCACGTTGACGACGATGGGGCCTTGCAGATCGCGCGACAGATAGGGCGTCAAGCCCAGTTCGCTGACGCCATCATAAAGCGTGCGCATGTTGGCCGTGTAACGCGCCAGCCGCGCCTCGCGGCCTTCCTGGCGGTACAGGTCCAGCGCCACGGCCAGCGCGGCCAGCGTGGGCGCCGGGGGCGTGAAGCGCGGGCCCGCATTGGGCGCCAGCGTGTGTTGATAGATGTCGGCCAGATCCAGCGACCAGCTGCCCGCGTTGCCGCGGGCGGCTTCCAGGCGGTCGCGGCGGGCCACGACGAACGCCGCGCCGGGCAGACCTTCCAGGCACTTGTTGGCCGTCAGCACCACGGCATCCACGGCGGGCAGGGCGGACACATCCAGCGGCAAGGCGCCAAAGGCGGACACCGCGTCGACGATGACGCGGCGGCCCAGCGCGTGGGCAATGCGCGCCAATGCCGGCACGTCGTGGCAGATGCCGCTGCCCGTTTCGCTATAGACCAGCGCCAGGTGCGTCAGCGTGGGGTCTTGTTCCAGCGCGGCGGCCACGGCGGCCGGCTCCAGCCGTTCGGTGGCGCCCACCGCCAGCGGCACGGCGATGCGCCCCGCGTCGCTAGCCAGCTTTTGCAGGCGCGCCGCGTACGCGCCGGTGGACGGCGCCAGCAGGCGGCCGCCGGGCGGCACGAAGGTGCGTACGGCGGCTTCCACCGCAAAGTGGCCGCAGCCGGGCAGCGCCAGCGCCACGTGCTCGTCCGCCGAGCCCTGGGCCACGTGCAAGACGCCGTCGCACACCTGCCGGTAGGCTGCGCGGAAATCGTTGTCCCACGGCGCGTAGTCTTGCGCCATGGCGGCCTTCACCCGCGCGTCGGTCGTGACCGGGCCAGGAATCAGCAGCAACATTGTCTTGTCTCCAGTGCGCCTCAGAACTGAGGCAGCGAAGCGGGGTCGTGGCGCCGCAGGATGTTCTTGGCGTCTTCGAAGTCGGGAAGGATCTGGCCGACTTCGCGCCAGAAGTCCTGACTGTGGTTCATCTCGCGCAGATGCGCAAGCTCGTGCGCGATGACGTAGTCGATGATGCCGGGCGCGAAATGGATCAGGCGCCAGTTCAGCATGATGTTGCCGTCGCTGGTGCAGGAGCCCCAGCGCGTGGCGGCGGACGACAGCCGCCAGCGGCGGATCTTCAAGCCGCTGATATGCAGGAAGTGCGCCAGCCGCGCGCCGAACCACGCGCCCGCGCGCTGTTGTAGCCAGGCTTGCGCGGCGTCGCGGATACGGCTTTGGTCGGCCGTGGACGGCAGCGCCAGCCACAGCGTGTCGCCGTCCTCGGGCGCGTCGGCATCGCCCGACAGGCGCGACTGGCGGCTGTCGCCACCCACGCCGATCACGATGCGCTTGCCCAGGTAAGGCAGTTCGCCACCCGCTTGCCAGCGCGTGTGCGCCATGGCCAGCTGCTGCTTGCGGGCGTGCCATTCGCGTAGCTTGGTGACGATCCAGCGCGCTTTTTCGCGCACGGCGTCGTCAATCTGCGCCAGCGTGACCCAACTGGGCGCGGTGACTCGCAGGCCGTCGTCGGTGATGACAAAGCCGATGCTGCGCCGACGCGAACGCAGCAGCACGAAGCCGATGGGCTGTTGATCGGTGGGGATTTCGCGCCAGCGCGCGCCGGGCGGCAGCGGATCGGGGCAGGGCGTGGGCACGCGCGAGGCGGCATTGGGCGACAGCGTCAGCAGCGGCTCGCCCTTGCCGGCGTCGCCTTCGGCGGCGTCGGGGAACAGGTTCACGGGCGTGACGGGCTGGGGCTGCGGCTGGGGTTGCTGCTGCTGAGGCCGCGGTTCAAGCCTGGGCTGAGGCGGCGGCGTTGGCGTTGGCGTGGCGATCAGCGGCGACGCGCCGTGGGGCGCGTCGTGTTCTTGCATGTCGAACAAGAGTTCGAGCTGATCAGTGCTGGGCATACCTTTCAGGATTCAGACGCCGCATTTCCCCTTCGATCCATTCCTGAACCTTCTGGTTCAGTTCGTCGGGGGAGAGTCCCTTGGATTCTATCGCGGGACCGATCGACAGGGTGACCAGCCCGGGATATTTGACGAAAGCGTTGCGCCGCCAGCACTCGCCGGCGTTGTGCGCCACGGGAATGACCACCGCGCCGGTGCGCGAGGCCAGCAGCGCTCCGCCCATCTTGAAGCGCGCCGTCTTGCCCGGCGGCACGCGTGTGCCCTCGGGAAACAGCAGCGGCCAACGGCCTTCGTCCATGCGCGTCTGGCCCTGCTTGACCACCTGGTCGAAGGCGTCGCGGCCCTTGGAGCGGTCAATGGCGATCATGCGCAGCAGCGCCAGGCCCCACCCGAAGAACGGCACCATGTGCAGTTCTTTCTTGTAGACGAAGCACACTTCGCGCGGCATGTGCGCGGGAAAGAACAGCGTTTCCCAGGCCGACTGGTGTTTGGACAGAATCACCGCCGGGCCGTCGGGCAGGTTTTCCCAGCCCTTGACCTGCCAGCGGATACCGCAGAACACCTTGGCGCCCCAGATGGCCAGGCGCGGCCAGCCCACCGTCAGCTTGTAGCGCCAATGCAGCGGCAGCGGCGCCCACAGGATGCACAGGAACGCGTAGGGGATGACCGTGATGGCCAAAAACAGGAAATACAGCAGCGAACGTAGCCGGGCCATTGAATCAATTGTCCTGAAGCAGAATGTCGACGACCGCCGACAGGTCTTCGCAGACCCGGGTGTTCTCGGGCAGGCCGCCCTTGGCCAGCGTCTTCTTGCCGTTGCCGGTGTGCACCAGCCACGGCGCGCAGCCTACGGCCGCCGACGCTTGCAGATCGCGCAGCGAATCGCCCACCGCCGGCACGCCGGCCAGGCTGATGTCGTAGCGGTGCCCGATCTGTTCGAACAGCCCCGGGCGCGGCTTGCGGCAGGTGCAGTTGTCATCCGGCCCGTGCGGGCACAGGAACACGGCGTCGATGGCGCCCCCCACGGCGGCCAGTTCGCGCCGCATCTTGGTGTGGATGGCGGTCAGCGTGTCCATGTCGAACAGGCCGCGCGCCAGGCCCGACTGGTTGCTGGCCACCACCACTTTCCAGTCGGCCTGCGTCAGCCGCGCAATGGCTTGCAGGCTGCCGGGCAGGGCGATCCATTCGTCGGGATTCTTGACGAACGCATCGCTGTCCTGATTGATGACGCCGTCGCGGTCTAGGATGATCAGTTTCACTGTGCCAGCCTGGAAATGTCGGCCACCTGGTTCATCAGGCCATGCAGCTGGCTCAACAACGCCAGCCGGTTGGCGCGCACGGCCGGGTCTTCGGCCATGACCATGACATCGGCAAAGAAGGCGTCCACCGGTTCGCGGGCTTGCGCCAGCGTGGACAGGCTGCCGGCAAAGTCGCCGGCGGCCAACTGGGCTTGCGCCTGCGGGCGCAGCTTGGCGACGGTGGCGGCCAGGGCCTTTTCAGCGGGTTCGACCAGCGTGGCGTCGTTCACCGCACCGATCTCGCCTTCAGCCTTTTTCAACAGATTGCCGATGCGCTTGTTGGCGGCGGCCAGGCTGGCCGCTTCGGGCAACTGCGCGAACGCGGCGGCGGCGCGCACGCGCTCGGCCACCTGGTGCAGCGGCGGCGTCAACGCAATCACGGCTTCCACCGCGTTGCGGTCGAAATCGTTGATGAGCTGGTTGCGATAGCGCTCGTAGATGAAGGTGCGCACTTCGGCCAGCGTGTCGGCCGGGATCTTGCCGGCGGCGAAGGTGCCGGCGGCCAGGGCCAGCAGGCCGTCGAGCGACAGCGGGCCGTCCTGGCTGACCTTCAGCCAGCCGCCGGCCGCCAGCTGTTCAAACGCGCTGATCAGGCCAAGCGCCGCGCGGCGCAGGCCGAAGGGGTCGCGTTCGCCCGTGGGCGCCAGGCCGATGGCCCAGATGCCAACCATCGTTTCCACGCGTTCGGCGATGAACAGCGTGGCGGCGGTCAGCGTGTCTTGCGTGACGGGCGCGTCGTAGCGGTTGCGGTACTGCGTGCGCAGCGCCTCGACGACGCTGGCCGGCTCGCCGTCACCCGCTGCGTAGTAGGCGCCCATGATGCCTTGCAGCTCGGGGAATTCGCCCACCATGTTCGAACCCAGGTCGGCCTTGGCCAGCATGGCGGCGCGGTCGGCGGCGGCAACGTCGCCACCCAGCTGTTCGGCCACGCCGCGCGCAATGGCGCGCACGCGTTCGACGCGTTCAAGCTGGGTGCCCAGCTTGTTGTGATAAACGATGGAACCCAGCTGTTCCACGCGCGAAGCCAGCGGCGTCTTGCGATCGGTTTCGAAGAAGAACTGCGCGTCGGCCAGGCGCGGGCGCACCACGCGCTGGTTGCCTTCGACGATGTTCACCGGGTTGTCCGTGTGCATGTTGCTCACGATCAGGAAGCGGTGGGTCAGGCGGCCGGTGGCCGGGTCGAACAGCGGGAAGTACTTCTGGTTCAGCCGCATGGTCAGGATCAGGCATTCCTGCGGCACTTGCAGGAACTGCTCTTCAAACTGGCCCACATATACGGTGGGGTGCTCGACCAGCGCCGTCACTTCGTCCAGCAGCGCGGCCACTTCCGGGTCATCGCCCAGCGTGGCCGACAGGCGGCCGGCGTGGTCCAGCAACTGGCGCTGGATCTCATCGCGACGGCCTTCGAAGGACGCCACGACGCGGCCCTTTTCAGCCAGCGTGGCGGCGTACGAATCGGCATCGGCAAACGACACCGGGCCGGCGCACATGAAGCGGTGGCCCAGCGTGTCGCGGCCGGCCTGCATGCCCAGCGTGGACACGGGCACCACATCGGCGCCGAACAGGGCAACCAGGCCGTGCGCCGGGCGCACGAACTTGACGGTGGTGACGCCGTCGGCCAATTGGTAGCGCATCACCTTGGGAATCGGCAGGCTGTTCAATGCCGTGTCGATGCCTTCTTGCAAGCCGGCGGCCAGCGACGATCCGGTGGCGGTGCCGCGTGCCACCAGGTAGTCCTGCTTGCCGTCGGATTCGCGGTCCAGCGTGGCCAGGTCTATGTTTTCCAGGCCCTTGGCGGCCAGCTTCTTTTGCAGTGCCGGGGTGGCCTTGCCGTCTTCGGTCAGGCCGATCTTGGCGGGCATCAGCTTTTCGGCATAGGGCTGGTCGGGCGCTTGCGCCAGCACGGCGGACAGGTGCACGGCCAGGCGGCGCGGCGTGGAATACGCGGTCACGGCGCAGCCTTCGGCCAAGAGGCCGTGGCGTTCCAGCGTGGCGCGCACGCCTTCGGCAAAGGCCTGGCCCAGCTTTTGCAGGGCCTTGGGCGGCAATTCTTCGGTCAGCAGTTCGACCAGCAGGGGGCGGATGTTCGTCGTCATTTATGCTGCCTCCCCGGCGGCCTGGTTGCGGCGCAGCATGGGAAAGCCCAGTCGTTCGCGGGAATCGAAATAAGCCTGCGCGACGGCGCGCGACAGGTTGCGGATGCGGCCGATGTAGGCGGCGCGCTCGGTCACGCTGATCGCGCCGCGCGCGTCCAGCATGTTGAAGGTGTGCGCGGCTTTCAGCGCGGCCTCGTAGGCCGGCAGCGCCAGCGGCACTTCCATCAGCCGCTTGGCCTCGGCTTCGTAGTCGTTGAAGTGCGCAAACAGCATGTCGGCCGACGAATGCTCGAAGTTGTAGGTCGATTGCTCGACTTCGTTCTGGTGGAACACGTCGCGGTACAGCACGCGGTTGCCGTTGGCGCCCTCGGTCCAGACCAGGTCGTAGACGCTTTGCACGTCTTGCAGGTACATGGCCAGGCGTTCCAGGCCGTAGGTGATTTCACCGGTGGTGGGCGTGCAATCCAGGCCGCCCACCTGCTGGAAGTACGTGAATTGCGTGACTTCCATGCCGTTCAGCCACACTTCCCAGCCCAGGCCCCAGGCGCCCAGCGTGGGGTTTTCCCAGTCGTCTTCGACGAAGCGGATGTCGTGTTGCGTCGGGTCGATGCCCAGCGCTTTCAGCGAACCGATATACAGGTCCAGGATGTCGGGCGGCGCCGGCTTGAGCACCACCTGGTACTGGTAATAGTGCTGGAGGCGATTGGGGTTTTCGCCATAGCGGCCATCCTTGGGGCGGCGCGAGGGCTGCACGTAGGCGGCGCGCCACGGCTCCGGGCCGATCGCGCGCAGGAACGTGGCCGTGTGCGAGGTGCCGGCGCCGACTTCCATGTCGTAGGGTTGCAGCAGGGCGCAACCCTGCTTGTCCCAGTATTCCTGGAGCGTAAGGATGATTTGCTGAAAGGTGAGCATAGGATTCTTGGAATTCGACCGCCGGGCAAGGCCTGCCGTGGGCGTGGGAAACCGGGCATTTTAACTGGCCCGGGGCCGTCCCGTTTGGCGGGCGCCGCCGCGCGGTTACATCTATGCCCGGACGGCATCCCCCGGGCGGGCCAGTGTGCCCCTGGCGGACGCTTGGGGGCGGCCCCGCTGCGCCTGGAAACCAATGGTCGTATGATTCCGGGTTACGTCCCAAGTCTTATATAAAACCCGGAACCCGATTCCGAGAAATCCCGGAAGGAGCAGTCCTATGTCAGACCTGATCACGGTGGAAGTCACCGACGGCATCCAGATCATCACGATCAACCGCCCCGAAGCCAAGAACGCCATCAACCTGGAAACCGCCCAGGCCATGGCCGCCGCGCTGGACCAGCTGGACAGCCGCGACGACATTCGCATCGGCATCCTGACGGGCGGCGGCGGCACGTTCTCGTCGGGCATGGACTTGAAGGCATTCGCCAAATCCGGGCAGCGCCCCTACGTTGAAGGCCGTGGTTTTGCCGGCTTGAACGAACGCCCGCCCAAGAAGCCGCTGATCGCCGCCGTGGAAGGCTATGCGCTGGCCGGTGGCTGCGAAATGGCGCTGGCTTCCGACCTGATCGTGGCTGCCAACAACGCCAAGTTCGGCCTGCCGGAAGTCAAGCGCGGCCTGGTGGCCGGCGCCGGCGGCATGCTACGCCTGCCGCGCCGCCTGCCGTACCACATCGCGATGGAAGTGATCTTGACGGGCGAAATGCTGACCGCTGAACGCGCCTACTCGTTCGGCCTGGTCAACCGCCTGACCGAACCGGGCGGCGCATTGGCCGGCGCGCTGGAACTGGCGCGCGCCATTGTTGAAAACGGCCCGTTGGCCGTGCAGACCGCCAAGAGCATCGTGTCGCAGGCCGTTGATTGGGAACAGGACGGCATGTTCGACCGCCAACGCCCGTTGATCGCCCATATCTTTTCGTCGGCCGACGCCAAGGAAGGCGCGACGGCTTTCGCCGAAAAGCGCAAGCCGGTCTGGCAAGGTAAATGAGCCCCCACGCCGCACTTCGCTCCGCTCGCTTGCTGCCCCCCGAGGGGGCGTTTTTTGCCTTGGGGCGGCCCGGCGGCAAAAATTGTTCTTTCCACAGCGGTTGGCAGTTAGTGCCAGCCGCGTTTTCAATATCCAGTTTTCCATCTAGACCCGCAAATCGCCATGTCCGTCATCATTAAAGAAGAAGACTTCATCCAGTCGATAGCCGATGGCATCCAGTTCATCAGCTACTACCACCCCGTGGACTACATCCGCCATCTGGCGCGCGCGTACGAGCGCGAGGAAAGCCCCGCCGCGCGTGACGCGATGGCGCAGATCCTGACCAACTCGCGCATGTGCGCCGAAGGCAAGCGCCCGCTGTGCCAGGACACCGGCATCGTTAACGTTTTCCTGAAGATCGGCATGAGCGTGCGCTTTGACACCAAGCGCACCTTGCAGGAACTGTGTGACGAAGGCGTGCGCCGTGGCTACCTGAACCCGGACAATCCGCTGCGCGCTTCCGTGCTGGACGACCCGCTGTTCGCCCGCAAGAACACGCGCGACAACACGCCCTGTATCCTGCACGTCGAACTGGTCCAAGGCGACAAGGTCGACGTGCAGATCGCGTCCAAGGGCGGCGGTTCGGAAAACAAATCCAAGTTTGCCATGCTGAACCCCAGCGATTCGCTGGTGGACTGGGTGCTGAAAACCGTCCCGACGATGGGTGCCGGCTGGTGCCCGCCGGGCATGCTGGGCATCGGCGTTGGCGGCACCGCGGAAAAGGCCATGCTGATGGCCAAGCAGTCGTTGATGGAAGACATCGACATGTACGAACTGCTGGCCCGCGGCCCGCAGAACAAGCTGGAAGAGCTGCGCATCGAGCTCTACGAAAAGGTCAACGCGCTGGGTATCGGCGCGCAGGGCCTGGGCGGCCTGACGACCGTGCTGGACGTCAAGATCAGCACCTTCCCCACGCACGCCGCGTCCAAGCCGGTTGCCATGATCCCGAACTGCGCCGCCACGCGCCACGCGCACTTCGAACTGGACGGCACGGGCCCCGCGCGCCTGGACCCGCCGTCGCTGTCCGAATGGCCCGAAGTGCACTGGGCGCCGGACTACAACAAGTCCAAGCAAGTCGACCTGAACACGCTGACCAAGGAAGAAGTGGCCAGCTGGAAGCCGGGCCAGACGCTGCTGTTGTCGGGCAAGATGTTGACCGGCCGCGACGCCGCGCACAAGCGCATCCAGGACATGTTGGCCAAGGGCGAGCCGCTGCCGGTGGACTTCACCAACCGCGTGATCTATTACGTGGGCCCGGTGGACCCGGTGGGCGATGAAGTGGTCGGCCCCGCGGGTCCCACCACCGCCACGCGCATGGACAAGTTCACCGACATGATGCTTGAGAAGACGGGCCTGATCTCGATGATCGGCAAGTCCGAACGTGGCCCGGTCGCCATCGAAGCCATCAAGAAGCACGGCTCGGCCTACCTGATGGCCGTGGGCGGCGCGGCGTACCTGGTGTCCAAGGCAATTCGCGGCGCCAAGGTGCTGGGCTTTGCGGACCTGGGCATGGAAGCCATCTACGAATTCGACGTCAAGGACATGCCGGTGACCGTGGCGGTGGACGCCCAGGGCACGTCGGTCCACACGACGGGGCCGAAGGAATGGCAAGCCAAGATCGGCAAGATCCCGGTGGCGGTGGCGTAAGCCTCGCACCGATCCACGCTGACATAAAAACGGCCGCTGAGAAATCAGCGGCCTTTTTTTTTGACGCGGCATGGCATGGCGCCTAGGCGCCGCGCGTACCCTTCGTGAACGCCGCTATCGCGTCCGGCGATTTGCCCAGCACCTCGCGCAGCACTTCCTCCGTATGTTCGCCCAGCAGCGGCGGGGCGCGCCGATACACCACCGGCGACCCTGAAAAGCGTAACGGGCTTGCCGTCACCGGCGCCACGCCGCCCAACGGATGCGGCATGTCCCGACGCAACTGCCGCGCCTGCGCCTGCGGATGCGCAAAAGCCTGCGCAATATTGTTGATCGGGCCGCACGGCACGCCCACCGCTTCCAGCTTGGCAATCCAGTCGTCACGGCGGCCCTCGTGCATGATCCCCGTCAGGATGCCGATCAGTTCCTCGCGATTCGTCACGCGCAACCGGTTCGTGGCAAAGCGCGGATCGTCGCCCAATTCCGGCACGCCGATGGCGCGGCAGTACGCGCGGTACTGCGATTCATTGCCCGTGGCCACGATCAGGTGGCCGTCGCTGGCGGCGAACACCTGGTACGGCACCACGTTCTGGTGGGCGTTGCCCGCGCGGGTGGGCGCCACGCCCGAGTTGAAGTAGTTGGAATTCTGGTTTGCCAGCAATGCCACGTGGCTGTCCAGCAAGGCGATGTCCAGATGCTGCCCCAAGCCGCTGCGATGCCGCTCCTGCAAGGCCGCCAGGATCGCTACCGTGGCGTACATGCCGGTAACGATGTCGGTCACCGCCACGCCCGCCTTCTGCGGGCCGCCGCCGGGCAGGTCGTCGCGTTCGCCGGTGATGCTCATCAGCCCGCCCATGCCCTGGATCATGAAGTCGTAGCCGGGGCGCTGTGCAAAGGGCCCGTCCTGCCCGAAGCCCGTGACCGAGCAATAGATCAGGCGCGGGTTGACGGCCTTCAGGCTGTCGTAGTCGAGCCCGTATTTGGCCAGGCCGCCCACCTTGAAATTCTCGACCAGGATGTCGCTGACGGCAGCCAGTTCGCGGATCAGCGCCGCGCCTTCCGGCGTGGCCATGTCCGCTTCCACCGAGCGCTTGTTGCGGTTGGCGCTGAGGTAGTACGCGGACTCGCTGGTGTCCTGGCCGTCGCCATCCTTCAGGTATGGCGGCCCCCACGCGCGCGTGTCGTCGCCCACGCGCGGGCGTTCGATCTTGATGACGTCGGCCCCCAGGTCGGCCAGGTTCTGCGTGCACCAGGGGCCGGCCAGGATGCGCGACAGGTCCAGCACGCGGATGCCGTCCAGCGCGGGCGCGCGCGTCATGATTGCACCGTCGCGGTACCGTGGCTCATCACCACGACGTTGCGTTCGCGCGAGCGCGCCAGGAACTGGATCTGCCCGTCCGGCAGCCGCCAGATGTCGCATTGCAGCGTTTCGCCGGGATACACCGGCGCCGAGAAGCGCGTGTTCAGGCTGGTCAGCCGCGATGCGTCGTAGTCGCAGCAGCTTTTCACGATCGCGTGCGCCACCACCCCATACGAGCACAGCCCATGCAGGATGGGGCGCGGATACCCGGCCTGGCGCGCGACCTCGGGGTCGACATGCAGCGGGTTGGGGTCGGCGTTCAGGCGATACAACAGCGCGGCGTTGGGGGCGATGCGCAATTCGCAGCGCAGGTCCGGGTCGCCCTGCGGCGTGGCGGGCAGGGGCTCGGGGCTGGCATCGCCCTGGCCAAAGCCGCCGTCGCCTCGGCAGAAGGTGCTTTGCCGCAAGGTGGCTAGGCAGGCGCCGTCCTCGCCGTGCAGCGTGCGTTCGGTGATGACGATGGCGCCTTTGTCCGCGCCCTTGTCGATCACATGCGTGTTGCGGCTGCGGCTGCTGACCTGGCCCGCGGCCGGCAGCGGCGCGTGCACGGTCAGGCGTTGTTCGCCATGCACCACCTTGACCCAGTTGATGCTGCTGCGCGGGTCGCGCACCCAGAAGCCTGGGTACGCCAGCACCACGCCCATCGTGGGAAATGCTTGCAGATCTTCTTCGTACACGTAGCGCAGCTGGCGGGTGTCCTCGGGGTCCTGGCCCAACCCGATGCCCAAAGCGTACAGCATGGTGTCTTTGTGGTCATAGCGCTGACGGACCTCGTCAAAGCGCCAGTTCTTTACGGTCGCGTAATCCAGCGGCATGGCGGTCTCAGATGGGGTCCCAGTCGATCACGTCGGGCGAACGCTCCAACGCGTAGAAGTGCTTGCGCATGGCGGGCACGGCGATGTCGGCGATGCGTTCGGGCGTCCAGCCTTCGCTGTGGTGCACCGTGCGCAGCGGGCGCGGCTGGCTGATCAACATGATTTCGTTGGCGCGCACCGCGAAGATCTGCGCGGTGATCTCGCTGGCCGCATCGCTGGCCAGAAACACGGCCATCGGCGCAACCTTGCCCGCTTCCATCTTCTTCAATTTTTCGACGCGTGCCTTTTCTGCGTCGGTTTCCGCCGGGATGGAACTCGTCATGCGGCTCCAGGCGAAGGGCGCAATGCAGTTCGAACGCACGTTGTAGCGCGCCATGTCCAGCGCGATGGATTTGGACAGCGCCACGATGCCCAATTTCGCGGCCGCGTAGTTGGCCTGGCCAAAGTTGCCGATCAGGCCCGAGGTGGATGTCATGTGCACGAACGCGCCGGATTCCTGCTCGCGGAAATACGGCGCGGCCGCGCGGCTCATGAAGAACGAACCGTTCAGGTGCACGTCGATCACCTGGCGCCATTCCTCTTCGCTCATCTTGTGGAAAACCCGGTCGCGCAGGTTGCCCGCGTTGTTGACCACGGCGTCGATGCGTCCGAATGCGTCGATGGCCGTCTGCACGACGCGGCTGGCGCTGTCGTACGCCGCCACGCTGTCGGTGTTGGCCACCGCCTGTCCGCCTGCCGCCGTGATTTCGCGCACGACCGCTTGTGCGGGGCCCTCGCCGCCGCCTTCGCCCGTCAGCGACACGCCGATGTCGTTCACCACCACCTTGGCGCCCGCCTGGGCCATCGCCAGCGCGATGCTGCGCCCGATGCCTCCGCCCGCGCCGGTGACGACCACTACCTTTCCGGAAACGATGCCGCTCATTGCCCTGACTCCTTTGCTGCGGCGCACGCGCCGTCGTTGGAAAACAGTTCCGCATCAACCGGTCTGGTTCATGGGAATGCCCCATGGTAGATTCGTGGCGGCATTCGAAGAATTCAAAATTAGAAATGCCCCCCTTCTGCGTGGTGGAACATGAGACATGATCTGACGGACCTGCGTTTGTTCTTGAACGTGGGCGAAACCCTCAACCTGACCCGGGCCGCGGAACGCACGTTCCTGTCCTTGCCGGCGGCAAGCGCCCGGGTCAAGCACATGGAAGAAGCGTTCAAGGCGCGCCTGTTGGTGCGGCTGGCCACGGGCGTGGCGCTGACGCCGGCGGGCGAGGTGCTGCTTAAACACGCCAATGCCGTCTTCCGGCAACTGGAATGCCTGAATGCCGATCTGCAACCCTATGCCAGCGGCCTGAAAGGGCGCTTGCGCCTGCTGGCCAACACCACGGCCACCAATTCATTCCTGGCCGATGCCTTATCCACGTTCCTGGCGGAGAACCCTGACGTGGACGTCGAGCTCGAAGAGAAAATTTCTGGCGACATTGTCATCGCCATCCGCGCGGGCGCGGGCGATCTCGGGCTGGTGGCGGGCAATATTGACGTGGCGGGGCTGGACGTCACGCCCTTGTTTCGCGACGAGCTCACCGTGGTGACCTCGCTGGAGCATCCCCTGGCCGCGTCCAAGTCCGCGCACTTCGCGGACCTGGTCGACGCCTACCAGTTCGTGGGCATCCACCCTAACAGCGCCATCCAGACCTTTCTGGAAGACATTGCCAGCGGCCTGGGCAAGCGCCTGTGCCAGCGCGTGCACGTGGGCAGCTTCGAGGCGGTGTGCCGCATGGTCGAGGCGGGCGCGGGCATTGCCGTGGTGCCACGCGCCTGCGCCGCGCGCTACAGCCGCCCCGATGCGCTGCACGTGCTGAAGCTGGAAGACGCCTGGGCGCTGCGCGACCGCCTGCTGTGCCGCCAGCGCGGCCGCGACCTGCCCAGCTTTGCCGAGTGCTTTATCGAACATGTGCAACGCGCGGCGCGCGGGCAGTCGGCCTAAGCCGGGCCCTCGTCCGTATGTCGTATCCGCGACGGGACTCAGGGAAATTCCTGTCCGATGATCGAACGTTGGGGCGGGTGCGAAAGAGGGGCTTTTGAAAATGTGTAGCGGCGAATCCGGGCTCTCGGAAAATAATAAAAAAGCGTGAGACGAGCCACGCGAAGAAAAAGAGCGGCGGGCGGCAGCATCCAACGCCTGATCGCGAACAACACCGAGACCCAGGAGACCGCAGTGATTGATCCTCAACGCCGCCGCGTCATCGCGGGGCTGGGCGCCGCGTGCGCCTCGGCCGTGCTGCCCACTTTGTTTTCATCGCCGGCACGCGCCGCCACGTGGCCAGGCCATGCCGTGACCTTCATCGTGCCGTTTCCGGCGGGCGGTCCGGTGGACACCACCGCGCGCTTCACCACGCAGCCGCTGGGGCAGATGTGGTCCGTGCCCACCGTGGTGGACAACAAGTCGGGCGCGGGCGGCATCGTCGGCGCGCAATTCGCAGCCAAGGCCGAGCCCGACGGCTACAACTTCTTCTTCGCGTCCATCCACCACGCGGTGCTGCCCAGCCTGCGCAACAACCTGACCTACGACATCACCACCGATTTCGTGCCGGTCGGCATGGCAGCGGTGTTTCCCATCGTGCTGGTGGTGAACGCAGCGCTGCCCGTGAACTCCGTCGGCGAACTGATCGCCTACGCCAAGAAGAACCCGGGCAAGCTGTCGTTCGGGTCGTCGGGCACGGGCGGCGGCACGCACCTGGCGGGCGAATTGTTCAACGCCATGGCCGGCATCCGCATCCAGCACGTGCCGTATCGCGGCAGCGCGCCGGCCATGCAGGACCTGCTGGGCGGACAGGTGCAGGTGATGTTCGCCGATGGCCCGTCCGCCGTGCCGCACTTGAAGGGTGGCAAGGTGCGCGCGCTGGGCGTCGGCAACCCCACGCGTTCCAGCATGCTGCCCGACGTGCCCACCATCGCCGAGTCGGGCCTGCCCGGCTACGAGGCCTATTCCTGGAGCGGCGTGATGGCGCCCAAGGGCACGCCGCCCGATATCGTCAAGCGCATCAACGCCGACATGGTCAAGGTGCTGTCCGACCCGGCCACGGCCAAGAGCCTGATCGCGGCGGGCGCCGAGCCCAAGCCGGGCACGCCCGAACAGTTCGGCGCGTTCGTGCGCGACGAGATCGTGAAATGGCGCGACCTGATCAAGACGGCGAATATCAAGCTGGAATAAGGCAGATGAGATAGAGCAGATGAAATAAGGCAGACCGCATCGGGCAGATTGATGAATGCCGGATAGGGGCTTCGGATTGCGGCCCCGCATTTCAGATTTGTTCTATATCTGTTTGGCGTGGGGTCGGCTAGGCTCCTGGCAGGAAATCCATACGGACTCTGCCATGCCCAGCCAGCCGACTTTCCGTTTCACCTTTCAGCCTGTGAAGGCAAGGGCGATCGGCGTTGCCTTCGACGTTGTCGAGTTCACGCTGGACGAAGCGCTGTCGGAAACGTATCGCTTGACGCTGTGGCTATCCAGCACGGAATCCGACATGGATATCGGCGCCATGCTGGACGAAGCGGCCTTGTTCACCATCTGGCAGGGTGCGCAAGCCGCGCGCCACGTACACGGCATCGTCACTGAGTTTGAACAAGCCGCTACCGGCTTTCGCCGTACCCGCTATCGGGCAGTCGTCGAACCGTCTTTGGCGCGTGCCGCCCTTTGTTCCGATTGGCGCATTTATCAGCATCTATCCGTGCCCGAGATCATGGCCGACGTGATCAAACGCCAGGGCATCACCGACTACGAACAGATCAGCACCTTCGAACACCTGCCGCGCGAGTATTGCGTGCAGGCAGGCGACACGGACCTCGCTTTCCTGGACCGGCTTGCTGCCGAGGAAGGCTATTTCTATTACTACGCGCATTCCGACGGTGGGCATCGTCTGATACACGGCGACCGCATCACCCTCAACGACGACATCCCGGGCGACCCGGTCATTTACCACGCCACCTCCGGCGGCGACCCACCCACGCCCGGCTTGCAGCGCTTTAGCTATACCGAGCGCGTACGCACCGCTATCCAGACACAGCGCGACTACACCTATACGCACCCTCGGTATGAGCTGGAACACAGCGCTGTCGCCGCGGATCAGCCCCATCAAGACATGGGCTACGAGCGTTACGACTATCCCGGGCGCTACAAGCGCGATGAGGCGGGCGAGCCCTTTGCGCGGACCCGCTTGCTGGGGCGCCGTAACGACGCTTGCAGCGCGTCAGTCGAAGGCGACGACCCGCGTCTTGTTCCCGGCCTGGCCTTTTTGTTGCAAGGCCACGCGCGCGACGAGTGGAACCAAAAGTGGCGTCCGGTACGTATGCGTCACCATGGGGTTCAGCATGTCAGCCAGGAGCAGGACAGCCCGGACGCCCAGTCAGGCACGCACTACGGCTACACGGCTGAACTCGTGCCTGCCAAGACGGACTGGAAGCCGTCGCCCCGCGGCAGACCGTGCATCGATGGCTCACAAACGGCCACCGTTGTCGGCCCGCCCAACGAAGAAATCTACTGCGACGACTTTGGCAGGATAAAGGTTCAATTTCCCTGGGACCGCCTCGGCCGCAACAATGAACACAGCTCGTGCTGGATACGCGTGGCGCAGGATTGGGCGGGCGCGCAGTGGGGGCATATGGCGGTTCCGCGTATCGGTCAAGAGGTCGTCGTGAATTTCTTGAACGGTGATTGCGACCAGCCAATTGCCATGGGGCGGCTATTCCGCGCGACCAACCTGCCGCCTTACGCGCTGCCCCGGCACAACACGATTGCCACCATCAAATCCAAAGAGCACAAAGGGCAACGCGCGAACGAACTGCGGCTGGACGACACCTTGGCCCAGATCAGCGCGGCGCTGATGAGCGACCATGCCGCCTCCCAACTGCATCTGGGTTATTTGACGCAGCCCCGGCCCAAAGGCGGGGCGCCCCGTGGTGAAGGGTTTGAGCTGCGCACGGACGGACAGGGCGCGGTGCGCGCCGCAAAGGGAATATTGCTGACCACAGACGGACAAGCACACGCCAAGGGCGGGCAGCTATCCCGTAACGAAATGGTGCAGCGCTTGGAAAGCGCTCTGGAACTGGCCCGTAACCTGGGCGCATATGCCGCCCGCCACGAGGCGCTGCCGCTTGACCCAACGCGCCAGCAGCAGCTGACGGACAACGTGCGGGACCTGGGGCATGGCGCCAACGACGAAGCCGGGGGCAGCAACGGCGGCCAACCCGTTATTGCGTTGAGCAGCCCGGCGGGCCTTGCCGTGGGCGCGCCGGCGTCGATCACCGTGGCGGCGGGCGGCAACGCGGATACCGTTGCGCAGAAGAACCTGCACCTGACGGCGGGGCAATCCGTCGTTATGAATGCGGGGCAGGGAATCAGCCTCTTCACACAGGGCGGGAATATGCGGCACATCGCCCACCAAGGCCAGATGCTGTTGCAGGCGCAGCATGGCAGCGTCCGCGTGCAAGCCGAGAAAAGCGTTGAAATTTCCTCGGCCGCCGCGCATGTCCTGGCGGTTGCCGACAAGCACATCACGCTGTTGTGCGGCGGGGCCTACATCAAGATGCAGGATGGCGCGATTGAGTTTGGCTGCCCCGGTGCGTTCACGGTCAAGGCGGCCAGCCATCAGATGCTGGGGGCGGCCAGCTTGGCGGCGGAACTCCCCCGGTTCGACCTTGGCCCGACCCAACGAAAATTCATCGTGACTCTGCCGGACGGCGTGCGCCCGGTGGCCCACCGCCGCTACACGATCACATTGAACAATGGCGAAACCGTCCAAGGCATCACCGACGCGCAAGGCGCGACGCAGTTGATGGAAAGCGACGCGATGCACATCGCGACGCTGACCTTGCACGACGCCGATTGACGCGGCCACGGGGGCGGGCCCTGATGCGATTGGCCGGGCTGCCGGCGGGCCAATTCACTTCGACGAAGGAGGTTCCATGGCAACACATTCCGTCCCGTTGACGGGCCAGCCCGAGGCGCTGCTGTTGCCCGGCGCGCGCCCTGCGATCGTGCGGGTACAACAGGCAAAGCCCTGCGTGGTGATTCTGATTCACGGGGTGAATGATCTGGCCGGCGTGTATGACGACCTGGAAACCGGCATCTGCGTGGGCTTGAATGAGCGCCTGGATCATTTGAAGGCCGCGGACGGCAGTAGAAGCTGCGCCGCGCTGAATCCCGCCAGTTACCGATTGCCCGCCGAGGATCAGGGCGCGGCGCCCAATCCTGACGCCGTCTACTATCGCCGCCGAGCATCCGCGGGCAAGTTCGGCGGCGCGTCGCGCAGTGTCGTCATCCCGTTCTATTGGGGCTTTCGCGAAGAAGAGCAATACATCGACAAGAAGACCGAGCACGGAGAATGGCTGGACCGCTACCACAACAGGCTCGACAAAGACGGTATCAAGCAGGGCGGGATGTTCGCGAATGCCACGACTTCCATTCCGGATATGTGGGGTGAGGGTTTCTCCGGCAAGCTGCTTGGCCTGCTGCCGATCAACCCGCTATTTGGGTCCCCCGACCATCCGCTGGTCATGGCGCCCAGCCGCAAGTACATGCTGCTGGCGGCCAAGCGCCTGGCCATGCTGGTGAATATGATTCGCGCCTATCGCCATCCTGGCGGCAAGACCACCGGCGAGAACGACACGATCAATGTGGTCGGGCACAGCCAGGGCACGCTGATCACCCTGCTGGCCGACGCTTTGCTCAAGGACGAAGGCAAGCGCCCCGTGGATGCGGTCATCATGATGAACCCGCCATACAGCCTGCTGGAGTCTCGCTTCGAGCGCATGGAGATGTCCGAGGCGCAGCAGACCACCCAGGCGCGCGTGACAACGCTTGCGAATATCGTCGGCTTCATCGGCGCAAATCCCAACCCGGTGCCCACCTTCGCTCAGATGGCCGACCCCTCAAGCCCTTCCTGCATCGGTGGATTGCGTTGGAATGGCGTGCAGTGCCAGACCACGCTGGACGGCAAAGACGTTGCCTTTTCCGAGCGTGACAATCGCGGCCGCGTGTTCCTCTATTTCTCCCCCGAGGACAAAACCGTCGGCATGCGCAACGTGCAGGGTATCGGCTGGCAAGGCGTTGCCGACACCTTGACTTACCAAGCCATGCCTGCGCGCAAGCCGCGGACGACGGTGGATTTCGTGCCCACGATGGTGGGCAACATGGCGAAGCAGTGGGTGGGTGATATTGACGGCCCCGGATTGTCCGCACTGGGTAGCCATTTTCATCAACGCGTCTTCACCATGCGAGCGCGGGACGGCAAGAGCCAACCCATTGGTCTGCCGCCAACTCAAAACTACGTCTTGCGCCAACAGCATGAAAGCACCTGGGAGGGTTCGGGCATGGGCTTGCCGCAGCGATGGGCGGCCAACGCCGACTTCGCGCCTGGCCAGTCGGTGCCCATCAATGCGCCAGCCCTGCCGTAGCCGTTTGTGGCGGACTTCAGGTCGGGCGGCGTGGTGATGGCCGAGCAGGCATCGGCGGGTATCGCACCGGTACACGCGCCGGACGATCCGATAGATGCATCGATTGCCATTACGAACAAGGGCATACGTGTGGCGGGTACCCGCGTGGTGACCTTACCGGAAAGCGCCGGACCGGTCCCGCAAACCTATAGCTCCCGCAGTGCAAGCATGGCGTATGCGCCATTGCTTGAAGCCGAACTCACGGACTTGAACGACCCGCTGCGCAACCCGTACACCGCACCGGAAAACAACGATTGGGCAGCGGACTGGCACCGGATCACCGGGGTCGACCATGTGGGCGGGCGTCGCTTTAAGGTGACATATCAGGAAAGCCCGAACGAGGCGCGTCGGCGAAGAATGGACGCGGGGGCGGACGAGCAAAGCCCGATCTCCTTTCATTCATCAATCCCCGCGAATTCGATGCATAGCCAACGCGCGATGGCGTACGACCTGGCGATAGGGCAGGCACGCAGTATTGATGATGAGCCGTTCTATGCGTATTTGTGTCGGGTGGCGGATTGGAGGATGGCTTGGGTGGAGTTGGATGAAGAAGCGGATACAGGAAAACTTCCAGACGAAGCGATCCAGGAGTACTACAAAAATGAAAGCGCCGACAACCTCGAACTCGTCAATGCTACCGATCTCTATCGAAGCAGGAAGATTACGCTCTATGGCGAAGATGGGAAGTTGTCGCGTAGGGGAGGAGGCAGCGTGCCTGCCTCGATCCATCAAATGAAGTTGCCCACATTGGTGTCTACGCAGACCCGAAAGGACAGAGATGCTGGCCGCAATCTCACGGCTGGTGACGGGGAGTCGGAATGAAGCTCATATCTTGCGCTATGGCTCTTATGTTGGCTGCTACGTTTCAGCAAGAGGTACTCGCCGAGGCCGATAGTTCAAGGGAGTCCTCCGAGCGGAAGGAAGTGGCTTGCGAATTGCCCCCAGCGCCTGATGCGTGGATTCCCGTTGATCCCATTCCGCAATCCCCCGGAGTTGTAATGCCTATTTTCTCTGCGTCCTCCTCGTCCCCACGCCTGGAGACGTTGGACATCATCCGCGTTGGCTTGAGCCTTGACGTTTATCGTCAAGGCCAGGTGTGGGCGCAACTGCTACAACAAAATTCCGCGCAAGCTGATGTGTTGCTCGTTGGAACGGCGTTGCAGTTGGACACCACGTTCTATCCAACCATTGCGGAAGACAGGACGACGGCTTGGGCGCAGCGTAAGGCCAACGCGTTGGAGTTGACGCTGCGAGGCTTTCCTGAGCGCTGGGTGATCCCCTCTTTGACGGTCGTACGCGATTACGATCCAAAGCTGGATCGATTGCGCTTTTCTCCGGAAAGGGTGTCAATTTTCCTGGGCGGGATGGCCGATCGAACGATGGGGCCTGCGGGCTTACATTGGCACCGCAGTAAGCCGCTCAGACCGGGGGTGATCTGCAACAACACGCCCGAGGAATTTGTGGGCTATTTGTTTAGAGTCTTTGAGCAGAATCCCGATATGCCGGCGCTTCTTGTCTATGCGTTGGACTCCTATGCAATGCACTCCGCCCTGGGTACCCGAGACGACAAGCCCATCGGCCTGGGTTCCGGCCCCCGCCAACCCGGCGAGCTGACAGACGCCGTCACCGCCATCGTCTTTGCCCGCCCCGAGCGCCTGGACTGGTTGCGCGGCTTTGCCAAGTACACCAAACCGCACAAGAACGACATTGACCCCGCCTTCACCGGCTGGCGCCGCAACCCGCCATATTCCTTCCAACCCAGCCCCTGGTTCCCTCAGCCCATCACCGAACGCGGCTTCCAGCAATGGGACCGCCTGACGCCGTTGGCGCGGCTGCACCGCCCGGTGGAAGTCTCGCTGCACTCCGACGGCATCCCCCTGAAAGGCGAGGCTCGCCATGCGGCCATCGCAAACGCCTGGACGCGGGCCGTGACGCCTCTGGCTCACGCGCCCACGCGAGTCTTCTACGACGCAGGCTTGAACCGTTCCGCCCTGGCCGATCTGCTTCCCGCTTTGCAGATGGCCGACAGCTCGCTCGACTTGCTGATTTCGGACCAAAGCTACGACCTGACGCAACGCCTGGGCGACACGGGGGCGGCGTCTCCCTTTGTGGGTATTGCGCTAGCCACCATGGCCAGCTATCTGAACGCCGACACCAGCGCCATCGTCCCGCTGCGCCGTGACGACCGGGTAACGGTGATCACCATCAGTTCACCGACGCCGGGCCAGAAGCCGGCGAACGATCCCTTCGGCGTGCAGCTGCGCCCGCAAACCCGCACCTTGAGCGAAGCGCCGTCACCGGAGTTTTTGCAGCGGTTTGCGGAACTGACGCAAGAAAGCGCGCGTAACGCCCCGCCACCCGCGCGGTATGTGGACCCGGAGAGAATCGCGGCCGAGCAGCGCCTGCTGGATCAGTTCATCGCTGGCGGGCCGAGTATGGATTTGCTGGGGGAGTCGGAAAAGTGATGCGGCTGAAGCAAGCTAGCCCGCTGCCGCCACCAACGCCGCCCGCGCGCTGAGATATTCGGCTTCCAGCTGATCCACCAGCGTCGCGATGGCCAGGATCTCTTGCGCTGACCCTACCCCCTGGCCGGCGCTCCAGACATCTTTCCACGCCTTGGGCCGTGAGTTTTTGTCCATGTTGGCGGGGGGCGCTTCGCCATTTCGGGACAAGGCCACGGGGTCCAATCCCGCCGCCAGAATGCTGGCCGACAGGTAGTTCGCGGGCACGCCAGAAAAGTATGGCGTGTACGTCACGTCAGCGGCTTGTGCTTGCAGCACCATCTCGCGGTAGGCATCGCCCGCCAGCGATTCCTGCGTGGCGATGAAGCGCGTGCCCATGTAGGCGAAGTCGCAGCCCAGCACCTCGGCGGCAAGCACGTCCTTGCCATGGCTGATGCAGCCCGATAGCGCCAAGGGGCCGTCATAGAACGCACGGATTTCGTTGACCAGCGCAATCGGATTGATCTGGCCCGCGTGGCCGCCCGCGCCCGCCGCCACCAGGATCAGGCCGTCCACGCCCGCCTCCAGCGCGCGCTTGGCGTGCCGCACGTTGGTGACGTCGTGATAGACCAGACCGCCGTAAGGATGCACGGCCCGCACCACCGCTTCCGGCGCGTGCAGCGACGTGATGATGAGCGGTACGCGGCGTTCGGCGCAGATGGCCAGATCGCCCTGCCAGCGCGGGTTGCTGGGGTGGATGATCAGATTCACGCCGTAGGGCGCCACCTTGGCGTCGGGATGGGCGCGGCGTGTGGCGGCCAGCCCGCCTTCGATGCGCGTGATCCAGTCTTGCAACTGCTCCTGCGGGCGGGCGTTCAGGGATGGGAAGGTGCCGATGATGCCCGCCGCGCATTGCGCCACGACCAGCTCGGGCCCAGAGACCAGAAACATGGGGGCGCCGATGATCGGCAGGCGGGTCTGGGCGCGTAGCGCAAGCGGGGCGGGCATCGGTGGGCTCCGGTAAGGGTCAGTTGGCCTGGATGTTGGCGCTTTGGATAACGTCCGACCACAAGGCGTATTCGCGGTCGATGCGGGATTGCAGGGCGGTGGCGTCGCCTGCGTTGATGGTGTAGCCGCCTTCCGTCATGGCTTTGCGGAACGCGGGGTCCTTGGACACGTCTTGCAGCGCGCGCGTCAGGCGGGCCGAGACGGCGTCGGGCAATTTCCTGGGGCCGACCAGCGCATACCAGCCCACCACTTCGTAGTCCTTCATGCCGGCTTCCATCATGGTGGGCACGTCGGGCAGCTCGGGGTTGCGGGTCTTGGACGTGACGGCCAGCGCGCGGGCCTTGCCGCTTTTGATGAACGGGATCGCCGTGCTGGTGATGTCGAACATGAACGTGACCTTGCCGCTGATCACGTCCATCATGGCGGGCGAGTTGCCGCGATACGGCACGTGCAGCATCGACGCATCGGCCTGCTTTTTAAGCAGCTCGGCCGACAGGTGGTTGGACGCGCCGATGCCGGCGGATCCGAACGACACGGCATCGGGATGCGAGCGCGCATAGCTGACCAGCTCGCCCACGTTCCTGGCGGGAATCTGCGGGCCGATCAGCAGCACGTTGGCGTAATCGACCACCAGGCCGATCAATGAGAAGTCGCGGCGCGGGTCGAACAGCGTGCTGCGCTGAACCAGTGGCGACATGGTCAGTGTGGGGCTGGCGGCAAAGCCCAGCATGTAGCCGTCGGGCGTGGCCTTGGCGGTGGCGTCCGAGGCGATCATGCCGCTGGCGCCCGCGCGGTTCTCCACCACGACGGGCTGGCCCAGCTTGTCGCCCAGATACTTGGCGAAGACGCGCGCCGTGGTGTCGACCGGGCCGCCGGGCGCGTAGCCCACCAGCAGGCGGATGGGGCGGTCGGGGTACGTCTGCGCGCCGGCGCTGAACGCCATGGCGAAGGCTGCCGTGGCGGTGGCCACGGCAAAGAAAGTCTTGAGTTTCACGCTGTTGTCTCCTTGTGGTTAAGTGGCCGGTCGTGGAGCGGAACAGCGAGTCCGCGCCTACGCCAGCCTTTCTTTCAGCGGTTGCTTCAGGATCTTGCCGCTGACGGTCGTGGGAATCGTGTCGATGGAAATGATTCGCGCGGGGCGCTTGTACGGCGCCAGCTGGGCGCGCAGGTGCAGCATCAAGAGGTCGGTATCCACGCGCGCGCCGGGCAGGGGCTCGACGAACGCGATCACTTCTTCGTTCTGGTCCGCCGTGTTGCGGCCGACCACGGCGGACAGGCGCACGCCCGGAAAGGCGTTGATCACCGACTCCACTTCGATGGGATAGACGTTGAAGCCCGAGCGGATGATCAGGTCCTTGGAGCGGCCGGCGATGAACAGCGCGCCGCTGTCGTCCACATAACCGATGTCGCCGGTGTCGAGCCAGCCGCCGGGCAGAAGCGCCTGCTCGGTCTGTTCCGGGTTGCGGTAGTAGCCCAGCATGACGCCGGGGCCTCGGATCAGGATGTCGCCGCGCTGGCCGGGTTTCGGTGCACCCGCATCGGGGCTGCCCAGGCGCATTTCCACGCCGTCCACCGCATAGCCGGCCGAGCAGTCATCGCGCGGCTCGTCGATGCGCGTGATGAACATCGACCCCGCGTATTCGGTGATGCCGTAGCCGTGATGCATCGCCACGCCAAAGTAGCGTTCGGCGTCGCGCTTCAATGTGGGGTCCAGCGCGGCGCCGCCGGTGTACAGATAGCGCAGGGCGGGGGCGCGCAGTTCGGCGCGCGGCGGCGCCACGGCCATCATGCGGCTGAACATGGTGGGCACGCCTTGCAGGATGCTGACGCCGGGATGCGCCAGCGCCTTGAAGGCGTCGTCGGCGTCGAAGCGGCTGCGCAGCACGAGGCTGGCGCCCGCGTGCACGGTCGCCATCAGCACCGTGGCGATGCCGAAGATGTGCGACATGGGCAACGCCGCGTAGCCGATGTCGTGCGGCGTCAAGCGCCGCGACGCTGCCGACACGCGCGCAAAATGCAGCAGGCCGCGATGCGGCACCAGCACGCCTTTGGGCGCGCCCGTGGTGCCGGACGTGTAGATGACGGTGGCCACTTCCGAGGCCAGCGCATCGGTTTCAGCAGCGGTGGGCGTGCCGGCACGCGCGGCCTGCACGCCCGGCCCCCACACGGCGGCGTCCGCGTCCACCGCGTTCGCGTCTGCGGCATGCGCGGCAGCGGCGGACGACACGCCGGTGGTGTACAGCAGCAGTTCGGGCTGCGCGTGCTGGCGGATGTTGTCCACCTCGCGGGCGGACAGCCGCGCATTCACCCCCACCGGCCACGCGCCCACCACGCCGCATCCGAACAAGGCCGCGATCATCGCGGTGCAGTTTTCGCCCACCAGCAGCACGCGATGGCCGGGCTGCACGCCTTGCCCGCGCAGCCAGTCGGCCACGGCCTGTACGCGCTGCCATAGCTGCGCATAGGTGACGGTGCCGCCGCCTTCTTCGTACAGCACGATGGCGTCGGGTTGCTGGCGCGCCTGGCGGGCCAGCAGTTCATGGATGCGGGTAAGGGTTTCTGCTTGAGGCATCGAGGGTGGCGTGCAAGTCAAAGTGCAAGAGTGAACCGGTCAAAGCGTGGATCCACGCGGGGATCAAAGCGTGGCTTGGGTGCCCAGGATGGCGGTCGACTGGCTGGATAAGGTGCCGCCGTTGCCGTGCACCAGCGCCAGGTGCGCATCGGCCACCTGCCGGTCGCCGCATTCCCCGCGCAATTGCCGCACGGCCTCGATCATGATGAAGACGCCGTACATGCCGGGATGCACGCAGCACAAACCGCCGCCGTTGGTGTTGACCGGCAGGCGGCCGCCCGGCGCGATGGCGCCATCCGCGATGAAGTCCTTGGATTCGCCCTTGGCGCAAAAGCCCAGGTCTTCCAGGAACAGCAACGTGTTGATGGTGAAGGCGTCGTAGAGTTCGACCACGTCGATGTCGCGCGGCAACACGCCGGCCATGTCGAAGGCCTGCTTGCCCGACTGCGCGGCGGCGGTCACCGTCAAATCGTGCATGGACGAAATCTGCCGGTTCCAGACTGCCGTGGCGTTGCCCAATACGTAGACTGGCGGACGCGGCAGGTCGCGCGCACGGTCGGCGCGCACCAGCACAAAGGCGCCCGCGCCGTCGGTAACCAGGCAGCAATCGCGCACGCTCAAGGGGTCGGACACCATGCGCGCCGACAGAATTTCATCCAGCGTGGTGGGTTGGCGCAGCTGCGCCTCGGGGTTCAGCTGCGCCCATTGGTTGGCCGCCAGCGCTACCTGCGCCAGATGCTCGCGGCGGGTGCCGTACTGGTGCATGTGGCGCGCCGCCGCCAGCGCGTACGAGGACAGCGGGCTTAGCGGGTCGTAGGGCGTTTCATAGGGTTGGGGGTCGAACTGCTTGCGCACGCGGCCCACTTCGGCGCGGCTCAGCGTGGACGTGCGCTGCGTGCTGCCATAGCAGACCAGCACGGCGTTGCACTGGCCGGACGCCAGCGCGTGCATGGCCGGCAACAGGTGCGCCACGAAGCTGGAGCCTCCCAGCATGGTGCTGTCGATGAAGGTGGGGCGGATGCCCAGGTGTTCGATCACCGGCATGGCCCACATCGGCGCGGCCACGCTGGCCGTGCAGATGCCGTCTATGTCACGCAGGGTCAGCCCTGCATCGGCCACGGCGCGCTGCGCCGCCTGCACCAGGATTTCCATTTCGGTAAAGCCGTTGGCCTGTCCCAGGCCCGCATGGCCGACCCCGGCCACGGCCACCGCGCCGCGCAAATCGTCAAGCGTCATGCCGCCTCCTGCTTAGCGTCAAAGACCACCAGGCCGTGGCCGTCCTGTTGAATCACTCGGGCGCGCACGGCCATGCCGATGCGCACGTCGGCCGGCGCAACGCCTTCAACTCGGCTCATCATGCGCACGCCTTCTTGCAGGTCGATCAACGCCACGTTGTAGTCGCCGCCCGCCTCGGGTTTGCGGCGCACGACGGTGGTGGAATAGACGGCGCCGCGACCGTCGGCCGGCGTGAAGGTCAGTTTGTCCGCGCCGCAGTGCGGGCAGACCATGCGGGGATAGAAGACCGCGCGGTCGCAACCGCCACAGTGCTGGATAAGAAAGCGGCCCTGGTCGAGCGCCTGGCGGTACTGCGCCTCGACGCCCTGCGACACGCCTTCCTTGTGATCGGAAACAGTCATGGTGCGATGGGATTCCAGTGGATGACGGCTGCTAGTGTCGGCACTGCGCCAAGGTTCTGCCATTCTTCATTGCTGAAGCAGGCCTTTTGCGAAGCGGTAGTGGGCCACCCGGCGGCGCGTTGCGTTGCCCTACATCCAGCGCGAAGCGGGTCTTCGGAAGAGGCAGATTGTGGGGCCGCCTGCGCCATGGCTAGATACCGGGCAAAGGAGGTAGACCATGAACCTGACCTGGACGCCGCAAGAGCGCCAATTCCGCGACGAGGTGCGCGCGTTTGCCGCCACCCGCCTGCCCGCCGATATCCGAGACAAGGTGTTGCGCCATCAGCGGCTGGAACGCGACGACTACGTGCGCTGGCACAACATCCTGGCAGCCCAGGGCTGGGGCGCCCCGAACTGGCCGGAAGCGCACGGCGGCACGGGCTGGAACGCCTTGCAGCGCCTGATCTTCGAAGTGGAATGCTTCAAGGCCGGCGCGCCGCGCCTGCTGCCGTTCGGCTTGTCGATGATTGGCCCCGTGCTGATGAAATACGGCAGCGCGCAGCAACAATCGCGCTTTTTGCCACGCATCCCTCGCGTGCAGGACTGGTGGTGCCAGGGCTATTCCGAACCGGGTTCGGGGTCGGACCTGGCGTCGCTGAAAACACGCGCCGTGCGCGATGGCGACGATTACGTCGTCAACGGCCAGAAAACCTGGACCACGCTGGCGCAGTACGCCGACTGGATGTTCTGCCTGGCCCGCACCGACCCTGACGCGCGTGCCCAACGCGGCATCTCGATGCTGCTGCTGGACATGCGAGCGCCGGGCGTGACGGTGCGCCCCATCCGCACGCTGGACGGCGGCCACGACGTCAATGAAGTCTGGCTGGAAGACGTGCGCGTACCGGTGGAAAACCTGGTGGGCGAGGAGAACCAGGGCTGGACCTACGCCAAGTATCTGTTGGGCCACGAGCGCACCGGCATCGCCGGGCTGGGCCATTGCCATCGCGAACTGGGCATCTTGAAACACATGGCGGCGCAAGCGCAATCGCGCGGCAAGCCCTTGCTGGCCGACAGCCGTTTCCGCGACCGCATCTCGCGCATTGAAGTGGACATCATGGCGCTGGAAATGCTGCTGCTGCGCGTGGCGTCCAGCAACGACGGCACGCCCGGCCCCGAGGCCTCGGTGCTGAAGATTCGCGGGTCCGAGATCCAGCAGGATCTGGCGATGCTGCAAATGGAAGTGGCGGGGCCGGACGCCTGGCCCTACGACCCCGACTGGCTGCTGGCCGACCACGACGATCACGGGCCGGGCCCGGCGATGGCCGCGGCATCGGGCGCGGGCTATGCCGATATGCGCAAGACGTCCATCTACGGCGGCACGACCGAAGTGCAGAAGGGCATCATCGCCCGCCTGGTGCTGGGCCTGTAGGCCCGCCGCGCCATCCGACAGGAAGACACGCATGGATTTCATCTATACCGAAGAACAGCGCATGCTGGCCGACAGCCTGCGCCGCCTGGTGGTCCAGGCATGGACATTTCCCCAACGCCGCGCGCGCCAGGCCACCGGCACGCTGGATGCCCGCGCCTGGGGCGCGCTGGCCGAACTGGGTGTGCTGGGCCTGACCATTTCGCAGGACTTCGGCGGCTTTGGCGAAGTGCCGGCCAGCCTGCTGCCCGTGCATGTGGAACTGGGCCGCGCGCTGGTGTCCGAGCCCGTCATTCCCAGCGCCGTCATGGGTGCGGCATTGCTGGACGCGTGTGGCGACGCGGCGCGTGGCCGGTGGTTGCCGGGCATAGCCTCGGGCGAGGTGATCGTTAGCGTGGCCTATCAAGAGCCGGGCCGACGCTACGACACGCGGCCACGCGATTGCCGCGCGGCAAAGACGGGGCAGGGCTGGCGGCTGGATGGCGCCAAGCATTTGGTGTGGCACGGCGCGGCGGCCAAGGTGTGGCTGGTCAGCGCATTGGGCGCCGAGGGCCAGACCGTGTTGCTGGCCGTCCCGTCGGACGTTGCCGGCGTGCGCGTCACCGACACGCCCACGCTGGACGGCGCGCGCTGCGCCCGACTGGATTTCGACGCGGTGGGCCTGTCCGCCGATGCCTTGCTGGCCGAAGGCGCGCAGGCCGACGACGCCCTGGCCCAGGCGTTGCAGTGGGGCACGGCGGCGCTGTGCGCGCACGCAGCGGGCGCGATCGACCGGCTGCTGGAAATCACCGTTGATTATCTGAAGACGCGCAAGCAATTCGGTCAGCCGCTGGCCTCGTTCCAGGCGCTGCAACACCGATTGGCCGAGATGCTGGTGGCCAAGGAACTGGCTCTGTCGATGGCCTATGTGGCCGTGGCCGCGCTGACCGAACCCGATGCCGTGCAGCGCCGCCGCATGATCGCGTCGGCCAAGTTGGAAGCCGCGCGCGCCGGGCGCCAGGTGGCGCAGATGGCGGTGCAGCTGCACGGCGGCATGGGCATGACCGACGAGCTGGAGGTGGGCGATTATTTCAAGCGGCTGACCATGGTGGATCCGTTGCTGGGCGACACGGCCGAGCAATTGGCGGTGCTGGCCGAAGTGGCCATGCTGGAGGAAGCGGCAATGCAGGAGGAGCGGGCATGAACGCAACGCAAGACAACGCAGCCGACGGCTACACGCAGATCCGGTTCACGCTGGAAGACGGCGTGGGCGTCATCACCCTGAACCGGCCGGACCGCCTCAACAGCTTTACCGAAGTCATGCATGCCGAACTGGCGCGCGCGCTGGATGTGATGGAGTCGCACGCCGGTCTGCGCGGCCTGGTCATCACCGGCGCGGGGCGGGGCTTTTGCGCGGGGCAGGATCTAAGCGAGCGCAAGCCCTCCGAGGACGGCTCGCGGCGCGACCTGAGCCTGATGCTGGAAAAATGCTATCGCCCGTTGATCACCCGTTTGCGCGCGCTGCCGGTGCCGGTAGTGTGCGTGATGAACGGCGTGGCGGCGGGCGCGGGCGCCAGCCTGGTGCTGGCCTGCGACGTGGTGTTTGCCGCGCAGTCGGCCCGCTTCGTGCAGGCGTTCAGCAAGATCGGCTTGCTGCCGGATGCGGGTGGCACATGGTTCTTGCCCCGGCTGGTGGGCTCGGCGCGCGCGATGGGCGCGGCGTTGTTCGGCGAAGCCGTCAGCGCCACCGAGGCCGCCGCGTGGGGGCTGATCTGGCGTGTCGTGCCTGACGATGCGGTGGCCGCCACCGTGTCGGACATCACCGCCACATTGGCCGCCGGGCCCACGCGGGCCTACGCGGCCACCAAGGCGGCGCTGCACGCGTCCAGCGGCAATACGCTGGCCCAGCAGTTCGATCTGGAATGCCGGTTGCAGCGCGAGCTTGGCTACACGGACGACTACCTGGAAGGCATGCGCGCCTTTGCCGAAAAGCGGCCGCCCGCGTTCACCGGAACCTGAGCGACGGGAGCTTGTGTCGCGCCCTGAAGGTCAGGGCGCGCGCGGGACCTGGATCTGTTCGATCAGGTCGCGCGCGCAGCCGGGCAGGGCGTCGATGTCGCGCACAAGCAGCTTGCGTTCACGCACCACCCAGGGTTCATCCAGCTCTACCACGCGCAACTTGGTGTCGGCGCCATAGCGGCGCGCGGCGGAATCGGGAATCACGCCGATGCCCACGCCCGCTTGCACCATGCGGCAGATGGAGTCGAAGCTGTACAGCTGGATGCGTTGCGGTAGACGCTGGCCGCTGCGTTCCAGCTGGTCGCGCAAAAAGGCCACCAGCGTGGAACCTTCATGCATGGTGATGAACGGGTAGCGCACGGCATCCACCAGCTTGACCTTGTCCTGGTCTTGCAGCGGATGGCCGTTGGGCACCACCAGCACCAGCCGGTCGGTGCTGAAGTGTATGGCTTGCAGCTCGGGCGCATCGACCGGGCCGGCCACGATGCCCAGGTCGGTAGTGCCGTCCAGCACGCCGCGCACGATGTCGCGCGTCAGGCGTTCTTGCAGGTCCACCGTGACGCCCGGGTGCCCCGACAGGAACTGCGCCAGGATGTCCGGCATGAATTCGGTCACGGCCGTGGTGTTGGCAAAGATGCGGATGTGCCCGGCATCGCCGTCGGATTGCTCTTGGAAGTCGTGCTTCAGGTGGTCCACCTGCCGCATGATGACGCGGGCGTGTTGCAGCAGTTTCTGCCCGGCGGGCGTGATTTCCACCCCCCGGCTGTCGCGGTACAGCAGGCGGGAATTGAGCTGGTTCTCCAGCGCCTTGATCCGCACGCTGACGGCGGCCAGGGACAGATGCGCTCGTTTCGCGGCCTGGGTCAGGCTGGGGGATTCGGCGATGTGGATGAACAGGCGTAGGTCGGCTAGGTCGAAGTGCATGGGCCATATATTACGGCGCGCCGCGCCGCGCCGGGCCTGGGCGTGGGCTGTCGATTCAGGCGCCGCAAACCCCGCCTTGAGGAAAAACGAATTCACAACGGGGACGGCTTGCGGGCATCCTTGACGCTTACGAGAAATCCCACCAAATCCCCCACCCAACAACCCCACCAAAGGATATGGGCATGACTTCTACAGATCCGGCAGCCTGGATCGGCAGCGGCGAACGCAAGCCGGACGCCATGGACCCCGGCCACGCGGCCCGCATTGCGGCCACCCTGGGCGGTCAGGCGCCGGGCGTGGGCGAGGCCCTGCCGCCCTTGTGGCAATGGGCGTTTTTCATCAGCACCGTGGGCATGGACGGGTTGGGGACGGATGGGCACCCCGCGCGCGGCGGTTTTTTGCCACCAGCCCAGGACCGTAACCGCATGTGGGCGGGCGGCCGGGTGCAATGGCATCAGCCTTTGAAGGTGGGCGTGCCGGCCGAACGGGTATCCAAGGTGATCAAGGTGGAAGAGAAGGCGGGCCGTACCGGCGCGCTGCTGTTCGTCACCGTGCGCCACGAATATCACCAGGCTGGTGACGTCGTCATCGAAGAAGAGCAGGACATCGTCTACCGCCAGCCGTCGCCACCGAAGCTGGCGGGCAGCGAGCCCGCGCCCCAGGCGCAATGGAGCGACACCGTCAACCCCACGTCGGTGCTGCTGTTCCGCTATTCGGCGGTGACCTTCAACGGCCACCGCATCCATTACGACCACCCCTATGTCACGGGCGTTGAAGGGTACCCGGGGCTGGTCGTGCACGGCCCCCTGATTGCCACCGAAATGGTTGCCGCCTTTACGCGCGCCCATCCCCGGCTGCGCCCCACGCATCTAAGCTACCGCGGCCTGCGTCCGCTGATTTCGCCCACGCCTTTCCAGGTGGCCGGCCGCTTGACCGAGCCGGGCCTCGCCCAGCTGTGGGCCGAGCAGGACGGCACGCTGGCCCATCAAGCCGAACTGAGGTTTACCGAATGAGCACACCGGCATCCCGCCCGTTGGATGGCATTACCGTCGTCAGCCTGGAACACGCCATCGCCGCCCCCTTTTGCACCCGCCAGCTGGCGGACATGGGCGCGCGCGTCATCAAGATTGAACGCCCCGGCAGCGGCGATTTCGCGCGCGGCTACGACGAACGCGTGCGCGGCCTGTCCTCGCATTTCGTCTGGACCAACCGGTCCAAGGAAAGCCTGACGCTGGACCTGAAGCGCGACGAGGCGGGCGGCATCATGGAGCGCCTGCTGGAATCGGCCGACGTGCTGGTGCAAAACCTGGCGCCCGGCGCGGCGGCCCGGCTGGGGCTGTCGTTCGAGGCCCTGCATGCGCGCTATCCGCGCCTGATCGTCTGCGATATTTCCGGCTATGGCGAAGGCGGCCCGTATCAGGACAAGAAGGCGTATGACCTGCTGATCCAAAGCGAAAGCGGCTTTCTGTCGGTAACGGGCACGCAGGACGACCCGGTCAAGGCCGGGTGTTCCATCGCCGATATCGCGGCCGGCATGTATGCGTATTCGGCCATCCTGAATGCCTTGTTGCTGCGCCAGAAAACCGGCTTGGGCAGCCGCCTGGACGTGTCCATGCTGGAAAGCATGGTCGAGTGGATGGGCTTTCCGATGTACTACGCATTCGAGGGCGCCAAGCCGCCCGTGCGCGCGGGCGCGGCGCATGCGTCGATCTATCCGTATGGGCCGTTTCCGGTGGGCGATGGCTCGACCATCATGCTGGGCCTGCAAAACGAACGCGAATGGCGCGTGTTCTGCGCGCAGGTGCTGCGTCAGCCCACGCTGGCCGAAGACGCCCGCTTTATCTCGAATTCGCAGCGCACCGCCAACCGCGATGCGCTGCGCGATCTGATCGTGGCGGCGTTTGCGGACCTGTCGATCGAACAGGTGACGCAGCGGCTGGAGGATGCGCAGATTGCCAACGCCCGCGTCAATGACATGGCCGGCGTCTGGGCGCACCCGCAATTGCAGGCGCGCGCGCGCTGGAGCCAGGTCGACAGCCCGGCCGGCATGGTGCCCGCGCTGTTGCCGCCCGCCAGCAGCAGCGCGTTCGCGCCGCGCATGGCCGCCGTGCCCGCCGTGGGCGAAAACACGGATGCGGTGCTAGCATCGCTGGGATACGCGCCCGATCAGGTGGCGCAACTGCATGCTTCGGAGGTCGTGTGACGCATTCCGTCGTTCGTAGCGCCCTATTCGTGCCGGCTTCGCGCGCCGAGCGCATCCCCAAAGCGCTGGCCGCCGGGGCCGACACCGTTATCGTGGACCTGGAAGACGCCGTCGAGCATCTGGCCAAGGCGTCCGCCCGCGAGGCGCTGTGCGACTTCCTGGGGACGCATCGCGACGCCCGCCTGTGGGTGCGCATCAACGACGCGTCCACATCCTGGCACGACGACGACCTGAAAGCCTGCCGTGGCCGGCCGAACATTGCCGGCATCCTGCTGCCCAAGGCTGAAACGCTGGCGCAGGTGCGGCACGTGGCGCAGACCGGGTTGCCGGTCATCCCCATCATCGAAACCGCGCGCGGGCTGTTGAACGCGTCCGAAGTCGCGGCCACGCCCGGCGTGGCGCGGCTGGCCTTCGGCAGCCTGGACTACGCGCTGGACATGGGCCTGACGCCGGACACCCCCGGCGCCGAAACCGTGCTGGATCAGGCCCGCGTGCAGGTATTGCTGCACAACCGCGCCGCCGGGCTCGCGCCCGCGCTGGACGGCGTGTTTCCCGGCGTGCAGGACACGGCCGGGCTGGCGGCGGCGGCGGGGCGCGCCCAGCAGATGGGCTTTGGCGGCATGCTGTGCATCCACCCGGCGCAAGTGCCGGTGATTCACGCGGCGTTCGTGCCGGCGCGCGAAGAACTGGCCTGGGCGCGGCGCGTGGTGGCCACGCATCGCGAGACGGCGGCGGGCACCTTCATGCTGGACGGAAAAATGGTGGATGCACCCGTCATCGCGCGCGCGCGCCTGGTGCTTGCTCAGGCCGGCGAACAGGCTCCCACATGAGCGATGCGCTCTTTATCGGGCACACCTACATCGACGTCACCATACTGGCCGACGAATGGCCCACCGGCGACGAAAAAAGCGTGGCGCGTGACTACGCCGTGTCCTTTGGCGGCAACGCCGTCACGGCGGCGTTTACCTGCGGCAAGCTGGGCACGCCGCCCGACCTGATCTGTTCGCTGGCGCCCGATTGGCTGGGCCACATGTACACCGACATGGCCGCCGCGCACGGCATCACGCTGCATGCGCGGCATGTGCGCCGGTCATCGTTGTCGTTCATCATGCCCAATCACGGCAAGCGCGCCATTGTGCGCGCGCGCGACGTGCAATATCTGAACGATTTCCCCCGGCTGGATATCGGCGCATTTCGCGCGTTGCATCTGGACGGCCATCAGCCCGACGCCGCGCTGCACTATGCGCGCGCATGCCGGCAGGCGGGCGTGCTGACGTCGCTGGACGGCGGCGGCGTGCGCGAGAACACCGACGAACTGCTGCGCCATATCGACGTGGCCGTGTGCGCGGAGCGCATGTGCGAACAGCTGGCGCTGAGCCCGGCCGGGCTGCTGGACTTGCTGAAGGCCCGCGGCTGCCGCATCGGCGCGGTCACGATGGGCGAACGCGGCATGCTCTGGTACGACGAGGCGGGGCGCGTCGATACGTTGCCATCGCTGGATGTGCCGGGCGAACGCATCGTGGATACCTCGGGGGCGGGCGACGTGTTCCACGGCGCCTATGTGTGGTCGTATTTGAACCGGCCCGAATTGCCCTGGCTGGAACACTTCACCTTTGCGCGCGCGGCGTCGGCGCACAAGATCCAGCATCTGGGTAATGAGGCCGGGTTGCCGCAAGTGGAAGACGTGGAACGCGCGATGATGGCGTTTGCGCCTAAAGCGTAGGCGCCGGCCCCTAGCTGGGGGCTGCCTGCCCGATCAACCCGGCAGGCGTTCGATCGCCTGATCCTGGATCTCGGCGATCCACGTTGAAATTGGCCGGCCATTCACCTGCATGTCCGGCGCCAGATCTTGCAGTGGCAGCAGCACGAACGCGCGTTGATGCATGCGCGGATGCGGCAGGATCAGCCGCTGGTGGTCCAGCTGCTGGTCGTCGTACGTCAGCAGATCCAGGTCCAGCGTGCGCGGCGCGTTCTTGTAAGGGCGCAGCCGCCCGTGCTGGTTTTCCAGCGCCTGTAGCGCATCCAGCAATGCCAGCGGCGGCAGCCGCGTGTCCAGCGCCGCCACGGCATTGACGAAGTCGGGGCCGGTGGCGTCCACCGGCGCGCTGCGGTAGAACGGCGACGCCGTCACGGCGTCGATGCCGTCCGTGGCCTGCAATTGGGCCAGCACGCGGCGCAAGGTGGCCGCGCTGTCGCCCAGGTTGGCGCCCAGGCCGATATAGGCGCGGACCAAAGCGGGCGACACGGTTTACTCGGGGGTGGCCGGGCCGCGCGACGGCGAACGGCGCGGACGCCGGCGCTTGCGCGTGCCGGTCGACGTAGCGGCACCGCCCATGCCGCCCATGCCGCCATCGCCGGCTTCGCGCGGCAGGCGCGCGACTTCTTCGATCATGTCGGCGCGCGTCACGTCATCGGCATTGGCCAGGTCCATCCACCACTGCGCCAGCACGCTGTCGAATTCGCCGGCCGCTGCGCGCAATTGCAGGAAGTCGCAGGCGGCGCGGAAGCGCGGTTGTTCGATCATGCGGAAAATCGTCTTGCCCATGCGACGCTCGAAACGCGGCTGCATGAACCAGATTTCACGCATGTCGGACGAGAAGCGACGCTGGATGGCCAGCTTTTCCGTCTGTTCGTCCAGCACCGAATCGGCCGCTTGCGACAGCGCGGGTATGGTGTGTTCGCCCTGCGCGCGCAACTGCTTCCAGCGCACGTCCACCTGCTGCCACAGCAGCGAGGCAAACAGGAAGCTGGGGCTGACCGTCTTGCCGGCGCGCACGCGGGCGTCGGTGCGTTCCAGCGCCAGTTCCACGAAGTGTTCGCCACCGGGCTGTTCCAGCACCACGTCCAGCAAGGGCAGCAGGCCGTTGTGCAGGCCTTCGGCGCGCAGCTGGCGCAGGCAGTCCATGGCGTGGCCGCAGGTCAACAGCTTGAGCATTTCGTCGAACAGGCGCGAGGCCGGCACGTTTTCGATGAGCTCGGCCATGGTACTGATGGGCTCGCGCGTGGCGGGGTCGATCGTGCCGTTGAGCTTGGCGGCAAAGCGCACCGCGCGCAGCATGCGCACCGGGTCTTCGCGGTAACGCTTGACCGGGTCGCCGATGATGCGGACCTGGCGTTTTTTCAGGTCGGCCACACCGTTGTGGTAGTCGATGACTTCCTCGGTGTGCGGGTCGTAGTACAGCGCGTTCATGGTGAAGTCGCGGCGCTTGGCGTCTTCTTCTTGTGACCCGAACACGTTGTCGCGCAAGATGCGGCCGTGTTCATCGGTTTCCTGCTCTTCGGACGCCGGGGCGCGGAAGGTGGAGGTTTCGATGATTTCCTGGCCGAACACCACGTGCACCAGCTGAAAGCGGCGGCCGATGATGCGCGCGCGGCGAAACAGCGGGCGGATCTGTTCGGGCGTGGCGTTGGTGGCCACGTCGAAATCCTTGGGTTCCAGTCCGACGATCAGGTCGCGCACCGCGCCGCCCACGATATAGCCTTCGTAGCCGTGCTGGCGCAAGACTTCGCAGACCTTGATGGCGTGGCGAGAAACGTTACGGCGATCAATGCCGTGCTTGTCGCGCCCAATGCGCAACGGCCCCCGGGGTGCCGGCGCGAACAAGCGGCCGACGAATTTTTTTATGGTTTCAGTGATCATTAGGACTTCGAGTCTTCCATGTGGTCGAACAAGTCGATCACTTGCCAGCCACGGTCCTTTGCGATGGTGCGCAAGGTCGGGCTGGGGTTGGCGGCGATCGGACGGGTCACCTTTTCCAGCAGAGGCACATCATTGACCGAATCGCTATAGAAAAACGATTCGGGGAAATCCGCAAGCGCCAATCCCAGATTGGACAGCCATTCGTTCACGCGCACTACCTTGCCTTCCTTGAAACTGGGCGTGCCCAGGATGCGGCCGGTGTAGCGACCGCGCAGGTATTCGGCGTCGGTGGCCACCAGGTAGGGCACGCCGAAGGCGCGCGCGATGGGGGCGGTGACAAAGCTGTTGGTGGCCGTGACGATGGCGCACAGGTCGCCGGCGTCCAGGTGGGATTGCACCAGCGCGCGCGCGTCGGCCGTGATGGACGGGCGGATGACCTCGCGCATGAATTCTTCATGCCAGTCGGCCAGGTCGAAGGGCGAATGCGCCGCCAGCAGGCCCAGCATGAATTCGGCTGCCTGTTCGGCGGTGAGTTCGCCGCGGTTGTAGCGGTCCATCAGGTCGTCGTTCTGGCGACGGGCCTGGACGGGGTCTCCGGCGCGGCCTGTGCGGGCCAGGTAGTCGGCCCATTGATAGTCGCTGTCCAGCGGCAACAGGGTGTGGTCCAGGTCGAACAGGGCGAGACGTCGGGATGTCATGTGCGTTGCGAATCAGGATCTGCGAGCATGGCGCGCAGCAATGGCAGGGTGATGGGACGGCCGGTGGCCAGGGAATAGCGGTCAAGCGCGTCGATCAACGCGGCCAGTTTGCGGATGTCGCGTTCGTGATGAATCAGCATCCAGTTGATGATTTCGGGCGCCAGGTGCATGCCGCGTTCGGCGGCCTGCGCGGACAGCGCGGCCAGCTTGTCGGCGTCGGACAGCGGGTCCAGGCGGAACACCAGGTCCCAGCCCAGGCGGGTGCGCAGGTCTTCGCGCAGCGGCATGGACAGCGGGGCGCGGTCGCCGGCCAGCGCCAGCGCAAAGGCGCGGCCCGTGGCGGCGGATTCACGCCAGCGGTTGTACAGCGCGAACAGGGCGGCCTGGCGGCTGTCGTCCATGCGGTGCACGTCGTCAACGGCCACGAACTTCGGCATGGGCGATTTGGAATCGGCCTCGGCAAGGCGGCGCAGCATGGTTTCGCCCTTGGCCGGATCAACGAAGACGGCGTCCGGCCGCGCGGTCAGGGCGCGCAGCAGATGGGTCCGGCCACACCCCGCAGCGCCCCATATATACAGCGCGCGACCCGGATTGAGCGCGCGCACGGCCGCCAGCGCTTCCCCGTTGGGGCCGGCGATATAGTTGTTCAGCGATGGCGCTGGCGCGGGAAGAACGTCGAGCAGCAGCTGGCGGTTCATGAGAGGTTATCAATCAGGCTTGTTCGGTACTTCCAATGCCCTGCGCGGTATGTCTGCGCAAGGCTCGCTGCGGCGCGATGGGCATGCCGGTGTTGCCGGAAAAGCCAAAAAACGGTGATACACGCGGCCGATTCGGGTATTGCCCGCCAGAAACTGGCAAAATCCAACCCGGCCAACCCAACACTTTAAACCACCTGGGGGGATGGTGTCGCGCTCAAGGGCTTTGCCAGGCTTGGGTTTGCGCCCTTTTTGCTCCCCGGCCAGCCCGACCCGCCCCTGCCGCTTTCGCGGCGCCCGGCCAGTCCGAACCCTGCACAGGCCCGCAACATCGTAAAATGCGGGGCGTTCCACCAAATTCCCAGCAATTGTTACATACCCCACGGCATTTCTCATGACGAATCAACCTAAAGCCCCCTTGACCTACCGCGATGCCGGTGTCGACATCGACGCAGGCGACGCCCTGGTCGACCGTATCAAACCCCTCGCCGCGCGCACCATGCGCCCCGGGGTGCTGGCCGGTATCGGCGGCTTTGGCGCGCTGTTCGAAGTGCCCAAGAAGTTCAACGAGCCCGTGCTGGTGTCGGGTACCGACGGCGTGGGCACCAAGCTGCGCCTGGCGTTCGAATGGAACCGCCACGACACCGTGGGTATCGACCTGGTCGCCATGAGCGTCAACGACATCCTGGTGCAGGGCGCCGAGCCCCTGTTCTTCCTGGACTACTTTGCCTGCGGCAAGCTTTCGGTGGACACGGCGGCGTCGGTGGTGGGCGGCATTGCCAAGGGCTGCGAATTGTCGGGCTGCGCGCTGATTGGCGGCGAGACCGCTGAAATGCCGGGCATGTATCCGGACGGCGAATACGACCTGGCCGGCTTTGCGGTGGGCGCGGTGGAAAAGTCCGCCATCATCGACGGCAAGTCCATCAAGCCGGGCGACGTGGTGCTGGGCCTGGCCTCCAGCGGCGTGCATTCCAACGGGTTTTCGTTGGTGCGCAAGATCATCGAACGCGCCGGCGCCAAGCCGACGGACGACTTCCACGGCCAGCCGCTGGTTGACGTGGTGATGGCGCCCACGCGCATCTACGTCAAGCAAGTGCTGGCCGCGCTGGCCAAGCACGGCACCGACATCAAAGGCTTGGCCCACATTACCGGCGGCGGCCTCTTGGACAACGTGCCGCGCATCCTGCAAGCCGGTCTGTCGGCCAAGCTGCATCGCGACGGCTGGGAAATGCCCAAGCTGTTCCAGTGGCTGCAAGAGCAGGGCGGCGTGGAAGACACGGAAATGCACCGCGTCTTCAACTGCGGCATCGGCATGGTGCTGGTGGTGGACGCGGCCCAGGCCGACGCCATCGCCGCGACCTTGCGCGAGCAAGGTGAAACGGTCAACAAGATCGGTGAAATCGTCGAGCAGACCGAAGGCATGGCGCAAACCTTCGTGGTGTAAGCCCGACTGGTTTCGCTTCGCGTGCATCAGCATGAAAAACCCGCCGCTGGCGGGTTTTTTCATGGGCGGGCCCGAAGCAACTCGTGCTGTCGCCAGCGTTTCGCCGCGTTGCGCCACGTTTTGCCACGCGCAAGGCGCGACTTGGGCAAGCGTCATTCTGCTACAAGCGCTTGCCCGCCAGCGCCAGCGCCAGCGCTACCGCGTCGATGGTTTGCGCCACCGCGTCGCTGGCCAGGCAATCGACGATGACGCGGTCGGGCTGGGCGCGCAGCCAGGTGATCTGGCGCTTGGCCAGTTGGCGCGTGGCGGCAATGCCCTGTTCACGCGCGGTGGGCAGGTCGACCTCGCCGTCCAGATGCGCCCACATCTGCCGATAGCCCACGCAGCGCACGGACGGCAGCCCCGGATGCAGATCGGCCCGGGCGCGTAGCGCGCGCACTTCGTCCAGCAGGCCGTTGGCCAGCATGGCGTCAAAGCGCTGTTCGATGCGCGCGTGCAACGCGGCGCGCTCCGACGGTTCAAGGCTGATGGTCAGGTAGTGGTTGGCGTCGTCGTCGGGCTTTTGCTGGCCGCGCGATAGCAACGCCGACATCGGTTGACCCGTCAGCCGGCAGATTTCCAGCGCGCGCTGGATGCGCTGGCTGTCGTTGGGCGCCAGGCGCGCCGCCGTGATCGGGTCCAGCCGCGCCAATTCGGTATGCAGCGCGGGCCAGCCCTGGATGGCGGCGCGGGCTTCGATCTCGGCGCGCAAGGCGGGGTCGGCCTGGGGCAGGTCGTCCAGCCCGTCGCGCAGCGCCTTGTAGTACATCATCGTGCCGCCGGCCAGCAGCGGGATGCGGCCCCGCGCGCGGATCTCGTCGATCAATCGCAGCGCATCGGCGCGAAACTCGGCGGCGGAATACGACTGCGCGGGGTCCAGGATGTCCAGCAGGTGCTGCGGCACGCGCGCCTGTTCCTCTGGCGAGGGCTTGGCGGTGCCGATGTCCATGCCGCGGTAGATGGTGGCCGAATCGACGTTGACGATTTCCATCGGCCAGCGCTCGGCCAGGGCCAGGGTGGACGCGCTTTTGCCGGCGGCCGTGGGGCCGGCCAGGCAGATCACCAGCGGGGTATCGGGGGGCAGGGAAGAGGCCAAGCTTATTGTCCGCGCAGAAAGAGCTTGTCCAGGTCGGACACCGACCATTGCACCCAGGTCGGACGGCCATGGTTGCACTGGTCGGCGCGTTCGGTGGCTTCCATCTGGCGCAGCAACCCGTTCATTTCTTCGATGGTCAGCCTGCGGTTGGCGCGCACGGAGCCGTGGCACGCCATGGTGGACAGCAGTTCGTTGCGTTGTTCGGTCAACAGGCGCGATACGCCCACGGCGCCAAGATCACGCAGCACCGCGCGCGCCAGCGTTTCGATGTCGCCGCGCGCCAGGATGGCGGGCACCGAGCGCACGGCGATGGACGTGGGGCCGGACGGGCGCATCTCGAAACCCAGGTCGCTGAGCTGCTCTTCAAATTCCTCGATCAGCGCCACGTCTTTTTCCTGGGCGTGGAACACCACGGGCACCAGCAGGTCCTGGCGTGGCAGGCTGCGCGCATCCAGCGCCTGCTTGAGCTGTTCGTAGACGACGCGCTCGTGCGCCGCGTGCATATCCACCAGCACCATGCCCCGGCGGTTCTGCGCCAGGATGTAGATGCCGTGCAGTTGCGCCAGCGCCATGCCCAGCGGATGTTCCTCGTCCATGGGCAGGGAGGGCGCGGGCCGGGGTTCGCTGACGGGTGTGACCTTGGCGGCCGTGTCGTCGTTCAGCGGGCGATACAGCGATTGCCAGTCGGCGACGGGGTTGCCGGCGGGCTCGGCATGCAGGCGGAACGGGACCTGCGTGTGCGCGCGTTGCGGCGCGGGCGACGGGCGCAGGCCGTAGGCGGCATTCTGGCCGGTGTAGCCGGGGCGGATGGTGTTCGGTGCGGTGCCGGAGGCTTCGTGGCCGTCGTGGGGGCGCGCGTGGGCGGAGGCGGTGTCCGCGATTGTTGTCGCGCCCGGCCCGGAGCCAGTGCCCAGGCCTGAGCCAATATTCGAGGCGGGGCCAAAGCCAGAGTTTGAGCCCAAGCCCGAGCCCGAGCCCGAGCCCGAGCCCGAGCCCGAGCCGAGAGACAAGCCCGAGCCCACGCCCGGGCCGGATCCCGAAGCCGAACTGGCAGCGCCGGACGCCACCGTCTCGAATCCGCCGTCTTCTTCCTGTTCCTGCCGCGAAGGCGTGACGGCTGACGAGCCGCCCGTCTGCGCCAGCGTCTGGCCCACGGCGTGCGACACAAAGCGGTGCACCGCGCCGCTGTCGCGGAAGCGGACTTCGTGTTTGGCCGGGTGCACGTTCACGTCCA
Source organism: Achromobacter sp. ESBL13 (assembly GCF_036668755.1). NCBI lineage: Bacteria > Pseudomonadati > Pseudomonadota > Betaproteobacteria > Burkholderiales > Alcaligenaceae > Achromobacter > Achromobacter sp. ESBL13. The sequence continues at coordinate 238,391 of NZ_JAZEVT010000007.1, read as the reverse complement.
CGGCGGCCGGGTCGATGTCCAGGAACAGCACGTAGGCAGGTTGGCGGTCGCCGTGCAGCACGTCGGCATACGCGGCGCGCAGCGCGTGGCTGACCGTGCGGTCGCGCACGTAGCGGCCGTTCACGTACAGGTATTGGCGGTCGGCACGGGCGCGGGCGGCGGTCGGGCGGGTGATCATGCCGGCAAGGCTGACGGTGCCCACCGAGTGCGACAGCAGCAGCCCGTGCTCGGCGAATTCCGCGCCCAGCACGTCCCGGATGCGTTGGGGCGGTTCGGCCGGCAACCATTGCCGCTGCGCGCGATCATGGTGAAACAGGCGGAACGCAATCTGGGGATGCGCCAGTGCGATGCGTTCCATCGCATCAACGCAATGGCCAAATTCGGTGGCCTCGGACCGCAGGAATTTGCGCCGGGCCGGCACGGCGTCGAACAACTGCCGCACGTCCACGGTGGTGCCCGGTGGGCCGGAAGCGGGGCTGACCTGCATGCTGCCCGCATCGATCTGCCAGGCGTGTTCGCCGTCGCGGGTGCGCGAAATGATGGTCACCTGCGCCACCGAGGCAATCGAGGCCAGGGCCTCTCCACGAAACCCCATCGACGCAACCGATTCCAGCTCGTTCAGCGAGCGGATCTTGCTGGTGGCATGGCGCGCCAGCGCCAGCGGCAGCTCGTCCGGCGGAATGCCGCCGCCGTCGTCCGTGACGGCAATGCGGCGGATGCCGCCGCCTTCCAGGCGCACTTCGATGGCGCGGCCGCCCGCATCGATGGCGTTCTCAAGAATTTCCTTGAGTACGGAGGCGGGCCGCTCGATGACTTCTCCAGCGGCAATCTGGCTGATCAGCAAGTCGGGAAGCGCAAGAATGGAACGGCGTTCTGTCATTAGGCTTAGGTCTGGTGGTGCTGTGTGGACGATTTTAGCGTCATGGGCGGGTCGGCTATAGTCGCGAAGGTTTAACCTTCCTTCCGACTTCCAGGCCGCTGAATGCTTGAATTTTTCAATATGGTCCTCCACATCGACAAGACGCTGGGCGTCTGGGTCGCGCAATATGGCGTGTGGGTGTACCTGGTGCTGTTCCTGATCGTATTCGCCGAGACCGGCTTGGTCGTGCTGCCGTTCCTGCCCGGCGATTCCCTGCTGTTCATCGCGGGCGCGTTCGGCGCCACGGGGCATATCGACCCGGTGTTGATGGCCGTGCTGCTGATCGTGGCCGCCATTTCCGGAAACACGCTGAACTACATGATAGGGCGCTACATCGGCCCGCGTGTGTTTTCCATGAACCTGCGCTTTCTGGACCGCGGCGCGCTGATGCGCACGCACGCGTTCTATGAAAAGCATGGCGGCAAGACGATCGTCATGTCGCGGTTCATCCCCGTCGTGCGCACCTTCGCGCCCTTCGTGGCGGGCGTGGCCGATATGTCGATGTCGCGCTTCCAGATGTTCAACATCCTGGGCGCCTTGTTCTGGGTGATCAGCCTGGTGGCCGCCGGCTATTTCTTTGGCAACATCCCGCTGGTGCGCGAACACCTGAACACCATCGTCCTGCTGGGCCTGGCCGCTGCCATCGTGCCGGTGGTGGGCGCGGGCGTGTTCAAGATCATCAAGTCACGCCGGGCGTAAAAAGCTTCGGGAAACCCCGGCGCGCGACGCTGCGCGGGGTCGAAAAAAGGGCGATGCGCCGTCAAGCGCATCGCCCTTTTTTATTCTGACCGTTGTCGCGGTTGTGGGTTGTTACGCCGGCGGGTTCAGCTGACGTCGCCCAGGCGCGCCAACGGCGGGTTGGCCGTGAAGTAGCGTTGAATGCCCGTCATCATGGCTTGCGCCAGCTTCTCCTGGTGCGAATTGCTGCGCAACAGGGCTTCTTCTTGCGGGTTGCTGATGAAGGCGGTTTCGACCAGCACCGAAGGAATGTCCGGCGCTTTCAGCACGGCAAAACCGGCCTGTTCGACGCTGTTCTTGTGCAGGCGGTTGATCTTCTTGATTTCGTCCAGGAAGGCGTTGCCCACCTTGAGCGAATCATTGATTTGCGCGGTGGTGGACAAGTCCAGCAGTACCTTGGCCACCTGACGGTCGTGGCTGCCCAGGTTGACGCCGCCGATCAGGTCGGCCGCGTTTTCCTTGTCGGCCATCCAACGCGCCTGCGCGCTGGACGCGCCGCGTTGCGACAGCGCAAACACCGACGAGCCGTTGGCCGACGGCTTGACCCAGGCATCGGCGTGGATCGAGATGAACAGGTCGGCATGTACGCGGCGGGCCTTTTGCACGCGCACGTGCAGCGGCACGAAGTAATCGTCGTCGCGGGTCAGGTAGGCGCGCATGTAGGGCTGGCTGTCGATCAGCGCTTTCAGGCGCCGGGCGATGCGCAGCACCACGTCTTTTTCGCGCAGGCCGCTGCTGCCGATGGCGCCAGGGTCTTCGCCGCCGTGGCCGGGGTCCAGTGCGATGGTCAGCATGCGCTGCTTGCCACGGCCGGCGGTGGCCGGGGGCGACTTGGGCGCGGTGGGCAAGGGCGGGGCGGGCTGTTGGCCTCGCACGCGCGGCGGTTCGGGCGGGTCGGCGCGCGTAACCGGGTTGCGCTGGATGTCTTCCAGGATGCGCGCCAGGGGGTCGTCGACGTCCGGGCCGCTTTTGTTCAGGATCGCCACCAGCGGGTCCTGGGCGATCTTCGGGTACAGGTCCAGCACCAGGCGGTACTGGTAGTCGGCCACGGGCTTGAGCGTGAATACCTGCGGCGCCACGGGCTGCTTCAGGTCGAACACCAGCCGAACCACGTTCGGGCGGTTCTGGGCCACGCGCAGGCTTTGAATATAGGGATCGTCGGGGCGAACCTTGGAAACCAGATCGTTCAAGGCCGCGCTAAGGGTCAGTCCCTCGATATCGACGACCAGCCGATGGGGATTTTCAAGCGTGAATTGTTCCGCCTTCAGCTCGCTATCGAGCTCCAGCGTGACCCGGGTGTATTCGTCGGCCGGCCAGGTGCGGACAGCCAGGATCGTTGCCGCCTGCGCCAGGCGCGGCAAAACCGGCAGGACGAGCAGAGTGGCGGCGACGCTGATCAGGCGTCGTCGGGTGGCGCCTGCCGAGGGAAGGGCGCCGTCTTTGGCGGGGGGACAATCGCGTTCAACCATGTTTGTCCTCGTGCGGTGTACGCGGTCAGGGTGGCGTCGCGGCCCTCATCGGCATAAGCCAGGGAAATCAGCAAGTCGGGCGGGGGCAAAAGGCCCTCGGCCCGCTCCGGCCATTCGATCAAAACCACCGCGTCTTCACGCAGTAAATCCCGAAATCCTGCGTCCAACCATTCGCGCGAATCACTAAATCTATAAAAATCAAGATGATAGAAGTATAAGTTAGAAACTTTATAGGATTCAAGCAGCGCGTAGCTGGGACTTTTGATTCGACCGGTGATGCCGCATTCCCGCAACAGGGCGCGTGTGAAGGCCGTTTTACCCGCGCCAAGGTCGCCTTGCAGGTGTATGCAGGCGCCGGCGGGCGCGGTCTGTCCCCCGGAAACCAGAGGGGCAAGCTGCCGCGCCAGCGATTCCGTGGCGGCTTCGTCGGGCAGGTGCAAGGTCAGGCTGCAAAGAGGGGCGGACATGGCGCGGGGCGAGTGGTAAAAAACGGTGAAGGGATTACGGATTTCCGCAATTATAGGAATGCGGGTTTCTGCTAATCTTATTAGTGATTGTCATTCTCAATAAGTCGCTTGCGGCCGACGCCGCGCTTTGCGACTGTCAGCCGCCACGGGAGTTGTACGCGCCATGAAGACCCGCATCGAAAAAGACACGTTTGGGCCTATCGAGGTCCCCGAGGATCACCTCTGGGGCGCCCAAACGCAACGTTCGCTGCATTTTTTCGCGATTTCCACGGAAAAGATGCCTGTCCCGCTGGTCAACGCCATGGCGCGCCTGAAGCGCGCGGCCGCCAAGGTCAATGCCGAGCTGGGCGAGCTGGACCCGAAGATCGCCGACGGCATCATCCGCGCGGCCGACGAAGTCATCGCCGGCAAGTGGCCCAACGAATTTCCGCTGTCGGTCTGGCAGACGGGCTCGGGCACGCAAAGCAACATGAACATGAACGAAGTGCTGGCCAACCGCGCGTCGGAACTGCTGGGCGGCGTGCGCGGCGAAGAGCGCAAGGTGCACCCGAACGACCACGTCAATCGTGGCCAGTCGTCCAACGACACGTTCCCGACCGCCATGCACGTGGCCGCCGCCGTTGAAGTCGAACATCACCTGCTGCCCTCGCTGAAGCAATTGCGCGCCACGCTGGCCGAGAAAAGCGCCGCGTTTTACGACATCGTCAAGATCGGCCGCACGCACTTGCAGGACGCCACGCCGTTGACGCTGGGCCAGGAACTGTCCGGCTATGTCGCCCAGCTGGATCTGGCCGAACAGCAGATCCGCGCCACGCTGCCCGGCCTGCATCAGCTGGCCATCGGCGGCACGGCGGTAGGCACGGGCCTGAACGCGCATCCCGAATTCAGCGCCAAGGTGTCGGCCGACCTGGCGCATGCCACCGGCACCGCCTTCGTGTCGGCGCCCAACAAATTCCAGGCGCTGGCCTCGCACGAGGCCTTGCTGTTCGCGCACGGCGCGTTGAAGTCGCTGGCGGCGGGGTTGATGAAAATCGCCAACGACGTGCGCTGGCTGTCCAGCGGGCCGCGTTCGGGCCTGGGCGAAATCAGCATTCCGGAAAACGAACCGGGCAGCTCGATCATGCCGGGCAAGGTCAACCCCACGCAGTGCGAAGCCATCACCATGCTGGCCGCGCAGGTCTTGGGCAACGACGTCGCCATCAATATCGGCGGCGCCAGCGGCAACTTCGAACTGAACGTGTTCAAGCCGCTCGTGATCCACAACTTCCTGCAATCGGTGCGCCTGCTGACGGACGGCATGGCCAGCTTCAATGCGCACTGCGCGGCCGGCATCGAGCCGAACCACGAGCGCATCGCTGAACTGGTGGACCGGTCACTGATGCTGGTGACGGCGCTGAACCCGCACATCGGCTACGACAAGGCCGCGCAGATTGCCAAGAAGGCGCACAAGGAAGGCTTGTCGCTGAAGGAGTCGGCGCTGGCGCTGGGTTACGTGACCGAAGCGCAGTTCGCCGAATGGGTGGTGCCCGGGTCGATGACCAACGCGCGCAAGTCCTAAGCGCCCTGGCCCAAGCCTGGGCCAAGCTTAAACCTGAGAAGGCTGCCATCCCGGCAGCCTTTTTTCGTCGGGTCAGGGCGGCTATCCCGGCAGCCTTTTTTTTCGTCGGGTCAGGGCTGCCCGGCCAGCAGCAGCCACATCGGAATCGTGACCGCCGAGAACAGCGTGCCCAGCGAAATCAGCACGGCCACCATGCGCCCGTCGCCGCCCATGCGCATCGCCAGCACATAAGCGGCGGACGCCGTCGGCAGGGCGGCGAACAGCAGCAGCATGCGCGCTTCCAGCGGCGGCAGGCCCAGCAGCAGCGCCACGCCCAGCGCCACGGCGGGCAGGGCGACCAGCTTCACGGCCAGCATCCAGGCAATCAAGGTGCCGTAACCCTTGCCGCCTTCCCAGGCCAGGCTGGCGCCCACGCAAATAATGCCCAGCGCCAGCGCGGCGGCGCCCAGGCGTCCCAACACCGTGTCGACGGGGCCGGGCAGGTGCAGGCCCGCCAGATTGCACGCGAGGCCCAGCAGCGTGGACACGACGAGCGGGTTGCGCGCCAGTTCGCGCAGCAGATTGCCGCCGTTGTGGCGCGCCAGGCCGTAGACGGCGGCCACGTTGGCCATGGGCACGGCAAAGCCGATGATCAGCGCCATCACCGTCTGGCCCTGCGTGCCGGCAAGACTTGCCGACAGCGCCAGGCCGATATACGTGTTGAAGCGATATCCGCATTGGGCCGACGACGCCAGTCCCACCGACGACGGCCGCAACACCCAGCCGGCCAGCCACGACATTGCCACACCCGCCACCACCACCGCCGCCGTGGCCTGTAGCAACATGGCTGCGTTGCCGGCGGTGATGGGCGTGCGCAGAATCGATTGGAACAGCAGCGCGGGGAACAGGACGAAGTAGACGAGACGCTCGGTGCCGGCAAAAAACTCGCGCGAAAAACCCAGCTTGTGACGCAGCGCCCAGCCGAGCGCTACCAGCATGAAATCAGGGAAAACCAGAAAGGCGACCGACATGAGGAAAGGGTGTTTTAACAGCGCGTTGGCCGGGGATCGGCACGCTATGCGGGTGTAAGCATTTGCTGCTATTCTCCGTCATTCTGGCGGGCGCGTCTGCCACAAGCACCTTATAAAAGCAGCGCCACACACGCTGCACAGAAGCAATGCGCTCCCACCGTTATCTGCTGGCCCGTCCACAGGCGGAGACCATCTCAAAACGGTCCGTTTACATACGGGCTCGCACTCTTGGAGGAAACACACCTATGAATAAAGTTCGCTCCCTGGCCGTGGCTATCGCTTTGGCTACCGGCGCCGCCGGCACGCTTGGCGCCTCTGTTGCGCATGCCGCCGACAAGTACCCCAGCAAGCCCATCCGCGTGATCGTTCCGTTCGCGCCCGGTGGTTCCACCGACATCATCGCGCGCCTCGTGACGCAACGCATGAGCCAGGAACTTGGCCAGCCGATGGTCGTGGAAAACAAGGGCGGCGCGGGTGGCGCCATCGGTGCCTCTGAAGCCGCGCGCGCCGATGCCGACGGCTACACGCTGTCGATCGCCACGGTCTCGACCATGGCCGTCAACCCGGCCTGCCGTCCGAAGGACCTGCCGTACGACCCGATCAAGGACTTCCAGCCGGTCACCAACTTCGCCAACACGGCGAACGTGGTTGCCGTGAACCCGAAGTTCCCGGCCAAGGACTTCAAGGGCTTCATCGAAGAACTGAAGAAGAACCCGGGCAAGTACTCGTATGGCAGCTCGGGCACGTGCGGCGTGCTGCACTTGATGGGCGAATCGTTCAAGATGGCCACGGGCACCGACATCGTGCACGTGCCCTACAAGGGTTCGGGCCCGGCCGTGGCCGACGCCGTCGGCGGCCAGATCGAAATCCTGTTCGACAACCTGCCGTCCTCGATGCCGCAGATCCAGGCGGGCAAGCTGAACGCCATGGCCATCGCCTGGCCCGAGCAGATTCCCGCCGTCAAGGGTGTGCCCACGTTCAAGGACGCCGGCTTCCCGGTGCTGAACCAGCCCGTCTGGTACGGCCTGCTGGCCCCCAAGGGCACGCCGATGGACGTCGTGAACAAGCTGCGTGACGCTGCCGTCGTGGCCCTGAAGGACCCGAAGGTCATCAAGGCGCTGGACGACCAGGGCTCGGCGCCGTCGGGCAACACGCCTGAAGAGTTCGCCAAGGAAATCAAAGAGCAGTACGACTGGGCTCAAGACGTGGTGAAGAAGCAGAACATCAAGCTGGATTGATGCGGCTTGGGGGCTGGCCGCCAAGCCGGTCCTTGATGCTGAAATGAAAACGGGCGCCCGACAGGCGCCCGTTTTTTTATGTCGCGGCGTGATGCGGCCCACGAGGCATGCGGTACGCGCGCACGGCCGCGATGCCGCGACGCCGGGCCACTACGACGCTACGCCGCTACTGCGCCCCATCCAGAGACGCCACGCGGGCGGCGCAGGCCGCGCGCAGCCGCTCGATCAGGTCGCCATGCAACGCCGACAACGGGTCCTGGTTGCGCACCATGATGCTGATGGGCACGCGCAGCGCGGGCTCCAGGCGGCGCAGGTGCATGCCGGGGCGCAGCATGGCCTGCGCGGTGATGGCGTCGACGATAGCGTCGCCGCAACCGGCGTCCACCAGCGCGCAGGCCACGTAATGCGTCTGCACCTGGATGGAGACCTGCGGCGCCAGCCCCTGCGCGTCCAGGGCCATTTGCAGCAACGCGCCAGATGCGTCGCCCGCATCCAGCACGATCAGCGTTTCAGCGGTGGGATCGGCCAGCTCGGCCAGGCGCATGGGCCCCGTGGTCGGCCGGCGGCTCAAGTGCACAAGTTCGGTGTGGCCCAGGCCGGTGCGCGTCAGGCCCGGATAGTCGTTGGTGTCGAAGGTAATGGCCAGGTCCAGTTCACGCGTCAGCAGGCCCTGCACGAGTTCCGCGCTGTGATGGGTGTGGATGTCGAACGTGATGCCGGGCTGCGCGTCGCGGCTGTCGCGCACCACGCCGGGCAGCAGGCCCAGGCCCAGCGCGGGCGCGCAACCCAGCCGCAAATGCCCATGCGGCCGGTCGCGCAGGTTGGCGACCAGCCGGCGCACGCTGTTCAGATCCTGGTTCAGCCGGGCGACCTCTGGCGTCAGGATCTCGGCTTCTCGCGTGGCCACCAGCCGGCCCTTGACGCGATCAAACAACTTGAAGCCCAGCTGCGCCTCGGCATGCGCCAGCAGCTTGCTGGCGGCCGGCTGCGAGATATGCAGCGCGGCTGCGGCCTCGGTCAGGGAACCGGTACGACGGATCGCTTCGAAAATTTCGATGTGGCGCAGGCGCATGGCAGGACGGGATAGGGGGCGGGAACCGGAACCGCGATTCTAAGCGGTTGACGGCGCGCGACCCGCTGGCCGATCATCATGAACGCCTGCCGGACCCCCCGGCGCCACCCTGGAGCTCATCATGCGCGCTTGCCGCCACGCCGCCGCCATCTTGTTTGCCGCCACCCTGGCCGCCAGCGTGGCCCCCGTTCCGGCCGCCTGGGCCCGCACGCCGGCCACCGAAGACATCAACCCCGAAGCCGCCAGCGGTGCCCAAGCGCGCAAACTGGTGCGCGCCTCGCATTACATGATGGTGTCGGCCAACCCGCTGGCCACCGAGGCGGGCGACGCCATGCTACGCAAGGGCGGCTCGGTGATCGACGCGGCCATCGCGACGCAGCTCGTGCTTAACCTGGTCGAACCGCAATCGTCCGGCATCGGCGGCGGCGCGTTCATCGTGTGGTATTCAGCCAAGTCCGGGCGCATCCAGACCGTCGATAGCCGCGAAACCGCGCCCGCCGCCGCGCGCCCCGACCGTTTCCTGGACGCCGACGGCAAGCCGCTGCCGTTTGCGCAGGCCGTCAACAACGGCATGTCGGTGGGCGTACCGGGCTTGTTGCGCGGCCTGGAGCTGGCCCACAAAGAAGCGGGCGTGCTGCCCTGGGCCGACCTGTTCCAGCCCGCCACCGACCTGGCCGAACAGGGCTTTGCCGTGTCGCCCCGTCTGCACACGCTGCTGGCCGGCAACAAGGCGCTGCCCACGCAGGCCGCCGCCGCCGCGTATTTCTATGCGCCCGATGGTACGCCTTGGCCGGTAGGCCATGTGCTGAAGAATCCTGAATTTGCTCGCACCTTGCGCGCCGTGGCCCAGCAAGGCGCCGACGCTTTCTATCAAGGCGACATTGCGCGCGACATCGTGGCTGCCGTGCGTGGCCACGCCAAGCCGGGCGACCTGACCCTGGCGGACCTGGCCAACTACCGCGCCAAGACGCGCGACCCGGTGTGCGGCCCGTATCGCGGCTACCAGCTGTGCGGCATGGCGCCGCCCAGCAGCGGCGGCATCGCGGTGTTGCAGATGCTGGGCGAGTTGGAACAGTATCCGGTTGCCACCTACGCGCCCGGCTCCACGCAGGCCGTGCATTATTTTTCCGAGGCGGGCCGGCTGGCCTTTGCCGACCGCGACTTCTACGTGGCCGACCCGGACTTCGTCAACGTGCCGGTGCGCGCGCTGCTGGATCCGGCCTATCTGCGCGCGCGCGGGGCGTTGATTCAGCCCGACCGCAGCATGAAGGTGGCCCTGCCCGGCGACCCCGAAGGCAAGCTGCTGACCCTGGGCCGCGACAACGCGCTGGAAGTGCCGTCCACCAGCCATCTGGTGGCGGTGGACGCCAAGGGCAACGCGCTGTCCATGACGACGACCATCGAAAGCGAATTCGGCAGCAAGATCTTCGTGCGCGGCTTTTTGCTGAACAACGAAATGACGGATTTTTCTTCGTCGTTCAAAGACCCCGAAGGCCGGCTTGTGGCCAACCGCGTCGAAGCGGGCAAACGCCCGCGCAGTTCGATGGCGCCGATGATCGTGCTGCGTGACGGCAAACCCGTGATGCTGGTGGGATCGCCCGGCGGCAGCGCCATCATCAACTACGTGGCCAAGACCATCGTGGGCGTGCTGGATTGGGGCCTGGACATGCAGGCCGCCATCGCGCTGCCCAACATGGGCAGCCGCAACAAGGAAACCGAACTGGAAAAGGGCACTGCGCTGGAAGCGTTGGCGCCCGCGCTGGAAGCGATGGGCCACCCGGTGCGCATCACTGAATTTCCCAGCGGCATCCACGGCATCGTGATCGATGCCAACGGCTTGCAAGGCGGCGTGGACCCGCGCCGCGAAGGCTTGGCGAAAGGAGGTTGACCCCGAAAGGCCGGACAACGGCGGGCGCGCGATGCGCACCCGCCTCGTCAGTCCAACAATGCGGGGGCGATCCCGCGATGCCGCATCCACTCCAACGATGCCGCATTAATCCAGCGACGCCGGGTCGATCTCCATGCGCGCTTCCTTGCGGTGCGCCATGTACGTCACGCCCCACATCACCACGCCCAGCAACAGCAACCAGCCCGCCACCTGATATTGGATGACGTCGCGGCCGGTCAGCGGCGTGACCATGAACAGGCAGGCCGCCGCGCCCAGCCACGGCACGATGCGGTTGATGGTGAAGTGCTGATGCTTGACCTTATCGCGGCGCAGGACCAGCACCGCCACGTTGACGAAGGCGAACACGCCCAGCAACAACAGCGCCGTGGTGCCGCCCAACGCGCGGATGGCTTCGGAGTCGGCCAGCGAGACCAGGATGATCAGGCCGAAGGCCAGCACGGTCGTGAACAGAATGGCCGTCCACGGCGTCTGGTTCTTGCGATGCACGTGCGCCAGAAAGGCCGGCAACACGCCCTGACGCGACATGCCGTATAGCAGGCGGCTGGCCATCATCATGTTGATCAGCGCCGAATTCGCCACGGCGAACATCGAGATGATCGGCATGATGTACTCCACCGGCAGGCCCGGCGCGGCGCGCTTGACCACCAGCACCAGCGGGGTCGAGCTCTTGGCCAGTTCGCCCACCGGCACCAGCGCCACCGCGCAGATCGACACCAGCACGTAGATCACGGCCGTAATGCCCAGCCCCGTCAACATCACCTTGGGAAAGATGCGGCTGGGCTCGTGCGTTTCCTCGGCCATGTTGACCGAATCCTCGAAGCCGACCATGGCGAAGAACGCCAGCGCGGTGGCCGACGTCACGGCCAGGAACACGCTTTTATCTTCGGGCGTGTCGAACGCAATCACGCGCGAGAAATCCGCCTGCCCACCCGCGATGGCATAAAAGCCCAGCAGGATCACCATCAGCAGGCCCGTCAGCTCGATCAGCGTCAGCACCACGTTAGCCTTCACGCTTTCGGCCGCGCCGCGCAGGTTCACCAGCATCACCACCAGCATGAAGCCCAGCGCGCCGAACGTAATCCACGTCTTCTCGGCCTTGATGCCGAACGCGGCGAACAGGTTCGCGGCGAAAGCCTGGGACGCCGTGGCCGCGGATGTCAGCCCCGAACACATGACGGTGAAGCAGACGATGAAGGTCAGAAAGTGCACGCCGAACGCCTTGTGCACGTACAGCGCGGCGCCGGCCGCCTTGGGGTATTTCGTGACCAGTTCCAGGTAGGACAGCGCGGTCAACAGCGCGATGGCAAACGCCACCAGGAAGGGCAGCCAGGCGGCGCCGCCAACTTCGGCGGCGACCTGGCCGGTCAATGCATAAACGCCTGTGCCCAGGATGTCGCCAACAATGAACAGCAACAGCAGCTTGGGGCCCATCACGCGCTTGAGCGGCGCGTTTTCCGATTGCGATGGGGCTTTTACATCGGTTGTAGCCATCTTCTTTTTCTCCTCTTTCTTTCACTCGCGGGAGGCGACCCGAAAAGTCTAAGGGGAGGACGTAGCAGCCGATGCTACAGCGGTGCAACGAAATGTCTTAGTTGTTGGTATTCGTTGATGGCGCCTCTTGCAGCGCGGGCGGCAGCTTGCGCAAGGTGGCGGGCGTGCGCGACAGCTTGATGGGCGAACCCACCCCTTTGTAGTCGCCCTGTTCCACCAGCATGCCGCGATGGCGTGTGTGCGGATGCGCCAGCGCCTCGTCCACCGTCTGCACCGCCGCGGCGGGCACGCCGGCGCGCAGCAAGCGGTCGGCCAAGGGCGCGGCGTGTTGCCGCGCCAGCAAGGCCGACAGCGCGTCACGCAAGGCCTGGCGGTTTTGCAGGCGGTCGGCGTTGGTTGCAAAGCGCGGGTCGGCGGCCAGTTCCGGCGCCTCCAGCACCTGCGCCATCAACGCGAATTGGCGGTTGTTGCCCACGGCCAGGAAGATCGGGCCACTGGCGGTGGGCAGGGTTTCGTACGGCGCGATGTTCGGATGCGCATTGCCGCTGCGCTTGGGCACCTTGCCGCTGTAGAAGAAATTGGCGGCGTGCGGATGCAGCAGCGACAGCGCGCAGTCGTACAAAGTGATGTCCAGGAACTGGCCCAGCCCGCTGCGATGGCGTTCGTTCAGCGCCAGCAGGATGGCGACGGCGGCGTTCAGACCGGTCACCATGTCCACCACCGGCAAGCCCACGCGCGTGGCGTCGCCGTCGGCTTCGCCGTTCACGCTCATCAGGCCGCACATGGCTTGCGCGCAGGCGTCGTAGCCGGGCAGGCCGCCCAAGGGGCCATCGGCGCCGAAGCCGCTGACACGGCAATGCACCAGCTTGGGAAACGCCTGGCTCAGCGTGTCAAATCCCAAGCCCCATTTTTCCAGGGTGCCGGGCTTGAAGTTCTCGACCAGCACGTCCGCGTCCGCCAGCAGATGGCGCAGCAGTTCCTGGCCGGCCGGTTGCGACAGGTCCAGCGTCATGCCTTCCTTGTTGCGGTTCACGCCGATGAAGTACGAGGCCGTGTCGCCCAGGAAAGGCGGCCCCCAGCCGCGCGTTTCGTCGCCGCCCGGTGGCTCGATCTTCAACACGTCGGCGCCGTGGTCGGCCAGGATCTGCGTGCAATACGGGCCGCCCAGCACGCGCGACAGGTCAATGACTTTGCAGCCGGCAAGCGCGCCGGCGTTCGGTAGGGTAGGGGCCATGGATGTCTGCTTCAGTCGATGGAAACGTTGGCGCTCTTGATCAGCTCGCGCCACTTGGGGACTTCGGTGGTGATGAAGGTGGCCAGCCCTTGCGGCGTCTGGTCCTGCGCGGCAACGATGCCTTGCGAACGCAGCGTCTGTTCCACGGTCGGGTCGGACAGCGCGGTCTTGAACGCGCGGTTCAAGGTATCGACCACGTCGGCCGGCGTGCCCTTGGGCGCGACGATGCCGAAGAAGACGCTGACGTCGTAGCCCGTCAGCCCTTGCTCGGACAAGGTGGGCAGGTCGGGCAACGCGTCAGAGCGCTGCGCACTGGCCAGGCCGATGGCGCGCAGCTTGCCGGCCTTGATGTAGGGCAGCGCGGTCAGGATGTCGGTGAACGACATCGACACCTGCCCGCCCAGCAAATCGTTCAGCGCCGGCCCCGTGCCCTTGTACGGGATGTGCATGATCTTGGTGCCCGCCATCTGGTTGAACAGAATGCCGGCCAGGTGCGACGACGCGCCGTTGCCCGACGAGGCGTAGCTGAGCTTGTCCGGATTCTGCTTGGCGTAGGCGATAAGTTCCTGCGCGTTGTTGACCGGCACCGACGGGTTCACAACCAGGATGTTGGGCAGGTGGCCCAGGCGGATGATCGGGGCGAAGCTGGTCTCGGGGTTGTAGCCCTGCCGCTTGTAAAGGCTGACGTTGATGGCCAGCGGGCCGGACGTGCCGAACAGAATCGTGTAGCCGTCCGGCTTGGCCGACGCCACGTATTCAGAGCCGATGTTGCCGCCCGCGCCGCTGCGGTTTTCGACGATGACGTTCTGCTTGAGCGGTTCACGCAGCTTTTCGGCCAGGCGGCGCGCCATGGCGTCGGTGGGCCCGCCCGGCGGGAACGGCACGATCAACGTGATGGGTTTGGCGCTGGGGTAGGCGTCGGCCGCCAGCGCGGGCGCGGCGGGCGCCACGGCGGTGGCCACGGCCAGCAGCAAGGGGGCAAATAGGCGTTTCATGGTGGTGTCTCCTGTGAGGGGGCGCGCCGGCTGTGCCGCCGGCGTCGCGGGTTACAGCGCGTATTGCAAGATGGCTTGGCAGGCGGCGCTTTCGTTAGGGGGAATGGCGTAGGGGTCGCGCGGCGCCAGGCGGTGCAGCAGCACCTGGTCGGCCAGTTGCGCGCGGCTTTCCATGCCGGCGCCCGTGGCTTCCCAGCGCAGCGCGGCCATGGACACGGCGTGATAAAGCAGGGACGCCGCCTGGCGGGCCAGTTCGGCGTGGTCCCCCATGGCGGCGTGCTCGGCCAGCGCAAAGGTCTTGGCCAGCGCATCGGCCTGCAACGCGGCCAGCGCGGGCGGGCAGGGCGCGCCATCGGCCAGCAGTTGGTCGATGTGGCCGCGCAGCGCGGGCAGTGAATTTTCTTTCTTGATGGCGCGCAGCACATCCAGCGCGACGATGTTGCTGGTGCCTTCCCAGATGGAACCCAGGTGCGCATCGCGCACCAGGCGCGGCTCGGTCCATTCTTCGATATAGCCGCAGCCGCCGCGCACTTCCATCGCGTCGCCCGTCACCTTGCGCGCATCGCGGCAGGCGCGGAACTTGATCAGTGGGGTCAGGATGCGTGCCAGCGCCGGGTCGGCCGTGCCCTGGTCGGCGTCGGCCAGCGCGCGCGCCGTCTGGAACATGACGCTGCGCGCCTGCTCGGCCCATACCGTCATCTTGACCAGCTGGCGTTGCATCAGCGGCATGTCGACCAGCCGCTTGCCGAAGGCGCGGCGCTGCTGCGATACGAAGATCGCTTCGGTCACCGCGCGGCGCATCAGCCCGGCCGCGCGCATGCCGTTGGACAAGCGCGAGTTATTGATCATGTCGGCCATGTGCTTGAAGCCCCGGCCGCGCTCGCCCACCAGCCAGGCCACGGCGCCTTCCAGGCGGATTTCACCGCTGGCCATGGAGCGCGTGCCCAGCTTGTCTTTCAGGCGCAGGATGCGGTAGTGGTTGTGGCTGCCGTCGGCCAGGTCGCGCGGCAACAGGAACAGCGAGACGCCCTTCAGGCCGGGCGCGGTTTCGCTGCGCGCCAGCACCATCGCGAAACCCGCGTCGGGATTCGAGCAAAACCATTTGTCGCCATGGATGCGCCAGGTGCCGTCCGCTTGCAGGTCGGCGGTGACTTCGGTGGCGCTGACGTCCGAGCCCGCGCCTTGTTCCGTCATGAACATGGCGCCTTGGCGCAGCGCGTCGAAATCCTGCGTGGTGACCTGCGGCAGCACGCGTTCGACCAGCGCCGGGTCGCCGAACTTGCGCAGCGTGCGAGCCAGCGAATCGGTCATGCTGACCGGGCAGCACAGGCCGAATTCCGCCTGCACGAACAAATGGCTCAGCGCGTACTTGGCGGCGGCCGGCATGGGCTCGGGCCAGCCCAGCACGCCGCCGCGATGCGACAGCGCGGCCAGGCCGAATTCGCTATAGGCCAGCCGTTCCAGTTCCACATAGGCGGGGTGCTTGTCCACCCGCGATTCGTCCGCGCCGGCCCGGCTGCGCACCGACAGCGTGGGCGGATGCTTGTCCGCCGTGGCGGCCAGCTCATCCATGACGCCACCCGCCAGGCCGCCCAGGCGTTCCAGGTGGGGCAGCAGATGGGCGTGCAGCGGTGCGGGCAGGTAGCGCTGGCTGAGGGCGGCGGCGTAGGGGTCGGCGGTGAACAGGTTCAGGCCGCGCGAATCCGGGACCGGAGTGGAGGCGGAAGTGGCAGCCAGACCGGAGGCGGAAGCAGAAGCAAAAGCAGAGGCGGAAATACGGGGGCGGGCAGTGGCGTCCATGGCGGCATCCTGCGAAAAATCGGGAAGATGGCCGATGTTGCGCGGGTGGATTAATCTATGCAAATACCGTTTTGGTGTAGAACAATCCATAAAAAATATAGATAGGGGGAGACCATGGATCTGGATCCGCGCCTGTTGCGCTACTTCATCGCGGTGGCCGAAGAACGCCATTTCAGCCGCGCCGCCACCCGCCTGCATATCTCGCAGCCGCCGCTCAGCTACGCCATCCGCCAGCTGGAAGACAACGTGGGCGCGCGCCTGCTTGCCCGCACCAGCCGCCATGTGGAACTGACCGACGCCGGCCACGTGCTGTACCGCGAGGCGCTGACACTGCTGCGGCAGGCCGAGGAAGTGCGTACGCTGGTGCGCCGGGTAGACGCGGGGCTGCGCGGGCGGCTGCGCATCGGCTTCGTGGGGTCGATGCTGTATCGCGGCCTGCCGGTGCTGCTGAACGCCATGCGCGCCGAACTGCCCGATGTGGAGCACGTGCTGACGGAGCTGAATTCGCACGAGCAGATTGAAGCCGTGCGGCGCGGCGAGCAGGACCTGGGGTTCATTCATGCCAACCCGGTGCCCGATGAAGTGCTGGCGCGCGACCTGATCGCGGAGCCCTTCGTCGTGTGTCTGCCGGATTCCCATCCGCTGGCCACGCGCGCGTCCTTGCGGCTGGCCGATCTGGCGGGCGACGACTTTGTCTTCTTCGCCCGCGCGGCGTCACCCAGCTATTTCGAAACCGTGTTGTCGATGTGCGTGGCGGCGGGCTTCATGCCCGTGGTGCGCCACGAGGTGCGGCATTGGCTTAGCGTGGCGTCGCTGGTGTCGCAGGGGCTGGGCGTGTCCATCGTGCCGTCCTGCCTGTCGCGCAGCGGGCTGGCCGGCACGCGTTTCATTGCGTTCGATCACGAGGCGCGCTCGGTCAGCCAGGTGATCTGGCAAGCCGGCGCGCAGTCGCCTTTGCAGCGTCGGGCCATGGCGCTGGTGACGCGGCAATTTCCGCCGCCTTCGGGCCAGCTGGCAGCGCTTGCCCCGGACGGCGCCGCGGCTAACGAGCAGCTGTAGCGCTGGATCAGCCCGCCTGTCCGGGCCTGGCCAGGCTTAGCGGAACACGACGGTCTTGTTGCGGTTCAGCAGGATGCGGTGTTCGACATGGCTGCGCACCGCGCGCGACAGCACCAGCGATTCGATATCGCTGCCCACCTGGGTCAGGTCGGCCGCCGTCATGGTGTGGTCCACGCGTTCGATGTCCTGGTCGATGATCGGGCCTTCGTCCAGGTCCGACGTCACGTAGTGGGCGGTGGCGCCGATGATCTTCACCCCGCGAGCATGCGCCTGGTGATACGGGCGCGCGCCCTTGAAGCTGGGCAGGAAGCTGTGGTGGATGTTGATGGCGCGGCCGTTCAGCGCGCGGCACATGTCCGCCGACAGGATCTGCATGTAGCGGGCCAGCACCACCAGATCGGTGTTGGACTGGTCGGCAATCTGCAAGACCTGCTTTTCCTGCTCGGCCTTCGTGTCGGCGGTAACGGGCAGGTAATGGAACGGGATGCCGTAGGACGCCGCCAGGCTGGCGTAGTCGTTGTGGTTCGACACGATGGCGGCCACTTCGGCGTGCAAATGCCCGCTATGCACGCGAAACAGCAGGTCGTTCAGGCAGTGGCCCTGCTTGCTGACCATGATCAACAGGCGCTGCTTGCGGCGCGCGTCATGCAGTTTCAGGTCCATGCCGTAGTCCGCCGACAGCGTATCCAGCCGGCCGCGCAGGTCGTCGGGGTTCACGGCCACGGGCAGGTCAAAGTGCACGCGCAGGAAGAACTGGCCCGTTTCCTCGTCGCCGAATTGCTGCGAATCCAGGATGTTGCAACCCAATTCGAACAACAGGCCGCTGACGCGGTAGACGATGCCGGTGCGGTCAGGGCAGGACAGGGTCAGGATGTAGTCGTTGTGCTGCATGGTGCGGGAATAGGCCGAGGTAAGGATAAGGGGGGATGGGCGGAATCAGGCGGTCAGGCGCGCCAGGGTTTCTTCCGCCACGGCCAGGCTGGAGGTCAGCCCGGGGGATTCAATGCCGAACAGGTTCACCAGGCCGGGCACGCCATGCACGGCGGGGCCGGCAATGACGAAGTCGGCGGCGGGTTCGTGCGGGCCCGAGATCTTGGGCCGGATGCCGGTGTAGCCGGGCGCCAGCGCATTGTCCGGCAGCGCCGGCCAGTAGCTGCGCACCGCGTCGTAGAACACTTCGGCGCGGGCCGGGTCCAGCGTGTAGTCTTCGGTGCCGATCCATTCGGTATCGGGGCCGAACTTGGCCTGGCCGCCCATGTCCAGCGTCAGGTGCACGCCCAGGCCGGCATGTTGCGGCACGGGGTAGATCAGGCGCGTGAAGGGCGCGCGGCCGGCCAGCGTGAAGTAGCTGCCCTTGCACAGGTAATCGGTCGGGATGGTGGCGGGCGGCACGCCGTCAAGGCGGCGGGCCAGCGCGGGCGCTTGCAGCCCGGCCGAATTGATCAGCACGTTACAGGTCAGCGTCATGGCTTCGTCGCCGCCGAATTGCAGCTCGAAGCCGCCCTCGGGGCGCACGCGGCCGGACACTAGGGGCGTATGGAAAACACACTGCGCACCGGCGTTTTCGGCGTCGCCCTGGAATGACAGCATCAGGGCATGGCTGTCGACGATGCCGGTGGATGGCGACACCAGCGCGGCCGTGCATTGCAGCGCGGGCTCCAGGCGCATGGCTTCTTCGCCGGAAATGAATTGCAAGTCGTCCACGCCGTTGGCGCGCGCGCGCTGCGCAATGCCTTCAAGTTGGGCGGCCTGTTCGCGGTTGGTGGCTACGATCAGCTTGCCCAGGCGCTTGTGCGGCACGCCGCGTTCGGCGCAGTACGCGTACAGCAGGTGTTTGCCACGCACGCACAGGCGCGCCTTCAGGCTGCCCGCCGGGTAATAGATGCCGGCGTGGATCACTTCGGAATTGCGCGAGCTGGTGCCCGTGCCGATGGCTTCGGTGGCTTCGGCCACCAGCACTTCGCGGCCGGCCTGCGCCAGCGAGCGGGCCACGGCCAGCCCTACCACGCCCGCGCCGATGACGACGCAATCTACGTCCACGCTCATGGCGTCTTCCTTTCGGACCGGCTGCCCGCGGGCGTCAGGTCAAAGCCGCCGGCGTGAAAGACCAGCGGGGGTTCGTTGCTGTGGCCGCAGCGTTCCACTTCGCCCACCATGATGATGTGATCGCCTTCTTCGTAGCGGCTGCGGTTGCGGCATTCGAACCAGGCGGCGCAATGGCCGTCCAGCATCGGCGTGCCGCCCGGCGCGTAATGCACCGTCAGGCCGGCGTAGCGGTCGGGCGTCTTGCCCGTGGCGAAACGGCGCGCCAGCGCGATCTGCTCGGCGCTAAGCACGTTGACCACGTAGCGTTCGCACTGTTCGAACGCCGCCAGCGAGGACGACGTGCGCGACAGGCTCCACAGGATCAGCGGCGGGTTCAGCGATACCGAATTGAACGAGCTGACCGTCAGGCCGATGGGGGCGCCATCAAGCCCGGCGGCCGTCACGACCGTTACGCCCGTGGCGTAGCGGCCCAGCGCGGTGCGGAAAAAAGCGGCGTCAAAATCAGGGGAGGAGGCGGGCATGCAATCGGTAATTGGGCGGGCGCACAAACGCGCCCGACATCAGGGCGACAGGCGTTCGATCTTCCAGGCCGGGCCGTCGGCGACATAGCGCAGGCGGTCGTGCAGGCGCGACGGCCTGCCTTGCCAGAATTCGATGGCGGTGGGCTTCAAGCGGTAACCGCCCCAGTGCGGCGGGCGCGGGGGCTGATCGCCAAAGCGTTCGCGGAAGTCCTTTTCACGGGCTTCCAGCGCTTCGCGGGTAATGGGCTGGCTCTGGGGGGACGCCCACGCGCCGATGCGCGATCCGGCGGGGCGGCTGTGATAGTAGGCGTCCGACTCTTCGGGGGCCACTTTTTCCACCACGCCTTCAATCCGGACCTGGCGTTCCAGCGGCTGCCAGAAAAACAGCAGGCTGGCGCGCGGCTCGGCCAACAGGTCTTGCCCCTTGCGGGACTCGTAGTTGGTGAAGAACGTGAAGCCGCGCTCGTCAAAACCCTTGATGAGGACGATGCGGGCGCTGGGCTGGCCGGTTGCGTCAACCGTGGCCAACGTCATCGCGTTGGGCTCGGGCACCTTGGCGGCCAGGGCTTCGTCGAACCAGCGGGAAAATTGCTCGAACGGCGAGGCGGCGGCCTGGTTTTCCAACAGGACGTTCTTTTCGTAGCTTTGACGCAGATCGGAGACGGACATGAGGATGGGGATTCAGGGTGGATAACAGGGAGTTTATACCGCCCGCACTACCACCCGCCCTTTGACCCCGCGCAGACCTCGGGATGTTTCCTGCCCGGGCGCGCCCCGGCCACGCTTCGGGCCACCTGTCAGGCCGCCCTTCAGGTGCCTTCAGGAGCTTTCAGGCGCCTTCAGGCCCCTTCAGGCAGCCTGTGTCCGTCTTCTTCCAGCAGCCGCGCGATGGCGTCCAGCCGGGCATCGTGGATGCCCGCCGCTCGCAGCGCCTGGGCCGTCTGCACCACGTATTCCGTGCAGGGGCCGTAGCGGCCGGCCGCCCGGCGCACGATGGCCAGCAGCTCGTCCTGGGGCAGCGCGCGGATGTATGCGGGGTTGTCACGGTTCATGATGAACACCAGCGCGCGGACGGTGCCGGCGTCGGTGGTGCAGTTGATCCAGCGGGGCAGGTAGGCGCCCGTGGACATCTCGCGTTCCCATAGGGCAGGGAAATACGTGGGCACCTGGTCGCCCGCCAGGCGGTAGACGACGCCGCGGCAGGAGCCGCCCCGGTCCAGCCCGAACACCAGGCCGGGGCATTCCGGCGTGCCCCGGTTGACCCGCGACCACAGGCACAGCGCCCGGTGGTGGCCGCGCAAGGTCGCCAGCCGGCGCTCCATGAAGTCAAAGTCCGGGCGCCAGATCAGTGACCCATATCCATATACCCAGACGTCGTCTCCCGCCTGCCAATGGCGCAGCGCGTCGTCCAGCGAGGCCTGTCTTTCTTCGGGCGTCCACAGGCGAAATGGCAAGCTGGCGCCGGCGACGCCGGGGGCGGAGGGAGGGGACTGCGTGTTCACGACTTAAGGCTTCCGGTCAGACTCGAGCGGGGGATTTCGGTTGGCCCACCCGCCCGCCATCAGGGCCAGCGAATAGGCCCAGAACAAGGGGGCAACGCCAATTACCGCACCCAGCGCGCCGAAGGTCAACGGCAGGGACACCTGAGAACCGTTGATCAGCGCCATGCGCAGGCCCACGGCTTCGGCCGCGCGGCCGGGCGGGCAATGCTGGTGCAAGAGCGACAGCATACTCGGTTGGCAGCAGCCCAGCGCCAGCCCAAGAATGAACGACAGCACGATCAGCACGGTAACATCGGTGAACAGCGGGTAAAGCATGAAGTCGATGGCGGCCGTGGCCATCGCCACGCGCACCAGCGTCCACGAACGCACCCGGCGCATGATCAGCGGCAATACCAACCGGATGACGAACGTTGCCGCCGCGAAGGACGCCAGAATGACGCCGATGGTGGTGGCGGACAGCCCGATCGCCACGCCGAAGATCGGCACCACGAAAAGATGCGTATCCCAGGCGCCCGACAAAATTGTGTTGACCATCAGGATGCGGCGCAACGCCGGCACCGCCAGCAGTTCCGTCACGCGGCGGCGCTGCGCTTCCTTGGCGCCGGACAACTGCGAATCCACCGCCTTTAACTGGTGGCGCAAGGCATACAGCCCGATGCCGGACAGGATCGGGCCCAGGGCCAACAGGCCGAACGCGGTCCGCGTGCCCAGGTTGTCGATTGCCAGACCCGCAATCAGCGGCCCAGAAAACCCGGAACCGGCCAGGGCCAGCGACATGAAGGAAAAATTGCGCAGCCGCTGCGCCGGCTCGGCGTGGCCCAGCAGGTCTTGCGTGGCAACCTGGTGCAGCATGAAACCGATGCCGATACAGCAGGACGCCACCAGCAGCGCCGTCTGGGTCTGGAAGATAAACGGCAAAGCGGTGCCGGTGGCGACCAAAGACGTGCCGATGACCAGTGGGCGCACGATGCCCACGCGATCCACCCAGCGGCCCGCACGCACCGAAAACAGCATCGGCAGCACGGCAAACACCGCCACCAGCGTGCCGACCTTGAAGGTGGACAGGCCCATTTGCAGCGCGGTCAGCGACACGGTGATCCGGCCGCCCGTCAGCGCCACGTGGTTCATCATCGCCAACAGACACAGCAGGACCGCCCCGGAAAATTCCGGGGAACCAGAGGGCAAGGAGGGGGATCTGTTGGAGGTAGACACGGCGTTAACTGCAATCATTCTGTGCGGATCGTCGGTCTATGTCGAGGCGCGGTTATTTTGCGGCGCGGCAAAATGTTTCAGGCGGCGCGAACAAGATAGCGGCCATCTAGCGGCCAAGTCGCGGCCTTACGCATCAAGATGCGGCACGTTGGCCGCACGATCCGGGCGGGCGTGGCGCGGCGGTTTCGTTTCTGCGCCGTCGCCGTTGTATCGTTCACGCAACGGAACAATCGTTCATTCCGGTGTTCAGACTGGAACCCGCTTTACTGTTTTTCACCGTTTCGCCGCAATCGGTCATCGCAACACACCCTTGCCCCGTTTAGGATGGCGGCCCGGCGTGGCGCGATGGCGTGGCGCTGCGATGGCGTGGCGTTACGTTATGGCCGCCCCGCCGGTCACTCATTCTCAGGTGCAATGAAAAAGTCCCGCAGTAAGTTCAAGCGTTATGCGTTGATCGCCGTCGTCGTCGTGTTGGGGGGGCTGGCGGTGCGCGCCATGTTCTTCTCGGCCCCGCCGCCGCCCACCTTCGCCGCGGCCGAGGTCACCCGCGCCAACCTGGAAGACAGCGTACTGGCCAGCGGCACGCTGGACGCCATCGAGCGCGTCAGCGTCGGCGCGCAGGCCACCGGCCAGCTCAAATCCCTGAAAGTGCAACTGGGCGACCGCGTCAAGAAAGGGCAGCTGGTTGCCGAAATCGACGACCTGACCCAGCAGAACGATTTGCGCAACGCCGAAGCCGCCCTCCAGACCCGGCGCGCCGAACGGGCAGCCAAGGTCGCGATGCTGAAGCAGGCCGAACTGGCGTTCAAGCGTCAGCGCCAGATGCTGGCCGCCGACGCCAGTTCGCGCGAAGCCTATGAATCGGCCGAGGCCACGCTGGGCGTGACCCGCGCCGAGATCGCGTCGCTGGATGCGCAGATCGCGCAGGCCGAGATCCAGGTGGACACGGCCAAGGTCAACCTGGGCTACACCCGCATCGTCTCGCCCATCGACGGCATGGTGGTGGCCGTGGTGACCAAGGAAGGGCAGACGGTCAACTCGATCCAAAGCGCGCCCACCATCATCAAGGTGGCCCAGGTGGACACCATGACGATCAAGGCGCAGATCTCCGAAGCCGACGTCACCCGCGTCAAGCCCGGCCTGCCCGTGTACTTCACGATTCTTGGCGAGCCCGACCAGCGCTATCACGCGACCTTGCGCGCCGTGGAACCCGCGCCCGATTCCATCCAGAAAGACGACGCCACCACCTCGCTGACCGCGTCAAGCGGCAGCTCGTCCACCGCCGCCGTCTACTACAACGGCCTGTTCGATGTGCCCAACCCCGACGAAAAACTGCGCATCTCGATGACCACGCAGGTCTTCATCGTGCTGGGCGAGGCGCGCGACGCCGTCGTGGTGCCGGCCTCGGCGCTGGGCAAGCGCGGCGAAGACGGCCGTTATGCCGTGCGTGTTGTTTTGAAGGACAACAAGACCGAGGTGCGCCACGTCAAGATCGGCATGAACAACAACGTGCAGGCGCAGGTGCTGGAAGGGCTGGAGGTAGGCGAGCGGGTCGTGTCGGCGGATTCCGCCCCGGCCGCCGCTGCCGCGCCGGGGGCCTGACATGAGCGGTCCGCTGATTGCGTTGTCCGGCGTACGGCGTGAATTTCCCGCCGGCGACCAGACCATCGCCGTCCTGAAAGACGTCAACCTGACCATCGAGGCCGGCGAGATGGTTGCCATCGTGGGCGCATCCGGCTCCGGCAAATCCACGCTGATGAACATCCTGGGCTGCCTGGACCGCCCCACCCGGGGCGACTACCGCGTGGGCGGCCGCGGCACCGGCGAGCTGGGTCCGGACGAGCTTGCCGAACTACGCCGCGAACATTTCGGCTTCATCTTCCAGCGCTATCACCTGCTGTCGGACCTGACCGCGCAGGGCAACGTCGAAATGCCCGCCGTGTATGCCGGCAAGCGCCGCGAAGCCCGCATGGACCGCGCCGAACAACTGCTGGCGCGGCTGGGCCTGGCTGACCGGTCCGAGCACCGGCCCGGACAATTGTCCGGCGGCCAGCAGCAGCGCGTGAGCATTGCGCGCGCGCTGATGAATGGCGGCGACATCATCCTGGCCGACGAGCCCACCGGCGCGCTGGACACGCACACCGGCCAGGAAGTGATGCGCATTCTGGAAGAGCTGAATGCGGCCGGGCACACCATCATCATCGTCACGCACGACATGAACGTGGCGCGCCACGCGCAGCGCATCATCGAGATCAGCGACGGCGAAATCGTGGCGGACAAGCGCAACCCCGACGCCCCGCACCGGGACGCCGCGCGCGATGCACCCCCCGAACTGCCCAAGCGCCCCGCGTGGCAGGCGTACCTGGACCGCTGCGGCGAAGCCTTGCGCATGGCGCTGTTGTCCATGAATGCGCACCGCCTGCGCACCTCGTTGACCATGCTGGGCATCATCATCGGCATTGCCGCCGTGGTGTCGGTGGTGGCGCTGGGCGAAGGGTCGCGCCGCAAGATCCTGGAAGACATCAGCGCCATCGGCACGAACACGGTGGAAGTCTTTCCCGGCAAGGACTTTGGCGACGAAAAGGCCGTCAACATCCGCACGCTGGTCGCGGCGGACGCCGACGCCCTGGCGCGCGAGCCCTATGTGGACAGCGTCACGCCCGAGGTCGCCACCAGCAACACGCTGCGCTATCGCAACGTGTCGGTGAACGGGTCGATCCAGGGCGTGGGCGAACAGTACTTCCGCGTGCGCGCCATCAAGCTGGCGCAAGGCAAGTTCTTCGACGAGACCAGCGTGGTGCGCCGCGCGCAGGAAGTGGTGATCGACGAGGGCACGCGGCGCGCGCTGTTCGGCTCGCACACCGAGCCCATCGGGCAGGTAGTGTTCCTGGGGTCCATGCCCGCGCGCGTGATCGGCGTGACCGCCAAGAAAGATTCGGTGTTCGGCAACAACGAATCGCTGAACGTCTGGATTCCCTACACCACGGCCTTGTCGCGTGTGCTGGGGCAACAGCATCTGAAAAGCATCACGGTGCGCGTCAGCGACGCCACGCCGCCGGCCGCCGCCGAGAAATCCATCGAACGGCTGCTGATGCGCCGCCACGTCGTGAAGGATTTCTTCGTGTTCAACACGGACGCCATCCGCAAGACCATCGAGCGCACCACGGCCACGATGACGCTGCTGGTGTCACTGATTGCGTTGATTTCGCTGATGGTCGGCGGGATCGGGGTCATGAACATCATGCTGGTGTCCGTCACCGAACGCACGCGCGAGATCGGCGTGCGCATGGCGGTGGGCGCGCGGCGCAGCGACATCATGCAGCAGTTTCTGATTGAAGCCGTGCTGGTCTGCCTGATCGGCGGTGCGGTGGGCATCATGCTGTCGCTGGCCTTGGGCGTGCTGGTGTCCAAGGCCACGGGCGGCTCGTTCCAGATGATTTATTCCACGGCATCGATGGTGGCGGCATTTACGTGCTCGACGCTGATCGGTGTGCTTTTTGGCTATTTGCCGGCGCGCAACGCGGCGCGCCTGGATCCCGTCGAGGCCTTGGCCCGGGAATGAGGACGATGAAAGCGGTTTCCCCGATTTGCAAACCCGTCGCGCTGGCGCTGCTTGTTGCCCTGGGCGGATGCGGCAGCCTGCTGCGCAGTGACTACGAGCCCCCCATGACCCAGACGCCCGCCGCCTGGACCCATGGCGGCTTGGAAAACCTGCACGCGCCCCTGGCCCAGGGCGGCCAGTGGTGGCGCAACTTCAACGACCCGGTGCTGAACGGCTTGATCGACGCCGTACTGGCGCGCAACAACGATCTGGCGGCCGCCGCGATCCGCGTGCGCCGGGCGCAATACCAGGCCGGCTTGACCGAAGACCAGCTGATGCCGCAACTGGGCGGCGACGCCAGCGTGACGCGCAACCGCAACCTGTATGGCGACCGCCTCATCACGCGCAACAACCAGGCCCAGCTGACGGTCAGCTACGAAGCGGACCTGTGGGGCAAGCTGTCGCGCCAGCGCGATGCCGCCCAGTGGGAAGCGCTGGCCACCGAGCATGACCGCCAGTCCGCCGCCTTGTCGCTGGTGGGCACCACCGCCACGCTGTATTGGCAGACGGCGTTCATCAACCAGCGCATCGCCAGCAGCGAGGAAAGCATCGCCTACGCACGCCGCACGCAGGACCTGGTGCGCGCGCAGTACGCAGCGGGCGGCGCGTCGGCGCTGGAACTGGCCGAAGCCGAACAGACCGTGGCCAGCCAGCAGGCGGCGCACACGCTGCTAGTGCAGCAGCGCGTGGAATACACCAACGCGCTGGCCATCCTGTTCGACGGCCCGCCCGACCGCAGCATGGCCAACCCGCCGCGCCTGCCGCCGTACCCGTTGCCCGAGGCCCGCGCCGGCGTGCCCGCCGATTTGCTGGGCCGTCGCCCCGACCTGCGCGCCGCCGAACTGCGCCTGCGCGAGGCGCTGGCCACCGTGGACGCCACCCGCGCCAGCTTCTATCCGCCCGTGACGCTGACGGGCGCGGTGGGCAGCGCCAGCCCCACGTTGTCGAACGTGCTGCAAAACCCCGTCGCCGCCTTGGGCGTGGGCCTGACGCTGCCGTTCCTGCAATGGAATCAGATGCAGCTGAACATCAAGATATCCAAGGCCGACTACGAAGAGCGCGTTGTCAATTTCCGGCAGACGCTGTATCAGGCCATGGCTGACGTGGAAAACGCCTTGTCGAACCGGACGCAGTTGAGCTTGCAGGCCGAGCAGCTGGCGGTGTCGCTGCGCGCGGCGCGCGATGCCGAACGCCTGTATGAAGTGCGGTACCGGGCAGGGGCGGTGTCGCTCAAGGACTGGCTGGACGCGCAGGAAAAGCGCCGCACCGCCGAGATCGCGCGCGATGAGAACGGCTTGAACCGCCTGGTGAACCAGGTGACGGTGTACCGGGCGCTGGGCGGGGACGATCAGACTCAGGCTCAGACTCAGGCTCCGGCTCCGGCTCCGGCTCCGGCTCCGGCTCCGGCTTTGGCCCGGCCCTTGCCCTAAAATAGCCGCCATGGACTTTCCCGACCCCACCCCAGCCCCCGCCGCCGACCTGGACCGCCGTTTCGGCGGCCTTTCCCGTTTGTACGGCCCGCAAGCGCCCGCGCACTTGCAGCGCGCGCACGTGGCCGTGGCCGGCTTGGGCGGCGTAGGATCGTGGACGGTCGAGGCGCTGGCGCGTTGCGGCGTGGGCGCCTTGACGTTGATCGACCTGGACCATATCGCGGAATCCAACGTCAACCGGCAATTGCACGCGCTGACGTCCACGCTGGGCAAGTCCAAGGTGGACGCAATGGCCGAGCGGGTGCTGGAGATCAACCCCGAATGCCGGCTGACGCGGGTGGATGACTTCGTGTCGCCCGAGAACGTGGCCGAGGTGCTGCCCGGCCCCTATACCGTCATCATCGATTGCACCGACCAGGCCGCCGCCAAGATCGCGATGATCCTGCACGCGCGTGCGCTGGGCGTGCCGATGCTGCTGTGCGGCGGCGCGGGCGGCAAGACCGATCCGCTGGCGTTGCGGGCAGGGGATTTGTCGGCGGCGGTGAACGACGCCTTGCTGTCCAAGCTGCGCAACAAGCTGCGCCGCGAACACGGGTTTCCGCGCGCGTCCGACCAGAACGGCAAGGCGCTCAAGCGCGTGCCGAAGATGGGCGTGCATGCGCTGTGGTTCGACCAGCCGGCCATTTTGCCCGACGCCTGGACGCGCCCCACTGAAGGCGAGGACGATGTCGGCGCAGCCGGTCAGGCGGTGGCCCCGCAAGGCTTGTCTTGCGCGGGCTATGGTTCGGTGGTCACGGTGACGGCGGCCATGGGAATGGCGGCGGCCAACGAAGCGTTGCGCATGGCGATCTGAACGCGGCGTTACAGCGCCACGAACACCATTCCGTCCTCGATCCTGACCGGATAAGTGGCCACGTTCTCGCGCAAGGGCGAACACAACGCCCGGCCGTCGCGCACGTCGAAACGCCCCTGGTGCAGCGGGCATTCAATTTCATGGCCGGTTAGAAAACCGTCGCACAGACGGGCATTGCCGTGCGTACAGAGGTTGTCGGTGGCGTAGACCTGGCCGTCCACGCCGTACAGCGCAATTTCGCGGTCGCCGGCCTGCACGGCAATCACGTCGTCTTCCGGCACATCGGCATGGGCGATGGCCTGGATCCATTGGGTAGTCATGGTCATGGCGGTGGTCCTGTCCGGTCAGATGGGGTAGATCAGCGAATTGGGCACCAGCTCGCTGTCGAAGATGCACAGGCGCGATTCAAACTTGAGGCCGTCCGGCGTGTCGCGCACCACGTCCAGGTAGCGGCCCACGTTGAATACCGTGGTCAGCTGGTTGGGCTTGGTGCGAAAGACGGCGTAGTTGGCTTCGGATTCGATGCGGTCGCCCTGTATGGACAGCACGCGCGGCGCGCCCACGACATGGCGCTGGTAGTACGGGTCGTGAAAGATCGTTTCGGTGGCGCCGTAAATGCGGTCTTTCAGCATGCCCCGGCTTTCGAACGCCATGGTGGCCAGCGGGTAACCGCGCTCGTGGTTTTCACGGGGCAGCACCTTGTAGACGCAGTCTTCCAGGAAAAAGTCCGGCCACTTGTCCCAGTGCTCTGCGTCCAGCGCGGCGGCGTAGTCGGTGTACAGGCAGGTCAGCCGGTAATAAAGCGGAAAGTCCAGCATGCTCATGCCTCCATCACGCGGCGCCAATACGCGTACATGCCGCGTATCAGCGTTTCCGTCACCATGTGGTCGGTGTTCTCGGCCGTCTTGCCGCCCAGTTCCGCCACGCTGCGGTGCCACGGCTTCTGTTGAAAACCCGATTGCGAAAATTCGATCACTTCGCCGTCGTCCGCCGACACGAAGCCGGCCGGGCCAAACAGGTTTGCCTGGCGCAGCCGCCGCTGCGTCATCTCGGGCGTGTCGTCGGCAAAGCCGAAGTACGTCCAGACAAAGTCGAAGGCGTCGTGGCCCACGGGCTGGATGTGGCGGGTGGACAGCGAATTGACCTGCTGCTGGATGATCACGCTGGGAAACAGGGTCATCAGCACGGCGGTGGGGCCGTTCCACCAGGGCTCCGGCACGATGTCCAGGAAGCGATCGTCGTTCAGCGACATCTGTTCCTTGAAGCTGGACACGCCGCTGGTCACGCTGCCCTTGCCGCCCTGGCCGCGCGTGGAAATCATGGCGGCGTGGCGGAAATGGCGATCCATCTTCAATTCGGACCGGTTGTCGGCGCGCCACAGGCCAAAGGTGACGAACCAGGTGTGCAGCAGGCCCGGATGATAGGGGTCCTTGATGTTTTCCTGCATCAGCTTCCAGTTGCCGGGTATGCGTTGGCGGCTGTAGCCGTGGATGACCAGCCGGCGGCCGTCGAACACGCGGTCGAAGTAATGCAGGATGTCGGGGCCCAGATAGTCTTCCAGCGGTTCGGCGTCGTGGTCGAACGAGGCGAACACCACGCCGTTGCGACAGGCCACCGCCAGCTTGGTCAGGCCGTGCTCTTCCGTGTTGAAGTCGGGCGGCATGCCGCCGTTGACCTTGCCGTCCTGCTTGACGCCGCGCCGAAAGGGCACACCGATCAGGTTGCCTTGCAGGTCGTAGTTCCATTGGTGGTACGGGCAGACGAATTCGCTGCGGTTGCCGGAACGTTCGCGGCAGAACTGCACGCCACGGTGGGCGCATACGTTTTCCACCACGCGGACCTGGCCGTCGTTGTCGCGCAGCAGGATGACGGATCGTTCGCCGACGGCGGTGCGCTTGAAGTCGCCGGGGTTGGGGATTTCGGCTTCCAGGCCGACATAGCACCAGTGCGCCTGGTAGAAAAAACGTTCCAGTTCACGCTGGTGGAGCGCGGCGTCGGTGTAGACGCCAAACGGAATACGGTGGGAACCGTCGTCCGCCCAGGCGGGGCCGAGGGGCATGATTTGTCTCCGGGTCTTTGTCGCGGCGTTTGTCGCAGCTTTTATCGCTTCATCTTCCGCCACGCGCAGAAATAAATAAATAGAATCTGCTCAATAGAACGCATCACCAGAATCAATATTGGTGGAGACAAGCGCATGAACCTCAAAGACGTGGACCTGAACCTGCTGGTGGTCTTCAACGAACTGCACAGGCATGGCCGGGTGTCTGCCGCCGCGCACAGCCTGGGTATCTCGCAGCCGGGCGTCAGCAACGCGCTGACCCGTCTGCGCAAGCTGCTGGGCGATGAGCTGTTCCTGCGCACGTCGCGCGGCATGGTGCCCACGCCCTACGCCGAGTCGCTGGCCCAGCCCATCGCGGACGCGCTGGCCGCGCTGCATGGCACGCTGAACGCGCGCGCCTTGTTCGACCCGGCGCGCAGCGAACGGGCCTTTGTGATCGGCGTGAACGATGTGGGTGAAACCTATTTCCTGCCGCGCCTGATGCGGGCGCTGGACGCCGCTGCGCCGGGCGTCACCATCCGCACGGTGCGCACCACGTCGATTGACGTGCGCGACGAAATGGAGCGCGGCCGCATCGATGTGGCGATGGGTTTTTTGCCCGGCCTGCAAAGCGGTTTTTTCCAACGCAAGCTGTTCAGCCAGCCCTATGTGTGCATTTTTCGGCGCGACCATCCGCTGGCGCATTCGGGCGTGTCAGCCAGGCAATTCCGCGCGGCCGAGCATGTGGCCATCGTGTCCGAGGGCACGGGGCATGGCGTGGTGGACGAGGTGATCGCGCGCGCCGGCATCCAGCGCCGCTTGCGGCTGACGGTGCCGCACTTCATTGCGGTGGGGCCGGTGTTGCAGGCCACGGACATGATCGCGGTGGTGCCGCAGCGCTTTGCCGATTGCGCCTGTGCTCCCTTCGGGCTGGCGACGGCGCCCTGTCCGGTAAAGATTCCGGAATCGGTCATCAATGTGTTCTGGCACGCGCGCAACCATCGTGATCCCGCCAATCAGTGGCTGCGGCAGGTGGTGGTAGAGCAGTTCGCGGACCCGGACGGGCGGGTCAGGCTTCCCGCAGCGTGACGTTGAACCAGCCGCGCAACGCATTCGACAGCCGGATTTCGTCGGCGGCATGCAGGTCGGCCAGCGTCAGCACGCGTTCGCGCACGTTGGCCGTGTCCAGCAGTTCGCCGCGTTGCACGCCGGGCAGGCAGCCGCTGTCCACCGGTGGCGTGTACCAGCGGCCGTCCAGGCGCAGGTACACGTTGCTGCGGCTGCCTTCGCACAGTTCGCCGCGTTCATTCAGATAGAGCAGGTCAAAGATGTGCGGATGCGCCGGCAGCCATTCGATGGTCTTGGTGTACCAGGGGCGGTGCGTGGTTTTGTAGCGCAACAGCGGCTCGGTCGAGCGCAGCGTTTCGGGCGCCAGCATCACTTCCTGCACGGCGGGCAGCGGCGGCAGCATGGCGGTCTGGATCTGGCGGCTGCCGTCGCGGGCCACCAGCAGGCGCAGCCGATGCGCGCCCGGGGTCACCAGGCTGGTGGCGGCGATCATGATGTCGCCTTCCACGGCGCGCCGCCCGGCCCAGGCGTAGCCCAGGTCCTTGCAGGATGCCTCCAGCCGCTTCAGGTGGCGGTCCAGCAAGGGCACGCGCTGTTCGGCATCAACCAGGATGGTCTCGATCAATTCGGGTTGCATGGGACGCTCCTGGTAGTTCGCGGGTGTGGCCGGGCTCTATGCTACTACCGCCGTCACCGGAAGTTCCAGCGCGGCGTCAAACGCGCAGGATCCGGGCTTTCCAATGGCACTCCTGCCATTCCTCGGCGGGGTCCGAATCGTGCACGATGCCGCCGCCCACGCTGTAGACGCCGTGGCCGGCGTCATCCAGCACCAGGGTGCGGATCGCCACGTTCAACGAAAAATCCCCATCCGGCGCCAGCCAGCCCACGCTGCCGCAATACAGCCCGCGCGGGCCCGTTTCCATCTGGCGGATGCGGCGCATGGCCGCGACCTTGGGGGCGCCGGTAATCGAACCGCAGGGGAATAGCGCGCGCAGCACGTCTTCCAGGGTGGCGTCGGGCGCCTGTGCCGACACG
This sequence comes from Achromobacter sp. ESBL13, assembly GCF_036668755.1. Lineage (NCBI taxonomy): Bacteria > Pseudomonadati > Pseudomonadota > Betaproteobacteria > Burkholderiales > Alcaligenaceae > Achromobacter > Achromobacter sp. ESBL13. The sequence continues at coordinate 206,126 of NZ_JAZEVT010000007.1, read as the reverse complement.
GTGGACGTCATGGTCCAGACGGTGGGATAGCGCTCCAGCGAAAACAACGCATCGACCTTGACCGAGCCCGGCTGGGCCAGGCGGCCCAGGTCGTTGCGCAGCAGGTCCACGATCATCAGGTTTTCGGCGCGGTTTTTCTCGCTGGCCAGCAGGCCCTGCCCCAGCCGCGTGTCTTCCCCGGCATCGGCATGGCGTGGCGCGGTGCCCTTCATGGGGCGGGTCGTCAGCCGCGCGCCGTCTCGCCGTACAAAAAGCTCGGGCGAAAACGACAGCACCGTGCGCGCGCCGTCCTGGATGAAGGCGGCGTGGGCGACCGGGTTGCGGGCGGCGATGCGCCGGTAAAGCCTGGCCGCATCCCCCTGGAGCTGCACGTCCAGCGGCTGGGTGTAGTTGACCTGGTAGAGCTCGCCGTCTTCGATCAGGCCCCGAATGGCGTTGACCTGGCGCACGTAGTCGGCTTGGGTCATGCGCGGCGCGGGCAGGCTGATAGCCGCCTCGACGCTTGTCGCCGTGGCGCTGGCCGCGTCGGCGCTGGCCGCGTCGGGTGCGTCCCACGGCGCTTCGTCCACCTTGCGTTCGAACACCAGCGCGGTCAGGCGCGGGCGGCCGTCGTCTTGCGGGGGGGTCCAAGAGCCGGCCGGCGCCGCCCGCGTGGCTTCGGGCAGCAGCCATTCGCCCAATTCGTAGTCCAGCAACAGGGCCACCCAGCGGTCCTGTTGCCGCGCGGCCTCGATGGCGGCCAGCGCGGGGCCGACCTGGGCGGCGCTGCGCGCCTCAATTCGCGAGCAAAAGCCCTCGAACTTCAGCGCGCGACCGGCCAGCCGGTCTTCAAAACGACAATGCATGCTTGCTACGGATGTTGATGAGCCAGGAATTCCGTCAGGACGCGTCCCGTGTGGGAATGGTCGGCCAGGGTCATCACATGTTCCGGCGAGCCTTCGGCAACCAGCTGCCCGCCGCCCGTGCCGCCTTCGGGGCCCAGGTCCAGCAGCCAGTCGGCTTCGGCGATGACGTCCAGATTATGCTCGATCACCACCACCGTATTGCCGGCTTCCACCAGGCGATGCAGCACGTGGATCAACTTTTCAACGTCGGCCATCGACAGGCCCACCGTGGGCTCGTCCAGCACGTACAGCGTGTGCGGGATGCGGGATGCGCGGCCGGTCTTGATCAGCCCGTCGGTCAGGCGCGCCTTGGATAGCTCGGTCACCAGCTTGATGCGCTGCGCCTCGCCGCCCGACAGCGTGGGCGACGGCTGGCCCAGCGTCAGGTAACCCAGGCCCACGTCCTGCATCAATTGCAGCGGGCGATGGATCTTCGGGTGCGCGGCGAAGTAGCCGATGGCGTCGTCTACTTCCATGGACAGCAGCTCGCCGGCGTTCTTGCCGCGCATCTGCACGCTGAGCGTGTCGCTGTTGAAGCGCGCGCCGTTGCAGGCGTCGCACGGCACTTTGACGTCGGGCAGGAAGTTCATTTCAATGGTGCGCATGCCCTGGCCTTCGCAGATGGGGCAGCGGCCATCGCCGGTGTTGAACGAGAAGCGCGCCGCCGTCCAACCGCGCATGCGGGCTTCGCGGGTGTCGGCGAACTGCTTGCGCACGTCGTCCCAGAAGCCCACATACGTGGCCGGGCACGAGCGCGGCGTCTTGCCGATGGGGGTCTGGTCCACTTCCAGCACGCGGTCGATGGCTTCCCAGCCCTTGATGCTTTCGCAGCCCGCCCAGCCCGGGGCCTTGCCCTGCGACACGGCTTGCGTCAGGTTATCCAGCAGCACTTCGCGCGCCAGCGTGGACTTGCCTGAACCGGACACCCCGGTCACGACGCTCAAACGGCCCACCGGAATCTTGGCGTCCACGCTGCGCAGGTTATGCAGGCGCGCGCCGCGGATTTCGATCATGGGCGTGTCGGCCTCGACCGGACGGCGGCCTTGCAACGGATGCGCCAGCGGCGTCTTCAGGTAGCGGCCGGTGATGGATTCCGGCGCGTTCATGACGTCTTCCACGGTGCCTTGCGCCACGACCCGGCCGCCACGGATGCCCGCGCCCGGCCCGATGTCGATCACGTGCGAGGCGCGGCGGATGGTGTCGTCGTCATGTTCCACGACCACCAGCGTGTTGCCGTTGCCTTCCAGGCGCGCCAGCGCGTCCAGCAGGATGCGGTTGTCGCGCGGGTGCAGGCCGATGGTGGGCTCGTCCAGCACATAGCAAACGCCTTGCAGGTTGGAACCCAGCTGCGCGGCCAGACGGATGCGCTGCGCTTCGCCGCCGGACAGCGTGGGCGCGGCGCGGTCCAGCGCCAGGTAGTTCAGGCCCACTTCCTGCATGAAGTTCAGGCGGCCACGGATCTCGGTCAGGATGTCGCGGGCGATCTCGCCTTCGCGTCCACGCGCCACCAGTCCGGTAAAGAAGGTGTGCGCGTCCGACACCGGTAGCGACGCCAGTTCGGCAATGGACTTGTCGCGCCAGCGCACGGCGCGCGCCACGCGGTTCAGGCGTTGCCCGTCGCACTGCGTGCACGCCTTGGCCTCGCCTTCGTACCAGGCGTTCCAGGCGGTTTCCTCGCCCGTCTGCTCTTCGTCAAAGCCCTGCAATTGCAGGCCCGTGCCGTAGCAGCCCGTGCACCAGCCGTGCTTGGAGTTGTACGAGAACAGGCGCGGATCGGGTTCCGGGAAGCTGGTGCCGCAGGACGGGCACGCGCGCTTGACTGAAAAATGCTGCTGCTGCAATTCGCTGTTCAGCGCTTCGTGCAGCTTGTTCACCGGCCACACCACCGACATCACGCCCTGGCCGTTTTCCAGCGCGCTTTTAACGGCGGCGCGCAGGTCGGCCTCGTTGGCCGGGTCCACCACCACGTCCGCCACGGGCAGCTCGATAGTGTGTTCCTTGTAGCGGTCCAGGCGGGGCCACGGGGCCACGGGGATGAACTCGCCGTCCACGCGCAGATGTGAATGGCCCTTCGAACCGGCCCACTTGGCCAGGTCCGTGTAATAGCCCTTGCGCGCGGTGACCAGCGGGGCCAGCAGCCCGATGTGCACGCCCTTGTGGTCGCGCAGCAGCCGGGCCACGATCTGGTCCGTATTCTGCGGTTCAACGGCCACGTTGCAATCCGGGCAGTACTGCGTGCCCAGCTTCACATAGAGCAGGCGCAGGAAATGGTGGATTTCCGTCATCGTGGCCACGGTGGACTTGCGGCCGCCACGGCTGGTGCGCTGTTCGATGGCGACGGTGGGCGGAATGCCGAAGATGGCGTCCACGTCGGGCTTGCCGGCCGGCTGCACGATGGCGCGCGCGTAGGCGTTCAGCGATTCCAGGTAGCGGCGCTGGCCTTCGTTGAACAGGATGTCGAATGCCAGCGTTGACTTGCCCGAGCCCGACACGCCCGTGATCACGGTGAATTTGTCGTGCGGGATTTCAACGCTGATGTTCTTCAGGTTGTGCTCGCGCGCGTTGCGGATCTCGATGGCCATGTTGCCTTGGCGGCGCGCGCGCATCACCGACTGCAACGGCGTGCCTTCGCCGGCGCCGTTGTAGACGGCGGCGGGCTCGGCGATGCGGGCGGTCAGGCCGGCTTGTTCGACTTCCTGCGCGTCGATGTCGCTGGTGACCACCACGTCGGCCGGCAGGATGCTGACTTCGTAGTCACGCAGCGCCGCGCCGGTGTGCGACTTGGGGTTGTCCATCAGGTCTTGCGGGGTGCCCACGCCGATCAGCAGGCCGCCGGCGTCGCCGCCTTCGGGGCCCAGGTCGATCAGCCAGTCGGCCGCGCGGATCACGTCCAGATTGTGTTCGATGACCAGCAGCGTGTGGCCGGCGGCCAGCAGCTTGCGGAACGCGCGCATCAGCCGCGCGACGTCGTCAAAGTGCAGGCCGGTGGTGGGCTCGTCGAACAGGAACAGGCTGCCCTTCTTGGCGACCTTGGCCGTGGAAATGCCGCTGCGCGCGGCCTCGGCCAGGTGGCCGGCCAGCTTCAGGCGCTGCGCCTCGCCACCGGACAGCGTGGGCACGGGTTGCCCCAGCCGCACGTATTCCAGGCCCACGTCGGCCAGCGGCGCCAGGCCGGTCTGCACGTCGCGCAGGCCCTTGAAGAAGTCCAGCGCTTCGCTGACCGTCATGGCCAGCACTTCGTCGATGGACGCGCTTTTGCCCAGGTGCTCGACGCGCACTTCCAGCACTTCGGGGCGGAAGCGCTTGCCGTCGCAGTCGGGGCAACGCAGGTAGACGTCGGACAGGAACTGCATTTCGACGTGTTCGAAGCCGGTGCCGCCGCAGGTGGGGCAGCGGCCGTCGCCACCGTTGAAGCTGAACGTGCCGGCCGTGTAGGCGCGTTCGCGCGCCAGCGGGGCCTGGGCAAACAGCTTGCGGATGGCGTCGAACGCGCCCACGTAGCTGGCGGGGTTGGAGCGCGCCGTCTTGCCGATGGGCGTCTGGTCCACCATGACCACGTCGGCGATCTGCTCGGCGCCCAACAGGCGGTCGAACGCGCCGGGCGTTTCCGACGGCTTGCCCTTCTGCTTGAGCAGCGCGGGGTACAGCACGTCTTGCACCAGCGTGGACTTGCCTGAGCCGGACACGCCGGTCACGCAGACCAGCCGGCCCAGCGGCAGTTCGACGGACACGTTTTTCAGGTTGTGCGCGTTGACGCCTTCCAGCAGCAGGCGCGGCGTGTTTGCCGCCACCGGCATGGGGCGCGGCGCTTCCACGCGCTGGCGTCCGCCCAGGTAGTTGCCCGTCAGCGTGTCGGCCGCGCGCAGCTGCTTGGGCGTGCCGTCAAACACGATGTAGCCGCCGCGTTCGCCCGGGCCGGGGCCGATGTCGATGATGCGATCGGCCGCCACCATGACTTGCGGGTCATGTTCCACCACTACCAGCGTGTTGCCGGCGTTGCGCAGCCGGTGCATGACTTCGACCACGCGGTGCATGTCGCGCGGGTGCAGGCCGATGGACGGCTCGTCCAGCACGAACAGCGTGTTCACCAGCGACGTGCCCAGCGCGGTGGTCAGGTTGATGCGCTGCACTTCGCCGCCGGACAGCGTGCGGCTCTGGCGGTCCAGCGTCAGGTAGCCCAGGCCCACGTCGCACAGGAACTTCAGGCGTGCGCGCACCTCGGTCATGAGCAGGTCGGTGGCTGCATCCAGGGCGCCCGAGAACGACAGCCCGTCAAAGAAGCGCCGTACCCGTTCGATGGGCAGCAGCATCACGTCATGAATCGACAGGCCGCCGATGTTGTTGAGCTGATCGCGCGACCAATTGGCCCCGACCGGCATGAAGCGCTGATAGCGGCCGTCTTCGGGCGGCAGCACGGTGTCGGCCTCTTCCTTGGTGCCCAGGCGCCACAGCAGCGCATCCGGTTTCAGGCGCGCGCCGTTGCAGGTGGGGCAGGGCGTGTAGCTGCGGTACTTGGACAGCAGCACGCGCACGTGCATCTTGTACGCCTTGGTTTCCAGCCAGTCGAAAAAGCGCTGCACGCCGTACCACTGGTGCTTCCAGGCATCGTTGCCGCCCTTCCAGTCGGGCGTGCCGTACAGCACCCAGCGCTTGTGTTCTTCGCTAAGGCTTTTCCAGGGCACGCCCAGCGGCACGCCCGCGCGCGGGGCGTACTTTTGCAGTTCGTCCTGGCATTCCTTGTAGGACGGCGTGGTCCACGGCTTGATGGCGCCTTCCATCAGCGTCTTGTTTTCGTCGGGGATGACCAGGCCGAAGTCGATGCCGATCACGCGGCCAAAGCCGCGGCACGCCTCGCAGGCGCCCAGCGGGGAATTGAACGAAAAGCTGCTGGGCAGCGGGTCGGTGTATTCGATGTTGCAGTCGGCGCAGTGCAGGCGGTCGCTGTATTTCCAGATGTCCGCGTTCTGGCCCTCGGCGTTCATGACGTAGACGGCCAAATGCCCGGCGCCCATGCGCAGCGCCGTGTCCAGCGCTTCCATCACGCGTTCGCGTTCGGTGCCGGCGAAGCGGAAACGGTCTTGGATAACGTGCAGGATGCGGCGTTCTTCGCCGGCGTCCTTGGTGGCCTTGCCCTTCTTGGCGCCTTTGGCCGGCTTGGCCACGGTGGCGCGCGGTACGGCCGTTTCTTCGGCGTGCACGCGGGTGTAGCCCTGCTGCTCAAGAAAGCCGCGCACTTCGTCTTCGGTGAAGTTGGCGGGCACGGCAATGGGAAAGGTCACCACCAGGCGCGGGTCGCCGGCAACGGCGGCGCGTTCGGCCAGCGAGTGATAGACGGATTCGGGCGTGTCGCGGCGGACCAGCTTGCCGCAGCCCCGGCAGTACAGCCGCGCGCCGCGCGCAAACAGCAGCTTCAGGTGATCGTTCAGTTCGGTCATCGTGCCGACCGTGCTGCGCGAGCTGCGCACCGGGTTGGTCTGGTCGATGGCGATGGCGGGCAGGATGCCTTCGATGCGGTCTACCTGGGGCTTGTCCATGCGGTCCAGGAACTGGCGCGCGTAGGGCGAGAAGGTTTCCACGTAGCGCCGTTGGCCCTCGGCGTACAGGGTGTCGAAAGCCAGCGAACTTTTGCCGGACCCCGACACGCCGGTCACAACGACCAATTCGCCGGTGGCGAGGGTCAGGTCCAGGTTTTTAAGGTTGTTCTGGCGTGCGCCAACGATGCGGATTTGGGAGCTCATGGACGGTATCGTAGCCTGAGGAAGCCGCCTGCCCGAGCGATAACCCATCGCTGGTTCCAAGCGCGGCGATATGGAATAATTGCCTATATTGTGATGCGGCTGCCCACATTATGGACACCGCCAGGCGGTCTAGCTGTACAAATAAACAGTATCGCAGATTCGTCTGAAATCCGCGCTGCCTGCATTTCGAATCTGTGGCGTTCTTAGGACTTCTTCGAATTTCTAAGTTGAAGGTCTACGCCGTTCCATGTGCCGTCCAAGAACGGCGCATTCGTCTTATCTGGGGACGTTCTTGTCGGAAACCAAGGTCGCGGGCGCTGCCGCGTTCGGGAAATTCATGGCCGTGCTGCAAGCCGTTGCCGACGCGCCCGAGCCGCCCACGGCCGCCGCGCTGGCGCGCGTTTGCGGTTATCCCCGTCCCACCGTCTACCGCATCGTGGCCGCGCTGGCCGAGCAGGGCATGGTGGCCGAAACGGGCGGCGCCTATCGGCTGGGCACGCGGCTGATGTCGCTGGCCAGCCGGGCGTGGTCGCGGTTTGACCTGCGCGCCGCACTGGCGCCCGACCTGCAAGCCCTGCGCGATGCCACCGGCGAAACGGTTCACCTGGCCGTGCCGGCGGGCCACGAAATGATCTATATCGACAAACTGGAAAGCCCGGGGCCCGTTCGCATGGTCTCGCGCGTGGGCGCGTCCGTGGCGCTGCATTCCAGCGCGGTGGGCAAGGCCTATCTGGCCGCGCTGGACGAGGGTGCCCGCGAACAGTTGCTGCGCGGCCTGCCCCTGCCGGCGCGCATGCCGGGCACCGTCACCAGCCTGCCGGCGCTGCGCGCCGTGCTGGACGAAGCGCGAGGCCGGGGCTACGCCATGGACGACGAAGAAAACGAAGCCGGTATCGTCTGCTATGGCGTGGCGCTGTGCGACGCGTCCGGCCGGCCGGTGGCGGGCGTCAGCGTCAGCACCCTGCTGTTCCGGCGCCAAGACGACCCGCAATCCGCTTATATCGACCCCTTGCTCCGGCTGCGCGATGCCGCCGTGGCCAAACTTGCCGTGTTGCCGGTGTCCACCGGCGGCGCCTGACCGTCAGCCTTAGAGGAATCCCATGACCGCATCCGCTCCCCTCGCGTCCAAGCTATCCGCCTTGCTGGCGGCCCGGGTCGTGCCCGTGCTGCGCTATACCGACGCCGCCACCGCCGCCTATGCCGCCGAAGTGGCGGTGGCGGCCGGTTGCCGCACCCTGGAATTGACCTGGACGATTCCCGGCGTGACCGACCTGGTGCGCGCGCTGCGTGACAAGCACGGCCCCAGCCTGCTGTTGGGCGTAGGCACCGTGCTGGATGACACCCAGGCGCGCGAAGCGCTGGTGGCGGGCGCCGATTTCCTGGTGTCGCCGGGCCTGGCCACCGATATTGTCGACATGGCCCATGCGGCTGACGCCCTGTGCCTGTTGGGCGCCTTCACCCCCACCGAAGTGTTGGCGGCGCGGCGCGCGGGCGTAGACGTGGTGAAGGTTTTTCCGGCCGACACGGGCGGCCCCAAGCATCTGGCCGCACTGAAATCCGTGTTTCCCGACACCATCTTCTGCCCCACGGGCGGCGTCACGCAGGAAAACATGGGCACGTATTTCGCGGCCGGCGCCGGCCTGGTCGGCATTGGCAGCAACCTGTATGACAAGGCGGCCTTCGCCGCGCGCGATACGGCCGCGCTGGTGGCACAGATCACCCGCACCCTGGAGGCTTCCCATGGCTGACTTCGACTTCGATATCGTCGCGCTGGGCGAACCGCTGATCGAACTGAACCAGACCCACAAGGGCCAGCTTCAATACCTGCAAGGCTTTGGCGGCGATACCTCCAACGCGGCCATCGCGGCGGCCCGGCAAGGCGCGCGCTGCGCCTATCTGACCCGGGTGGGCAACGACGCCTTCGGCGCGCAGTTCCTGGACCTGTGGCAGGCGGAAGGCGTGGACACGTCCGGCGTGCAGCATGACGACGACGCGCACACCGGCCTGTATTTCGTGCAGCACGGCCCCGACGGCCATGCGTTCAGCTACCTGCGCCGGGGCTCGGCCGCCAGTCAGATGACGCCGGCCCTGCTGGACAGCGGGCTGATCGAACGCAGCCGCTTCCTGCATGTGTCGGGCATCAGCATGGCGATCAGCACCAGCGCCTGCGACACGGTATTTGCGGCCATGCAACGGGCCAGGGCGGCGGGCACCCAGATCAGCCTGGATTCGAACTTGCGCCTGCGTCTGTGGCCCGTGGATCGCGCCCGCGCCATCCTGCGCGAAACGATGCGGCAGGCCGATCTGTTCCTGCCCAGCATGGACGACATGCAGCACCTGACGGGCAATGACGACCCCGAACGCACGCTGGACTGGATCCGCGACGGCGGCGCGAGCGGCGTGGTCGTGCTGAAACTGGGCAAGGACGGCTCCATCATCGACGACGGCAAGACCCGCACGCCGATGGCCGCCCTGCGCGTGGACGCCGTGGACGCCACCGGGGCGGGCGACTGCTTTGCCGGCAGCCTGCTGGCACGCCGCTGCCAGGGCGATAGTTGGGAAGAGGCGGTGCGCTATGCCAACGCGGCGGCTGCATTGTCCACGCTGGGCTATGGCGCGGTGGACCCGCTGCCGCGCGCCGAACAGGTTCGGGAACGCCTGGCGTCGCTGGCGGGGCAGGGCGCGGCGGCGGTGCGGCAAGCCTGAGGGGCGGTAGCACGGGCGAAGGCGGTTGATGCGGTTTGGGCTGATTCGGGGACGGATCTCGTCGCGTCCCAACGTGCCCCAAACATCCACCATTGGCGCGGGCCGGAAATTTCAGGCTAAAATGCCAAGTTATCCGAATTTTTTCCGCCAGCCTGATCCCCGGTTGTGCGGTGACTTTTTTTCCGCAAATTCAACAGGAGAATCAACATGGCTGAACGCAAACGCGTGCGTCGTAACACCCTGGAACGCCGTTGCCTGGGCAAGGCCTTCAAGCGCTTGTTCGTCAAGTCGCCCAAGGGTGTTTTCAAGATGCTGGAAAAGATCAAGCGCGTCTAATCGACGTTCTGGATCTGAAAAATCCCCGCAGGGCTTCGTGCCTTGCGGGGATTTTTTTATGTAGGGTCCGATGCAGCGGTAAGGTCCGATGCAGGCGCAGGGCCAAGCTTGGGCTTGATGAAGTCCATGAACGCGCGCGTCTTGGCTGGTTGAATGCTTGACGGGTACACCGCGTAGATCGAGATCGGGTCCACCGACCAGCCCGGCAGCACGCGGCGTAGCGAATTGCGCTTGATGATCGGGTCCAGCGCCAGGCAGTTCGGCATGCGCGTGATCGCCAGGTCCAGGCCGGCAAGCGTGCCCGCGATGCTCATGTTGTTGGCCGCCAGATGCCCGCTGACCGGCACCACTTCACTGACCGTGCCGTCGTGCAGCGTCCAGTACGAATGCGCGTCGTCGATCGTGGTGCGCAGGCACTGGTGTTGCGTCAATTCCCGCGGTGTCCTGGGTTCGCCATGGCGTTGCAGGTAGCGCTCGGACGCGTACAGGTAGTTGTCCAGGGACACCAGTTCCTGCACCACGGCGCCCACCGGACGCCCCGCGTCGCCGCCGGTGCCGTTGCCATTGCCGTTGCCGGAATCAAGCGTCGTCGGCGAAATATCCCCATCGCGGCCAAACCGCAGCACCACGTCGAACGGCGTGCCTTGCGCGTCGGACGCCGTCATCATGCTCAGGTCGAATTCGCATTCGACGTCGGGGTACTGGTCGGTGAAGTCCTTGATGGTTTCCGGCAGCAGCCACATGGCCAGGCTGTACGGCATCGACACCCGCAGGTTGCCCGACGGGCCGCCGGATAGCGACAGCAGCTGCTCGTGCGCCAGCCGGGCTTCGTCGATCAGGCCCTGGCAGCGGCGCATATAGGCGGCGCCTGCTTCGGTCAGGTCCAGCCGCCGGGTGTTGCGGTTGATCAGCCGCAAGCCGATCGCGCGTTCCAGTTCGTTGATGCGCCGCGACAGCGTGGAGGTGGGCATGTCCAGCGCGCGCGCGGCCATGCTGAAGCTCTTGCGCTTGGCGACCTCTACAAACAAGGCAATGTCATTGAGCTGGACGGTCGAAGCTTCCATAGGCGTTCCGGATTTGGCCGCACGAGTTTACGCCAAGCGCGCATGGCAGCGCTTGGTCAAAAGATCGCGATAAATCCGCCAACGCCGCGCCACAACCGCGCGATATTGCCTAAAAAGCGCATGGGTTGACAGATTTGATTGCAAATTTGAATGCCGTGGCATCGGTTCACGTTGGCATATCCCCTACACTTCAGGCGAAAACAGACAGACCAAGACCGCAGCGGTGGCACGGAGATCGCAAAGGGGCATAGCAGGCATGACCGATACACCAACGTTTTTCACCGTTCTGACGCCCACCTACAACCGGGCGGGTACGCTGCACCGGGTGTACGAATCTCTTTCCCGGCAGACATTCAGGGACTTCGAATGGGTGGTGGTGGACGACGGCTCCACCGACAACACCCACGAATCCATCCTGGACTGGCAGACGCGCGCGGATTTTCCCATCCGCTACATCTGGCAGAACAACCAGCACAAGAAAACCGCCTTCAATCGGGGCGTGCGCGAGGCCCACGGCCAGATGATCGTCGGACTGGACAGCGACGACGAAATGCCGCCCGATGCGCTGGCCATCTTCAAGGAAGCCTGGGACGCCATCCCGCCCGCGCGCCGCGATTCCTATGTGGCGGTGACGGGGCTGTGCGCGCGGCCCAATGGCAGCATCGTCGGCGACCGCTATCCGCAAGACGTGTTCGACAGCACCGCCGTGGACGTGTACTTCCGCTATCGCATCAAGGGCGAGAAGTTCGGCTGTATGCGCACCGACATCCTGCGCAAATATCCCTTCCCTGAAGACGTGGCCGGCTTCGTGCCGGAAAGCCTGGTGTGGTGGGCGATTGCGCGCGCGGGCTATCTCAGCCGCTTCATCAACCGCGTGGTGCGCACGTACCACGACACCCCGGGCGGCTTGTCCCAGGGCGCGGTGTCAGTCAGCAACAACGCCCAGGGCCTGTACCTGCTGGCCTGGGACATGCTGCAACATCACCTGGAATTCTTTCGCTACCGGCCGCGCGAATTCATCATGGCGGCCGCGCGCTACACGCGCTTTCGGCTGCACCTGAAGCATTCCGGCGTGCCCACGGCAGTGGGCGCCTATCGCCTGACCAACCCCATGGCGACCTTCATGGTGGCGGCGATGTGGCCGGTGGGCTATGCCCTGTACCGGCGGGACCGGCGCCGCGGCGTGGCCTAGGCCGCCGTGGGGGCGGCGGGCACGACAGGCGCGGTTGCGCCATGCCCCAGGCCCAGATACACCTCGACCACGCGCGGGTCCACCGCAACCTCTGCGGCAGGGCCTTCCAGCGTGACGGCGCCCGTTTCCAGCACGTAGGCGTAGTCGGCCACTTGCAGCGCCGCGCGGGCGTTCTGTTCGATCAGCAGGATCGACACGCCCATCTCGCGCAGCCGCGCCACGATCTTGAATACTTCACGCACGATGCGCGGCGCCAGCCCCAGGCTGGGTTCGTCCAGCATCAGCAGGCGCGGCTTGGCCATCAACGCGCGTCCCACGGCCAGCATCTGGCGTTCACCGCCCGACAGCGTGCCGGCCAGTTGCGCATGGCGTTCCTTCAGGCGCGGGAACAGCTCGTAGACCTCGGCCAGCGTCTTGTCCTGGTCGCGCAAGCCTGTGCGAAAACGGTGGAAACCACCCAGCATCAGGTTGTCGTGCACCGTCATTTCAGAAAACAGCTCGCGCTTTTCGGGCACCAGGTTCATGCCGGCCGCCACCATTTCCTCGATCTCGGCGTGCGCTTGCTGCTTCCCGCCTAACACGATCTGGCCCGTGCAGGGCAGCACGCCCATGATGGCCGACAGCAAGGTGGTCTTGCCCGCGCCGTTGGGCCCGATCACGGTCACGATCTGGCCTTCGCCCACCGTCAGGCTCACGCCCGACACCGCTTCGACCTTGTCGTACGCCACGCGCAAGTCGCGCACTTCCAGCAGATTCGTGCTCATCATTCCACTCCGCCCAGATAGGCTTCAAGCACCGCGGGGTTGTGCTGGATCTCGGCCGGCAGACCCTCGGCGATTTTTTCGCCGAAGTCCATGACCACAACGCGATCCACCAAGCCCATCACGAAGTCCATGTCGTGCTCGACCAGCAAGATGGCCATGCCTTCCGAACGCAGCTTCTTCAGCAGCTCGGCCAGTTCGCATTTTTCCTGATAGCGCAGCCCGGCGGCCGGCTCGTCCAGCAGCAGGATGCAAGGGTCCGACGCCAGCGCCCGCGCGATTTCAAGAATGCGCTGCTGCCCCAAAGCCAGCGATCCAGCTTCGTCGTGCAGGTGCTTGCCCAGCCCCACGCGTTCGACCTGCCGCGCGGCCTCGGCCAGCAGGCGCGCTTCCTCGGCCCGGTCCAGGCGCCAGGCAGCCGGGAGCACGCCACGATGGCCGCGCAGATGCGCGCCGATGGCCACGTTTTCCAGCACGCTCATGCGGCCCAGCAGGCGCACATGCTGGAACGTGCGCGACAGGCCCAGGCGTGCAATATTGCGCGCACCGGCGCCCGCCACCGATTGCCCCAGCAGCGTGACCTGGCCCGAGGTGGGCGTGTCCACGCCCGAAATCTGGTTGAACATCGTGCTCTTGCCGGCGCCGTTGGGGCCGATCAGCGCCAGGATCTCACCGGCGCGTATCTCCAGGTTCATGGCATTGTTGGCGACCAGGCCGCCGAACTTGCGCGTCACGTCCACCGCTTTCAGCACCACCTCGCCGCGCGCCGGCATGGGCTTGCGCGGCAGGGGCTCGGCGTTCATGTCCACGCGGCGCACCGCTTTCTTCACGCGGACCCAGCGCGTCAGCACCGGCCACAGGCCGCTGCGTGCGCGGTGCAGCAACAGCACCATGCCGAAGCCGAACACGATGACTTCAAAGTTGCCCGTCTGCCCCAGTACCTTGGGCAACCAGTCTTGCAACCATTGCTTGGCCACCGTGAACACGCCGGCGCCCACCAACGCGCCCCAGACCTGGCCCGCGCCGCCGATCACCGTCATGAACAGGTATTCGATACCCATTTGCAGTCCGAACGGATTCGGGTTCACGAAGCGCTGCATGTGCGCGTACAGCCAGCCGGACGCGCAGGCTTGCAACGCCGCGATGATGAAGATCACCATGCGCGAGCGCGCCGTGTTCACGCCCATGGATTCGGCCATGACGCGGCCCCCTTTCAGCGCGCGGATGGCGCGGCCTTCGCGCGAATCCAGCAGGTTCTGCGTGGACCAGACGGCCACCATCAGAAACGCCCAGATCAGGTAATAGATGTTGCCGCCCTGGTTCAGCGTCCAGCCGAACAGGTTGATGGCCGGGATGTCCGGGATGCCGGTATGGCCGCCCAACCCTTCCACCGAGCCGAACGCAAAGTACAGCGACAGGCCCCAGGCGATGGTACCCAGCGGCAGGAAGTGGCCAGACAGCTTCAGCGTGATCGCGCCCAGCAGGTAGGCGATGACCAGCGTCAGCAACAGGCCGGCCAGCAGCGTCAGCCAGGGCGAGGCGCCCAGCCAGGCGAGCCACGACGGCAGGGAGTCGGCGCGCGTGGTCAACAGCGCCGTGGTGTAGGCGCCCACGCCCACGAAGGCGGCCTGGCCGAAGCTGGTCAGGCCGCCCACGCCGGTCAGCAGCACCAGGCCCAGCGCCACCAGCGCGTACAGGCCGATGTAGTTCAGCAGCGTGATATAGAACGGCGGCAGGGCCAGCGGCCCCAGCGCCAGCAGCGCCAGGAACGCGACGAGGATGATGCGGGGGTTCATTCGTCTTCTTCCTCGACGTGATGGCTTTTCAACGAGCGCCAGAGCAGCACGGGAATGATCAGCGTGAATACGATGATTTCCTTGTACGCGCTGGCCCAGAACGACGAGAACGCTTCGATCAACCCAACCAGCACCGCGCCGGCCGCCGCCAAGGGGTAGCTGACCAGGCCGCCGATGATGGCGCCCACGAAGCCCTTCAGGCTGACCATGAAGCCGGAATCGAAATACATGGTGGTGATGGGGGCGATGAGAATCCCCGACACCGTGCCGATCAGCGCGGCAAGAAAGAAGGTGGCGCGGCCGGCGAAGACGGGTGAAATGCCCATCAGCCGCGCGCCCAGCCGGTTGAACGCCGCGGCGCGCAGCGCCTTGCCGTACATCGACCGTTCAAAGAACTGGTACAGCACCACGATCAGCACCACCGACACCGCCACCACCCAGAGCGCCTGGCTGTTGACGTTGATGGGGCCCAGCGCCAGGCTGGCGTCGGAAAACGGCGCGGTGCGCGCGCCCTCGGCGCCGAACGCCAGCAGGCCCAGGCCCACCAGCGCCAGGTGCACGGCAATGGACACGATCAGCAGCACCAGCGTGGACGCCGAGGCAATTGGCTGATAGAACAGCCGATACAGCTGCGGCCCCATCGGCACCACCAGCAGCAGGGTCAACAGCGCCTGCACGGCCATCGGCAGCTGCGCCAGCGGCAGTTGGTACAACAGCCCCGCCAGGATCAGCGGGTAGATCGCCTTGGCCCCGATGCGCCAAAGCCCACGCGAGCGGCCCGGGCGCTTGGCCCGCGCCATCAGGTCGGCCACGGCTTCGGCCAGCGCAAAGGCCAGCAGCAGCCACACCAGCAGCACGGGCTTGCCGGCCTGGATGGCCGCCATGGTCAGCGCGCCAAAGGCGACAAACTCGCCCTGGGGGATGAACAGCACGCGGGTAACGGTAAAAACCAGCAGGATCGACAACGCCAACAACGCATAGATAGCGCCGTTGGTGATGCCGTCCTGCCCGAGTATCAAGGCGATCTGAGCATTCATGCGAAAAGGTCCAGGCCGTTACTTCACCAGCGTCCAGTTGCCGTCCTTGACGGTGATGAGCTCGCGGCCGCGATCATCGAAACCGCTGTGGTCGGCCGCGCTCATGTTGTAGACGCCTTGCGTGCCCACCAGCTCCTTGGTCTGTTCCAGCGCATCGCGCAAGCCGCTGCGGAATTCCTTGGTGCCCGGCTTGCCGGCCTTCTCGGCAATCGGCACGGCCTTTTCCAGCAGCAGGCCGGCGTCGTAGACGTTGGCGCCGAAGGTGGCGGGCTTGGAACCGTTCAGCTTTTCGTACGCGGCGATGTAGTCGGTGGCGACTTTCTTGGACGGGTTGCTGTCCGGCATTTCCGGCAGCACCAGCATCAGGCTGGCGGCCAGCACCGTGCCTTCGACCTTCTTGCCGCCCAGTTTCAGGAAGTCGGGCAGCGCCGCGCCGTGGGTCTGGTAGAACTTGCCCTTGTAGCCCTGATCGAACAGCGTCGTCTGCGGCAGCACGCTGGCGGCGCCGGGGGCGGCCACCAGCACGGCGTCCGGCTTGGCGGCCAGGATCTTCAAGGCTTGGCCCGTGACCGAACTGTCAAAGCGCAGATAGCGCTCGTTGGCGGTGATCTTGATGCCTTTCTCGGTGGCCAGGCCCGAGAAGACCTTGTACCAGTTCTCGCCATACGGATCGTTCAGGCCGATAAAGCCCACCGTCTTGATGCCGGTCTTGGCCATGTGGTCGACCAGCGCGCGCGCGATGATGTCGTCGTTCTGCGTGGTCTTGAACACCCACTTCTTTTGCTCGTTCATCGGCAGCACCACGGCCGCCGTGCCCACCGGCGCCAGCATTGGCACCCCAGCCTCGGCGGCAAACTGGATCACGCCCATGGCGTTGGGCGACCCCGACGGGCCGATCAGCGCGTCCACGTTCTGCTCAGAAATCAGCTTCTTGAACGCCGTCACCGAGTTGGTGGAATCGCTGGCGTCGTCCAGCGAAATGTATTCCACCGTCAGGTCGCCGATTTTCTTGGGCAACAGCGGCACGGTGTTCTTCTGGGGAATGCCGACCAGCGCGGTCGGGCCCGTGGACGAGGTGACGACGCCGACCTTCACTTGGGCCAACGCGGGCAGGGCGAACAGGGCGGCAACGGCAGCGGCCGCGGCCAGGGGGAGCTTCTTCGACAGCATGGCAAAACCTCCGGATAGGGAGCAGGGTGGGGGTGCAGCTGAAAAGCGGAGAAAACGGGAACAGCGAAAATCTTGGGAATCGCAGAATTACTTGTTGCTTAAAATTTCTAACCTGCAAGGATCAGCACTGTAGACGGGCTCTTGGTGCTTACCTATCCGTCAAAACCCGAAGCATGCATGGCGCAACGACCGCTAGATGGTGATGGAACTGACGCTGGCGCCGCCGCAGACGAACAGCGTCTGGCCGGTCACGAAGCTGTTGGCCGGGTCGGCGAAGAACATCACGGCGCGCGCCACGTCGTCGGAGCGGCCCAGGCGCTTGACCGGAATGCCGTTGGCCAGCTGCTTTTCGCGTTCGCTGCCGGGCTCGATCACCTCGTAGAACATGTCCGTCTGGATCGGGCCGGGCGCCACCACGTTGACCGTGATGCCATGGGGCGCCAGTTCCAGCGACCAGGTGCGCGCCATGCCGACCATGCCGGCCTTGGTGGCCGAATAGGCGGTGCGCGTGGGCAGGCCCAATGCGCCGCGCGAGGACATCATCACGATGCGGCCGAAATGGCGTTCCTGCATGCCGGGCAGCGCTGCCTGCACCAGGCTGATCGCGGCGCCCAGGTGAATCTGCGTCAGACCGTGCAGTTCTTCCTGCGTGACTTGCGGCAGCAGGTTGGGCCAGATCACGCCCGCGTTGTGGATAACGTGGCTGATCGGAAATCGGGACGCGGCTTCCTGGCCGGCCTGCGCCGTGGCGTCCGCATCCAGCAGGTCCACCTGCATGTTGTGCAGGCGCGGGTGGCTGAAGTCCGCCGCGCGGCGCGCCATCGAAATCACTTCATAGCCGGCGTCCAGCATGCTGCGGCAGATCTCGGCGCCTATGCCGGCGCTGCCGCCGGTGACCAGCGCTACGTGTTGTGGTGTCATGCGTGTCCTTGGTTGGGTTGCCGTATAGGCCAGGTCCGGCGGGGCTCAGGCGCGGGGCGCCAGCGCCAGCACGCGCAGCGGGCTGCCCGAGCCGCTGCGGATCTTCAGCGGGGCCGAGAAAATCACGGCGCCGGTGGGCGGCAACTGGTCCAGGTTGGTCAGGCATTGCAGGCCGTAGCGGTTATTGCCGTGCATGTAGTAGTGGCAGGGGTAGGGCGGGTTCAGGTGGTGGGCCTGCCCCGCATCGGTGCCCACCGATTCCGTGCCGAAACCATGCACGTCGCGTTCCTTGATCAGCCACGGCACCACATCGGCGTCGGGGCCGGGCGAATGCGCGCCGTCTTCCTGCATGTTCAGGTATTCAACGGGCTTGGCGCGCTTGGACCAGTCGGTGCGCATCAGCACCCACGAACGCGCGGGGATGCGGCCGTGCTTTTCCTCCCAGGCCTTGACGACGTCGATGGTCAGCAGAAAGTCGGGGTTGTCGCGGGCCTCGGAGGAACAGTCGATGACGCATGCGCTGGCGATGAAGGCGTCGATGGGAATCGTGTCAACCGTGTTGTCGGGCTGATCCTTGCCGCTGACCCAGTGGGCGGGCGCGTCGAAGTGCGTGCCGGTGTGTTCGGAACACGAAAAGTTGTTCCAGTACCAAGCCGGGCCACGCTCGTCATAGCGCGAGATTTCTTCCATGCGGAAAGGCCACGCCTGGCCGAATTCCGGCGGCAGGACGATGGTGGGAAATTCCGGCGTCAGCGTCTCGGTCAAGTCCACCAGGCCGATGCGGCCGGTGACAAGTTCCGTCATGAATTGGGCAAGAATGTTCTGGCTCATGCTGCGGCTCCTGGGTGTGGGCGCGTCGCGTTGCGATGCGCCGGAGGGAATCTGGGGCGTTGTCTTGGGCGAGGCGGCGGGATCGTGGCGGGCGCGCCTAGGCGCCCAGCTCGCGTTCCAGCCCCTTCGGGTTGTCGGCCAGCCGGGCGCGGAATTCCTGCGCCACGTCGCCTACATACACGTCTTCCACGCCGTCCCTCAGCGCGCGCACGATGGCGGCGGCGATGGCGGCGGGCGCGACGCGGGGCGGCGGCGTGCGCTGTTCCCATTCGTGATCGACCGGGCCGGGCAACACGTTCACCACACGCACGCCGGCGCCGCGCATTTCCGCGCGCAGGCATTGCGCCAGCGACAAGGCGGCGGCTTTCGATGCCGACCACATGCCGCGCGACGGCAGGTTCATGTGCGCGTAGATGGACAGCACGTTGACCCAGGCGGTGGCGTTGTTGACCCCGTCGGCGGCGCGGCCGCACAGGGCGGGGCCGAAGCTCTGCGCCAGGCGCATCAGCCCCAGCACGTTCACGTCCATGGCGTCGCGCGCCGTGTTGACGTCCTTGCGGTCAAGCAGGCCGCCTTCGCGTTCCAGGTCGGCCGTGTTCACCAGGATTTCCACCTTGCCGCCGATGGACGCCGCCAGGCGGTCGACGGAATTGGAATCGGTCACGTCCAAGGCCACCGATTGCACGCGCGGGTCTTGTGCCAGCGCGTCGAAGGCGGCGTCGCGCTTCCAGGCTTGCGCATCGCCCAGGAACACCGTGGGGCAGCCCGCGTCCAGCAGCGCGCGCGCCACGGCCTGGCCCACCGCCGATTTGCCGTCGGTGACCAGCGCGCGGCGGAACTTCGGGTCGCACGAGGTTTCGCGCAGAGTCTTGTCGTCTTCCATGTTGGGCGTATTCCTTTCAGGCAGGGCGATCATCACGGCTTGGCCGCTGCGGTCCAGCTTCAGCGCCAGCCGCACGCGGGCGCCGTCGGCGCAGTCCTGGTGCACGTGCGCGACCACGGAGGGGCCGGCATCCATCACCACCGTGCCCACGCGCCACGGCAGGCGTTCGCGGAAGTACAGGTCGTTGCTGTGATGCAGCGTGGTGCTGACCAGCAACGTGCCGTTAGGGTCGGCCGGCCGCCAGGGCAGGTGTTCGGACAGGCAGTGGCCGCACACTTCGCGCGGCGGATACTGCACCGCGCCGCAATCGGCGCAGGTCTGCAAATCAAAGCGGCCTTCGGCGGCGGCGGCCGTCAGGCCCAGCGCCGCGCGGCTGCGCGAGCCGGGCGGCAGCGTGGGCTGGCGGGTGCGCGCAACCGGGTTCTTCCGGGGCGGCTTGGCTAGCGGCTCGGTCATGCGTCGCTCCTTGCCAGGATGGCTGCGGCGGTGCACAGGCCGCGGTCGTAATTGATCATGCCGAAACCGCTGACCATGCCCAGGCGCGCGTCGGCCACTTGCGTACCGCCCGCCGTGCCGGTCAATTGCCGCAGCGCTTCGACCATGCCCAGGTAGCCACCGGCCGCGCCCGCCTGACCCACGGACAGTTGGCCGCCGTTGGTGTTGAAGGGAAAGCTGCCGTCCACGGTGAAGGTGTGAGCGCGGATGAACGCCGGCGCGTCGCCCTTGTTGCAAAAGCCCAGGTCTTCGATCTGCATCAGGTTGATGACGGGGTAGTCGTCATAGGCTTGCAGGAAGTCCATGTCGGCCGGCGTGGCATTGGCCAGGCCGTACAGTTCGCCCACGTCCATGGTCCAGCCGCCGCGCGTCTGGATGGGGTCCTCGATCCAGGCGTTGTGGCGCTCGATGGTGGACAGGATGCGGGCAAAGGACAGGTTCAAGGCGCGGGCCTGCTCTTCACGCATGACCAGGAAGGCATCGGCGCCCGCGCAGGGCATCACACAGTCGAACAGATGGATGGAGTCGGTGATGACACGCGCGTCCAGGTACTGTTGCAGGCTCAGCGGCTTTTTCATCAGCGCGTGCGGGTAGCGCAAGGCGTTGTCGCGCTGCGCCACGCACAGCTTGCCGAAATCCTCGCGCGTGGCGCCGGTGGTGCGCATGTAGTGCGCCGTCAGCAGCGCGAAGCTGGCGTTGGGACCGCCCGCGCCATAGGGGTAGACGGCGTCTTGCGCAAAGCGCGAGAACTGGCTGACGGTATTGCGGAACGAGTCCACGTGGTTGGTGTCACCCGCGATGCAGGCGACGATGTTCGCGTCGCCCGCCTGCACCGCGCGGGCCGCGCGGCGCAGGGCGGCCACGCCGCTGGCGCCGCCCATGGGAATGTGATCCAGCCAGCGCGGGCTCATGCCCAGGTGCTGGACCAGGCCGACGGCGGTGTCCGGCGCCAAGGTGAAGCTGGACACGCACAGGCCATCGACATCGGTCTTGGCCACGCCGGATTGCCGGATCAGCGCGCTTAGCGCGCGACCCAGCCACCAGTGGGCAGCGTGCGTGGAATAGCGTTCGTACGGAATGGTGACGGGCAGGGCCGCCACGATGCCGTCATAGCCCAGGCGGCTCATCGGGCGGGCTCCTGGCGCTTTTTCATGGCGTTGGTGTCAATGCAGCGCGCCGTGCCGGGCAGGGTCGGCGCCAGCGTTTTCATTTCGCCGCGCTGGATCTTGTTGGTGGTGGTCAGCGGCAGGTTGTCCACAAAGGCCACATAGCCGGGCGCTTTGTAATAGGCCAGCTGTTGCAGGCACCACTGCACGATATCGCGCGCGGCATCGGCCATGGCGGCGTCATCGGCGGGCAGGGCGTCGGCCACGACGCAGGCCAGCACTTCGTCGCCGCGCACCGGGTCGGGCACGGCGGCCACGGCCACGGCCTTGACCAGCGGGTGCTGCATCAGCACGCTTTCCACTTCCACGGCCGAGATGTTCTCGCCGCTGCGGCGGATCACGTTTTTCTTGCGGTCCACAAAGCGCAGTGCGCCGTCGGCTTCGCGGCGCACGATGTCGCCGGTATGGAACCAGCCGTCTTGCCAGGCCTCGTCGGTGGCGGCCTCGTCTTTCAGATAGCCGGCGAAGAAGCCGTAGCGGGGGTCGTCGCCGGCGTGCCGCACCAGCAGTTCACCGGGTTCCCCCACGGCGGCGGGCTGGCCCGCGTCGGTCACGATGCGCACCTGCACGTCGTCTTCTTCGCGGCCGAAGCTGCTGGTGCCGACGTGGCGCGGTTCCTGGTTGGCGATGATGACGGCGCCCGCGCCGGTTTCGGTCATGGCCCAGGCTTCCAGCAGGGGGAAGCCGAAGCGCGCTTCGAACGGCGCATGCAGCTTGCGGTCCACGCCCGCGCCGAAGCCGAAGCGGATGGCCGGTTGCAGGTCGCGGTCGGACGGCGGCGCCTTCATCAGAATAGCGGGCATCACCCCCAGGTAATGCAACACGGTGGCGCCGGAGTCGCGCACGCTGTCCCACCACGTCTTGGGGTGGAAGCGGTCAAGCGGAATCAGGCAGCCGCCGGTCAGCACCATGGCCATGGCCGAATACGCCATGGCGTTCATGTGCACCAGGGGTAGCGGCGTCAGCATGCGTTCCTGGCCGGGGCGCAGCATTGCCAGCCCGCCGATGCGCGCATACCAGCCGCCCGCGTGCAGGAAATAGCGGTTGGGCAGGATGCAGCCCTTGGGCCGGCCGGTGGTGCCGGATGTGTACAGCAGGGCGCATTCCGTCAGTTCGGTGGGCGCGGTGTCGGCCAGCGGCGCGGTGAAGGGCGCGGGCGGCGGTGCGTCGTCGGGGCCCATCACGCGCAAGGGGCGGCCGGCGCGTTCGGCGGCGGCCAGCAGGTCGGCGTGGCGGTGGGGCAGGGCAACGGCCAGGGCGATCTCGGAATGGCCGGTCAGGTATTCAAGTTCGGCCGCGCGCAGGTCCGGGTTGATCGGCACGACGGACACGCCCAGCGCGTTCAAGGCGAACCAATGCAAGAAGAAGGCAGGGCGATTTTCCAGCAGCAGCCCCACGCGGTGGCCGTGGCCGTAGCCCGCCGCCACATAGGCGGCGCGTAGCGTTTCAATCGCGTCGGCCGCGCGGCCATACGATAGTTCGCCGGCGGTTATGCCATAGACGCTTGCCGTTTCCGGCAGGATGCACAGGAAGGGCTGCGCGCCGTAGCGCGAAGCGGTGTCGGCGAATGCCTGGTGGACAGTGGTGCTCACAAGCCGCTCCTACATGAACAATTGGATGTTGCCGAAGGCGGCGTCGCAGTTGACCAGGTCAACGCGCTTCAAACGGATGCGCAGTGCGCCGTCCTGTTCCACCAGGTGGTGCGTGGCCCAGCCGGCGTACAGCGTCTGCATGTCCTGGCGCGTTTCAACATAGTGAAAGGCGGTGCGCACCACATGCCGGCCTTCTTCGGGCGCGGCATCGGGGTGGCCGTGTTCGACGGTGGGCGCTTGCAGCAGGTGATGGCAGCGGCTTTTTGGCTGCTGCGAAAACGTGCGCTGGCCCGCCAGCCGCTCCACGCGCACGCGCAGCAGCAGCTTGTCTTCGTACATCAGGGACGCGTGCAGCTTGGCGTCTGTCTGGCCATGCGCCAGCGGCATCCAGTAATAGCCGTCTTCGGTGTACAGGTTCAGCCAGTCTTCAAAGCGCAGCTCGTCCAGCAGCCGCGCTTCGGCGTAGACGAAGTCGATCAACTCGCGGTCGCTTGCGCTCATACCGACTCCGATCCGGTCATGTAGCGGCCCCATGCGCGGTACTGGTTGCGCATCTGCCATTCGTTGGTGCCGTTGGTGGTGACGTTTTTCTGGCCGGCTTCGTCGGGCGTATACAGCCGGCCCACGTTGACCCAGTCGCGGGCGCGGGAGTTCAGGCCGTCTTGCGCGCGTTCGTACATTTCCAGGTCGTCATGGCCGACAACGGAGGTGGGCGCGTTGATCAGCCGGTTGTACATCAGCGTGCGTTCCAGCAGCAGGTCAGGCGCGCCGACCAGGCGGAATGTCCAGGATTCGACCAGTGTGCGGTCGGCGGCAAGGGGCTTGAAGATGCGCAGCGTCTGGATGGGGCCCTTCACCATGATGTTGGGGAAATACACGGTGTTGTGGCGCACGTCGCCCAGGATCTGCTTGGCGCGTTCCTCGCCGTAGGCGGCCACCATGGATTCCCAGTAGCCCGGTACGCCGGAGTACGACGCGTGAATCGAATCCGACACGCCGGTATGGCCGTGGCCGTTTTCCCAGACGCGGATGCCCATGTTTTCAAAGAACTCGTACGGCGAGATAAAGGGCGCGAACAGTTCCACCGCCATCGGCTTGGGCGTGCCTTCGGGCGCTTGCTCCCAGACCTTCACGGCCGTGCCCGCCGACGATTCGTGCGCCACCATCGGGTGGCAGGTGTCGGTCTGGTTATCGACCAGCATTTTCCAGTTGCAGCGGTGCATGTAGCGCAGCACGCCGCCGGCCACTTCCAGCCGGCCCTCGGGCGAGCGGTCGACCATGTTGTCCAGCGTGGACAAGGAATCGCCGAAGAAATCCTCGAACGACTGGCCTTCCGGATTCAGGCGGCAGAACACAAAGCCGCGATGATTCTTTACGTCTTTGACGGCGGCCATGCCCTGGCTGGCTTCGCAGTTTTCCAGGCCGGTGTTCTCGTAGCCTTTCTTCAGCGGGATCGACAGCAGGCTGCCGTCGGTCTTGAACGTCCAGGCGTGGTACGGGCAGCGAAAGAACTTGCCGGTGTTGCCGCAGGCGTCGCCGGCCACCATCGTGCCTTTGTGCGGGCAGCGGTTGTGCAGCACGCGCACGGTCTTGTCGCTGTGGCGCACCATCACCACGGGCTGGTTGCCGACAGTGGTGGTGATGTAGTCCCCGTTGTTGGGCACCTGGCTATCGTGGCCGACGTAGACCCAGGTGTTGGCGTACAGGCGCTCCATTTCCAGGTCGAACAGTTCCTGGTCGATGAACAGGTCCTTGTGCACTTCGGTGTCGCGCACCAGGGCGCGGATGGCGTCGGGGTTGTCACGGTATTTGGCCATGGTCGCTTCCTTGTCGTCGGGGCGGCAGCGTTACAGGTCCAGCACCAGGCGGGCGGATTTCGCTCGCGAGATGCAAATCTGGATGATCTTGCCGCTGGCCTTCTCGGTGTCCGAGAGGTAGTAGTCGCGATGATCGGGCTCGCCTTCCAGCACCGTTGCCTGGCACACGCCGCATTCGCCGCGCTTGCAGTCGTACATCGGGTCGCAGCCTTCTTCTTCCATGACGTCGACGATGGTCTTGTCGGCCGGAATGCTCAGCGTGCGGCCGGACTGGCGCAGTTCGACTTCAAAGGCCTGGTCGCCGGCTTGCGCGGCGGCGGTGACGAAGAGCTCGAAGTGGATGTGGGCGTCGGGCCAGTGGCGGGCCTTGGCGCCGGCGATGACGGCGTCGATCAATCCCTTGGGGCCGCACACGTACAGGTGCTGGCGGGGGTTGGAGGCAGCCAGCAGCGCTTGCAGGTCGAAGCGGCAGGAAGGGTCGTCATCCGCGTGTACGGTCAGGTGCCCGCCCGCCAGCACTTCAAGCTCGCCCAGGAACGCCAGCTGGTCCTTGCTGCGGCCACAGTAGTGCAGATGGAAGGCGCGGCCGGCGGCTTTCAAGGCGGCGGCCATCGAGGCCACCGGCGTGATGCCGATGCCGCCCGCGATCAGCACCACGGGTTCGTCGCCCGCCGGGGATTCATGCAGCGGAAAATCGTTCTTGGGGCCTTCCACGCTAAGCGTGTCGCCTTCGGCCAGCGCATGCATGTGGCGCGAGCCGCCCTGGCTGGTTTCTTCCAGCCGTACGCCCAGCCGGTATTCGGTGGGCTGCGCGAACTGGCCGGCCTCGGGCGTCAGCTGCACCAGCGAATAGCAGCGCGGTTCCCGCAAACCGGGCACGGTGACCTTCAGGTGCGCGCCGGGGCCGAAGGCGGGCAGCGGCCCCGCGTCCTCGCGCGCCAGCCGGAACGATCGGATCAACGGCGATTCTTGCCGGACTTCCCGGACGATCAGTTTCAGTGTCTGCACGGCGTTTGTCTCTTTCGGTATTCCGGTATTCCGGTATTCGGGTATCTGGATCAGGCCGCCAGCTTTTCGGCCATCTGGCGTTCCATCGGGGCGCAGCTTTCGTTGGCCAGCGCGGTTTCGCGCAGCCCGCGAAGCGTCTGGGCGGCATCGGGACGGCCAACCAACTGCGCCGCCGCCGCGATCAGCTGCCGGTATTTGCCGCCGCCACGCACGTGCGTATCGCTATAGCCCTTGACCAGGCGCCGGCAGTTAACGGTTTCAACGGCCAGTGCATAGTCCTGCGGCACCAGCCGGGCGATCAGGTCCAGCCATTGCTGCAAGCCTTCCGATTCGATTTGATGTCGCAACGTACGGCGGCGAAAGCGGCGCATGCCGGCCAGCGAATACAGCATCAGGAAGCCGCTCAGCGTGCCGCTTTGCATCAAGCGGCCTTTGCCCAGGCGGCGTTCTACAAAGCCGCCGAAGGCCTTGGACCCTTCCAGCCAGCGGCCCATGCGGGTGGGCATCGTGCCGCAGATTTCTTCCAGGCGTGGGTGCATGTAGTCGGTGGTCATGACCAGCTGTTCGGGGCGCGCGCCCACTTCACGGCGGACGCGTTCGAAGCGGGTGCCGCGCGTTTTTAGGTCGGCCACGCGGATCACGTCGTCGTAAGCCATGGCGGTGGCCACGTAGCGCGCCGCGGCACAGGTCAGGGCCCAGCCTTGGGCGTCGCCGCCGTGCCGGGCATCCAGATCGCGCAGCGCTTTCATGTGGCGCAGGTAATCGGCGGCGTAGGCGGCGTCCTGGAATTCCAGCTGGCGGCGCACGCCGGCCGTCAGCATGGGCTGGGCACAGGCCGGAAAGTCGCGCTTGATGGTGTCCAGCAGCGCTTGCGTGCGCGGGCTGGCGGCGCGTTCGGGCACGTCGGCCACGGGGCGCGTCAGGTCGATGGCCGCGGGTTGGGCGGGCGCGGCATGGGCGGCGTCAAAGCCCAGCGCAAAGGCGCGCAGGCTGGCTTCCACGCCCAGGCCCGCGCGGCGCACCGTGGCCTCGTAGTCTTCGCGCGTGAAGGGCAGGGCGCCGCTGCCGGCCACCGCGCCAAACAGGCTGGCGCTGATGACGCTGCCGGCGCGGTCGGCCAGGTCTTGCAAGTCGAAGCACAGGAAGCGCTTGGCGGCGGCGCGGCCGGCTTCCAGCACTTTGTTGGGGTCGGCAATGCCGTTGCCGGGCGCGGACTTTTCGCTGACGGCGTAGCTGCGGTGCGACGAGGACAACAGCACGGTGCGTTCCGGCGTGACCAGGCCACGCTGGATGGCGCGGCCGCCTTCCATCAGTTCGGCGGCCACGACCAGGTCCACGTCGCCGGGGGTGGGCATCAGCGCCAGCGCGGGCGGGCGTCCGGCCCGCGCCACGTCCGCTTCGGGCAGTAGTTCCAGGTAGTAGATGGTGGCGCCGGTGCGCTGCGCCACGCCGGGCACCGATGTGGTTTGCGCCCACCAGCCGGCGTGTTCGGCCATGTCGACGATCCAGTCGGCCAGGACGCCGCCGCCCTGGCCGCCCATGGCCAGGATGGCGATCTTGATGGGGTTGCCTTGCTGCATTGCCGGCGGGTTCATGAAGGGCTAGTCCTTACAGGGCGTATTGGGCCAGCCGCGCGGCGCGGCGGCGTTGCAGGAAACCGATGACCGCACCGCGCATGCGCGCCAGGAAGCGGTCGGTGCCGGTGGGGTTGTGCACGATGTCGGCGCGGTAGAAAGACGGGCACAGCACGGCGGCATGGGCCACTTCGCCGCAGTTGCCGCAGCCCACGCAACTGCTTTCCACGTGGGCTACCGGGTCTTCCTTCAAGGGGTCGCCGCTGTCCTTGATGGACAGCGATGGGCAGCCCGACAGTCGGATACAGGCGTGGTCGCCCGTGCACACGTCGGGGTCCACACCAAAGCGTTCCTTGACCACGCGGCGGCCTTCCTTGACGGCCTTGTTGAATAGCGGCTTGATGCGGCGCTGCTTGTTCAACATGCATTCGGACTGCGCGATGATGACCTTCGGACCCTTGATGTCCGTGGTCAGCGCTTCTTCAATGGTGGCGCGCACCTTGGCCACGTCGTAGGTGCGGTCCAGCGTGCGCACCCACTTCACGCCCACGCCGCGCACGGCGTGATCGATGGGGTTGTTGGTGGACCGGTCGGGGTTGTCGGCGCGTGACGACAAAATGTCTTGCCCGCCGGTCGCCGACGCATAGAAGTTGTCAACGATGACGATGACGCCGTCGTACTTGTTGAACACCGCGTTGCCGATGCCGGACGACAGGCCGTTGTGCCAGAAGCCGCCGTCGCCCATGATGGAAATGGGGCGCTTGGCGGCGGGCACGTTGAAGGCCGCTGCACTGGACGCGCCCAGGCCGTAGCCCATGGTGGTGGCGCCCAGGTTGAAGGGCGGCAGGATAGAGAACAGATGGCAGCCGATGTCGCACGAAATGTGATGCTGCCCCAGCTTTTCCTGTGCCAGCGTCAACGCGGAAAAGATCGGTCGTTCAGGGCAGCCGGTACAGAACCCGGCGGGGCGCGGCGGCACCACCGACGCCAGCCCGTCCACCTGCTTGTGGAACGTGATGGGCTGCTCGACGGGCTTGGCGGCGGGCTTGGGGCGGGCGACTTCGGTGATTTCAAGTTGGCTGCTGGGGGCCTGGGCCTGGGCCACCGCATCCACCGCCACCGCCGGATGGGTCTGTAGCGATTCGGGGCGATGGCGCTTCAGGAACTCGCGCACGCCGTCGCGCATGACCTGCGTGGTGTATTCCCCAGCCATCGGCAGCACGTCCTTGCCGGACAGATGCGTGTCGATACCCGCCTTGCGCAGCACGGCGTGCAGGTTCTGTTCGATGTAATCCGGCTGGCCTTCTTCCAGCAGCAGCACCGCGCGCTTGCCCCGGCAGAATTCCGTGACCTCGTCTTCGATAACGGGATAGGTCACGTTCATGACGTACAGCGGAATGCGGCTGTTGCCGAAGTTATCGGCCAGGCCCAACAGTTGCAGCGAACGGATCACGCCGTTGTACAGGCCGCCTTGCAGGATCAGGCCGATGTCGTCCTGGTCGCCGTCAAAGTGCTCGTTCAGCTTGTGTTCTTTGATATAGCGGATGGCTGCGGGCCAGCGATCCTTGATTTTTTCCTGCTCGTGCAGGAAGGACGCGGGCGGCAGCACGATGCGGCTGGTGTCGCGCGCCGGGCTTTCCAGCGCCTGGGCCAGTGAAAACGCGGGCCGCTTGTTTTCCTTGGCCATGAAGCGGCCATGCACATGGCAACCCCGGATGCGCAGTTGCAGCATCACGGGCGTCTTGCTGGCTTCCGACAATTCAAAGCCGTCTTCCACGGCCTTGACCATGCTTTCCAGGTTGGGGCGCGGGTCCAGCAGCCAGATCTGTGACTTCATGGCGAACGCGTGCGAGCGTTCCTGCATGATGGACGAGCCTTCGCCGTAGTCTTCGCCCACGATGACCAGCGCGCCGCCGGTGACGCCGCCCGATGCCAGGTTGGCCAACGCGTCCGAAGCAACGTTGGTGCCCACGGTGGACTTCCACGTGACCGCCCCGCGTATCGGGTACATGACCGATGCCGCCAAGGTGGCGGCGGCGGTGGCTTCCGAGGCGCTGGCCTCGAAGTGCACGCCCAGTTCCTGAAGGATGTCGTTGGCGTCGGCCAGCACATCCATCAAATGCGAAATGGGCGAGCCCTGATAGCCCGCCACATAGCCCACGCCCGATTGCAGCAACGCTTTGGTGACGGCAAGAATGCCCTCGCCGCGAAACTCTTCGCCGGCGCCGATGCGCAACTGCTGGACTTCTTTCTTGAAAGACCTTTCAGCCATCTCGAACTCCTGGTGGGGCCGGATGACCGGTCCTCAAGCCTTGCTGCCGTGCAGCATCGTCGTGCCACGAAATTGTCGTCTGAAAAATACTTTAGGAGTCAACGTTTTAGCTGTCAACAAAAAAGATGAAATTTCATGGAAATCAAAAAATATCACGCGAAAACAAGGATGTATATACTGGTTGTTCTCTAGCTTCATGGCGGGTTTTCGGCCCCGCCATGGTGCAAAAACGGGTCGCGATTCGGGGTATACCCTGTGCTGCGCAACAGCATTGCCGTGCATCATGGCGCGCGTTTGCGCCGTCGTGGTGCAATGCGTTTTTTCGGCCGTCGGCCAAACATGAATTCCGGTGCGTGGGAGCAAAGCAACATGCGGTTGGACAAGCAGCGGGACACACAATTGACGGGGCGCGGCACGGGCGGCCCCCGTTTCGTTGACGGCTATCTGGCATACCTGCTGGCGCAGGCCAGCCAGCGCATCTCGGCTGAATTTCATCTGCAGGTGAAGGCGGCCGGGCTCTCGGTGACGGAATGGCGGGTGTTGGCCAGCCTGGAAGGCAGCCCCGGCGAAACCATCGGCACCCTGGCGGTGCTGGCCATCACCAAGCAACCCACGCTAAGCAAAGTGGTGCAGCGCATGGAAGCCGAGGGGCTGGTGGCCCGCACCGGCGTGCGGGCCGACCGCCGCCAGACCCGCGTGTGCATCACCACCAAGGGCACCCACCTGATCGCGGCGCTGTGCGAACAGGCGTTGCAGCATCAAAAGGCCGTGCTGGCGCCGTTCGGCGAAGAAAAGGCGGCGCTGCTGATCGACATGCTGGAAGTGTTGATGACCGAGCACGTGCCGCTGGAATTGCCGATCGACGCCGAGGAATAAGTGGGCGGTGATTCGGGCGGTGATTCGGGCGGTGATTCGGGCGGTGATTCGGGCGGTGATTCCGGCGGTGATGGCGGACGTTGCATCCGCGCACTCGAACATTGTTCGATCCAACTATTTTGTTACATGCTTATACGTCCCTTAATAGATCGCTCTCTGTGAAAAGGGGCCACGGTACGCATAAACCCTGAATTGACTGGGGTCATACGCGTAGGCACACTCGGCGCCGGTATTCAGACTAATGTCAGGAGTTAACCCCTATGCGCCGCACTTTGATTGCTATCGCGATCGCCGCCGCCGTGGCCGTGCCCTCGATCGGGCACGCCAAGACCTTCCGTTGGGCCGCCCAAGGCGACATCCTTACGTTCGACCCGCACTCGCAAAACGAGGGCATGACGATCGCCGCCAACAGCTACATCTACGAGCCGCTGGTTGACTACGACAAGACGTTCAAGGTGGTGCCGCGCCTGGCTACGGAATGGGAACAGGTGTCGCCGACGCTGTATCGCTTCAAACTGCGCCCCGGGGTGAAGTTCCATGACGGCGCGGCCTTCACGGCCGACGACGCGGTGTTCTCGATTCACCGTGCGATGGCGCCCACGTCGAACTACAAGGCCTACACGACCGGCATCAAGGAAGCGCGCAAGATCGACGACCTGACCATCGAGATCGAAACGTCGGCGCCCAACCCGGTGCTGCTGCGCCAGCTGACCAACGTGTTCATCATGAACAAGGCCTGGTCCGAAAAGAACAACATCGCCAAGCCGCAGGACTACGTCAACAAAGAAGAAACCTTTGGCGCGCGCAACACCAACGGCACCGGCCCCTACAAGCTGAAGACGCGCGAAGTGGACGTGCGCACCGTCTTTGAAGAAAACAAGGACTGGTGGAACAAGGCCGGCAAGGTCGGCAACGTGACCGAGGTGGTGTTCACGCCGATCAAGCAGAACGCCACGCGCACCGCCGCGTTGCTGTCCGGCGAAATCGACTTCGTGCTGGACCCCGCCGCCCAGGATCTGGAGCGTTTGCGCCAGGCGCAAAAGGTGGTCGAAGGCAACGAATACCGCACCATCTACCTGGGCCTGGACCAGAAGCGTCCGGAATTGCAGTATTCGAATATCAAGGGCAAAAACCCGTTCCAGGACATCCGCGTGCGCGAAGCGCTGTACCGCGCCATCGACGTGGACGCCATCAAGCGCGCCGTGATGCGCGGCCTGTCCGCGCCCACCGGCACGATGATCGCGCCGCAGGTGCATGGGTGGGCGGAATCGGTGCACAAGCGCGTGCCGTACGATCCCGAAAAGTCGCGCGCGTTGCTCAAGGAAGCCGGCTACGACGGCACCCTGAACTTCACGCTGGACTGCCCCAACAACCGCTACATCAACGACGAAGCCATCTGCCAGGCCGTGGTCGGCATGTGGGCCAAGGTGGGCGTGAAGGCCACGATGAACGCCATGCCGCGTTCCACGTACTTCCCCAAGGTGCAATCGTTCGACACCAGCGCCTACCTGTTCGGCTGGGGCGTGCCCACGTTCGACGCCATGTACTCGTTGCAGAACCTGATCCGCACCAAGGGCGAAGGCGCGGACGGCATGTACAACCTGGGCGGCTACAGCAACAAGGAACTTGACGTCATCATCGACCGCATCAAGACCGAGACCGATCCCGCCAAGCGCGACGCCGACATCATCACCGTGCTGCAAGGGCACGCCAAGGACTTCGGCCACATCCCGCTGCATGACCAGGTCATCCCCTGGGCGATGCGCAAGAACGTCACGGTTATCCACCGTGCCGACAATCGCCTTGTTGCCGACTGGGTCAAGGTTGACTGATCCCGGCTAACCAGACGGCGCGGAGCCCACCCGGCTCGCGCCGTCTGTTTTTGGTTGTTCCCCTATGTTTGCTTTCATACTGCGCCGCCTGTTGCAGGCCGTAGCGGTGATGCTCACCGTCGCGCTACTGGCTTTTGTGCTTTTTCAATACGTCGGCGACCCTGTCACCATCATGCTGGGGCAGGACGCCACCGATGCCGAGCGCGTCGAACTGCGTGAACGCCTGGGCCTGAACGAGCCCGCCATCGTTCAATTCGGCCATTTCGTGGCCAACGCCGCGCAGGGCAATTTCGGCATTTCGCTGCGCCAGAGCGAACCCGTTTCCACCTTGCTGAAGTCCCGCCTGCCCGCCACGCTGGAGCTGTCCATGGTGGCCGCCTTGCTGGCGCTGGTAGTGGGCGTGCCGCTGGGCGTGTACACCGCGCTCAAGCGCAACAGCCTGGTTTCGCAGCTGCTGCTGGCCGGTTCCTTGCTGGGCGTGTCGCTGCCGACCTTCCTGATCGGCATCCTGTTGATCCTGGTGTTCTCGGTGCAGCTGGGCTGGCTGCCCAGCTACGGGCGGGGCGATACCGTCGCCGTGGGCTGGTGGACGTCGGGGCTGTTCACCGCTACCGGCTGGAAGCACCTGATCCTGCCGTCCATCACCTTGTCGTTGTTCCAGATGACATTGGTGCTGCGCCTGGTGCGATCTGAAATGCTGGAAGTGCTGCGGTCCGACTACATCAAGTTCGCCCGCGCACGGGGCTTGAAGCGCCGCGCCATCCACTTTGGCCATGCGCTGAAGAACACGATGGTGCCCGTCATCACCATCACCGGCTTGCAACTGGGCGGCATCATCGCGTTTGCCATCGTGACGGAAACCGTATTCCAGTGGCCGGGCATGGGCCTGCTGTTCATCCAGGCGGTGCAATTCGCCGACGTGCCGGTCATGGCCGCGTACCTGTGCCTGATCGCGCTGGTGTTCGTGGTGATCAACCTGGTGGTCGATCTTCTTTATTTCGTCGTGGACCCGCGCTTGCGTTCCGGGATGACTCGCGCCGGAGGGGCTCACTGATGCGCGCCGCACTCAAACGCTGGTGGGACAGCGACATTGCCTGGGCCTGGCGCCGCGCGCCCGTGGCCATCATCGCGACGCTGTTGCTGGCGACGCTGCTGATCGGCTCGTTCGGCGCCGGCTGGGTCGCGCCGCACAACCCGTTCGACCTGACCACGGTGGAATTGCTGGACGCCCTGTTGCCGCCCGCCTGGGAGGCCAACGGCCAGGCCACGTACCTGCTGGGCACGGATAGCCAGGGCCGCGACCTGTATTCGGCCATCCTGTACGGCACGCGCGTGTCGCTGTTGATCGGGCTGGCGTCGGTGCTGCTGTCGATGCTGATCGGCATCGTGCTGGGGTTGATCTCGGGCTATGCGGGTGGGCGCATCGATGCGTTCATCATGCGGGTGGCCGACGTGCAGCTGTCGTTCCCGGCGATTCTGATCGCGCTGTTGATCGATGGCGTGGCGCGCGCCGCGGTGCCGCGCGAGATGCACGAACTGATCGCCTTCCCCGTGCTGATCGGCGCCATTGCGCTGGCCGGCTGGCCGCAGTACGCACGCACCGTGCGCGGCTCCACGCTGGTGGAGAAAAACCGCGAATACGTGCAGGCGGCGCGCGTGATCGGCGTGGCCTCGCCCGTCATCATGTTCCGCCACGTGCTGCCCAATGTGCTGGGGCCCGTGCTGGTGCTGGCCACGGTGCACCTGGCCACCGCCATCATCACCGAGGCGACCTTGTCGTTCCTGGGGGTGGGCGTGCCGCCGACCGCGCCGTCGCTGGGCACGCTGATCCGCATCGGCAACGATTTTCTGTTTTCCGGCGAATGGTGGATCACCATTTTCCCGGGCGCGGCGCTGGTGCTGCTGGTGCTGTCGGTCAACCTGCTGGGTGACTGGCTGCGCGATGCGCTCAACCCGCGGCTGAATTGAGGTAACCATGAGCGCACTTCTGGAAGTCCGCAATCTGCGCGTGGAATTTCCCACGCGCCGCGGCACGCTACGCGCCCTGGACGACGTGTCCTTTTCCATCCAGGCCGGCGAAGTGCTGGGCGTGGTGGGCGAATCGGGCGCCGGCAAATCGCTGACCGGCGCCTCCATTATCGGCCTGCTGGAACCGCCCGGCCGTATCGCGGCCGGCGAAATCCTGCTGGCGGGCCGCCGCATCGACAACCTGCCCGACGAGCAGATGCGCCGCGTGCGCGGCCGCGAAATCGGCGCGGTGTTCCAGGACCCGCTGACGTCCTTGAACCCGCTGTACACGGTGGGCCGGCAGCTGGCGGAAACCATCGTCACGCATCTGGACATGACGTGGTCGCAGGCGCGCAACCGCGCGGTGGAATTGCTGGCGTCCACCGGCATCCCGGCCGCGCGCGAACGCATCGACCACTATCCGCACCAGTTCTCGGGCGGCATGCGGCAACGCGTGGTCATCGCGCTGGCGCTGGCCGCCGAGCCCAAGCTGGTGGTGGCCGACGAGCCCACCACGGCGCTGGACGTGTCTATTCAGGCGCAGATCATCGAACTGCTGAAACGCCTGTGCCGCGACCACGGCACGGCGGTCATGCTGATCACGCACGACATGGGCGTGATCGCCGAAACCGCCGACCGCGTGGCGGTGATGTACGCGGGCCGCGTGGCCGAGATCGGGCCGGTGGCCGACGTGATCCACAAGCCGCGTCATCCCTATACGGCTGGGCTGATGGGGTCCATCCCGTCAATGGACGGGCACACGGAACGGCTGGTGCAGATCGACGGCAGCATGCCGCGCTTGAACGCCATTCCGCCGGGCTGCGCGTTCAATCCGCGTTGCGGTCAGCGCCTGCCGCGCTGCGCGACCGAGCGCCCGGAATTACTGCCGGCGGGCACGTCCCGCGCGGCCTGTTGGTTGCATGACGACAAAGCGATGGTGGCCGCATGAACGCGCCCTTGGTTGAAGTAAAGGATGCCGCGCGCTGGTTCGATGTGTCGCCGCCGTGGCTGGAACGCAAGCTGGCGGGCAAGCCCCGCGTGATGCTGCGCGCCGTGGATGGCGTGTCGTTCGACATCGCGCGCGGGGAAACGCTGGCGTTGGTGGGCGAATCGGGCTGTGGCAAGTCCACGGTTGCGCGCATGCTGGTGGGCCTGTACGGGCTGACGCGTGGCGACATCCGGTTCGACGGCCAGCCGCTGTCACGCATGTCGGAGACAGGTGGCCGCAATCTGCGCAAGCGCTTGCAGATGATTTTTCAGGACCCGTACGCTAGCCTGAACCCGCGTTGGCGCGTGGGCCGCATCATCGCCGAACCCATGCTGACGCACACCACCATGACGCCCGCCGAACGTGTGGCGCGCGTCGGCGAATTGCTGTTGCAGGTGGGGCTGGACCCGGCGGACCAGGGGCGTTATCCGCATCAGTTTTCGGGCGGGCAGCGTCAACGCATCTCGATTGCGCGGGCGCTGGCGGTGAACCCGGAATTCCTGGTGTGCGACGAACCGACGTCGGCGCTGGACGTGTCGGTGCAGGCGCAGGTGTTGAACCTGATGAAGGACCTGCAACGCAAGCTGGGCCTGACTTATCTGTTCATTTCGCACAACCTGGCGGTGGTGCACCATGTGGCCGACCGGGTGGGCGTGATGTACCTGGGCCGGATGGTGGAAGTGGCGCCGCGCGATGAACTCTTTGCGCGGCCCAGGCATCCGTACACGCGGATGCTGCTTGAGGCGATTCCGGATATCAACGGGGCCGGCAAGCCGCGCACGGCGGTGGCCGGCGAAGTGCCCAATCCGCTGAACCCGCCGTCAGGGTGCACGTTTCATCCGCGCTGCCCCCACGCCAATGACCGCTGCCGGGCCGAAGCGCCGGTCGCCATGTTGACCGGGGTTTCCGTGGTGGCCTGCCATGCGGTAGAGGAAGGGCGCGCCTGAGGAAGGATGCGCCCGAACGATAAGGGCGCGCTGCAATGGCGCCCAAGCCGTCACGGGCCGGACCCGACCCCGCCGGGTATCAATGGCGGGGTTCGTGGACCGAGTCGTACGGCGTGTCGTCGTCCTCATCGTCCTCGTCCTCGTCTTCGTCCTCTGCGTCTTCCGTGCTCGGGTCCGCTTGCGGTTCTTCGGTCAGCGCAAAGGGCAGGACGTCTTCCAGGTTGTCGGACCACGCGGATTCTTCGCCGTCGTGATCCAGCTTGATGAAGCGTTCGCCTTCGTTCAACGAAATCTGCACGGCCCACAGGTACAGGCAGTCGTAGGTGTCGTCATCGGCATGCGGCAGCCCGCCGCGATTGCC
Source organism: Achromobacter sp. ESBL13 (assembly GCF_036668755.1). NCBI lineage: Bacteria > Pseudomonadati > Pseudomonadota > Betaproteobacteria > Burkholderiales > Alcaligenaceae > Achromobacter > Achromobacter sp. ESBL13. Next base: position 169,872 of record NZ_JAZEVT010000007.1, on the reverse strand, counting down.
CAGCAGGCGCGAGCCCGCGCCGCCCATCTGGACGTGAGTCTGCTCTTCGTCCGCTTCCGCGCCTTCGTCCATCGGCACGCCATAGGTGACCCACTCGGTGCCTTCGTCGCCCAGGATGACTTCGGCCAGCACCGGCTTGCCCAGATAGGCGCTGAGGGCGTCGGCGGTCTTGGCCAGCATGTCCAGCTCGGACGTGCTGAAGTGGGTGACGGAGGCTGGGGGAGTGGCAGAGGCGGACATGAAGGGGGTTCCTGGGCGCGATGAAGCCGCGACGGCACGGCAAGATACATAAAGTCAGGCGCTATTGTCGCGCGATCGGCGCTGCGTTGCATCAGGCGCTTGGATGACGCGGCGTTACAAGGCTGTCAGGCCCGCGCGGGCCGGCGGCTCAATGTCCTTGCCGGCGTCAGGTGTTCAGCCCTTGATCCGCCGGCAATGCCCGACCAGCGGCCGTATCCCGATGACGTACCGCGGCAACGGCACACCGTCATTCGGACAGGCCCTACACTTGCGCCCTGTTCTTATATTCCTCTTTCGCATCACCCATCCATGTCGCGATCCGACCCTTCCGCCGTTCCCGCCCGCTACCTGCTGTTTCCGCTGTTGGCCGCCCTGATCTGGTCCGTCAACATGATCGTCACGAAGATGGCCGCCGGCGTGATCTCGCCTGCCGTCATCGGCTTTTACCGCTGGGCGCTGGCCGGCGCGGTCCTCACGCCGTTCGCATTGCGAGGCGTGTGGACGCAACGCCGCCTGATCCTGCCGTACCTGCCCAAGTTCGCCGTGCTGGGCGGCTTGGGCATGGCGCTGTACCAAGGGCTGGCCTATGTGGCCGCTTCCAGCACCACCGCCACCAATATGGGCATCATCACCGCCATGATCCCGCTCTTGACCATCGCGGTGGGTACGGTGGTGCTGCGCCAGCGGCCCACGCTGATGGCGATGCTGGGCGGCGTGGTGTCGCTGGCCGGCCTGGCGCTGCTGATCGGCGAGGGCCACCCCGCGCGGCTGCTGTCCGTGGGCGCCAACCCGGGTGACCTGTTGATGGGCATGGCCGCGCTGGCCTATGCGCTGTATGGCGTGCTGCTGCGTCGCTGGGGCCTGCCGGTGGGCCCGTGGGTGTCGCTGTACGTGCAGATTGGTTTTGGGGTGCTGTTCCAGTTGCCGGCGTTCCTGATGGCCGCGCCGTCGCCGCTGAATGCCGACAACGTGCCCCTGGTGCTGTACGCCGCGATATTTCCGTCCCTGTTTGCGCCTTTCCTGTGGATGCAGGGGGTCAAGCACCTGGGCCCGAACCGCGCCAGCATTTTTCTGAACCTGATGCCGGTGGGCACCGTGGCCATCGCCTCGGTGTTCCTGGACGAAAAGCCGCATCTGTTCCATATCGTGGGCGGCTTGCTGGCGCTGGCCGGGGTCATGCTGGCGCAGATGCGCACGCCGCGCCTGGGGGCACGGCGCGGGTAAGGGGCGACAAAGGGGCGCGGTGACCCGGGCAGAGACCCGGGCAGAGACCCGGGCAGAGACCCGGGCTGTGACGGGGACGGAGAACCGGGGCGGAGAAGCGGGGCGGAGAACGGGGTGGTAACCCCGACGTTCCCCCGCTGACGCACGCCTGTCAGGGTTCCGGCCTACAATCGACGGTTCATCAGCTTTCTTTCCCTATACGAGCCCATGGCCCAATACGTCTACACCATGAACCGCGTCGGCAAGATCGTGCCGCCCAAGCGGCAGATCCTGCGTGACATCTCGCTTTCGTTTTTTCCTGGCGCCAAGATCGGCGTGCTGGGCCTGAACGGCTCGGGCAAGTCGACGCTGCTGAAGATCATGGCGGGCGTCGATAAAGAGATCGAAGGCGAAGCCATTCCCATGCCGGGCCTGAACATCGGCTATCTGCCGCAGGAACCGCAACTGAACCCCGAGCACACGGTGCGCCAATCGGTCGAAGAGGGCCTGGGCGCCGTCGTCACCGCCAAGAAGCGCCTGGACGAGGTCTACGCCGCCTACGCCGAGCCGGACGCCGACTTCGACGCGCTGGCCGCCGAACAAGCCGACCTGGAAGCCATCATCGCCGCCGCCGCCTCCAGCGGTTCGGACGACATCGAACACCAGATGGAAATCGCCGCGGACGCCTTGCGCCTGCCGCCCTGGGACGCCATCGTCGGCAACCTGTCCGGCGGTGAAAAGCGCCGCGTGGCCCTGTGCCGCCTGCTGCTGTCCAAGCCCGACATGCTGCTGCTGGACGAACCCACCAACCACTTGGACGCCGAAAGCGTGGAATGGCTGGAGCAATTCCTGCACAAGTTCCCCGGCACGGTGGTCGGCGTGACCCACGATCGCTACTTCCTGGACAACGCCGCCGAATGGATCCTGGAACTGGATCGCGGCTACGGCATCCCCTGGAAGGGCAACTACAGCTCGTGGCTTGAACAAAAAGAAGACCGCCTGAAGCAGGAAGAGTCCTCGGAATCGGCCCGCCAGAAGACCATCAAGAAAGAACTGGAATGGGTGCGCCAGAACCCGAAGGGCCGTCAGGCCAAGGCCAAGGCTCGCCTGGCCCGCTTCGAGGAACTGTCGTCCTACGAATACCAGAAGCGCAACGAAACGCAGGAAATCTTCATTCCCGTGGGCGAGCGCCTGGGTAACGAGGTCATCGAATTCAACAACGTCAGCAAGGCGTATGGCGATCGCCTGTTGATCGATAACCTTAGCTTCAAGATCCCGCCCGGCGCCATCGTCGGCATCATCGGCGCCAACGGCGCCGGTAAATCCACGCTGTTCCGCATGATCGCGGGCCGCGAACAACCGGATTCTGGCGAAGTCACCATCGGCCAAACCGTCAAGCTGGCCTACGTGGACCAGTCGCGCGATGCGCTGGAAGACAAAAAGACGGTGTTCGATGCGGTGGCCGACGGCGCCGACATCCTGACCGTGGGCAAGTTCGAAATGTCGTCGCGCGCCTATCTGGGCCGCTTCAACTTCAAGGGCGGCGACCAGAACAAGGTCGTGGGCCAGCTGTCCGGCGGTGAACGCGGCCGCCTGCACATGGCCAAGACGCTGATCGCCGGCGGCAACGTGCTGCTGCTTGACGAACCGTCCAACGACCTTGACGTTGAAACGCTGCGCGCGCTGGAAGACGCCTTGCTGGAGTTCCCCGGCAGCGTCATGGTCATCAGCCACGATCGCTGGTTCCTGGACCGCATCGCCACGCACATCCTGGCCTTCGAAGGCGATTCGCAAGTGGTGTTCTTCGACGGCAACTACCAAGAGTACGAAGCCGACAAGAAGCGCCGCCTGGGCGAAGAAGGCGCCAAGCCCAAGCGCCTGCGCTACAAGGCACTGAAGTAAGCGCTGAATTAAGCGCGGAAGTAAGCGACCAGCTTATTCGGTCCAAGAATCCCGGCCTGCGCGCCGGGATTTTTTTTCGACGACAGAATCGAAGTCGCATCGACAAGGCAATACACTTTCTTCGTGCGGAACGGCTTTGGACAAGGCATCGGCTACGTCGACCCGCCACCTGCTTGCATCGGCCCGCCGCTATATCATTGAGCAGCACGCGCGGGCTTCGGCTGCGCCGCGTTGCGGTTCCCCTTTATTCCGTTGCCGGCTTTCCGGAGATTCCCGATGCTGCTGCAAGCCTCCGATTCCACCTTCCTCATCGTCGACATGCAGGGCCGATTGATGCCCGTCATCCATGACAACGAGGCCGTGCTCAACACCACGCACAAGCTTGCGCGGGCCGCGCGCTTGCTTGATGTGCCGGTCATCGCCACCGAGCATCACAGCAAGATGCTGGGCGTGACGGTGGACCCGTTGCGCGACATCGTGCAGTCCACATTCCAGAAGATGCATTTTTCTTCCGCCCGTGAACCGGGCTTCGAAGCGTGGCTGCCGGCCGCGCGCAAGACCGTTCTGGTGGCGGGCTGCGAAGCGCATATCTGCGTGCTGCAAACCGTGATCGGCTTGGCGGACATGGGCTATCACGCGGTGCTGGTGTCGGACGCGGCTGGCTCGCGCAAGCCTTCGGATCATCATGCGGCGCTGCGCCGTGCGCGCGCGCATGGCGCGGAAATCGTCACCTCGGAAATGGCGATATTCGAATGGGTGCAAACTTGCGAACATCCGCGTTTTCGCGAGGTGTTACGTCTCGTCAAATAGCCGACGCGCCCTGCAACATCGTCCCAGGGGCGCACAATTATTCTCTCGCTGTTTGACACAATTCCTGGGCAAACCTAACACCGCTCGCGCGGATATTTTGAGATCCTGAAGTTTCTAAACCCATATGGGGATCGCGCGCTCGCGTCAGGTCCATGGTGCGGCCCCGGGGATAAGAATAGGAGCCTCATCATGAAAATCGCATCTCTTTCCAAAATCTGTGTCGCACTGGCGATGACCGCCGCCATGGCGGGCTGCTCGTCCTGGGACGGCATGAGCCATCGCCAAAAGAGCACGGTGGGCGGGGCCGCATTGGGCGGCGTCGCAGGCGCCGTGATCACCAACGGTGGCGTGCTGGGTACGGTGGGCGGAGCGGCGATCGGCGGTGTGATCGGCGATCAGGTCGGCAAGCACTAAAGCGCTGCATCAACGCAAACGCCCGGCAATGCCGGGCGTTTTTTTTGGCCGTGACCAAAGTTGCATGTCGCGCCGGCAAGCCGGCGCGACGGCCGCATCAGGTTTCGTTCTGCGGCATCTCGATCTTCACTTCCAACACCTCCAGCGTGTCCTGGCGTTCCAGGTGCACCTTGATGTCTTCAGGGTTGATCTTCACGTACTTTGAAATCACGGCGATAAGTTCCTGCTGCAGCTGCGGCAGGTAGTCGGGCGAGTCGCCGCGGCCCCGCTCGTGGGCCAGGATGATCTGCAACCGTTCCTTGGCGACGGACGCGGAAGTTTTCTTTTGACCAAGCAGAAACGACAGGAAGGACATTGCTTACTTGCCTCCGAACAGGCGTTTCAGGAAACCGGGCTTTTCGTAATCGGTAAAGCGCAGGGCCTTGTCTTCGCCAAGGTAACGGGCCACGACGTCCTTGTACGCTTCGGAGACGTCGGTCTCTTTCAGGTGGATGGCCGGCAGGCCCTGGTTCGAGGCTTGCAGCACGGCTTCCGATTCGGGGATCACACCGATCAGCTTGATGCGCAGAATGTCCTCGATATCGCCCAGCGACAGCATTTCGCCGTCGACCACGCGCTTGGGGTTGTAGCGCGTAAGCAGCAGGAATTCCTTGACGGGTTCGCCGCCGTCCACCGCACGCTTGGACTTGGCCGCCAGAATGCCCAGGATGCGATCGGAATCGCGTACCGACGAGACTTCCGGGTTCGTCACGACCAGCGCGTCGTCGGCGAAATAAGCGGCCATCAGCGCGCCCGTTTCAATACCGGCCGGCGAGTCGCAGACGATGTACTCGAAACCCATTTCCTTCAGGTCATTGATGACCTTTTCCACGCCTTCCTGCGTCAGCGCGTCTTTGTCGCGCGTTTGCGAGGCGGGCAGGATGAACAGGTTTTCAAGCTGCTTGTCCTTGATCAGTGCCTGGTTGAGGGTGGCTTCGCCCTGAATCACGTTGACGAAGTCGTACACCACGCGACGCTCGCAGCCCATGATGAGGTCGAGATTGCGCAGGCCGACATCGAAGTCGATGACAGCGGTCTTGTGGCCCCGCATCGCGAGGCCCGCGGAAAAACTGGCGCTCGTCGTGGTTTTACCCACGCCGCCTTTGCCGGAAGTCACCACAACAATGCGTGTCATGACGATCAAACCCTTATGTTCGAATAAATCGCGTTATCGTAAAGCAAAAAGCCCATGTAAGGCTTCTTACAGAATGTGTTGAGACCTGAGGTTCCGAACGATGTATGCGGCGTGCGCGCACGCCGTGTTGCCATCGTCCGATCAGCTTTTCAGGGCCTCGATCCGCAGCGTGTCGCCATCCAGGCGAACCAGCGCCGGCTGGTTTTGCAACGTGCGGTCAAGCTTGTCTTCCACCACGCGATACACGCCGGCCACAGCCAGCAGTTCCGCGTCCAGGTGCGTCGTGAAGATGCGCGCCGACGTATCGCCGCGCGCGCCGGCCATGGCCTTGCCGCGCAACGGGCCGTAAACGTGCACGTTGCCGTCGGCGATGACTTCGGCGCCCTGGCTGACCATGCCGATCACGACCAGGTCCGTGTGGCGCGCGTACACGCGCTGGCCCGATCGCAACGGCTTGGTGATGACCAGCGCCGATGCCGAATGCGGCGCGGCTTGCGTGGGGGTGGAGGCAGAGGTGGTGCTGCTGGCTTCGCGCGCGGGCATCGGCTCGGCGGACGCGGGCTTGGCGGGCGCTTCTGCCGCGCTGTCGGTGGCTGCGTTGTCAGAGGCCGTGCTTTCCGCTGCCGAGGTATCGGTCGGGGCGGGCGCGGTTTCAACGGCCGCGGCCGGCACCGACGGCACGGGCGTCGATACATCATTGGGCGGCGCGGTGTCCACAACCGGGGCAGGGCGCGCGGGCGGGGTGGAAAGCTCGACCGGCGTCAGGCCGGCGTCGCGCGCGGCCTTCAGGTTGGCGCCTTCGGCCACCACGCCGATCGCGGGCAGGTTGTGCGCGCGCAGCGCGGCAACCAGCGCCGGCCAGTCGATGGCGTCTTCGACGCGGCTGGCGTCGATGACCACGGGTTCGTTTTCAAAGAAGCTGCCCGCATCCGCCATGCGCTTGGCCAGCGCGGCGGCGAGGCGTTCGGGGTCCGCGCTGTGCAGAACCACGCGAATGGCGTAAAGGGTGGCGCTTTTGAAGTCCAGGGCTAGCGATTCAGTATTCATCTTGATTGTGGCTGGCGGTCCGGCGCCAGGAAAACGGCGCGCGCAACCGGCTGCGGGATGTCGGGCATGATAACCCGCGCCGGGGTGGGGTGCGCAGGGGGGAAGACGAAAGAAAAAGGCGCCCGAAGGCGCCTTTTCCCGTGTTACGCACGCGTGGCGGCGTGGCGCGGCGGCTTAGCCTTGCGCCCAGGAATCGCGCAGGGTCACGATGCGGTTGAGCACCGGGGCGTCTGGCGTGGATTCCTTCAGATCGGCCGTGAAGTAGCCCAGGCGCTCGAACTGCCAGGTAGCGCCCGGCGTGGCGACGGTGCCGGGTTCCAGCCAGGCCGTGACGGTCTGCTTGGAGTTCGGGTTCAGGCAGGTCAGGAAGTCCTTGTCGCCACCGTCGGGACGCGCATCGGCGAACAGGCGGTCGTACAGGTGGATCTGGGCGGGCACCGCGTGGGCCGCGCTGACCCAGGTGATGTTGCCCTTGACCTTGACGCTGTCCGCGCCCGGCGTGCCGCTTTTGGTCTCGGGCAGGTATTCGGCCTGCACTTCGACGATTTCGCCGGCTTCGTTCTTGGTGAAGCCGGTGCAGCGCACCACGTAGCCGTACTTCAGGCGCACGGTGTTGCCGGGGAACAGGCGGAAGTACTTCTTGGGCGCTTCCTCGCGGAAGTCGTCGCGTTCGATCCACAGTTCGCGCGACAGCGGGAATTCGCGCACGCCGGCTTCCGGGTCGTGCGGGTTGCGCGGCGCGGTGCAGGGCTCGGACTGACCTTCGGGGTAGTTCGTGATGACCAGCTTGATCGGGTCCAGCACGGCCACCGAGCGGGCCGCGATGGGGTCGAGGTCGTCGCGCACGGCTTGCTCAAGCAGGCTGTAGTCAATGCGCGAATCGGACTTGGACACGGCGGTGCGGTCGCAGAACAGGCGGATCGAGGCCGGCGTGTAGCCACGGCGGCGCAGGCCGAAGATGGTCGGCATGCGCGGGTCGTCCCAGCCGTCCACGTGGCCTTCGCGCACCAGCTGCAACAGCTTGCGCTTGCTGGTGACGACGTAGCTGAGATTCAGGCGGGCGAATTCATATTGGTGCGGCAGCGGCTGGGCCAGCTTGCCCAGTTCGGCCAGGCGCGTCAGGATCCAGTCGTAGAACGGGCGCTGGTCTTCGAATTCCAGCGTGCAGACGCTGTGTGTGATGCCTTCCAGCGCGTCTTCCACCGGATGCGCCCAGCTGTACATCGGGTAGATGCACCACTGGTTGCCCGTGCGGTGGTGGGTGGCATGGCGCACGCGGTACATGACCGGGTCGCGCAGGTTGATGTTGGGCGAAGCCATGTTGATCTTCGCGCGCAGCACCAGGCTGCCGTCGGGATGCTTGCCGTCGCGCATTTCGCGCAGCAGGGCGATCGATTCAGCGGCGGGGCGGTTGCGCCACGGCGAATCGGTGCCCGGCTCGGTCAGCGTGCCACGGTTGGCGCGGATTTCTTCGGGGCTTTGCTCGTCGACATAGGCATGGCCGGCCTCGACCAGGGCTTCGGCGAATTCGTACATATAGCCGAAGTAGTCGCTGGCGAAGTACAGGTTTTCCTTGCCATCGGCGGCCTTCCAGTCAAAGCCCAGCCAGCGCACGGCCTCGATGATGGCGTCGACGTATTCCTGGTCTTCCTTTTCGGGGTTGGTGTCGTCAAAGCGCAGATGACAGACACCGCCGAAGTCGCGCGCCAGGCCGAAGTTCACGCAGATGCTCTTGGCGTGACCGATGTGCAGGTAGCCGTTGGGCTCCGGCGGAAAGCGCGTGCGGATGCGGGCCGGGTCCTGGTCGCCCTGTTCCTGCACGGCGGCCGGGCCAGGCTTGCCCGCCCAGCGTTTGCCCTGGAAGCGGTTGGCTTCGAGGTCGTCCTGGACGATGTTGAGCAGGAAATTGGATGCAGCAGGGGTCGGCGTCGTGGCGGAGGTCATTCTTGAAAGAATAGGAAAAAGCGGCGACAAAGCGTCAATTTTGCCACGTTCCGCAACAGGGGCCTTTTTGAACCCTCTGCAACCGGTTTCAAACTGTCCCCACGGCCTTGTAACTGGCTCTACACTACGGGCCATCATGGATATATCCACCCTTTCCCTGGCCCGTGCGCAGTTCGTGGCCAGCCTGAGCTTCCTGGCGCTTTTCCTGGCGGTTTCCCTGGCGCTTGTCTGGATTCTGCTGTTTTTCAAGATTCGCGCACGCTGGTCCGGCCGCCCCGGCTGGACCGCCGCCTACCGCTTCTGGGTCCGCATCTTTGCGCTGGCCTTCGTCCTGACATTGGCGGCCAGCGTGCCCGTGCTGATCCAGATCGGCAGCCTGTGGGCAGGCCTGATGGACAAGATCGGCAACGTGGCCGGCCCGCTGTTGGGCTACGGCATCCTGTCGGTATTCATCCTGAAGTCGTGTTTCCTGGGCGTCATGCTGTTCGGGCAACGCCGGGTGTCCGATGGCGCCCATACCCTGGCCGTGCTGATGGTGGCCGTGGGCCAGCTGCTGGCGGTGTTCTGGGTGCTGGCCTTGCAGTCATGGATGCAGACGCCCGACGGCGCGATCCTGGTTGACGGCCGCTACCAGGTCTACGACTGGGTGGCCGTGGTGCTGAACCCTTCGGTGGGTTGGCGCATGGCGGTGGTGGCGGTGGGCGCGGCGCTGGCCGCCTCGTTCCTGATGATGGGCGTGACGGCATTGCAGGCGCTGCGTCGCCCGCTGGGCGACGGCGAACGCAATGCGTTCAAGACCGCGCTGGTCATCGCCCTGCTGGCCGCGATCCTGCAGATTCCCGTGGCCACCGGTGCGGGCCAGATGGTGGCCAAACTGCAACCGGCCAAGGCGGCGGCTGCCGCGGGCTTCTGGCAAAGCGGCGCCGAACCGCAACTGGTGTTGTTTGGCTGGCCTGATGCGCGCGCGCACACCAATGTGTCCGACATCACCATTCACAACGCGGGCGGCCGCTGGCTGCATCGCAACGCCGACGGCACGTACCAGGGCCTGGACAAGTATTCCGGCATGTTGCCGCCGGTGGCCTTGACGTTCTGGTCGCTGCGGGTGGCGGTGGCGGCGGGGCTGTTGATGCTGGCGGTGGCGTGCGTGACGTTCCTGTGGACGTTCCGACGCGGGCTGGACCCGTCGACGCTGCCTGTGTGGTGGCAGCGCGTGCTGTGCGGCATGATGTTTTCGGGCGGGGTTGCCGTGGTGGCCAGTTGGTGGGTGTCCATCATCGGCCTGCAACCGTTCGTGGTGAACGGCACGATCACGCAATCCGAGGTGCTGGGGCAGATGCCGTCCAGCACGGTTCTCTATGGGCTGATGGGCTATGGCGTGCTGTACGCCCTGTTGTTGGCCGCGTTCACGGGCATGTTGTTTCACGCCGCCCGATACGGCGTGGTGCCGGTCCGTAAATTGGGCGGAGGTACGCCATGATCGCCATGCTGGCCGCATCGCAGGGGCTCAGCCCCGAAGACCCTTCTTTCTGGATGCCGCTGGCCTTCATGGGCCTGTTGTTCGTGGTGATCGCCGCCGGCATGGTTCTGGACGGCTTCGATCTGGGCGTGGGCATCCTGCTGCAACTGGCGCCCGAACACGAGCGCGGCCGCATGATGTCGCTCTTGAGCCCCTGGCGCGATGCCAACGAATTCTGGTTGCTGCTGGGCATGGGGCTGTTCGCCTCGGCATTCCCGTTTGCGTGGGGCGCGGTGCTGGGCAAGCTGTACGGACCGCTGACGTTCATGGTGCTGGGCGTGGTGCTGCGCAGCGTGTCGTTTGAATTTCGGATCCGTGCGCGCAACGAAATGAAGCCGCGCTGGATCTTCGGCTTCTGGGCCGGCTCCATCATCACGGCCTTTGGGCAGGGGATGCTGCTGGGGCGCATCGCCACGGGCTATCAGTCCGATGCGGGATACGGCTGGTTCGCCATGTTCGTCGGGCTGTGCGCGGTAGCCGCCTATGTGCTGCTGGGCGCATCCTGGCTGGTCATGCGTGTGGACGGTGATTTGCAGCGCCGCGCGGCCTATTGGGCGCGCCACGCCATCCGCTGGACGGCGGTGGGCATGGTGGCCATTGCCGTGACGCTGGGCCTGGCCAATGCGGGCATCTTCTACAAATGGAGCAACATCGCGCACCTGAGCCTGGCCGCCACCGTGTGGGTGCTGATGCTGGCGGGCTACGTGGCGGCCGAAATGCTGCTGGCGCGCCTGCCCGGCCGCGCGGACCGCTTCAGCTGGCTGCCCTTCGTGCTGTGCGTGGCGCTGTTCCTGCTGATGCTCAGCGGGCTGGCCTACAGCCTGTTCCCGTACCTGATCCTGGACGACATGACGCTGTGGGATGGCGCGGGCGCGCTGGGGTCGATGCGGCTGGTGATGGCCGGCGCGGTTGTCGGCATTCCGGTGGTGCTGGTGTTCAACATCCTGGCGTACCGGTCGGTGTTCGGCAAGGAACGCCCGCCGGTTCCGCTGCTGCCGCCGCCGTCGTATTAAGACGTGGGACGGGGCTCCTGGAAATGGGGCGCTTCGCCCGGGCCGGGCCGTTACAGCACCGGCTTGGCCACGCGTTGCAGGATTTCTTCGCCGTAGGCTTCCAGCTTGCGCGCGCCCACGCCGCTGATGTGGCTAAGGGCGTCCATGGACTCTGGCTGCGCCAGGGCAATTTCACGCAGCGTGGCGTCATGGAAGATGACGTAGGCGGGCACGCCGTGGCTCTTGGCCACTTCGCCACGCCAGGCGCGCAGGGCCTCGAACACGGGTTGCAGTTCGGCCGGCAGGTCGATGGCGGCAGCCTTGGGGCGACCGCTGCCGGTCTTGCCCGAGCGGGTCTTCTTTTCGGATTCGCGGCGCAGCATCAGCTGGCGTTCGCCCTTGAGCACCGCGCGGCTGCCTTCTGTCAGGGCCAGCGTGCCGAAGCCTTCGTTGTCCACCGTCAACAGGCCTTGCGCCAACAACTGGCGCAGCACGCCGCGCCAGGCGGTATCGCTAAGGTCTTCGCCCACGCCGAACACGCTTAGCGTTTCGTGGCCGTGCTGCTTGGTGCGGTCGGTGACCTTGCCGCGCAGGATGTCGATGATATGGCCCGCGCCGTAGCGCTGGCCGCGTTCTTTCCACAAGCGGTAGACGGCCGACAGCACTTTCTGAGCGGCCACCGTGCCGTCCCAGGCTTGTGGCGGTTCCAGGCAGACGTCGCAGTTGCCGCAGGCGGTAATGTGCTGGCCAAAGTACGCCAACAGCCGCACGCGGCGGCATTCCACCGTTTCGCACAGGCCGAGCATCGCGTCCAGCTGCTGGCCCAGCCGGCGGCGATAGGATTCGTCACCGGGGGATTCGTCGATCATGCGGCGCTGTTGCACCACGTCTTGCAGGCCGTAGGCCAGCCACGCCGTGGCGGGCAGCCCATCACGACCGGCCCGGCCGGTTTCCTGGTAATAGCCTTCAACCGATTTGGGCAGGTCAATGTGCGCCACGAAGCGCACGTCCGGCTTGTCGATACCCATGCCGAAGGCAATGGTGGCCACCATGACCACGCCGTCTTCGCGCAGGAACCGGGACTGGTTGGCGGCGCGCACCTGGGGGCTGAGCCCCGCGTGGTACGGCATGGCGTCAATGCCCTGGTTGCACAGGAATTCGGCGGTTTCCTCGACCCGCGCCCGCGACAGGCCGTACACCACACCGGACTCGCCCTGGTGTTCCGTGCGGATCATCTCCAGCAGCTGCTTGCGCACTTCGTTTTTCTCAACGATGCGATAGCGGATGTTGGGGCGGTCGAAGCTGGACACAAAGTGCCGGGCGTCGTCCAGCGACAGGCGTTGGGCGATCTCGGTCCGGGTCTCGGCCGTGGCCGTGGCCGTCAGCGCGATGCGCGGCACATCGGGCCAGCGCTCGTGCAGCATGGACAGGCCCAGGTATTCCGGCCGGAAATCATGACCCCATTGCGACACGCAATGCGCTTCGTCGATGGCGAACAGGGCGATGCGGCCGCGTTCCAGCAGTTGCAGGCAGCGGTCGGTCAGCAGCCGTTCGGGGGCGACGTACAGCAGATCCAGTTCACCGGCCAGGAACGCCTGCTCGACGTCGCGCGCCACGCGCCAGTCTTGCGTGGAGTTCAGGAAGGCGGCGCGCACGCCCAATTCAGTCAGGGCGTCGACCTGATCCTGCATCAGCGCGATCAGCGGCGACACGACAATGCCGGTGCCTTCGCGCACCAGCGACGGAATCTGGTAACAGAGCGATTTCCCTCCGCCCGTGGGCATCAGGACCAACGCGTCGCCGCCGTCGATCACTTGTTCGACAATGGCTTGCTGGTCGCCGCGGAAGGATTCGTAACCGAAAACGCGCTGTAGTACGCCCAGGGCGCGCGCGTCAGACATGGGGGTAGGCCGGAAGCATCATGGCAGGGATTTTAAGCCGCAATTTCCGGGCGCCCGTTTCAGGGGGATATTTCCGTCCGGCTTGCGGCCTGCTACCAGCTCAGCCACGTGCCGCGCATGAAGGTATCGACCGGCATGCTCAGGTTGGCCCGCCATTCATAGTTGCCCGACACGATGTCGCGGTCGGCGCCCACGGCCAGCTTGACCTTGGGGGCGACGAACATGCTGTGCGACAGCCCCACGCGCTGTTCGGCAAGCACCGAGCCTTCGTGCAGGCCCGAATAGGTGCCGCTGACGGTGCCCCAGCCCTGGATCGGCACACCGGCCGACAGCGTGTTGCGCGATTGCGGGGCCGCGGCCACGCCGCCGGAATAGTTGGACAGGTCGCCGAACCCGGCGCCGATCTGCTCGTTTGTGTAGCCCAGGTTGACGGCGTCCGCGACCTGGACGTTGTAGCCGAAGCGGTAGCGCCAGGCGTTGGACGCGTCGAACGAACTTTGCGTGGCGCCGGCCTGGAAGGTGCCGTATTCGCCCGCCGCGTAGGTGGTGCCCATGCCGCGCGTGGTCAGCGACGGGGCGCTTTGCATCTGGCCTTCGACGGTCAGCGCAGGCGTCAGGCCGTAGCGCACGCTGCCCATGCCGACCGACGCGCCATAGTCCACGGCGCCCGAACTGGCGGTGGGGTCCATGCGGTTGAGCTTGCCCACCGACGATGAATAGCCAAAGCTGCCTTCCGGCACGGAGGCCGTGGACCCGGCCCAATTGGCGATCTGCAAACCGCCCACCGGCGCGGTGCTGCCCCAGGCGGGAGCATTGGCGTTGATATTGCCCACCGTCAGCGACGGGCCGGCCGTGTTGCGATAGACCCAATTGCGGTCGCCGCCGTAACGCAGGCCGTCCTGGCCGCTGACTGATGAAAACCACGGGCGGGTCGGGCGCGACACGCCTGAAATCACCACGACGGGTATGCGGGGTATGTCACTTTCTTCAAGCGCGAAGGAATAGTCGGGCACGCTGCTGTCGGACACGCTGTCGTCCGGCGCATTGCCGTCGGCCACACCCGCAACCTGATCGTCGCAGGCCAGCGCACCGCTCTCCACGCCTTGGGACAAGCCCGTATTCAAACCGGGAATCGCCTCGCCGCCGCTGTCATCGGCGCCCCGCACGCTGGTATCCAGCGCGGGCTCGGCGGCCTGCAAACCGCAGGGCGGAGGGCCCAGGGGCACGGCGCGAGATTCGATCGACGGCGCCGGGCGTACCGGAATAGGCTGTACCGGGGACAGTACGCCGATACCGCGTGCCACAAGCACCGGCGCGCCCTGGGCGGGCATCGAGTTCGGAAGGGGGGACGCAGCCAGCGTGTCGGCAAGCGCGGTAGCCAGCGGGCAGCACAATCCCGCCGTCAGCGCCGCATGCAACAGCCGTCTGCGCCAGTTTGCAGGGGCGACCATAAAAAACAGTGTAGAGAGGGGGCGCCGCGGTAGCTGTAAACGATTTTTAGTAAACCGGACCAGCGGCAAGGCAAGCCGGTATTTTACGGCCAGTGGGCCGGTGCGGAAAAGGGTCCGGAACGGGTTTCGCAGACGGCCAGCCGCCCAGCACCCGGGCGCCGGCCACGCGCCGACGTGCCGCCGGAACGCTGTGGGACAGGCGCCCGTACATCGTGCAACAGGTGTATTTCAGTTGATTTCCTGCCCCTTGCGGCTTGGCGCGCCGCGCCGCACTATGGCATCCATGGACAATCCTCATACCAAGCTGCTGGTCGTGGACGACGACCCGGCCCTAAGACAACTGCTGGCCGACTACCTGAATCGGCACGGCTACGACACCTTGCTGGCGCCGGACGCCACCGATCTGTCATCGCGCATCACCCGCTACGCGCCCGACCTGCTGGTGCTTGACCGCATGCTGCCCGGCGGCGATGGCGCCGACGCCTGCCGCCGCCTGCGCGAGCAGGGCGAAGACATCCCCGTCATCTTGCTGACCGCGCGCGACGAGGCGGTGGATCGAATCATCGGCCTGGAAGCCGGGGCCGACGATTATGTCGGCAAGCCCTTCGACCCGCGCGAGCTGCTGGCCCGCATCGAAGCCGTGTTGCGCCGCAAGCGCGGTCCGTCCGCGCTGACCAAAGACGCGCCGGTCACGTTCGGCCCGTTCCTGTTCGACCCCTCCACCCGCCAGTTGTCGCGTGACGGCACCGTCGTCAAGCTGACCGGCGGCGAAATCAATCTGCTGGAAGCGCTGGTGCGCAACGCGGGCAAGCCGCTGTCGCGCGAACGCCTGTTGGCGCTGGCGCGCGACGATGACGCGGGCGAACGCAACGACCGCGCCATCGACATCGCCATCCTGCGCCTGCGTCGCGTTATCGAAGACGACCCGAAGCAGCCGCGCTGGATCCAGACCGTGTGGGGCATTGGCTACCGGTTTTCTCCCTGATGCGTTTTCCCGCCCGCTTTCTGGTGCCGCGCTCGTTGCGGGCGCGACTGATCCTGCTGATCCTGGGCGCCGTCCTGTTGACGCAAGCGGCCACGCTGGTGACGGTCTCGTACTTCCGGCACAAGTTCATGGAAGACGTGGCCATCGGCTATATCGTCACCACCATCCGCACGCTGCGCGCGGCGCTGTCCGAGGTGCCCGCCGAGGACCGCGCCGATTTCGTGCGCACGGCATCACAGAATCAATGGCGCCTGTGGTCGCGCGTGTTGCCGGCTGAGGCCAAGCTTCAACGTTTCAACGGCCGCCGTCCGCCTCCACCGCCGCGCACCGCGCCGCGTCCGCCACCGCCGCCCCCGTCCGACGCACGGCCGGAGTCCAGGTCCGACGCCCGGCCCGACTCCCGACCTGGCGAATCGCCGCCTCCGCCGCCGCCCGACGGGCGCAGCGTCGATCCCGGGGACTCGCGCAGCGCCCAGCAGCGCGAGGCCGACCACGCCGCCCACGAAGAGCGCATGAAGCGCTACCAGCCCGAACCCGACGACATACGCCGCGACCTGCGCGTGCTGGTGCAACTGCTGAACGAACGCCTGAATGACGGCACGCGCGTGGCGTTGTCGCGCGGCCCCACGCCGGAAATCTTCATTTCTCTGGCGCCCAATTCCGCCAGCGAGGACGTGCCGCGCCTGCGCGAATGGCTGGTCATTCCGCTGGAACGGCTGGACCCGCCGGTTGCCACGCCGTTCATCGCGGCCTGGTTGGGCGGACTGGGCCTGTTGCTGCTCTTGGCCGTGGGCTTTTCGTGGCACATCACGCGTCCCATCACGCGCTTGGCCGATGCGGCCGACCAGCTTGCCGCCGGGCAGCCGCAGCGCGTGGAACCGTCCGGCCCGCACGAAACCCGCGCGCTGGGCGAACGCTTCAACGCCATGCTGGACGCCCTGGCCGAGTCCGACTCCGTGCGCCGCACGCTGCTGTCCGGCCTGCCGCACGATCTGAAGGGACCGTTGTCGCGCATGTGGTTGCGCATTGAAATGGCCGACGATTCCAAGCTGAAGGAAGGCTTGCGCACCGACCTGCAAGACATGCAGCACATGGTCGATCAGTTCATCGGCTTTGTGCGCGGCACGGACCCGGCCGCCTACCGCTATGCGCCCATCGTGCTGTCCGACTGGCTGGTCGAACGCGTGGGCGCGTGGCAGGGCGCGGGCACCGATATCCACCTGACGTCCGTGGACGACGACGCGCCGCTGGTGGTGCAGGCCGACGCGGTGGCGTTGGGTCGTTTGTTGGACAACCTGATCGGCAATGCGCTGAATCATGGCGCGCCGCCGGTCAATGTCAGCCTGCGCCGCGAAGACCGCGAGGCCGTGCTGGACGTGTCGGACCATGGCCCCGGCATCGTGCCCGAACGCCGCCAGGAGGCGCTGCGCCCCTTCAGCCGGCTGGACGATGCGCGCACCCGTACAGGCAGCGTGGGCTTGGGGCTGGCGCTGGCCGAGGCAATCGCGCGCGCACACGGCGGGTCGCTGGAACTGCGTCAGGCGGAATCCGGCGGGCTGTGTGTGCGGGTGAAGCTGCCGTTGTCGGAAAACGCCTGATGCGGGCGGGGGCCAGCTAGTGGCCCCCACCACCGCCCGCGCCAGCCGACTCGCCATACGGTACGATGCATCCTGCTTCGTCCCTTGTCGTTTTTCGCACCATGGCCATTCAGTCCGATTCCCTTTCCTCTCGTCCCGACGCGCCCCGCATCGTGGCGCCGCAGCCGGTATCGCCCAACGAGGAATCGATCGAGCGCGCCTTGCGGCCCAAGGCCCTTCAGGAATACGTCGGCCAGCAGCGGGCCCGCGAACAGCTTGAAATCTTCATCGCGGCGGCGCGCAAGCGCGGCGAGGCGCTGGACCACGTGCTGCTGTTCGGCCCCCCCGGCCTGGGCAAGACCACGCTGGCCCACATCATTGCGCACGAAATGGGCGTGCAACTGCGCCAGACGTCCGGCCCCGTGCTGGAACGCCCCGGCGACCTGGCGGCATTGCTGACCAACCTGGAAAAGAACGATGTGCTGTTCATCGATGAAATCCACCGCCTGTCGCCCGTTGTCGAGGAAATCCTCTACCCCGCGCTGGAAGATTTCCAGATCGACATCCTGATCGGCGAAGGCCCGGCCGCGCGCAGCGTCAAGCTGGACCTGCAACCGTTCACACTGGTGGGCGCGACCACGCGGGCCGGCATGTTGACCAACCCGCTGCGTGACCGTTTTGGCATCGTGTCGCGGCTGGAGTTCTACAACGCCACGGACCTGGGCCACATCGTCACCCGCAGCGCCGGTTTGCTGAACGCCGTCATCACGCCCGACGGCGCGGCGGAAGTGGCGCGCCGCGCACGCGGCACGCCTCGTATCGCCAACCGCCTGCTGCGCCGCGTGCGCGACTACGCCGAGGTCAAGGCCAGCGGCACTATCGACGCCGACGTCGCCGGCCGTGCGCTGGCCATGCTGGAAGTCGATCCGCAAGGCCTGGACCTGATGGACCGCAAGCTGCTTGAAGCCATCATCCACAAGTTCGATGGCGGACCGGTCGGCGTGGACAGCCTGGCTGCCGCGATCGGCGAAGAACGCGACACCATCGAAGACGTGATCGAGCCTTACCTGATCCAGCACGGCTACCTGCAACGCACGCCGCGCGGCCGCACCGCCACGCTGTCCACGTGGCGCCATCTGGGCCTGGCCCCACCGGCGGGGGCGGCCACCGGCAGCGGCGACCTGTTCAACAAATAGGCTAGCCGCGTCGGCGGGCGGCGCAATCTGCGTGACGGGTTTATGATCCTGGGGTTTTTCGACATTCCCGCGATCAAAGGACCAGATTTCCATGCTGCCCGAACTGCCTACCTATGATGACGTCGTGCGCGCCAGCGAGCGCCTGGCCGGCAACGCCCACCGCACGCCCGTCCTGACCTCGGCCACGGCCGACGCAATCAGCGGCGCGTCGATCTTCTTCAAGTGCGAGAACTTCCAGCGCATGGGCGCGTTCAAGTTTCGCGGCGGCTTCAACGCCATCGCGCGCCTGACGCCGGAGCAGCGCGCGGCGGGCGTGGTGACGTTTTCGTCGGGCAATCACGCGCAAGCCATCGCGCTGGCTTCCAAGCTGCAAGGCGTGTCGGCCACGATCATCATGCCGCTGGACGCCCCGGCGGCCAAGCGCGCGGCCACCGAAGGCTATGGCGGCAAGATCGTCACCTACGATCGCTACACCGAAGACCGCGAGCAGATCGCGTTGCGCATCCAGGCCGAAACCGGGGCCACGCTGATCCCGCCTTACGACCACGAAGACGTGATCACGGGGCAGGGCACGGCGGCCAAGGAATTGTTCGAGGAAGTGGGCGAACTGGACTATCTGTTCGTGTGTCTGGGCGGCGGTGGCCTGTTGTCGGGGTCGGCGCTGTCGGCATTTGCGCTAAGCCCGCGTTGCCTGGTGTACGGCGTTGAGCCCGAAGCCGGCAATGACGGCCAGCAGTCGTTGCGCAAGGGTGAAATCGTCCGAATTCCCGCGCCCAAGACGCTGGCCGACGGCGCCGCCACTACCCACCTTGGCAACCTGACGTTCCCGCTGATCCAGAAGTATGTGCGCGATATCGTCACCGTGACTGACGCGCAGTTGGTCAGCACCATGAAGTTCTTTGCCGAACGCATGAAGATGGTGGTCGAGCCCACCGGCTGCCTGGCCGCCGCCGCGGTCATGCAAAACGTGGTGCCGGTAGGCGGCGCGCGGGTCGGCGTCATCATCAGCGGTGGCAATGTCGACCTTCCGGTCTACTCCCGGCTGCTGGCTTCCTGACGCGGAAACGGCGGCCCGCCCCCGGGCCGTCGATGCGTGCTTGCGGTTGTTGCCCGTGCAGGGCAGAATCGGATCTCGATCCTGACTCGAACAGGGGCTGCGGCATGCGTATCCTTGTCATCGGCGGCACCGGTTTCATCGGCCGTCACCTGATTGCTCGACTTTCCGCCGACCTGCACCAGATCATCGTGCCCACCCGCCTGCTGGCGCGTGGCAGCGAATTGCAAGTCCTTCCGACCACCACCCTGATCCAGACCGACATCCATGACGATGCCGTGCTGGACCGCCTGGTGCGGGGCTGCGACGCGGTGGTCAATCTTGTCGGCATCTTGCACGGCAACGTCGGCCGGCCTTATGGCTCGGCGTTCGCGCGGGCGCACGTGCACCTGCCGCAGCGCATTGCGCGCGCATGCCAACGTCATGGGGTTCGGCGCCTGTTTCACATGAGCGCGCTGGGGGCGGATTCCCAGGGCGACAGCATGTACCAGCGCTCCAAGGGCGACGGCGAGGCCGCCGTCAAAAGCGAATTCCCATCCGGCAACGATACGGGGTGGACGATTTTCCGGCCCTCGGTCATCTTCGGCCCGGACGACAACTTCACGAATATGTTTGCGTCGCTGGCGCGCTGGCTGCCGGTCTTGCCGCTGGCGGGCGCCAACGCGCGCATGCAGCCGGTGTATGTGGGCGACGTGGTGGTGGCCATGGCCACCGCGCTGAGCGATTCGCAAACCTGTGGCAAGACCTATGAACTGGGCGGCCCGCAGGTTTACACGCTGGGTGAAATTGCGCGTCTGTGCGCGGCCTGGAGCGGCCATCCGCGCCCGGTGGTGCCGGTGCCGATGGGCGTGGGACGCATCCAGGCGCGCCTGTTCGAATGCATGCCCGGCGAACCCCTGATGTCGCGCGACAACCTGGATTCCCTGCGCCGCGACAACGTCTGCGTGGGCCCCATCGCGCCGGAATTGCGCGTGGTGCCGACCGGCCTGGAAGCCGTGGCGCCACGCTATTTGCAGCGTGCGCCTTAGCGCGCCAACGCTTTCAATGCCTGCTTGATGCCGTCGGACACACCCACGCCTTCGGGCAGGGTCTTGAGGGCCGACAGCGATTCCTTCTCTGAATAACCCAGCGCCAGCAGGGCGTTCAAAATGTCCGACTGGTTGTCCGGCGTGGCGTGCGACGACGCGCCGATGTCGGCCCCCAGCTTGCCGCGCATTTCCAGCAGCAGCCGTTCCGCCGTTTTCTTGCCGATGCCGGGCACGCGCGTCAGGCGGCCCGATTCCTGCAAGGTAATGGCCTGCGCCAGGTCAGCCACGGACATTCCCGACAATACGGACAGCGCGGTGCGCGCGCCAATACCGCTGACCTTGATCAGCTGGCGAAACGCGCTGCGCTCGCCCGCGGTGCCGAAGCCATACAGGATGTGCGCGTCTTCACGCACCGTCAGGTGCGTATAAAGCGTGACGCGCGCGCCGGTCTCCGGCAGCGAATACAGCGTGCTCATGGACACGTCGATGTCATACCCCACGCCGCCCACGTCCACGCAGATGGTGGGAGGCAGCTTTTCAATCAGGGTTCCGGTAATGCGTCCGATCATGGTGATGATGGCCTGGTAGCAATGGCGCGCGCGGAATGCGCGGCGAATGCGGGCATTCTATACGCCCGGGCGGGCGGTGCGCTGCGGGCTCAGCCGATCAGGCGGCCATTGCGCAGGCGCGTCTTGCCGCCCATGCGCAAGGCCGTTCCCAGCCGTTCCAGCTTGTCCTGCAACGGGCCGACGTGGGCGTGGCAGATGGCGCAGGCCAGCGCGTCGGCGGAGTCGGGCGCGGGCACGCCGTCCAGGGACAGCAGGTGCTGCACCATCATCTGCACCTGCTCCTTGGCGGCGCGGCCGGTGCCGACCACGGCCTTCTTGATCTGCAAGGCCGTGTATTCATGCACCGCCAGCGAACTGTCGGCCAGCGCGCACAACGCGGCGCCACGGGCCTGGCCCAGCAGCAGGGTGGACGCGGGATTGGTGTTCAGGAAAACGATTTCAAGCGCCGCGACATCGGGTTGCGTGTCGCGCGCGACCTCGCGCAGATTGTCCAGGATGACTTTCAGGCGCTCGGCCAGCGTCAGCGCCGGCGGGACCACGATGGTCCCGCTGGCGACATAGCGCAGCCGCGAGCCCTCGGCATCGATCACACCGAAGCCGGTGCGGCGCAAGCCCGGATCGATGCCCAGGACGCGCATCAGTGGCGGAAGTGGCGGGTGCCGGTCAGCACCATGGCGATGCCGTGCTCGTCGGCCGCGGCGATGACTTCATCGTCACGCATGCTGCCGCCCGGCTGAATGACGCAGGTTGCGCCCGCCGCCACCACGACGTCCAGGCCGTCGCGGAAGGGGAAGAACGCGTCCGACGCCACGGCCGAGCCTTGCAGCGTCAGGCCGGCGTTTTCGGCTTTGATCGAGGCAATGCGGGCCGAGTCGATGCGGCTCATCTGGCCGGCGCCCACGCCCAGCGTCATGCCGCCGCCCACGAATACGATGGCGTTGGACTTGACGTACTTGGCGACCTTCCAGGCGAAAGCCAGGTCGTTCATTTCCTGTTCGGTGGGCTGGCGCTTGCTGACCACTTTGAGTGCATCGCGCGGCACGTTGTAGGCGTCCGGGGTCTGCACCAGCCAGCCGCCGCCCACGCGCTTGATGTCGAACGCGTTGTGGCCAACGCCCATCGGCACTTCCAGCACGCGCACGTTCTTCTTGGCGGCCAGGATGGCCAGCGCGGCGCCATCGTAGGCGGGCGCCAGCAGTACTTCCATGAACTGGCCGCTGACGGCTTCGGCCGTGGCCGCGTCCACCGGACGGTTAAAGGCGATGATGCCGCCGAAGGCCGACGTCGGGTCGGTCTTGAAGGCTTGCTGATAGGCGCCCAGCGTGTCGGCCGCCACGGCCACCCCGCACGGGTTGGCGTGCTTGACGATGACGCAGGCGGGCACGTCGAAGCTGCGCGCGCATTCCCACGCGGCGTCGGCGTCGGCGATGTTGTTGTAGGACAGTTCCTTGCCCTGCAACTGGCGGTAATTGCCCAGCAAGCCGGCCGGACGCTGCGCATCGACGTAGAACGCGGCGGTCTGGTGGGGATTTTCGCCGTAGCGCAGCGCCTGTTCCTGCTTGACCTGCAAGGTCAGCGTGCCGGGCCATTCGTTACGGGCGGGCACCGCTTCCTGGGCCGGTTCGGCTTCGGTCAGGCTGGTCAGGTAGGCGGCGATGGCGCCGTCGTAGGCCGCCGTGTGGGCGTAGACCTTCGAGGCCAGCGCCAGGCGCAGGCCGTAGGACGTGCTGCCGGTCTTGTCCATTTCGGCCAGCACGCGCGAATAGTCGACCGGGTCGATCACGACCGTCACGCCGCCTGCTTCGGTGCCATGGTTCTTGGCCGCCGCGCGCAGCATCGCCGGGCCGCCGATGTCGATGTTCTCGACCGCGTCCGCGAACGTGCAATCGGGCTTGGCCACGGTTTCACGGAACGGATACAGGTTCACCACCAGCATGTCGATGCGGTCGATGCCCGCCGCCTTGATGGTGTCCATGTGCTCGGCGCTGTCGCGACGGGCCAGCAGGCCGCCGTGAATCTTGGGGTGCAGCGTCTTGACGCGGCCATCCAGGATTTCCGGCGAACCCGTGTGGGCGGCCACTTCGGTGACGGTCAGGCCGGAGTCGGCCAGCAGCTTGGCGGTGCCGCCGGTCGACAGCAGGCGCACGCCACGCGCGGCCAGGGCGCGGGCAAATTCAACGATGCCGGTCTTGTCGGACACCGAAAGCAGGGCGGTTTCGATTTTCATGGTGGGGGACGGGAGTCGGGCGGTGGGCCTTTCTCGTTCAGGTCGGGATGGGAATCTGCGAAGGAAAGGACGGTGGCCCGCCGGGGGCCGTCCTTCTTGGAAAAGCTATACCTGGATATTGTGCGCCAGCAATTTCTTGCGCAGGGTGTTGCGGGTGATGCCCAGCATTTCGGATGCGCGCGACTGGTTGCCGCCCGACCGCTCCAGCGCCACTTCAAGCACCGGGCGTTCCACGCAGCGCATCACCATGTCCCACATATCGTGGGGCTCGGATTCACCCAAGTCTTCGAAATAGCGCTCCAGGCTGGCGCGCACGCATTCTTCCAGGACATCTTTCTTGCTCATTTGAGTACAGATATTTTTATGTTGGTGTTGAGGCGGTTATGCCGCCAGCAGGGCTTCTGCGACCGGCGCCGGATGGGGCTCTCCGTCGCGCGAGAGGGTATCGAACCAATCCGACACCGCCCGCCACTGGTCGCGGGTATTGTCGATCAGGTTCATGTGGGCGCAGAACGAATCCGCCCCCGGCAGGCCGTCCAGATACCAGCCGATATGCTTGCGCGCCGTGCGTACGCCGGTGTGCTCGCCATAGAACCGGTAATGGTCGTCGAGATGTTCAAGCAACAGCTCGCGCATTTCCCCATAGGAGGGAGGGGCCAGTGACTCGCCCGTGCGCAAATAGTGATCGATTTCGCGGAAGATCCAGGGACGGCCTTGTGCCGCCCGGCCAATCATGACCGCGTCGGCGCCAGTGTAATCCAGGACGTGCTTGGCTTTTTCAGGCGAGTCGATATCCCCGTTTGCGATCACGGGGATGGTCAGCTCGGCCTTGACGGCGCGGATAGTGTCATATTCCGCCTCGCCCGTATAGAGGTCGGCGCGGGTGCGGCCGTGCAGCGTCAGCGCCGCGATGCCGGCATTTTCGGCCAGCTTGGCCACCCGCAGGGCGTTGCGGCTGTTGCGGTCCCAGCCGGTGCGGGTCTTGAGCGTGACCGGCACGCCCAGCGGTGCGCAGGCCGAGACCACGGCGTCCAGGATGCGGACGATCAGGTCTTCGTGGCGCAGCAGCGCCGAGCCGGACGCCACGTTGCACACTTTCTTTACCGGGCAACCCATGTTGATGTCGATGATGCGCGCCCCCTTGCCGGCGTTGAAAACGGCGGCCTCGGCCATCATGGCCGGGTCCGCGCCCGCGATCTGGACCGAAATAGGGGCGATTTCGCCATCATGATTCAGCCGCCGGGACGTCTTGACGCTGTCCCATAGCTTGGGGTTGCTGGCGGCCATCTCGGACACGGCGTAGCCCGCCCCCAACTTCTTGCAAAGTTGTCGGAACGGGCGGTCCGTCACGCCCGCCATGGGCGCGACAAGAACGTTGTTGGGAAGGGTCCATTGGCCTATGCGCATGGTCACATTTTAACCGGCTCGAATCGGACCCCTGTTTTCAAAGGCCGACAGCTTGGTAACAAGCGGCGCGGTTCAGGCGCGAAAGCCCTGCAACAAGTGCTGGGCCAAGGGCGCGCGCAGGGGCGAAGCCAGGTCCATGCCCAGCAACGCCAGCCCGCAGGCGTGTTCGACGGGTGCCAGCCCCGTGGCGAAGACGCGCGGCATCAAATCGGTCAGGCCGGCGGTAATGAAACGGTCGACATGCCGCGCCTGTGCGAATTCGGCCAGGCGCGAGGACGGGCTGGATGCCGGCTGCGCCAGCCAGCCGGCCAGCGTCTGGGCCAGGCGGGCGGCGTCGCGTAGCCCCAGGTTCAGGCCCTGGCCCGCCACGGGATGCAGCGTCTGCGCGGCGTTGCCGATGGCCACCACGCGCCCTTGCACCTGTGCGCGCCGGGCGGCCAGCGCCAGGGGGAAGACGTGGCGCGGGGACTGGCTCGACAGCCGGCCCAGGCGGTCGCCAAAGGCTTGCGTCAGCGCGACGGAGAACGCGGCGTTATCCATCGCGGCCAGTTCGTTGGCGCGCTCGGGCGCGCTGCACCAGACCACCGAGTAGGCGTCGGGCGTTTGCGGATGGGGCAACAAGGCCAGCGGCCCCTCGGCGGTGAAGCGTTCCCACGCCCAACCCCGGCGCGGCAGGGTGGCATGGGCAGTGGTCAGCACGGCATGCTGGCCGTAATCGCGGCGCAGGTCCGTGGCGCCGGCGCCGTCGGACTGCACGGCCACCTGGCACAGCAGCGTGTTGTCGCCCTGCACGATGCGCACGCCGTCGGCGTCCTGGCGTTCGACCTTGGCGGCGGGGCCGGACAGCACGGTGACGCCACAGGCAGCCACGCGTTCGTCCAGCTTGGCGTGCAAGCCGGCATAGGCCACGACGCTGCCCAGCTGCGGCACGTTGAAATCCGTGTTCTGAATGACCGTGCGACCCAGCCGGCCCCGCTGCGACACATGGATGTTGCGTATGTCGGCCGACCGATCCGGCCACGCCAGCAATGATTCCAGCAACACGCGGCTGCCGTGGTTCATGGCAAGCACGCGTGGGTCGGCGGCGGGAATGGTGGCGGCAATGGTGGCAGGAATGGTGGCGGCGGGCGCTGCCGGGACGCTGCCCGCCAGCAGGGCGATGCGCGACGGGTCCGGCGCGACGCGCGCCAGCATCAGGGCCAGCACGCGGCCCACGGGGCCGGCGCCAAGAATCGCGATATCGAAGGCGGATGCAGTCATGCCGGGATTTTAACCGTCCACTACAATCCGGCACAGCCAGCGCGGCGGGCCGCGCGTAACCCTTACCGGTTGATCGACATGACGCAGGTTCAGGCTTCTTCTTCGGTGTCCGCTGCATCGGTTAGCGGCACCGCATCCGCCACCGCCCGCCGCCCGCGCGGCAAGGTCGCCGTAGGGCTGCTGGCCTGCCTGTTCGGCTGGTTGGGCGCGCATTGGTGGTACTTGGGCCGCCGCTACGCATGGGCGGTAACGCTGCTGGCCATCGTCAGCCTGTTCTGCGCGTTTCACTTCTACCCCGTCTGGTACGACAACCCGGCCTTCTTCCTGTTGTTCATCCCGATGATCGACGGCTTCATTGAAAGCGCCGTGTTCTCGCTGATGTCCGACGAAAAATTCGACCGGCGCTACAACCCCGGCCTGGGCCGACCCACGTCCACGGGTTGGGGCCCGGTGCTGGTGGCCCTGCTGGCTTGCCTGGTGGGCTCGGTGGTATCGATGTTCGCCATCGCGATGGTGGTGGTTTACGTCTGGGTGGCCATGGGCTGGCTGGACGGGCTGGTGCTGTAGCGCGCGGGACGCGGAAGCGCCCCCCGCCGCGCGGCCCTATTCGCGCATCAGCGCTTCGATTTCCGACGCTTGCACCGGCACCCCGCGCGTGATCAGTTCGCAGCCTTCGTCGGTGACCAGCGCATCGTCCTCGGTGCGGATGCCGATGTTCCAGTAGCTTTCCGGCACATCGTCCGAGGGGCGCACGTAGATGCCCGGTTCGATCGTCAGCATCATGCCCCGTTCCAGCGTGCGCCACGGCCGGTCGCCGGACTGGCGCGCGGGGCCGGGTTGGCGGTAGTCGCCCGCGTCATGCACGTCCAGCCCCAGCCAGTGGCCGGTGCGGTGCATGTAGAAGCGGCTGTAGTCGCCCGATTCCAGCACGCCGTCCAGCGACCCTTTCAACAGCTTCAAGTCGATCATGCCCTGGGCCAGCACGCGCAACGCGGCCTCGTGCCCGTCGTTGAAGGTGCGCCCCGGGGCGGTGGCAGCCGCCGCGGCTTCTTGCGCGGCCACGGTCAGGTCGTACAGCGCGCGCTGCGGGCCGCTGTAGCGCCCGTTGACCGGAAAGGTCCGCGTGATGTCGCTGGCGTAGCTGTCGACTTCGCAGCCCGCGTCTATCAGCACCAGGTCGCCGTCGCGCAGCACGGCCTCGCCCGCCGGGTAATGCAGCACACAAGCGTTGGCGCCGGCGGCGACGATGCTGTTGTAGGCCACGGCCTGGGCGCCGTGGCGGCGAAATTCATAGAGCAGTTCCGCTTCCAGTTCGTATTCGTGCATGCCGGGGCGGGCCACGCGCATGGCGCGGGCGTGCGCGCCGGCCGATATCTTGGCGGCGCGTCTCATGGTGGCAATTTCGGCGGCGTCCTTGACCAGCCGCATTTCCGCCAGCAAGGGCCGAATGTCCTGTTGCCGGCTGGGCGGCGTGTGCCCGGCGCGCCCGGCATCGCGCGCGGCGGACAGCCAGCGATGCAGGCGCCCGTCGCGGTGCTTGTCGCCGGCCAGGGGCGCATACAGTGTGGGGTGGTCCAGCATCAGCTTGGGGATCAGTTCGTCCAGCGCATCGATCGGGTGGGCGTCGTCAAAGCCAAAGTAATCGGCGGCCGCCTCGGGGCCGAACCGCTTGCCTTCCCAGATTTCATGTTCGACATGGCGCGGCCGGCAAAACAACAGGGCCCGATCCGTGGCGCCTGCAATCAACACCAGCCACGCCGCCGGCTCGGTGAAACCGGTCAGGTAGAAGAAGTCGCTGTCATGGCGGTACGGGAATTCGGCGTCGCGATTGCGGATCGCCTCGGGGGCGGTGGGCAAGATGGCGATGCCGCCGCCGTCGGCGCGCATCCGTTCTATCAGGCGTTGGCGGCGGGCGGCAAAGGGAGCGATGTCGGCGGGAGGCAGGCTCATGGGCGGGCAGGGGCGCGAGCCCCGCGAAAGGTGAGGGATGCGGCTTACTTTACCCCGCTATCGCGCGCGGACAACAGCACAAACCCAACCGGCGCGGTTCAGGCGGATTTGACTGGACGTCGCGATTTGCGCTGCTACAATCGCGGCTCTGTCATTGGGGAGTAGCCATCCTTTGTCCCCAAAGGAGTTAGCGTCAACAGACTTGGTGGTTCAGTACCGCGTAGCGGTTGCTAGAACTCCATGGCGCTAACGGTTTCCATGCAAGCGGCCCGCCCGCCGCATGGATCAGCCAGGCGAGACCTTTGGCCGCGTAGCGTTCACCCTAGCCGGGCGAGCCGCTGCGTCGCGCCAATTGGTTTCTGCTCGTCCGGCTGCGTTCATATGTTGCTCACCCTGTTCCTGTTTTTCCTGTCCGCGGCAGTGATTTACTTCGCCTGCGAATTCTTCGTCAATGGCGTCGAATGGGTCGGACACCGCTTCCACCTGGGCGCTACCGCCACCGGCACCGTGCTGGCGGCCTTCGGCACGGCCTTGCCTGAAAGCGCGGTCACCTTCATGGCCGTCGTGTTTGGCGACACCCCTGAACAAAAAGACATCGGCGTTGGCGCAGCCATGGGCGGCCCGCTGGTGCTGGCGACCCTGGCGTACGCGGTGGTGGGCATCGCGCTGTGGCGCGCCCGCCGTGGGGGCCAACCGGAAAAAGCCAACTGTATCAACGCGGACCAGCGCCGGCTGGCCCGCGACCAGGCCTGGTTCATGGGCATTTTCATTTTCAAGGTGGGGCTGGGCCTGCTGGCCTTTGCCTGGAAGCCGTGGCTGGGCATTCTGTTCCTGGCCACTTACGGCATGTACGTCAAACGCGAACTGAGCCATGACGAAGAACGCGCCGATTGCGAAGACCTTGAACCGCTTAAGCTGCGGCCGCGCGACACTGATCCATCAATGTTCTGGGCGGCCACGCAGACGATCCTGGCGTTGGTCGTGATTGCCGGCGCATCGCACGTTTTCGTCAACCAGATCGAGCTGCTGGGCGTCGCCATGGGCGCATCCCCGCACGTGGCCGCCTTGTTGCTGGCGCCCGTGGCCACTGAGTTGCCCGAAATCATGAACGCGCTGATCTGGGTGCGGCAGGGGAAGGAACGGCTGGCGCTGGCCAATATTTCGGGCGCGATGATGATCCAGGCCACCATACCCAGCGCGCTCGGTATCTTCATGACGCCGTGGCTGCTGGATGCACCCTTGCTGGCGGCCGGCCTGTTCACGATGCTCTCGATCGGGCTGTTGTGGCTGCGCTTCCGTCGCTCGGTCATGAGCGTGCCCGCGTTGTCGGCGGTGGGTGGTTTTTACGCCCTGTTCGCGGCCTATCTGGGCTGGCATTTCTACGCCTGACACCGGTTGTCCGGAACGAAAAACGCGGCGCACGGCCTCTCAGGCTTGCGCCGCTTTTCTTTTTTACGTCAGTGGTGTCGTTGCACCGCAAAAACCTTGTCCATCAGTGGAAACCCGCGTAAAATCCGTCCGTTATCCATCCCAGGAGCAGTCTTCGTGAATACCGATTCCGGCGAAAGTAGTCGATCTTGCATCGACATCGCTGTCTGACAGGAAACACGCAGAGCTCCATCTGCCGCATCCTGTCATACAGGTTGCGGCGTATCCCAAGCCCAGGGTTCCACCCCAGGCAATAGCGCAAGCCTTCGGCTTGCCGGGAAATTCCCCAACGTAAACCGCCAGAACCGCCGCTAGTCGCAGCGTCAGCGTTCGTGCACGTCTTTTGTGCGCGTCTGCCATGCGCTGCGTGTGGCTGCACGCGTACTCGCGATCACGCTCCCCATTTTCGCAATGGAGGTCGTTATGCGTTTCTTCGACTTGTTCCTACGCCGCGCCGGCGTAGACCGTGCCACCGCCCTGGGCCGCCGTCGCGGCACGTCGCGCTTGACGGTCATTTGCCCGCGCGACGAACTGGGCGCCTTGCGCAAACAGATCTGCCTGGACTTCAGCGCCGCCGGCCTGGATGTCTCGCAAGTGCAGGTCGACCAAGGCCGCGACCCGAACATGGCGTCGGCTTGCATCACCGTCAATTGCCCGCCCGAACTGCGCGCTGAATTGATGTCGCAAGCGCGCCGCCTCAGCGCCAACCCCGCCGTGCGTCACGTGCATTTCGGCGCGCAAGCCGCCGCAATGGCTTCGTAACGCCCACTTGTCCCAGGAGAGATCATGCCTAGTGCCTTAGACCCCGACCCTCGATTGCGCCAAGTGCATGGCGCCGGCATGCCTGTCTGACCTGTCTTCTCGCCCGCGAGCCGACCGGCCGGACAGACTTCCGGCTCCGACGGACTCCGCAGCATTGAATCCCCGGCCTTGCCGCGTCCCACTGACGAACGCGCCCACGGCGCCGGTTTCGATTCCCAGCTAGCTCCCTTTCCGTTTTTGCACTCCGGCGCGATTCACCGCGATCCGGACACCGGCAACATTGCCCCGGTGCCTGCGCACGCCCGCCTGGGCGGACCGACGGCTTTACGTTATGCCGTGGCCCGTTCCTGCCCGCGTGGCCGGCGCCTGGGCGGGAAAGCCGTGTCTCCGACAAGAAATCCAAGAAAAACCGGAGCACTCCGATGTTTACCTTCCTGAAATCCTTCTTTTCGTCGGCCGCCGGCCGCCGCCGCGCAGGCCGTCACTTCCGTCGCACCCCCATACTTGAACAGGGCGCGCAAACCGCCGTTGCGTCGACGCCGTCGGAGGCATCGCGTCGCGCCAACCGCCGCATGCTGGAGCAATCCCGCATGGGGCTGGACGCCTTGTTCACGCTGTTGGCCAGTGGCCGTGGCGGCTTGACCCAGGCCCAGGCCGACGCTGCCCGCGAACGCCACGGCGCCAACGAAGTCGACCACGAAAAGCCGCTGTCCTGGTATTCGCACCTGTGGCTGTCCTATCGCAATCCGTTCAATCTGCTGCTGACGGCGCTGGCCGGCCTGTCATGGCTGACCGACGTGCGGATGGCCGAGGCCGACGACAAGTCGTGGACGGCCGTGGCCATCATCGGTTCCATGGTGGTGATTTCCACTGTGCTGCGCTTCGCCCAGGAACTGCGCTCGAACCGCGCGGCCGAGGCGCTGAAAGCCATGGTGCAGAACACCGCTACCGTGCTGCGCGCGGACGTGCTGACGCCGGAGGCCGCTAACGGCCGGCGCGTGTTCGGCGCCCCGCTGCACGACTCGGGCTCGTATCAGATGGAAGTGCCGCTGGCCGAACTGGTGCCCGGCGACGTGGTGCTGCTTTCGGCCGGAGACATGATCCCCGCCGACTGCCGCATCCTTAACGCCAAAGACCTGTTCATCGCGCAAGCCGCCTTGACAGGCGAATCCCTGCCGGTGGAAAAGCACGCCGCCCAGCGCGAGGAAACCGACAATTCGCTAGAGCTGGAAAACATGGCCTTCATGGGCACCAACGTGGTCAGCGGATCGGGCTGCGCCCTGGTCATCGCCACCGGAGCCAATACCTATTTTGGTCAGCTGGCCGGCCGGGTCACACAGGAAAGCCGCGCGCCGACGCAGTTTCAGCAGGGCATCAACCGTGTCAGCTGGGTGTTGATCCGCTTCATGCTGGTGATGGCGCCCATTGTCTTCGTCATTAACGGTGTCACCAAGGGCGATTGGCTGGAAGCCTTGCTGTTCGCGCTGGCAATCGCCGTGGGCCTGACGCCGGAAATGTTGCCGATGATCGTTACCGCCACGCTGGCCAAGGGCGCGCTGCGCATGTCGCGCCGCAAGGTCGTCGTCAAGCGCCTGGACGCAATCCAGAACCTGGGCGCGATGAACGTGCTGTGCACCGACAAAACGGGCACGCTGACGCAAGACCGCATCGTGCTGGAACGTCACACCGACGTGTATGGATCCAGCAGCGACGATGTGCTGGCCTATGCCTATCTGAACAGCTACTACCAGACCGGCCTGAAAAACCTGCTGGATGTGGCGGTGTTGCAGCATGCCGAGGTCAAGCGCAGCCTGAACCTGGCCGCCAAGTACCGCAAGGTCGATGAGATTCCTTTCGACTTCTCTCGGCGGCGGATGTCCGTTGTCGTGAACGAAACGGAAAACGGCCGCGACCATCACGAATTGATCTGCAAGGGCGCGCTGGAAGAAATGCTGACGGCATGCACGGCGCTGCGCGTGGGCGATTCGGTGTTTCCGCTGACTGACGCGCGGCGCGCGGACATCCGGCGCGTCACGGCCGAGCTGAACCGCGACGGGCTGCGCGTGATTGCCGTGGGCGTCAAGGAAATGCCGCCCACGCAATTGGCCTATGGCGTCACTGACGAGTCCGACCTGGTGCTGGTGGGGTACATCGCCTTTTTGGATCCCCCCAAGGAATCGACGGGCCCGGCGCTGGCGGCGCTGAAGGCTTCCGGCATTGAGGTCAAGGTGCTCACCGGAGACGTGGAGCTGGTCACGCAGAAAGTCTGCCGCGAGGTGGATTTCGAAGTGCGCAACATGTACCTGGGCGCGCAGATCGAAGCCATGGACGATGCGGAACTGGCGGTGGCGGTGCGCGAGGCCAACGTGTTCGCCCGGCTGACTCCCGCGCACAAGGAACGTATCGTGCGCAGCCTGCGCGCACAGGGCGATACGGTCGGCTTCATGGGCGACGGCATCAACGACGCCCCGGCCCTGCGCGCCGCCGACGTCGGTATTTCCGTGGATTCCGCGGTGGATATCTCGAAGGAAGCCGCCGACATCATCTTGCTGGAAAAGAGCCTGATGGTGCTGGAGGACGGCGTGATCGAAGGCCGCAAGACCTTCTGCAACATGCTCAAGTACTTGAAGATGACGGCCAGCTCGAACTTCGGCAATGTATTTTCGGTGCTGGTCGCCAGCGCCTTCCTGCCGTTCCTGCCGATGCTGCCCATTCACCTGCTGCTGCAGAATTTGATGTACGACGTATCGCAAACGGCAATTCCCTTTGACAATGTCGACGAGGAATTGCTGAAGAAGCCGCAGCAATGGGATGCGGACGGGCTGGGGCGCTTCATGGTGTTCTTCGGTCCGATCAGCTCGCTGTTCGACATCGCCATGTTCAGCATCATGTGGTTCGTGTTTCACGCTAACGCGCCCGAGCATCAGACGTTGTTCCAGTCCGGCTGGTTCGTCGAGGGCCTGCTGTCGCAGACGCTGATCGTGCACATGATCCGCACGCGCCGCATTCCTTTCCTGCAAAGCCGCGCGTCCTGGCCGTTGATGGCGATGACGGCAATGGTGGTGGTGCTGGGCCTGATGCTGCCGTTTTCGCCGCTGGCCGAGTACTTCCAGCTGCAAGCGCTGCCGTGGGGCTATTTCCCCTGGCTGGTGGGGGTGCTGCTGAGCTACTGCGTGCTGACGCAGTGCCTAAAGGGCATTTGGGTACGCCGTTACGGCTGGCAATAAGGCCGCAATAAGGTCACATCTTGCAGGGCGGGCAACGGTCCCGCCCTGGTAGGAGAAAGCATGAAAAAGATATTCTGCGCGGTCGTCATGGCAGGGGCGCTGACCCTGCCGTGCGCGCCGGTCACGGCGGCCGCCGTCGAGGACTTCGGCCTGCACCTGTACGGCGTGGTCGACGCCGGGGTGGCGGTGACCAGCGTGTCCGGCCAAGGCAGCCGCGCCGGCGTGTTGAACGGCGGGCTGACGGATTCACTTTGGGGCCTGTCGGGCAGCGACGATCTGGGCGGCGGCTGGCGCAGCCGCTTCGGGCTTGAGAGCGGCCTTGATCCGTCCAGCGGCCAGTTGGAAGACGACGGCCGCCTGTTCAACTACGCGGCCTGGGTCGGCTTGGGCAACGATCGCTATGGCGAGGTGCGCCTGGGGCGCCAGCACACCATCGGCCAGATGTTCGGCAACGCGCTGGAAATCGGGTCATGGAAGGACATGGGCATGGGCGCCACATTCAAGGCCTCCGACAACTTCCAGTTCAGCAATATGGTGAACGTGACGTCGGCGGACTGGAACGGCTTTCAGCTTGGCGCGGGCTACTCGTTCGATGCCGACGACCAGAACCGGTTTCGTTCCAACCAGAACACCCGCGCGGTCAGTGCGGGGCTGAAGTACGAAAACGGGCCGTTGCTGGCTGTGGCCACCTGGGATCAATTGCAGCTGGCCGGCGCCGATTCCGTGGCGGGCGGCAAGCGCCCCCGCGCGGTGCAATTGGGGGCCGCTTACGATTTTGAAGTGCTGAAACTCTCATTGGCATGGTCGCGGCAACAAAACGGCTATGTCGGTCTGGACGGCGGCGACCCCGACAACCTGGGGCGGGGCCTGGGCCCGGCCCCATTTGTCCAGGGCGGCGCCATCAATGCCTGGCTGGTGGGCGCCAGCGTGCCGCTCGGCCCGGGCACCGTGCTGGTGCAGTGGTCCCTGGCGCGCCCCAACTGGCAATGGGACAACGGCATGACGGCGCGCAAGGCGCAGGTGGCGACGCTGGGTTATACCTATGCCTTGTCGCCGCGCACGACGCTATACGGCTTTGCCGGGTATGCGTCCAACTACACGCTGGACGACCAGTTCGACCCCGCCCATTCCCACACCACGCGCGTCGGAGCGGGCGTTTCGCATCACTTCTGATCCTGCCGGCCCACCGGACCACGGGCCGGCGCGGTCTACTACAATCAGCCCACAGGCCGGCACGCCCCGCCGGCCCAGTCTTTCCCGATGTCTTTCGGATGGCCCGCATGGATAGTCTTGAATGGCTCATACCCTGGGAGTTCTCTCCCACGTTGGTCGCCTCCTTTGTGGTGGCGATCGTGCTGTTCGTGCGTGGGCAACGCGTTCACCATGTGACGGGCGCACGCCGCTTTTTCTTTTGGCTGGGGCTGGTGCTGCTGTATCTGTCGATGCATACGCGCGTCGACTACTACGCCGAACGGATGTTCTTCATTCACCG
Organism: Achromobacter sp. ESBL13; assembly: GCF_036668755.1. Lineage (NCBI taxonomy): Bacteria > Pseudomonadati > Pseudomonadota > Betaproteobacteria > Burkholderiales > Alcaligenaceae > Achromobacter > Achromobacter sp. ESBL13. Next base: position 135,113 of record NZ_JAZEVT010000007.1, on the reverse strand, counting down.
CATCCAGCATCTGGTGCTACACCATTTGGGTCCGCTGCTGGTGATGGCGGCATTTCCGGGGCAGGTCATGCGCGCCGGGCTGCCGATGTCCTGGCGCATCCGGTTGCGCGACTTTCTGCGCACGCGCAGCGGCCGGGTCACCGTTGCCGTACTCACGAACAAGATTTTCGTGCCGACGCTGTTCGTCTTCCTGGTGCTGGTCTGGCTGATTCCGTCCGTGCAGTTCTATTCGATGCTGGACTGGCGCCTGTACCGCCTGATGAACTGGTCCGTGGTGATCAGCGGCTTCATGTACTGGAACCTGATCCTGGACCGTCGTCCCGCGCCGCCCGCGGCCATGACGCCGGGCGGACGCGTGATTTCTCCGGTGCTGACCATGTTGCCGCAAATGGTGGCGGGCGCCGTCATCGCCTTCACCGAAAGCGATATCTACCCGTTGTTTGAACTGTGTGGCCGCGCCATCGCGATGTCGGCGCAAACGGACCAGACCATCGGCGGGCTGACGATGTGGATACCGGCCGCGTTGGTCGAGGTAATTGGCTTGATGGTGGCGTTAGGCACCTTGATGCGCTTGTCCGCCAAGGGTCGGTTGCGCAAAGTGGACCGCGATGCGCGCGCCCGGGCCAAGGCCCGCGCGGCGCTTTCGGCCTGAACGTAGTTCGGGCCGGTCGGGGCTTATTCCGGCACCAGTCCGTGATACTTCTTGCCCAGCGCCACGGTGGCTTGGAACATCCCCGCCTTGTTGCCGCAGTCGTAGCGCACGCCGTCAAAACGGTGCGCGAACACCGCGCGCTCGCGCATCAGCGAGGCAATGCCGTCCGTCAGCTGGATTTCGTTGCCGGCGCCCATCTTGGTCGAACGCAGGTGGTCGAAAATGGCGGCTTCCAGCACGTAGCGGCCCACGACGGCCAGCGTCGACGGGGCGGCATCGGGTTCGGGCTTTTCCACAATATGCGTGACGCGTTCCGTGCGCGGATCCAGGTTGGCTTCGCCCGCGCGGGTGGCCACGATGCCGTATTTGCGGGTATCGGCGCGAGGCACGTCCTGCACGCCCAGCACGCTGGCGTTCTGGGCCACGGCCACGTCCACCAATTGCTTCATGGCGGGCGTGTCGGCGTCGATCAGGTCGTCGGCCAGCAACACGGCAAAGGGTTCGTCGCCCACGGCGGGGGCGGCCGACAGCACCGCGTGGCCCAGGCCCAGCGGCGCGGATTGGCGAATGTAGAGGCAATTGACATGCGCGGGTAGAATGCCCCGCACCATGGCAAGCAGTTCGTGCTTGGCTTTACTTTCCAGGTCGGATTCAAGTTCCGGAGCCGAGTCGAAGTGGTCTTCGATGGCGCGCTTATTGCGGCCCGTCACGAAGATCAGGTCGGTGATGCCGGCGGCAACCGCTTCTTCAACGGCGTATTGAATCAATGGCTTGTCGACCACGGGCAGCATTTCCTTGGGCATCGCCTTGGTGGCGGGCAGGAAGCGGGTGCCCATGCCGGCGACAGGGAAAACGGCTTTACGGACGGGACGCATTGAGACCTCGTTGGGAGTATCGATGAAACATTTTAAGCTCATCGCTATCATAGGCTTATGAACCGCAGGAACATGCCATCCATTTGCGCTATTGCGAAACGAAGCGCGATTCTCGCCCTGAGCGCCGCGTTGATCGCCCCCTCCATTCCCGTTGCCGCCTGGGCGCAACCGGTTGGTCTGCCATCCATGGGGGCCGCGTCCGCCGCCGAGCTCTCGCCCATGCTGGAACGCAGCCTGGGCGAGGCCATCATGTCGCAGGGCCGACGTGACCCCACTTATATCGACGATCCCGAACTCAGCCAATACCTGACCACCATGGGCCGCAAGCTGGCGGCCTTTGCGCCTGGCGCCGTGCCCGACGTCGAAATGTTCGGCGTGCGTGACCCCGAAATCAACGCTTTTGCGATGCCGGGTGGATTCATCGGCGTCAATACCGGCCTGATCGTGTCCTCGGGCAGCGAATCGGAACTGGCCGCCGTGCTGGCGCACGAAATCGGCCACGTCGTGCAGCGCCACATCGCGCGCGGCATGACGCAGCAAAGCCAGAACGGCATGGTGATGCTGGCCAGTCTGGCCGGCGCGTTGCTGGCCGCGCTGGCGGGCGGGGGTGGCAACCTGGCGATGGGCGTGGCGGCGTTTGGCCAAGCCGCCGCCATCAACCGCCAGCTGGGCTTTTCACGCGATGCGGAACGCGAGGCCGACCGCGCCGGTTTCCAGATGCTGACCAAGGCCGGGTACGACGCCGAGGGCATGTCCCAGATGTTCTCGCGGCTGATGAATGCGTCGCGCCTGAACGAAGGAGCCGGGGGCGGCTCGTGGGCCAGCACCCACCCTTTGTCCATCGAACGGATGTCCGATGTACAAAACCGGGTGCGGTCATTGCCGGCTTCACGCCATATCGACAGCGACGATTTTTGGTACGTGCGCGCCAAGATGCGCGTGGTGCAGGGGCGCGATGCCGTGAGCCTGCGTTCGGCCGGGCAGCAATTGCAGGACGAGGCGCAAGCGCTGTCGGGGGTGCGGCAGTCGGCCGCCTATTACGGCCTGGCCTTGCAGGCGTTCCAGCGCAACAACCTGTCTGAAGCCGACCGGTACTGGAACCTGGCCACCGCAAACGGGCGAAATTCCGCGCAATTGGCCAAGCTTAGCGTCGACATCGCGCTGGCTCGCAAGGACACCGCGCGCGCGCTGGAATTGGCGCAGGCCGCCACCAAGCGCTGGCCGGACCAGCGGGCGTTGGGCATTGCCTATGCGCAGGCGCTGCAAAGCAACGGCCGCCATGCCGAGGCGCAGGATTACCTGCGCGCCAAGATCAAGCAGTGGGGCAGTGACGAACCCGGCCTGTACCAGATGCTGGCGCAAAGCGAAGAGCGCAACGGCAAGCCCGTGCAGGCGCGCCGCGATCTAGCGCGGTTTTATGTCATGACCGGTGCGTTCGCCGCCGCCGAGTCGCAGCTACAGCAGGCGCGCGGCCTGTCGACCGACTTCTACGAGCAATCGCAGATCGACGTGCAGATCAAGGAAGTCAAAGACAAGCTGGCCGAAGAACGGCAGCTGCTGGAACGCTTCAAATCGGGTTGATGGTGGGGCAAAGGCCGGAGTCATCCGGCCGCTTGCCTGCCGCTATGGCTACCGCTACCGCTACAGGCCCGTTTCGAAGAACCGGCCCAGCCGCTGAGGCAGCCAGTTCAGGTGTGCGGGAAATGCGCCCGTCGGAAAGCCGGCATGGCCGCCGTCGCTGGGCTGGTGCAGCAGGATCGTGGGCGAGCAATCTTCCGGCTTGGGCAGCGATGCCGCCGGAATGAAGGGGTCGTTGCGGGCGTTGAGCACCAGCGTGGGCACCGAGATCTTGGGCAGCCACGGCTTGCTGGACGCACGCGTCCAGTAGTCCAGCGCATTGCGAAACCCGTGCATCGGCGCCGTGTAGGTGTCGTCGAATTCGCGCAGATCGTGCGCATGCGCGATACGCATCACGTCGATGGCGCCAGGAAAACGGTGCGCCTTTTCCAATACCTTGTGCTTGAGCGTCTTCAGGAAATGCGCGGTGTACACGCGCCGGTTGAAAATGCCGGTGGACAGCGTTTTGCCGCAGGCAACCAAGTCCAGCGGCACGGAGACGCCTGCCGCGGCAGTCAGCCAGGTGGTGTCTTCCTGGTGTTCACCCAGGTATTTCAATAGCGCGTTGCCGCCCAGCGACACGCCCACCGCATGCCAGCGCGCATGCGGAATGCGGTCGCGCACGGTCTTGAGCAGGAAGCCGACTTCTGCGGAATCGCCCGAGTAATACGCGCGCGCGAGGCGGTTGGGCACACCCGAACAACCCCGAAAATGCGCAATGACGACGATCCAGCCGCGCGCGCGGAAATAATGGGCAACGGACTGGGCGTAGCGGCTGTTGCTGCCGCCTTCCAGGCCATGGAACAGGATCAGCGCGGGGGTGTCGGGCGTTTGCGGCAGCGACTGCCAATCGGGAGCCGTCATCCACCGAGCCGCGGCGGTCTTGCCATTGGCAACCGGGCCCTGTCCGCTGACGGGCGCACCGTCGGCGGCCTTGTGCGGAAACAGGCCGGGGCCGGTCCAGTCGAAGTCCACGAAATCGGTGTCGGGCGTGTCTACCCGGTCGCGAACGAAGGCGATCCGGTGGTATTGCGCGAACAGGGACGCGTAGACCGTCTGGCTGTCGCCTCCGGGTAACCAGGAGGGGACGGGGCAGGAAGACGAGTCAAGACGAGCAGCGGCCAACTAAAAATCCACCCGATTCAATGCAGCATGTCGGGTACGTCGTGCAAGTCGAGCACCCCGGCTTCCGTGGGCGCCGACGACGAATGATGCATGACCATGCGCCATCCGGTTGGGCCCTTGTGGTAGATGTTCGTGGCGTAGCAGTTTGCAAACTGCATGCCTTCGCGCGTGCGTACCGCCACCTGTTCAACCAGCACGTGCACCGCGCACATCATGCTGAGCATGACCAGCGGCCGCAGTGGACGGACATGCAGCGGCCCATTGGACAGCACCTGCTGCCAGGAGTCGTGCACCGCCGAGTGGCCAACAATGCGCAGTCCCCCGGGGTGAATGCAGACGACTTCTTCGTCGTCGGCCCACACCTGCATCAGGCGGACGCAGTCCCCCTGTTCAAGGGCTTCGTAGAACGCGTGTTCGGCTTCTTCGGGGGTGGCAAACATGTGGCAGCTGTAACCGTGGCGTGGGGCGTCGAAGGCGGCGGGCTTAGTGGTGACCGTGCAGCACCGTGCCGGCCTTCAGGCGATATTGCGCGCCGCAGTAGGCGCAGCTTGCAGAGCCGGTACGGGCCACGTCAAGGAAGACGCGCGGGTGCATGCTCCACAGCGGCGCCTTCGGGCCGGGACAGAAAACGGGCAGGTCTTCAGCGCCGACTTCAATGACTTCGTGAGCGTTCGGGACGGCGGCCGGGGCAGCGGTCATGGATCTTCCTGAATAAAAAAACCGATAAACGGCGGGTTGGGCAATGTGCGGCCGGTATCGAACCCACCGCGCGAATCACAACTGACTTAGCCAGTGATGGTACTTCGGGACGCGGCCATTCACCATGGCCGATTTTGCGCCGCACCAGGCCCGACCAGCCAAGAATTTTCAGGCGCGTATTGTATCAAGCGACGAGGTTACAATACCGGCCTATTCGCGCACCGCCGTGGTGCCATTCGGCCCACGCAATCCGTAAGAGTTCCCATGTCGTCCTGTCCGAACCGCCAGGGGTCAGCCGTTGGCTTCTGAATCCGCGCTTTCTGAATCCGAAGATCCCGGCGCGGTGCGCCAGCAGCGCCTGAACGCCTTTCGTGCCGGCGTGCACGCCATCGTGCCCGCATTGATCGCCACGGCGACCTGGGGCCTGGTGACGGGCGTGGCCATGGTCAAGTCGGGGCTGACCGAATCCATGGCGCTGGCCATGACGCTGTTGCTGTACGCGGGATCGGCCCAGTTGACGTCATTGCCGCTGATCGCCACGGGCGCACCGCTGTGGCTGATCTTCGCCGCCGGTTTCGTCGTGAACCTGCGCTTCCTGATTTTCGGTGCTGCCTTGCAGCCGTATTTCCGGCATCTGTCCTGGCCCAAGCGCTTGGGGTTGGGCTACTTCACTACCGATATGGGTTTCGTGCTGTTCATGCCGCGCTACGGCGATTCGGCCGAACGCGGCACGCGCGACCAACTCTGGTTCTTCCTGGGCACCATCGTGCCGGGCTGGCTTGTGTGGCAGTCGTCTTCCATCGTCGGCATCTACCTGGGCACCATGGTGCCCACCGGCTGGTCGCTGGATTTTGCGGCGGTGCTGGCCCTGCTGGCGATTACCGTGCCGCTGGCCAACTCCAAGCCGATGCTGGTCTCCATGCTGGCCGCCGGCGTCGTGGCCTGGACGGGGCAGGTCCTGCCGTTGCGGCTGGGCCTGGCCGCGGCCGTGATCGCGGGCGTGGTAGCCGGCATGTGGGCCGAACGATTCTTCAAGGCGCGCCCATGACCCTCTGGCCCTCCGAGATCTACGTCTATTCGGCCATCCTGTTGCTGGCCCTGTGCAGCGTCCTGACGCGCGCCGGTTTCATGCTTTTCGGCGATTACATTCCTTTGCCCGATGGCGTTCGGCGTGCCTTGCGCTATGCGCCCGCCGCCGCGCTGACGGCCATCGTCGTGCCGGACCTGTTGCCCTGGAAGGCCGGCCTGGGGCCGGTGTTCGATTACAAGCTGGTGGCCGGCCTGGTCGCCATCCTGGTTTTTCTGCGCACGCGCAGCGCGGTGTTGGTGATCGTGGTCGGCATGCTGGTCTTGTGGGGGCTGCGCTGGCTGGCCGGCTGATGTTCGGCTTTCGAATTTGATTAGTCCATCTGGTGGACAGCCTAAACCGGCTGGAAGCGGGCGCGCCCGTTGTCTGGCGGTGTTGCCGTACCCGCCTGAAACCACTCTTTGATGTTGTGGTAGGGCGCCTGCGCTAAAATCCACGTTATCCACAGCAATCCGGGCCTGGTACTGCCCTCATAAGTATCGAATCCAGAATGCGCCCGCTGGCCTGCAAGGCAGGGTGCCGATTGCCCGCGAAGCCGAATCCGCTTCGCGGCGATTTGCGTGCCGTCGCGACGCGACCACGCGTATTCAGATTGCCCCGATGCATATGTAGTGCAGTGCATGTAGCACTCTCGTTTTGTTCTTTTTCACTGGTCCCGGTATCTGCCAAACCCTGATGACTGAATCCACTCAATCCGTAGCACCCCCCGCCGACGCGCCCGCGCCGACGTTTGCCGATTTTGGACTGCACCCGCTGCTGCTCCAGTCCATCGCCGAAACCGGCTACACCATTCCGACGCCCATTCAGGCGCAAGCCATCCCCGTCGTGGTGGAAGGGCGCGACGTCATGGGCGCTGCCCAGACCGGCACCGGCAAGACGGCCGCGTTCACCGTGCCCATCCTGCACCGCCTGATGCCGCTGGCCAACACCAGCGCCTCGCCGGCGCGCCACCCGGTGCGCGCGCTGATCCTCACGCCCACGCGCGAGCTGGCCGACCAGGTGTTTGAAAGCGTCAAGCGCTACAGCAAGCAAACGCCGCTGCGTTCCGCCGTGGTATTCGGGGGCGTGGATATCGGTCCGCAAAAAGAAGCGCTGCGTCGCGGCTGCGAGATCCTGGTGGCCACGCCGGGCCGTCTGCTGGACCACGTTGAACAAAAGAACGTCAACCTGAGCCAGGTCGGCATCCTGGTGTTGGACGAAGCCGATCGCATGCTGGACATGGGCTTTCTACCCGACCTGGAACGCATCATCCGCTTGCTGCCCGCGCAGCGCCAAGGCCTGCTGTTTTCGGCCACGTTCAGCAACGAAATCCGCAAGCTGGGCCGCTCGTATTTGAATCAGCCGGTTGAAATCGAAGTCGCGGCGCGCAACGCCACCGCCACCACCATCACGCAGATCGCCTACAAGATGTCCAGCGACGCCAAGCGCGCCGCCGTGGTGCATCTGGTGAAGTCGCGCGGCCTGAAGCAGGTGATCGTGTTTTCGAACACCAAGATCGGCACGGCCCGGTTGGCCCGCGAACTTGAACGCGATGGCGTCAAGGCCGAATCGATCCACGGCGACAAAACCCAGGCCGACCGCATGAAGGCGCTGGAAGCCTTCAAGGCCGGCGACCTGGAAGTGCTGGTGGCCACCGACGTGGCCGCGCGCGGCCTGGACGTGGCCGGCGTGCCTTGCGTCATCAACTATGACCTGCCGTACAACGCCGAAGACTACGTGCACCGCATTGGCCGTACCGGTCGCGCGGGCGCATCGGGCGAAGCCATTGCGCTGTTCACGCCGGATGAAGAGCGTTTCCTGCTCGACATCGAAAAGCTGATCAAGCGCGAAGTGCCGCGCGGCACGCTGGATTTGCCCGCCGACGCCGTGGCGCGCAGCCATCGCCGCAGCGAAGATCGTCCAACGTCCTCGTCCTCGCGCGAGGGGCGTGATTCGGGTCGTGAAGGAAGCCGTGAAGGAAGCCGTGGCGACCGTGGTGGCCGTTCGTCCGATCGCCGTTCGGGCTATACCTCGGGCGGCTCGCGCCAACCGGTGGATGATTTCTTCCTGAAGCCCTACGAACCCTCGGCGTCGTCTTCGGCCGAGCAAGAACCGGCGCCCAAGAACGACAGTGGTTCGTCTGCGCCCAAGCGCCAGGTAGCAGTGTTGCTGGGCGGATCGCGCAAAAACTGATCGCCGCCTCGCGCCGCATAAAAATACCCGCAACGCCGTTTGGCCTTGCGGGTTTTTTATCGGCTTTTATCGGCCTTTTATTGGGCCGGAAATCAGGCGGCCAGCAGCTTGGGCAGGTCTGGCAATGCGGTGGTCACCGCCGGGCTGTTCGCATCCACGCTTTCAATCAGGCGTTCCAGATGGCCGATGTGCGGCAGCATGGGGCCGTAGAACACCACGCGCGAACCGATTTGCACGAGCAGGGTGGGGAAGTTCTCGACATCAATATCGCCCAGCAGTTCGGCATGGTCTTCGATGTCGATCCAGGCGAAGGCGTGCTGCGGCAGCGCATCGGCCAGGGCTTGCAGCTTGGGCTTGTATTGTTCGCAGGTGTCGCACCACGCCGCGCAGAAGCAGGCGATGAGCCAAGTGTCGGGGGTTGCGCTTAGCCGCGCGCGCAAGGCGGCCAGGTCGGAGCCGGGTACGAGTAGAGACATGTGAGCAGATCGGGGCGTGTTTGACTATCATACCCGGGATGTCCACCCCCCTTTTCAAGCTCTTATGACCGCTTTACGCACTGATCCCGCCGCGCCCGGCAATGGCCGATTCTCTGGCGCCGGCACGGGCGCCGTCAGCGTGGGCCAGGCGTTCAAGCGCGCGCTTGTATCGCAATGCCATCCCACGATGCTGTTCGCGGTGCTGCTGCCATTCCTGATTGCGCTGGTTGGCGCGTTCCTGTTGCTGTATCTGTTCTGGACGCCGTTGACCGACTGGCTGCGGGCCGAAGTGTCCCACTGGGACATGGTGAACCGGGCCGACGAATGGATGATCGCAATGGGCCTGTTTTCGCTCAAGATCTATCTCATCCCGGTCATTGCCGCCGCCATTTTGCTGCCCGTGTCCGGCATTCTGGGCCTGGCCATTGCCGCCGTTTTTGTAATGCCGCTGGTGCTGCGTCACGTGGGGCAGCGCGAATATGCCAGCGTGACGCCGCAAGGCAAGTTCTCGACGGCGGTCAGCGTGTGGAACGCCGTCTGGGTGTCGGCCGCGTTTGCCGCCGGCTGGGTGTTGACGTTGCCCCTGTGGCTGGTGCCGCCCATGGCGATCATCCTGTCGATCTTCTGGTGGGCCTTTGCTTTTTCGCGGATGATGCGCGTGGACGCCATCGTGGAACACGCCAGCCCCGAAGAACGCAAGCTCATCCTGGAACGCAACAACGGCGGCTTCTGGACCATCGGGCTTATTTGTTCCCTGCTGAACCTGTTGCCCCCCGCCTGGATTATCCTGCCGGTGTTTTCGGCGCTGGTCTACGCGCACTATGGCCTGGAGGCGCTTCGGCGCCTGCGCCAGGATCGCGTCATCGAAGCCTGACCGGCATTTAACCCTTACCGTTTTGGAACTGGACATGGCCGCAGAATCCGCCGCCCGTCGCATCGGTCTTATCATCGTTGGCGATGAAATCCTCTCGGGCCGCCGTCAGGACAAGCATTTTTCAAAAGTCGTCGAGCTGCTCAGTGCTCGTGGCATGCAACTGGGGTGGGCCGAATTCCTGCCCGACGACCGCGACACGCTGGTGGCCGCCTACAAGCGCAGCTTCGCCACCGGCGATGTCGTGTTTTCCTGCGGTGGCATCGGCGGCACGCCTGATGACCACACCCGCCAAGCCGCCGCCGCGGCCCTGGGCTTGCCATTGGCGCTGCACCCGGAAGCCGAACAGGCCATCGCACTGCGCACCGCCGAAATGGCCGCCAAGGGCCAGGGCACGGCCGACATGAGCGCGCCGGAAAACCAGCAGCGGCTGCAAATGGGCGTATTCCCGCAAGGCTGCGAGATCGTTCCCAACCCGTACAACCGCATTCCAGGCTTCTTCATTCACGACCACACCTTTGTGCCCGGCTTTCCCGTGATGGCCTGGCCGATGCTGGAATGGACGCTGGACACGCGCTATCGTGCACTGCAACATGTGCGCGCCCATGTCGAGCATTCGTTCCTGGTGTTCAGCATGCCCGAATCGCGCATCACGCCGGCCATGATTACCGTCGAAAGCCGCTGGCCAGACGTGCGCGCCTTCAGTCTGCCCAGCGTGGGCGAAGCGGGGGGAACGCCCCATATTGAGCTGGGCGTCAAGGGGGAACCGTCGGCCGCCGCCGAGGCGCTTGAGTTCCTGCGCGCCGAGGTGTTGCGCCTGGGCGGAAAGCTGGCGCCGCCTGCGGCTGCCTGAGCTCGTCGCAAAAAAGCCATTGCAAAATGGCGCCTTAAATTTCACAATACGGGAAAGAACTGTTTGCTGCGTTGCCGCAAGGCCGGTCTTTTACGGCGTTGTGGCGCGAGCCTATCTCCCCCTATGCCCCGTCTGACGACACCCCGCACTCCCCTGGACGCCGAGACCGAAGGCGCGTCCGGCCATCCCATCGCCATCCAGGTCATCGAGCGAGCCATGCGCCTGCTCGACGCCCTGGCCGCGCAGCAGGACCCGGTCACCCTCAAGGAATTGTCGGCCACCACCGGCCTGCACGCCTCGACCGCGCACCGCATCCTGAACGACCTGGTTGTGGGCCGCTACGTTGAACGCGTGGACAACGGCCTGTATCAGCTGGGCATGCGCCTGCTGGAATTGGGGTCGCTGGTGAAAGGGCGCCTGAACGTTCGCGAAGCGGCCATTTCCGCCATGCGGTCCCTGCACAAGCTAACGGGGCAGACCATCAACCTGTCGGTTCAGCAGGGTGACGAAATCGTCTATATCGACCGCGCCTGGAGCGAGCGCTCGGGCATGCAGGTGGTGCGTGCCATTGGCGGCCGCGCGCCTTTGCACCTGACGTCGACCGGCAAGCTGTTCCTGTCCACCGGCGATGCGCGTCAGGTGCGCGCGTACGCGCTGCGCACCGGCCTGGCCGGCCACACACGCAATAGCCTGACCGACCTGGATCGCCTGGAACGTGAACTGGCGCTGGTGCGGCGCCACGGGTACGCGCGGGACAACGAAGAGTTGGAACTGGGGGTGCGCTGCATCGCCGCCGGGATTTTCGACGACACCGGCAAGCTGGTGGCCGGGCTGTCGATCTCGGCCCCGGCTGAACGCTTGCAGGATGACTGGATTCGCGCGCTGGTCGATACCGCCACCAGCATTTCCGAGGCGCTGGGTTATGAACCTTCCGTGTCCACGGGATTCAATGGGCTGGGTATGGCGGCGGAAGCCTTGCGCCCGTAATCAACTGCCGTCGTCCGGGCCGCGGGGCGGCTGCCGGGTTTAGGGCTATCGTCGATTCCTGCTGCGGACCATGAAAAAAGCCCCTTGCGGGGCTTTTTGTCTTTCTGCCAGGGTCGGCTTATTGCTGCTCGACGCCTGCCTTCTTGAACAGTTCGGCCCATTGCGGGACTTGCTGCTTGACCTTGGCGTCAAGCGCCTGCGGGTTGGCTTCGGCCGTCAGCACCGTGGCGCCCAGCTGTTTCATGCGTTCCTGGAACTTCGGGTCGGCCAGGCCGGCCTGCAAGCTCTTGATCAGCTTGTCCACCACCGGCTTGGGCGTGCCCTTGGGCACCCACATCCCGTGCCAGATGCCGACTTCGAAGCCCTTGTAGCCGGATTCGTCCATCGTTGGCAGCTTGTCCAGCGTGGGCACGCGCTTCAGGCTGGTCACGGCATAGGCCTTGACCTTGCCGCTTTCGATCTGCTGCGTCGTGTTGGTGGTCTGGTCGCACAGCAGGTCGACCTGCTTGCCCAGCAAATCGTTCATGGCGGGCGCGGTGCCCTTGTACGGAATCGTCAACAGCTGGACGCCCAGCGCTTCCACCAGCATGGTGCCGCACAGGTGGCTGGCCGCGCCGATGCCGGCGTTGGCGAGCGACACCTTGTCCTTGTTCTGTTTGACGTATTCGGCCAGTTCCTTGATGTTGTTGGGCGGGAAGTCCGAGCGCGCGATGATGGTCATGGGCACGTCGACCACCAGGCCGATGGGCTCAAAGCTCTTGTACGGGTCGTAGCCTGGGTTCTTGTACAGGGACGGCGCCGTGGAGAAGCCGGCGTGCATCAGCAGAATGGAATAGCCGTCCGGCTGGGCGCGCGCAACCTGCGTGGTGCCGATGGTGCCGCCGGCACCGCCCTTGTTCTCAACCACGACCGTCTGTCCCAGGCTCGGCCGCATGGCTTCTGCCAGCGATCGGGCGACGTTGTCGGTCGGGCCGCCTGCGGCGAACGGCACCACCATATTGATGGGGCGTTCCGGAAATTCCGCGTGGGCGGCGCCGGCCGCGAACATGGCGCTGGCCGCGAGCAGGGCCGTAAGCGTGCGGGGAATAAAGGTCATGAAGTCTCCAATTGCAGGGTTTTGCTTGCTGCGATTTAGTTTTTGGCCGCTGACATATGGATTGTTTTTTCTGTCATCAGCGTGAAGGCAGTTTAGAAAAGAATTGATACGCCGTCATGTCGGGTTTTTCCCGAAGCAGGGCAAAACCTTGTTCTGGATCAATGGCGTGCACGCGCCTGCACCGTTAAAGTGCAAATACTTGTTGCGTTGCACAAAAACCGCTTGACAGCAATTTGTGGCAGTCTAGAATGTGAATTGTGCAGTGCATCAAACGGGCCGGCGGTAGCTTGTAGTACCAGTTTCCGCGCACGTTCCTATTTCTCGTCGCAGACACCTATCCTTCTTGCCGGAAAGCTTCCGGCTACCCCTAAAGGAGCATTCTATGAGCGCAATTCCGCAGCAAGTCCTGGATCGCCAAAAGGCCAGCATCAACACTTTTGTGGCCGCCCAGTCCGCCGTTTTCGCCGGCTTTGAAAAGCTGGTTGAGCTGAACATGAAGGTCGTGCGCGCCACGCTGGACGAAGTCGCCCAGAAGTCGCAGCAAGCCTCTGAAGTCAAGGATCCGCAGGAAGCCGCCGCGTTCGCGTCGGGCCTGCTGCAGCCGGGCGCTGAAAAGGCCATGGCTTACACCAAGCACGTGTATGACATCGTTGCCGGCGTGCAAGGCAGCCTGGTCAAGCTGACCGAAGAGCAAATCGCTGAAAGCCAGCAGCAACTGAGCGAAGCCGTCGACCAACTGTCGAAGAACGCTCCGGCTGGTTCGGAAAGCGCCGTTGCCCTGATCAAGTCCTCGCTGGCCACCGCGACCAGCGCCTACGACTCCGTGACCAAGGCTGCCAAGCAGGCTGCTGAAGTCGCCGAATCGAACCTGAATGCCGCCGCCAACGCGACCTTCAAGGCTGCGACGGATGCCGCCGACGCCGCCACCAAGGTTGCCAGCCGTAGCCGTCGCACCGCCTGAGTCCTGGCGCGCGATGCTGCGCAAATCGCAGTAATGTAGTACTGTTGAGTGACAGAGCAGAGCTGGAATTAGGGCCACCCACCGGGTGGCCCCTTTTTTTGTCCCGCATTTTTCGCGGCGCGTTGCGCGCTGCGAGTGTGGGGATAGGGTTCAGCGCTTTGCCGTGGCCCGCACGCATTCGCCCACCAGGGCGGGGCCCCGGTAGATCAAGCCCGTATACAACTGCACGGCGTCCGCGCCGGCGTCCATCTTTTCGCGGGCCTGTGCGCCCGACAACACCCCGCCAACCCCGATGATCGCCATGCTGTCGCCCAGCTGCGCCTTCAAGCGGCGGATCACTTTCAATGACAGCTCGTGCACCGGCGCGCCGGACAGGCCGCCTGCCTCGTCGGCATGCGCCTGGCCCGCGACTGCATCGCGCGACAGTGTGGTGTTGGTGGCGATGACGCCGTCGATGCCATGGCGGGGCAGGGTGTCCGCGATGGCGTCGATCTGTTCTTCCGTCAGGTCGGGCGCGATCTTTACCGCCATGGGCACGCGACGCTGGTGCTGGTCTTCCAGCGCCCGGCGCTTGTCGGCTAACTGCGCCAGCAAGGCCGAAAGCTCGTCCCCGCTTTGCAACGCGCGCAGATTCTTGGTGTTGGGCGACGAAATATTCACCGTCACGTAATCGGCATGCGGATACACGCCGTCCAGCCCGATCAGGTAATCATCAGCGGCGCGCTCGATCGGCGTGTCCGCGTTCTTTCCGATATTCAAGCCCAGAATGCCGCCTTGCTTGCGCCACTGGCTGCGCTGCACGTTCGCCAGGAACGCGGGCAGGCCCTGGTTGTTGAAGCCCAGCCGGTTGATCAGCGCGTTGGCGCGCGGCAGGCGGAACATGCGCGGCTTGGGGTTGCCGGGTTGCGCGCGAGGCGTCACGGTGCCGACTTCAATGAACCCAAAGCCCAGGTTGCCCAGCGCATCGATATAGGCGCCGTTCTTGTCCAGCCCCGCCGCCAGCCCGATGGGGTTGGCCAGCCGCATGCCCATCAGCGTGCACGGCGCCGACGGCTGCGCATGCATCAGCTTGCGCGTGGCGCCGCATTCATAAGCGCGTTGCAGGCCCGACAGCGTGACTTCGTGGGCGGTTTCCGCGTCCATGGCGAAAAGCGCCGGGCGGGCCAGGGGGTAGGCGTGAAAGAGGATAGACATGGGGCGGAATTGTAGAGCCAATTTCGCCGCGCTTGCCGCAATCGCACAGCGCACCGCCAGTGAGAATCAAAGGGACAGGTAGTCCTGATTCCGCCATTCCCCGTCGACAAGAAACTGCGCGGGCTGGAAGCTGGACTTGTAGGACATCTTGCGGCTTTCGGCGATCCAGTAGCCCAGGTAAAGCCAGGGCAGGTTCAAGGTGCGGCACTGCTCGATCTGCCACAGGATGCTGTAGGTGCCCAGGCTGCCTTGGACATCGGGGTCGTAAAAGGTATAGACCGACGACAGCCCGTCATCCAGCACGTCGATGATCGACACCATCATCAGTACACCGTCCGCGTCGCGAAATTCCACCAGCCGCGTGTTGACCCGGCTGGTCAGCAGGAACTGCGCATATTGCGTGCGACTGTCTTCGTCCATGCCGCCGCCCGGATGCCGGCCTTGCTGGTAGCGCGTATACAGCCGGTAATGCTCTGGCGACCACGCCAGCTCCGCGACGAACGACTGCAACGACTGGTGATCGCGCCACGCCCGCCGCTGGCTGCGGTTAGGGGCAAAGCCCGACGTGTCCACGCGTACGGGCACGCAGGCATGGCAGCTGTCGCAATGGGGACGGTACGTGAACAGCCCGCTGCGGCGAAAGCCCTGTTCGACCAGTTGGGAATAGGTGCCCGCGTTAATCAGATGCCCGGGCGCGGCAACCTGCGACCGCGCCTGGCGGCCCGGCAGATAGCTGCACGGGTAAGGCGCGGTTGCATAGAACTGCAGCGTGGAGAAGGGAAGTTCTTTGAGCTGGCTCATGGGGAAGTGCACATCGCGCGGTACGTCCGCGACGCGATGGCTACATATTAACGCTTAAGTGACGTCGTATCGGACGCTGAATCCGCCCCGGGATTGGCTGTCGGATGGGGCGGGGCACCGGTTGCGGGCAACAGGCGCCCACGGCTGTCCAGCGTGCCCGGCGCCCAGAAAATCGGGGGCTGAGCGGCGACCCGGCGCACATGTTGCAAGAACTGCGCGCGTGGGATGGGGCGTGCGCCCAAGCTGGCCAGATGCTGAGTCTGCTGCTGGCAATCGATACGCTCGACGCCTTGCGCGGCCAGGTAGCGAACCAGGTACGCCAGCGCAATCTTCGACGCGTTGGGCGCGCGCGTGAACATGGATTCGCCAAAGAACATGCGCCCGAGGCTAATGCCATACAGCCCGCCGGCAAGCTGGCCGTCGATCCAGGTTTCGATGCTGTGCACGTAGCCCGCGCGGTGCCATTCGGCATACGCCTGCTGCATGGCGGCGGTAATCCAGGTGCCGGGTTGACCGTCACGGGGGGCGGCGCATTGCGCCATGACCTGCGAAAACACCGTGTCGACGCGCACCTGCACGCGCGGCTGGGCGTCGATTTCCTGCGCCGCGATCTGCCGCAGCAGTTTGCGCAGCGAATGGGACGGCGAAAAATCCTTGATGGCCAGCACCATGCGCGGGTCCGGGCTCCACCACAACACCGGCTCACCTTCCGAATACCAGGGAAAGATGCCGTTCGAGTAAGCCTGTATCAGCCTGTCCATCGACAGGTCCGCGCCGGCCGCAAGCAGGCCGTCGGGCTCCGTCAGCGCATATTCCGCGGGCGGAAACGGGGTCTCGACGGCAAGCCAGGGCAGCTTCAACGGTGCGATTCTAGGGTGTAGTGATGGGGCACGAACGCGCCGTGGCGACGGTCGTCGAAGTAGTGCTGCAAGGTCGTTGCCACCGTTCGAAACGCCAGGTCGTCCCACGGAATGTCGGCTTCGTCGTACCAGCGGGCTTCCAGGCTTTCGGGGCCGGGGTCCAGTTCGGGACCCAGGGCCCGGGCCAGGTAGAACACGTGCACCTGGTCGATCTGCGGCAGGTCGATCATGGTGTAGAGCTCGCCAAGCTGAATGCGCGCGCCGGATTCTTCCAGCGTTTCGCGGGCGGCTCCTTGTGCGGTGCTTTCGCCCAACTCCATGAAACCGGCCGGCAGCGTCCAGGTGTTGTAGCGCGGTTCAATCGCGCGACGGCAGAGCAGTACGCGGTTTTCCCACACCGGCACCGTGCCGACCACCAGCCGCGGGTTCTGGTAGTGGATCGCGCCGCAGTGATCGCAGACGTCGCGTTCGCGGTTGTCGCCTTCCGGCACCCGGCGGGTGATGGGCGTGGCGCACTGGCTGCAAAAAAGCGAACGGCGGGGGGCGGGGAAGTATTCGATGGACGGTTTCGCGGTCATGGGTAGGATTCTAACGGCTGCGGCGTGCCGTGGCGCGTCCCCCGGGGGGCGACCGGTGCGCTGCCGCCAAACCGATCTTCAAGATGCTCGACGAAAGAGCGGACCTTCGGCGACAGGAAGCGGCGATGCGGATAGATCGCGTACATGGAGATGGGTGTGTGCGCATAGTCGGCCAGCAAGGCCACCAGGCGGCCCGCGCGGATGTCGTCGCCCACCAGGAATTCGGGTTGCAGAATGACCCCATGGCCCGCCAGGGCCGCCGTGCGCAGTACATCGCCGTTATTGGCCCGCAGCGCCGCGTTCACCCGCACCAGATGCGTCACGCCGTCCTTCTCGAAGTGCCATTCATTGCCGGTGCTGGCGTAGGAATAGTGCAGGCAACGATGCTGCTTCAAGTCTTCCGGGGTGGTCGGTGTGCCGTGCTGCTTCAGGTAGGCCGGCGCCGCGCAGACCAGCAACTGCTGCGGCGCCAGCGGGCGCGCAACCAACGATGAATCCTGGAGCGGACCGATACGCACCGCCACGTCGTACCCGTCTTCGACCAGATCCACCACGCGGTCGTTCAGGTCCAGGTCGATGATGACGTCGGGATAACGTTGCAGGTATTCGGCAATGGCCGGCCCCAGGTGCAGGATGCCGAACGACACGGGCGCGCTGACGCGCAAACGGCCGCTGGGACGCTGGCCTTCCGCCTGTAGCGACAGCTCCAGGTCGGCGACTTCCGCCAGGATCGGCCGCACGCGCTCGTAGAAGGCGCGCCCTGCGTCCGTCATGCTGAGCTTGCGGGTGGTGCGGTTCAACAGGCGCACGCCGTACTTCTGTTCCAGGTAGGCGATTTGCCGCGTCACGACCGAACGCGCCTGGCCCATCTTGTCGGCGGCTGCCGCGAACGAGCCTAGCTCCACGACCTTGGCATAGGTCTGCATGGCGGTGTGAGTGTCCAAGATTGTTTCCTATCGGGGAACAATAATTTGCAATTCTGCCTATTTATCTTTGTTTTTGGAATCGTAAGAATGGCGGCCTGATGCATCGTCCGGTCCTGGACGATCCGCGCTACCCAGAAGGATTCCCCATGATCGATACCCGTACCGCTCCCTACGCCGCGCTGTTGCTGCGCGTGGCGCTTGGCGTCATGTTCCTGGCACATGGCCTGACCAAGCTGCTTGTCTTCACGCTGCCCGGCACCGCGCAGTTCTTCGCCAAGATCGGCTTTGCCGGCTGGCTGGCGTATCCGGTCACGTTCTTTGAAGTGGGCGCCGGCGTGCTGCTGGTCCTGGGCATCGTCCCGCGCTGGGTGGCGGCCATTGCGGTGGTGCAGCTGTTCGTGGCCTCGACCGTGCACTTTGGCAACGGCTGGGGCTTCGGCAACGCGGGCGGCGGCTGGGAATATCCGATTTTCCTGACCGTGGCGGCCGCCGTGCTGATGCTGCTGGGCGATGGCAAATTCGCCCTGGTCAAAAGCGGCCGCGGCTGATCCTGGCAACGCTCGGTTTTTTTACGCGGCCGCGCTGCGTTCCTACGCCGCCGGGTTCGGCTCGAAGCCCAGGCGGCGCGCCACGTCCTGCCGCGCTATCGCGCGCAGCGGCGCGGGGGCGTATAGGCCCGGCCATGACACGGATATCTCCGCGCCGGGCGCCAAGTCGGCCAGGGCATCCAGAACCGGGGCGCCGTCCGCAGTCGACAGGTTTTCCAGCAGGGCCGGCAGGTCCCGGTCCAGCACCAGCCCGGCGCCCGCGGGTGTAGACGCGTACAGCTGGCCGGCATCGTCCAGCCACCAAGCGCTGATCGCATCGACCGCCGCATCCGTGTGCGTACGCAACCCACGGCTGTCGTCGTTCAGGCGCAGCACGAACGGGGCGCCATCCAGCCGCACGAACACGCGCTGAGGGCCGTTCTGGAAAAACCAGCGGCCCGCCTCGTCGTGTTCGTAATTGCGGTTCATGAATTCCAGGATCTGCGCATTGGTGATGGATTCGCCCGGCCCTCCTTGGGCGGCTTGCCCTTGCGGATGCAACCGCCAGCGCCCGCGCCCGTCCAACGACAGCCAGCCATACACGGCTGGCACGTTGGGCCAGCGGGCAATGGCGTCTTTCACCGACTGATCCATGTTCAGGGCCGGATGATGATTGAAGGCGGGGTGATGACGATGGCGGGCGCGGGCATCGGCATGACGACCTGCGGTGCCGCGTAATAACCTTCGCGATAGTCCTCGCGATAGTCATCGCGGCACTTGCGCTTTTCCTGGTACTCGCCGTTGCGCTTCCATTTGCGCTCGACCTTGCACGCGCCATCCCAGTACTTTTCTTTGTACTCACGCCCATGGCGATGATGATGGCGGTCGGAGTCGGCTTCGGCCGTCAGCGGCGCCAGCGTCAACATCGCGGCGGCGGACAGGGCAAGCACGGGGGAACGAGCGCGAAAATTCAGAATGCGGTGCATAGCGTCGACGTCAGTGGAAAACGGCGTCACCTTAGCAATCATTCGATTGTCAGCGCGTAGGGATGCGTAACGAGATGCTGGGGGAGGGGGGGGAAAGATGCTGGAGGCGCAAGCCGGAATCGAACCGACGTACACGGATTTGCAATCCGCTGCATAACCACTCTGCCATTGCGCCAGCACTTGCAAGAAAAAAGGAAGCGCGGTGTTGGCCGATGCTTCCTTCTTGTATTTGGAGCGGGAGACGAGTCTCGAACTCGCGACCTCAACCTTGGCAAGGTTGCGCTCTACCAACTGAGCTACTCCCGCGGGGTACTGCTTACAGCTATTGCTTTTGCTACTGCTGCATTTCCTGCTTTGCCGAAGGAAATTCCTGCTGGAATTGCCACCGGTTTTGGTGAAGTTTGAGAAGCTTTTCTCAAAGGCCGTGTCCACCAAAGACAGCGATTATACACAGAAATTCAGGCTTGTGTAGCGGGGCGGGTTGGGCGCAGAAAAAAAGCGTCGGGCCCTGGTTCCGCGCCTATCGCCGAGGCAAAACCCGGCCCATGCGCTTCATGGTCGAACGTGCGGGGGTTACGGCGTTCCGAGCTGGGCGCCGCGCCATAGACCGCGCGGTAGGTCTTGCTGAAATGGCAGGGCGATTGAAAGCCGCAGGCGGTAGTGATGTGCGAGATTGACATCGGGGTTTGTCGCAGCAATGCCCGCGCGTGACGCAGGCGCAGGCTCAGATAATGCTGTTTGGGCGTCGTGCCCAGGTGCTCGCGGAACAAGCGTTGCAGCTGCCGCTGCGATGCGCCCGACAACTGCGCCAGTTCCTCCAGCGACAGCGGTTCTTTCAGGTTGACCTCCATCAGCGCGATCACCTCTGCCAACGCGGGATGCGACGCGGGCATGCGGATCGATGTCGGCATGCGCTGCTTGTCCTTGTGATCGCGCACGTGCCCGATGGTGAACTGGTTCGCGATCAGCGCAACGATGGCCGGCCCGACGGACTCGCCCACCAGGTTAAGCATCATGTCCAGCGGCGCGGTGCCGCCCGTACAGGTGATGCGGTCGCGGTCGATGACGAACAGCTTGTGCGACAGCCTGCTATGCGGAAAGTCGCTGCGCAGCGCGACCAGGTCTTCCCAGTGCATGGCGCAGGTATAGCCGTTGAGCAGGCCGGCCTGCATCAGCGTGTGCGCACCGGTGCACAGGCTGCCCAGCGTCACGTCGCATGCGGCCAGGCGCCGCAGCCAGTCCCACGTGGCCGGGTCGTCGTCCGCGCGGCTGCGCTTGCCGCCGCAAACGAATACGGCGTCGGGCAAGGTGGCCTCGTCCAGCACGTCGGCCTGCACCTGCAAGCCATTGCTGGCCGTGACGGGCCCGCGTGATGGCGCAACCACTGACCAGCGGTAATACGGCCGGCCCAGCATGTGGTTGGCCATGCGCAGCACTTCGATTGCCGTCGAGAACGACAGCATCGTGAACTGCGGCAAGGGCAGGAAACCGAAGTGGCGCAAGTGCCGGCGATCACGGGTGGACGAACGTGCAGTCATGGCGAGGCTCCTTGGTAGGAATACACAGACTGATGGCCGGAGCTGACCTTCCGGCAGTTGACTCTTTCAATCGTAGGCCAGCAGGGCGCGTCTGCCCTTAGGAACAATACGAAAATTGCAGGGGATTACGACATATGCCTTTGCGCGCTGTGCGATGCCCCTGTCGCAATCGGACAAGATGTGGTCCGGTTCAGATAACAGTGCTCATGACCTTTAAGAAAGAATGCTTCACAGGCCCCGCTTACGCCGGATTCTCGAACGTCATTGCTCCTTCAGGCAGGTCGACATGTTCCAGTCCTCATCCCCGTTCTTCTCATCGCCGCTCGACAAGCGCGATCCCGTCGTGATGGCCATGCAGGACCGGGAACTGCGCCGCCAACAGACCCAGATCGAACTGATTGCGTCCGAAAACCTGGTGTCGCGCGCCGTGTTGCAAGCGCAGGGTTCGGTGCTGACCAACAAGTACGCCGAAGGCTACGTTGGCCGGCGCTATTACGGCGGCTGCGATCATGTGGACGAAGTCGAGTCGTTGGCGTTGCTGCGCGTGCGCGAACTGTTTCACGCCGACTACGCCAACGTGCAGCCGCATTCCGGCGCGCAGGCCAACGGCGCGGTGATGTTGGCGCTGCTGGAGCCCGGCGATACCGTGCTGGGCATGTCGCTGGATGCCGGCGGGCACCTGACCCACGGCGCGCGGCCGGCAATGTCGGGCAAGTGGTTCAACGCGGTGCAGTACGGCGTGCGCCAGGAAGACAGCCTGATCGATTACGACGAGGTCCGCCGGCTGGCGTTGCAACATCGGCCCAAGCTGATCATCGCGGGGTTTTCCGCCTACCCCAGGCAGCCGGACTTTGCCCGCTTTCGCCAGATCGCCGATGAGGCCGGCGCCATGCTGATGGTCGATATGGCGCACATCGCGGGACTGGTGGCGGCGGGCAGGCATCCCAGCCCGGTGCCGCATGCACACGTCGTCACGTCCACTACGCACAAAACGCTGCGCGGGCCCCGTGGCGGCTTCATCCTGACCAATGACGGCGCCATTGCCAAGAAGATCAATTCCGCCGTGTTTCCCGGCTTGCAGGGCGGGCCGCTGATGCACGTGGTGGCGGCCAAGGCGGTGGCCTTCGGCGAGGCGCTGCAAGCGGACTTCAAACGCTACATCGACCGCGTGCTCGCAAACGCCGACGTGTTGGGCGACGTGCTGCGTGAAGGCGGCATCGACCTGGTCTCCGGCGGCACCGACAACCACCTGCTGCTGCTCGACCTGCGTTCCAAAGGGCTGACCGGCGCGCATGTCGAGCGCACGCTGGAACGCGCCGGCATCACATGCAACAAGAACGGCATCCCGTTCGATACGCAAAAACCGTCGGTCACCTCCGGCATCCGGCTGGGCACACCGGCCGCAACCTCGCGCGGGTTTGGCGAAGACGAATTTCGAGCCGTGGGCGACATGATCCTGCATGTGGTGGACATGCTGGCCACCAGCCCCGACGAACACGAAGCAACCGAACGACGCATTCGAGCTGAAGTCCACGCGCTGTGCCAGCGCCATCCCATCTACTAAGCGGCACAACATCGGGGGGAAATCCCATGGCTACGCTGCATCGGAAAAGCATGGTTATCGACGGCCTGATCATCTCCAAATGGGATCGGTCCGTTTTTGAAGACATGAAGCAAGGCGGCCTGACCGCCGCCAACTGCACGGTGTCGGTGTGGGAAGGGTTCGAGCAAACGGTCTCGAACATTGCCGCCATGAAGGCCCTGATCCGCGCCAACGACGATCTGGTCACGTTGGTGCGCACCACGGACGATATCCGCCGCGCCAAACGCGACGGCAAGACCGGCATCATTCTCGGCTTTCAGAACGGCCAGGCGTTCGAAGACAATCTGGGCGCCATCGAAGCTTTTGCCGACATGGGCGTGCGCGTGGTCCAGCTTTGCTACAACACGCAAAACCTGATCGGCACGGGCTGCTACGAGCGCGACGGCGGCTTGTCCGGCTACGGCCGCGAAGTCATTGCCGAGATGAACCGCGTCGGCATCATGGTCGACCTGTCGCACGTAGGCGCTCAGACCTCTGAAGAAGCGATCCTGGCATCGACCCGGCCCGTTTGCTATTCGCACTGCCTGCCGGCCGGCTTGAAAGAACATCCGCGTAACAAAAGCGACGCGCAGCTGCGGTTTATCGCGGAGCGCGGCGGCTTCATCGGCGTGACGATGTTCCCGCCGTTCCTCAAGCGCGGCGTGCACGCCACGGTGGACGACTACGTTGAAGCCATCGGCTATGTGGTGAATCTGGTGGGCGAGGACGCGGTGGGCATCGGCACCGATTTCACCCAGGGCTACGGACAGCCGTTTTTCGACTGGCTGACGCATGACAAGGGCCGGTACCGCCGGCTGACGGACTTTGGCGCCATCCGCAACCCCGAAGGCATCCAGAAGATAGGCCAATTTCCCAACCTGACCGATGCGATGCAGCGCGTAGGCTGGAGCGAAATCCACATCCGAAAAATAGTGGGCGAAAACTGGCTGCGCGTGTTTGGCGACGTCTGGCCTTCCGACGCGCCGGCGGCTTAAGGAGCCATCAACATGAATCCCCAGCTTCCGATTGACGTCAACGAGCAGACGGGCGTGTGGAGCACGGACGGCATGCCGATGCTGTACGTGCCGCGCCACTTCTTCATCAACAACCACACGGCGGTGGAAGCGGCGTTGGGCCGGGAGGCTTACGCACGCATTCTTTACGACGCCGGCCACCAGTCGGCCTACCACTGGTGCAATGAAGAATCGCGCGAGCATCGCCTGGCCGGGTTGGCCGTCTATGAACACTACTTGATGCGGCTGTCGCAGCGCGGCTGGGGGCTGTTCCGGCTGACGGACGCGGACCCCACGGCCATGACGGCGCGCATCGTGCTGCGCCATTCCGCCTTCGTGCTGGGCCAGCCCCAGGGCGAGGGCAAGCGCTGCCACATGTTCGCCGGATGGTTCGCGGGCGCAATGGACTGGGTGGCCGACCAGCATGGCGGCGCCACGCGCGCGCAATGCGTGGAAAGCCTATGCGCGGCCGAAGGGCATGCGCACTGCGAGTTCACCGTTAGCCCCATCACCTGAGGCCGGCATGCGTTATCCCCACCTGTTTGCGCCACTGACGCTGAACCGCCTGGTGCTGCGAAATCGCATCGTCAGCACCGCGCACGCCGAAGTGCACGCGGACCCGGGCGGCTTGCCGGGCGAGCGCTACATTGCCTACTACGAAGAAAAGGCGAAGGGCGGCCTGGGCCTGGCCATCTGTGGCGGGTCCAGCCCCGTGTCGCTGGATAGCCCGCAAGGGTGGTGGCGGTCGGTCAACCTGACCACCGACCGCGTCATCGAACCGTTGGCCAGACTTAGCGATGCCATGCATCGCCACGGCGCCAAGGTCATGATCCAGGCCACGCACATGGGCAGGCGCTCGGCATGGCATGGGGAACATTGGCCGCATCTGTTGTCGCCGTCCGGTGTGCGCGAGCCCGTGCATCGGGGCAACGCCAAGACCATTGAAGTCGAAGAGATTGGCCGCATCATCAGCGACTTTGCCGCCGCGGCAAAGCGGGTGCAACAGGCGGGCATGGACGGCATCGAGATATCCGCCGCGCACCAGCATCTGATCGACCAGTTCTGGAGCCCGCGCACCAACTTTCGCACCGACGCCTATGGCGGCAGCCTGCGCAACCGCCTGCGCTTCGGGCTGGACGTGCTGCACGCCGTGCGCGAGGCGGTCGGCGCCGATTTCTGCGTGGGCCTGCGCATGTGCGGCGATGAATTCCACGACGACGGTCTGGACCACGAAGCGCTGCGCGAAATCGCCCAGGCCATGGCGGACACCGGCCTGATCGATTACCTGGGCGTCATCGGCTCTGGTGCCGACACGCACAATTCGCTGGCCAACTGCATGCCGCCGATGGCGTTGCCACCCGAACCCTTCGCCCATCTGGCGGCCGGCATCAAGTCAGTGGTGCGGATACCGGTGATGCACGCGCAAAGCATCCGCGACGCGGTGCAGGCCGAGCGGCTGCTGGCAGCCGGCCATGCGGATCTGGTCGGCATGACGCGCGCGCATATCGCCGACCCGCATCTGGTCGTGAAGATCCGCGACGACCGCGAAGACGAGATCAAACAATGCGTGGGCGCCAACTACTGTATCGACAGGCAGTACGACGGGCTGGACGTGCTGTGCATCCAGAACGCGGCAACGGCCCGTGAAGAAACCATGCCGCACGTGATCGCGCGTTCGCGCGGCGTCGAACGGAAAGTCGTGGTGGTTGGCGCCGGGCCCGCGGGCATGGAAGCCGCGCGCGTGTGCGCCGAGCGCGGGCATGACGTTGTGCTGTTCGAACGCGCCGCCGCCATTGGCGGCCAGATCCTGCTGGCGGCCAAGGCGCCGCAGCGCGAACAGATGGACGGCATCGTGCGGTGGTTTGCGCTGGAGCTCAAGCGCCTGGGCGTGGACTGCCGCTTGGGCGCGCTGGCTACCGAAGAAATGGTGTTGGCGCAGCACCCGGATATTGTTGTGTTGGCCACGGGCGGAATCAGCCACGTCTACCAACACCAGGGCTGGGGCGTGGCGCACGGGCTGGCCGTGGGCTCTTGGGACATACTTTCCGGCCGGGTCGAGCCCGGGAAAAACGTGTTGGTGTACGACGGCGTCAGCACGCACGCGGGCGCGGGGGTGGCAGACTTCCTGGCCAGCCGGGGCGCGCACGTCGAGATCGTCACGCCTGACACCAAGGTGGCCGAGGACGTGGGCGGCACCACGTTCCCGATCTTCTACCGCCGCCTGTATGCGCAGCAGGTCGTGCTGACCCCCAACCATTGGCTTGAACGCGTTAGCGCCGAAGGCGACAAGAAAGTGGCGCTGCTGCGCAATGAATACACCGAAGACCGCGAAGAACGCGTGGTGGATCAGGTGGTCATTGAAAATGGCATCGTGCCCAATGACGCGCTGTACGGCTTGCTGAAACGCAAGTCCGTCAACATGGGCCAGACCGACCTGCACGCCCTGTATGCGGCGGACCCCCAGCCCGCGCTGGGGCAACATCTGGGCGACGGCCGCTTCCTGCTGTATCGGGTGGGCGATTGCGTGTCGATGCACAACATCCACGCCGCCATTTATGACGCGTTGCGGCTGTGCAAGGACTTTTGACCATGGAACAGTTTGCTGTCGTGGTTACCGCGCTGTTCTGGGTGTCGCTGCTTGGGGTCTGCGTCGGCGGGTGGCGGCGGGCTGCCTTGTGGCGCGTCGGCCGGGCGGCGCCGGTGCGCTGGCTGGATTTGCTGGCGGTGCCCAAGCGCTATTTCGTGGACCTGCACCGCGTGGTGGCGCGTGACCCCTACATCGCCCGTACCCATGTGGCCACGGCGGGCGGCGCGGTCGCGGCCATGGTGCTGGTGGCCATCAACTACGGCCTGGCGCTGTACTCGCCGATGTTGGACATGGCCATCGCCGTGGCCGCCCTGGTGATGCTGGGCGGCCTGATGTTCGTCTGGCACCGCCGTCGCAAACCGCCCGAGCGCCTGTCGCGCGGCCTGTGGGACCGTTTGCCGTGGATGTTGGGCGCGTTGGCGCTGGGCCTGTTGCTGCTGGGCGGCGTTTCCGCACCCTGGCTGGCCGGCGCGGCGGGCGTGGGCACGGTGGCGCTGCTGGCGGTGGGGGCATGGGAACTGACGGTTGGCATGGCGCGGGGCGGCCCCATGAAACATGCGCTGGCCGGCCTGCTGCACTTGGCCTTTCACCCTCGGCCCGAACGCTTCGGCCGCGCCTTGCCGGGCCAGAAAGCGGCGCTGCGCCCCTTGGCGCTGGGCGGCGACCCGGCGGCAGAGTCCCTGGGTGTGGGCAAGCCGGCCGCCTTCGCGTGGAACCAACTGCTGGGTTTCGATGCCTGCGTGCAATGCGGCAAGTGCGAAGCCGCGTGCCCGGCGTTTGCCGCCGGGCAACCGCTGAACCCCAAGAAGCTGATACAGGACATGGTGGTCGGCATGGCGGGCGGGTCGGACGCCGCCTATACCGGCAGCCCCATGCCGGGCGTACCTGTCGGGGCACGCGCAGGCGCGGCGAACAAGCCGCTTGTGCCCGGCCTGGTGGCCGCCGAGACGCTGTGGGCCTGCACCACTTGCAGGGCCTGCGTGCATGAATGCCCCATGCTGATCGAACACGTGGACGCCGTGATCGACATGCGCCGCCAGCAGACATTGCAGCACGGCGCCGCGCCCGGGACGGCGCCCACTGTCCTGGCCAACCTGCGCGAAACCGGCACGGCCGGCGGCTATGACCTGGCCGCGCGCCACCACTGGGCGGTGGACCTTAACGTGCCGTGGATACAGCCGGACCAGGCCGTGGACGTACTGCTGATCGTCGGCGAGGGCGCTTTCGGACTGCGATACCAACGCAGCCTGCGCGCGCTGGTCAAGGCGATGCATGCGGGCGGCGTGGATTTCGCGGTGCTGGGCGACCGCGAAACCGACACCGGAGACCTTGCCCGTCGGCTGGGCGATGAAGCCACCTTCCAGGTGCTGGCCACCCGGCTGATCCAGACGCTGTCGGGCCTGAGCTTTACGCGCATCGTCACGGCCGACCCGCATATCCTGCACAGCCTGCGCAACGAATATCCCGCGCTGGGCGGGCTGTACCAGGTGCAGCATCACACCAGCCTGCTTGCCGAACTGGCGGACGCCGGGCGCTTGCGGTTCAAGCCGGGCGACGATTCACGCATCCTGACGTATCACGACCCCTGCTATCTGGGTCGCTACAACGGTGAAACGGAAGCGCCGCGCAAGTTGTTGCGCCGACTGGGCCTGCGTATCAACGAAATGGAACGCCATGGCTTGAACGCGCGCTGCTGCGGCGCGGGCGGGGGTGCGGCATTGACGGATATTCCCGGCGAGCGCCGCATTCCCGACATCCGCATCCAGGACGCGCGCGATACCGGCGCGAGCCTGGTGGCCGTGGCCTGTCCCAATTGCACGGCCATGCTGGAGGGCGTGGTGGGCCCCCGCCCCGACGTGCGAGACATCGCCGAACTTGTCGCCGACGCCTTGGAGGCATGATGAACCCGATCCGTAGAATCGACCCGCGCAGACCGTACACCGTGGCGCCTTCGGGTATTCGCCGGCTTGTTCTTGGCGCCGGCCCCTCGGGCGATGCCCAAGAACGGCAAGCGCGTCCGGCGCACAAGCCGGTGCGCGCCACCGAAGCGTTGCGCTGCGTGCTGGCAGTGGCGCATAGCGATCGCGGGCAGCTGGACCCTCATGCTTGCCAGGCCGTGGCGGCGGCCGCCTTGCTGGCGGCGCACGACACCTGGGTGCATCTGCTGGTCTTCGGGGAATTCCAGGGTGACGCCGCCGCCTTGGGCGCGGACAGCGTGACCGTCATCGCCGCGCCGCCGGCCTATGCGCCTGATGCCGAGCTGGCGGTGGTGCTGGCGCTGATGGACCGCGACCGCCCGCTGCATGTGTTCCTGCCCGACAACGGCCTGCCGGACGGTGACCTGGGCCGACGCCTGGCCGCCGCCACGCGCGACACCGTCGGCACGCAGGTCGTGGAACTGAGCCGCGACGGGGTGGCCAGCCCGTATCGACAGGTGGCCGTGGGGCGTGGCGCCTTCGGCCGCGCCGCGTCCACGTTGGTCGCCTCGGCTGACGGCAGCGTGTCGCCGTCGTCCAACCCCGCGATTCCGCGAACCGCGCAACACGCACCGAACTCGCCCAACCCGCCGAACGCGCAACACACCGGCCCGAAACGCGCGCGGCGCGCCTTGCCCCGCATCGTGTTGCTGGCCCCGGACGCCGTGGATGACCGGCTGCCCTTCGTGGGCCACGGAAAAGCCGCCCGCGTCATGCCGCTACCGATGAGGTCGGCCTACCGCGACCATGGCACGCGCACGCTGCCCGCCATGGAAGTGGACCTGGAAGAAGCCGACCTGATCGTGTCGGCCGGCAACGGCATGCGCGACCTGGAGGGCTTTCACGCGCTGGCCGATGAACTGGGCGCGGCCATCGGCGCCAGCCGCGTGGCCGTGGATGACGGGCGCTTTGCGCGAGGCCAGCAGATCGGCGCAACGGGAAAAACCGTCAGCGCCAGCGCTTACCTGGCGTTCGGCATATCGGGCGCGGTGCAGCATCTGCAAGGCATCAAGGACTGCCGCCATGTGATCGCGATCAACCTGGACGCGGCTGCGCCGCTGGTCCGGCGCGCCGACCTCAGCATCATCGACGATACGCAACGCGTGGCTCAGGCGTTGCTGGCCCGCGTCAAACAGGCGCGAGGCGCGCACCGACAACACGAGGCCCCCGATGGATGAACTTCGTATTGCCGTGCTGGTATCGATAGGTGCGCACCCGATCAGCGGGGCGGCCCGCTTCAGCCGCAATGACGCGCTGGCCCTGGCCATGGCGCGAACAATCGCCAGTGATGGCGCGGACGTGGACGTTGTCCATGCCGGCAACCCGGCCGATCTGACGCTGCGCGACTACCTGGCGCTGGGCGCGACGACGGTCCATGCGATCGACGTGCCGCCGGGCCGTGACGTTGCGGAGGGTTTGGCCGAATACGTGCGTGGTCACGACCTGGTGCTGTGCGGCACGCGCGCGGAAAGCGGCGACGGCAGCGGCCTGTTGCCTTATCTGGTGGCACAGAAACTGCATCTGCCCTTGCTGCCCGCTGTCCTGTCGGCCCGCATCGAGGCCGGCAGCGTGGTCACGCAGCAATGCCTGCCCAAAGGCCGACGGCGGGAAGTGGCTGCAACCTTGCCCGCTGTCGTGCTCGTGCACCCGTTGGCCACGTTCGACGTGCGGCACGTGTATGCGCAAGAGCGCGCCGGGCAGGTGACCACGCACGCGTCCACGGTTTCCGCCGCGCCGCTGGCCGCCGCGCGCATCGAGGCCGCCACGGGCAGCCCGCGCAAACTGGCGGCGCGTGAATCGCGGTCGGGGCGCGCGCGCCTGCTTGCCGCCATCACGATGGAAAGCCGTGGCGGCACAGTCATCACCGAAGGAACTCCCGACGAAAAGGCGCAGGCGGTCATCGACTACCTGCGCACCCACAGCCTGATCGACTACTGAGGTGGAACATGACCATCATCCAGCAGGTTTGCGCGGTGCGACCCCCTATCGATGCTTCGCTACGCAAGATGATTGCCGCACGCCGGCCGGGCTATAGCCTGGACGCCGACTTCTATCTGAGTCCGGCCGTGTACGAGATGGACATGGAAGCCATCTTCGGCCGGCACTGGCTGTTCGTGGCGGTCGAACCCGACATCCCCGAGCCCGGCGATTACATCACCGTGGACATCGGCCGCCAGTCCGTGGTGCTGGTACGCGACGACGACGGGCGGGTGCGCGGCTATCACAACGTTTGCCGCCATCGCGGCGCGCGCCTGTGCGTGACGCCGCAAGGCTCGGTCGGCAACCTGGTCTGTTCCTACCACCAGTGGACCTACACCTTGAACGGCAAGCTGGCCTACGCCGAACACATGGGCGAAGGCTTCGACAAAAGCCTCTATAGCCTGAAGCCCGTCCCGGTGGAAACCTTGAGCGGTCTGATTTTTGTCTGCCTTAGCCCCGACGCGCCCGATGACTTCGCGATGGTGCGCGCGCAGGTGGAGCCTTATCTGCGGCCGCATCAACTGCGCGAATGCAAGGTCGCCGCGCAGATTGACATCGTCGAGGACTGCAACTGGAAGCTCACGATGGAGAACAACCGCGAGTGCTATCACTGCGCCGTCAACCATCCCGAGCTGACCGTCTCGCTGTTCGAGTTTGGCTACGGCTATCAGCCGTCACCCTCCAATGCCGCGCAAATGGATCAGTTCGAGCAGATGTCCGCCACGCGTTGTCGCGAATGGGAAGCCGCGGGCCTGCCCAGCGCTGAACGCGAAGCGCTGGATAGCTGTGTGACGGGCTATCGCGTGCGGCGCCTGCCCCTGGACCTGGCCGGCGAATCCCAGACGCTGGACGGCAACGCGGCGTCGAAAAAGCTGTTGGGAACCTTGACACGCCGCAACCTTGGCGGCTTGTCGCTGTGGACGCAGCCCAACGCCTGGTTCCACTTCATGAGCGACCACATCGTCGCGTTCTCGGCGCTGCCGCTGGGGCCCGAAAAGACCCTGGTGCGCACGCGCTGGCTGGTGCACAAGGACGCGGTGGAAAACGTGGATTACGACGTCCAGAACTTGACGGCCGTGTGGCGGGCGACCAACGCACAGGACCGTGCGCTGGTCGAGATTTCGCAGCAGGGTGTGCGCAGTCCGGCGTACCAGCCCGGGCCGTATTCGCCGTTTACCGAAAGCCTGGTCGACAAGTTCTGCAACTGGTATGTCGGCCGCCTGGCGGCCCATTATCTGGATTAAGAGACCGACATGCCGCACGCGCTTTTACGCATTCATCAGCCCGAGTTCTGGCAGCGCCTGCCTTCCCCGTGGGACTGCGACATCGAAGAAACCTTGCTGTGCTGCCAGGTGCGGCAAGAGACCGCCGACGTCAAGAGCTTCTATTTCCGTTCGCGCGCGGGCCATGCGTTCCAGTTCTCGCCCGGGCAGTTTCTGACGCTTGAGCTGGATATCGACGGCGAACGCCTGAACCGCTGCTATACGATTTCGTCGCCGCCGACGCGGCCGCATACCCTGTCCATCACCGTCAAGCGCGTGCCGGGCGGCAAGGCGTCGAACTGGCTGCATGACTGCCTGGAGGTCGGCGACCGCTTGCGTGTGCTGGGTCCGGCGGGCGTGTTTTCGTCCGCCTTGCATCCGGCCGAGCGCTATCTGTTCCTGTCGGCGGGGTCGGGCATTACGCCGTTGATGTCCATGGCGCGCACCCATCGCGACCTCTGCGATGACCGCGACACCGTATTCGTGCACAGCGCCCGCACGCCCGACGACATCATTTTTGGCCGGGAAATTGCGCTGTTCGCTGCCAGCCAGCGCCACTTTCGGGCGCACTTTGTCTGCGAAGCGCTGGGCGAGCACACCGGATGGCACGGCTTGACCGGGCGCTTGAGCCTGCCCTTGCTGGAATTGATTGCACCGGATTTCCGCCAGCGCGAGATCTTTGTCTGCGGCCCCGCGCCGTATATGCAGGCGGTGAGCCAGATGCTGCGCACGGCGGGTTGCGACATGGCGCGGCATCACGAAGAGAGTTTCTCGTTTGAAACGCTGTCTGACGCGGAGTCGGCGCGCAGTGAGGCATCGTCGCCAAACGCGGGCAGGGCAGGCGCCACCGATGCCGGCACCGATGCCACCACCGATGCCGGCACCGATGCCGCCAGCGATGCCCCAACCTACAGCATCCGGTTCCAGCAAAGCCAACGCACCATCGCCTGCGCAGCCAACCAGCCGTTGCTGGACGCCGCGCGCGCGGCCGGTTTGCGGATGGCGGCTTCCTGCACGCAGGGCTTGTGCGGCACGTGCAAGGTGCGGCTGCTGGAAGGCAACGTCAACATGCAGCACCAGGGCGGCATCCGGCAGCGCGAAATCGATCAGGGCATGGTGTTGCTATGCTGCAGCCGGCCGTTAAGCAATTTGCTCATCGACAAATGACGGGAGGGCCAATACCCATGCCTATGCACGCAGCGTCCGCGCGCATTGCCGACGAGCCCTGGCCGGTGCCCGAGACGCCCGCCGTCGAGCCCGGCCAGGTGCATTTCGGCTTTTTGCTATTGCCCAATTTTTCGATGATCGCGTTTTCGGGCGCGGTGGAAGTGCTGCGCATGGCCAACTACGTCAGTCGCCGCGAGCTCTACCGCTGGTCGGTCATGACGCTGGATGGCGCGGCGGTGCATGCCAGCAACCGGTTGCCGATCCGGCCCTTGCCCTCGCGCGGGCTGGTGGACGATTGGGATGCGCTATTCGTCTGCGGCGGTCTCCAGGTGCAGGACCAGGTGACCGAACCCGTCATCAAGCTGCTGCACAACGTCGCCCGCGAGGGGGTGGCGCTGGGCGGTATCTGCACGGGCAGCTACGCGCTGGTAAAGGCCGGCCTGATGGCGGGGTATCGCTGCGCGATGCACTGGGAAAACCTCTTTGCCGTGCACGAGGAATTTCCGGCGGTTGAACTGACCGAGGAACTTTTCGTCATCGACCGCGACCGCATGACCAGTTCCGGCGGCACCGCGCCGATCGATCTGATGCTGGGCATTACCGCCGAACGCTTCGGGGCCGAGCTGGCGCATGGCGTGTCCGAGCAGTTCATGCTGGAGCGGATCCGCTTGCCTTCGGAACGGCAGCACATTCCGATGGTGGCACGCGTCGGATACAACCGCCAGGAATTGCTGAACGTCGCGCAACTGATGGAAGCGCATATCGAAGACCCGCTGTCGTTCAGGCAGATCGCGGTTCAGATCGGGCTGTCGCAACGTCAGCTGCAACGCATGTTCAAGTACTACCTGGGCATGTCGCCCATGCGCTATTACCTGTGGCTGCGCCTGCTGCGCGCCCGTGAACTGCTGCTTCAGACACACATGACGATCATGGGCGTAACGGTTGCCTGCGGGTTTCAGTCGCCTTGCCATTTCAGCAAGGCATACCGCGCCCGCTTCGGACGTTCGCCCAGCAGCGAGCGCAGGCAGGTGCCGGATTAGCGGGCGTTCACGCGGACAACATCGCGTGGGGGTCGATCACGAATTTCTTCGGCGCGCCCGCGTCAAAGGCGGCATAGCCGTCAGGCGCTGCGTCCAGCGTGATGACCTGCACGCCCACGACTTCCGCGATGTTGATGCGGTCCCACAAGATTGCCTGCATCAGTGCGCGGTTGTATTTCAGCACCGGCGTTTGCCCCGTGTGAAAGCTGTGTGCCTTGGCCCAGCCCAGGCCGAAGCGCACTGACAGGCTGCCGCGGCGCGCGGCGGGGTGACCGGCGCCGGGGTCGTCGGTGACGTACAGCCCTGGTATGCCGATGCGCCCCGCCACGCGGGTCACGTCCATCAATGCGTTCAACACGGCGGCAGGCGCGGCGACCTGGGATCCGCTGGACCCATGTCCGCGTGCCTCGAAGCCGACCGCGTCGATCGCGCAATCCACTTCCGGCGTGCCCAGCAACGTGGCGATCTGCACGCCCAAGGGCGCGTCCAGGGACAGATCCGCCGTTTCAAAACCGACCTTGCGCGCGTGCTGCAGCCGCTGGCGGTTTATGTCGCCGACGATGACTACCGCCGCGCCCAACAGGCGCGCGGACGCTGCCGCCGCCATGCCGACCGGGCCGGCGCCTGCCACGTATACGGTGCTGCCCGGCCCCACGCCCGCGCTGATCGCGCCGTGAAAGCCGGTGGGCAATATATCGGACAGGCAGGTCAGGTCGCGGATCTTCGCCATGGCCTGATCGCGGTCCGGAAAACGCAGCAGATTGAAATCGGCATACGGCACCATGACGTACTCGGCCTGGCCACCGATCCAGTCTCCCATGTCGACATAGCCATAGGCGCCACCCGGGCGCGCCGGGTTCACGGTAAGGCAGACGCCGGTGTCCTGTTCCTTGCAGGTCCGGCAGCGTCCGCAGGCGACGTTGAACGGCACGGATACCAGGTCGCCCACCGCCAGCATTTCAACGTCGCGGCCCACTTCAATGACCTCTCCGGTGATCTCGTGCCCCAGCACAAGCCCCTGTTGCGCGGTCGTGCGCCCACGCACCATGTGTTGGTCCGAACCGCAGATGTTGGTGGTCACCACTTTCAGGATGACGCCGTGTTCAAGCTTGCGACCCCTGGGGTCCTCCAGTTTTGGAAAGCCGATTGACTGGACCTCGACGCGCCCTTCGCCCACGTACACCACGCCTCTGTTCGCTGCCATGACTCTGTCTCCCTGCCGGCCGCGCCGGAACGATGCGGGCCGATGCCCGCCACCGGCCGATTTTGGCAAGCCCCCATGCAGGCAACGCCATCGCGCGCGACAGGAAGCAGCGGATATGCGCCAGCCGGCACTTGCGCAACCGGCATGTCGGAATCAGGCAAGTTCACGGCCGAGGCGGCACGTCATGGCCGCCGCCTTCAGAGAAGAATGGATCACCGTCTAGGAGCCACGATGAGCCGCTATTCCCTCTTCAGCCTGATTCGCAATGGCTTTTCAAACCACGAACGCTGGCCGCGCGCCTGGCGCAGCCCCGACCCCCGGCCCGCCTACGACATCGTGGTGGTTGGCGGCGGCGGCCATGGGCTGGCCACGGCGTACTACTTGGCCAAAGAGCACGGTGTAAAGAATATCGCCGTGCTTGAAAAGGGCTGGGTGGGCGGCGGCAATACCGCGCGCAACACCACGATCGTGCGTTCCAACTACCTGTGGGATGAATCGTCCCAGCTGTACGAAAAGGCGATGCAGCTGTGGGAAGGGTTATCGCAGGAGCTCAATTACAACGTCATGTTCAGCCAGCGCGGGGTGATGAACCTGGCGCACACGCTGCAAGACGTGCGCGATACCCAGCGGCGTATCACCGCCAACCGCTACAACGGCATCGACGGCGAATGGCTGACGCCCGCGCAGATCAAGGAAATCGTCCCGGCCATCAACCTGGACTGCCGTTACCCCGTGCTGGGCGCGTCGTTCCAGCGGCGCGGCGGGGTGGCGCGGCACGACGCGGTGGCCTGGGGCTACGCGCGCGCGGCGGACCGGCTGGGCGTGGACATCATTGAGAACTGCGCGGTGACGGGGATACGTCGCGAAGACGGCCAGGTGCGTGGCGTGGAAACGGCGCGCGGCTTTATCCAGGCCGGCAAAGTGGCCGTCGTGGCGGCGGGCCATTCCAGCGTGATCGCCGACATGGCCGGCTTGCGCCTGCCCTTGGAAAGCCATCCGCTGCAAGCGCTGGTGTCCGAGCCGCTAAAGCCCGTGCTGAACACCGTCGTGATGTCCAACGCCGTGCACGCCTACATCAGCCAGTCGGACAAGGGCGATCTGGTGATCGGCGCCGGCATCGACCAATACGTGGGCTATGGGCAGCGCGGCAGCTTCCACCTGATCGAAAGCACCTTGCAGGCAATCGTCGAGATGTTTCCGGCGTTCAGCCGCGTGCGCATGAACCGCCAGTGGGGCGGCATCGTCGACGTGTCGCCCGACGCCTGCCCCATCATTTCAACCACGCCCATCAAGGGGCTGTACTTCAACTGCGGCTGGGGCACGGGCGGCTTCAAGGCCACGCCGGGGTCGGGATGGGTCTTTGCCTACACGGTGGCCAATAACGCGCCGCACCGGCTGAACGCGCCGTTCTCGCTTGACCGCTTCCACACCGGCCATCTGATCGACGAACACGGCGCGGCCGCCGTCGCGCACTGATTGCGGAGCTTATCCATGCTGATGCTGACTTGTCCCTACTGCGGCCCGCGCGCCGAAACCGAATTCATGTGTGGCGGCGAGGCAGACATCGTCCGGCCGCTGGATTGCGATTCCCTGACCGATGCCCAATGGGCCGACTACACGTTCATGCGCCGCAACGAACGCGGCCGCGCCCGCGAGCAATGGCAGCACGCCCACGGTTGCCGGCGCTGGTTCCTGGCGGAACGCGATACGGTCAGCCATGAGTTTCACGGCTTTCACACGTTCGAGCATGCAGCGGGAGAACGCAAATGACGCAACCCAACCGGCTGGCGCACGGCGGACGCGTCGACACGGCGACGTCCATCGAATTCACCTTCAATGGCCGCACCTTTTACGGCTGCCAGGGCGACACGCTGGCGTCCGCGCTGCTGGCCAACGGCGAGCATTTCGTGGGGCGCAGCTTCAAGTACCACCGCCCGCGCGGCGTCATGACGGCGGGTGTCGAAGAACCCAATGCCCTGGTGCAGCTGGAAGACGGCGGGCATACCGTACCCAACCCGGCCGCCACGACGATTGAACTGTATGAAGGCTTGCGTGCCGGCAGCGTCAACGCCGTGCCTGATCTGGAGCGCGACCGCATGGCCATCCTGCAACGGGTGGCGCGCTTCATTCCGGCGGGCTTCTACTACAAGACCTTCATGTGGCCCAGGCGCTGGTGGCCGCGTTACGAACGCTTTATTCGCAAGGCGGGCGGGCTGGGGCGTGCCCCTGTGCAACCCGACCCCGACCACTACGACAAGCGCTACGCCCATTGCGATGTCCTGGTGGTGGGCGGTGGGCCTGCCGGCCTGGCCGCGGCGATGGCGGCGGGCATGGCGGGCGCGCGCGTGATCCTTGTCGACAACCAGTCCGAACTTGGCGGCGGCCTGCTTTCCAGCCCCGCGCTGATCAACGGCGCGGCCAACAGCGACTGGATCCGCCAGACGCATGCGGCGTTGCAAGGCATGAGCGATGTGCGCATCCTGTCGCGCAGCACGGCGTTCGGCTATCACGACCAGAATCTGGTGACGGTGTGTGAGCAGGTCAGCGACCATCTCCCCGTCACGGGGCGTCGCGGGGTGCGTCAACGGCTATGGAAGGTTCGCGCCAAGCAGGTCGTGCTGGCCACCGGCGCGCACGAACGGCCGCTGCTGTTTGGCAATAACGACCTGCCCGGCGTCATGCTGGCGTCGGCGGTGTCCACCTACGTGCGGCGCTACGCCGTGCTGCCGGGGCGGCGCGTGGTGCTCTACACGAACAACGACGGCGCCTATCGCACGGCGCTGGACCTGCGCGAGCAGGGCGCCAACGTGACCGTGGTCGACCCCCGGCCGCCCGGGCGAGGCGCCTTGCCCGACGCCGTGCGCAGCGCCGGCATCGAGGTACGCAATGAGTCGGTCGTGTTGCAGGCGCGGGGCGGGCGCCACGTGAAGGGCGTCGTCCTGGCTTCTTACGTGGGGGCCAAGGCCGGGCCGGCCAATGCCAGGCTGGCTTGCGATCTGGTCGCCGTGTCCGGCGGCTGGAGCACGGCGTTGCACCTGCATGCGCAGTCGGGCGGGCAGACGCGCTGGGACGACGCCCACGCCTGCTTTGTGCCGCTGCGGTCACAACAGGCTCAGGCCAGCGCAGGCGCGGCCAATGGAGAGTTTTCGCTGGCGCTGGCGCTGGAAGGCGGTGCGTCGGCGGGAGCCAGGGCGGCGATGCTGGCGGGCCTGAACCCCGCCGGCGCGCTTGCCTGGCGCACCGCCGACATCGCGCAAGATCCCTTGATGCCGCTGTGGCAGGTAGCAAGGCGTGTTCGTCCAAGCCGGGGCGCCAAGCAATTCGTGGATTACCAGAACGACGTCACGGTGGCGGACATCCATCTGGCCGTGCGCGAAGGCTATCACTCGGTCGAGCACGTGAAGCGCTATACCGCCATGGGCTTCGGCACCGACCAGGGCAAGCTGGGCAACATCAACGGCGCGGCCGTCCTGGCCGACGCGCTGGGCAAGACCATTGCGCAAACCGGCACCACCACCTATCGGCCGAACTACACGCCCGTGGCGTTCGGCGCGCTGGCCGGGCGCGAACTGGGCGACTTCTTCGACCCCATCCGCAAGACCAGCGTGCACGAATGGCACGTGTCGCGGGGTGCGGTGTTTGAAGACGTCGGTAACTGGAAGCGCCCGTGGTACTTCCCGCTGCCCGGCGAAAGCATGCAGGCGGCGGTCGCGCGTGAATGCCTGGCCGTGCGCAACGGCGTTGGCATGCTGGATGCGTCCACATTGGGCAAGATCGACATCCAGGGCCCGGATGCCGCCACGTTGTTGAACTGGGTCTACACCAACCTGTGGAGCAAGCTTGAAGTGGGCAAGGGCCGTTATGGCCTGATGCTGGACGAAAACGGCATGGTGTTCGATGACGGCGTCACCATGCGCCTGGGTGAACAGCATTTTCTGATGAGCACCACGACGGGCGGCGCCGCGCGCGTGCTGACCTGGATGGAACGGTGGCTGCAAACGGAATGGCCGCATCTGGACGTGCATCTGACCACCGTCACTGACCATTTCGCCACCTTCGCCGTGGCCGGGCCGCGGGCGCGCAAGGTCTTGCAAGGCGTCTGCCCCGACATCGACTTTTCCAACGGGGCCTTCCCCTTCATGAGCTTTCGTGAGGGCTCGGTTGGCGGCGCCGGCTGGTCCAGCCCCGCGCGCATCATGCGCATCAGTTTTTCGGGTGAACTGTCGTACGAAGTGAACGTGCCCGCAAACCTGGGGCAACGCGTCTGGAATGCGTTGATGGAAGCCGGCCACGAGCATGGCATCACGCCCTACGGCACCGAAACCATGCACGTGTTGCGCGCCGAAAAGGGCTACATCATCGTGGGCCAGGACACAGATGGCTCCATGACGCCGCAGGACCTGGGCATGGGCGGCATGGTGGCCAAGTCGAAGGACTGCCTGGGCAAGCGTTCGCTGTCGCGCGCGTATACGGCCGCGGCCAGGCGCAAGCAGTTCGTCGGCCTCCTGGCGCGCGATCCGGCGGTTGTGCTGCCGGAAGGCAGCCAGATCATGCAACGCGCAAGCCGCGCGCCGATCGTGCCCATGATCGGCCACGTCACGTCCAGCTACATGAGCCCCACGCTGAACCGGTCGATTGCGCTGGGATGGGTAGAGGACGGGCAGCAACGCATGGGTCAACTGGTGGAAGTGGCGTTGCCCACGGGGGGCTTCATGCCGGCCACGATACACAGCACGGTTTTCTACGATCCCGAGGGAGGGCGCCAGCATGTGGACTGAAACCTATCAGGAGTCGCCCTTGAAGGGCCTCAAGCCCGTGCAGGCGCCCGCGCAATCGGGCGACACGAAGCGCTTGCGCATCATCGAAAGACCCTTTCTGGATCTGGCGGTGCTGCGCGGCAACGCATGCTCGTCCGGGTTTGCCGGCGCGCTTGAACGCGCCTTGGGAACCGCGCCGCCGCTGGCGCCGAACACCGTGGCCCACGGCCATGTGCATCTGGTGGCCTGGATGGGGCCTGATGAATGGTGGGTGCAGTCACTGGCGCCGACCCGGCCGGCGCTGGAAGGCGCGCTGCGTCCGGCATTGGCGGGGCAATCGGCAACGGTGGTGGATGTCAGCAGCGGCTATACGGTGCTGCAACTGCTGGGCGACCCCGCGCGCGACGTGCTGGAAAAAGGGTGCCCCCTGGATTTGCATCCGCGCGTCTTCGCCCCGGGGCAATGCGCGCAAAGCCACTACTTCAAAGCGGGCGTGATGTTGCGCGCGCTGGAGGCGCGCGGCGTGGAAGTGGTGGTGCGCCGCAGCTTCGCGGACTATGCCGGCCGCATGCTGCTGGACGCGGCGCGCGAATTCATGTCGCCGAACCAGCGTATCGAGCGCGCATGAAAAAAGGGCCCAGCGGGCCCTTTTTTCAATTACCAGGGCCCGAGGGGCCCATTTTTTGATTTGCAGCAGGATGAAAACCCAATGCTGCGAAATCCGAATGTGGAGCGGGAGACGAGTCTCGAACTCGCGACCTCAACCTTGGCAAGGTTGCGCTCTACCAACTGAGCTACTCCCGCAATTTACTGCTATCGCCACGCATTGCCGTCGGCGTCTTGATGTCGTTTTTTGGCAAGCGAGGCGGAAGTATACCTAATTTTTTGAAAAATGCACGCCGGCCGTGGATCGGGATGCCGCCGCGCGATTCCGCGCGGCCCTGACGGGTACCACCACCGCGTGACTGCGTTGCCGGCGGCGCCAGGCCATGCGCGCCAAGGTGTCGTCGCGCACGATGAAGTGGTGGGCAAGCGCCGCCACAATGTGCAGCGCCAACAAGCCGTACAGCCCCCACGTCAGCATGTCGTGCATCCATACCGTGGTGACCACCAGCGCGGGGTCGGCGGCGACCAAACGCGGAAACTCCAGATTGGTGAAGGGTAACGGTACGGCCAGGCCCTTGGCGTTGACGACGACCCAACCCACCATGCACGACGCAAAAATGAACGCATAGATGGACAGGTGCACCGCGTGGGCGCAGGCATCCTGCATGCAGAAATCAGCGCCGGCGGCGCGGCGGCGCGTGATGCGCACGACCGTGCGCACCATCGTGACCACAAGCAGCGCCATGCCACAGCCGATGTGCACGATCATGACCGAGCGCATCGACACGCCCGTCTGCGCGGTCAGCACGTGGCGCAATTCGCCGGCAAGAATCAGGATGCCCATCAGGCTGACGCTTAGCCAATGCAAGGCGATTTGCGAGGTGGTGTAGGCCTGTGTGGCCAGGGCGGCGGGGGGGGAATGCATGGTCTTCCTTCTAGCGGTGCCAGCCGGCTCCGCGTGCGGCGGGGCTTGGCCAAGAGGCGAGATTGAAGCGCCGCCACCCCTGCCACGCCACCTTCCTCAACACTTCCTGAAGGCCTAAAGGCCCCCTGCCTGGGTCCCTTTAGGCTCTCTTTAGAAACGTTGTTGGCCGATTGCCCGCATGGAAATATGCCGGCCTGCGTAGAGATTTTTCCGCCTTTGATGCGCCCGGCCACGCCGGCGCTCGGATCGGCGTCGTTCCTCACGATGCTCGCCTCTGCCCCCCGCACTTCACTCCAGATCTCCGCCGCGCGGCGATCGCTCAATCAGAAAAAGTGGACTCATGAAGACTCTTACCTTCCGACGCCGTCTTGGCCTGCAACAAGGTTTCACCTTGCTGGAACTGCTGGTCGTGCTGTTGATCATTGCGTTGCTGGCCGGATACGTCGGCCCCAAGCTGTTCTCACAGGTCGACCGCGCCAAGGTGCGCGCTACCCAGGCGCAGATGAAGACGCTGGGTGATGCCTTGACCCAATACCGCCTGGACGTGGGCAGCTATCCCTCCACCGAGCAAGGGCTGGAATCGCTGGTCAAGGCGCCTCAGGGCGCACCCAACTGGCACGGCCCGTATCTGGCCAAGGATGTGCCCGCAGACGCGTGGGGCCGTCCCTACGTGTTGAACGTGCCCGGTCGCAGCACGGACGCAGAAGTGGTTTCTTTCGGCGAGGAAGGCCGGGCGGGAGGCAGCGGTGAGTTGGTCTACGGCCTCTAAGTGGGCGGCGGCCGGGCTCGTCGGGATGACGTTCTCGACGGCGGCCGCCGCCAGCTGCTGGCAGGAATCGGGCGACCGCCATGGCGTGGACCCCTTGCTGCTGTTCGCCATCGCGAAGGTAGAGTCATCACTGAACCCCCGCGCCATCAACAACAACACCAACGGTACCCAGGACGTCGGGCTGATGCAGATCAACAGCATCCATCTGCCGGCGCTGGCCAAGCGGGGCATTACGCGCCAGCGCTTGCTGGACGAGCCCTGTCTGTCGATCGATGCCGGCGCCGAAATCCTGGCCGGCTTCATCAAGCGCTATGGCTACACCTGGCGCGCGGTCGGCGCGTACAACGCTGGCGGCGCCGCCAACCGCGAAGCGGCGCGCAAGCGCTACGTGAATCGCGTGTGGCAACACTATCTGCAACTGACCCAGGCGCGCGAC
This sequence comes from Achromobacter sp. ESBL13, assembly GCF_036668755.1. Lineage (NCBI taxonomy): Bacteria > Pseudomonadati > Pseudomonadota > Betaproteobacteria > Burkholderiales > Alcaligenaceae > Achromobacter > Achromobacter sp. ESBL13. The sequence continues at coordinate 92,928 of NZ_JAZEVT010000007.1, read as the reverse complement.
GCCCGTTATCGCCAGTCCCAACACGCGGAGCGTTGATATGAATGAGTTCAGGATCCGCTTGCTCAAGCAGGGCACGTTGCGCGTGCATACCGTGCGCGCCTCCAGCGAAGGCGAGGCCCGCGCGCAGTTGAGCGATGCCGACGGCATGGTTCTGGACATTCAACGTTCGGCCGTGCGTCGTGGCATCAAGGCGCGCGGCAAGAAGTCATTTTCGCTGGGCCTGTTGCTGCAAGAACTGTCTACGTTGCTGGACGCCGGGCTGGCTTTGATCGAAGCGCTGGAAGCACTGAGCGACAAGGCCGGCAAGGGCAACAGGGCGCTGCAATCGTCGCTGAGCCAGTTGTTGCGCTTGTTGTACCAGGGCCAACCGCTATCGAAGGCGATGCAGGCGCAGCCGCTCGTGTATCCGGCGCTGCTGGTTGCCACGGTGGCCTCGGCCGAAGGCAGTGGCCAGTTGCCGGTGGTGCTGCGGCGCTACCAGTACTACGAAACGCGGATCGAGAACATCCGCAAGAAGGTTGTGGGCGCGCTGGTGTATCCGCTTGTCGTGATTGCAGTGGGCTTCGGCATCTTGTTGTTCATGCTGTTTTTCGTGGTGCCGCGCTTTGCCATCGTGTTCGAAAGCATGCGGACCTTGCCGGCAACGGCCGAGGCCATGTTGTGGTGGGCGCGCCTGGTCAAGTCCGACGGCCAATGGCTGGGCGCGGGCATTGGCGGCAGTCTGCTCTTGACGGCATTGGCGCTGCGCACGCAAAGGGTGAAGGCGGCATTGATGAACGTGTTCTGGCGGCTGCCCAAGCTGCGCGATGTGGGCAACCTGTTCGTGCTGGCGCGCTTTTATCGCACCGTCGGCCTGTTGATCGAAGGCGGTACGCCCGCATTGCAGGCATTCGAGTTGGCCGAACGCATCCTGCCGCCCGCCTACGGCGAACGTCTGGACCTGGCGTTGCAAGAGCTGCGCGCCGGCCGCAGCGTGTCGGAAACGCTGGCGCGCCACGGCTTGACCACGGCAGTGGCCGAACGGCTGCTGCGCGTAGGAGAACAAAGCGGCGATCTGGGCGGCATGTGCGAACGCATCGCCCAATTTCATGACGGCACGCTGGACCACGCCATCGAAGTCTTTGGAAAGGTGTTCGAGCCCCTGCTGATGCTGGTGGTCGGAGGGCTGGTCGGCACCATCGTCATCTTGCTGTACATGCCCATCTTCGAGATGGCCGGGAGTCTGGGATGAACGCAATGAACCCAATTGAAATCAGTCAGGAGAAGGCAGCAATGGAAACCCAACCCGTCGCCGACGAGGCATGGTGGTTGTGGCGCGAGCGCGCCGCGGAACTGAGCCTGTCCCTGGCCGATTACCTGGACGAGGAACTGGCGCGCCGCCCGCAACTGCTGCCGGTGCTGGCGCAGGCGCTGGGCATGGAGCCGCTAAGCGCGCAGCAATGCCGCCAGGCCGCCCCGCGCTTTGACGTGCTGCCGCTGGCCGATGCCATGGCCTGCCGCGTGGCGCCCTTGCAGGTGGACGGCGAATTGCTGCTGGCGATGGCCGCGCCTTTCTCTCGCGAAGCGCGCCTGAGGCTACAGGCCATGCTGGCCGGCCGCGCATTGCGCTTTGCCGTGTGCCCCACCGGCGCGGTGGACGCGTGGCTCAAGCAGGCCGAGGCTACCGAGCGCGTGCTGGACGGCGTAGCCGTCGACATGGCGGACGACTCGTTGGCCAAGGCGGTCGAATCGATTTCGCTGGCTTCGCTGGCCAAAGACGAAAGCCCGGTGATCCGCCTGGTGAACATGACGCTGTATGACGGCCTGCAAAGCCGTGCCAGCGACATCCATCTGGAGTCGGACGAGGAAGGGCTGTTGATCCGCTATCGCATCGACGGTGTGATGCTGCGCATCCGCCAGGTGCCGGGGCAGGTGACGGCCAACCAGGTGATGTCGCGCCTGAAGGTGTTGTCCAGCCTGGACATCGCGGAAAAGCGCGTGCCGCAGGACGGGCGCTTCAAAGTGGTGCTGCAAGGGCGCGAAGTGGATTTCCGCGTATCCATCATGCCGGGCAATCACGGCGAAAACGCGGTGTTGCGTCTGCTGGACCGGTCGCAGCGTGGCGACAAGCTCAGCCTGGACACCTTGGGTTTTCCGGCGGAAACAGCGCGCCGCATTCGCGTGCTGGCGCAGCTGCCCTATGGGTTGACGCTGATCACCGGGCCCACCGGCAGCGGCAAATCCACGACCTTGTATGGCGCGTTGTCGGAATTGAACAGCGGCGACGAAAAGCTGATCACCATCGAAGACCCGGTGGAATACGAGATGGCCGGCATCCTGCAGATTCCGGTGAACGAGAAAAAGGGCCTGACCTTCGCGCGTGGCCTGCGGTCCATTCTGCGCCACGATCCGGACACGATCCTGGTTGGTGAAATCCGCGACGCCGAGACGGCGGCCATCGCCGTGCAGTCCGCGTTGACCGGCCACCGCGTGTTGTCGTCCGTGCACGCCAACGACGCGTTCAGCGTGATCGACCGCTTCCTATACATGGATGTCGAGCCCGCCACGTTCCTGGAATCGCTGAACGGCGTGGTCTCGCAGCGTCTGGTGCGGCGTCTGTGCCCGCATTGTGCGCCCGCGGGCGAAGCGCGCGCGGGCTCCGGCTGCGAGGCTTGCCGTCACACGGGCTTTCTGGGCCGCATCGCGCTGGCCGAAGTCCTGCGCCTGGACAGCCGCATGAAGACCGCGCTGCTGGACCGCTCTCCCGAGCGGCGCCAGGAAGCGCTGGCGCAGTGCCCCGACTATCAATCGATGCGCGATGCCGCCCATGAAGCGGTGGCGCATGGGCTGACAACTTATCAGGAGGTTTGCCGTGCCGTCGCTATGGAATGACCAAGCCGTTCTGATCGATGCCGAGCACGTCAGCCTGTTGTCCACGACAACGGCCGTGCACGAACGACTGAAGGCCCGCCATGGGGGCCAGCCCGCCGAAGCCGTGGCCGCCTTGCTGGCAAGCCGCCGCTTGCTGCGCCCGCGCTGGCGCAACCGCGCTCGCATCTGGCTGGGCTATCCCTGGGTGCACACGGTGCTGTTGCCTTGGCAGCCGGGTCTGCCCGGTGGCGATACGCAGTGGTGCGGCTATGCCCAGGCGCTGCTGCGCGAGCGCGGCATCGCGATGCAGAGCCGGGTGCGCCTGGGGCCGGCTCGCCATGGGCACGCCCGCCTGGCCGTCGCAGCCGACGCCGTGATGCTGGACGCCCTGGAAGCCCAGATGCGCGAACAAGGGTGGACCGTGCCGGCCTGCCACGACCTGCTGTCGTCGGCCTTGCATCGCTTTCAGCGACCGGTGCGGGCGGACGGCGCCTGCCTGGTCCTGGCGGAAGCTGGCGCGGTGACGTGCCTGTGGCCGGCGGCGCAGGGGTGGGAAGACATGATCACCTTACAGCTGTCGCCGGGCCAATCCCACGCGTCCGCCGTTGCTTCGGCGCAGGCGCTGTGCGATCGCCCGGTCATGGCGCAATGCGCCTGGACGTCCACCTTGGTATCCCCGGACGTCGCGCTGCCTGAAGACGCGCGCTGGCTGGGCTTTCCCCATGCCATGTTGGGAGGGCGGACATGCCCGGGTTGAAGATGAACCAGCTTGACTTCACCAAGCGCGGGGCGACGCAACCGTTTGCCGCCATCGTGGTGTTGCTGTTGCTGTGCGTCGGCCTGTTGAGCGCTTGGCGGCAATGGGATCTTTGGGCGCTGCGTGTCGAGGTCACCCGCGTTGAAAGCCAGCTGGTCGAGCGCCGCATGCAGCAGGAACGCGAGCAGCGACGCGCGCTGGCGCAGTCGCCTGAAGAAAAGAAGGTGGACGCGCTGGTGTCCGCGCAAAGTGCCGAAGACCGGTTGCGGCCCGTGCTGCTGCGCGCCATCGAACAGGCCTGGAGCCCCCGCGTGGCCGTCATGAACCTGAAGATCGAAGGCGCCGGCAAGACCGTGCAACTGGAACTGATGGCCGTGGACCTGACCGAGGTGTTCGCCTTCGCCGGGCGCGTGAACGCCGGGGAAGGCATCCGGGCAACCGTGATGCGCCACGGCATCAAGTCGGGTGATCCCAACCTGGCCACGATGGCCACCGTGCGGGTGGATCTGCAATGAAATCCTTTACTGAAATTCGTCGCCGCCTGGCCGCGCTACGTCAGGGAAACGCCGGTTCGCCTCTGCGTTGGCATGCCCAGTGCTGGGCCGAACGCCTCGGGCGCGGTGGGCTGTTGGCCCTGGCTGCCTTGCTGGTCCTGATCGTGCATTGCGTCGTGGTGCTGTGGCCGGAAAAGGGCACGTTGCAACTGCGGGCACTGGAATTGAACGCCGAGCTGCATGCCTGCCAACCCAGCGTCGCGCCGCCCGGCAACGACATGGACGAACTGCGCGTGCAACTGCGCCTGGACCCCGACCAGCGCAAGCTGGCCGTGATGGAACAGTTGGTGCGTTCGGGCTTGCTTCTGGTCGACATTCAGTATCAGGGTGAAGACACCATCCAAGGTCGCCTGCGCCGCACGTCGGTGGATGTAACGGCGGTGGGTTCGTACCAGGACCTGAGCGCCGGCCTGCGCAAGTTGACCGAAGAGCCGCTGTTGCGCCTGGAGTCCTTGTCGTTGGACAGGCAGAAACCGGAAAACATGCTGGTCAACGTGAAGATGCGTCTGAGCATGTTGGGGGTGGTGTGATGAAGCGATGGATGACCGCGGTAATCACCGCCCTGGCGCCCGCCGCCGCGTGGTCCGAGACCCCGCAAGAGGTGGATCTGTTTCCTTCGCAAAGCTGGGCGTCGCTACTGGATCGGGGCACTGAACCCACACAGGACGCCGCCGCCCAGGCCAACGCGGCACCAACCGATACGCCGGACCTGGACGACACGATGCCGACCGCGCCCGAGGGCGTCGAGGCTGCGGTTGTGTCGGCCTTCACGGCCATCGGCGAATGGTCCGAAACCGGGCGTCGCATCGTGGTGCTGGCGCATCAAGGGGAAACCTATCTGATTTGCCAGCGCTGCGATGTGGCCGGCGCGGTGCAGCCTGGCGGCATGTTGACGCCGCAGTACCGCTTCAAGGCGCTGGAGGCGAAACGCGCCGTGCTGTTGGACCCGCAGGGCAAAGAACTGCATGTGGACCTGGCGCCGCTGGCGCAATGAGCATGGCGCTCATCGAAACGAAAAAATTCTATTGGGAATGGCAAGACATCATGATTGCAAAACCTGTCGTAATGGCCGCATTCTTCACCCTGTTGCTGGGCGGATGCGCGGCCCCGGAATCACTGAAGCGCGCGTTGGGCGGCGACGCGCCGACTACCGCTGAACGCCTGGCCGCCGGCCGCGCGAAGCTGGACAAGAACCCCAACGATATCGAAGCCGGCAAGGACGTGGCGCGCGATGGGGTGACGTTGACCCGCGAGATCCTGCAACGTGTGCGCGTGAAGATGGACGCGGGCGATGACGAGGCCGCGTTGCAAGACGTGCTGGAACTGTTGACGATCAACCCGGGGAACATGCGTGCCCAGCAGCTCAAGACGCAGCTGGAACAACGCGTACACCTGAACAGCGAACTGGCCGAGGCGGTCAGGCTGCAATTCGACCACCCGCGCGAGGCGCTCTACAAGGTCAATCGCATCTTGCAGGAACAGCCCGGCTTTCCCGCCGCCGAGGCACTGCGCACGCAGCTGCAACGCCGTGACGTCGGCCGCCAGTCGGTCAAGCCCCGGCTGGCCGACGCGCTGCGCAAACCCGTCACGCTGAACTTCAAGGCGCAGCCCATCGTCCAGATCCTGGACACGATCTCGCTGGCCGCCGGTGTTGACTTCGTGTTGGACCCGGACGTGCAGACGAGCATGCCGGCCAGCATCATGGCCCGGCAGACCACGGCCGAAGACGCGATCAACCTGTTGCTGCGCACCAATCAGCTGGAAAAGAAGGTGCTGGATGCGCACACACTGCTGATCTATCCGTCGCGCCCCGACAAGGACAAGGAATATCGCGAGCTGATGGTGCGCGTGTTCTACCTGAACCATGCCGACGCCACGCATGTGCTTGCCGCGTTGCGGCAGATCAGCGCGCCCAAGAACGTGCATCTGGACGAACGCGCCAATGCCGTGTTGGTGCGCGACACGCCTGAAGTGATGGCGGTGGTGGAACGGGTGGTGGCCGCGCTGGACATCGCGCAATCGGAAGTAACGATGGATGTGCAGGTGCTGGAAGTGAACGCCAGCGACGAATTGGAAGTGGGCGTGGACTACCCCAGCGACCTGCGGTTTTCCGTGCTGCCGCAGGGGGAAAGCGGCCGCATCACGGTGGGCGACCTGCTGGGCCTGAACCAGGGCAAGATCGGCGTGACCAGCCGCAATGACCTGTCGGCGGCGCTGAACCTGCTGCAAAAGCGCGGCAAGACCAAGGTGCTGGCCAACCCGAAGATCCGCGTGCGCAACATGGAAAAGGCCAGCATCAAGATCGGTGAAAAGGTACCGGTCGTGACGACAACCAACGCCAACGGCGTGGTGACGGAATCCGTGAACTACCAGGACGTGGGCCTGATCCTGCAAGTGGAACCTCGGATCAGCCTGAGCAACGAAGTCAGCGTGCGCGTCAGCATGGAAGTCAGCAACCTGAAGGGCGAGGTCAAGACGGCGGGTGGCGGCGTTGTCTACCCGATGAGCACGCGCAATGCGGAAACCGTGATGACGGCGCGTGATGGCGAAACGCAGGTGCTGGCCGGCCTGGTCAATCAACAGCAGACGCGCAGCAGCAGCGGGGTGCCCGGGCTGAGTGTGATGGGCTGGCTGGGCAGCTTGTTCGGCGGCCAGAAGAAGACGGACCAGAACACCGAGATCGTGCTGCTGCTGACGCCGCATATTGAACGTTCGATGGCCTTGCCGTCGGCCGCCGACAGCTATTTCCCGTCGGGCACGGAGTCGCGCGTCACCGTTACGCCGATGACCACCCAGGCGCCCGCCGCCTCGGCGGGCGCGGCAACGGGCGGCGACGCCCCGGCGCTGGACGCGGTGCTGACCACACCGCCGTTCTAAGGACACGACATGCGCAAGCAATCGGGTTTTACGCTGATCGAAATGATGGCGGCCATGACCTTGCTGGCCCTGTTGCTGAGCGTTGCGCTGCCGTTCTCGGCGCTGGTCAAGCAACGTGCGGATGAGCGCGAACTACGGCAGAGCCTGCACACCTTGCGCAACGCCATCGACGCGTATTACCAGGCCAGCCGCGAGGGCAAGGTGGACAAGCCGCTGGATCGCAGCGGCTACCCGCCCGACCTGGAATCCTTGGTCAAGGGCGTGCAGAACAAGACGGATCCCAACGGCGGCATGCTGTATTTCCTGCGCCGTCTGCCCAAGGACCCGATGTGTGAAAACTGCGAGAACCGCTCGGCGGCCGACACCTGGGATACCCGAAGCTATGACAGTTCGGTCGATGCGTTTTCATCGGGACGTGATGTGTTCGATGTGCGTTCAAAAAGTCAACGAAGGGGCCTCAATGGCGTTCCGTACAAAGAATGGTAGGCGCGGTTGTGCCGGCTTTACGCTGATCGAGCTGATGGCGGTCATGGCCATCATCGGTGCCTTGATGTCGCTGGTGGCGCCGTCGTTTTTCAAAAGCAACGACCGCGCGCGGGAAACGGTGTTGCGTCACAACCTGCAATCAATCCGCCATGCCATCGACGATTACCGCGCGGACCATGGCAACAATCCCGATTCACTGGATGCGTTGGTCACGGACAAATACCTGCGCGAGCTTCCGATGGACCCGGTGACGGGAAAACGCGACAGCTGGCTGCCGCAGAACGGGGACGCGCCGGGCGTGAATGATGTAATCAGCGGCGCTACCGGCAGGGGGTTGGATGGGCTGGATTATGCGCGGTGGTGATCGCGGTGCGTGGACCAGACGTCAGGCGGGCTTCGGTTACCTGACGGTGTTGATGCTGGTAATGGCGGTGGCCACGGGCCTGACGGCCGTGGTTCAGCCATGGTCTATGCAAAAGCTGCGCGACCAGGAAGCCGAGCTGCTGTTCGTCGGCACGCAGTATCAACGCGCGCTGGCCTCGTATTACCTGTCCGGCACGGCGCCGGCTTATCCCAAAACCATGGAGGCGCTGCTCAAGGATGACCGCGTGTCGTTTACCCGCAGGCATCTGCGGCGGCTGTATGCCGATCCGATAACCGGCAGTACGGAATGGGGCATCGTGAAATCGCCGGACGGCGGGATCATGGGGGTTTATAGCCTGTCGGAAAGAAAACCCATCAAACAGGATGGATTCGATGCCGAAGTGGGGGATATGGCAGGAAAATCCAGTTATCAGGACTGGAAGTTTGTGTTCATGGGGGTTAATTGAAGCAACCACGACAACGAGGAATATAAAAGGACAGATAAAAAACTTGTCGGAACGTTCTTGATAATCCGTGGTCTGTTTGCCAGTAATCCTTCAGGAATATTCCCATATCAGGCCCTTGTTGTCATATCTTGACATTTGGCTTTCCCAGTTTGGCTTTGAGAAATTTCTTATTGTTGTGTCTATCCCAGCATGAAATCATTCTGTCGGGGTATCAATTGTGATTGCCGTAATAATAAAAGTCTTCGGGAATTGCGCTTACATAAGAGTTGACTCAATGATCGTCGCCATTCTTGAAGATTCGCCCACTCAGGTCGAGTGGGTCACCAAACTGCTGCAAAGCCACGGCCACCAGGCGTTCTCGCGTCGCGATGGCGACGGCTTCATCGCCCTGTTGCAACAACAGAAGGTTGATGTCGTTCTGCTGGACTGGGAAGTGCCCGGCGCGTCGGGCCTGGCGGTGCTGAAGTGGGCGCGATGCAACCTGGCGCCCAACATGCCCATCCTGATGCTCACGCAGCGCGACGACGAAGAAAGCATCGTGCAGGCCTTGAACATGGGCGCTGACGACTACCTGCAAAAGCCGGTGCGCGAACGTGAGCTGCTGGCCCGCATGGGTGCTCAGCTGCGCAAGTCGCAACGCGGGGAAGCCACGGCGTTGCAGTTCCAGGTAGGGCATTTTGCGTTCAACCTGGAAGCCAAGACCTTGACGGTGGACGGCCGCCCGGTCAGCCTGCCGACGCGAGAATTCGACCTGGCCACGATGCTGTTCCGCAGCCCCGGCCGCATCATCACCAAAGACGCCTTGTGCCAGCAGATCTGGGGCACCGTCGACCGCAAGTACGACGCCAGCCTGGCAACCTATGTCAGCAACCTGCGTTCGTCATTGGGCCTGCGCTCGCGCAATGGCTATGTGATCGCCACTGTGTACAACTACGGCTATCGCCTAGAACGCATGTATTAAGCCAGCGGGCATTCGCCCCGGCCTGTGTGCCGCACTGCTTCGGTAGTTCACGCAACATCCCCCATTCCAATCGCAGCCCGCGCCTTATGTGCGCTGCCGGTCCGACCGCGCGCCTGCCGCATCGCGACCCACCTTTCGAGCCTGACGATGAAATTCCTGATTTGGCCTTATGCGCGCCTTGGCGCCAGAAAAAACGATGCGCTGCTGTTCTGCAACCTGGGCATTATCTTGCTGTGCTACGCCATGCCCAGCGACGGGCAGCCGCTGACCTCGGCGGCGCCCGGCGTGCTGGCCGACTTCGGAATCCTGGCGGGCCTGGCGCTGTTCAGCGTGATTGCGGGGCAGTCGAAAATGCGCTTGCGGGCATTGGGCTGGTTGATCGGTTTTTGGCTGTTGGCCGCCTTTGTCGTGATCACCGCACGCCGCTGGACGCCCATGGTGGCTCCCCTGGTGGGCGTGGCGCTGGCGTACATCAGCGTAGTTCGCTGGCGCATGGCCACGAAAAGGGCACGCCGTGAGCAGGTGCTGGCACGCACCCCCGCGTCGGCGGCTACGCCGGCTGCATCCCCCGCCAAGCCGAACTGCGCTCGCGATAACGAAGTGATGCTGCAGATGATGCATGACCTGCGCAGCCCGTTGTCGACGATTCTGGTGATGGTGGAAAAGCAAAGCGCCGAAAGCGACTGCCCCAAACAGGAGGCCTTTGCGCAATCCGTGCGCGATCTGGCGCAGTACAGCCTGGCAGTGGCGCAGGACTTCATGCACCTGTCGCGCGCCGAGCGCCTGGATAAGGAGAATTTCCTGCCCGTCTCGATGCTGGACGTAGGCCAGGAAGCCGCCGACCAATCCCTGTTGCTGGCCGAGCGTAAGGGCATCGACGTGCAGATCCGCGAATGCGGGGAAAAGCTCTGGGTCTCGGGCGACTACTGCATGCTGCAACGCGCGGTCATCAACCTGCTGGACAACGCAATCAAGTATTCCAACCCGTCCACGCGCATCACCTTGTGCCTGAAGCGCCAGGGCGATATGGCCCGCATCAGCGTGATCGACCAGGGTATCGGCATTGCCGATGCGGTCATGCCGCAGTTGTGCGAGGCTTTTTTCCAGGTGCAGCCCGGCAGCCGCGAGGGCGTTGGAATGGGCTTGGCGCTGGTGGCCACGGTGGTGGATGCACATGGCGGAAAATTGTCGGTCAGCTCCCGTCCCGGGTTGGGAAGCGAGTTTTCACTCACATTTCCGCTGATGCCGATGCCGTGTGTGGAAGGAGATCGCCAGGAAACGCGGCCCCGCTATCGAACCGGCCTTAACCCGGCCTCATGAATAAGCGCCCTTGTGGCGCTTTTTTTTTGGCCGTTTGGACCCTTTCCATCGTGCTTCTTTCGCGTCCTTAATGCGATGCGGCAGCAATGCAACACCTGCTTTTAATAGTGTGTTGAGAATGGTTTTGCCGATTTCCAGCGCCGGGAATAATGGCTTCGCTTTCACGGGTTCCGTGTGATTTCCGGTTCATGAGAATGCGAAAAACAATCCACTAAACATAGGATATTTGATGACTAAAACCACATTGCGCGGTGCAGCCGCCAAGCTTGGCTTGCCGGTCGCGGCGCTGACGCAGGCTGTGCTCATGGCCATGGCGCCGACGACCGCTTCGGCTCACGGTTCCATGATTGATCCCCCGAGCCGGGAATATGGTTGCCACAAGTTTGATACCCCCTGGAACAATCCCAAGTTCTCCGGTTGCGCCAAATCGTCCGACCTTATCGGAAACTGGCAGTCAAACTTGATCGGCGGCGCGTTCAACAACCACAAGGAACTCATCGCTGATGGCCTGCTGTGCGCGGGCGGAAAGGAAGGTTGGAAGGACCTGGATGGCGATCACGAGTGGCCCACCACGGTGGTTACGCCGGATGCCAACGGCAATGCGCAGTTCAAGTATCTGCAAACGGCACCGCACATCACCACGTACTTCAAGACCTACATCAGCAAAGACAGCTACGACCCCAAGCGCGGCCTGCGCTGGGACGATCTGGAACTGATTGGCGACTCCGGCTTTCTGCCGCGTCCGGAAGCCCTGAACTCCGTTACGCCGCTGGATGTCAAGATTCCCGCCCACTTTACCGGCAAGCGCGTGATCTACAGCGTGTGGCAACGTGACCCGAGCGACGCCAAGGAAGGCTTCTACTCTTGCTCGAACGTGGACGTGATGCCTGCCAACGTGCAATGGCAAGCCAGTGGCGCCTTGCAAGGCGGCCAGGTAAACACGGGTGCGCAGATGACGCTGCGCGTATTCGATCTGAGCCGCACCGGCGATCTGGAAAGCCATTCGATTACGGTCAAGGCCGGTGAAGAGAAGCCGGCTCAGTGGATGTACGCACTGGCCAAGGAAGTCAACAACAAGTCGTCCGTGATCAAGGTCGGCAAGATGGGGACGAACGGCCAAGTCGTGCCGCAGCAAAGCGAAACCGACAACCAGGTTTATGGCCTGAACAAGAAGGTGGGCTTCGCGATTGACCAGAAGGCTCCGGAACCCGTGGATCCGCCTCCCGTCGTCATCAACCCGCCCAAGGCTGAACTGACCGGCCCGGCCTCGGCCAATGCTGGCGAGCGCGTTGCTTTGTCGGCCAAGGGTTCGAACAACGGTGGCGGCACGCTGAAGTTCCAATGGACGGCTCCTGCCGGCATCACCGCTTCGGCGCTGAACCTGGCTGACCTGAGCTTCACCGCTCCGACGCTGACGCAAGACAAGTCCTACTCGTTCACCGTCAAGGTCACGAACGAAAAGGGTTCGTCGAGCAAGACGCATTCGGTCCTGGTCAAGAAGCAAGCCCAAACCGGCGGCGGCACTGACGGTGGTAACACCGGCGGCAACGGCGGCAACGAAGGCGGCAACGGCGGCCAGACCGGCCAATACCCGGCCTACAAGGAAGGCACCACCTACGCCGCTGGCGACAAGGTCACCAACGCCGGCAACGTCTACGAGTGCAAGATCTGGCCCGTGACGGCATGGTGCAGCGCTTCGCCCCTGCATTACGCACCGGGCAAGGGCCTGGCTTGGCAGCAAGCTTGGGACCTGGTGAAGTAATCAAGCTCGCTTCACTACACGGCTCTCAGGTTTACTGAACCTTCTTTGATAATCCGTAATCCGTAATTCATAACGGGAAAAACGAAGTTCCTGATCCCTCGCGCGCAAGCGCGGGGGATTTTTTTATGTGGGAATCGTTTGGAAAATGGCGTGTGGGGAAAATGCTTTAAGGAATCGTTTATTAACTTTGATTGTCAATGGGCTTCCGGCCGAGAATGAATTCACCTTGCCATGCGTGTGTTGTCGCAAGGAAGGTGATTATTCAAACCTCTCTCTGAAGTATTAAAACCAATGGCAAAATTCAAAATAACTATTCTGGGTGGATTGGTGCTGGCAGCCGTATCCGGTTCGGTCCTGGCTCACGGCACGATGTCGCATCCCAAAGCGCGCATTCTGCATTGCCACGCAGGCAGCCAGAGCGAAGGTTGCACTGCATTCAAGGCGCAAGGCGGCAGCGTGTATGACTGGCGTGAAGTCTGGCAGAAGCCGGGTGGCGAAAACACCGTGGCCACCACGCCGGGCGATCGCCTGTGCGACGGCGGCACCAAGCCTTCGCATCGCGGCCTGAACGCGCTGGCTCAATGGCCCATCACCACGCTCAAGCCGGACGCCAATGGCAACGTTACGCTGAAGTGGAACCACACCGTGGCCCACCGCACGAAGTCGCTGCAATTCTTCATCACGAAGATGCCTTACGACTCGACCAAGCCGCTGCAGTTTTCCGACTTCGAAAAGTTCTGCGAACAGCGCGACTTCACGCCCGCCGCCGCAGGCGAAGGCCGCGAACAGGAATACAGCTGCACGCTGCCCGCCGGCAAGACGGGCCGTCACCTGATCATGAGCGTCTGGAACACCAACCACGTGGGCGATGGCGTGACCTCGGGCGAATCCTATCGTGCCTGCGGCGACGTGAACATCGAAGGCGTCAGCAACGTCATCAAGCCGTCGGACATCGGCGCGCTGTACTCCATCGGTGAAACCAAGGTGGGCGACTCGCTGGTCTGGCGTTTGGCTGATCCCAAGCGCAACGGCGAATACCTGGAACAGCTGCGCTTGCCGCTGGACGAGAACGCCGCCCAGGGCGAGCGTTGGACGCAAGCGCTGGGTAATGCCGTCAACGGCTCGTCCAAGCGCGTGCGCATCGGCCAGCTGGGCGCCGACGGCAAGACCGTGACGCCGATCGTGGGCGTGGACAAGTCGCACGTCTATTCGATGGACGGCAGCAAGTACCACTTCGTGGTGACCAAGGAAGCGGCCGTGATCACGCCGGATCCCGTGGTCATCCCGCCGCTGTCGAGCATCACCGGTCCGGTGAATGTGCAAGCAGGTCAGAAGGTTCAGCTGTCGGGATCGGCCTCGACGGGTACCGACCTGAAGTTCTCGTGGACCGTGCCGGCCGGCATCACGGCGGCGGTGAAGGACCAACCCACGCTGAGCTTTGTGGCGCCGACGCAGACCAAGGACCAGCAGTACGCGTTCACGCTGACCACGCGCAATGACAAGGGCGCATCGGACGCGTCCCACGTTGTGACCGTCAAGGGCAAGCCGGAAGTTGTTGTCGATGAAGGCGGCAATGGCGGCAATGGCGGCACCGGCGATACGCCGCCCGCCTACAAGGCAGGCACGGCCTACAAGGCGCTTGAGCGTGTGACGAACCTGGGCAAGGTCTACGAGTGCAAGCCGTGGCCCTACACCAACTGGTGCGGTCAGTCGCCGTTCCACTACGAGCCCGGCAAGGGCGGCTACTGGACCCAGGCCTGGAACCTGGTGAAGTAAGCCGTTGTTGTTGAGGCGGGCCAAGACCATCGGCGTCTTGGCCCGCGTTGGACGCCAGCCCTTCTTCCAGCGATGGGAGGGGGGCTTTCTTTTTGCGTTGATGGATCCACCGTCAAGGCGGATCACTGAATAGCCATGAAAAACAAAATACAGTTATCCATGCTCGCGCTGATGTTAGGCGCGGGATTTACCGGCCCCGGACATGCGGCGTCAGCCGATGAGCCGCGGCCCATCTACGTCCGGCTGAAAGCCGAAGCCCCCAACCCGGCGCAGCGCACCGCGCCGACGCCCGAAGTGGCCAACGCAATGGACGCGCTGACGCGCCTGGCTAACGGCATGGAGCCGTTGGTGCCGCTGTCGCCGATGATGCGTAACCACGAGGAACTCGCCGCGCTGGAACGCCATAATTTGACGCGTTACTACAAGATTTCGGCCGAGATGATGCGTGGTCGCGATGCGGAATCGCTGGTCAGGCAACTGCTGGAAAATCCGCTGGTGGAAAGCGCGCAGATCGAGCCTGTGCCGATGTCGATGGGCGAAGGCCTGGGTGAGGAACCGGTAATGGCGGTTACCCGCGCCGCATCCGGCACCCCTGACTACACCAATTGCGACGGCGCGCTGGCGCCGACCTGCCAGAACTATATGCAGCCGCCCACGCGCGGGCACTGGGTGCTGGGCGGGGTCAACGCTTTCGAGGCGCAGCGTCAGACCGGCCACTATGGCGCCAACGTGCGCGTCATATCGAATGAGATCGGCCACTGGGACTTCGATCACATCGATTTGCCCAAGCCTTTCATCCATCACGGCCAGTATGTGGAGAAGCCGGACTTCCACGACACGATGTCGGCGGGCATCATGTTCGGACAGAAGAACGGCTATGGCGTGACAGGTATCGTCCCGGAGGCGCAGGCCGGCTATACCAAGTACAGCGTGGGCGGAATGATTGATCTGCGCAACGTGCTTCAGGCCGGCGATGTGGTTCAGATCGGCGTGCACTACAAGTTTGGAAACGGCTGCGGTCCCACCACGGCTTGCTACCTGCCTGTCGAGCACGTGGATGCCGTGTATGACGCGATTTCCTATTTGACCCAGGAAAAGGGCGTTCACGTTGTGTTGGCGGCCGCCAATGGAAACGTCAACTTGGACGATCCGTATTACCGCGGGCGCTATGACCGCACGAAGCGGGATTCCGGCGCGATTTACGTCGGCGCGGCGGACCCGTATTCGGGTGCGCGATCGTGGTTCTCGGAGTACGGCAGCCGGGTCGATACCTTCAGTTGGGGTGGCCAAGTCACCACTACGAACTGGGAAGAGGGTCAACACAACTTGTACACGACCGGCTATAGCGGCACGTCTTCCGCGAACCCCATCATTGCGGGCAGCGTGGCCTGGCTGCAAAGCCTGGCACGCGAGCGTGGGCTGGGCAATATTCCGCCCAAGGTCATGCGTCAGATCCTGGTGGATAGCGGCAACCCCGTGCCGAAGGTCGATCCGGCCCGGCCCATTGGCGTGCAGCCCGACCTGGTTCGCGCGGCGGAACTGCTGGGCGGCGACAGCATCGGCGGCCAGGCGCCCCAAGCGCATGTCGTCGGCTTGGCGCAAGCGAATGCGGGCGACAAGGTAGTGTTGTCGGCCGTGGATTCCACTGGCAAGGACCTGACCTATGCATGGAGCAGCCAGCCCACGCTGAAGTTCATTGAGCAGGGCGTCAAGAGCAGCTTCGTCGCGCCGGAAAACGCGAAGGACGTCGCCTATCGCATCACGCTGAAGGTCACCGACTCGCAAGGGCGTAGCGCGTCCGCGCACCATGGCGTTCTGGTCAAGGCAAAGGCCGCCGGCGTGTGCGCCAACGTGCCGGCCTGGGATGCCCGCAAGGTGTACAACGTGCCGAATGAAGCGGTGTCGTACAACGGCAAGGTGTATCACCAGAACTACTGGAACGTGGATGCCGCGCCCGATAAGAACTCGGCGCAGTATGGCAAGCCGTGGAAAATGCCTGAAGCTTGCGACGTGGAGCCGACGCCGGTTCCGCCGCCGGTAGCCCGGATCAGCGGCCCCGCCGAAGTGATGGCCTTGAAGCCGGCCACGTTGTCGGCCACCGGATCGACGGGCCAGGGCCTGAAGTATGCATGGACCAGCATGGACGGCATTGCGTTGCAGCCGAACGGTGCCATGGTCACGTTCTACGGCCCGCCGTTGGGCGAAGACCGTAACCTGACCTTCAATCTGGCCGTGACGGATGATCGCGGACGCACCGCGACCGCCAGCCATGTGGTTAAAGCCAAGGCGAAGGACGTGGTGCCGGAAGTGATCCCGCCGCAAGCCAAGCTGAGCGGCCCCGCGCAGGCAAAGAGCGGTGAACGCGTTGTCCTGTCTGGCAAGGCGTCCACGGGCACCGACCTGCGCTTCCGCTGGACCGTGCCCGCGGGCATTCCCGCCGGTGCGTTGGACCAGGCCGACATCAGCTTTGTCGCGCCGACCACCACGAAGGACACGCCTTACCGCTTTACGCTGACGGTCAGCAATTCGCGTGGCGAAGTCCAGGCCAGCCATACCGTGACCGTGAAGGCGCAGGCTGCCGTGGGTGGTTACCCGCAGTACAAGGCCGGCACGATTTACAAAGCGGGCGACAAGGTCGTGAACGTGGGCAAGACGTTTGAATGCAAGATCTACCCGTACAGCGGCTGGTGCAGCCAGTCACCGTCGCACTATGCGCCCGGCACGGGTTCGCATTGGAACGATGCGTGGATTCAGCGTTAAGCACAACGTGTCAGGCGTTAAGCACAACGTGTCAGGCGTTAAGCGCAACGTGTCAGGCGTTAAGCGCTAAGGGCTAAGGGCTAAGCGCTAAGGGCTACACGCTAATCGCCAAGCGTTCCGCGATCGCTGCGTAATGCACCGCCCCCGCCGGTTTTCCGGTGGGGGCTTTTTTTCGGGCAAGGTAAGCCGCCCATCTAGGCGTCAAGCGTGCAGGTCCGCCACCAGGCGATAGCTGTGTGCCTGCCCCTGCTTGTCGACCTGACAAAGCATGACGTCGTGTTGCGGGCCGGCCAGCGTGGCGACGCTGGCCAGTTCGGCCGGCAGGCCGCTAAGGTCAAAGGCAATGGCTGCATCGGCGCCGGCCTCGCGTCGGATGCCGGCTAGCAGTTGGTGAATGCGCGCGTGGTTCTGATGCATGTCCTGCAAATCGGGCAGCGGATGGCCTTGCAGGCGGACCCCAGCGGTGGCACATGGCGCTTCAAGCGCGGCCAGCTCGTCGGCCTGCCGATAAAGCGCATGGAATGTCCGCGAACGAGATGAATCGTGGGTGCCGCAAAAAGAAGACAGCGCACGGCCGCCTGATGCCAGCCCGACCAGTTGAGAGGGCGAGGTGGCGACGGGGCTAAGACGATATCGGGGCCGCCGCTTCAAGTGGTGCACGGCCATCGCGGACGAGGCGATGGTCAATGACAGGCCGGCCAGCAATGGAACCAGCCAGATCAGCAGACTGGGATGGTCCGTGAACGGATGCTGATAATTTTCAACGGTGGTGGGGTAGAAGTAGCGCAGCAAGGGCTTGAACATCAGCCCTTCATTGAGCGCATCGGTTACCCAGCTGATCAGCACGATGGAGCTGATGGTGTAGCAGGCGGTTTTCAAGCGGTGCAGCAGCACCGTGCGCGTCAATGTCATGGCCAAGGCTCCGGGGGCGGCGGACGCGGCGACGCGGCGTCCGCGATGCAACCCAAGAGCAGAGCATCCGGATCGGCAAGAAGCAATCAGAGGACTCTGGTAATGGCGGCAGGAATGAAAAAAGGGCCGGACAACAAGTGTCGGGCCCTTTTTAGGTGACTGCAGTGATCAAGAACCTGGGTTGCTTGACCGCTGCACATCTGAATTTGGAGCGGGAGACGAGTCTCGAACTCGCGACCTCAACCTTGGCAAGGTTGCGCTCTACCAACTGAGCTACTCCCGCATGGGTTCCGTCTTGAACTGCTCAGAACCGTTTTCTTATGCACTTTCTTATGCACTTTCTTATGCACTCTGATCAACTTGGTTATCGATCAGAAGGCGCGCATCTTACATGATTTTTTCGAGCTTGTCATTGGGCCGAGATTTTTCGCGTTTTCGCCGTGTTCTCTGTAAAGAGCGGCTATTGAAAAAGCGGTGTACTCAAACCAAAACACTCAATCAAGTAATATGAGCGAAGACCGAAACTATAGCATAGCCCGTAGCACCCATGTCAACTCCCTCTGCTATCGACACGGCGTCAGCCGCGTTGACTCCCGCTGCCCACGATCTCAGCCGGCTCAATACGCTGGGCCTGGTCTCGCAAGCCGAAGCCTTTGTCACGCTGGATGATGCCGCTCAATTGCCGGCCTTGTCCGACTTGGCACGCGGGGCGGACAGCCTCCTGGTGCTGGGCGGCGGCAGCAATGTCGTCCTGCCCCGGCGTGTTTCCGGCTTGGTGGCCAAGGTGGCTTTCAGGGGCGTGCGGCTGTTGCAGGACGCGCCCGATGTCTGCCTGGTGGAAGCGGCGGGCGGCGAAAGCTGGCACGGCTTTGTCGAACATTGCGTCGGGCAGGGCTGGGATGGCCTGGAAAACCTGGCCTTGATTCCCGGTACGGTCGGGGCCGCGCCGGTGCAGAACATCGGCGCTTACGGCGTCGAATTCGAAGAACGCTTTCATAGCCTGACGGCGTGGGATGTCGCGGCGGCAAGGCTTGTTGAAATGGGCCCGTCCGATTGCCGCTTTTCGTATCGCGATAGCGCGTTCAAGCACGATGCGCCCGGCCGCTGGATCATCGTCAGCGTGCGGTTCGCCTTGCCGCGCCCCTGGCGCCCCGTGTTGGGCTATCCCGACCTGCAACGCCACGAACGGTTGGCCCACGGCGCGCCCGGCGCGCGGGACATCTTCAACGCGGTTTGCGACATTCGCCGCGCCAAGCTGCCGGACCCGGCAGTGACCGGCAACGCCGGCAGCTTTTTCAAGAATCCCATCGTAGCGGCCGATGTGCGGGACGCTCTGGCCGAACGCTACCCGGGCCTGGTGTCGTACGCGCAACCGGACGGCCGCTACAAGCTGGCAGCCGGTTGGCTGATCGATCAATGCGGTTGGAAGGGGCAGGCGCTGGGCGCGGCCGGGGTGCATGACAGGCAGGCGCTGGTGCTGGTGAATCGCGGCGGAGCCAACGCCGCCGACATCATGGCGCTGGCCGGCGCGATTCAAGCGTCGGTGCAGGCGCGCTATGGCGTCATGCTGGAACCGGAGCCCGTGGTGGTGTAGGGCGCGGTGCGGCCGGAGCAATAAAAAAGGATCCCGAGGGATCCTTTGTGTTTTGTGGCGGCCGGCGATCCGGCGGCCGGCGATCCGGCGGCCGGCGTTCCGGCGTTCCGGCGTTCCGGCGCTCCGGCGATCCCGCGGCCGCCTGGCTCAGAAGCCCAGCACGGATTGCATGTCGTACAGGCCGTTGTGCTTGTCTTGCAGAAAGCGTGCCGCGCGCAGGGCGCCTTCCGCGTAGGTGGCGCGGCTGCTGGAACGGTGCGTGATCTCGATGCGTTCGCCGATGCCGCAGAACGATACGGTGTGGTCGCCCACGATGTCGCCACCGCGCAGCACGGAAAAGCCGATGGTGCCGGGCTTGCGCACGCCGGTGTCGCCATGGCGGCTCCAGGTGGCCACGTCCGGCAGCGCCACGTCCCAGGCCGACGCAATGGTCTCGCCCATTTTCAACGCGGTGCCCGAAGGCGCATCGACCTTGTTGCGATGGTGCGCTTCGAACACTTCAACGTCATAACCGGAATTCAGGATGCGGGCGGCCATGTCCAGCAGCTTGAGCGTGGCATTCACACCCACGCTCATGTTGGGCGCGAACACGATGCCGATTTTCTGCGCGGCCACTTCGATGGCGGCGCGGCCGTTGTCGTCGAACCCGGTGGTGCCGATGACGGCGTGCGTGCCGTGCTTCACGCAGGCCTGCAAGTGGGCAAGCGTGCCTTCGGGCCGCGTGAAATCGATCAGGCAATCGGCGTTGGCCAGCGCGTCAAGATCATCGGTGATCAGCACGCCGGTCTGTTGGCCCAGCGGGGCGCCCGCGTCCTGGCCCAGCGACGTCGACCCATTGCGGTCCAACGCCACTGCCAATTGCAGGTCGGTGGACTTGAGGATGGCGTCGATCAGCATCTGGCCCATACGGCCGCTGGCGCCGGCAATTGCAATACGCATGAAGAAAATCCTTGGGGGTTACCGAAGCGGCTCGGGCGCGTTGCCCGGTTGGCCGGGGTACTGATTCAGCGGGCTGACCGGCGCGGCGGAATCGCGCTTTTTCAGGTCTTCCTCTTCTTTGATGCGGGCTTCGTCCTGGTCCAGGCGCTTGTCCGCCTTTTCGTCGGCGGTGCTGCTGGGGGTGTTCAGCTGATAGGGCTGCAAATCAGGCTGCTTGTCGCCTTCCCAGCGCGTCAGGCGGTCGTTTTCGAACCAGACGGTGAACTTGCGTTCACGGGCTTCGCCGTAGCCGGGCTTGTAATAGTAGGGGTAGTCCCAACGGTTGGCGTGCAGCACGCTGGTAAGGGTAGGGCTGCCCAGCGCAAAGCGGACTTGCTCGCGGGTCATGCCCGGCTGGAGCAGCGCGACTTGTTCCTGGGTGATCCAGTTGCCTTGCTGGACACCGGCCTTGTAGGGGAAGCCCCACTTGTCCCCCGAGCAGCCGGCAAGGGCGATGGCCAGGGCGGCGACGGCCAATCCGGTCTTCAGCGAGCGGGAGGGAATTCGTGCAATCATGGACACTACGCGCCCCTATTATTTGGAAGCAGACAAAACCGTTATCATAAAGGTTTCATAAGGATAGTTCCGCGAGGCGGCATGAATTCAGGTGAGCCGACTCGCGGTGCACCCTTGATTCTGCCCATGCCTACGCGGACGGAGAGCGATTACACCATGAGCGACCAAAGCGAACTGAAGAACATGGGTTTGAAGGCGACGTTTCCGCGCCTGAAAATTCTTGATATTTTCCGCAAATCCGACCAGCGCCACCTCAGCGCCGAAGACGTCTACCGTGCCCTGATCGGCGAAAATGTCGAAATCGGCCTGGCAACCGTCTACCGCGTGCTGACCCAGTTCGAGCAGGCCGGCATCCTGGCCCGCAGCCAGTTCGACAGCGGCAAGGCCGTGTTCGAGCTGAACGACGGCGATCACCACGATCACCTGATCTGCACGAATTGCGGCACCGTGGTCGAGTTTTCGGACCCGGACATTGAAAAGCGCCAGCAGAAGATCGCCAAGGACAACGGTTTCGCGCTGGAAAGCCACGCGATGGTGTTGTACGGCGTGTGCAGCAGCTGCATGAAAGGGCGCTAAACCGCTAGCGTCCGCCCCACGGTCCGTGGCCGCGCTCGTTGCGGGCCAGTGAGATCAAAAGCCCCTTCTGAACGGAGGGGCTTTTTTTTGTCCGATGGGTCCGCCGCGGGGCGCGGTTCTTGCGCCGTCCTTGCGCCGATATTGCGCGGCTTTAAGCTGCATTTCACGCGGCATGCGCGCGGATATTCCTTGGAATCGTGGCGGGCTTGCCTTGGCCCGCGCCAAGCTGGGTCAGGCTGCGGGCTGGTCAAAACCTTCCAGCATTTCGCGGGCGTGCTCGCGCGTGGTGGCCGTCAGCTTGATGCCGCCCAGCATCCGCGCGATTTCCTCAACACGCGCCGCCGCGTCCAGCTCTTCGATGCTGGAGCGC
Organism: Achromobacter sp. ESBL13; assembly: GCF_036668755.1. Classification (NCBI taxonomy): domain Bacteria; kingdom Pseudomonadati; phylum Pseudomonadota; class Betaproteobacteria; order Burkholderiales; family Alcaligenaceae; genus Achromobacter; species Achromobacter sp. ESBL13. Next base: position 71,049 of record NZ_JAZEVT010000007.1, on the reverse strand, counting down.
GTGGTGCCGCGAGACTCGGTCTTGCTGACCAGGAACTGGTTGTTCGCGCAGGCAGCCACCTGGGGCAAGTGCGTCACGCACAGCACCTGGTGGCGTTCGCCCAGCTCGCGCAGCAGCTTGCCCACGGCTTCGGCCACCGCGCCGCCCACGCCGCTATCGACCTCATCGAAGATCAGCGTCGGTACGCGCGCGGCGCGGCTGGCAATGACGGACAGCGCCAGCGAAATCCGCGACAACTCGCCACCCGAAGCCACTTTGGCCAGGGGTCGCGGGGTGGTGCCGGCGTGGCCGGCCACCAGAAATTCAACCTGCTCGTTGCCGTGCGCGGACGGCCCGGCGGCGGTCAGGGTGGGCTCGAACTTGCCGCCCTGCATGGCCAGCGTCTGCATGGCCTGGGTGACTTGTTTGCCCAGGTCCTTGGCTATCTTGCGACGGGCGGCGGTCAGCTTGGCGGCCGCGGCGTCGTATTGCGTTTGCGCCGCCACCGACTGGGTGCGCAACGCATCGATGTCGCCGGCGGCTTGCAAGGCGGCCAGCTCGGCATGCAGGGAATCGCGCAATTCGCACAGGGCGTCGGGCTCGACGCGGAATTTGCGCGCGGTCTCGAAGACCAGGCCCAGGCGCGCTTCGACGTCGGCCAGCCGCTTCGGGTCCAGATCGACCCGGCTGACGTAATTGTTCAGGTCGGACACGGCTTCGCTGATCGCGATGCGGGCGGACTCCAGTTCGTCGTACACGCCTTGCAGGCCGGGGTCATGCCGCAGCATTTGCTGAATGCGGTGATTGGCGGCCGTGACGCGGTGGTGCGCGGAATCGCCTTCGCCGTCCAGCGCTTCCAGGATTTGCGAGGCGCCATCCAGCAGCGATTGCGAATGCGACAAGCGCGTGTGCTCGGACTGCAAGGATTCCCATTCGTCCGGGCCAAGCGCCAGTTGATCCAGTTCGTCCACCTGCCATTGCAGCCGGTCGCGTTCGTTGGCCAGGCTGGCGGCGTCTTTTTCGGCGGCTTCCAGTTGGCGCGCCAGCGCGCGCCATTGCTTCCACGCCTGGCCCACGGCCTGGCGCAGATCGCCATGGCCGCCGTGGGCGTCCAGCAGATCGCGCTGGGCGTCAGGGCGCATCAGGCTTTGATGGGCGTGCTGGCCGTGGATGTCGACCAGGCTGTCGCCCAGTTCGCGCAGCTGCCCCACGGTGGCGGGCGTGCCGTTGATGTAAGCGCGGCTGCGCCCCTGCGCGTCGATGACCCGGCGCAGCGACAATTCGTCATCGGCGTCGATTTCGCGTTCGTTCAGCCAGCTGTGCAATGACTTGGGCGTATCGAACACGGCAGTGATGTCGGCGCGCGGCGCGCCTTCGCGCAGCATGCTGGCGTCGCCACGCTCGCCCAGCGCAAGCGCCAACGCGTCCACCAGGATGGATTTGCCCGCCCCGGTCTCGCCGGAGAACACGGTGAAGCCGGGGCCGAAATGGATTTCGGTCTGTTCGACGATGACGAAGTCGCGGATATGCAGGGTGCGCAGCATGTCGGGGCGCTTACTACTCTACGTTGTCGGTGGCCTGGGGCATCAGGTTCCAATGCAACTTGCGGCGCAAGGTGGAAAAGAAGCTGTAGCCCTCGGGGTGCACGAAGCGGATGGTGTACGGCGCGCGCTGCACGACGATGCGGTCGCCCGGTTGCAGGTCGGACCACGTCTGCATGTCGAAATGCACGCTGGCGCCAACTTCCACGCGGCCCATCGCCGTCAGCGTCATGTTCAGCACGCCGGTGTCCGGGATGACGATGGGTCGGTTCGACAGCGTTTGCGGCGCCACGGGCACCAGCACCATGGCGTTCATGCCGGGGTGCAGGATGGGGCCGTTGGCGGACAGCGCGTATGCGGTCGAGCCGGTGGGCGTGGCGATGATCAGGCCGTCGGCGCGCTGCGTGTACATGAAGGCGCCGTCCAGCTCGACGCGCACTTCGATCATGCCGCCGCGCCCGGCGCGGTTCAGCACGACGTCGTTGAGCGCCGACGCGGAATACATTTTCTGGTCGCCGCGCCACACGCTGCCTTCCAGCAGCATGCGTTCTTCTATCTGGAAGCTGCCTTCCAATACGCGCGCCAGGGCGCCGTGCGCGTCCTGCAGCGGGATGTCGGTGATGAAGCCCAGGCGCCCGTGGTTGATACCCACCAGGGGCACGCCAAAAGGCGCCAGATGCCGGCCCGCGCCCAGCACCGTGCCGTCGCCGCCCATCACGACGGCCAGCGATGCATTCTGGCCAATCTCTTCAAGGGTAGCGATGGGGTATTCGGTCAGGCCGGTGTTGCGCGCGGTGTCCGCATCGATCAGCACATGCCTGCCCGCTTGCGTCAGCGCGTGCGCAAGGGCTCTTAGCGGGGTGTCCAGGCCGGTGTCCTGGTATCTGCCGATCAGGGCGACGGTAGGAAAGTGCATGGATGCGGGTGTATCAAAAGGGCGAAACGAAGGGCAGGGCCGAAGGGCGAAGCCGAAGCCAGAACCTGCCCGGAATGGGCCGATTAGCCGATTATATGGGGCCGCATATCTGCTTGCGGGACAAAAATCGCCTTTATCCTAAAAGATTCCTTAAAATGCCCGCTATGGATGACCGCGCACGCGCACTACTGAAAGCGTTGATAGAACGCTACATCGCCGATGGGCAGCCCGTCGGCTCGCGGACGCTATCGAAAGTCTTTGACTTGTCCCCGGCCACCATCCGCAATGTCATGGCGGATCTTGAAGAGCTGGGGCTGATCCATAGCCCGCACACCTCCGCCGGCCGCGTGCCTACGCCGCGGGGCTATCGCATGTTCGTCGATTCCCTGCTGGCCGTGCAGTCTTATCAGCTGCAACCGCACAACATGGGCGAAATGCTGTCGGCCGCCGAACCCACCCGCGCCGTCAACGCCGCCGCCGCGTTGCTGTCCAACCTGACGCAATTCGCGGGCGTGGTGCTGACCCCGAAGCGTGCCCAGGTATTCCGGCAGATCGAATTCATCCGGCTGTCCGACAAGCGCGTGCTGCTTATCATCGTCACCCCGGACGGCGACGTCCAGAACCGCATTCTCTTTGTTCAGCGCGATTACGCCGAAGCGGAATTGCTGGAAGCCGGCAATTTCTTCAACATGCACTTCGCGGGCAAGTCGTTCAACGCCGTGCGCCAGACGCTGTCCACCGAACTGGCTCAGCTGCGCGAAGACATTTCGCGGTTGATGCAGGCGGCGGTCGAGGCCAGCGCCGAGGCCGCGGAAGACGGCGACACCATGGTCATCTCGGGCGAACGCAAGCTGCTGGACGTCACCGATATCGCGTCCGACATGGACCGGCTGCGCAAGATGTTCTCGCTGTTCGAGAAAAAGACCGACCTGCTGCAACTGCTGGATGTGTCCAGCCGGGCGCAGGGCGTGCAGATCTACATCGGTGGCGACTCCCAGCTGGTGCCCATGGAAGAGGTCTCGGTCATCACCGCGCCCTACGGCGTGGACGGCAAGGTCGTGGGCACGTTGGGCGTCATCGGCCCGACCCGCATGGCTTACGAACGCGTGATTCCCATTGTGGACATCACGGCGCGCCTGCTGTCCAACGCGCTCAGCCACAACCAGTAGTCCCATTCAAAGCTACATCCTCCTCGCGGAGGAAGGGGAGTTTTTGTGTTTCTTCGCCTGTTCAAGTACCTGTGGCCTGAACGCTATCTGCCGGAAGCCGAGCAGGACGACCCCTTCAACGAAGACCCGCCGGCCCGCGCGCCCGGCAAAGTCGGGGTGCTGCTGGTCAACCTGGGTACGCCGGATAGGCCGGACAAGCAGGGCATCCGCAAATACCTGGGCGAATTCCTGTCGGACCCGCGCGTCATTGAAATTCCACGTTATTTATGGAAGCCCATCCTGTACGGGCTGGTGCTGACGCTGCGGCCGAAGAAGCTGGCGCCGCGCTATGCGGGCGTCTGGCTGAAAGAAGGGTCGCCCCTGATGGTCTATAGCCAGCGCCAGGCCGACGGCGTGCGCGCCGCACTGGAGGCATCGGGCATCGACGCCGTGGTGGAACTGGGCATGCGCTACGGCAACCCTTCCATTCCGGACGCCATCACCCGTTTGCGCGCGGCCGGTTGCGAACGCATCCTGACCGTGCCGCTGTACCCGCAGTACGCGGCCAGCACCACGGCCACGGTCGTGGACGCGGTCACCCGCCATGCCGGGCGCCTGCGCGACCAGCCCGAACTGCGCTTTACCAAGCGCTTTCACGAAGATCCGGCCTGGCTGGACCCGCTGGCCGCCCGCATCGAGACCTTCTGGCGCGAGCACGGCAAGCCGCAGAAGCTGGTCATGAGCTTTCACGGGTTGCCGCGGTATTCCATCGAATTGGGCGACCCCTACTACCGCGACTGCATGGAGTCGGCGCGCCTGCTGTCCCAACGGCTGTCGCTGCCGCGCGAGCAGATCGAAGTGACCTTCCAAAGCCGCTTTGGCACTGCCCGGTGGCTTGAGCCCTATACCGAGCCCACCCTGAAAGCGTTAGCCGCTTCAGGTGTTACCGAGGTGGATGTGGTGTGCCCGGGATTTGTGGCAGACTGTCTAGAAACCCTGGAAGAGATCAGCCTGGAATGCCGGGACGCCTTTATTGAGGCGGGCGGCAAGCAGTTTCGTTACATCCCTGCGCTGAACGACGATCCCGCATGGATCGCCGGCTTGGCCACTTTGGTGGAACGCAACTTGCAGGGCTGGCCACTGAAGATCCAGGCCAACACGGACTTGAAGGAGAAGGCGCATGCACCATGATCCCAAGAGCGGCAAGAGCGTAAAAAAGGGGACCGTTGCCACCCCGGTGGACGAGGATCAGGTCGAACACGATCTGGACGAGGCGCTGGCCGAAACTTTTCCCGCCAGCGACCCCATCGCCATCCGGCCCGAGCCGGACGACGATGACGAAAACGTAGACCGCGGCCTGAAGGAAAGCTTCCCCGCCAGCGACCCGGTCGCCCCGGCGCAGCCCCACAAGAAGTAAGCGGCCGGCCCGCCCGGGCCAGACCCGGGCGGGCTTCCGGTCCCAGAGGGGCGCCGTCAGGGAATATTTCGCTTACCCGGGCTTGAAATAGGGGTATTGGCCCCCATTCATGTCTGCGAAAGCCATTCTTTTTGGAGGATTCCCCATGACGGCACCCCACGAGCCTGTAGACAAGACGCCCGAAGCCGGCCACAACGCCGACGCGGCACCCGCCGACCAGGACGCCGGTCAGGCCGAGCTGAACGAGTTGCGCGCCCAGCTGGACGCCGCCCAAGCTACCGTCAATGAGCAGCACGACCAGCTTCTGCGTGTGCACGCCGAAGCCGACAACGTGCGCCGCCGCGCCCAGGAAGAAGTGTCCAAGGCGCGCAAGTTCGGCATCGAATCGTTTGCCGAGAGCCTGGTTCCGGTCAAGGACAGCCTTGAGGCCGCCCTGGCCCAACCCGACCAGACCGTCCAGACGTTGCGCGAAGGCGTTGAAGTCACCCTGAAGCAGTTGTCGGCCGCGTTCGAGCGCAACATGCTCAAGGACATCGCGCCGGCCCAGGGCGACAAGTTCGACCCGCACCTGCACCAAGCGATTTCGTCGATCCCGCACGAGCAGCCCGCCAATACCGTGGTGCAGCTGCTGCAAAAGGGCTACGCCATTGCCGACCGCACGCTGCGTCCGGCGCTGGTGGTCGTATCGGCCGGCCAAGGCTGAAACGCCAGCCGCGCGTCATGACCGATCCCCGCTTCGACCCGGCTCAAGTCTTCCAGGTGTTCGGCATGCGTCATGTCGACACCGATGGCTTTGACGCCGCCGTGGTTCAGGCGCCGGGAACGGATCTGCGCTGTGTGTTTTTATGGGGACAGGATTGCTATAACTGCAATCTTTTCAAGCAGGCAGCACTGCTGCACCAGGAAACGTTGCTGAAGCTGGGCCTGACCTGGTTCGAGGCCGACGTTTACGCCGACGAGCCCCTGGGCCGGCGCTTTTCCCTGCATGGCGTCCCCACTTTTGTGCTGTACCGGGCCGGCAAACGGCTGGGTCGTATCACCGGTTGGCCCGGATTGCCCCAGTTCACGGCGGCGATTTCGCGGTTGCAGGACCCGAATGCGGAAAATTCCGGCAAGGCGTCTTGAAAACCCTGCGAGTAACCCCAGTTATGTGGGGACAAGAAGTTTCTCTCTATTTTCATAGATCAATTCAAGGTAACCCACCATGAGCAAGATTATTGGCATTGACCTGGGCACGACCAACAGCTGCGTGGCTGTGATGGACGGCGGGCAGGTCAAAATCATTGAAAACGCGGAAGGCGCCCGTACCACCCCCTCGATCGTCGCCTACATGGACGACGGCGAGACCCTGGTTGGCGCTCCCGCCAAGCGTCAGGCCGTGACCAACCCGCGCAACACGCTGTACGCCGTGAAGCGCCTGATCGGCCGCAAGTTCGAAGAAAAGGCTGTGCAGAAGGACATCGACCTGATGCCCTACACCATTGCACGGGCCGATAACGGCGATGCCTGGGTCGAAGTGCGCGGCAAGAAGATGGCGCCTCCCCAAGTGTCGGCCGACGTGCTGCGCAAGATGAAGAAGACCGCCGAGGACTACCTGGGCGAAGAAGTGACCGAGGCCGTGATCACTGTGCCCGCCTACTTCAACGACAGCCAGCGCCAGGCCACCAAGGACGCCGGCCGCATCGCCGGTCTGGAAGTCAAGCGCATCATCAACGAGCCCACCGCGGCCGCGTTGGCGTTCGGCCTGGACAAGACCGAAAAGGGCGACCGCAAGATCGCTGTCTATGACTTGGGTGGCGGCACGTTCGACGTGTCCATCATTGAAATCGCTGACGTTGACGGTGAAAAGCAGTTTGAAGTGCTGTCGACCAACGGCGACACCTTCCTGGGCGGCGAAGACTTCGACCAGCGCATCATCGACTACATCATCTCCGAGTTCAAGAAAGAACAAGGCGTTGATCTGTCCAAGGACGTGCTGGCGCTGCAACGCCTGAAGGAAGCTGCTGAAAAGGCCAAGATCGAGCTGTCCTCGGCCCAGCAGACCGAAATCAACCTGCCGTACATCACGGCGGATGCCTCGGGTCCCAAGCACTTGAACCTGAAGATCACGCGCGCCAAGCTGGAAGCGCTGGTTGAAGAACTGATCGAACGCACGATCGAACCCTGCCGCGTCGCCATCAAGGACGCCGGCGTGAAGGTTTCCGACATCGACGACGTGATCCTGGTCGGCGGCATGACCCGCATGCCCAAGGTTCAGGAGAAGGTGAAGGAATTCTTCGGCAAGGATCCGCGCAAGGACGTGAACCCTGACGAAGCCGTCGCCGCTGGCGCCGCCATCCAAGGTTCCGTGCTGTCGGGCGACCGCAAGGACGTGCTGCTGCTGGACGTGACGCCTCTGTCGCTGGGTATCGAAACCCTGGGCGGCGTGATGACGAAGATGATCCAGAAGAACACGACGATCCCGACCCGGTTCTCGCAGACCTTCTCGACCGCTGACGACAACCAGCCGGCCGTGACCATCAAGGTGTTCCAGGGCGAACGCGAAATCGCCGCGGGCAACAAGGCGCTGGGCGAGTTCAACCTTGAAGGGATCCCGCCGTCGCCGCGCGGCATGCCGCAGATCGAAGTCACGTTCGACATCGACGCCAACGGCATCCTGCACGTGTCCGCGAAAGACAAGGGCACCGGCAAGGAAAACAAGATCACCATCAAGGCCAACTCGGGTCTGTCGGAAGACGAGATCCAACGCATGGTCAAGGATGCCGAGGCCAACGCCGAGGAAGATCACCGCGTTGCCGAACTGGCTCAGTCGCGCAACCAGGCCGATGCGCTGGTGCACGCCACCCGCAAGTCGTTGACCGAGTACGGCGACAAGCTCGAAGCTTCCGAAAAGGAAAGCATCGAGGCCGCCATCAAGGACCTGGAAGACACGCTGAAGGAAGGCGACAAGGCCGCGATCGACGCCAAGGTGGAAGCCTTGTCGACCGCGTCGCAGAAGTTGGGCGAAAAGATGTACGCCGACATGCAGGCGCAACAAGCCGCCGGCCAGCAGCAAGCGGCCGATAACGCGAAGCCGGTGGACGACAACGTCGTCGATGCCGACTTCAAGGAAGTCAAGCGCGACCAATAATGGCCGGGCGCTGACCAGCCTCTGCCGCCCGGTAGCCGGAGAAATCCGCCTACCGGGCGTACTCATTCTGTAGCACTGAAAAGACGGCTCTATTCGAGCCCACGGATCATGGCAAAACGCGACTATTACGAAGTTCTGGGCGTAGCAAAAAACGCCTCGGACGACGAACTCAAGAAGGCCTATCGAAAGCTGGCCATGAAGTACCACCCGGACCGCAATCCGGACAGCAAAGAAGCCGAAGAGAAGTTCAAGGAAGCCAAGGAAGCCTACGAGGTCCTGGGCGATGAACAAAAGCGTGCCGCCTATGACCGCTACGGCCATGCGGGCGTGGACCCTAATTCAGCCGGCATGGGCGGGGCGGGGATGGGCGGCGGCTTTGCCGACGCCTTCGGCGACATCTTTGGCGAAATCTTTGGCGGCGCGGGCGGCGGCGGCCGTCGCGGCGGCCCGCAGGTGTATCGCGGCGCCGACCTGAAATACGCGCTGGAAATCACGTTGGAACAGGCTGCCGCCGGTTTCGACACCGAGATCCGCGTGCCTAGCTGGGAAAACTGCGACACCTGCCATGGCTCTGGCGCCAAGGCCGGCACGTCGCCCAAGACCTGCCGCACCTGCGGTGGCTCGGGCGCCGTGCGGATGCAGCAAGGCTTTTTCAGCGTGCAGCAAACCTGCCCGACCTGCCACGGCAACGGCAAGGAAATCACCGACCCGTGCCCGTCGTGCGACGGCGTGGGCCGTATCCGCCGCAACAAGACCTTGCAGGTGAAGATTCCCGCCGGCATCGACGACGGTATGCGCATCCGTTCCAGCGGCAATGGCGAACCAGGCATCAACGGCGGTCCTCCGGGCGACCTGTATGTGGAAATCCACATCAAGCAGCACAAGATTTTCCAGCGTGACGGCGACGATCTGCATTGCGAGCTGACCATTCCGTTCACCACGGCGGCATTGGGCGGCGAATTGCAGGTGCCCACGCTGGGTGGCAAGGCCGAGATCTCGATTCCCGAGGGCACGCAGTCGGGCAAGACTTTCCGCCTGCGCGGCAAGGGAATCCGGGGCGTGCGCGGCAGCTATCCGGGTGATCTGTACTGCCACGTGGTGGTGGAAACGCCGGTGCGCCTGAGCGAAGACCAGAAGAGCATCCTGCGCCAGTTCGAGACGTCGCTGAACGACGGGGGCGATCGCCACTCGCCGCAAAGCAAGTCCTGGACGGATCGGGTGAAGGAATTCTTCAGCTGATCGGGTTGCAGGACACGAAAAAGCCGCGATGCGAATCGCGGCTTTTTCTTTTGAGGGCGCGGACGATCGCGCAACGTAAAAAGGCCGCGGCTGGCTCGCCGCGGCCTTACTGCTGGGTACTTCAACTGCTGGTACTTCAACTGCTGGTACTTCAACTGCTGGTACTTCAACTGCTGGTACTTCAACTGCTGGTACTGCAACTGCTGGTACTTCAACTGCTGGGTACTGCAACTGCTGGGGTACTTCAACTGCTGGTACTGCAACTGCTGGTACTTCAACTGCTGGGTACTGCAACTGCTGGGTACTGCAACTGCTGGTACTGCAACTGCTACGTACTTCAACTGCTGGTACTTCAACTGCTAGGTACGACAACTGCTAGGTACGACAACTGCTAAGTACTGCTACTGCTAAGTACTGCTACTGCTAAGTACTGCTACTGCTACCGCGGTTGCCGCTGTGCCGGAAAAAACCGGTCTCAGGCCATGATGCCGCCCAAGACCGGCCGGGCTACAGCAAGCAGCTCACCGGGTGATCGGCGGGTATTCGAGCTCGCCGAACGTGTACTGGCCGCTGGCCTTGGCTTGCGCCAATTCCTGCTGCACCTGGGCGCGGGACTTCGCGCTGGCCGAGGTGGCGATGACGGGCGGGTATTGCAGTTCACCGAACGTGTATTCGCCGCTGACCTTGGCTTGTTGCAGTTGGGCACGCACTTCGTCCGAGCTCAGGCTGGCGGCCTGGGGCTGGGTGGGCGGGTAGTCCAGTTCGCCGAACGTGTATTGGCCGCTGGCCTTGGCTTGCTGCAATTCGGTCACGACCTGGTCGCGGGTCTTGGCTTGTTCCAGGCCGGCGGCTTGGGCGCCAACGCCAACAAGCGCCAGGGATAGCAACAGGGTGGTGGTTAGGGTTTTCATGATTGAGACCTCCGTGTCATCTTGGATGGGACCGAATCCGGCGGCCCTCCGTCGTGGTTCGTGTTTTGTTCCCGATGACTGAATTCTGCGCTTGATCCCACTTGGGATAAACCCTTGCTTGTTGAAAACATCTTTCCAAATAACCGAGTAATAAGCGTGATAGTGAAAAATCTCCCCGTTTTTGGCATGGTTTTAGGGGGGGCTGGGCGGTCTAGAGAGAGGTCCCTTCCCACTGAGATGGCGGATGACGCAAAAAAAGCCCCTGCCGTCATCCGGCAGGAGCTAAGGTGTCAATCGCGGGGGCGGGGCTCTCCGGCGCCCGCAGTGCCCGGATCCGTTCAGGTCAGGGCGCGGCTTTCTTCTTGAAATCCCCGGCGACGGCGGTGCTGAAGCCGTCGGGACGCAGGTACTTGCGCAGCGCGGCGTTGACCGCATCAGGCGTCAGGGCCGAGATCTTTTTGTCCATCTCGGCTGACCATTCAAACGTGCGACCCCGTTGCAGGTAGTCCAGCCAGGTGCTGGCCAGGATGTCGTCCTGCGCCCGCGCCAGGTTGCGGTAGTTCAGCAGCGCGTTGATGCCATCGGTGATTTCCTTGTCGGAAAAGCCGTCTTTCAGCACGCGAGCCAGTTCCTCGTTGATGGCCTTTTCCAGGCGTTCACGATTCTGCGGCGCGTAGATCGCGTACATGGTCCAGCTGGCGCTGGGTTCAAACGACGACACCGACAACGAGCTGCGCACGTTGTACGACAGCCCTTCGGTCTCGCGCACGCGATTCCACAAGCGTGACGTTTCCGACGCACCGAACAGGTAGTTGCCCAGGTACAGCGCCGCGTAGTCGGCATCGGTGTCTTGCAGCTTGAGCGGCATGCGCGACAGGTAGAACGCGTTGGCCTTGTCAGGCGTGTCGATATCGAACTGCTTGGCGGGGATGTCGCGGTACGGATTGGGCACGCGCGTGTAGGCGGGCGCCTTCTTCCAGCCGGCAAGCCCCGTCTTGATGGCCTTTTCGACCGCATCCGGTTCAAAGTCGCCGACGGCGGAATACTCGATCTTGCCCGCGCCGTAGAACTTGGCGTGGAACTTGGCAAGCGCATCGCGGTTCAGGCCGCGCGCGCTGGCCAGTGACTCTTCGAACGTGGGCACGTAGCGCAGGTCATCCACGGGCCACGGGTTGTCCTGGCGGGCCAAGGTGCGTCCGGCCAGGGCCGACGGTTCGGTCATGGCGTTTTGAATCGACGTTTCCAGCTGGCGCTGGTATTCGTCCAACTGTTCTTTCGGGAAGTTGGCGTTGCGCACGATATCCAGCGCCAGGGCGGTGAGCTCGGGCAGGTTTTCACCCTTGGTCGACATGGCGACCTTCAACGTGGTGCCGCCGCCGCTGAAACCGAGTTCAGCCTGGAGCTTGTCCAGCCGATCCTGGATGTCCTGGCGCGACAGCTTGGCCGTGCCGCGAATCAGCAGGTCGGCCACCGCGCTGGCGTTCACGCGTTGGCCGCGCAGGTCTTTCTCGTTGCCGAACTGAATCAGCATCTGCGCCTGTACGCGGTTGCCGCGCGTGGCCTTGGGCAACAGCGCCAGTTGAACCGGCCCGTTGGGAAGGTCCAGCTTCTTCCTTTGCGTCAGCTTGTCGATGTTTTCCGGCGTGGGATCGAATGCCGAAGCGGCCTTGAAGTCCGGATCGCCCTTGTAATCCTTGAACACGGCGGTCAAATCCACGCGTTGCGTCTGCGGTGCGCGCAGCGGCTTTTCCGTGGGGATGTAGCGGCCTTCGATGCGATTGCTTTGCAGCAGATACGTGGTGGCCGCCTGCTGGACTTCAGCCAGCGTGGCCTTGCGGGCGCGGTCGCGCTGCAAGAAGAACAAGCGCCAGTCGCCGGCCGCAATGGCTTCGGACAACGCCACGCCAACTTGCTCGGGATCGCTGTAGGTTTGTTCCCATGCGGTCAGCCACTTGCTGCGGGCGCGGTCCAGTTCTTGCTGAGTGAACGGCTTTTTACCCAAGGATTCCAGCGTGCCGGTCAGCGTCTTCATGGCGGCGTCCAGGTCTTTGCCGGGCGGCAGTTGCGCGCCGAACATCGCCAGGCCCGGATCGCGGTTTTCCATGGTGAAGCCGAATACGCCAGAAGCCATCTTCGTGGCGACCAGCGCGTGGTACAGACGGCCCGACGGCGTGTCGGCAAGGATCACGGTGGCCAGGTCCAGCGGCACGAAGTCGGGGCTGCCGGCGGCGGGGATGTGGTACATCGCGGCAACCAGCGGCGTGCCGCCCGTGCGGCGCAGCGTAACGGACCGTTCGCCGTCCTGCACGGGTTCCACGGTGTATTCCGGCGGCAGCTTGCGCTCGGGCTTAGGCAGCTTGCCCAGCGTTTGCTCGATGTCAGCCAGGGTGGCTTGCGGATCGAACTTGCCGGCCACGATCAGCACGGCGTTATCGGGCTGGTAGTACTCGTGATAGAAGGCGCGCAGCTGGCCGATGTCCACGTTTTCAACGTCGGAGCGGGCGCCGATGGTGTTCTTGCCGTAGCTGTGCCACTGGTAGGCGGCGGCCTGCATCTTTTGCATCAGGATGCGTGACGGGCTGTTTTCGCCGCTTTCCATTTCGTTGCGGACGACGGTCATTTCCGAATCCAGGTCTTCCTTGGCGATCAAGGAATTGACCATGGCGTCGGCCTGCCAGCCCAGATACCACTTCAGGGTGTCGGGGTTGGCGGCAAAACTGGCGAAGTAGTTGGTGCGGTCGCTGGAGGTGGACCCGTTGGCTTGCAGGCCGCGGCGCGAAAATTCGCCCATGGCGTTGCGGGTGGTGGACGTGCCCTTGAACAGCATGTGTTCAAGCAGGTGCGCCATGCCGGTCTGGCCGTAGTTCTCGTTGCGAGAGCCGACCAGGTAGGTCATGTTGACCGTTGTTGAGGGTTTGGATTCGTCGGGTACCAGCAGCACCCGAAGGCCATTGGCCAAGCGATATTCGGTGATGCCTTCAACCGAGGCGGCCTCCGATACGCCGGCCGGAAGATTGGCGGCGCCGGCCTGAAAGGCCAGGAAGGAGGAGAACAGCAGCGCACCCAACGGGCGCGGCAGCTTCGACAGGGACAGGCGCATGGCAGACAATTCCTTTGGCATGGCAGAATCCGTTGGAGTGTATACGTTGGCGATGGTTCAGGGGCTGCGGACCTGGGCGCAAGATAAGGAAGTGCAGCATGTCGTTATCTCTTGAAGTAGAAACACCGCGCCTGGTGCTGCGGCAATGGCGCGCGGATGACCGCAAGCCCTTCGCGGCCATGAATGCGGACCCTCGCGTAACGGAATTCCTGATCCCGCTTTCCACCGAGGAAAGCGATGCGCTGGCCCAGCGGCTGGCCGCGGGCATCGACGAGCACGGCTGGGGTCTATGGGCGGTGGAGGCGCCCGGCGTGGCGCCGTTCATCGGCTTTGTCGGCATCAAGCCGTTGCCCGCCATGCTTCCATTTGCGCCGGGCGTGGAAGTGGGCTGGCGTCTGGCGCAGCCATTCTGGGGGCGCGGCTATGCCAGCGAAGCGGCCCAGGCAGCGCTGCGCGTGGGTTTCGAACAGGTCAATCTTTCCGACATCGTGGCGTTCACCGCCGTGGGCAACCAACGCTCGCGCGCGGTTATGAGGCGTCTGGGCATGCAGGCCGAGCCCGGCACGTTTGATCATCCCGCCTTGCCCGAGGGGCACAGGCTGCGCCAGCACGTGCTGTATCGCATGCGCCGCGAGCAATGGCTGCGGCAGAATAACGGTGACGCAGAGATAGGGGGCGTGCCGGTTGCAGCCGCATAATTGGCTGAAAGCCGCGTCGTCACAGGGTGCTGCACCGCAATACCGTTCGTGCACAAGGCAAATTTGAGCTTGCCCCGCTTGCGGGTGTAAGCTTTTCAACACGTAGTAGCTGTTGCCGACGGGATGCGCGACAGCCGTCTACCCGGCTTCCCGTCCAACGCCAGACGCCGCTGCTAGCGCGGCGCCGGTGCTTGTCGTTCGCGCCTTCGCTGCCGGCATCCTGCCGGCGCATTTTTCGGAGGAACGACCCATGCTGACCGAAATCGTCACGCGTGCCTTGTCCCAATTGACCGGTAGCGCCCTGAACGGCGACGGCATCAAAGGACAGTTTCAGTACGCCTATGCCAGTGATGACGGCCAATTCGTGGCCATACTGACCCATGATATGACCACCTATGTGGTGGACCTGAACTCCCAACGTTATTTTGCCGAGTGCGGTGGTTCGCCCCGTGGGTTTGCCGGGCACGTGCTGGAGATGGAGGGCGCGGCCGCGCGCAGCCACCCCTGGCCGGCCGCGAACGATCTTTTTGACCTGGACATGGACGGGGACGACCTGTCCTGGCGCCAATGTCCTGGCCTGCGGCATGCGTCCGCCAACAGCCGATCAGTGGAGAGCCGCGCCGCCTAAGAGTGGCCAGAAGCGGCAACACCTCATTGAACCGGCGGATTCGCCGGTCTTTTTTTTGTGCGGACGCTTTTTGGCGCTGCTTGCGCGGCGGTTAGTGACAGTACAATTTCGCGCCATGAACTCGCCCGCCGACATCCACGTTCCCCCAGGCGCCACCCTGGTTGATTGCACGCATGCCCGCCATGCGCACCAGATACTGGCCATCTTCAACGACGCCATCGTCAATTCGACGGCGTTGTATGACTACAAGCCGCGTCCCCCCGAGGCCATGCAAGGCTGGTTCCAGGCCAAACAGCAGGGCGGCTTTCCGGTGGTGGGCTTCGAAAACGAGGCGGGTGAATTAATGGCCTTCGCCAGCTACGGCACATTTCGCGCGTGGCCCGCGTTCAAGTATTCGGTTGAACATTCCGTCTATGTGGACGCGCGTTTTCGCGGCAAGGGGCTGGGCGAAGCAATGATGCGGGTGTTGATCGAACGTGCGCGCGCCAATCAGGTGCATGTACTGGTCGGCGGAATCGATGCCTCGAATGAAGGCAGCATCCACCTGCACGAAAAGCTGGGCTTCACGCATTCCGGCACGATCCGCCAGGCCGGATTCAAGTTCGGCCGCTGGCTGGACTTGGCGTTTTATCAGCTGACGCTGGATACGCCCCAGCAGCCGGTCGACGGCTGAAGCCCGCACAGGCCTGGCGCCAGGCTTTACCGCAAGCCCCTACTTGGACAGCACCCGCATGGCCTGTTCCAGGCCGGCGACGGTGACCGGGTACATGCGGTCCTGCATGATGTCGCGCATCAGCGCGATGGACTGCCGATACTGCCACGATGCCGTGGGCTCGGGGTTCAGCCACACCGACTTGGGCCACGCATCCAGCAGCCGCCGCATCCACTGGGCGCCCGGTTCCTTGTTGTAGTGCTCGACAGAGCCGCCTGGTTGCAGGATTTCGTACGGGCTCATGGTGGCGTCGCCCACGATGATCAGGCGCCAATCCGGGTTGTATTTGCGCAGCACGTCCCAGGTGTCGAAGCGTTCGTTCTGGCGGCGGCGGTTGCTTTGCCACAGGCTTTCGTACGGGCAGTTGTGGAAGTAATAGACTTCCAGATTGCGAAATTCGCTACGTGCCGCGGAAAACAATTCCTCGACGCGGCCGATGTGGTCGTCCATGCTGCCGCCCACGTCCAGCAACATCAGCACCTTCACGGTGTTGTGGCGTTCGGGCACCATGCGCAGGTCCAGGTGGCCGGCGTTGCGCGCGGTGCTGGCGATGGTGTCGTCCAGGTCCAATTCCATTTCGGCGCCTTGGCGAGCGAAGCGGCGCAGGCGCCGTAGCGCCACCTTGAAGTTGCGCGTGCCCAGTTCGACCTGATCGTCGTAGTCTTTGAACTGGCGCATGTCCCAGACCTTGACGGCCGAGCGGTTGCCCGCCGACGCGCCGCCCACGCGAATGCCCTCGGGGTGGTAGCCGCCGTTGCCGAACGGCGACGTTCCGCCGGTGCCGATCCATTTGCTGCCGCCCGCGTGGCGCTCTTTCTGCTCTTGCATGCGTTCCTTGAAAAGCTCCATCAGCTTGTCCCAGCCGTGCTTTTCGATCGCGGCTTTTTCTTCGGGCGTCAGGTTCTTTTCAAACTGCTTGATCAGCCAGTCCAGCGGGATTTCCTTGCCCGGTGGCAGCGCGGCTTCGATGCCCTTGTAATAGGCGCCGAAGGCCTTGTCGTAGCGGTCGTAAAGCGATTCGTCCTTGACCAGCGTGGCGCGCGCCAGGAAGTAGAACTCGTCCAGCGTGGGCGCCATCAGATCGTGGCGCAGGGCGTCCACCAGGGTCAGGTATTCCTTGACCGAGACGGGCAGCTTGTGCGCCCGCAGGTGATAGAAGAAGTCGATCAGCATAGGGTGGCCGCCGGTGGCTGCAAGATCAGCGGCGCTGGCCGCCGCGGGTCATGGCCGCCAGGCGTTCCAGCAGGTGCACGTCTTGCTCGTTCTTCAGAAGCGCGCCGGCCATCAGCGGCACGGCGGTTGCTGTGTGGGCGTCAATCTCGGCCGCCGTGGCGTTTTCTGCCAGCAGCAGGCGCAGCCAATCCAGCAGTTCCGATGTAGACGGCTTTTTCTTCAGGCCGGGCGCGTCGCGCAGCGCAAAGAAGGTGTCCAGCGCCGCGCGCAGCACGTCTTGCTTCAGGTGCGGATAGTGCACGGCCACGATGTCGCGCATGGTGTCGCGGTCGGGGAAGCGGATGTAGTGAAAGAAGCAGCGGCGCAGGAACGCGTCGGGCAGGTCTTTTTCGTTGTTGGACGTGATGATGACCAGCGGGCGATGGCGCGCGGAAATGGTCTCGCGCGTTTCGTACACATGGAATTCCATGCGGTCCAGTTCGCGCAGCAGGTCGTTGGGAAATTCGATGTCGGCCTTGTCGATCTCGTCGATCAGCAGCACCACCGGCTCATCCGCCTGGAAGGCTTGCCACAAGGTGCCTTGCACGATGTAGTTGCGGATATCGCGGACTTTTTCGTCGCCCAGCTGGGAGTCGCGCAGGCGCGAGACGGCGTCGTATTCGTACAGGCCCTGATGCGCCTTGGTGGTGGATTTGATGTGCCATTGCAGCAGCGGCCGCCCCAGCGCGCGCGCCACTTCTTCGGCCAGCATGGTCTTGCCGGTGCCGGGCTCGCCTTTGATCAGCAGCGGACGCTGCAAGGTCAGGGCGGCGTTGACGGCCAGTTTCAGGTCGTCGGTGGCGACGTAGCTGTCGGTCCCGTTGAAGCGGGCAGGCGAGGCGGAGTGTGCGGACTGGGCTGCGGACATTGGCTTATGGCTTCCGAGGATTGACGGTGATCAATACCCATCGCAAGGTATTAATCCTGAGCAATTATCGTACAATCAGGCGGTTTTGCAGTTGGGTTCGACCCGCAACGTGTTTGCAGGGGGCCGACGTGTGAGCAGGCCCTAGTCCTTAAGCCATACCAAGAAGAGCCATTCCAATGAAGTTGCGAACCTCTCTGAAGTGCACGGTTTCCGTGTTGGCCGCGATGGCGTCCTGTGCGATCGCCGGCCAGGCTGTTGCTGCTGACGCAGCGCCTGTCGGTAATATCCAAAATGCCCGCGACAAGGTCTCCATGTGCATCGGGTGCCACGGCATCGAAGGCTACAAGGCGACGTTCCCCGAGCTTTATCACGTGCCGATGATTGCTGGCCAAAACGCCAAGTACATCGAAACCGCCCTGAACGAGTACAAGAAAGGCGCGCGCAGCCATCCTACGATGGACGCCATTGCCGGCAGCCTGTCCGACCAGGACATCGCCGACCTGGCCGCGTACTACTCGAATCTGAAATAAGGGGCAAACAATGAATCGCACGATGCTTGCCCTTCTGGGCGCGACTTTCGCCATGGCGGGCGCCTCCGTCCAGGCGCAGGACCTGGCGGCCGGCAAGGCCGTCTTCGATAAATTCAATTGCGCGTCGTGCCACGGCGCCGACGCCAAGACCGCGGTGGACCCGGCCTACCCCACGCTGGCCGGCCAGCATGCCGACTACTTGTCGCATGCGCTGAAGGCTTACAAGCGCGGTGCCTCGGGCAGCGCTGCCACCGCCAACGTGCGCAAGAACCCCATCATGGGCGCCTTTGCCACGCAGCTGTCCGACCAGGATATTTCCAACGTGTCGGCATGGCTGGCGTCCCTGCCCAGCGACCTGGGCGTACGCAAATAAGCCATAACGCTTGCGCGTTGCACGCTAAATAAGCGTCAAAGTAAGCGTCAAAGGCTGGCGCGGCGCCGGATCAGATCGATGTAGGTGTCGCTGTCCAGCGGCGTGCCCAGGCGCTGCGCTTCCCATACGACTTGCCCCAGGCATTCCATGATTTCATGGGCCGCATGGTGCGCGTCCGAGCGGGCGGTCAACTGCTGGTAAGCCAGACGGATGCCGGGCGGATGGTCGATGGACAACTGCTCGGCGATGGCCAGGTGCATGGACAGGTGCAGGAAGGGGTTGGTGCGCCCCTTTTCCACCTCGTATTCCATGGTCATGGCCTCGGGGCTTTCAAGGTCGCCGTGGTATTCGGGATGCTCGATGATCCAGTCCAGCGCGATGGCCTCGAGCGGGGTCAGCACCTCGTTGGCGCGGTGCTTGCGCCAGGTGTCGATAAAGAATTCGCGAACTTGGTCGCGTGACGGATTGAACATCGGTGGGGACGGAATGCGGTCTATGGACGCATTATTTTACCGCGCGCCCGATGGCCGCCGGTTGCCCGGCACCCTTTGCGATATAGAATTGGTTGCTATCCGCCATCCGGTGTGCGGTCAGACAGGGGCTTTTCCCCTGCGGAATCGGACGCTTTTCGATGCGGCGCGTGCAGAAAAACCACCCGGAGCAAATGGAGCATTCATGTCCTACCAACATATCAAGGTTCCCGCTGGCGGCCAGAAAATCACGGTCAACGCTGATTTCTCGCTGAATGTGCCTGAACAGCCCATCGTTCCCTTCATTGAAGGCGACGGCACGGGCGCCGACATCACCCCGGTGATGATCAAGGTTGTCGATGCCGCGGTGCAAAAAGCCTACGGCGGCAAGCGCAAGATCCATTGGATGGAAGTCTATGCCGGCGAGAAGGCCACCAAGGTCTACGGCCCGGACGTCTGGCTGCCCGATGAAACCCTGGAAGTCGTCAAAGACTACGTGGTGTCCATCAAGGGCCCGCTGACCACCCCCGTGGGCGGCGGCATCCGTTCGCTGAACGTGGCGCTGCGCCAGCAACTGGACCTGTACGTCTGCCTGCGTCCGGTGGCGTACTTCAAGGGCGTGCCCTCGCCGGTGCGTGAACCCGAAAAGACCAACATGGTGATCTTCCGCGAGAACTCGGAAGACATCTATGCGGGCATCGAATACATGGCCGAAAGCGAACAGGCCAAGGAATTGATCCAGTTCCTGCAAACCAAGCTGGGCGTCAAGAAGATCCGCTTTCCGAACACCTCGTCCATCGGCATCAAGCCCGTGTCGCGCGAAGGCACCGAGCGCCTGGTGCGCAAGGCTGCGCAGTACGTCATCGACAACGACCGCACGTCGCTGACGCTGGTGCATAAGGGCAACATCATGAAGTTCACGGAAGGGGGCTTCCGGGACTGGGGCTACGAGCTGCTGCAGAAGGAATTTGGCGCGCAGCTGATCGATGGCGGCCCGTGGTGCAAGTTCAAGAACCCGAAGACGGGCCGTGAGATCATCGTCAAGGACGTGATTGCCGACGCCTTCCTGCAACAGATCCTGTTGCGTCCGGCCGAATACGACGTGATCGCCACGCTGAACCTCAACGGCGACTACATCTCGGATGCGCTGGCCGCGCAGGTGGGCGGCATCGGCATCGCCCCGGGCGCCAACCTGTCCGATTCGGTTGCCATGTTCGAAGCCACCCACGGCACGGCGCCCAAGTACGCCGGCAAGGACTACGTGAACCCCGGTTCCGAAATCCTGTCTGCTGAAATGATGCTGCGCCACATGGGCTGGACCGAAGCCGCCGACCTGATCATCTCCAGCATGGAAAAGTCCATCCTGTCCAAGAAGGTCACGTATGACTTCGCGCGCCTGCTGGAAGGGGCGACGCAGGTGTCGTGCTCGGGCTTCGGCCAGGTCATGATCGAAAACATGTAAACCCGCGGTTCGTATCTAGATGGTCCGCTGAACCCGCCCGCCGTCATGGCGGGCGGGTTTTGTCTAACGTATCCGCATGAAGCGCGCTGGCGCTTACGCTGTTCTTTCCAGGCTGATCGCTGTGCCCCGACTGTATGTATCCCTAGCCACCTGGCTTGTATTGCTGGTTCCCGCGCTGGCGCTGACCAGCCCGGTGGGCGGCCCCGCCGTTCTTTATCTCAGCGCGCTGATTGCGCTGACCGCGTTGGCGGTGAACGCCGTCAAGCGCTACGAACCGATGGACTTCCGAGCCTTGTGGCCCATGTCGCTGGTGCTGCTGCTGCCACTGGCCTGTATGTTCATCACGTCGACGGTGCGTGGCGTGTGGAGTAATTCCGAACTTGAAAAGCTGTTGCGCTTCGCCTTGGCGCTGCCGGTGCTGTGGCTGCTGCTGCGCGCGCCGCGTCCGTGGTTGAAGGCAGTGCAATGGAGCGTGCTGGTGGGCGCCTTCGCCGGGGCCATGCTGCTGATCGTCACGATGGAGACGGTGGGCCGCAACGGCATGGTCGACGTCGGCGGCCGCTATAACGCGGTGGCGTTCGCCAACCTGACATTGCTGCTGGGCGGCATGACCTTGTTGTCGATGGGCTTTGGCGCCTGTACGCGCTGGCCGCGCATCGAAATGGCGGTGAAGCTGGCGGTGGTGGCTCTGACCGTCTACGCCACCTGGCAGTCTGAGACGCGCAGCAGCTGGATGTTGCTGCCGATTCTGGCGCTGGTATTCCTGCTGGGCCTGCGCAACTGGAGCCGTCGTCACAAGGTGTATTGCGCGCTGGCGCTGTGCGTGGCGCTGGCCGCCAGCGCCGCCGCCATCTGGACGTTCAGCAGCCGCATGCACGAGATCACGTCCGACGTGCAGGGCTTTGCCACGTCGTCCAACCGCGATACCTCGTTTGGCATCCGCTTGCAGCTGTGGCATGCGTCGCTGCTGATGTTTCAGAAAAGCCCCATCGTGGGCGTGGGCCCCAGCATGTTCCGGGAAGAGCTGCGGCACTTGCAGACGCAGGGCATCGTGACGCAAGAGGTCGTTGAAGGCTTCGGTGAGCCGCACAACGACATGCTGGGCGCGTTGTCCGGTTATGGCTTGCTGGGCTTGATGACGATTCTGACCCTGTATCTGGTGCCGGCCGCCGTCTTCTTCCGGCGCATGGCCAGCGACGATCGCGTGATACGGGTGGGGGCGCAGTTGGGCTTGTTGTTCTGCCTGGGTTACTGCGCGTTCAGCCTGACGGAGATGATGTTCCGCAACATGCGCAGCGTGCCCAATTACTCCTTGATCGTGGTCACGCTGATTGCACTGACGGCACCGCGGCCGGCCAAGCAGGCAGTGCCCTCGCAGCCGGTGACCCCGCAGCCCTGACCTCACATTCCTGGCGGCCGGGCCCCAGCCGCCGGGCTTGCACCAAACCAACGCAAGGCGTCCCGCGTCTTGCGTTTTTTTTACGCCCGCCTCTTGCGCTAGATCAACCAGCCCGTGCGCGCCTGCTGAAAACCCGGCGTCTTCTCCGTATCCTGACCTATCGCAATACATAAACAGTCACATTTTGCCGTCTATCGTTTCAGACGCGCGGGTGGCATGACAGGCACTACAAGGAAATCCGGTGAAGAGCACCAGTCTGCGCAGAGAGTTGTTGTGGTTCGTTTTCGCGATAGGCGCGGCCGTGCTGGCGCTGGGCGCCTGGGATGCGTGGCAGCGCCGGGGTGAAATGGTCGAAGACCGCAAGACGGAACTGCGGCACGTGCTGGATCTGTCCGCCGGCATTTTGCGCAACGGCAAGCAAAGCGTCAGCGAAGGCATGCCGCTGGCCGAGGCCAAGCGCAACGTGGCCAGGCGCCTGTCGCAGCTGCGCTATGGCGCCGACGGCTATGTGGGCGCTTTTGGCGATGACTACGCCTTGCTGGTGCACCCTGACCCGAAATTGGTGGGCACCAACGTGCGCGACATCAAGGACGTGGACGGCCTGCCTATCTTTCAGCGGCTGTATGCCGGCGGCAAGGCAGGCGGCGGCTATGTGCACTACCGCTTTCCACGGCCCGGCGCGGATGAGGCACTGCCGAAGATCAGTTATGCGACTTACGACGCGGAATGGGGCTGGCTGATCTTCACGGGCCTGTACGTGGACGATGTGGACGCGGCGTTCTACCAGACGCTTTGGCGTCAGGGCGCGGTCACCATCGGCCTGCTGGCATTGCTGCTGTTGGCGGCGCTGCGTTTTTTCCACACCCATGTGATCCGCCCCTTGGACGAAGCCGTGGCGCTGTGCGAACGCGTGGCCAACGGCGATCTGGCGGGCGAGGTGTCCGGCAACCATCGTGGCGAAATCGGGCAGCTGTTCGTAGCCATGGGGCGCATGCAGACACGGTTGGAAGTGGCCTTGCGCAGCATCGTGCAATCCACCGGGTCCATCGCGGCGGCCTCGCGCCAGATCGCGGCGGGCAGCCTGGACCTGTCGGACCGCACCGAAAAGCAGGCGGCCGCGCTGGAACAGACGGCGGCCAGCGTTGAAGAGATCACCGCCACCGCCCGGCAAAGCGCGGAACACGTGCGCGAAGTCAGCGCGCTGGCGGCGCAGTCGGCAAAGCTGGCGCGCCAGGGCAGCGAAGAAACGCAGCACGCCATCGACGCCATGCGCGAGATCTCGCACAGCTCGCAGCGCATCGGCGAGATCATCAGCGTGATTGACGGCATTGCGTTCCAGACCAACATCCTGGCCCTGAACGCGGCGGTGGAAGCCGCGCGCGCGGGCGAGCAGGGCCGTGGGTTTGCAGTGGTGGCGGGCGAAGTGCGGGCCTTGGCGCAGCGTTCGGCCACGGCCGCCAAAGAGATCAAGGACCTGATCGAAGCGTCGTCCGATTCGGTGGCGCGCGGCAGCGAACGCGTGGGGCAGGCCAGCGCCACGATGGGCAGCGTGCTGGAATCGGCGGCCAACAGCGCGCCGCTGATGGGGGAAATCGCCACGGCGTCCGCCGAACAAAGCACGGGCATCGAACAGATCAACCAGGCCGTCACGCACCTGGACAGCGTTACGCAGCAGAACGCGGCGCTGGTCGAAGAGTTTGCCGCGTCGGCCTCGACCCTGCACGATCAGGCCGACGGCCTGGCGCGCGCCGTGTCGGTATTCAAGCTG
Source organism: Achromobacter sp. ESBL13 (assembly GCF_036668755.1). Lineage (NCBI taxonomy): Bacteria > Pseudomonadati > Pseudomonadota > Betaproteobacteria > Burkholderiales > Alcaligenaceae > Achromobacter > Achromobacter sp. ESBL13. Next base: position 47,548 of record NZ_JAZEVT010000007.1, on the reverse strand, counting down.
TCTGCAAGCGGCTTGGCAGCGCCTGCATTGCGCCCAGTGCTCGTTGCAGCCGCGGCGTAAGTTCACGGCTGGCGGGCATCATGGGCATGCGCAGTTCGTCCGCGATCAGCCCTTGCATGGCCAGCGCCCGCTTGATGGGCGCGGGATTTGGTTCGGCGAACAGCAACCGGATCAAGCCGCGCAGCGGTTCGAATAACGCCCGGGCGGCGTCGGCCTGACCCGCGCGCGCCAGGCGCATGATTTCAACGTGGCGTTCGGGAAACAGATGCGCGGCGGCCGGAATCGCGCCGTGCCCGCCGGCCAGCCAGTGGTCCGGCAAGGACAAGTCGTCGCCACACAGCGCATCCAGTTTGCCGCGCGCATTCAGCGCGGCAAGCACGGGCGCGTCGCATTCCTTCACCGCCAAAAAATTGGGTAAGGACGCCAGTGTTTCCATGGTTTCCACCGTCATCGTCACCCCGGTCCGCTTCGGGATGTTGTACAGGATGATGGGGCGGTCGGTGGCCCAGGCAATCTGCCGGTAATGCCACTGGATGCCCGCCTGCGACGGGCCCAGGTAGTAAGGGGGCGGCACCAGAAAGCCTGCCGGCCGCAGCTTGTCCAGGCGCCGGATGGCCGTGGCCACGCCGCGCGTGTCCACGCCGCCCGCGCCCAACACCAGCGGCAACGCGTTGGGGTCGCTGTTGATCGCCTGCGCCATGTCGATCTTCTCGGACAGGCTCAGCAAATTGCCTTCGCCGGTGGACCCGAACAACACCAGACCGGCGATGCCCGCGTTGCGGTAATAGCGGGCCAGCGCCTGGGCCGCGTCCACGTCTACATAGCCGCCACGCAGCGGCGTGATCATCGGCAGCCAGATGCCTTCAAAGCGGGGGGTGACGGGCATGTCCATGGTTATTGCCCCGTCAGGGTGGCGGCCGCGCGCACCGCGCCGAACTCGGCCTGCGGCAGCCCGCGCATGACGGCTTGCATCATGTCATCCAGCTGGTCCCGCGCGCATTGCAGTTGCAGCGTGCTTTGCGCGCGGGCGTGGTCCACCGACAGCAGATAGATGCCGATGCGCGTGCCCAGTGCCCGATGCAGCGCCAGGCGCACGTTCAAGGCGTCCAGCGTATCGATCCTGACCGTCAGCGCCACCTGTTCGTTGCGCGCCTGCGCAGGCGCGGGAAAGGGGGCAAGCAAGGCGGGGCCAGAAGAATTGGGTTGGGCGATCATGGCGGGGGCGGGGCGGAAGGCGCTGCTTGCGGCGATCCGCGTATCGGTTGGTTGATGACGATTCCACTATAGGAAGCGCGCCGTAAACCCCGCCGATAAAAGCGGGCGCGGCGCGTAAAAATCGCGTCAACGCCCGGGCGGATCAAAAGGTTTTGGTCAACGACAGCACGCCTGTCGCGCGGCCCATGTCGCGACCGCGCGTGTTGGTGTAGACGGCGCGATCCGCGTTGGTGTCCAGGTAGGCCAGCGATACCGACAGGCCTTGTCCAAAGTCCTTGGTCAGCCCCAGCTTCCAGTCGGTATACGACCCCTTGTCCACGTTCTTCACCATCTGGCGGCCGGCATGGGCGTTCAGGGTCAGGCCCCACACTCCGGTGTCGACGTTGGCGCTCAGGTCGAAGTACTGGCTGTATTTGCTGTCGGCAAAGCCGAACAGGTTGGTCATGGCAATGGAATACTTGAACATGATCGGGCCATAGCCGATGCCGGCGTAGAGTTCGGTGGTGTCGGGGCTGGTGTAGCCGGACGGGAAATCGCCCGGGTAGTAGTACTGCAAGACACCCAGGTCCACGGGCACGCCGTCGGCCACATTGCCCTTGTAGCCGCCGTAGAAATCCATTTCCACGGGGGCGGAAACGTCGGGGTTGCTGTCGCCGAGCCAACTGATGCTGGAATTCCAGTTGCCCAGATAAAAGCCGCTGCGGTGGGCAAGGTCGAAGCCGCCTTGCACGGCGGGTTTGTTGTCCGACTGCATCAGGCCGCGATAGCGGTATTGGCTGGTCAGGCTGAGGTTTGCGGACAAAGTGAAGTCGGGGGCGGCGGCGGCGACCGGGGCGTCATTAGCTTGCGCGGTGGCGGCCAGCGTCAGCAGCGCCAGCGCGACCAAGGAATTGCGGGACATGGAATGCTCCTGCTGTTGAACGGATCGCAACAATAGGAGGATCGGCATAAAGCGCGAGACAAGACACGGGCGGCACGCGTAAAGATCGCGTCAATGTGGATCACAGGCACGTTGATTACATCCACGTTGATTACATCCACGTTTACTACATCCACGTTTACTACATCCCGGTCACCGCGATCCGTTGCTCCGCTCAGCCCGCGAAGCGGTACCCCACGCCGATCTCCGTCAGCAGGAACACGGGCTGTGCCGGGTCGGCTTCGAGCTTCTGCCGCAGATGCCCCATGTAGATGCGCAGGTAGTGGTTGCTTTCGATATGCGACGGCCCCCACACTTCACGCAGCAGTTCACGATGTGTCATGACCTTGCCCCGGTGCGCCAGCAGGGCGGCAAGCAGCCGGTATTCCATGGCGGTCAGGTGCACGTGCTGGCCGCCGCGTTCGACGACACGCCGCGAGAAGTCAACGCGCACGTCGCCAAAGCTGATCTCGGCGGCGCTGGCCGCGCCCGCCCGCGCATGGCGGCGCAACAGCACGCGCAGCCGCGCCAGCAGTTCGCTGACGCCGAAAGGCTTGGTCAGGTAGTCGTCGGCGCCCGCGTCCAGCGCCGCCACCTTGTCCGGCTCGGCGCTGCGGGCCGACAAGACCAGCACCGGCACCTGCGTCCAGCCGCGCAATTCGCGGATCAACGTCATGCCGTCTTCGTCGGGCAGCCCCAGGTCCAGCACGATGGCGTCGGGCTGGCGGGTGCCGGCTTCGATCAGGCCGCGCTTGACCGTGTCGGCCTCGTGCACGGCGCAACCCTCGCTTTCCAGGGCCTGGCGCACGAAACGCCGGATGTTGGCGTCGTCTTCAATGATCAGGACGGTAGGCTGGTAGTCGAACATGCAAAGGCGCTTTCAAAGGGATTCGGGTTGGACGTCGGGCGGCGTGCCCAGCGGCAGGCTGAAGACAAACTGCGCGCCATGGGCCTGGCCCGGCGTGTGTTCCACCCAGATGCGGCCGTGGTGGGCCAGGATGATGGCTTCGCATACCGCCAGGCCCAGGCCCACGCCGGGGGTAGCGGATTCGCGGTCGCCGCGCGTGAATTTTTCGAAGATGCGGCGTTCGGCCCCGGGGGCAACGCCGGGGCCGTTGTCACACACGGCCACGCGCAGCGTGCCATCGTGCACGGCGGCGTGGATGTGCACGCTGCTGCCGGGCGGCGTGTACTTGGCCGCGTTTTCAAGCAGGTTGCACAGCACGCGCTCGATCAGCACGCCATCGCATTCCACCAGCGGCAGGTCGGACAGCCGCGCGACGGTGACGCGGTGCGCGGCAAGCGGTTCGCGCATGGCGGCCAGCGACGCGCCCACCAGTTCTTCAATGGACTGCCATTCCAGGCGCAGCGGCGTGTCGTGGCTTTGCAGCCGCGCCATGTCCAGCAGATTGACCACCAGCGCATGCATGCGCTGCGCCTGGTCGCGCATGGCGCGAATGGTGTCCTGCACATCGTCCGGCAGCGTGCCCGGCCGGCGCGTCAGCGTGTCGGTCATGCCGACCAGGCTGGTCAGCGGGGTGCGCAGGTCATGCGACACCGCCGCCAGCAGCGAATTGCGCAGCCGTTCGGATTCCATGCTGACCAGCGCCTGCTGCGCGACTTCGACATAGTGCAGCCGTTCCAGCGCAATGGCGATCAGCGTGGCGTAGGCCTCGATCTGGCGGCGCGCGTCGGGATGCGTGAACAGGCTGCGGCGCGGCGCGGCCAGTGCCAGCACGCCGCGCGTGCGCATCGGCGCCTTCAAGGGCAGGTACAGCAGCTCGCTGTTGGACAGCGTGGCGGTGCCCGCCCCGGCGGGTTGGCCATGGTCGTACACCCATTGGGCCAACGCCGATTCCAGCGCCGGCATGTCGGCGGCGGCGGGCGAGGCCAGTTTCAGGCGGTCGTCCAGGCCCAGGATATACAGCGCGCAGCGCGAGCCGAACGTTGCGTGCACGAATGCGCCGGCCAGCGCCACGATCTGCTCCGGCAACAATGCCGACGACAGCTCGCGTGCGAATTCATACAGGCTGCGCGCGTCGGCTTCGCGCTTGACCGACACCTGCGCCTGTAGCCGCAGCCCGGCCGTCAACTGCCCGATCAGCAGGCCCACGGCCAGCAGCACGGCGAACGTAAGCAGGTACTGCACGTCCGACACGGCAAAGGATGCCAGCGGCTGCACGAAGAAAAAATCGAACAACGCCACACTGACAACGGACGCCAGCGCCGCCGGACCCCGCCCGTGGCGCAGCGCAACGGCTACCACCGCCAGCAGGAACAGCATGACGATGTTGGTCTGGTGCAGCACCGGAAACGCCAGCATCGACAAGCCGGTGGCGGCCGCGCAGTAGCACAGCGCCCAGGCATAGCCGGACCGGGGCGCGGCGTTGCGCTCGTCGGCTTGCGCGCGGGCGCGGTTCCCCAGCGTGAGCGGGTCGCGGCCCGGGGCGGCGCTGGCCGGCAGCGGCGGCGCGCCCAGCCGGATGATGTCGATTTCGGGGCAGCCGGCGGCCAGCATGTCGGCAAAGCTGTGGCGGCGCCACAGCCAGCCCGGCGCCAGCGCGGCCGACAGCAATGCGGACAACGAGACGCGCAGCCGTTGCAGACCGCTTGCTCGGGTGCGCCCCACGACGGCTTTGGTGATGTTGTGGCGGCGCACGTAGCGCACAACGGCATCCACCATGTCGCCGCCCGCCAGCGTTTCCGTGCGCGCGCCCAGGCCGTCGGCCAGCGCCAGGCTGCGCTGCATGCGCTCTTGCTCGGCCTGGGGCGTGGGCGCCGCGCGCGGCGTGTCGATGGTGACCACGTGCAGGTCGCACTCCAGTTGCTGGCTCAGGCGGTGGGCGCTGCGGATCACGTATTCCGCGTCCGCATCCGGGCCGATGCAGGCCACCACGGCTTCGCGCGTGCGCCACACCGAATCAATGGCGCGGTCGCGCCGGTAGGCTTGCACGTCGTCGTCCACGTGGTCGGCCGTGCGGCGCAGCGCCAGTTCCCGCAGCGCGATCAGGTTGCCCTTGCGAAAGAAATTGCGCGTGGCGTGGCGTGCCTGCTCGGGCAGATAGACCTTGCCTTCTTTAAGGCGCCGCAGCAGTTCATCGGCCGACAGGTCCACCAGGATGACCTCGTCGGCGGTGTCGAAGACCTCGTCCGGCACGGTTTCCCACACGCGCACGCCGGTGATGCTGCCCACGGCTTCGTTCAGGCTGTCCAGATGCTGCACGTTCAGCGTGGTCCAGACGTCGATGCCGGCGGCCAGCAATTCGTGGATGTCTTGCCAGCGCTTGGCGTGGCGCGATCCCGGCGCGTTGGAATGCGCCAGTTCGTCAACCAGCACCAGCGCGGGGCGGGCGGCCAGCGCGCCGTCCAGGTCGAATTCGCGCAGCACATGGCCGCGGTACGCCACGTCTTTCAAGGGCAGCGACGCCAGCCCATCCAGCAGGCTTGCCGTTTCGCGGCGGCCGTGGGTTTCGACAATGCCGGCCAGCACGTGCACGCCTTGTTCGGCCTGCGCGCGGGCGGCCACCAGCATGGCGTAGGTTTTGCCCACGCCGGCCGATGCGCCGAAGTACACGCGAAGCTTGCCGCGCACCGCCTGGCGCGCGGCATCGTCCAGCGTTTTCAAGAGCGCGTCGGGATCGGGACGCTCGCCAGCAATGTCAGCCATGAAGCGCAAAGTGTGGGGTGGAAAAGGCTGGCGCTACTATACGCCGCGCCGTCATGGCGCAGGGCGCGATGCATCCAGCGCCAGGTTCAACGTCAACACGTTGACGGTGGGGTCACCCAGCACGCCGATCCAGGGCTTTTCGGTGTGCGCCTGAATCAACGCATCCACTTGAGCGCGCGGCAGATGACGGAGGCGCGCCACGCGCGCGGCCTGATAGTTGGCGGCGGCCGGGCTGATGTGCGGGTCCAGCCCGCTGCCGGACGCGGTGATCAGGTCCACCGGCACCGGCGTGGAGTTGTCCGGATCGGCCGCCTTCAAGGCCGCGATGCGGTCCTGGATGGCTTGCGCCAGCGCCGGGTTGCGCGGGCCCAGGTTGGACCCCCCGGAGGCCGCGCCGTTGTACGGCATGGGCGCGGTGGCCGACGGACGGCTCCAGAAGTACCGCGGTTCGCTGAACGCCTGGCCGATCAGCGCCGACCCGACCACCTTGTCGCCCTGCGTGATGAGCGAGCCGGCCGCCTGGTGCGGGAACACCACGGCGGCCACGCCGCGCGTCAGGAAGGGGTAGGCCAGGCCGGTCACGAGCGACAGCGCGGCAAAGATGACCAGCGCGGGGCGCAGGATGCCGCCTTGGCGGGCCGGGATGGGGGCAGTGGTGGCTGCGTTTGGGGAAGTTGTGGCTTGCATGATGAATTCCTTGAATGGGGCAGGCTCCAGGCCGGCTCACCGGCGGGCGCGAGGCGCGCGCCGGGGGCCGGTAGTGGCTGGGTGCGGGTTATGTCGGGGGCACGACTGACGCGGGCTACGTGCTTATGTTGCGGGCCGGGCCGCGCCAGGCCGGGCCACGCCAGGCCGGCGCGGGCGTCACGCCCACCCCAGCGCGGCCAGCACCATGTCGACCAGCTTGATGCCGACGAACGGCACCAGCAGGCCGCCCAGGCCGTAGACCAGCAGGTTGCGGCGCAGCAGCACCGAGGCGCCCAGCGGCCGATAGCGCACGCCCTTGAGGGCCAGCGGAATCAGCACCACGATGATCAGCGCGTTGAAGATCACGGCCGACAGAATGGCCGAGGCCGGCGTGGCCAGCTGCATGATGTTCAGCACGTTCAGCTGCGGGAACACGGTGGCGAAGGCGGCCGGAATGATGGCGAAGTATTTGGCCACGTCGTTGGCCACGCTGAACGTGGTCAACGCCCCGCGCGTCATCAGCATCTGCTTGCCGATTTCGACAATTTCGATCAGCTTGGTGGGGTTTGAATCCAGGTCCACCATGTTGCCGGCTTCCTTGGCGGCCTGCGTGCCCGAGTTCATCGCCACGGCCACGTCGGCCTGCGCCAGCGCGGGTGCGTCGTTGGTGCCGTCGCCCGTCATCGCCACCAGCCGGCCTTCGGATTGATAGGCGCGAATCAACTTCAGCTTGGCTTCGGGCGTGGCTTCGGCCAGGAAATCATCCACGCCGGCTTCGGCGGCGATGGACGCGGCGGTCAGCTTGTTATCGCCGGTGATCATCACCGTCTTGATGCCCATGCGGCGCAGCTCGGCAAAGCGCGACTGGATGCCGGGCTTGACGATGTCTTTCAGTTCGACGACGCCCAACGCGCGATTGCCGTCGCTGACCAGCAGCGGCGTGCTGCCGCGCCGGGCTACGTCTTCGGCTTGGTGCAATACGGCGTCGGGCACGCCGGCGTCCAGCGCCTTGAGCCAGGACTGTACGGCGTCTATCGCGCCCTTGCGGATCATCCGTACGCCCAGGTTCACGCCGCTCATGCGCGATTGCGCGGTGAACGGGACGAATTCCGCGTCTTCAACACGCGCGGCCGGGGCGTGCGTGGCCTTGTCGGCCAGCGCCACGATGCTGCGTCCTTCAGGCGTTTCATCAGCCAGCGAAGCCAGCCGGGCCGCGTCAGCCAATTCGCGAGCCGACACGCCCGGCGCGGGCAGGAAGGTGGACGCCTGACGGTTGCCGAAGGTGATGGTGCCAGTCTTGTCCAGCAGCAGCACGTCAACGTCGCCCGCCGCTTCAACCGCGCGGCCCGAGGTGGCGATGACGTTGGCGCTCATCATGCGGCTCATGCCCGCCACGCCGATGGCCGACAGCAGCCCGCCGATGGTGGTCGGAATCAGGCATACCAGCAGCGCCACCAGCACCGTTACGGTGACCGCCGCGCCGCCGCCCGCCGCGCTGACCGCGTAGATGGAGAAGGGCATCAGCGTCACGACCACCAGCAGGAACACCACCGTCAGGCCCACCAGCAGGATGGTCAGCGCCAATTCGTTCGGCGTCTTCTGGCGCTTGGCGCCTTCGACCATGGAGATCATGCGGTCCAGAAAGCTCTCGCCGGGGTCGGCGGCGATGCGCACGAAGATCCAGTCGGACAGCACGCGGGTGCCGCCGGTAACGGAAGAAAAGTCGCCGCCCGATTCGCGGATGACGGGCGCCGATTCGCCGGTGATGGCGCTTTCGTCCACCGAGGCCACGCCCGCGATCACCTGGCCGTCGCCGGGGATGGTTTCACCGGCTTCGACCAGCACCACGTCGTCCCGGCGCAGCAGGCCCGACGCCTGGCTGACGGCCTGGCCGCGCCATTGATCGGGATGCGCGTCGCGCGCGTCGGCATCGCGAAAGTTCTTGAGCAGGCGCGCGTTGATGGTGGTGCGCAACCCGCGCAGCGTCGCCGCCTGCTGCTTGCCGCGCCCTTCGGCCAGGGCCTCGGCGAAGTTGGCGAATAGCACCGTGAACCACAGCCACACGGCAATGGCCAGGATGAAGCCGGCGGGGGCTTCGGCCTGGCCGCGCAGGGCCATGACCCATAGCACGGTGGTCAGGATGCTGCCCACGTACACGACGAACATGACGGGGTTCTTCAATTGCGCCGCGGGCGACAGCTTGCGCAAGCTGTCCAGCAACGCGGGCGCGACCAGCGATCGCGACCACATGCCGAAAGGGCGCTCTTGCGGGGTGACGGCGGGCGCGCGGGCGGCGCCGCCGCCTGCGCTTGAGGTTTGCATTTCAATCTTGGCCATGTTGTTTCCTAGCCTGTTGCATTCAAGGTTGCAGGTGTTCAGCGACCGGCCCCAGGGCCAGCGCGGGCACATACGTCAGCGCGCCCACCAGCAGCACCGCGCCGATCAGCAGCACCACGAAAAGCGGGCCGGTGGTGGGCATGCTGCCGGGGCCGGCGGGCAAGCGCCGCTTGGCCGCCAGCGAGCCGGCCATGGCCAGCACCGCCACGATCACGGCAAAGCGGCCAAACCACATCGCGATGCCCAGCAGCACGTTGTAGAAGGGCGTGTTGGCCGATAGCCCCGCAAACGCGCTGCCGTTGTTATTGGCGGCCGATGACAGCGCGTACAGGATTTCCGAGAAGCCGTGGATGCCCGGGTTGAGCACGCCCGCCCGGCCCGCCGATACCGACACGGCGAGCGCAGTTCCACCCAGCACCAGCAACGGGGTGACAAGGATGATGATCGACACCATCTTCATGTCGTAGGCTTCGATCTTCTTGCCCAGGTATTCCGGCGTGCGGCCGATCATCAGCCCCGCGATGAACACCGCCAGCACGGCGAAGGCCAGCATGCCGTACAGCCCGGAGCCCACGCCGCCGTAGACGACTTCGCCCAGCTGCATCTGCAACATCGGGGGCAAGCCGCCCATGGCGCTGAACGAATCGTGCATGCCATTTACCGCGCCGCAGGATGCCGCCGTGGTGATGATGGCAAAGAGCGACGTGGCGGCGATGCCGAAGCGCGATTCCTTGCCTTCCATGTTGCCGCCCGGCGTCAGGGCCGTCATGGCGCTGTCCGCGCCTGCTTGCGCCGCCATGGGGTTGGGCTGTTGTTCGAAGTAGGCGGTGGTCAGCGCAAACACGGCAAACAGCACCGTCATCGCGGCCAGGATGGCGATGCCCTGCCGGCGGCTGCCCACCATTTCGCCAAAGGTGAAGCACAGCGCGGCGGGAATCATCAGGATGGCCAGCATCTGCATGAAGTTCGCCAGCGGCGTGGGGTTCTCGAACGGGTGCGCGGAATTGGCGTTGAAGAAGCCGCCGCCGTTGGTGCCCAGCAGCTTGATGGCTTCCTGCGAGGCCACGGGGCCCATCGCCAGCGTTTGTGTCGAGGTGACGGCGGGGTCGGTCACGGCCTGGCCGGACGCGTCCAGCACCGGCTGGCCGTCGGCGCCCACGCGCGGCTGTTCGTAGTGCAGGGCTTGCACCGTCTGCACGTCCTGATACGGGCTGAAGTTCTGGATGACTCCCTGGCTGACCAGCAACAGCGCCAGCACGAACGACAGTGGCAGCAGCACGTACATCGTGCAGCGGACCATGTCCGCCCAGAAGTTGCCCACGGTGGCCGAACAGTGGCGCGACAGGCCGCGTATCAACGCGAACAGCACGGCGATGCCGGTGGCGGCCGAGACAAAGTTCTGCACCGTCAGCGCCAGCATCTGCGTCAGGTAGCTCATGGTGGACTCGCCGCCATAGCCTTGCCAGTTGGTGTTGCTGACGAAACTGATGGCGGTGTTCAGCGCGGAATCCGGGCTGACGGCGCCGAGGGCCGCAGGGTTCAGCGGCAACATGCCTTGCACGCGCTGCAAGGCATAGACGACCACAATGCCGACAATGTTGAACACCAGCACGGCCACGGCGTACCGCTTCCAGCCCATTTCGGCTTGCGGGTCGATGCCCGCAAGCCGGTAGATGCCGCGCTCCAGCGGGCGGCCCCATGCGGTCAGCCTGGATTGCCCGTTTTCCATGGCGATGCGGATATAGCGCCCCAGCAGGGGCGCGATCGCAAGCAGGATCGCCAGGTACAAGGCCAGCAATCCGACAAATTCGGCGGTCATCAGAATTTCTCCGGTTTGAACAGGGCCACCAGCAGGTAGACGAACAACACGGCGGCGGTCAGGCCGCTAAGCCAGTAAAGCCAGTTCATGACGGCTCTCCCCCGGACAGGGCGGCGCACAATTGCAGCAAGGCAAGCGTCGCCCCGGCCATGACGGCGAAGGCGGCGATATAGATGGCATCCACGTTTTTCCTCCCGGGAGCAACGCTCCCTTCGAACGACGGGCCTGCGCGGCAAAGGCGGATGCGCGCCGGGGCAGGCCAGGTGACCAATCAGGACACCGGCAGGTTACGGAGCAGGGGGTAAAAACGGGATATAGGTTGCGGGGTAGGGTGTAAACAAGAAATAAAAATGGCGCGGGGCCCGGGGAGAGCCTGCGCACGATGGGGCGGGGAGGGCTGGGCTGTTCAGGGGCCGGGCCGGCGCGCCCGATTCCGGGCATGGCACGGTGGCGGGCGTCATATTGCGGGACGCGCCAGATTCCTGAATTCGGCTCAATTCCGGCCTTTTTGCCAAAAAATCCCAATATTTAGAACTTTCCGGTCAAATAGCACCGTAGTGGTGCAGGGAATATGTAAATGAATGCTCCGTCTTAGGGCATTCCCCTAGTGTGGCATTCCCGCACTTGGTGCAGAATCTCTTCCCATGCAGGTGAGGAGACAAAGCCCTGCATGGGCAAATACCGGCGGCACCGGTACATAAAAAAAGTAAAGCAGTACTCAAAAAAAGCAAAACGCACAACGGCTGGCACCAAAGAGTGCCGGCCGTTGTCGCATAAAAAGCCTGAATTTCATTCGCAGGGCTTTTCAGACGCAGCGTTTCGCGCTATCCAGATAGGGTCTGAAAACATCCTAGCTATGCCGAAATCCCGCGCACCTCTTTCCCCGTCCATTCCCATCCCCTATTGGCGCCGCAATCTGCGGCTGATTCTGTTGCTGCTTGTGGTCTGGGCGGCGCTGACCTTCGTGCCCGCGTTCTTCGCCCGCAGCTTGAGCTTTGATTTCATCGGATGGCCCTTCGCGTTCTGGATGGCGGCCTATGGCGCGCCGCTGGCGTATCTGATCATCGTGGGCGTCTACGCCCGGGTCATGAACCGCGCCGACGAGGCCGCCGAAGCGGCGATCGATGCGGGCGGAGGACTGGGCGCTGAAGTGGCAGCCCACGCGGGCGGCAACGGCAACGGCAATGAGCACAGCAACGGCGATCGCGCCGGCGGGGGCCGCTGATGCCTTTCAGCGGAGATACTCCACAGGAATTCAGGATCCGCCTGCGCCGTATCTATGTGCTGTACACGGCCGGCTTTGCCCTGATGATCCTGCTGATGGCGCTGGCCGAGGTCCTGGGCATGCCGCGCAACTGGATCGGCTACGTCTTCCTGCTGGTCACGGTCAGCCTGTATGCCGGCATCGGCATCGTCTGCCGCACCTCGGACCAGGTCGAATACTACGTGGCGGGCCGGCGCGTGCCTGCCATCTATAACGGCATGGCCACGGCGGCCGACTGGATGTCGGTGGCGTCGTTCATCGGCGTGGCCGGCACGCTGTACCTGACCGGCTACGGCGGGCTGGCCTACATCATGGGCTGGACCGGCGGCTACGTGCTGGTCGCCATGTTGCTGGCCCCGTATCTGCGACGGTTTGGCCAATACACCATTCCCGACTTCATGGGCGCGCGCTACGGCGGCAACATGCCCCGGATGGCGGGCGTGGCCTGCGCCATCCTGTGCTCATTCACGTATCTGGTCGCGCAAATCTACGGCGTGGGCATCATCACCACGCGCATGACGGGTATCTCGTTCGAGCTGGGCATCTTCGTGGCGCTGGGCGGCATGCTGGTGTGCTCGTTCCTGGGCGGCATGCGCGCCGTGACGTGGACGCAGGTGGGGCAGTACATCATCCTGGTCATCGCCTACCTGGTGCCGGTTGTGTGGCTGTCGGTCAAGCATACGAACATGCCGGTGCCGCAGTTGTCGGCCGGCGTGGTCTTGCAGCAGGTGACCGAAAAAGAAATCTATCTGCAGAACGACCCTTCCGAAATCGAGGTGCGGCGGCTGTGGCAGCAGCATGCCGACGAAATGGCGTCGCGCGTCCAGGCCCTGCCCGAATCGTGGACGTTGGAAAAAGACAAGCTGCGCAGCCGGCTGGCGCAGCTGAACGCGTCGGATGCGCCGATGGTCGAGATCCGTTCGGCCGAGCGCGAGCTGGCCGCGTACCCCGCCAGCGTGGAAGACGCGCGGGTGGCGTGGTCGCAGGCGCGCGCCACGTTCGAGGCGCGGGCCGCCCCGGCCACCCCGCACGCCGAGCCCTTTCCCGCCAAAGACCCCGAAGAACAACGCAACATGCGCGTCAACTTCCTGGCGCTGGTCTTGTGCCTGATGCTGGGCACGGCGGGAATGCCGCACATTCTGATGCGTTCATACACCACGCCCTCGGTCATCGAGGCGCGCAAATCGGTGTGCTGGTCGCTATTGTTCATCCTGCTGCTGTACTTCATGGCGCCCGCGCTGGCGCTGCTGGTCAAGTACGAGGTCTATACGCAGGTAGTGGGGTCGAACTTTCTCAGCCTGCCCAATTGGGTGCATGCCTGGAGCGCGGTCGACAGCAACCTGCTTGACGTGACCGACATCAATCGCGATGGCGTCGTGCAGCTAAGCGAGATCAGCATCGGCGCGGACGTGGTGGTGCTGGCGATGCCCGAGATCGGCGGCTTGCCTTATGTGATTTCGGGCCTGGTGGCGGCCGGCGGGCTTGCCGCCGCCCTGTCCACGGCCGACGGCCTGCTGCTGACGCTGTCCAATTCCTTGTCGCACGACATGTGGTACCGGATGGTCTCGCCGCGCATGTCGGCCGCGCGCCGGGTAATGGTGTCCAAGATACTGTTGCTGGTGGTGGCGTTTGGCGCGGCCTGGGTCGCGGCGCGCAAGCCTGCCGACATTCTGTTCATGGTGTCCGCGGCGTTCTCGTTCGCGGCATCGTCGTTCTTTCCCGCCCTGGTCATGGGCGTGTTCTGGCGCCGCGCCAATAAATGGGGCGCTACGCTGGGGATGGCGGCGGGGCTGCTGACGACGTTCGCGTATATGACGCACACACATCCGTGGTTGCGCGAATGGGTGCTGGGCATTTCACGCACACAGCCGGTGGACCTGTGGTGGGGCATCCAGCCGATTGCGGCCGGCGTATTTGGCGCGCCGGTGGCTTTCCTGACGATCATCGTGGTGTCGTTGCTGACACCGCCACCGGATCGCGCGACCTTGGCGCTGGTGGATTATGTGCGGCATCCGGGCGCGCGCGATCCCGGCGAATCGCTGCCGCCCGCCAACCATCCCTAAGGGGCGCCGCAGGCATCCGCCTGCCGGTTGCCGGCGTTGGTGCACGCTTTCCACACACCCGGGGGCAGGGTCTGCAAAAGCGTGTAGACCTGGCCCGGCGCCCACAGCCAGTGCACGGCGCCGGGGTTTTTTCCCGCCGCTTCCCAGACTTGGCGGCGCTGAGCCACGCTAAGGGTGAATTGGCCGTCCGGGCCGCTATTGCCCTGCGCCAGGATGGAAGACGGATCGCGCCTGGCTCCGTAGACGTCGCCGTCTTTGCCCTTGGGCTGCACGATGGCCCAGTCGTAGTGATACGACTCCATCGCCGGCGCCGCCCAGTTCGCACCGGGCAGCACCAGGACGGCAAATTCGGATGGGCGTTCTTGATAGGGCAGCCCCAGCATCAGCTTTTCGTTGCTCCAGTCCAGCCGTTGGCGCCGATAGCGCTGGGCGGGTTGGCCTTGCTGGTCAAACTGCGTGACTTCCTGCGCATCGCCCTGGTTTTCAACATAGGAAATGGTGCGCAGCAGCCGGCCGGCGGCATCGTGCACGTAGCGCATCAGCGGCCGAGACGGGTCGCTACAAGCGTTGGCGCCGTGTTCCGCCAGCCATCCGTTGCTGTCGTAGCGCAGGCAGAAATTGGCCGAGGGGTTGGGCTTGCCCTGCGCATTCTGAGAACGTGTTTCGTAGCCGGCAAGCCGGCCGGCGCTGTCGTACTGAAAGCGGGTTTCGTAGTCGGGCTTGGGCAGCCCGGGCCGCCCGGCGGCTTGCGCGGCCCGGAGGGTGCCGGCGTCGAATTGGGCGATGCCGCACAGGTGGCGGACGCCGTCGGGGCCGCGCTCGAACCGCAGCACGGTGGGGCCGAGCGTGGCGTTGTTGTTGACGTTGGGGTTGGCGACGGCCTTGGACCCGCCGGTGAGTGCGCCGGTGGAAGCGGGCTTGGAGGCGGCGGACGGGGCGGCCATCGGATCGATCAGATACACCGACCAGTCCACCCGCTCGGCCCAGATGACCGGCGTGGCGCGTGTGCCCGTTTCCACCGCAACGGGCGGTTCCCAAGTCTTGATGCGCGAGCCGTCCAGCGCCAGCAGGGTGGCGGTTTCGTCCAGCCGTACCTGCGCCACCACGGTCTCGCGCTGGGCAGATGCGGCCATGGGCTGGCACAGCGCGTGTGCCAGCGGCGAGGCCAGCGACAGCCCGTTCAGCAGCAGCAGGCGCAGGGTGCGATCAATGTGCGGCATTGTGCAGATAGACGATCAGGCCCCAGAGTTCGCTGCTGATGCCGCCCAGGCGCAACGCCTTGTCGCGCGTGTCCATCAACAGGAAAGGGTAGGCGTCGCGTTCCAGCTTGCCGGGCGGCGGCAAGCGGTACGGTTTGAAGTGATCGGGCGACAGCAGGTAGGTGTTGGCCATGTCGCCCACGTCCACGTGCAGGTACCAGACGGTCAAATCGCCGACATCGACGGCGGCCGTGGTCTCGGGGTAGACGCCGCCCTGGCCGGCGGGGATCGCGCTGGCCAGTACGCCCATGAACACCGCGCGGGACCCGGCTTGCGGATAGTACAAACCGTCGTCGCCGCGTCGCGTGAAGGTTTGGCGGATGAAACTGGCGGCGCGCGAACCCGGCACGACGGTGCGTGCGAATCGTTCGTCCAGCTGCGCCTCGGTCAGCGGGCCGCGCGTGGCGGCAAACACATCAAGATCCTGGGTGAAATTCTGGAACCAGGCGCGATAGCGGACCAGTTCGGCGGCGCGGTTGAAGTCCTGCGCCATGGCGTTGGCGCTCCAGAGCCCGCCCAGGCAGGCCAGGCTGACGAAGCCCAGCCAGGCAAGCCATCGGCGCCAGAGCGGCATTCCGACCACGCGCCGGCAAGCCGCGCCGGGCATTCCCGCGTCACCTACAGCGGCCGCACCCCCCGCGGCAGGCGCGGTCAATGGGATACCGACTTCGAAAACACGTTCATCACCACCACGCCCGCGATGATCAGGCCGATGCCGATCAGCGCGGGCGTGTCCAGGTGCTGCTTGAACAGCACCGCGCCCACGATGGATATCAGCACGATGCCCACGCCGGACCAGATTGCGTAGGCGATGCCCACGGGAATCTCGCGCAGTGTCAGCGACAGGAAGTAGAACGAAATCAGGTAGCCGCACACGGTGATCAGCGACGGCACCAGGCGGGTGAAGCCTTCGGAACCCTTCAACGCGCTGGTGGCGAAGATCTCGGCGACGATCGCCACGCCCAGGTACAGCCATTTCATTTGCGTGACCCTTCGGATTGCCGCAGCAGCACCAGCAGCGCACCGGCGCCGCCTTCGCGTTCGGGCGCCTCGGAAAACGCCAACACTTCGTTCTTTTGCACCAGCCAGGTCCGCGCCTTGTCTTTCAGCACGGGCTCCAGCCCTTCGGACCCGTAGCCCTTGCCATGCACGATGCGCACGCAGCGGATGCCGTGGTCCTGGCATTCGTCCAGAAACGACAGCAGCGCGTGGCGCGCCTGCTCGACGCGCAGCCCGTGCAGATCCAGCTCTGCGCCCGCGCGCCATTGGCCACGCCGCAAGTTGCGCGCGGTGTCCGGCGCCGCGTCACTGCGCACAAAGGCGGTGCCGCCTTCGGACAACAGGTGCGTGATTTCGCCACCATCCGACACGCCCACATCCGCGCGCGATGGTGTTTCGCCCAGCGCGTTGGCGCGGCGCAACGCCGGGGCAGGCTCCGCCACGGGTTTGTGTTCGACCCGGGCGTCCTGCTTGATGGGCGTGACGGACTTCATCGTGCGCTGAAACGCCGCCATGTCGTCCATGGGGGCGGTTTCAGGCTTCTTGATGGCCGCAACCCGCTTGGCCAGCGCTTCGCGTTCGCGCTCGGCCTGCAGGTCTTTCTTCAGGCGTTTCAGGTCGGCCAGGCCGACCTTACTGCCCCGCATTCTCCAACCACCGTTGGGCGTCCAGCGCGGCCATGCAACCCGTGCCGGCGCTGGTGATGGCTTGGCGATAGACGTGGTCCTGCACGTCGCCGGCCGCGAACACGCCGGGCACGGACGTCATCGTGGCCATGCCGGACAAGCCGCTCTTGGTGACGATGTAGCCGTCCTTCATTTCCAGCTGGCCCTGGAAGATTTCCGTGTTGGGCTGGTGGCCGATGGCGATGAACGCGCCGGTAACCGGCATGTCTTCCGTGACGCCGGTGTCCACGTGGCGTACGCGCACGCCGGTTACACCGCTGTTGTCGCCCAGCACTTCTTCCAGCGTATGGAACAGCTTCAGTTCCATGTTGCCGTTCTCGACCTTGGACATCAGCTTGTCCACCAGGATGGGTTCGGCGCGGAACTTGTCGCGGCGATGGATCAGGGTGACCTTGCGGCAGATGTTGGACAGGTACAGGGCTTCCTCCACGGCGGTATTGCCGCCGCCGACCACGACCACGTCCTGGTTCCGATAGAAGAAACCGTCGCAGGTGGCGCAGCCCGACACGCCGCGGCCCATGAAGGCCTCTTCGGACGGCAGGCCCAGGTATTTGGCCGATGCGCCGGTCGCGATGATCAGGGCGTCGCAGGTGTAGACCTTGCCGGTGTCGCCTGTCAGCGTGAACGGACGCTTGGACAGATCGACCTTGGCGATGTGGTCAAACAGCATTTCGGTGTTGAAGCGTTCGGCGTGCTTCTGAAAGCGCTGCATCAGGTCCGGACCCTGGACGCCATCCGCGTCGGCGGGCCAGTTATCGACGTCCGTGGTGGTCATCAACTGGCCGCCTTGGGCCAGACCTGTAACAAGGACGGGGCTCAGGTTGGCGCGGGCCGCATAGACGGCCGCCGTGTAACCGGCGGGGCCGGAACCGAGTATCAAAACTTTAGCGTGCGTGGGCGTGGACATGGGCGGGTATCTTTAGGTTAACGCCCAATTATAATGAGCCGCATGCCGCGTATCTCCACAGCTTCCCCGCGCGCCTCGCGCAACACCCGCAACGGTCCTTCGCCGCTACAAACGCGTATCTCCGCGTTGCTGCGCGAAGCCCGCTGGATCCTATTTGCCGCCCTGGCGGCCTGGCTGACTCTGGTGCTGGCCACCTGGAGCGCGTCCGACCCAGGCTGGTCGCACTCGGTGCCCGGCGACGTGGTGCGCAATCACGGCGGTCGGCTTGGCGCCTATCTGGCAGACATCCTGCTATATCTATTTGGCTTTTCCGCCTGGTGGTGGGTCATCCTGCTGCTGCATCGCGTGCGCGCGGGTTATCGGCGCCTGGCCAGCCAGCTTAAGGTAACTAACAGTAAGCAACCGGAAGTGCTGCCGCGCGTCCATTGGGAAGAGGGCATTGGCTTCTTCCTGTTGATGGTGGGGTCGCTTGGCATGGAAGCCCTGCGCTTGTCCAGCCGAGGCACGCATCTGCCCGGCGCGTCCGAAACGGCCAGCGGCGCCGGCGGTGTCATCGGCCACACCTTGGCCGACCTGATCAGCCGCAGCATTGGTTTTACGGGCAGCACGCTGGCTTTCCTGGTCATGCTGGCCATCGGCCTGAGCCTGTTTTTCTCGTTTTCGTGGTTGGCCGTGGCCGAACGCGTGGGTTCCTGGCTGGAGGGCCTGGTGCGCCGCGTCCGCAATTCCTACGCCGCGCGCGAAGACCGCAAGGTGGGCCAGGTGGCCAAGGCCGTGCGCACCGAGCAAGTCGTGGCTAAGCAGGAAAAGCTGGTGCACGAACAACCGGTGCGGATCGAACCCGCCATTACCGTGGTGCCCAAGTCCGAGCGGGTCGAAAAAGAAAAGCAGCAGTCGCTGTTCTTCGCGCCCGCCGGCGGCGCCGAAGGCGACCTGCCTGCGATCAGCCTGCTGGACCCCCCGCTGACCAACCAGGAAACGGTGTCGGCCGAGACCATCGAATTCACCTCGCGCCTGATCGAAAAGAAGCTGGCCGACTTCGGTGTGTCCGTCACCGTGGTGGCGGCCCAGGCGGGCCCGGTCATCACGCGCTACGAAATCGAGCCGGCCACCGGCGTCAAGGGCAGCCAGATCGTCAATCTGGCCAAGGACCTGGCGCGCGCCTTGAGCCTGGTCAGCATCCGGGTGGTGGAAACCATACCGGGCAAGAACCTGATGGGCCTGGAACTGCCCAACCCGCGCCGTCAGATGGTGCGCCTGTCGGAAATCCTGGGGTCGCAGACCTATCACGCCAGCCATTCCGTCGTGACGATGGCGCTGGGCAAGGACATTGCCGGCAACCCCGTCGTGGCCGACCTGGCCAAGATGCCCCACCTGCTGGTGGCGGGCACCACGGGGTCGGGCAAGTCGGTGGGGATCAACGCCATGATCCTGTCCTTGCTGTACAAGGCCGACGCCTCGCACACGCGCCTGATCCTGATCGATCCGAAGATGCTTGAAATGAGCGTCTACGAAGGCATTCCGCACCTGCTGGCGCCGGTTGTCACCGACATGCGCCAGGCCGCCAACGCGCTGAACTGGTGCGTGGGCGAAATGGAAAAGCGCTATCGCCTGATGAGCAAGATGGGCGTGCGCAACCTGGCCGGCTACAACACCAAGATTCGCGACGCCATCAAGCGCGAGGAACCCATCCCGAATCCGTTCTCGCTGACGCCCGACCAGCCCGAGCCGCTGGCCCCGCTGCCCACCATCGTGGTGGTCATCGACGAATTGGCCGACTTGATGATGGTGGTGGGCAAGAAGATCGAAGAACTGATTGCCCGCCTGGCGCAGAAGGCGCGCGCCGCCGGTATCCACCTGATCCTGGCCACGCAGCGTCCCAGCGTGGACGTCATCACCGGTTTGATCAAGGCCAACATCCCGACGCGCATCGCGTTCCAGGTGTCGTCCAAGATCGATTCCCGCACCATTCTTGACCAGATGGGCGCCGAAACCCTGCTGGGCCAGGGCGACATGCTTTACATGCCGCCTGGCACCGGCTTGCCCGTGCGCGTGCACGGCGCGTTCTGCAGCGACGACGAAGTGCACCGCGTGGTGGAAAGCCTGAAGGCGCAAGGCGAGCCCAACTACATCGAAGGCCTGCTGGAAGGCGGCGTCGAGGGCGATAACGGCGAAGGCGCCAGCAGCGTCACCGGCATCGGTGGCGACGCGGAATCCGACCCGATGTACGACCAGGCCTGCGAAGTGGTGCTCAAGCACCGCCGCGCCTCGATTTCGCTGGTGCAGCGCCACCTGCGCATCGGTTACAACCGCGCGGCCCGGTTACTGGAGCAGATGGAGCAATCGGGTATGGTGTCGGCGATGCAGTCCAATGGCAATCGCGAGATCCTGGTCCCCGCCGCTGCCGCCGCCCGAGAGGAAGCCTGATGAAGACGTTTCACCGCCTGGCCGTTGTCGCCGCCCTGAGCCTGGCGCCCGCGCTGACGTTCGCCGCCAGCGCGCAAGAGCAGTTGAAGTCGTTCGTGGCCACGGTCACGTCGGCCACCGGTTCGTTCTCGCAGTACACCGTGAACAACCAGGGCCGCACGCAGCCCGCCCAGACCGGCGTGTTTTCATTCCAGCGCCCGGGCAAGTTCAAGTGGGCGGTGCAAAAGCCCTATGAACAGTTGGTGGTGTCCGACGGGCGCGTGCTGTTCCAGTTCGACCCGGATCTGGCTCAGGTTACCGAACGCAAGGTGGACGCCGCCATCGGCACGTCACCGGCCGCGATCCTGTTCGGGTCGGGTTCGCTGGAACAGTCGTTCGATGTGTCGGCCTTGCCGTCCAAGGACGGCGTGGACTGGCTGCGCGCCAAGCCGCGCACAGCCGACGCGGGCTTTTCGCGCGTGGATATCGGCATGAAAGACAACCTGCCCGTGCGAGTCGAACTGCTGGATTCCTTCGGCCAGACGACGCGCGTGGACTTGTCGTCCATTGCCGCCAACCCCAGCCTGCCCGCCAAGGAATTCCAATTCACCGCGCCCAAGGGCGTGGACATCGTCAAGATGTAAGGCCGCGCCGCGCGCCGGCAAGCGCGCGGCGGGCGATTTACCGCATCAAGGGCGCTTGTACGCCACACAATCGATTTCCACCTTGGCGTCCACCATCAGGCTGGACTGCACGCAGGCGCGGGCGGGCGGATTTTCGCCGAAGTATTCCTTGAATACCTTGTTGAACGACGGGAAATCGCGCGCGTCGTCCAGCCATACGCCGCAGCGCACGACGTGTTCCGGGCCGTAGCCCGCTTCTTTCAAGATGCCCAGCAATTGCTGGATGGCCTTGTGGCATTGCGCCACCGTGCCGCCCTCGATGACTTCCCCGTTTTCCATCGGCACCTGACCGGATACGTGCAGCCAGCCGTCGGCCGCGACCGCGCGCGCGAACGGCATGTGCGAACCGCCCTGGCCGGTGCCGCCGCCGACGCCGTAGCGGGTGATGCCGTTTTGATCGGGGGTGGGAGTGTTGCTCATGGTTGTGCTCCTGAATTCGTAGTGGGCAAGGAAGATTGGGGCAAGGAAGATCGGGGCAACGACGAGGGCGAAGATCAGGGCGAGGACGAATAGGGCGACGCCGCCGCGAAGCTGGCGCGCAAATCGCCATTGCGCGGCAGCCAGCGGCCCGCGCGTTCGCCGGTGGCCTGGCCCTTCTGATAGGACAGCGCGCCGTTGACCCACACGGCCTCGATGCCGGCTGCCGTCTGCACCGGCTGGGCGAAGGTGGCGCGGTCGATGACGGTATCGGGATTGAACAGCACCAGATCCGCGTGATAGCCCTCGCGCACCAAGCCGCGATCAGCCAGGCCGAAGCGGGCGGCGGACAGCCCGGTCATCTTGTGCACCGCCTGGATCAGCGGCAGCAAGCCCACGTCACGGCTGTAGTGGCCCAGCACGCGCGGAAACGCGCCCCACAGGCGCGGGTGCGGCATCGGGTCGTTGGGCAGGCCGTCGGACCCCACCATCGTCAGCGGATGCGACAGCACGCGGCGCACATCGTCCTCATGCATGTTGTGATACACGGCCCCAGCCGGTTGCAGGCGGCGCGCGGCGTCCAGCAAGGACACGCCCCAGTCGGCCGCCACATCGGCCAGCTTGCGCCGCGCCTGCTCGGGGTGCGGCACCGACCACGTGATGTCGATATCGAATTCGTCGGTCACCTGCTTCAAATCCAGCGTGGACGAGCTGGCCGAATACGGATAGCAATCGCAGCCCACATGCTGAATGCGGCCCGCGTTTTCCAGCGTGAACAGCACTTCCTTCGTGCGGCCCCAGTTGCCCGCGCCCGCGCATTTCAGGTGCGACACCACGACCGGCACGCGCGCGTGCCCGGCAATGTCGAAGGCTTCCTGCATCGCGTCCAGAATGGCCGCGAATTCGGAACGCAGGTGCGTGGTGTACAGCGCACCAAACTCATCCAGGGCTTCGGCCAGCAGTTTGACTTCAGCGGTGTCGGCTTCAATGGCGGACGCGTAGGCCAGGCCCGTGCTAAGCCCGATGGCGCCGTGCGCCAGCGCATCGCGCAGCTGTTCGCGCATGGCCAGCACTTCATCGCGAGTGGCGGCGCGGTCCAGGCGGTCCATGTGGTTGCTGCGCAGGGCGGTATGGCCGACCAGCGCGGCCACGTTCACGGCCGGACCCGCGGCTTCGATGGCGCGCGTGTAGTCGCTGAAGCTGGGGTAGTTGAAGTCTTCGCGGCCACCCAGCAGGTTCATCGGGTCCGGCGGGTCGGCGCGCAGCGACACGGGCGAGGCGCTGATGCCGCAGTTGCCCACCACCACGGTGGTCACGCCCTGCGACAGCTTGGGCAACATGTCCGGGGTGCGGATCACGTTGGTGTCGTCGTGCGTGTGCACATCGATGAAGCCGGGCGCCAGCGCCAGGTCGGTGCCGTTGATGATCTGGCGCGCTTGCGCGCCCGGCAAGGCGCCGATAGCCGCGATGCGGCCGTCGGCCAGGGCAACGCTGGCGCGATACTCGGGGCCGCCCGTGCCGTCCAGGACACGGACGTTGCCGATAAGGGTGTCGTACATCTTGGGTTCCAGGTTCAATCGCCCAGCGGCAAGCGGTTGGGGCCACCACGGTGTTCGTCCAGCGCCAGCTTGATGCGGCGCAGGCGTTCGCGGTTTTCCTCTTGGTTCAGCATGGCCAGTTCGGTCGACAGCAAGTCGATGGCCAGCATCATCGCGTAGCGCGATGCCGAGGGTTTGTAGATGAAGTCGGTTTCGTCCGTGCGGATGGGCAGCACCACGTCGGCCAGCTTGGCCAGTTCGGACGTTGCGTCGGTGATGGCGACGATGCGGGCGCGATACTGCTTCACGATGCGGGCGGCGCCAAGGATTTCCGGCGTCAGGCCCGACGCCGACAGCACCAGCACGGCGTCGTGCTCGGTAAGCGTGGCGGCCACCATGCGCAGCAGCACGGCATCGCTGTACACCGCGATGGGATAACCCAGCCGCACCAGCCGCGACTGCACTTCCTGCGCCAGCACGGCCGATGCACCGCCCATGCCGAACACGTAAATCATCCGCGCGCCATCCACGATGGATGCCGCCTGTTCGAACAGCGGTTCGGTGAACGTGGGCAGATGCGCGCGCAGCGTGCTTTCGATGTCGGCGTAGATGCGCGCGTAAAAGGTGCTTTCCTCTGCCGGCGCGCTGGGGTCCAGGAAACGGCTGCCCACCGTGCTGGCCTGCGCC
Organism: Achromobacter sp. ESBL13; assembly: GCF_036668755.1. Classification (NCBI taxonomy): domain Bacteria; kingdom Pseudomonadati; phylum Pseudomonadota; class Betaproteobacteria; order Burkholderiales; family Alcaligenaceae; genus Achromobacter; species Achromobacter sp. ESBL13. The sequence continues at coordinate 23,995 of NZ_JAZEVT010000007.1, read as the reverse complement.
AGCTTCATTTTCAGGTCACGCGTGTCGTCGCAGCCCACGGTGCGCGCAAAGCGCGAAATCGTGGCGATGCTGACGCCGGCCTTGGTGGCCAGCTGATCGACGGTGGCGCTGGCGCCCCAGATGATGTCGTCAAGAATGGCGTCGGCCACCTTGCGTTCGGTCACGCTCAATGCGTCCCGCCGACTGCGTATCTGGAAGACGATGTCGCGGATGATGTCCATGTGGGGTTTCCTGGGTCTGATCGGGTCGTGCAATGCGCTAGGCCGCCAGCTCGGGGGCGTCCAGGCGCGAACAGGCCACGAAGTGGCCCGCGCCCACCTGGACGGCTTGCGCCTCGATGGTGGCGCAGGCGTCGATCGCGTGGGGGCAGCGTGTACGGAACACGCAGCCGGACGGCGGATTGACCGGGCTGGGGATATCGCCCTTGAGCAGAATACGCGATCGCGGCGCGCGCGGATCCGGCACGGGCGCGGCCGACAGCAGTGCGCGAGTATAGGGGTGGCGCGGGCGCGCATAGACTTCGCTGGTGGGCCCGCGTTCCATCACGCGGCCCAGATACATCACCACCACTTCATCGCACAGGTAATCCACCACGGCCAGGTCGTGCGCCACGAACAGCATGGTCAGGCCCAGGTCGCGTTGCAGGTCTTGCAGCAGGTTAAGCACCTGCGCCTGCACGGATACGTCCAGCGCCGACACCGGTTCGTCCGCCACGATGAAATCGGGTTCAACGGCCAGCGCGCGTGCGATGCCGATGCGCTGGCGCTGTCCGCCCGAGAATTCATGCGGATAGCGGCGGCTGTGGTCCGCGTTCAGGCCCACGCGTTCCAGCAGTTCGCCGATGCGCGCGGCGCGGCGGTGCTGCGCCAGCCTGTGCGTGTCCAGCGCTTCACCCAGGATCTCGGCCACCGTCATGCGGGGGTTGAGGCTGGCGTACGGGTCCTGGAACACGATCTGCATGCGGCGGCGCCACGGCAGCATCTGCTTTTCGTTCAGATGCGTGATGTCGGTGCCGTCAAACAGCAGGCGGCCGGCGGTGGGCTTGAACAGGCGCAGCAAGGCGCGGCCCGTCGTGGTCTTGCCCGACCCCGATTCGCCGACCAGGCCGACGATGGTGTTGCGCGGCACATCGAAGCTGACGCCGTCCACGGCGCGCACGACCGGCGCATTACGGGCTTGCGACGTGGGGAAGTGGACCTTCAGGTCTTCAATGCGGACCAGCGGGTCTTCGGCCCGCACGGTGGCTTGGGGGCTAGTCATATCGGATTCACCTTGATGCAGCGCGCGCGGTGTTCCGCCTGCACCGCAACCAGTTCGGGCACGGCGGCGCGGCAATCGTCCGCCGCCAATTCACAGCGCGGGGCGAAGGTGCAGCCGGCGGGCAGCGACAGCACGCTGGGTACGTTGCCGGGAATGGCGCGCAGCCGTTCGCCCGAGGCCAATAGCGCGGCCGTGGGCAGGCAGGACAAGAGGCCGCGGGTGTATGGGTGCGTGGGCTTTTCGAACAGGTCGTAGACACCCGCGTCTTCCACCACGCGGCCGGCGTACATGACGGCGACGCGGTGCGCGATCTCGGCCACCACGCCCAGGTTGTGCGTGATGAACAGGATGCTCATGTTCATTTCTTTTTGCAGCCGGCGCAGCAGGTCCAGAATCTGCGCCTGCACGGTCACGTCCAACGCGGTGGTGGGCTCGTCGGCGATCAGTACCGCCGGGTTGCAGGCCAGCGCCAGGGCGATCATCACGCGTTGCCGCATGCCGCCCGACATCTGGTGCGGATATTCGTTGACGCGCCGGTCGGCGGCCGGGATTTCCACGCGTTCCAGCATTTCGCGGGCGCGGCGGATGGCCGACGCATACGAACCGCCTTCGTGCTGCAACACGGCTTCGGCGATCTGGTCGCCTACCGTGTACAGCGGGTTAAGACTGGTCATGGGTTCCTGGAAGATCATGGCGATTTCGGCGCCGCGTATCTTCTGCAGGGTGGCGGACGAAGCATGTGCCAGGTCATGCTGCACGCCCTGGCGGTCGCGAAACAGGATCTTGCCCGATTCGATGCGGCCCGCCGGCTTGGGCAACAGCCCCATGATGGACAGGCTGGTCACGGATTTTCCGGAACCGGATTCGCCCACGATGGCCAGCGTTTCACCGCGCGCCAGATCAAAGGTGACGCCGTCCACGGACTTGGCGATGCCGTCGCGGCTGTGGAACCAGGTCTTGAGCCCTTCCACGGACAGCACGACGTCTCGGTTGCTTGACGTCATGATTACAGCTCCTTGCGCAGGCGCGGGTCGAGTACGTCGCGCAGTCCGTCGCCCACCAATTGCAGCGACAGCACGGACAGCACGATGGCGATGCCGGGGAAAATCATGATCCAGTCGGCTGAACCCATGTATTGCTGGCCGGCGTTGATCATGGTGCCCCAGGTGGGAATGTCGGGCGAAACGCCCACGCCCAGGAACGACAGGCCGGCTTCGGCCAGGATCGCGTAGGCGAAGATGAACGTGCCTTGCACCAGGATGGGCGACACCAGGTTGCGCAGCACGTGCACGGTGACGATGCGCCACGTGGGCACGCCCAGCGCGCGGGCGGCTTCCACGAACGGCAATTCGCGAATCACCAGCGTGGACGCGCGCACGATGCGGGCCAGGCGCGGTGTGTAGACGATGCCCAGCGCAATCACCACGTTGATCAGCGACGGGCCCAGGGCGGCCACTAGCGAAATGGCCAGCAGGATGTCGGGAAACGCCATCATGGCGTCGATCAGCCGCGAGACGAACTTGTCGGCCGACCGGAAAAAGCCCGCCACGAGCCCTAGCGCAATGCCCAGCACGCTGGACACGATCACGACGGAAAAGCCCACCATCAGCGACAGGCGGCCGCCGTAGATGACGCGGCTGAAGACGTCGCGGCCAAAGTCGTCGGTGCCGAACCAGTGCGCGGCGCCCGGCGCCTTCAGCCGGTTCATGATGGACAGCTTGAAGGGGTCGTAGGGGCTGACCCACGGCGCCAGCAGCGCGGCGGCCACCAGCACGATGATGACGATCAGGCTCAGCAGCACGGTCTTGCGCGACACCAGCAGGCGCAGCACCTGCCAGCGGTCGGCGCCGCCGGCGGATTGGGGGGAAGTTGCAATAGCCATATCAGTAGCGCACCCGGGGGTCGACCAGCAGGTAGAGCAGGTCGATGATCAGGTTGATCAGGACGTAGATGGCCGCGATGATCAGCAGCGCGCCCTGGATGACGGGGTAGTCGCGGCGCAGCACGGCGGACACCACCAGGCTGCCCACGCCGGGCAGGCCGAACACGGTTTCCGTCACGACCGCGCCGCTGATCAAGAGCGCGGTGGTCAGGCCCAGCACGGTCAGGATGGGAATCAGCGCGTTGCGCACGGCGTGTTTCAGGATGACCTTGCTCTCCGGCAGGCCCTTGGCGCGCGCGGTGCGCACGTAATCGTCGCGCAGCACGTCCAGCATGCTGGCGCGAATAAAGCGGGTGATCAGCGCCGAGTTGACCAGGCCCAGCACCACGGCGGGCAGGATCAGGTGCGACAGGCGCGTGGCCAGCGAGGCATCCGGGCCGCCATAGCCCGACACCGGCAGCCAGCCCAGCTTTACCGAGAAAATCTGCATCAGCAGCAGGCCTAGCCAGAAGCTGGGCACGCTGGAGGTAAACATCGAGAACGACAGCACCGACTGGTCCAGCGTGGTGCCGCGTTTGACCGCCGACAGAATTCCCACCGGCAGCGCGATGGCGCTGGCAATCAGCAGCGACATCAGCGTCAGCAGAATCGTGGGCTCGGCACGGTCAGCCAGGGCGGAAAGCACCGGCTTGTTCATGAAGATGGACTGGCCTAGGTCGCCTTGCAGCAGCTTGCCCAACCACGACACGTATTGCAGCGCCATGGGCTGGTCCAGCCCCAACTGCGCGCGCAGCGCGGCGATGTCCTGCTGGCTGGCCTGCGGCCCTAGCATCACCGCCGCCGGATCGCCGGGCGTGACGCGGATGATGACGAACACGATGGTCGCGACGATAAACATCACGGCCACCAGCCCCACCAGCCGGTTCAATAGATAACGCAACACGATAGAGTCCTAGAAAAGCGGCAATCAGTGCACGCGGACGGAAGACGGCTTGGGGCGCGGCAGGCGGCGGGATCTGTTCACCGCCTGGCCGCGCGTTTCCCTACTTACTTGGCGCTTTTCCACGCGTTCCAGAAGTACGGCCACGGAGCGGGATGCGTGCCTTGCAGCGACGGCGAGCGCGCGGCCTGGGCGTTGAAGTCGCCCACCTTCACGAACGGAATTTCGTCATACACGGCCTGCTGCACGTCGGCCCAGCGCTTGATGCGTTCTTCCTGCGTGCGCGCCTGATTGAAGGCGTCCATCACCTGTGCGCGGCGCGGCGTGTCCCACCAGCCGGGCGCGTCCTTGGACGGGAAATCGATCAGCGCGGGTTCGGGCAGGAACACGCTGTGGGTAATGAAGATGTCCCACACGGCCGGGTCCTGGCGGCGCTGCGTCAGCGTGGCCCAGTCCACCACCTGCATGTCCACCGTAAAGCCGGCGGCCTTCAGATATTCCGCGGCCACCAGCGCCATCTTGTAATGGAATTCGTACTGCTGGCTGGTCAGGATGCGGATTTTCTTGTCGGCCACGTTGGCGCTGTCCAGCAGCTTTTTGGCAGCGGCGGCATCGCCCTTGTTGTAGACCTTGCCGCCCAGCGACGTGGCCCACGGGTAGCCTTCGGGATACAGGTCGCCGTTCAGCTTGTAGAAGTCCTTGTTGCCGAACGCGGCGAACAGCATGTCTTCTTCATTCAGCGCCAGCTGCACGGCCTGGCGCACGGCCAGGTTGGACATGATGCCTTGCTTGGTGTTGAGCACCAGGCGCGGCCAGCCGAAGGGCTTGAGCATCACCGGGTCGGAACGGCCGCCCTTGAGCTTGGCCAGCGCTTCCACGGGCAGCGAGTCGACATAGTCGAACTGGCCGGCGGCGGCGGCTTCGGAACGCGTGTTGGCGTTGCTGACCGGCACAAAGCGGATTTCGTCCAGGTACTGCTTGCGGGCGCCGCCGTAACCGTCGGGCTCGCCGTCGCGCTGCTTGTAGCCGTCAAAGCGCACCAGCTGGATGTACTGGTCCGGCACGCGGGCCTTCAACTGGTAAGGGCCCGTGCCGACGATTTCAGTCAGCACCGGCGCGATCTTGCCCTTGGGCATGATGACGGCGGCGGCGTTGTTCATGGCCAGCAGCGCGGTCAGCGGCGCATAGGGCTGCTTGAGCGTGATGCGGATGGTGTTGGCGTCGGGCGCCTCGATGCTGCTGATGACCTTGGCCGCGCCCTTGCCGCGCGTGGCGGTTTCGGTCCAGCGCTTCAGGGACGCCAGCACGTCGGACGAATCCATCTTCGAGCCGTCATGGAACGTGATGCCCTGGCGCAGCGCAATCGTGTAGACCAGGCCGTCGGGCGTGACGTCGGGCATCTTTTCGGCCAACAGCGGGGTCAGGTTCCACTTGGCGTCGAAGGTGTAGAGCGTTTCGAAGAAATGCTGCGTCAGGATGCCGACCAGATCCGCCGTGCTGGTCATCGGGTCCAGCGTGGGCGGTTCACCGATGGTGGCGACGGATATCGTGCCCCCCTTGACCGGCGTGGCACTCAGGGCGGGGGACGTCATTGCGGTCAAGCCAATTGCGCCGGCCGCGAGCAGGCTGGTCAGCCCACTGCCTCGCCGGGAGGGTCGGAAGTTCATGATTCTCTCTCCAGAGGGTCAAAAACAAACAGGTTGTCGCGTGTGATCGGATTCGCGCCGGGATCCCGGTCGTCGTGCAGCAGCCCCCTAGGGCCAGGCGCGGTGCGGCGGGCTAGGGGGTGTTCAGAAGAAGGTTTCGGCCACGTCGGTGACGCGGTACTGCTCGTCCACCAACAAGACCTGGCGCCACTTGTCGAACGTCAGGCAGGGGTGGGAAATGTCGAAGGCGATCATGTCGCCGACCTGGATGTCGTCGCCGTCGGCGATCTGCATGAAGGCATGCTGGTCCATCATGGCGGTCAGTTTCCACGCCTGGGGTGCGGCGCCGGGGGCGCTTTGGCCCGGCGTGGCGTCGCTCGACCTAACGTGGCCCGGCCTAACGTGGCCCGGCCTAACGTGGCCCGGCCTGACGTGGCCCGGCCTGACGTGGCCCGGCCGAAAATGCAGCGCGGGCGTGGGCAGGCCGGCGTCGAAAGCGGCATCGCGCTTGCCCAGCGCAATGATGGCGCGGCCCGGTTCGGGCAGCGACTGCACATAGGCCCAGACTTGCAAGGCGGGCAGCAGGCCCGGTTCCATTTTTTGCGCGACGGGGTTGTGGGCGTTGATGCGTTCAGCGGCGGACCGGTAGACGCCCACGTCGTGTGACAGGTAGCAGCCAGGGCGCAGGATCACTTCCAGCGGCGCGCCGATATCCAGTTGCGAAAATTCTTCGGCCACCACATCAAACCAGGCCGAGCCCGCGCCGGAAATAATGGCGGGGCCGTTCTTGCGCAGGCGGCCGGCCGTGGCCAGTCCGCGCAGCGCGTCGGTGGCGCGGCGCAGGAACGCGCGGATCGCGCCTTCTTCCTGCAACACGCCTTCATAGACTTCAATGCCGGCCAGCGCCAGGCTGGGCCAACGGCCGATTTCGTCGATCAGCGCTTGCAACTGCGCATCATCCCGCACACCGGTGCGTCCGCCCGTGGGGCCAAGTTCGATCAGCACGGGCAGGGTCAGGCTCTGTTCGGCAAAGAACTGGCCTAGCTGGGCGGCGTTGGCGGGGGAATCGACGATGCAGAAATAGGTGAACGCCGGGTCTTGCAGCAGGCGCGCGATGATGGCCATGTTGGCGCGGCCCACCAATTGATTCGCCATCAGCACCCGGCGGATACCGTGCTGGTACGCGGCTAGCACCTGCGGCGCGGTCGCCAGCGTGATGCCCCACGCGCCGTTGTCGATCTGGCGCTTGAACAGCGCCGGGCTCATCGTGGTCTTGCCGTGGGGCGCCAGCTTGACGTGGTACGCCTCCATGAACTGCTGCATCCATTGCAGGTTGTGGCGCACGCGCGCCTCGTACAACACGGCCACGGGCAGGCTGACGTCTTCGTTCAGCAGGTTCCAATTCAGGGCGGCCACACCGGCCGTGGTACAGGACTCGGGGAACGCGCCCAGGCCTTTGCCGTTCACATCCAACAGGGCTGCGGGGGAAGAGGAATGGATCATGGCGGCGCGCTCGTTATGGAAAATATTTACGTGGAAATGCTTTTTTTTCATTATCCTGAAAGAAATTTACAAAGGCAGCTAGGGCTTACCCGTACGGTGCGGGCCGGCCAAGTTGGCGCGACAATAGGAAATTCGCGAAAAAACCGCGCTCCACGAAGGAATAGCCATGTTGAAAGTTGCCTTGGGCCAGTTCGCCGTCAGCCGAGTCTGGGAAGAGAACGCGCAGGTCTGCATCGACCTGATGGAGCGGGCCAACGCGGGCGGCGCCGGCTTGCTGGTCTTGCCCGAAGGCATCCTGGCGCGCGACATCACCGACCCGCAAATCGTGCTGAAAGCCGCGCAGCCGCTGGACGGCCCGTTCATGACGCGCCTGCTTGAGGCCAGCCGGGGTTCGTCGCTGGCCACCATGATGTGCGTGCACGTGCCCACGGGCGAAGGCCGCGTCTGGAATACGCTGGTCACGGTGCAGGACGGCCGCATCGTGTCGCAATACCGCAAGCTGCACCTGTACGACGCCTTCACGATGAAGGAATCCACCAATGTCACGCCGGGCGCCGAGATCCCGCCGCTGCTGGACATCGCCGGTTTGCGCGTCGGGCTGATGACCTGCTATGACGTGCGCTTTCCCGAACTGGCGCGCCGCCTGGCGCTGGACGGCGCCGACCTGCTGGTGCTGCCCGCCGCCTGGGTGCGCGGGCCGCTCAAGGAAATGCACTGGGAAGTGCTGGTCACGGCCCGCGCGCTGGAGAACACCTGCTACGTGGCGGCCACCGGCGAATGCGGGGAACGCAATATCGGATGCAGCATGGTGGTGGACCCGCTGGGCGTGGTCACGGCGCGCGCGGGCGAGGCCCCGGCGCTGGTGTTTGCCGACATCGACCCGGAGCGCCTGGCGCATGCCCGCAAGGTGCTGCCGGTGCTGGCCAACCGACGCTTCGGCCCGCCCGAACTGGCCTAGGGCACGGTCGGTCCGCCGAGCCTGGCGCGCAGCCGGAAAGGGCGCGGCGGTCATGGTGTAATGCTGACTTGATCTTCTTGCCGTCTTCCCCCATCTGCTGCCAATGAGCAACGATCTCTTCGCGGCCGATCCTGCGCATCGGCCCTATGTGCCCCTGGCCGAGCGCCTGCGCCCGCGCACCTTGTCCGACGTGGTCGGGCAGTCGCACCTGCTGGGGCCAGACAAGCCCCTGCGCGTGGCGTTTGAATCCGGTCGCCCACATTCCATGATTTTCTGGGGGCCGCCCGGCGTGGGCAAAACCACGCTGGCGCGCCTGATGGCCGATGGTTTCGACGCGCAATTCATTGCCATTTCGGCGGTGCTTGGCGGCGTCAAGGACATCCGCGAAGCGGTCACGGTGGCGCAAGTGGCGCAAGGCCAGGGCCGCCGCACCATTCTGTTCGTTGACGAGGTGCACCGCTTCAACAAGGCCCAGCAGGACGCGTTTCTGCCCTATGTGGAAAGCGGCCTGTTCACCTTCATCGGCGCCACCACGGAAAACCCGTCTTTCGAAGTGAATTCGGCGCTGTTGTCACGCGCCCGTGTGTACGTGCTGCAATCGTTGTCGCCCGAGGAATTGCAGCAGTTGGTGGACCGCGCCGTGCATGCCCTGAACGAAGGGCTGGACGACGGCGAGGCCGCCATCCGCATCGAACCGGATGCCCGCGAGCAGCTGGCCGCCTGGGCCGACGGCGATGCGCGGCGCCTGATCAGCGCGGTGGAAGTGGTGGCGGAATCGGCGCAGTCGGCCGGTCGCGACACGGTGGACGCGGCCTGGCTGGAAATATCCCTGTCGCAGAACCTGCGCCGCTTCGACAAGGGCGGCGACGCGTTCTACGACCAGATCAGCGCCCTGCACAAGTCGGTGCGCGGCTCGAATCCGGATGCCGCACTGTATTGGTTCTGCCGCATGATCGACGGCGGCGCCGATCCCAAATACCTGTCGCGGCGCCTGGTGCGCATGGCGGTCGAGGACATCGGCCTGGCCGACCCGCGCGCCACCGACCTGGCCGTGAACGGCGCCGATATCTACGAACGCCTGGGATCGCCCGAGGGCGAGCTGGCGCTGGCGCAAGCCGTGGTCTACATGGCTTGCGCGGCCAAGTCCAACGCCGTCTACAACGCCTACAACCAGGCGCGCCAGTTCGCGGCCGAACACGGCAGCGCGCCGGTGCCGATCCACCTGCGCAATGCGCCCACCAAGCTGATGAAGCAGCTGGGCCACGGCAAGGCCTATCGTTATGCCCACGACGAGCCGCACGGCTATGCCGCCGGCGAACAATATTTCCCTGATGGACTCAAGCCTTCCTTCTATCGGCCGACCGATCGCGGCCTGGAGGCTAAAATCCAGCAAAAGTTGGCATTTCTGCGCGAGCTGGACGCGCAGGAACGCGCCAAGAACCGGTAACGGGCCCCGGCCCGCCGCCTTCACGCAACCTCAACCGACATCAACATGCTAGACCCGATACTGCTGCGCAAAGACCTGCAAACCGTCGTCGACCGCCTCAAGAGCCGTGGCGTGTCCTTCGACACGGAACGGTTCAACGACCTGGAATCTCGCCGCAAGGCCGTCCAGACCGAAACCGAGTCCCTGCAAGCCCGCCGCAACGCGCTGGCCAAGCAGATCGGTCAGTTGAAGGCCAAGGGCGAAGACGCCAGCGCCGTCATGGCCGAATCGCAGGCCGTGCCCGTTCGCCTGAAGCAGCTGGAAGAAGAGCTGGCGGCCTTGCAGGCCCCGCTGAACGACCTGCTGATGTCGGTGCCTAACCTGCCGCACGCCAGCGTGCCGCTGGGTGAATCCGCCGACGACAACGTCGAAGTACGCCGCTGGCTGCCCGGCGCCGCCGGCGCTGACGGCAACCCGCCCGCGCTGGCGTTTGAAGCGCGCGACCACGTCGCCATCGGCGAGCCGCTGGGTCTGGACTTCGACATGGCCGCCAAGCTGTCGGGCGCGCGCTTCTCGTTCATGCGCGGCCCCATCGCCCGCCTGCACCGCGCGCTGTCCCAGTTCATGCTGGACCTGCAAACGGGCGCCCACGGCTACACCGAGTGCTATACGCCGTACATCGTCAACGCGTCCACCTTGTACGGCACGGGCCAGTTGCCCAAATTCAAGGACGACATGTTCGCGGTGTCCAAGGGCGGTGGCGATGACGACCCGAAGGTCGACGCCGCCGGCAACCCCTATGTGCGTGAAGACCAATACCTGATTTCGACGTCTGAAATCACGCTGACCAGCGTGGCGCGCGACACGATCCAGGCCGCCGCCGATCTGCCTTTGAAGCTGACGGCGCACACGCCTTGCTTCCGTTCGGAAGCCGGCAGCGGCGGCCGCGACACGCGCGGCATGATCCGCCAGCATCAATTCGACAAGGTCGAAATGGTGCAGATCACGCAGCCGGATCAATCGTATGAAGCGCTGGAAGACATGGTCGGCCACGCCGAGCGCGTGCTGCAACTGCTGGGTCTGCCGTATCGCGTCATGCTGCTGTGCACCGGCGATATGGGTTTTGGTTCGGCCAAGACCTATGACCTGGAAGTGTGGCTGCCCGCGCAAAATACCTGGCGCGAGATTTCGTCCGTGTCCAACTGCGAAACATTCCAGGCCCGACGCATGCAGGCCCGCTTCCGTAATGCGCAGGGCAAACCGGAATATGTGCACACGCTTAATGGGTCTGGCCTGGCCGTGGGCCGCGCGCTGGTGGCGGTGCTGGAAAATCATCAACAAGCCGACGGCAGCGTATTGATTCCCGAGCCGCTGCAACCCTATATGGGTGGTTTGACGGTGCTGAAACCCTGACGCGCATTACGTCTATCGGCCATTTGGCGGATAAGAAAACGGAGCCTGGCGGCTCCGTTTTTTTTTATCATAGCGACACATTGCTGTCTTTTTTACTCATTATCATCACAGTGTGAGTGCATGAATTTGATGTGAGCAATTGTGTATTTCTAATATAAGGGCCGGATAGTTGCGGCACAATACACCCGCGTTCTTCACGCTTCATTCACTTATATAACAAGGAGTTGTCCATGACTTCAAGAATGATTGGAGATTTTCGTGTGAGATGCTCTGTGGCTCGCGAAGACGAGCAGGGCTACCGCGTGCAGATATGGACCCGCCGAGTCGGTGGAACCGCGCCGGAAAAATGCTGGACGGTACCCGGACAGGCGCCGTTCTCGGATTTGCACGAAGCAGAGCAGGAAAGCCGTCAGTTGTTCCAAGAAATCAATGGTGTGCGTTTTAATGGTGAACCGGAGTTTGCCCATGCGTCCGCATAATGGTTGGTGGCGCGCGTCCAGTGCGCCGCGCAGATGGATTGATCTAGTACAGGAATCGCCGCGTTGGGTGGGTGGCAAGCCCGAGCCGGTGTCGCAAAAATCCGCCCTGGTGGCGGAAAAACCGCTAAGAGCCCCTGCGGCTGGATAGTCATCCACCGGGGCACCGGACATTGTCCCCACGGAAAAAGGCCACTCTTTCGAGTGGCCTTCGTATTTATCTGCGCCAATCTCCATGGCCCTTGCCATGGCCGTGCCCGCCACGATAATACCCGGGGCCCGGACCGTAATAACGCGGGGGCGGACCGCCGCGCCAGTGGGGGCCACCACGGTAATACACCGGGGCAGGGTAAACCACCGGAGGCGCCACGTAGACGGGAGGCGGACGGTAGTAAACCGGAGGCGGCGGAGCCACGTAAACGGGAGCGGGGGCAACGTATACCGGCGCGGGATACACCACACCAGGCACGCCGATGGAAATACCCACATCCACTCGGGCCGAGGCCACGCTGGAGATCAGCAGACCTGCGGCACCCACACCAGCAATAAGCCACTTTTTCATGTTGCACCTGCCTGCTGCACGACACAGCAAAGTTATTTGACGCCTCTATTTTCGGGCTTTTCGGTCGTGTATTCGTAAGTGGGCCAAGCCCAATAGCGACAATCCGCAACCGTCCCCCGTGACTGGGCAGCCATCGTGCTGCGATGCGGAACTAGTACTTCTGCTCTGGTAGGTCCAGATCTGAAATCGATTGAAATGAAGTGGAATGCGATGAAGTCAGCGTGTGAAGTTACACCCGGTCACCATCCGCGCGCGGCGGCGTGGCGACATCGCTACAGCGTTTGGGTGCGCCGGTATTCCACCACCCAGACCCAGGGGTTGGCGGCCCACGCGTGCGAACCATAGCGCTCGCACCACATCAGCGCAAACGCCGTTTGAAGAGGAACGCCGGGCAATAACGCGGACGCCTGATAGATCGCTTCGGTGCCTTCAGCGCGGGCGTCGGCTTCGGTCAGGGTTTGCAGCCGTTGAATACGCACGCCCACAACCAACGCATGCGCGAACGGGGTGCCCGCTTCATCGGTTAATACAATGCTCTCTCCGGATTTACCGAAAGGGCATCTGACCCAGCTGGAGGTGCGGCGTAATTCTGTGGGGTTATCGCGATCAGGGCCCATGGCGACCCAGCGCCCGGCGTCGGCCGCGTCCGCATACCAAGCTGTGGTGAGCTTGGTGGGCTGCGGTTTCAGGATGCGTCGGCTCTGTACTTTCGAGCCCGCCAGAACGGCTTGCTTGAGCGGTTCGCTGAATTGAAGTGACTGCCTTTTCATGCGCGCGCTGTTCTCCTATCTACCTACGTCCGCGGTTTCCCAGTGCCGCAGCGTGACACATGCACCAGCTAATTCAGATCAGGATCACGCAGTATGACGTGTCGTGTTCAGGCTGTCAGGCAAGCTTTGTATTTGTGTTGTCTTTTTGTCTTGTGGTGTTGTTTGTATACTCGAGCAATGACTACTGACCTGCATAATCTCAAGCCCGGGTACTACTGGTACACCATGGCCAATGACCCGCTGGCCGTTATCCACATCCATGAAGACGGTGGCGCATCGCTTATGGGTTCGGACTATCGCATCGGCGCCGAAGGCGTTGCCGACATGGTCCGCCAAGGCGAACGCTTTTTCTGGATCGAACCGCCGCAGGTCTGAGCACCAAGGCTGATACGGCCGGCCCTTCGGGCCGGCCGCTTTCGTTTGTCCTGGAACATCCATGACCGACCTCTTGTTGAAGAACGTCCGCGTGTCGGCGGCCGAATCCGTCGACGTCCAAGTGCGCAACGGGCGCATCCTTCAGATCGGTACCGCCGTGCACGCGCCGGCGGATGGCCCGGTCGAGGATGGCGGCGGCGCGTTGTTATTGCCGGGCCTGATAGAAGGGCATACCCATCTGGACAAGACCAACTGGGATTCGCCCTGGTACGTCAACGAAGTCGGCCCGCTGCTGACCGACCGTATCGACAACGAACGCATCTGGCGCGCCAATTCCGGTCATGACGCCGCCAGCCACGCGCGCGCGCTGGCGCTGGCTTTCTTGCGTGAAGGCACCACCCGCATCCGCAGCCATGTCGACGTCGACACCGACGCGGGCCTGCGCCATCTGGACGGCGTGCATGCCACTCGCGACGAACTGGCGGGCCGCATTGAAATTCAGACCGTGGCGTTTCCGCAATCGGGCCTGCTGGTGCGCCCCGGCACCGCGCAACTGCTGGATCAGGCGCTGGCGCAAGGGGCCGATGTGCTGGGCGGGCTGGACCCGTCCGCCATCGACCGCGACCCCGCCCAATCCCTGGATGTGCTGTTTGGCCTGGCTAACAAGCATGGCAAGCCGGTGGACATCCATTTGCACGAACCTGGCGAGTTGGGCGCTTTTACGTTGGACCTGATTCTGGACCGCGTGCAGGCGCTGGGCATGCAGGGCAAGGTGGTGATCAGCCATGCTTTCTGTCTGGGCGGTGTGGACGCCAAGCGGCTGGATGGCTTGCTGAAGCGGCTGGCCGCGCTGGACGTTGCGCTGCTGACCACCGCGCCGCCATCGCGGCCGGTGCCCCCCGTGCGCGCTTGCCGCGAGGCGGGCGTCACGATCTTCGGGGGCAACGACGGCATCCGCGACACCTGGACGCCCTACGGCAGCCCCGACATGTTGGCCCGCGCCATGATGATCGGCCTGCGCAACGACCTGCGCCGTGACGACGAAGTGGAATGGGCGTTCGATTGCGTCAGCGGCGCCGCCGCCCGCGCCTGCGGTTTCGACGGCTATGGCCTGACGCCGGGCGCGCGCGCCGACCTGGTGCTGGTCGACGCCAGCTGTGTGGCCGAAGCGGTGGTGACGCGCAGGCCGCGCCGCCTGGTCGTATCCGGCGGCGTCATCGTGGCCCGCAACGGCCAGGACGCCATCGCCTAGCCGCGCGTCAGCCCCAGCTGCGTTTCGGTCAACGCCGCGAAGGCCCGCATCAATTCCGACCGTACGCCCGCGCGCTGCCAGATCGCGCCCACCGTGCGCACGGGGCAGGGCGCCGGCAAGGGCCAGCGCTTGACCCGCGCGGCCGGCTCGCCCATTACCGCCCAATCAGGCAGCACCGCCACGCCCAGGCCCTCGGCCACCAGCTTGGCGATGGAATCGATGCCGTCCAGTTCGAAGCGCACGTGCGGCCGCAAATTGCGCGCGCGCAGATAATCGTCGGCCATCTTGCCACCCACCACGCTGCGGTCATAGCAGATGTAAGGCTCGCGCGCGATCACCGCCAGCGGGTCGCGCACTTTCATGTCGGCTGGCGTTACCAGCACCAGTGGTTCGTGGCGCAGGTCGCGCCATTCGCAGGTCTTGGGCAGTGAGAACAGCGGGTGCACCAGCAGCGCGCCGTCCAGCTCGCCAGATAGCACCTTGCTGTAAAGCAGGGTGGTGGGCGCGGGTTCAATGTAGATCTCGATATGCGGATGGCGCGTCACCCAGGTGCGCAGCACGGGCGGCATGATGCCGGTCAGCGCGGTGGGCGTGGCGCCCAGCCGCAAGGGGCCGGCGGGCAACTCGGTGTCGCTGGCGGCCGAACGCAGGTCGCGCACGTCGCGCAGGATATGGCGGGCGCGCTCAAGAATGCGCAGCCCGGCCGGCGTGGGCTTGACGGTGCGGCCCGAGCGGGCAATCAGCGCGCTGCCGACATCGCCTTCCAGCGCGCGCAAGCGCTGCTGCACGGTGGCCGGCGTCAGGCCTTGATGACGCGCGGCCTGGGCAATGGACCCCAGTTCCACCACATGCACATAGGTTTGTAGAAAGCGTGAGTCCACGGCGATTGCTTCCTTTTTGGAAGAAGGTTTTTCCGTATTCTAAAGATGGGTGAAGATAATTGTTGTTTTCTTTGGCGGCGGCAAGAATACGTTCAACCCCAGCCGCCCCCGCATCAAGCCACGGCGCGGCGCGTTGGAAACCCGCCTTCAAGGAGCTTGCCGTGCCCATTATTGAATCCATCGACGTTTGCGCCGCCGCCGTGCCGCTGGACAAAGTCACGTCGTTCTCAAACCGCAGCGTGTCTACCCGCCACTACGGCCTGGTCAAGGTTCGTTCCGCCGACGGCGTCGAAGGCATCGGCTTTTGCTATGTGGGCAGCGCCGGCGGCGCCATTTTCGAAGCGGCCGTGCAAAGCCTGCTGGCGCCGGTGCTGCTGGGCCGCGATTCGCATGCCGTCGAGGGGCTGTGGCAGGCCATGTACCAAGAGGCGCTGCTGCAAGGCCGCCAGGGCACGGTGATGCGCGCGCTAAGCGCGCTGGACATCGCGCTGTGGGACTTGAACGCCAAGACGGCCGGGTTGCCCCTGCACAAGTTCCTGGGTGCCGTTGAACTGGAAACGGTGCCGGCCTACGCCAGCGGCGGCTATTACCTGGACGGCAAGACGCCGCAGCATCTGGGCGAGGAAATGGCCAGCTATGTGGACCTGGGCTTTCGCGCCGTCAAGATGAAAACGGGCCGCCTGTCGCCGCGCGAGGAAGAGGCGCGGCTGAAGGCGGCGCGCGAGGCGGTCGGCCCGGACGTCGAACTGATGATGGATTGCAATAACGCCTGGCAGGACGTGACGCAGGCCATGCAGTACATCCGCCGCTTTGAGCAATACGAACCGTATTTCATCGAAGAACCCTTTGGCCCCGACGATATCGACAGCCATGCCAAGCTGGCGCGCCTGACGCATCTGCCGATTGCCACAGCGGAAATCGGCTATGGCCGCTGGTACCACAAGGAACTGCTGGACAAGGGCGCGGCCGGCATCCTGCAAACCGACGCTGCCGTTTGCGGCGGCATCACCGAATGGAAGCGCATCGCGGCCACTGCGGCCAGCTACGGCGTGGTGGTGTGCCCGCATTGGTTCCACGACGTGCACGCGCCGCTGGTGGCGGCCACGCCGAACGCGCGCTACGTCGAGTTCTTCTGGGACGACCAGGTGCTGAATTTCCGCAAGCTGGTTGACCGGCAGTTGACGCACAAGCAAGGCCGCGTGGTGCTGCATCAGGAACCGGGCCTGGGCTTTGGCTTTGACGAGCGCATGGTGGAAAAATTTGGCAAGTGGGTTCGCGTCGGTCGCTAGGCGCCATCACAAGCAGGCGGCGCTTTTCTAAAAAAAGCTGCCGGCCTTCGGGACCGGCGCAAGGAGACAAGAATGCAACGCAGGCAATTCATGACCGGCGCCGCGGCGCTGGGGGCGGCGCTCGTGCTGCCCGTGACGGCGCGAGCGCAGCAGGACATGCCGTCCGGCCCGGTGAAAATCGTGGTGGGCTTTCCGGCGGGCGGCGGCACCGACGTGCTGGCGCGCCTGTTGGGGCAAAAGCTGGGCGTGATGTGGAACATACCCGTCATCGTCGAAAATCGGGCGGGCGCGGCCGGCGTCATCGCGGCCGAACAGGTCGCGCGTCAGCCCAACGACGGCAACACCTTGTTGATGGCGCATGTGAACAGCCACGGCATCGCGCCCGGCCTGCACCCCAAGCTTGCATATTCGGTGGACCGCGATTTCACGCCCATCGCGTTGGTCGGCAAAACGCCCACGATCCTGATCGGCGGCGCATCGCAACCCGCCAGGACCTTGCCCGACCTGGTCAAGCTATGCCGCGCGCAGCCGGGCAAGATCGTGTTCGGGTCGGCCGGCGCCGGCTCGGCCCAACACCTTGCGCTGGAAATCTTCAAGGCCCGTGCGGGGATCGACGTGCTGCACGTGCCCTACAAGGGATCGGCGCCACTGATGAACGACCTGCTGGGCGGCCATGTGCAGTACTGCTTTGAAGGCATGACCACCGCCACGCCGCTGCTGCAATCGGGCAAGGTGATCGCGCTGGCGCAGACGCTGCAACAGCGTTCCAAGAGCCAGCCGGACGTACCGACGGTGGCCGAACAGGGCTACCCCGGTTTCGAGGCCAGCATCTGGTTCGGCATGGTGGGCCCGGGCAAGATGCCGGACGCCATGGTCCGGCGCATGAATCGCGACATCGACCAAGTGCTGGCGATGGCGGATGTGCAGGAAAAACTGGCGCAGGTCGGTGCGGAAGACGGCGGCGGCAGCGTGCAACGCTTTGCCGATTTCATGACGCAGGAACAGCGCAAATACGCCAAGACGATCAAAGACGCGAAGATCGTGGTGGAAAGCTGACCGGCCGGCGTCCCGGCATGCACCGGTGCCGGGCGCCGAGCCTCAACCGGCGCGCGTCGCCCCGACCGGCTCGGACCCTTCCCAACCCGCCATCGCAGAGATCGACCGCGCCTTCTCGCGCAGCAGCCTCGCGGTGCCGGAATCCAGGTCGTCGTCAATGGCGCCCACCGGCCCCATCAGTGTGATGGCGGCCGTCATCTCGCCCAACATGTCGAAGATGGGCGCGGATAGCGACGTAAAGTGCGGTAGCAGCGCATGGCGGCAGCGGCTGATGTGGTGCTTTTGCACTTCGTCGCGGATGGCCCGCACGTCTTTCAGCGTGTAGGAATTGCCCGGCGCGCCGCCGTGGCTTTCCGGCACGGACGATGCCAGTTCCCGCTCCAGCAGGTCGCGCGTCAAGGCGTCGGGCAGGTGGGCCAGAAAATTGCGGCCCAGCGCGGACGACAGCAGCGGCATCACGGTGCCTACCCGCAATTCCAGCAAGGGCCGGCTGCGGCTGCCTTCCACGCGATAGACGATGGTCGGCCCCTTGTTGCCCCACACGCCCAAAAACACGGTATGCCCGGTGACGGCGGCTACCTCGGCCATGATCGGGCGCGCCGTGGTGAAGACGTCGAACTGTTCCAGCGCGGCCAGCCCCAGGCGCAACGCGTACGGGCCCAGGCCGTAGTGGCCGGTGTCCGCATGCTGCTGCACGACGCCCACCTTCTGAAAACTGACCAGGTAGTAATGCACGTTGGGCACGGTCAGCTCGCAGGCGTCCGCGATGTCCTTCAGGGGCAAGGGCCGGCCCGTCTTGCGGATCAGGTCCAGGATGCGAAAGCCCACTTCAATCGACTGGATTCCCCTGCGCGCCGCGGTCGGCGTCTTTTCCGTGTCCTTGTCTACCTTGCCGGCGGGCCTTGCCATCACTGCCTCCACTGTCTGTTTGGCGGCAGTGTAGCAGCGGCGTCGGGCCGCTTTCGACGCCGCCGGGCGGTCCGTTCCGGGTTTCCCCCAGCTTTGTACGCTCGGGCTTTAAGTTTGATAATAGTTAATGCATACAGCAGTATCAATCTAAAAGCACAGGGGAAAGCAAGCATGGAAGCTAACGTGGCAATGGGGCGCGCGGCTGCGGCGCCGACGCTAAGTCGTAAAGAAGAACGCCAGGTGGTGGTGGCCTCGACCTTGGGCACCTTGTTCGAGTGGTATGACTTTTTCATCTACGGGACGCTGGCGGTTTTCATGAGCCAGGTGCTGTTCCCGCAGGACAATCCCACCGTTGCGCTGCTGGCCGCATTGGGCGCGCTGGCGGTCGGCTTCATCATCCGGCCGCTGGGCGCGGTGATGTTCGGGTACCTGGGCGACAAGTGGGGCCGCAAGTACACCTTCCTGATCACGGTCGTGATGATGGGCGGGGCCACCGTGTTGATCGGCTGCCTGCCCACCTATGAAACGGCGGGCCATCTGTCGTGGATTCTGCTGCTGACGCTGCGCGTCGTGCAGGGCCTGGCGGTGGGCGGCGAGTACGGCGGCGCCGTGATCTACGTGGCCGAACATTGTGAACCCAAGCGGCGCGGTCTGCTGACGGGCTGGATCCAGATCACCTCGTCGGCCGGCCTGATCCTGTCGCTGGTCGTCATCCTGTGCACCCAGGCATCCATGAGCGCAGACGATTTCCGTCAGTGGGGATGGCGCCTGCCGTTCATCCTGTCGATCGTGATGCTGGCCATTTCGATCTACGTGCGCGCCAAGCTGCATGAATCGCCGGTGTTCACGCGGATGAAGCAGCAGAACCGCCTGTCAAAGAACCCCATCAAGGAAACGTTCGGCCAGTGGTCCAGCCTGCGCCTGGTGATCCTGGCGCTGATCGGCGTTACCGCCGGCCAGGGCGCCACGTATTTCACGGGCCAGTTCTACGTGATGATCTTCCTGCAACAGGCGGTGCAACTGGACCAGACCAGCGTCTACACGCTGATCCTGATCGGCTTCATCATCGGCGCGCCGACTTTCGTGCTGTTCGGCTGGCTGTCCGACCGCATCGGCCGCAAGTGGATCATGATGGCCGGCCTGTTCATCGCCGCCATCGGCTATCACTCGATGTTCGAAGTCCTGCTCAAGGCCGGCAACCCGGCGCTGGCGCAAGCCATGCAAAGCACGCCGGTCCGCGTGCACGCCGACACCAGCGGCGGCGCGTGCGACTTTGGCTTGCAGGCCGCCATGATCGGCAGCCACGCCGACCACAAGAAGGTGTGCGTGCAGGCCAAGAAATTCCTGGTCGGCAAGGGCATCAACTTCGAATACGCCGCGCCGCTGCCGGGGCAGGACATTGCGATGAGCGTGGGCGGCACCACCGTCAACGGCTTTGACCGCGCCGCCTACGCCCGCGCCCTGGGCACGGCGGGCTATCCGGATCGCGCCGACCCCGCCCGCGTGGACCGCGCCACCATCATCCTGATCCTGGTGCTGATGACCGCCGTGGTTGCCATGGTGTACGGCCCGGTTGCGTCGTACCTGGTGGAATTGTTCCCGGCCCGCATCCGCTACACCGCGCTATCCTTTCCGTATCACATCGGCGCCGGCATCTTCGGCGGCATCGTGCCCTTTACCGCCACCTACCTGGCCCAGGCCAGCGGCAATATCTTTGGCGGGTTGATGTACCCGGTTGTCGTGATGGTGGTGGTGGGCATTATCGGCAGCCTGTTCCTGCCGAACACCCGCGCCCAAGCCATCGACGAAGACCCCACCCACTAGAAAAGCGAGGAGAAACATGTCCGTGCAAGCGAGTTTCAAGGCCGCCGTGATCCAGGCCGCGTCCATCCCCACCGACAGCGTCGCCTGCGCCAACAAGGCGGCGTCGCTGATCCGGCAGGCGGCCGAGCAGGGCGCCCGGGTGCTGGTGTTTCCCGAAGCCTTCCTGGGCGGATACCCCAAGGGCAATTCCTTTGGCGCGCCCATCGGCATGCGCAAGGCCGAAGGCCGCGACGCGTTCGCCAGCTACCACCGGCAGGCCATCGCCCTGGATGGCGAGGAAGTGGCGATCGTGGCGCAGGCCGCGGCCGACACCGACAGCTTCGTGGTAATGGGCTGCATTGAAGCGGATGGCGGCACGCTGTACTGCACCGTGCTGTATTTCAACGGCGCCAAGGGCCTGGTCGGCAAGCATCGCAAGCTGATGCCCACGGCCGGAGAGCGGCTGATCTGGGGCTTTGGCGATGGCTCGACCATGCCCGTCTTCGACACGCCTTACGGCAAGATCGGCGCCGTGATCTGCTGGGAAAACTACATGCCCATGCTGCGCATGTACATGTACAGCCAGGGCGTGGCGCTGTACTGCGCGCCCACGGCCGATGACCGCGACAGCTGGATTCCCAGCATGCGCCACATCGCGCTGGAAGGTCGCTGCTATGTGCTGACGGCGTGCCAGCACCTGCGCCGCCAGGCCTATCCGGAAGATTTCGAATGCGCGCTGGGCGATGCGCCCGACACGGTGTTGATGCGTGGCGGCAGCGCTATCATCGACCCCCTTGGTGAAGTGCTGGCGGGCCCGGATTTCTCGGACGAGACCATCCTGTACGCCGACATCAACCCCAACCAGATCCTGCGCGGCAAGTATGACTTCGATGTGGCCGGCCATTACGCCCGGCCAGACGTGTTCCAGCTGCAGGTCGACACCCGAGAAAAGCGGGCCGTCTCAGCGCTTGGCGCGGGCGGCCAGGAGCCTTAAGCCATGCATTTTGATTTCAGCGCGCTGCCTTCGCAGACGGTCTATAAGCTGCTGACCTCGACCGTCACCCCCCGGCCGATCGCGTGGGTGACCACGATATCGGCCGACGGGTGCGTCAATGCCGCGCCGTTCAGCTTCTTTAACGTCATGGGGCATCAGCCGCCCACCGTCGCCATCGGCCTGATGCGCCGCGCCAATGGTGACCTGAAGGACACCAGCGCCAACATCATCGAAAACGGCGAGTTCGTGGTGAACCTGGTGCCCGAAGCGCTGATGCAGCAGATGAACAAGACCTGCGCCGATTATCCGCCCGGCGTGGACGAGCTGGCCAAGGCCGGGCTGACGGCATTGCCCGCCGCGCACGTGCGCCCGCCGCTGATTCAGGGCAGCCCGGTGTCGCTGGAATGCGTAAGCCAGGCCACGATCGTGACCGGCCCGCATCAGGTTGTCGTCATCGGCCGCGTCCTGGGCGCGCATGTCGACGACGCCTTTGTGCAGGACGCCGAGCGCGGCTATGTGAACACCACCGAAATGGGGCTGGTGGCGCGCATGCACGGCAGCGGCTGGTACGCCCGCAGCACGGACCTGTTCCAGCTGGCGCGGCCCACCGTGACGGATTGACGCAACAAGGCGGCCATCACGGTCGCATCGTCTTTAAGCGGCCGCGCATCGTGCATCGGCCGCTTTTTTTCACCCACGGCGGCGGGCAGGCGGTTACGCAAACGCGCGAGCTTGTGGCAAAAAGTTCTGCATTTCGCCCGATGCCGCCCAAATCCGGGCTGCTAGCATTTCCCGGACCGTCTGGAGAATCCTCGAATCCGACTTCTCCGGCGGCATTTACCTGACATAACGAACACCAATATTTTTGGGGGCGGATCATCCAGGGGCTTGCGGGCGTCTGGCTTGCGACGGCGGCGGCGTAGTCCGGCGCCATGCAGCTGCCAAAACCCGCATTCACGCGTCTGGGTGGATGCCGGAGGCAGTATGAAAAACATGAAGCTTGGAACCCGCCTTGCGGGTGGCTTTTCCGTCTTGCTGGCGATGATTATCGTCATGTGCATCGTGGGGCTGGTCAGCCTGGCCAACATCAACCAGTCGGTCGAAACCGTGACGCAGCGTTCACTTATCAAGGAACGCCTGATCAGCGACTGGGCGCGCAACATCCAGACCGGCGTGACGCGCACCACCGCCATTGCCAAGAGCGCCGACGCCAGTCTGGCCGGCTTCTTCACGGAAGAGGCGGCGGCGTCCTCCCGCAATTCGTCGGCGCTGCAACAAAAGATCGAACCGCTGATCGAGACCGACCAGGAAAAGGGTCTGTGGGAAGGCATCCGCAAATCGCGCGCCGACTATCTGCGCACGCGCGACGCTATCTTCAAGGCCAAGCAGGACGGCGATGTCGAGGCTGCCAACCGCGTTTTCACCCAGGAATTCCTGCCGGCCACGCGCCAGTTCATCGACCAGATCAACAAGCTGTCGGATCTGCAACGCGCCGAAATCGATGCCAGCGCGGCCGACATCCAAAGCGCCTACGGCGCCGCCAACCTTTGGATGATCGTGATCGGGTCAATCGCACTGGTCACGGGCCTGGTGTTGGCCGTGTTGCTGACGCGCGGCATTACCCGCCCGTTGTCCGACGCCGTGCGCGTGGCGCGCACCGTGGCCGCCAACGACTTGACCAGCACGATCACCGTGCGTTCGCGTGACGAGATCGGACAGTTGATGCAGGCGCTGGAATCCATGAACGCCAATCTGGCCGGCACCGTGGCCAGCATCCGCACCGGCGTGGACAGCATGGCGTCCGCGTCGGGCGAAATCGCGGCCGGCAATACCGACCTGTCTTCCCGCACTGAACAGCAGGCCGCATCGCTGGAGGAAACGGCGGCGTCGATGGAGCAGCTGTCTTCCACCGTGAAGCAGAACGCCGACAGCGCCCGCCAAGCCAACCAACTGGCCGCGGCCGCGTCCGACACGGCCTCGCGCGGTGGCGCGACGGTGTCCGAGGTCGTCAGCACGATGAACGCCATTTCGTCCAGCTCGGTCAAGATCGCCGACATCGTGTCCGTCATCGACGGCATCGCGTTCCAGACCAACATCCTGGCGCTGAACGCGGCAGTGGAAGCCGCGCGCGCGGGCGAGCAAGGCAAGGGCTTTGCAGTGGTCGCAGCGGAAGTGCGCACGCTTGCGCAACGCAGCGCGCAAGCAGCCAAGGAGATCAAGACGCTGATCGAAGATACCGTCCAAAAGATCAGCCAAGGCTCGATCAGCGCCGAACGCGCCGGCACCACCATGCAGGAAATCGTCAGCTCGGTGCAGCGCGTGACCGACATCATGGGCGAAATCGCAGCGGCCTCCGCCGAGCAGGCCGACGGCATCGAACAGGTGAACCGCGCGGTATCGCAAATGGACGAAGTCACGCAGCAAAACGCCGCGCTGGTAGAAGAAGCCGCCGCCGCGGCCGGGTCGATGCAGGACCAGGCAGCGGAGCTGACGCGGGCAGTCAGTGCGTTCAAGTTACCGGGGGTTGTCGCGGTAGCGCATGCCTCGCCGCGCGTCGCGATCGGCCACGCATTGGCCCGCGCAGGGTAGGGCGGGGTGGG
>NZ_JAZEVT010000006.1:0-475872 GCF_036668755.1 Achromobacter sp. ESBL13 | reverse complement strand
TTGCGGTATCCAACGGTTCGGTGACGTTGAAGGCCGACGGCACGTTGGACTTCGCACCCGCAGCCAACTACAACGGATCGACCAGCTTTACCTACACGGTGACCTCGGGCGGTGTCACCGAGACGGCGACGGTCACTGTCACGGTAACCGCCGTGGTGGATACGCCGATGACGGTGGACCCTGCTGTTCCGGGTCAAACTTTCGACCCGGCCACGGGCAACTACGCCACCAGCACCGTTGAAGACACGGCCGTCACCGGCCAGGTCTCGGCGGTGGACGGCGACGGGGATCCGTTGACGTACAACGTATCGACCACTGCGGCGCACGGCACGGTGACGGTAAACCCTGCCACCGGCGCCTACACCTACACGCCGACGGCCGATTACTACGGTAGCGACAGCTTCGTCATCAGCATCAGCGACGGCACGGGCAACGTCAGCCTGTCCACCGTCAGCGTTACGGTCTCGGCGGTGGTGGACATTGTCAACGACACAGTAACGACCAACGAGGACACGACGGTCAACATCGCGGTCAACGGCAACGACACCTTCGAGAACGCGGGCCATGCCATCACGGCGATCAATGGCAGCGCGGTTGTTGTGGGGGCGCCGATTGCGGTATCCAACGGTTCGGTGACGTTGAAGGCTGACGGCACGTTGGACTTCGTACCCGCAGCCAACTACAACGGCTCCGCCAGCTTTACCTACACGGTGACCTCGGGCGGGGCATCCGAGACGGCAACCGTCACTGTCACGGTAACCGCCGTGGCGGACGCGCCGATGACGGTGGACCCAGCGGTTCCGGGCCAGACCTTCGACCCGGCTACCGGCAACTACGCCACCAGCACCACCGAGGACGCGGCCGTAACGGGTCAAGTCTCGGCGGTGGACGGCGACGGTGACACGCTGGCCTACAGCGTCAGCACGACTGCCGCCCACGGCACGGTGACGGTCAACGCCACAACCGGCGCCTACACCTACACGCCGGCTGCCGACTACCACGGCGGCGACAGCTTCATCGTCGCCATCTCGGACGGGGCGGGCAACATCAGCCACTCGACGGTCAGCGTGACGATCTCGTCCGTGGTAGATATTGCCGATGACACGATCACGACCAATGAAGACACCACGGTCAACATTGCCGTCAACGCCAACGACAGCTTTGAGAACGCGGGCCACGCCATCACGGCGATCAATGGCAGCGCGGTGGTGGTCGGCACGCCGGTTGCGGTATCAAACGGTTCAGTGACGTTGCAGGCAGACGGTACCTTGGACTTCGCGCCGGCTGCGAACTACAACGGTTCCACCAGCTTCACCTACACGGTGACTTCCGGCGGCGTCGATGAGACGGCAACGGTGATCGTGACCGTGACGGCGGTGGCGGACGCGCCGCTGACGCTCGACCCGGCCATCCCCGGCCAGACCTTCGACCCGGCTACCGGCAATTACGCGACCAGCACCGTTGAGGACATGGCGGTCAGTGGGCAGGTATCGGCCACCGACGCGGACGGTGACACGCTGACCTATGGCGTATCGACCACCGCCGCGCACGGCGCCGTCACGGTCAACGCCGCGACCGGTGCCTACACCTACACCCCGACCGCCGACTACTACGGCACAGACAGCTTTGTCATCAGCATCAGCGATGGCGCGGGCAACGTCAGCGTGTC
Source organism: Achromobacter sp. ESBL13 (assembly GCF_036668755.1). Classification (NCBI taxonomy): domain Bacteria; kingdom Pseudomonadati; phylum Pseudomonadota; class Betaproteobacteria; order Burkholderiales; family Alcaligenaceae; genus Achromobacter; species Achromobacter sp. ESBL13. The sequence continues at coordinate 474,203 of NZ_JAZEVT010000006.1, read as the reverse complement.
GACCGTCAGCGTCACGGTCTCGGCGGTGGTGGACATCGCCAACGACACGATCACAACCAACGAGGACACGACGGTCACGATCGCCGTCAACACCAACGACAGCTTTGAAAACGCGGGCCATGCCATTACGGCCATCGACGGCAACCCCATCGTGGTCGGCACGCCGGTCGCGGTGGCGAATGGCTCGGTCACGTTGAACGCCGACGGCACCTTGGGCTTTGCGCCCACGGCTAACTACAACGGTTCCACCAGCTTCACCTACACGGTGACGTCCGGTGGCGCGGTTGAGACGGCCACCGTCACGGTCACGGTGACGGCGGTGGCGGATACGCCAATGACCGTGGACCCTGTTGTCCCCGGTCAAACCTTTGATCCGGCCACGGGCAACTATGCCACCAGCACCAATGAAGACACGGCGATCACCGGCCAGGTCTCGGCGGTGGACGGAGACGGAGACCCGCTGGCCTACAGCGTAGGCACCGCGCCGACGCATGGCACGGTCACGGTCAACGCCGCCACCGGCGCCTACACCTACACGCCGACGGCGGACTACTACGGCGCCGACAGCTTTGTCATCAGCATCAGCGATGGCACGGGCAGTGTCAGCCTGTCCACGGTGAACGTCACGGTCTCGGCGGTGGTGGATATTGCCAACGACACGGTCGCTACCAGCGAGGACACGACCGTCAACATTGCCGTCAACGCCAACGACAGCTTTGAGAACGCGGGCCACGCCATCACGGCCATCAACGGCAGCGCGGTCGTGGTGGGAACGCCGGTCGCGGTGACCAATGGCACCGTCACGCTGAACGCGGACGGCACCTTGGACTTTGCGCCGACGGCAAACTTCAACGGTGCAACGAGCTTCACCTACACCGTGACGTCCGGAGCCGCCACGGAAACGGCGACGGTGACCGTCAACGTGACCGCCGTGGCCGACGCGCCAATCCAGGCGGACCCCGCGGTACCGGGCCAGAGCTTCGACCCGGCCACCGGCAACTACGCGATCAACACCGTTGAGGACACGGTGTTCAGTGGCCGGGTGCTGGCGGTGGATGTGGATGGAGACCCGCTGGCCTACAGCGTATCCACCGCGCCGGCCCACGGCACGATTACCGTCGACGCGACAACCGGCGCGTACACCTACACGCCGACGGGCGACTACAACGGCGCCGACAGCTTCGTCATCAGCATCGACGATGTCGCGGGCAACGTAATCCAGTCGACCGTCAGCGTAACGGTGGCCGCGGTGGCCGACATTGCCAACGACAGCATTACCACGCTGGAGGACACGACGGTCAATATTGCCGTCAACGGCAACGACAGCTTCGAGAATGCCGGCCACGCAGTTACGGCCATCAACGGCAACGCCTTGACGCTGGGTACGCCGATGGCGGTCACGAACGGCTCGGTGGTGTTGAAGGCTGACGGCACGTTGGACTTCATCCCGTCGTCCAACTTCCACGGAGCCACCAGCTTTAGCTACACGGTCACGTCGGGAGGCGTGACGGAGACGGCCACGGTGACGGTCAACGTCGCGTCGGTCAACGACGTTCCCGTCCTGCTGGGCAACCGGGTCGGTGGCCAGGTGTTTGACCCCAGCACGGGCGAATTCACGGTGCCGACCTTGGAGGACACGTCGGTCTCCGGCCGCGTAGGCGCGCTGGATACCGACGGCGAGCCCTTGGTCTACAGCCTTGCTTCCTTGCCGACGCATGGCACGGTGACGCTGGATGCCGCGACGGGCGCGTATGTCTACACGCCGAACGGAGACTTCCTCGGCGCCGACCGCTTTGTGGTGACTATCGCGGACGGCAGCGGCGGGTCGCTGCAGGCGGTGGTGAACGTGGGCGTGGCGGCGGTGGCGGATATTGCCGACGACACGGTGACAACCTTTGAGGACACGCCTGTCAACATCATCGTCAACGGCAACGACACGTTCGAAAACGCCGGGCACGCCATCACGGCCATCAATGGGTCGGCCGCGACGGTGGGGGCGCCGATAGCGGTGGCAAACGGCGTCGTGACGCTGCGCGCCGATGGCACCCTGGATTTCGCGCCCTCGGCCGATTACAACGGCACGACCCAGTTCACCTACACCGTCACGTCCGGCGGCGCCGGCGAAACGGCGACTGTCACCGTGAACGTAACGGCGGTGAACGACAGCCCGGTGGTACCGGCCGTCACGGTAAGCCTGCCGCTGGGTGGCGGCAGCGTGGATGTGCCGGCAAGCCAGGGCTTGCTGGCCAGCGCGTCCGACGCGGACGGCGACGCCTTGTTTGTCGCCGACGTCAGCGTGGACGGAGTACCGGGCAGGACGCCGGCCGGCTCGCCCCTGGCGATTCCGGGCGGGGGCACGTTGTTGGTCAGGCCCGACGGCAGCTATGTGTTCACCCCGGCTGTCGGCTTCACCGGTGAACTCGTGGTGCGCTATCGCGTCAGCGACGGCAACGGCGGGTTCACGGAGTCGACCTTCACGCTGCGCAACTCGGCATCGTTGTTCACCGAGCAGGATGACTTCCGCTTCGTCGTGGGGGCGGGAGCAAGCGAGTCGGCCATCGGCGGCAATGCAGGCTTGGTTGCCAGCAAGGTGGACTCGGTGTTGATCCAGGCGGTCAACGGGCTGGCATCGCTGGACGGCACGCCGGACTTGCAGCAATCGGGCGGGGCGGTCTTGCTGGCGGTCAATGGCGTCAACAGCCTTGACCACCTGGGAAGCTTCACCGGGGTGGGGGCGGTGCTGCAAGCGGTCAACGCCATCGACCCGCTGAGCGGCATCGACGACAGGGGCGCACGGGGCGGCTTGCATCAGCTGCTGGGATCCGGCCTGGGCGGCGGACTGGGAGACGGGCAGGCGGTGTTGTCGACGCTGCCGCTGGGCCAAGGCTTGCAGGTGGACCTGGTGGGACGTGGCGATCAGCTGCTTTTCATCGTCAACGGCGGCGACGGCAAGGCGGACATGCGCATCACGCTGGCCAACGGCGCGGCTTTGCCGGGTTGGGTGCAAGCGGATGGGCGTGGTCTCTTGCTGATAAACCGACCGGCCGGCATGGAAACGCTGAGCCTGCGCCTGACCCCGCGGTCGGGGCCCGGAGCCGGGGTGGGCCGCGTCATCACGCTGGATTTCCTGTCTGGCACGATGCGCGAACAGCGGGCGCCGGCCGACCCGGTGTTGCGTCCGCAGACCACGCCGGATGCCAAGCCGGGTGCGTCGCTGACTACGCCGGAACGCTTGGCGGGGGCACCGTTCTCGATGCAGCTGGCCCAAGCGGCGCGCCAGCATGACGTGGAGGACGTCGCCTTGATGGACCTGCTGGACTGACGCGCACGATGTGAAGGTTGCGCAGGGCGCGCGGGAAGAGCAGCAAGAGCAGAAAGAGCAGCAAGAGCAGAACGAGCAGGACGCCGAGGCGGGCCGGGGCGATCATCCCGGCCCGCCTTGTCGTTCAGCTTGTCGCGGTGGGCAGCGGGTCGCCCGCGCCGGTGCGTTCGGTGATCAGCTTGTAGTGTTGCGGGCTGCGGTGCTTGGCGAAGTTGAAGACGTGTTCGCGGAACGCCTGGCCCATCGCCAGGTCGATCTTCGCGGTAATGACTTCATCTTCCTCGCCGCTGGCGCGCGCCACGATTTCACCCGAGGGCGCCACGATCATCGAGCTGCCGATCATGTGGTGCCCGTCTTCATGGCCGCACTTGGCGGCGGCGCCGACCCACACCGCGTTCTGGTAGGCGCTGGCTTGCAACACGATTTCGTGCGTGGTGGTGCGCAGATGCGCGGGCTCGTTCCAATGGATGTTCAGCGACGGCGTGTTGTAGCCCAGCACGATCAGCTCGGCGCTTTGCAGCGACATCACGCGGTAGGTCTCGGGCCAGCGGCGGTCGTTGCACAGGCACATGCCGATCTTGACGTCGTTGGTCTCCCACACGCCAAAGCCCAGGTCACCCACTTCAAAGAACTTCTTCTCCAGATGCTGGAACGGCGCGTCGACCTTGTGATCCGAATGTCCCGGCAGGTGGATCTTGCGGTACTTGCCGATGATCTTTGCGCTGCGGTCCACCAGGATGGCGGTGTTGAACTGGCGGCCTTCCGGCGTCAGCTCGGCATAGCCCAGGTAAAAGCCGATGCCCAGTTCGCGCGCGGTGTCGAACAGCGGCTGCACGTCGGCATTGGGCATGGCCTTTTCAAAGAAACGGTCCACGGCCTCGGCGTCTTCCATCCAGTAGCGGGGGAAGAACGTCGTCAGCGCCAACTCCGGAAACACGACGAATTCCGCTTGGCGGGCGGCGGCCTCACGCATCATCTCGACCAGGCGGCGCACGACCACGGCGCGGGTGTCGGCCAGGTTCACGGCGCCCATCTGGGCGACCGCCAGGCCCATTTTGCGGGCAGGGGTGGTGTTGCTCACGGTGTCTATCTCCAGGTGCTGATTGCGTGTTCGCGGTTGAAGCCGCAAGCATGCATGCGCGCGCGCTATCGCGATAGCGCCTGGCCGCGCGCTGCCTGGCCGGGCCCAGCGTGTTGCTAAGGCGTTGATTGAATTGATGAATCGGGCAGATTTGGGCGCCTGGGCATGGCCGTGCGCATAACGCCGCATCATGGGCGCCGTGCAAAGTTCTATATCGGGTTTACCCGTACCCTGGCGGCTCAGATCGCCTTGAAGGTCTTCAGATGGATGCTGGTCTCGGTGGCCGAGATGCCCTTGAGCGTGCGCAGCCGGTCCAGCACTTCGGACAGCTGATCGATGGTGGGCACGCGCAGCTCCGCCAGCAGATCCCAGCGGCCGTTGGTGTCGTGCAGACCCGCCACCGCGGGCTCGCCCATCAGCAGGTTCACGATCTTGCGGGTTTCGTGGCCTTCCACGGCGATGCTTATCCACGCCACGATGTCATCCGTTTCGGACTCGGGGCGCAGGCGCACGGTATAACCGACGATGATCCCGCGCTCTTCAAGCTTGCGGATACGGTTGTCGATCGTGCCGCGCGACACGTCCAGCTTCTTGGCCAGCGTGGCGATGGACAGGCGGGCATTTGCGCGCAGCAGGCCCAGCAAGCGTTGGTCTAGCGTGTCCATTGTGCAAAGCGCTAATGTTGGCTGTCGAATTGCCAGAATCTTAGCGTTTCGTGTTGAATGTTGTCACTATGAATTGATTTGAGCATCAGCCAGAATTTCCTTTCCATCACTTGGGGAGAAAAAAATGACGACATTGCTCACGACGTCGGACGTCGCCAACATCGTGGCCCGATACGGTCCCCGCAAGGTCTTCACCGACTTGCTGGACTATGTGCTGGCCGATTTTCTGCGATGGCAAGAATTCGACAAGTGTGCGCGTGTCGCCAGTCATTCCCCCTCCGGCGTCATCGAACTGATGCCCGCCGCCGACAGCGAGCTGTACAGCTTCAAGTTCGTGAACGGCCACCCCGACAACCCGCAAGCCGGCCTGTCCACGGTGATGGCCTTTGGCGCGCTGGCGCAGGTCAGCACGGGCGAACCGCTGCTGATCAGCGAACTGACCTTGACCACCGCCCTGCGCACCGCCGTCACGTCGGCGCTGGCGGCCCGCGCGTTGGCCCGGCCCGACTCGCGCTCGATGGCGTTGATCGGCAACGGCGCGCAGGCGGAATTCCAGGCCCTGGCGTTTCACTATGTGCTGGGCATTGACGTGCTGCATGTGTACGACGTGGACGCGCAGGCCACCCGCAAGCTGCAAGCCAACCTGGCCGCCGTTGCCCCGGCGCTGCGCGTCGTTGCCTTTAACGGCACCGCGCAGGCGGTCAAGGGTGTGGACATCGTCACCACCGTCACCGCCGACAAGGCCTACGCCACCATCCTGACCGCGGACATGGTCGAACCCGGGATGCACATCAACGCCTTGGGTGGCGACTGCCCGGGCAAGACCGAGCTGCATGCCGACGTGCTGCGCCGGGGCACTGTCTTTGTCGAATACGAACCGCAGACGCGCATTGAAGGCGACCTGCAACAGATGCCCGCGGATTCTCCGGTGACGGAATTGTGGCGCGTGCTGACGGGGCAGGTGGCCGGGCGCCAACGCGCCGATGACGTCACCATTTTCGATTCGGTGGGTTTTGCGCTGGAGGACTTTTCGGCCCTGCGCTGGTTGCGTGACAGTGCCGCCCGGCTTGGCATCGGCGCGCGCATTGAAGTGGCGCCGCAATTGCAGGATCCGAAGAACCTCTTCGACGTGGTCCGCGCGGCCGCCGACGTGAAGGCCGCGCCGGGGCAGCCATAGCCCCGGCGACCCATCAACAGAACAACGAATCAACGAATTAACGGATAGCGCTCAGGCGGCGCGCGGGGCGTCGGTGGGCGGCGTGCCGTCGTGGAACATCGCCTTCAGCTGCGAGCGCAGTTCGGGCGAGTCGGCGTGGTGGTGCACGGTGGTGGCATGCTGCACGGCGGCTTCCAGCAATTCGTCGTCGGAATCCGCGGCCAAGGCTACCGAGCAATTCATCTCGCTTGGGTACTCGCGGCAGTCGATGTATTTGCGGGTCATGATTGTCTCCTTGCGCAGCGCCCGGGGGCGCTTGCGTGTTGGCACATCCGACGCGCGGCATGCGGGGCATCGGGTAGTTGGCGCGTCGCAGCGCACCCGATGATTTCAAAAGTATAGATCCGGATGCTTACGGTTTTCCCCCCGGCGTTGCGTCATGCGACACCGGGCGGCCCAACAGGAAGCCCTGGAAGTGCGAGCAGCCTTCCTGTGTCAACCGGTCCAGCTGCGCGGCGGTTTCCACGCCCTCGGCGGTGGTGGGTATGTCCAGGCTGCGGCCGATGCCGTTGATGGCGCGGATGATGGCCAGCGCCTCTTTGCTGGATTCGACATCCTGGGTGAACGACTTGTCGATCTTGATCTTGTCGAAGTCGAACGAACGCAGATAGCCCAGCGACGAATAGCCCGTGCCAAAGTCATCCAGTGCAACTTTCACGCCCAACGCCTTCAGGCGCTTGAGCGTGTTCAGGTTGGAGGCCGAGTTGGCCAGCAGCACCGATTCGGTGATCTCCAGTTCCAGCCGCCGCGCCGGCAGACCGGATTTGGACAACGCCGATTCCACCAGCGACACCAGCGCGCTGTTGGTGAACTGGCTGGCCGACAGGTTCACGGCCACGGTTTCGTGGTCGTCCCAACGCATGGCTTCGGCGCAGGCCTCGTGCAGGGTGAAGGCGCCCAGCTCGTGGATCAGGCCGGTTTCCTCGGCAATGGGAATAAAGTCGCCGGGCATGATCAGGCCCTTGACCGGATGTTGCCAGCGCATCAGCGCTTCGCGCCCGACGATGCGCACGTGGCTGACGTCCATGATGGGCTGGTAATACAGCTGCAACTGCTGGCCCATGATGGCCTGGCGCAAGTCCATTTCCATTTCATGGCGCTTGAGCGCGGCGGCCTCCATTTCGAGCTTGAAGAACGCCATGCGGTTGCGGCCGTTGCGCTTGGCTTCGTACAGCGCCATGTCGGCGTAGCGCAGCAGGTGGTCGGCGGTGTATTCGGGCGTCTCGGCCAGCGCGATACCGATGCTGACGCTGATCGGCACCGTATGGCCGTCCACTTCAAAGGGCTGGCGCACCGCGTCGATCAGCCGTTCGGCCATTTTGCGCACGTCGTCCTGTTGGCCGATGTTGGGCAGCACCACCGCGAACTCATCGCCGCCCAGGCGGGCCAGCGTGTCCTGCTCGCGCAGCACCTTCGGCAAGCGCTTGGCCAGGAGGCGCAGCAGCTCGTCGCCGCAGGGATGGCCCAGCGTGTCGTTCACGCTTTTGAAGTTGTCCAGGTCCAGGCACAGCACGGCGGTGCGGCGGTCATCGGCGCAGTGGTGCAGCGCCTTGAGCAACTGTTCGCGGAACAGCCGGCGGTTGGGCATGCCGGTCAGCGTGTCGTGGTGCGCCATGTAGCGCACCTGGGCATGCGCGGCGTTCTCTTCCGTGACGTCGTCCGAGATCAGCAGCGCGTAGCGCGAGCGCGGGTCGGTGCTGTGGAATACCAGCGTGCGAGTGCGCAACGTGCGCATGCCGCGCGCCGTGGTCAGCTCTTCTTCCGCTTCGCGCAGGGCGCCGTCCGATCGCAAGGCGTCATGCGTCAGCCGGTCCAGGAATTCGCATACGGGCGCGGGCAGGCACTGCCGCGCCGTCTTGCCCAACATCTGGGCGCGCGTGGCGCCGAACGTGGCTTCCGCCTGACGGTTGGCCAGCAGGATATTGCGCGACACGGCGTCCAGCACCAGCACGCATGACGGGATGTGCGACACCACGGCATCCAGGAAGCTGGATAGCGACGTCAATTCCGAGTTGTAGTGCTCGGCCAGCTCTTTGGCTTTCACCAGCTGTTGTTCACGTTCACGGCGTTCCGTGATGTCGCGCGTGACCTTGGCAAAGCCGATCAGGTCGCCGTGGTCGTCGCGGATGGCATCGATCACGACATTGGCCCAGAACAGCGTGCCATCGCGGCGCACGCGCCAGCCCTCGGCCTCGAAGCGGCCTTGTTCGCGCGCGGTGGCCAGGCCGCGCTGCGGCAAGCCCGAGTCCTGGTCGGCGGCGGTGTAGAAGCACGCGAAGTTCTTGCCGACGATCTCCTCTTGCGTGTAGCCCTTGGCGCGCTGCGCCCCGGCGTTCCAGTTGGCGACTGTGCCGTCCGGATGAAGCATGTAGATGGCGTAGTCGACGACACCCTGCACCAGGTGCCGGTACATGACGTCGGAATTGTCGATGATCATTGGATGAGGGGGCGGGCAAGCGCCCGCGTGTGGCGGGCCAGGCCGGCGTACGCGTGGGCTGTCCCGCGAATGGAATGAGGGATTTACGGCTTTACGTCGCCGTCTGGGCAATAGTTAAGGCGTGGGCTGGAAAAGGCTTGAATCTAACGAATGTTGTCGTAGAAACACGGTTCATTGCATCGCATTGCACCGCATTGCGTAGCGGCGTCACAGCTTCACCCGTTGGCGCAGCGCCTGCGCGATCATCCCGATGTCGATGTCCTTGCCCGGGTTCTTCAGGCAGAAGTCGTACAGCACGGCCACGTACGCATTGCCCAGCAGCTTGGTGATGGCGCCGGCGGTGGTGGCGGCGATGGTGCCGCCCACGGCGCTGCCCGCGCCCGGAATGAATTTCAGCATGCCCGACACGACCGAGCGGCCGATCAGCGTGGCCGCCGATGCGCCCAGCGTGGACGTGACCAGCGTGGTGATGGCGGTGGTGTCCAGCTCCATGCCGAAGGTGATGCCGATCTTGGCGATCATGCCGACCTGGATCGGCACCAGCGCAAACGCGTCCGAAAACGGAATGGGCGCGGCGGCCGCGGATGCGGCCAGGCCGGCAGCCACGTTCACTTCTATCTCAGCCCGCTTTTTTTTTACTTCCAGGGCCTTCTTGTTGCGGGTGGACAGGGCATTGGCGTAGGCGCGCTGCTGCCCCTCGGGGATGTGCTCGGCGGTGACCTCGATCAGCTTGTCCAGGCCCATCGGCGGCAGTTCCGCATCCAGTTCCTCTATCCATTCCGGCAGCGCGCGCACGGCCACGACCTGCTTGGCGCGCGGCAGCAGCTTTTGCGCCTCGGCAACGAAGGGACTGTTCTTGCGCGCCTTGGTCAGCACCACCACCACCGGGATGCCGGCGGTGGCCAGCATGTCGGCCAGTTCGATCTCGGCATCTTCCACGCGGTGGCTGCTGTCCTGAATGCACAGCCAGGCCACGTGCACGTGCTTGTCCTGGTCGTCTGACGCCGAGCGTTCCTGGATCAAGTCCGTCAGTGCCTGGCGCGAGCGCGCGTAGTCGCCCACTTCCAGGCCGCGCGTGTCGATGATGGTCAGCGGATGGCCCGGCTTGGTGTATTCCTGGGTGGTCTGCGTGACGGGCTTGCCCGCGCCCGTCTTGGCCAGATCGCCGCGAAACACGGCGTTGATCAGCGTGCTCTTGCCGACGCCGGTCTTGCCCGCGATCAGGATGTTGACGCGACCCGCGCCGCGCGTGGCCGTGCTGATGGCGTCGGCGATGGCGTCCTGCAAGGCGGGCGAATCGGGGCGTAGGGGAGACATGGGCCGTAAGAACGTGAAAGGGATTGAGCAACGATATCAGATGAGTCCGACATTCGCGGCAACCGCGATATTTTTCTTGCCACTTCACCGAAGATCCGGGTTGCTTGATGAATCCGGTGCGTGGGCAGACGCAACGGATCCCATACCAATATGGCTGCCCTGCGGTAAGGAGACATTGAAAATGGCGTTGGACATAGGAGTCGTCGTGCTCTACCTGGGGGGCATGCTGCTGCTGGGCTGGTACGGCATGCGGCGTGCAAAAACCCAGGAAGACTATCTGGTGGCGGGCCGCAACCTGGGGCCCGGGTTGTACATGGGCACCATGGCGGCCACGGTGCTGGGCGGGGCAAGCACCGTGGGTACGGTGCGGCTGGGATATCAATACGGCATTTCGGGGTTCTGGCTATGCGGGGCGCTGGGCCTGGGCATCATCGTGCTGAACCGGGTGCTGGCCAAACCCCTGCTCAAGCTACGCATCTATACGGTGACGCAGATTCTTGAGCGCCGCTTCACGGCAGGCGCCAAGCATGTCAGCGCGCTGGTGATGATGGCGTATGCGCTGATGCTGGCGGCCACGTCCGTCATCGCCATGGGCACGGTGATGCAGGTGCTGTTCGACCTGCCGTTCTGGGTGTCGGTCGTGGTCGGCGGCGGCGTGGTCGCGGTGTATTCCACGCTGGGCGGAATGTGGTCGTTGACCCTGACCGACATCGTGCAATTCATCATCAAGACCGTGGGCTTGATGTTCGTGCTGTTGCCCATCTGCTTGATACGGGTGGGCGGCTGGGACCAATTGGTGGCGCAATTGCCCGCCGCCAGTTTCAGCCTGACGAACATCGGCTGGAGCACGATCATCACGTACTTTGTCATCTACTTCCTGGGCATCCTGATCGGCCAGGAAATCTGGCAGCGCGTCTTCACCGCCCGCGACGAACGCGTGGCGCGCGTCGCGGGCACCGCCGCCGGCTTGTACTGCATCGTGTACGGGCTGGTGGGCGCGGTGATCGGCATGACGGCGAAGGTGCTGCTGCCCGATCTGCCCGACGTCAACAACGCGTTCGCGGCCATCGTGCAGGCGGGGCTGCCGGACGGTATACGCGGGCTGGTCATCGCCGCCGCGCTGGCGGCCATGATGTCCACGGCCAGCGCCGCCATGCTGGCCACGTCCACCGTGCTGGCCGAAGACCTGTTGCCGGCGCTGCGCGGCGCACGCCCGATCACCGACGTGCGCGTGCACCGGCTGATCACCCTGCTGGCCGGGCTGTCGGCATTGGGCGTGGCGTTGGTGGTTGATGACGTCATGAGCGCCCTGACCTGCGCGTACAACCTGCTGGTGGGCGGCATGCTGGTGCCGTTGCTGGGCGCCATCTACTGGCGCCGCGCCACGACCGCCGGCGCGATGGCGGGGATGCTGCTGGGCTGCGCGGCGGCCATCGCCTTCATGGTCAAGGACGGCCTGGCGGCCAACACGCCGGTCTACGCGGCGCTTGCCGCCAGTGCCGCCGGCTTTGTGCTGATCAGCCTGCTGGGGCGGGCAGGCGCGCCCTGGCGCGAGGCGCCCGTACCGCGAGCCGACGCCAAATGAACCCGTTTTTTCAGGAGCACATCATGCGCTTTACCCCGGAACGCCTTGCGGCGCTGCGCGCCCGCTTTGGCGGTGACAACGAAGCCGCCATTCACGACCCGCATTTTCGCGATGTGGCCGTCAACATCATCGACGGCAGCGGCACGCGCAGCGCGCCCTACGCGGGCATGCCCACCTTGCTGGACGCCCCGGTCCGCCTCATCGACTGGCAAGCGCCCGACTTCGGCGACCTGCAAGTGGCGCTGGCCGGCGTGCCGATGGACCTGGGCGCCAGCAATCGCAGCGGTTGTCGCTTTGGCCCGCGCGCGCTGCGGGCGGTGGAACGCGTGGGCCCCTACCACCACGTCTTGCGCTGCACGCCCACGCACGACCTGCGCGTGGCCGATATCGGCGATGTGCCCATGCGCAGCCGCTTCAACCTGGAGCAGTCACATGAAGACATCCAAACCGCGTACGCCCAGATCCATGCGGCGGGGGTCATTCCGGTTTCGGTGGGGGGCGACCATTCCATTACGCTGCCGATCCTGCGCGCGCTGGGCCGACGCGCGCCGGTCTCGCTGATCCACTTCGACGCGCATTGCGATACGGGCGGCCCGTTCGACGGCAGCCGCTTTCACCACGGCGGCCCGTTCCGCCAGGCCGTGCTGGACGGCGTGCTGGACCCCACGCGCACCATCCAGATCGGCATCCGGGGCGCGGCGGAATACCTTTGGGAATTCTCGTACGAGTCCGGCATGACGGTCATTCACGCGGAAGACATTCCCCGCCTGGGCATTGATGCCGTGGTGGCGCAGGCGCGCAAGGTGGTGGGCGACACGCCGGTGTATGTCTCGTTCGATATCGACTGCCTGGACCCGGCGTTCGCCCCAGGCACCGGCACGCCCGAAGTCGGCGGCGTGACCGTACGCGAGGCCCAGGCCATGCTACGCGGGCTGGCGGGTATCGACATCATCGGGGGCGACGTGGTGGAAGTGGCGCCCGCCTATGACGCCACGGCCAACACGGCGCACGCGGGGGCGCAGATGCTGTTCGAGATCCTGAGCCTGGTCAGCGTGCGCCACGCAGGCTGACGGGTCCGCGAACTTTCTTGCAGTCTCCTTTCGCTTTGGCGCAAAAGGTAATGGAAGGTACGAACGCACACTCGGCGGCACGAGGCTGCCGATAGTGCGTTCGTCACGGTAAGCATGCACGCAAATGGTGCGCGCCGGCCCCGTGGACGCGCAATGCCCTGGGAAGCAGTACTGGCGCGGGTTTCGCGATATGGGACGACGCCACCAGCCCGGCGTCCGCAGGAAAAAAGGGTGCGATCGGATGCCCTGCCAAGCTGTTACAACACAAATGTTTCGGACGCGCTGGCGGGCATGCTGCCCTCGTAGAATCAGCGCCTCGTAAGGTTTCGCCGCGCTGTCAGCGGCACCGTTCATGACCCGATTTGCCCTCGTTCCCCGTTTGCTCCGTTCGCGCCCACTGACCAAGGGCTTTCGCTATCTTTACCGCTATACGCGAACCGGCGCCTATCGGCATAACGAAACCTTATGGCCGCTGGTGAAAGTGCGCCGCGATGCCCGCGACCACGACCGCCTGGTGGCCTGCAACGTCATCGGCGTTCAAGGTCCGGCTACCCTGCCCTTGGCCGACGTGCCTCGGGACATCGCCGACGACGCTCACCTGATTCTTAGCGGCCCCTCGATTGCTGAAATCGACTATGCGCGTTGCCGGCTGGGCAACGTGATGGGTGTGAATGGCTCGATTGCGCTGCGGCGCGCGCATCCCTCGTTGCGCTTCGATTACTACGCGATGCTTGATGCCGGTTTTGTGAAGCGCCGACGCGACCTGGTCGCCGAGGTCTTGTCGCAGGACCTGCTGCTGTTTGTCACGCCCGAGGTCTACCGGTGGATTTCGTACCTGTTCGACGCCAAGGCGGTCCGATGCCGCATTGCGCTGTTCGAGGAAGTGCACCAGCGCGCCCTGCAAGCGCGCGCGCAACCCGATGCCCTTGCCGCGCAGCTGGCGCGCGACCCCGAGCTGGTGTTGTTCGATGCGCATCACCCGCAGCACGCGCACGGCTTCAGCCTGAACCCGACACGCGGCCTGTTCGGCGGCGGCACGGTGGCCTACACGGCCTTGCAACTGCTGACCTGGATGGGCGCGCGCACGCTGTACCTGCATGGCCTGGACCTGACCGCCACGGCCGGCCCGCGCTTTTACGAAAGCCCGGGCGCGCAACTGGCTACCGCGCTGGACCGGCAGTTTGCCGGACATATCGAACCGGCATTCCGCCGGGCTAGCCAGCTGCTGCGGGCGCGCGGCGTCCAGGTCTACAACCTGTCCATGAATAGCCGCCTGGGCGAAGACGTTTTTGAAAAGCGCCATTGGAGCTGTTTGCTCAAACAAGGGGAATCCCCGCCTTCCCCGCAACGGTTCTCGGGCCTATCACGATGAAGATTCTGTACACCAACTTTCACCAGGGCGATGGCGGGGGGCACACCACCTACGTCATGTCCCTGGCACGCATGCTGCGCCAGCGCGCCCAGATCACCGTGGCCGCGCCGCGTGGCAGCCGCCTGCTGGCCGAAGCCCACGCCTTGCCCGGCGTGCATTCCATCGACCTGGAATTCAAGGGCCGCCCGTTTCAGCAATTAAGCGCGTTGCGCCGGCTGCGCGCGCTGCTGCGCCGCGAGCAATTCGACGTGATCCACGTGAACGGTTCGGCGGACCATCGCCTGTGCATGCTGGCCACGGTGGGCATGGGTGCGAAGCGGCCCTTCATCGTCTACACGCAGCACACGGACCGCAGCGCCAATAGCCTGGGCGTGCGCATGCGCGCCAAGTGGGGCACCAACCGCGTTATCTGCGTGTGCGGCCACACCTTCCGCCGCATGAAGGATTCGGTGTTTCGCGATGAAGACCTGCGCGTGGTGCACAACGGCGTGGACACGCTTCAGTATCGGCCGGCCACCCCTGACGAGGCCGCCCGCGCGCGTGCCGCGCTGCTGCCCAAGGCAATGCAGCGCCGGCTGGTGATCGGCAGCAACGCCGGCACCGCCGTGTACAAGAACTGGCTGGACATGGTGACTGCCGTGTCGCTGCTGCCCGAGCATCAACGCGATCAGGTCGTCATCCTGATTGCCGGCAAGCAACCGGACGACGAACAGCGCCAGCGCGTGGCCGAACTGGCCATGACTGATCAGGTTGTGTTCACGGGCTTGCTGGAGGACGTGCGGCCATTTCTGGCGGCACTGGATGTGGGCTTTGTGTTGTCGTCGCGTCTGGAGACGATCTCGTTCGCATGCCGCGAAATGATGGCGGCGGGCAAGCCGGTCATCGTCAGCAAGGTGGGCGGGCTGACCGAGAACGTGACGGACAGGCGCAACGGTTGGGTGGTGCCGCCCGGTTCGGTCAGCAGCGTGCTGGCCACCGTGTCCACCATCCTGAACGATCGCGCCATCGCCGCGAAGATGGGCGAAGACGCCCGCAATACCGCCTTGCGCGAGTTTTCGCTGGCGCATTTCGTGGGGCAGACGGAACAGGTGTACCAAGAACGCGGGGCCTCAGACCGCCAGTTTGAACTGACGTCCTGACGCCCCGGCGTTGGCGCGCGATCCTTAGAAGTGGATCACGGTGCGGATCGACTTGCCTTCATGCATCAGGTCGAAGGCTTCGTTGATGCGATCCAGCGGCAGCGTGTGCGTGACGAACGGGTCCAGATCGATCTTGCCGCTCATGGCGTCTTCAACCATGCCCGGCAACTGTGTGCGGCCCTTCACGCCGCCAAAGGCCGAACCGCGCCACACACGGCCCGTGACGAGCTGGAACGGGCGCGTGCTGATTTCCTGGCCGGCGCCGGCCACGCCGATGATGATGCTTTCGCCCCAACCCTTGTGGCAGCATTCCAGCGCGGCGCGCATCACGTGCACATTGCCGATGCATTCAAACGAGAAGTCCACGCCGCCGTCGGTGAGTTCGACGATGACGTCCTGGATGGGCTTGTCGTAGTCCTTGGGGTTGATGCAGTCGGTGGCGCCCATGGCGCTGGCCAGCACGAATTTGTTCGGGTTGGTGTCCACGGCGATGATGCGGCCGGCCTTGGCCTGCACCGCGCCCTGGATCACGGCCAAGCCGATGCCGCCCAGGCCGAACACGGCGACGGTGTCGCCTTCCTTGACCTTCGCGGTGTTGTGCACGGCGCCCAGGCCGGTGGTTACACCGCAGCCCAACAGGCAAACCTTTTCATGCGGGGCGGCCGGGTTGATCTTGGCCAGCGAGATTTCGTTGACGACCGTGTATTCGCTAAAGGTCGAGCAGCCCATGTAGTGGTACAGCGGCTTGCCTTCGTAGCTGAAACGCGAGGTGCCGTCGGGCATCACGCCCTTGCCTTGGGTGGCGCGCACCTTCTGGCACAGGTTGGTCTTGCCGGACAGGCAGAATTTGCACTCGCGGCATTCGGCCGTGTAGAGCGGGATGACGTGGTCGCCCGGTTTCAGCGACGTGACGCCTTCGCCCACTTCGACCACCACGCCCGCGCCTTCGTGGCCCAGCACGGCGGGAAACAGGCCCTCGGGATCGTCGCCGCTGAGGGTGAACGCGTCGGTGTGGCAGACGCCGGTGTGGGTGATCTGCACCAGCACTTCGCCGCGCTGCGGGGGCGCGACGTCGATTTCAACGATTTCCAGCGGCTTGCCGGGTCCGAATGCGACTGCTGCGCGTGATTTCATAGTGTTTGCTCCACGAATGTCGGGGGAATTACTTCAAATAGGAACGGACGATGCGCATCAGCTGATCGACCTCGGCCTCGGCGTCGATCCCGGCGTGTTGCGGCCCGCCCTGGGCGGATTGCAGGAAGGTTTCCCGGAGATGGCTTTCCAGCACCTCGGCCATCAGGCCGGTGGCCGCGCCGCGCAAGGCGGCCAGCTGTTGCAGCAGCGCGCCGCATTCCGTGCCTTCGTTGACCGCGCGTTCCAATGCTAACGCCTGCCCCTGGATACGGCGCAGGCGGGTGACGACACGTTTTTTTTCTTCCGGCGAATGCGGCACGGCAGGCTCCGAAAACGATACAGGGGGGGAGTATACGGAAAGCGGCCAGTCATCCGCAAGACATGTGTACCTGTCTATACTACAAGCCGTTTTCCAACGCCTTGCGGCGCCCACCCCAGGATCATTCCGTGGCTTCTTCTCCCCCCCGACTTCCCGTCCAGGCCAATGCCCTGCCCGCCCCGCTGTATGCGCAGGTCAAGCAGATGATTGCGCAGCAGATCCGCACGGGCGCGTGGCCCGCGCACTATCGGGTGCCCTCGGAAAGCGAACTGGTCGAAGAGTTGGGATTCAGCCGCATGACGATCAACCGCGCGCTGCGCGAGCTGACGGCCGAGGGCCTGCTGGTGCGCATGCAGGGGGTGGGCACGTTCGTCGCGCAGCCCAAGGCGCGGTCGGCATTGTTTGCCGTGAACAACATCGCGGACGAGATCGCGGCGCGCAACCATCGGCATCACAGCCGCGTGGTGCGCCTGGCCGAAGAGCCGGCCGGGTCCGAGCAGGCGCTGGCGCTGGACCTGCGCGTGGGTCAGCCCGTATTCCATTCCGTCATCGTGCATTTCGAGGATGACGTGCCCATTCAGCTGGAAGACCGCTACGTCAATGTGCGGCTGGCGCCGGACTACCTGAAACAGGACTTCACGCAACACACCCCCTACGAATATCTGACGCGCGTGGCGCCGCTTAGCGAAGGCGAACATGTCGTGGAAGCCATTCTGGCCAAGCCGCGCGAATGCCAGCTGTTGCAGATCGAGCGCAGCGAGCCGTGCCTGTTGATCCGTCGCCGCACCTGGTCCGGCGACCGCGCGGTAACGCTGGCGCGACTGATCCACCCCGGCTCGCGCCACCGTCTGGAAGGCAAGTTCACAACATGAATCCGCCCGACGTTCGCTTGTATCGCGCGGCCGACTACCCGCGCATGCCCTGGAAAAACGGCGGCGGCACCACGCAGGAGGTTGCCTGCAACCCCGGCGGCAGCACCGCCGAGTTCGATTGGCGCCTGTCGATTGCCGACGTCGCGCAAGACGGCGGCTTTTCAGCGTTCACGGGCTATCAGCGCATCATCACGGTGCTGGAAGGCAGCGGCATTGAATTGAGCGTGGACGGGCAAGCGCAGACGCCGCTGACAACGCTTCAGCCTTACGCATTCCTGGGTGACGCCAAAGTCCATTGCCGTCTGCTGGACGGGCCTATCCGCGACTTCAACCTGATCTACAAGCCGCGGCGTTATCACGCGCGGCTGCAATGGGCTTCCGGCGCTGGGCCATGGGCGTTTCATAGCGACGCGCACAGCGTGCTGGTGCTGAACGCGGGCGACGCGCTGGTGTTGACCGTGGACGGCGCCGACCATGCGCTGCCTGCGCGCTACGACTGCCTGCATGTAGAGGGGCGGCACGCCCTGACGTCGTATCGCCTTGCCGGCTGCGGCGATGTGAAGGCTTGCGTGATCGAGCTGCATCCGCGATAGAGGGAAAAAAGGGCGGGTAAACCCCTATCCAAATTCATCTCGTCCTATCTTGTATATACAAGCATAGGCATCCTATGATGCGGGCAATCGCCGCGCTGCGGGCACGCGCGCGGCAGAACCGATCAAGGAGACTGTCTTGGACCAATCGAATCGATATCGCGATGTCGTCATCCGCGCCCCGCGTGGCAACCAGCTGACCGCCAAAAGCTGGTTGACCGAAGCGCCGCTGCGCATGTTGATGAACAACCTGGACCCGGACGTCGCCGAAAACCCGAAGGAACTGGTGGTGTACGGCGGCATCGGCCGTGCCGCCCGCAACTGGGACTGCTACGACAAGATCGTCGAATCGCTGACCCAGCTGAACGATGATGAAACGTTGCTGGTGCAGTCGGGCAAGCCCGTCGGCGTCTTCAAGACCCATGCCAACGCGCCGCGCGTGCTGATCGCCAACTCCAATCTGGTGCCGCATTGGGCCAACTGGGAACACTTCAACGAACTGGACGCCAAGGGTTTGGCCATGTACGGCCAGATGACGGCGGGCAGCTGGATCTACATCGGCAGCCAGGGCATCGTGCAGGGCACGTATGAAACCTTCGTCGAGGCGGGCCGCCAGCACTATGGCGGTAATCTGGCCGGGCGCTGGGTGCTGACCGCGGGCCTGGGCGGCATGGGCGGCGCGCAGCCGCTGGCCGCCACGCTGGCGGGCGCATGCTCGCTGAACATCGAATGCCAGCAGGCCAGCATTGATTTCCGTCTGCGTACCCGCTATGTGGACGAGCAGGCCACCGACCTGGATGACGCGCTGGCGCGCATCAAGACCTACACAGAACAAGGCCGCGCCGTGTCCATCGCGCTGTGCGGCAACGCCGCCGACGTGCTGCCCGAACTGGTGCGCCGTGGCGTCAAGCCCGACATGGTCACCGACCAGACCAGCGCGCACGACCCGCTGAACGGCTATCTGCCGTCCGGCTGGACGTGGCCCGAATATCGCGAACGCGCCAAGCGTGAGCCGGCCGTCGTCATCAAGGCGGCCAAGCAATCGATGGCCGTGCACGTGCAGGCGATGCTGGCGTTCAAGCGCCAGGGCATCCCCACGTTCGACTACGGCAACAACATCCGCCAGATGGCGCAGGAAGAAGGCGTGGCCGACGCCTTTGACTTCCCCGGGTTCGTGCCCGCGTATATCCGCCCCTTGTTCTGCCGCGGCGTCGGCCCGTTCCGCTGGGCCGCGCTGTCGGGCGACCCGCAAGACATCTACAAGACTGACGCCAAGGTCAAGGAACTGATTCCCGACGACGCGCACCTGCACCGCTGGCTGGAGATGGCGCGCGAACGCATCAGCTTTCAGGGCTTGCCGGCGCGCATCTGCTGGGTGGGTTTGGGCCAACGCGCCAAGCTGGGTCTGGCGTTCAATGAAATGGTGCGCTCGGGCGAGTTGTCGGCGCCCGTCGTCATCGGTCGCGACCACCTGGATTCCGGATCCGTCGCCAGCCCCAACCGCGAAACCGAATCCATGCGCGACGGCTCGGATGCCGTGTCCGACTGGCCGTTGCTGAACGCCTTGTTGAACACCGCCAGCGGCGCCACCTGGGTGTCGCTGCATCACGGCGGCGGCGTGGGCATGGGATTCTCGCAGCACTCGGGCATGGTGGTCGTGTGCGACGGCACGGACGAGGCCGCCGAACGCATTGCGCGCGTACTGACCAACGATCCGGCCACGGGCGTGATGCGCCATGCCGACGCCGGCTACGACATCGCCATTGACTGCGCGAAAGAGCAGGGCTTGAACCTGCCCATGGTCAACGCCCAGCGCTAAGCGCCGCGCAACTCCCGATCCCGCCAACCCGCGTGGGGCCATGACCGCATCGGTTGGCCCCACGTCACTCACGAGGCAATGCGATGGCGCAAGACAGCGAGGCCGGTTCCGCGCCGCTTATCGAGCGGCGTTCGATTGACTACATTCCGCCGTCCGAGCGGCACGGCAAGCTCTACAGCCAGTTCACCCTGTGGATGGGCGCCAACCTGCAAATCACCGCGATCGTCACCGGCGCGTTGGCGGTGGTGTTGGGCGGCGACGTGTTCTGGTCCTTGATCGGGCTGTTCATCGGGCAAGTGCTGGGCGGCGTCGTGATGGCGCTGCATGCGGCGCAAGGTCCCAAGCTGGGCTTGCCGCAGATGATCTCCAGCCGCGTGCAGTTCGGTGTGTACGGCGCCGCGATTCCGATTGTGCTGGTGTGCCTGATGTACCTGGGCTTCACGGCCACGGGCACGGTGCTGTCCGGTCAGGCGCTCGGGCAGTTGTTCGGCGTCAGCGATACCGTGGGCATCCTGATCTTTGCGTCGGTCATCGTGGTGGCCACGCTGTTCGGCTACCGCGTCATTCACCTTATCGGGCGCGTTGCCACCGTGTTTGGCCTGATCGCGTTCGTGTACCTGTTCACCCGCGTGATCGCAGTGGGCGATGTGGGGCAGCTGCTGCAAATCCGGCATTTCGCCTGGGGGCCGTTCCTGTTGGCGGTGTCGCTGGCGGCGTCCTGGCAGATCGCCTATGGCCCGTACGTGGCGGACTATTCGCGCTATCTGCCGGCCTCGACGTCATCGGCCAAGACGTTCCTGGCGGTGGGCCTGGGGTCGGTGCTGGGCGCGCAGATCGCGATGGTGCTGGGCGTGTTGGCGGCCGCGATGTCCGCTGGCCAATTCGCCGGACGCGAAGTGGCGTACATCGTGGGGCTGGGCGGCACGGGCACGATGGCGGCCTTGCTGTACTTCAGCATCGCGTTCGGCAAAGTCACGATTTCGACGCTGAATTCCTACGGCAGCTTCATGTGCATCGCCACCATCGTCAGCGGTTTTCGTGGGCACGTGGAGATATCGCGGCGCCAGCGCGCGGTGGCGGTGGTGCTGATTGTGGGCGCGGCCACGGCGGTGGCGTTGGTGGGCCAGCATTCTTTCCTGAACGCGTTCAAGTCCTTCATCCTGTTCCTGCTGGCCTTCTTCGTGCCCTGGAGCGCGGTGAACCTGGTGGACTACTACTTCGTCAACCGTGGCCGCTATGACGTGGCCGCGTTGTCGGACCCGAATGGGCGCTACGGGCGTTGGAACTGGCCCGGCATCCTGGTGTACGCGTTTGGCGTGCTGGTGCAGATGCCGTTCATCTCGACCAAGCTTTATACCGGCCCCATGGTCGAACGGCTGGGCGGCGTGGACGTGTCCTGGATCATCGGCCTGATCGTGCCCAGCATTCTCTATTACCTATTCGCCCGCCGCGATTCGCGGCTTGCGGCGCACGAGCCGGCACAACGTCCGGTCTGACAACAACATTGCATCAAGCCGGGAAACCGGCGTAGGAGACCCCCAATGGATTTGCACTTGAAGCCCGGCCATCTGACTTTGTCCGACTTGCGGCGCGTGTACCAAGCGCCTGTGCGGCTGACACTGGATGCCGGCGCGGCCGATGCCATCGACGCCAGCGTGGCCACCGTTGAGCGCCTGATCGCGGAAGGCCGCACGGTGTACGGCATCAACACGGGCTTTGGCTTGCTGGCATCCACCAAGATCGCGCGCGAAGACTTGCAAGCGCTGCAAAGTTCGCTGGTGCGCTCGCATGCCGCGGGCGTGGGCGAGCCCCTGGATGACGCCATGGTGCGGCTCATCATGGTGCTGAAGATCAACAGCCTGGCGCGCGGCTATTCCGGCATTCGCCGCCATGTGATCGACAGCCTGATCGCGATGGTGAATGCGGGCGTGTACCCGCACATTCCGTTGAAGGGCTCGGTGGGCGCCTCGGGCGACCTGGCGCCGTTGGCGCATATGTCCATCGTGCTGCTGGGCGAAAGCCGTGCGCGCTATCAAGGCGAATGGCTGCCCGCGCAAGAAGCGCTGGCGCGCGCCGGGCTGGTGCCCTTGACGCTGGCGGCCAAGGAAGGGCTGGCGTTGTTGAACGGCACACAGGTGTCCACCGCGTATGCGCTGCGCGGCTTGTTCGAAGCCGAAGACATGATGGCGGCCGGCCTGGTGTGCGGCAGCCTTAGCGTGGAAGCGATGCTGGGTTCGCGCGTGCCGTTCGATGCACGCATCCACGCCGCGCGCGGCCAGCCGGGCCAGATTGCGGTGGCCGCCGTCTACCGCGAGCTGCTGGGTCAGGACAGCGAGGTCGGCCATTCGCATGCCGATTGCGAAAAGGTGCAGGACCCGTACTCGATGCGCTGCCAACCGCAGGTGATGGGCGCGTGCCTGACGCAGATCCGCCACGCCGCGCACGTGCTGCAAATTGAATCGAACGCGGTGTCCGACAACCCGCTGGTGTTCGTGGCGCAGGGCGACGTGATTTCGGGCGGCAACTTCCATGCCGAACCCGTGGCGATGGTGGCCGACAACCTGGCGCTGGCGTTGGCCGAGATCGGTGCGCTGTCCGAACGGCGCATTGCGCTGATGATGGACAAGCACATGTCGCAATTGCCGCCGTTCCTGGTGGCCAAGGGCGGGGTCAATTCCGGTTTCATGATCGCGCAGGTGACGGCCGCCGCGCTGGCCAGCGACAACAAGGCCCTGGCGCATCCGGCCAGCGTGGACAGCATGCCCACGTCGGCCAACCAGGAAGACCACGTGTCGATGGCGCCCAATGCCGGCAAGCGCTTGTGGGCGATGGCGGAAAACGTGCGCGACATCCTGGCCATTGAATGGCTGGGCGCGTGCCAGGGGCTGGATTTCCGTGAAGGGCTCAAGACGTCGCCGCAGCTGGAGCAGGCGCGCCGGGCGTTGCGCGAGCAAGTGCCGCACTACGAGGAAGACCGCTTCTTCGCGCCCGACATCGCCGCCGCCAGCGGCTTGATTTCGGCGCAGGTGCTGAACGGGCTGATGCCGGCCGGGTTGCTGCCCAGCCTTTGATTCTTCAACCGTCGCGGCGCCCAGCAAGGGGCCGCCACTGCCGCGCTGTGCCGAAGCGTCCATAGAAGCCGCTCGCGCAGCGCTTGATGCTGTACGCCTATACCTATAACAAGGACGGAGACGCAACATGCAAGCTCAAACGCAGGATCTCAAACGGGGACTCAACGCCAGGCACATCCGCTTCATGGCGTTGGGCTCGGCCATCGGCACGGGGCTGTTCTACGGGTCGGCCAAGGCCATCGAGCAGGCCGGGCCGTCGGTGCTGATCGCGTACCTGATCGCCGGCGCGGCCGTGTACATGGTGATGCGCGCGCTGGGTGAAATGGCGGTGAAGGATCCCGTGTCCGGCTCCTTCGGGCACTATGCCACCGCCTACCTGGGACCGGTGGCGGGCTTTCTGACCGGCTGGACTTACGCGTTCGAGATGATCATCGTGTGCCTGGCGGACATCACCGCGTTCGGGCTGTACATGGGCTTTTGGTATCCCGATGTGCCGCGCTGGATCTGGGTGCTGTCCATCGTGTTCTTCATCGGCGCCATCAACCTGTGTTCGGTCAAGGTGTTTGGAGAACTGGAATTCTGGCTGTCGCTGTTGAAAGTGGGCGCCATCATTGCGATGATTGCCGGCGGGTTGGGCATCATGCTGTTTGGTTTTGGCCTGAACGTGGAAAGCGCGGCGACGGGTGTGCATAACCTGTGGGAGCACGGCGGCTTCATGCCCAATGGCGTGGGCGGGCTGATTGCGTCGCTGGCGGTGGTGGTGTTTGCATTTGGCGGCATCGAGATCATCGGCATCACGGCGGGCGAAGCCAAGGACCCCGGCCGCACCATCCCGCGCGCCATCAACGCCGTGCCGCTGCGCATCCTGCTGTTCTACGTGCTGACCTTGTTCGTGTTGATGTCCATTTTCCCGTGGACGCAGATCGGCAGCCAGGGCAGCCCGTTCGTGCAGATCTTTGATGGGCTGGGTATCAAGTCGGCGGCCACCATCCTGAACATCGTCGTGATCTCGGCGGCGGTGTCGGCCATCAACAGCGACATCTTCGGTGCGGGCCGCATGCTGTATGGCATGGCGCGCCAGGGGCAGGCGCCGCGTGGCTTCGCGGCGGTGTCGGATTCCGGCGTGCCGTGGATGACGGTGGTGGTCATGACGGTTGCGCTGCTGCTGGGCGTGCTGCTGAACTACCTGATCCCGGAAGACGTCTTCATGTTGATCGCGTCGATCGCTACGTTTGCCACCGTGTGGGTCTGGCTGATGATTCTGTTATCGCAGGTGGCGATGCGGCGCAAGATGAGCCCGGACGAGGTCGCCGCCCTGAAGTTTCCAGTGCCTTTCTGGCCTGTTGGCCCGCTGCTGGCAATTGCGTTCCTGGTGTTCGTAATCGGCGTGCTGGGATATTTCCCGCGGACCCAGATGGCGCTGGCCGTAGGCGCGGTGTGGATTGCGTTGCTGTGCGTGGCCTACCGCTATCTGGTGCAACCGCGCGGCCCGGGCGGCGGGCTTCCGGCGCCGGTGCCGCAAGGGTCTGACTGAACGAACACGGCGCCCTGCCGCCTTGCGCGGCGCGGCGCCGGCTTTAAGGAGAACTGCATGAGACAGGTCTGGCGACATTGCCACGCCGCCACGATGGTGGACGGGGCGTATTCGGTGATTGAAGACGCGGCCATCGTGACGCATGCCGACCGCATCGAATGGGTCGGCAAAGAAGCGGTGCTGCCGCCGGTCGATGCGGTGCATGAGCATGACCTGCGCGGCGCCTGGGTCACGCCCGGGCTCATCGATTGCCACACGCATCTGGTCTTTGGCGGCAACCGCAGCACGGAATTCGAGCAGCGCCTGCAAGGCGTGGACTACGCGCGGATCGCGGCGCAAGGTGGCGGCATCGCCAGCACCGTGCGCGCCACGCGCGAGGCATCCGAAGACGGGCTGTACGCCAGCGCCCGGCAACGCGCGCTGCACCTGCTGCGCGATGGCGTCACCACGCTGGAAGTCAAATCCGGCTACGGGCTGGACCTGCCCAATGAACGCAAGATGCTGCGCGTGGCGCGGCGCCTGGGCCAGATGCTGCCGATGACCGTGCAGGCAACCTGTCTGGCCGCGCACGCATTGCCGCCGGAATTTGCCGGCCGGCCCGACGACTACATCGACGAGGTGGCGCGGCGCATGTTGCCGGTGCTGGCGGCCGAAGGGCTGATCGATGCCGTCGATGCGTTCTGCGAGCATCTGGCGTTTACGCCGGAACAGGTGGAACGTGTCTTTCAGGCGGCGGTGCATCTGGACCTGCCCGTCAAATTGCATGCCGAGCAGCTGTCGTCGCTGCACGGCGCAACCTTGGCCGCGCGCTACGGCGCCTTGTCGGCGGACCATCTGGAATACCTGACCGAAAGCGATGTGCTGGCCATGGCGCGGGCCGGCACGGTGGCGGTGCTGCTGCCCGGGGCTTTCTATGCGCTGCGCGAAACGCAGTTGCCGCCGCTGGAACTGCTGCGCCGCCATGGCGTGCCGATTGCGATTTCCACCGACCTGAACCCGGGCACATCCCCCGTGCTGTCGTTGCGGCTGATGATGAGCATGGCCTGCACGCTGTTCAAGATGACGCCCGAAGAAGCGCTGGCCGGCGCAACGTTGCACGCGGCGCGCGCCCTGGGGCTGCACGTCACGCATGGCTCGTTGGAAGCGGGCAAGGTGGCCGACTTTGTCGCCTGGGACGTGGCGCACCCGTCCGAGCTGGCGTACTGGATCGGCGGTGACTTGCCCAAGCGCGTGATCCGCCACGGCGCGGTGGTGAATGTGGCGGCGCTGAACTGAGCAGCCGATGCACCATGGCGGGCCCTGGCGTTTTACGATGTCGTTCGGTCGCGCCTGATTCCGGGCGCGCCGTGCATCAGGGGAACGTATGCGGATCTGCATGATGGAAGGGCCGGTGGACTTGATGCCGGACAGCGCCACGTGGGCGGGCATCGCCGACCGAGTGGCCGAGCTGGCGCCGGACCTGCTTGTCACCAATGAAATGCCTTTCGGCCCGTGGCTGGCGGCCTCGGCTGCCTATGACGCCGCGCGCGCCGCCGAGTCGGTGCGCCTGCACGAAGCGGGGCTGACCGCGCTGGCCGCGTTGCAGGTGCCCGCCGTTGTTTCGTCACGCCCCGTGCCCGCCGGCGACCGTCTGGCCAACGAAGCGTTCGCCTTGCAGGGCGGGCGCTACACGGCGCTGCATCACAAGCAGTTCTTCCCAGAAGAGCCCGGGTTCTTCGAAGCCACCTGGTTTCGCCCCGCGATGGACGGCTTTCAGGTGTTCGAGGTGGGCGGCATCCGCCTGGGCGTGCAGCTGTGCACCGAATTGATGTTCAACGAACGGTCGCGCCGCTACGGGCGCGAGGGGGCCGAATTGATCGTGGTGCCGCGCGCCAGCGGCGCGTCCGTCGGCCGCTGGATGACGGCCGGCGCGATGGCGGCGTTGGTGTCGGGCTGCTATGTGGTCAGCTCGAACCGGGCCGGGCGCACGGAGCAGGGCCAGGTGTTCGGCGGCCGGGCGTTTGCATTTCAGCCGGACGGCGAAGTGCTGGCGCAGTCCACCGATACGGAGTCGATCGTGGTCGTCGACGTCGACCCGGCGCGGTCGCGGGCGCAGCAGTCGCAGTATCCCTGCTACGTGAAGGAATAGCCGGTCCGCTGGAATAGCCGGTCCGTTGCGATTGCGAGCGCGGCCCTGCGCCGCGCTCAGGCTGCGATGGCGATGTGCCGTCGGTCTTCGATCAAGGTCGGCAGCCGGAACGCGCTGACGGCGCCTTGCAAACGTTGCGCCTGGTTTTCCAGCGACGTGGCGGCGGCCGCGGCTTCTTCGACCAGCGCGGCATTTTGCTGCGTCACCTGGTCCATCTGATTGACGGCGGTGTTGACCTGATCAATGCCGGTCACCTGCTCTTGCGAGGCGGTGGCGATGTCGTTGACCAGCAGCGTCAGCCGCTCGATGGTGTCCAGGATTTCTTGCATGGTGCGCCCGGCCGTTTCGACCTGGGTGGACCCCGCCTGCACGGTGGCGCTGGAGGCCGACAGCAATTGCTTGATCTCTTTGGCCGCGCCCGCGCTGCGCTGCGCCAGCGACCGCACTTCCGCCGCCACCACCGCGAAGCCCTTGCCCTCTTCGCCCGCGCGCGCGGCCTCGACCGCTGCGTTCAGCGCCAGGATGTTGGTCTGGAAGGCGATGCCGTCGATTACGCTGACGATGTCCTCGATGCGGCCGGAGTCCTGCGCGATTTCGCGCATGGTGCTGACGGCTTCTTTTACTGCCATGCCGCCGCGCTGCACCACCTGGCTGGCCACGACGGCCATCTGATTGGCCTGGCGCGCGTTCTCGGCGTTGCTGGTCACCGTGGACAGCAGTTGCTCCATGCTGGCGGCGGTTTGTTCCAACGACGCGGCCTGTTGCTCGGTGCGGCTGGACAGGTCCTGGTTGCCGGCGGCAATTTCGCTGGAACCCGCGTTGATCTCCACCACGCCTTCGCGCACCGCATGCACGGTGCGCACCAGGCTGTCCTGCATCTCTTGCAGGTAGGGGATGATCTGCCCCACGCAGTTGCGGCCATAGGGCGCCAGTGGCGTGGTCAGGTCACCGCCCGCGATGCGGCGAAAGTGGGCCTTGATGGCGTCCAGCGGACGCCGCACGAAAATCACCACATAGCGGTCGCCCAGGGCCAGCAGGAGCAGGCAGACCGCCAGGACGGCGCCCATGCCGATGTAGGCTTGGCGCCGCTTGGCGGCAGCGTCCGCCCACAGCTGCGTTTCGCGGTCCTTGGCGTAGGCCTCGTAGTTTTCGATGCTCTTGCCGAACGCGCGGCTGGCGTTTACGACGGCCCCGGCCGCATGTTCGCGCGCGCGCTTGATATCGCCGGCTTCCAGGTGTTGGCGTTGCACGGCGATGCCGCCATTGACCAGGGCGTCGAAGCCGGCCTGCATGGGTTCAAGGATGGCGGCGGGCGCGTCTTTGGTGGCTAGCTCGATGAAAAGGGCTTGCTGCTTGCGCGCCTCGTTCAGCGCGCTGTCGATGCTGCGGCCTTCTTCGGCCACTTGCGCGGCCCGGCCTTCGGCGGCGTATTCCAATTGACGCGACAGCCGCAGCCGGGCGCGCATGATCTGATCGTTGACCCGAGACAGGGCGGAGACTTCATGAAGCAGGTCGCCGCTGGTGGCAAGCGCTTCCCCGGCGCTGCGTAACCCGTTGGCGCTAATGGCTGAAAGTCCGATGACCAGTGCACTGACGGCAAGCAGCGTGCACAGGATGAGGCGCCGGATGGTGATGTCTTTCAAAAACTGTGTCATGCGTGTCGTCCCAAATACAGCGAGTGCTGCATAGACAACAACGACCCCGCCGCCGCGATATTTAGCGACTGTTGCACAACTTACGAATATGTCTGCCCGTTCAACGAATATGTCGATAAATACCGCAACAATATTGCGATTTGGCGTTATTTCGAGGGGTGCGGCGTGGGCGTTTGCACGGGTTCGGACGCGTCAAAGCGCAGGCGCGAAAAGCTGGCGATGCAGGCAAGCGCCGCGCACAGCCCGCCCAGCCACAACGCCGCCACCGCGCCATGGGTCGTGGACACGTGGAAACAGGCCGCCACCAGCGCCGCGCCGGACGCCTGGCCCAACAGGCGCACGGTGCCGATCATGCCGCTGGCGCCGCCCGCCCGCGAGGCCGGGGCCGACGTCATGATGGCGCGCAAATTGGGCGATTGGAAAAACCCGAAGCCCGCGCCACAGATGGCCATGCGCCAGCAGATATCCCAGACCGTCGGCGCGGCGGGCAGCAGCGCCATCAACACCATGCCCAGCGCCAACATGGCCAGGCCGACGCCGCCCAGGATGCCCGCCGGATACCGGTCGGACAAACGGCCCGCGATGGGCGCCATGACGGCGACCACGACGGGCCAGGGCGTGATCAGGAAGCCGGTGTGGACCTGGCTGTAGCCCAGCACCGTCTGGAACATGAAAGGCAAGGACACGAAGGCCAGTGCCTGCGCGGCGAACGCACACACGGCGGTGGCGGCCGACAGGGCGAACAGGGGGCGGCGCAACAGGTCGACGGCCAGAATGGGCGCGGGGTGGCCGGCTTGCCGCCGCATCAGCAGCCACAGGGCGGCAACGGCGCCGCCCCATTCCAGCGTGACGCGCGGCCATGGCGCGCCTTGTGCCAGTTCATTGGAGCCCAGCACGAACAGCCCCAGCGTCAGCGCGCAGAGCGCGGCGGCGATGCCGTCAAAGCCGTGCGGGGCGCGGGCGGTTTCCGGCAAGCCGCGCAAGCCCAGGACGGCGGCCAGGATGCCGATCGGCACGTTGATCAGGAACAGCCAGTGCCAGGAGCCCAGCAGCAGGATGGCTGACGCAGCGGTCGGCCCGGCGGCGAACGACAGGCCGACCACCATGGCGTTCAGGCCCAGGCCACGGCCCAGCATCGAAGACGGATAGATGAATCGCAGCAAGGCGCCGTTCACGCTCATCACGCCTGCCGCGCCCAGCCCTTGCAAGATGCGCGCCACCACCAGCGTGGGCAGCGACGGCGCCAGCCCGCAGGCCAGCGACGACAAGGTGAACACCACCAGCCCCACCATGTACACCCGACGGTGCCCCAGGATTTCGCCCAGCGCGGCAGCGGGCAGCAAGCCGGCCACCATGGCCAACTGATAACCGCTGATCACCCAGATCGACCCGGCATCGCTGGCTTGCAGGTCGCGCGCAATGGTGGGCAGCGCCGTGTTGGCGATGGCCGTATCCAAGCTGGCCATGCACACCGCCAACATGACGGCCAACAAGGCGCCCAGGCGTTCCGAGGCGGGCAGGCCGGCGCCGGCCGGGTAAACGGTATTGCGTGAGAACGGGAGCATGGGCGTCAGGGAGGGCGTGCGGGCGGACGTGTCCGGCATCAGGAGGACTGATTCTAATGCGGCATCGGGATTCAACGCTTGGTCAGCCAGCCGCCCCGCGCATCGGTAATCAAACTGATGCCGGCGATCGACCATGCCAAATAATCGCCGAGGCGTCTCGGGATTAATACTTGCTACATGTGCTGAATATCCGCAGAGTCACATGCAGAAACGAAATTCAGCGCGCATTTACAACGAAATGTATGTCCGCAAAATCGGCCGATTTTCATAGGGTGAGTCTCGCAACGCCACCGCTGCGTTGCATTCCATTTTGTCGCAATGGGCAAAATGCGCAGGCGAATTTGAAACTATTCTGCTTGGGTATGCGATATTGCACGTACGATTAATTTCGATTTTCTTGATGGTGCAACTATTTGGGTGGGAGGTTTCCTATGAAGCGCTTGTCCTTGTATGTAGCAGCGTTGTCCGCGTGCGGCGTGGGTTTACCGGGGGTGGTAAATGCGCAAGCCGGTCCCACCGCGAATTTCAATGTCACGCTGACCATTACCGCCAACTGCGTGATTGCCGCGAATAATCTGGCGTTTGGCACCCACGGTGTGTTGAATACCGCGATAACCGGCAATACCACGCTGAACGTCACGTGCAGCAATACCACGCCATATACCGTGGGCTTAAGTTCCGGCACCGGCACCGGTTCCACCGGCACGACGCGGTTTATGCAAGGCACGGGCTCCAATACCGCCACGGTTGCGTATCAGCTGTATCAGCCGAATAGCCCCACCGTTGTCTGGGGCGACGCCCAGGTAGCGGACCGGGTGGGCGGCGTGGGCAACGGCAGCGCGCAGGCACTGGTTGTCAACGGCACGGTGCCGGTGCAAACCACCCCGGCGCCAGACACCTACTCTTCCACGGTCACTGCCACGGTCTACTTCTAGTGCGCGCCCTGATGCGTACGCTGCCGGCGGCCGTGTCGGTGCTGTGCCTGGCGGCGTGGACGCCGGCCGCGCTGGCGGCGGCCTTGCAAATATCGCCGGTGCTGGTGGAGCTTGCGCCCCAGCAGGGGGCCAGCGCCGTCATGCTGCGCAACCCGGGCGCCACACCGATCTACGGCCAGGTGCGCACCTATCGGTGGGACCAGGCCAATGGCGACGATGTCTTGACGCCCACGGAAGATATCCAGGCCAGCCCGCCGATCATCCAGGTGCCGCCCGGCGGCGAGCAACTGGTGCGGCTGGTGCGCGCCTCGCGCGAACTGGAGCCGGTGCAGCGCAGTTACCGCGTCATCATCGACGAGATCCCCGACCCTTCCACCCCCGGCATGAACGGCGTGGTGTTGCGCCTGCGATATTCCGTGCCGGTGTTCGTGGCGGGGGCGGCGGCGTCGCCGCAACCCGAGCTGGCCTGGCGCGTTGCCAAAGAGGGCGACGCCTGGGTGCTGCGGTTATCGAACACCGGCTCGCGCTACGCGCAGGTCGCGGCGTTGCAGATCGTTAACGGGGCGGGCAAGACGGTGGCGAAAGTCGACGGGTTGCTGGGCTACGCATTGGCGCAGCGCGCCCGTGAATGGCGGATTCCCGCAAAGCAGGCCGCGCCAGGCCCGGTGCGGATCAAAGCCCTGATCAATGGTGACGACGTCACCGTCGCCCCGCGCATCGAATGACCGCGCATCGCGCGCGGCTGCGCGAGGGGCAATGACGAGGAAGGCCAGTCCATGGCAGTACGCGCTTGTCTTGGGCGGGGACGACGCATGTGGCGGCTTGCACTTTGCCTGCTGTGCGCGCCGGCAATGGCGGCGGACCCGCCCGACCAACTGGTGTCTTTCGGCAATATCGCCGAGCGTGATGTGTATCTGGAGGTCAGTATCAACGGCGTCAATACGTCCCAATTGATTCGGTTTCGCGACGTGCAAGGCCGGCTGTCGGCCAGCGCGGGCGCCTTGCGGTCGGTGGGTGTGGACCTGTCCACGCTGGGCCTGCCGGATGGCCGCGATATCGCGCTGGATAGCATTGCCGGCGTGCGCTACGCGTACCGGACGGCAGAGCAATCGGTGGACATCCAATTGCCCGACTCGTTGCGCGTGCCCTATGAAGTGGGCGCGGCCGGGGCCACGCAAACGCCGCCGGCCACCTCCGGGCGCGGGCTGCTGCTGAACTACGACGCGTATGCGCAAACCGATTCGCTTTATCGGCTGGCGCTGTTTACCGAGCAGCGCTACTTCGATCCGACCGGCCTGTTCAGCAATACGGGCACGGCGTATCTGGGCGGCGCGGCGGATCGCTACGTGCGCTATGACACCTTCTGGACGCGATCAGACCAGCAGACGATGCGCACGCTGCGGCTGGGCGACACCATCACGTCGTCGTTGAACTGGTCGCGTTCGGTGCGAATGGCCGGCGTGCAATGGGGCCGGAACTTCGCGCTGCGGCCCGACCTGGTGACGTTTCCCGTGTCGTCGTTGAGCGCATCGTCGGTGGTGCCCTCGTCCGTTGCGCTGTACGTCAATGGCGTCCAGCAGTTCTCCGGCAACGTGCCGCCCGGGCCCTTTGTGGTGAACCAGATTCCGGGCATCACGGGCGCGGGCCAGGCCACGCTGATCACTCGCGACGCGCTGGGCCGCACGGTGACAACCTCGGTGCCGCTGTATATCGATACGCGCATGCTGGCGTCCGGCCTGTCCAGCTGGTCGGTGGAAGCGGGCTTTGTGCGCCGCCAGTTCAGCGTGCGCTCGTTCGACTATGACGACAAACCCATGCTGACCTCGTCAGGGCGCTACGGGGTCAGCGACGACCTGACCGTGGAAGGGCACGCGGAAGCGGGCGCCGGCCTGGCCAACCTGGGCGCGGGCGCCTTGGTGAAGCTGGGGCAGGCGGGCGTGCTGAGCGGGTCCGTGGCGGGCAGCGCGGGCAGCTATTCCGGAGGCCAGATCGGCCTGGGGTACCAGTACGTGCGGCCAAGCTTCAGCATCGATATGCAGGCCACGCGCGCGCTGGGCGATTACGGCGACCTGGGTTCGCGCGAAGACGCGCCGGTGCCGCGCCAGACCGAACGCGTCACCGTGTCCCTGCCCCTGACCAGTGCGCAAAGCGTGGCGTTGAGCTACATCGGCTATCGCATGCCGCAGGTGCCGGCGGCAAAGCTCGGGTCGGTGTCGTACACGGTCAATCTGCACAGCCGGGTGGTGCTGACGGCCAGCGCCTACAACGATTTTGCCGAGGACGGTTCGCGCGGTGTCTACCTTGGCCTGTCGCTGATGCTGGGCGATCGTACGCAAGCCACCGCATCGGCAGGTCGGCAGGCCGGGCAGGACACCTACAGCGTGGGCGCGCAGAGCAGCGTGGCGTACGAAGGCGGCTGGGGGTGGGCGTTGCAGAACGGGCGGTCGGGCAGCATGCAATACAACCAGGGGCAGGCCCAGTTTCTGGGCCGCTACGGCCAGCTGACGGGCATCGTGCAGGACTATGGCGGCACGACGACGGCCGCCGCGCAGGCATCCGGGTCGCTGGCCATCATGGACGGCGCGGTGCTGCCGTCGCGCCGCATCAACGACAGCTTTGCGCTGGTCTCCACCGACGGCGAGCCCGATGTGGCGGTGCTGCACGAAAACAGAAAGTTGGGCAGGACGAACCGCAGCGGCTATCTGTTGGTGCCGGACTTGAATTCCTATCAGACCAATCGCCTGGCCATCGACCCGGAGGACCTGCCCGTGGACGTGAAGCTGGACACCACGAAGGCCGTGGTGGTGCCGCAGGCGGGCGCCGGGGTGCTGGCCAAGTTCCAGGTGGAAAAGTACGCGGCGGCCTCGGTCATCCTGCAATTGCCGGACGGCGCGCCGGTGCCCGTGGGCGCCCAAGTCGTGCAGGTGGAAAGCGGCAAGCGTTCCGTGGTGGGATACGACGGAATTGCGTTCGTGGAAGACCTTCAGGCCAGTAACCAGCTGCGGGTGCGTGGCGCTGGCGTATCTTGCCTGGTGGACTTCGATTACGTGCGCGACGAAGAACACCCGCTGCCAACGCTGGGGCCGTATCCGTGCCGGCCGCTGCAAGGAGCGCGGCCGTGATGGCGCGGCGGCGCGGCATGGGGCCGACGCAGGGGGCGGCGCGGTTGCCGCTGCGCTGGCTGTTGTTGTCCGCCAGCGCGGCGTTGGCCATGGCCTATGGCAGCTTGGCGCAGGCCAGTTCCTGCACGTTGGGCGCGGGCACGACATCGACGATGGATTTCGGCGCGGTCAACCCGCTGCTGCCGGCCGATACCGTCAACGATAGTGGGCAGGTCACGGTGACCTGCACCTTTACCGCCCTGGGCCTGTTTGCCCGCGTGTGCTTCAACCTGGGCCTGGGCAATACTAGTACGTCGAACAACCCGCGCACCCTGGGGGCCGGCACGAACCGGATGAACTACAACCTGTACACCAACACCGCACGCACGCAGGTGTGGGGCGCAGCGACCAGTTCCGGCCCGACGTCGGTATTGCTGACCGGCCCGCTGCTGGTTCTGGGCGGGCCGGTGTCGACCACGTTCAAGTTCTACGGCAAGGTGCCGGGCAACCAGCCGCTGGTCTCAACGGTGAACAACGCCAACACGACGTATTCCGAAACCTACCCCAACACGGCCACGGTCGACGTGTTGTTCGGTCTGGGAGCATTGGCCAATTGCCCGCTGTCGACGGTCTCGCAGCGCATCTCCATCCCGTTGACCGTGACGGCACAGGTACAGAAAAATTGCACGATCAACGCGACGGATCTGGCGTTTCCGCCCAAGGGGGTGTTGAGCACAGCGGCCACGGCCACCAGCGCCATCACCGTCAAGTGCACCAATAACAACGCATTTTCGATCGCGCTGAACGGCGGTTCGGTAGCGGGCAACGTGCTGGCGCGCAAGATGAAGCACGCGACGGCGGCCGACACGGTCAGCTATCAGCTTTATCAGGACAGCAGCTACGCCACGATTTGGGGCGACGCTTCGGGCGGCGCCCCGCGCGTGGGCACCGGCACGGGCGCCAACCAAACGTTCACGGTGTACGGCCGGGTGCCGCCCCAGCCTACTCCCCGGCCGGGTAACTACAAGGACGTTGTCACCGCCACCATCACGTTCTGACGCCCGCCTAGGGGGTGGCCGTGGGCGTGGGGGCAGGCCGTGGCTTGACGGGCCAGAACAAGGTGGCGGGCCGTTGCCAGATGCGTTGGCGCACGCCGGCAGATAGCGAATCGCGGTCGCGGCGGCGCAGGTCGCGTGAACGCAGCGCGACGTTGAATGCCAGGGCGAAGCTGACGCCGACGTTCAGAATGCCGGTCAGCGCCGTGCCCGCCACGGCCAGCCAGAAAATCTGTGTGTGCACCACCTGCCAGCCCAGCGTGCCGATCACCGTGCCAAGCTGTCCGGCGCTGAGCGTCACGTGGCGCACTTCGACGTGCGGCCCGAAGAAGCCCACGATGGCCGGCCCCAGGCCCAGCATCAGGCCCAGCGACACGTTGCCGGCGATGCCCGAGATGTTGCGTTGCCAGAAGCCCGCCCAGCGCGCCGCGCCGCGTTCGCCCAGCAGGTGCCGCGCGCGCCGGTTGTAGGCCATGACGTCGTGCACGCGGTGCAGCGCGAACCAGTTGTCGGCCCAGCCCGCGATCAGGCTGGACAACCACAGCAGCACGCCGGTAGCGGCGGCGTACAGGGGGGTCGGCCCCCAGACGGAAAACGACGCCAGTGTTTCCTGCGCTTTCTCGGCGTTGATCAGCGGGCGGTCCAGTGCGTTGAGCGCGAGCCATTGCACTGCCCAGGCCAGCGGAAACACCACCGCCAGGTTGCCCAGGATGGCGGCCGCGTTGGACCGGATCATGGCAAGCGTGTCGTCCAGGAAGGCGTCGCGACCTTCGGGCGTGTAGGCATCGTCCAGACGGTGGGCCAGCGCGGGGCCGGTCATGGCGGGCTGCTTGGTGGCCAGCGTGAAGTGGGCGAAGTGAATGACGAGGAAGCCGCCCGCATAGTTCAACGACGCCAGCAGCCCCTCGATGAACTTGTCCAGATGCAGCGACACGATGAAGAACTTCAGATAAACGGTGAACACCATGATGAAGCCGCCGCCCAGCGACGCCTTGAGCATCGTCAGGTATTCCACCGTGTCGCGCGCGATGTAATGTTCGCCGGTTTCGGCGGTGCGTTCCATGACGCGCCGGGCCAGCTGCGCGAACGACGAGGCGGCCAGGTGGCGGATGCTGCTGCGCGCCTGGGTGGACCGGATCAGCTCGGCGGTCAGGTGCACGAACTTGTGGCGCTGGGTGGGGTCCACCCACACGCCAAGCAGCAGTTCGATGCGGGCCAGGCGCAGTTTCATGCGTTCAATCTGGAACACGACTTCGACGGATACGCCGTTCTTTTCCAGCTCGTCGTAGACGCCCTGGGAGGCGGCGCGGCAGCTGTCCAGCAGCGCGCGGAACACGTTCAGGCGGCGGCCGAATACGTCGCGCGGCGTGGCGGGCGTGGTCGCGCAGAGCTCGGCGGACGCGGCGGCCAGGGCGAAGAAGGGCGATTCTTCAACCCGACCGGGCAGGCGTGTGCGGATGTCCTGGCTCAGGCCGGTCGCGCGCACTTGGCTGACCAGCACCTGGATGCTGCTGGTCAGCGCCTGCTCCAGCCTGGGCGATAGCGGTTCGGCGCCGGTGGCGTCGCGGTGTTGCGGCAGATCGGCCGCGTGCATTGCCGCGTCCTCGCCGGCGCGATACAACGCCCGCATGCGCGCCAGTGTGTCGTCATCCAGGGATTCGATCCAGGCCGCGTCGCCGGTGCGCCGGAAGATCAGCGCGAACAGGCCGAACATGTCGGGGCGATTGGGCGGGGGCGGCAACAGGCGTGCTTGCGCGCGGTCCCAGAACTCGCCCCAAAACCCGGGGTGCGAGGCCACGCCCGTGTCGCACAGCAATGACGTTGGATCGTTATCGGCCACCAGCGAGCGCAACGTGGCGCCCACGCGCGCGGCGCGTTCGGGGTCGCGTTCCAGCACCTGCAATACGTAGCGCAGCCGGGCGTGCTGCGGGTGGTGCGTGGCGGGGGGCGTGGCGGTGCCCGGGGCAGCCGCCACGGCGGCGGCCGGCGGGCTGGGGCGATCCAGCCAGCGGCACAGGTCCACCATCCACATATTGCGGTCGGCCAGCGGCGCGCCGGGGTCGGCGCTGGACAGGATGACGTCCAGCTGCGGGCCGCCGTGCCGCGCGGCGCGCCACTTGCGCCAAAGGGATGTCAGCATGGGCGGGCCTCGCGATTCAGGGGGCTTCGGGGTGTCGGCGCAAGGAGAACCCTTGCGCTTCGTTCATGGCCTGGTAGCTGACATTGCGCGACACCACCGGCGGCTTGTCGCCGCCATGCAGGGCCCGCACTTCGTCCAGCACCATCTTGTCAGCCAGCGTCATGCGGTCGATCATGCGCAGGTACTGCATCCAGCTTTCCACCAGGAACACTTCGCGCCACACGCCTTCGCGCTCCAGGTCGCGAAACAGCTGCCACTGCTGCGCGCCGTTGCGCAGGCGCAGCAGCCGCAAGGGGTGCGCGGCGGCAATCAGCGCGCGCAGTTTTTCGTGATTGATCTGGTATTCCACCGCGACCAGCACGGCGCCATGCTGCGTGTTGAAGCCGGCGGCGGCCATGGCGGGCTCGGCGTTGTCCACGCGGGCGAGCGACTGCGTGTCCAACTGTTCGGGCAGGCGCGAGCGGTACAGCAGCGCCACGGTGATGCCCAGCATGATGCCCGCCGTGGTCAGCGCGCCGGACACGCCCATGGTGCCCGCGAAGTGGCCCCACATGAACGAGCCCGCCGCCAGCCCGCCAAAGATGGCGGTCTGGTACAGCGCCAGGGATCGCGCCTTGACCCAGTCGGGCACCAGCATCTGCACCGTGGTGTTGTAGGTGGCCAGCACGCCGATCCAGCAACTGCCCGCGACCAGCAGGGCCGGAAAGGCCACCCATAGCGTGTGGGTCATGCCCAAGGCCGCCAGGCACACGGCCAGCAATGCGGCGGCCACGGTAACCAGCCCGCTCGCGCCCCAGGCGGCCTGCACGCGCCGCACCACGGCGCTGCCCAGGATGGCGCCCACGCCCAGCGCGCCCAGCATGTAGCCGTAAAGCAGCGCGCTGCCTTCCTCGTGCGCATGCGCCAGCAGCGGCAGCAAGGCCCACAACGCGCTGGCGGACAAGCCAAAAGCAAACGAGCGCAACATCACCACGCGCGTCACGGTCGAGTGCTGGGTGTAGCGCAGCGCCGCCACGACGCCTTCCAGCAAACCTTCGGGGGGCAGACGGCGTTCGGGCAGATCGCGCCGCCAGCGCCAGATCGCCCAGACCAGCGCGCCGTAGCAAACACAGTTCAGCAAGAACACCCAAGGTGCGCCCATGGCGCCCAGCAGCAGGCCTCCAATGGCCGGCCCGACCGCGCGCGCCACGTTGTAGTTCACGCTATTGAGCAGCACGGCGCTGCCGACGTGTTCGCGTGGCACCTGTTCGCCCACTGCCGCCTGCCAGGCGGGTGTCACGATGGCGCTGCCGATGGCAATGCAGAACACCGAGGCGATCAGCGTGACGGGGTGCAGCAACCCGGCAAACGCCAGGATGGTGATGAAGACGCCGCCCGCCAGTTCCATCAGCATGCCGGTCAGCATGACCTTGCGGCGGTCGTAGTTGTCGGCCAGCACGCCGGTCAGGATAGACAGCGCCACCAGCGGAAGCGCCGCGGCTACCTGGATCATGGCAACCATCAACGGGCTGCTTTGCTCGGTGGTGATGATCCAGGCGGCGGCGACGGATTGCGCCCACGTGCCCAGGTTGGCGAACAGGTTCGCAATCCAGATGACGCGGAACGCGGGAAAGGCGAAGGGGGAAAGCGTGCTGACCGTCAGGGGCGCGGCAGGCACCGCGGGCGCGTTCGGCGGCAGGTCGGCGGAGGGCGAGACGGGTTGGAGCATAGGGGCTCGGGGGCGCGTCTGGGTCCGCCCGGAAGGGCGGGCGTTGCTCGGTTGCTCGGGTGATCAATGGTACGCCTGAATCGGGGCCGCTGTGCAAGAGCGCCAGGCGGTGGATAACACTGTGGGTAAACCGGTGGATTGGCGGTGGACAGCCGGGGGATAAGCGGTGGACAACGCGGGATAACTTTGCGAGGCGGCCGGCGAATCGCGACGTTGTAGGGCGCATTGCGACACGGCATGACAGCGCCGTGAAGGGCGCGGTGGTGTGACCATGGCGCCGGGATAACTTTTAGTGACGCATGAAAGGCAGCTGTTTCCGGGTTTTCCCGGGGATATCGAGTACGCTGCCCGGGGTCCGGTTGCCGGCCCTCTTTTCTTGAATTTCGGGCTGCTTGCTTGCCGCCGGGGCTGGCTTCTGCCTGCTACCGGCTATCTGCTGCCCGTGTGTACTGCGCGCCGTCTGCTATGCGCTTTGTACTGCGGGCTTCGTACTGCGTACTGTTGGCTGCGTGCCTGTGCTTGTTACTAGCTTCTAACTGCTTCTTCTCCCATGACCCTGACTTTCAACGGGCGCGCGTTCGCCGCCCTGCTTGCCGTTACCGCGCTGCTGGCGCTGATCGCCTTGTATGGCGCGCCGTACCCGTTCCTGCGCGGGTTCCTGGGCGACGTGATTGCGGTGGGCTGGGCCTACCTGGTGTACCGCACGTTCATCCGCGCGCAGGTCTTGCCATTGGCGATTGCGGCGCTGCTGACGGGGTATGCGGTGGAATTTGGCCAATACCTGGCGCGGCTGTACGGCTGGCAGTTGCAGCAGCCGGTCTTGCGGGTGGTGCTGGGCAGCGTGCCCGACTGGTGGGACGTGCTGGCCTATACCGTGGGATTCGTCGTGGTGTTGTTGTTGGCGGGCGCCAACCAGCGCCGCCAACACGCCGCGTCGCTACAGGACGCGCGCCTGCGTGCAAGCTTGCGCGCCCGCCGCTAGGCGGACGCCGGCGCACCGGCCGGGGGCTGGCGCCCCGGCGGGATGACCGACCACTTCAGCAGCGTTCGCCCCGGCACATCACAAGCCCGGCCTTGCCGGCCGGCTACCAAGACCATTACCCGGCTTGATACATCGGCTCGTCGTCGTTACGACGGGCCGCGGGTGCTGCCGGGCGCAGCGGTTGCAGGCGGGCGTTGCGGAAAGGCGCGAACAGTTCGGCCCAGGATTTGGGCAGCAGCGGCGTGGCGTGGCGCACCGCATCGCGGCGGGCGTAATGCGCCAGCAGCTGCTGGCCGATGGGAGCGTCTCCAAGAGGATGGCGGGTATTCATGGTATTTCCGTATTGCATTGAAAGTGTATTCATTGTACTAGCGCCGCCCCGCATCGTCCAGTTCGCCCGCCGCGCCTGTTGTGCGTCTTCAACTCGTTGATATCAAAGGTTCTGCCCCTTTTTTCACGGCTTTTCTCCGGGATTGCCCTAGCAGTCCGAAACAGTAGACGGTATACAATGTTCTTCATGCCCGGGCTAAACCAGCCTGGAATCCTCCCACTGGACTGGAGCGCGTCATGGCAAAACTGATGAACCGAGATGAATTCCGTACCGCGTTGGAAAACGCGATCAAGGGCAAGAGCGCCAACGCGTCGCCCTTTTCCATTGCCTGGGCCGAAGGCAAGCTCAGCCGCGAGCACCTGTCTCGCTGGGCCGAGAACCACTATCACTATGTCGGCCCGTTCGCGGATTACCTGGGATATCTCTACGCCCGTACGCCCGATACGTACACCGAGGCCAAGGACTTCCTGCTGGCCAATATGTACGAAGAGGAAATCGGCGGCGATCGCCATACCGATCTGCTGATCCGCTTTGCCGAAGCCTGCGGCACGACGCGCGAACGCGTCACCAATCCGGACAACATGTCGCCCACCACGCGGGCACTGCAAAGCTGGTGTTATGCCGTGGCCATGCGTGAAGACCCCATCGTGGCCGTTGCCGGGCTGGTGGTGGGCCTGGAATCCCAGGTGCCGTCCATCTATCGCAAGCAGACGCCGACGCTGCGTGAAAAGTACGGCTTTACCGATGAAGAAGTGGAATTCTTCGACCTGCACATCGTGTCGGACGAGATTCACGGTGAACGCGGTTATCAGATCGTGCTGGAACACGCCAACACGGTCGAGCTACAGCAGCGCTGCCTGAAAATCTGCGAAATCGGCGCCCAGATGCGCCTGCTGTACACCACGGCGCTGTACACCGACTACGTGCAGCACGAGATCAAGCTGCCCGAACTCGGTCTGGCCGCCTGATTCACCCCCGGCGTTTATCGGGGCGGCGCCGCATCGGTGGCGCGCCCCGCCCGCCGCTCCAGGACGACAGACTCATGCCTACCGTTGTATTTCATAAAGGCGGCCAGACCTACACCGATGTGGTCAAGGACAACACCAACCTGGTGGTGCG
Source organism: Achromobacter sp. ESBL13 (assembly GCF_036668755.1). NCBI lineage: Bacteria > Pseudomonadati > Pseudomonadota > Betaproteobacteria > Burkholderiales > Alcaligenaceae > Achromobacter > Achromobacter sp. ESBL13. Next base: position 432,941 of record NZ_JAZEVT010000006.1, on the reverse strand, counting down.
GGCCGGCATCAAGCAGTTTCCGTATCCGCATCTGCGCTACGAATGCGGCATGGGCAAGTGCGCCAAGTGCGCGTGCCGGGTGCTGGCTGGCGCCGAGCATCTGCCCGCGGTGAACTGGAAAGAAAAGAAGCAGCTGGGCGATCGCATCGAGCAAGGCTACCGGCTGGCGTGCCAGCTGTGGCTGAACCACGATGTTGAACTGGTCCAGGACGCGGAGGCATAAGCCGATGGACGCTGCCTGCTACGTGATCCTGACGACCAAGCCCGGCGTGTTCCACACCGACGTGGGCGCCGACGTCGACATCGTCGAAACCTACGACTACGTTTTCTACGGGCGCACGCTTGCGATGTTTCGCATTGCCCGGTTGCACGGCGAGACGCGCCTGGTGGTGACCGAAGATACGCCGCCCTACGTGGTCAACCGCGTGCCGTCCAAGTTCCTGGAAAAATTCGCGTCTGTCGAGGCCGCCCGCAAGGAACTTGCGCACCTGACGCGCTTCGGCAGCATGGAATCCACCTTGACGCTGCGCCCCGCCGCCGCTGTCGCAGAGCATTGACACCCATGGTTCAGATCACATTTCTATCGAATGGCGGCAAGATTGCCACCGCGCCCGAGAACAGCAACTTGCTGCGCGTGTCGCTCAAGGAAAAGGGCGGCATCCCGTTCAAGTGCGGGGGCGGCTTGTGCGGCACCTGCAAGTGCCGGATCGAAGAGGGGCTGGAAAACACCGACGCGGTCAAGCCGAAAGAGCGCAAGCACCTGCGTCCCGAGGACTTTGAAGCCGGCTACCGCATGGCCTGCCAGACGTTCGTGAACGGCGACGTGAAGGTGTCGTGGGTGGTGCAGAACGGCAAGGGTGTGGTGGTGGGCGTCGGGGCCGATCCGGTCGACGCGCCGGTGCCGTCCGCCTGAAGCTAAGGGGTAATGCGCGTCGCAGCATCGGCTGCGACCGCACATTGTCCGGGACCGGCGTTTCCAAGTCGGCAAAAAAAACCGCAACGCCGCGTTGATTCGCCGCGCCGGGTCAATCCGCCGCGTCGTGGTGCTGCTGCTGTTGCTGCGTTTCCGTGTACGCCTTGGCCGCGTTGTGCACGTGCTGGCTGGCCAGCAAGGCGGCCAGGTCGCCGTTGCCGGCAATCACGGCATTCAGAATCTGCGAATGCTCGTCCCAGTTGGCCTTGGCGCGGTGCATGTTGCTGGGGGCGAACAGCAGCGCCGTGCGATCCCGCAGCGACCGCATCAAATCCGTCAGCACCACATTGCCGCCGATGGTGGCCAGCATTTCATGAAACTGGGAATTCAGCGCCAGGAACTTGTCCAGCTGTTCACTGCGCGCGGCCTCGGTGCCTTCGCGCAGAAAGGCCTGCAAGCGTTCCACCGTCTTGGCATCGCGCCGCTGCGCCGCCAGCTTGGCATTGAGCCCTTCCAGGGTGGCGCGCACTTCAACCATGTCATACGCCACCGCATCCGACAGCACCGATACCGAAGCACCGCGACGCGGCTCGATGGTGACCAGCCCTTCGGCGGCCAAGGCGCGCAACGCTTCACGCACCGGTATGCGCGACACGCCCATCTCTTCGGATAAGCGGCCTTCAACCAGGCGGTCTCCGGGGGTGAATTCCCCGCTGAGAATGCGTTCGCGCAGCTTGTCGCGGATGACGGCGAACAACTGAGGATGCTGCTCGCCGATCTTCAGCGGAGCGGAAGACTGCGTTTCAGCGGCTTGCGGGCTGACAGGCGAAGTGGTCATGGCGAGCATGTGTGGATTAATGGATACAGTCTCCATTGTATTACCGGGTGTAGCAAGGTGCCGTGGCAAAAAGCGCGCATCAGTTGCTCCAAAACGCTTTGATCAGCACACCCACCGCGCCCAGCGCGCATGCCGCAAGCAGAACGACGCGCACGGCGTGGGGCGGCAACAACGTGCGCAACCGGTTGGAGACCGCAAAACCGGCCAGCAGGAAGGGCGCCAGGCTCAGTGCCAGGCCGATGTGATAGCCGGTGTACCGCTTGGCCAGCGCCAGCATGGCAAGCGAAAAGATCGACCCCAGGAACAGCACCACGCCCAGCGTGGCGCGTAAGCGGGGCGGCGCCGTGTGTTGCAGCACGATGGCGATGGGCGGGGCCCCTACCGAGGTCATCGTGCCCATGATGCCGGAGGCCACGCCGGCCCCGGACACGCGGCCCGGCGTGGCGGTAAAGCGCAGCCCCGCCGCGCTTAGCCCCACCGCGATCAGGATCATGCCGGCGAACAGCACGCCCAGCGTCTGCGGCGCGAAGCGCGCCATGGCGTAGATGGCGATCAAGGTACCCACCGCACGGCCAACCAGCGCATACGACACCGACGACCAATCGATGGAAGCCCGTTCGCGCAGCGCCGTCAGCAGCGAGATGAAGCCGCCCAGCGTCAGCAGCGGGCCGGGGGCCAGCTGCGGGAAGAACATCGCCGCCACGGGGGCGGCAAACATGGCGAAGCCGATGCCGCCCACGCCCTGGGCCACCGCCGCGCCGAACACCACGACGGCCATTGCGGCGTACTGCCAAAGATCGGGGTAGGGCAAGGTCGCTGGCATGGGCTACAGCCTTTTATGTATACGATAGTCAGAGAGGCAATTTTGTCACGCCCGCTGCGTTGGATAAAACCACGGGTATTCCCTTGTTTTTACGCCGTTATTCATCCATTTTTCAGAATTATCGGTTTCCCTAGGCGCTGCATATTTCGATTGGTATGGCTTACAACGAAATATAGTATACCGACTGTGGCGATCCAACAGCCACGTCACAAGGGGAATCACGCATGCAAGCGGACGTTGTGCTCACAGCTGCTCACTGGATGTACCTGATCAGCGTGGCCGCCATCATCCTGACGATGATTTTGCGGGCCAATGTGGTGGTGCCATCGGTGATCGGCACCTTTCTGGTGGTGCTGGCCATCACCGGCAATCCGATCAGTGCGCTGATCGGAATCTTCTCGGCCAGCTTCGTGGCCGCCAAGGAGTTGTTCAACATCTTTCTGGTCATCACGTTCATGACCGCCCTGCTCAATTCCCTGAAGACGCTGCAGGCGGACGTGCGGATGGTGCAGCCGTTCCGGCGCATCATGCGGGGCGGGCATTCGTCGTTCATCATCATCGCCCTCTGTACGTATGTGATCTCGCTGTTCTTCTGGCCGACGCCCGCGGTGCCGCTGGTGTCCGCCATCCTGCTGCCCGCCGCCATCGCGGCCGGCCTGCCGCCGCTTGCCGGCGCCATGGCCATCGCCATCGCCGGGCAGGGCATGGCACTGTCGTCCGATTATGTGATTGGCGTGGCGCCCAGCATCAGTGCCAAGGCGGCGGGCGCGGCCGTCAGCGCGGCCGTGGTGGCCGACCGGGCGCTGGTGCTGTCGCTGATCACCGGCGCCGTTGCGCTGGTGACGGCCTACCTGTTGATTCGCAAGCACATCGTGCCCGCCAACGCGGCGTTGCTGGACGCCTGGCAGGCCCGCGCGCAAGACGGCAGCCTGGCGCGGATCGAGCAGTCCGGCTCGTTCGACAAGGCTGAACTGGCACGCGGCACCATGGGCGCCGACCCGGCGTTGCCGCAAGGCCCCGTCGTCAACGACGAGGAACGCCGCCGCGTGCGCTGGTCCAAGACCTTTGCCGTGGTGACGCCGCTGGCCTTTCTGGCCGTGATCGCGGTGATGGTATTGCCCCGCCTGTTCCCGACGCTGCCCGCCCTGCGCGGCGGCGATGCGGCGGCGCTGGTAGGGGGCGTCGCCTTCGTGGTGATGATGCTGGTTACGCTGGCCGCGGAAGGGCCGCGCAAGATGCTGGACGTGTGCCCGGAGCACGTGACGGACGGCTTTGTCTTCGCCTTCAAGGCCATGGGATCGGTGCTGCCGATTGCCGGCTTCTTCTTCATCGGCGCCAACGAAACGGCGGCGCAGATTCTGGGCGTGCCGCAGGCGCAGGCTCCCGGGTTGCTGTTCGAAGTGATTTCGGCGGGCCAGCACCTGATTCCCGAAAACCATTTCCTGGTGGCGTTCGGCGTGTTGCTGGTGGGCATGATCACCGGCATCGACGGCTCCGGCTTTGCCGGCCTGCCGCTGACGGGCACCTTGTCCGGCGCGCTGGGACCCGTGGTGGGCGTGGACCCGGCCACGCTGGCGGCGGTTGGCCAGATGGGCGCCGTCTGGACGGGCGGCGGCACCTTGATCGCCTGGTCGTCATTGATTGCCGTGGCCGGATTCGCCCGAGTCAACGTGCTGTCGCTGGTGCGGGCGTTGTTGCTGCCGGTCCTGCTGGCGCTGTTTGTCTCGACGATCTGCGCGGTATTGATCTGGAGCTGACGCCGCCGGGCGGGTTGATGCCGAAAAGGGGCTCGCGGGCCCCTTTTTCGTGCCCGGGCCTTGGGGTTATCACGGATCGTCGGCAAGTGATTAAAGTATACAATGTTCACAGCTACTCGATTGCCCCGCTGAGCCAATAAGCCCAAGGTTCATTGGGCCACTCGGACCACCCCGTACCGGTAAAGGAAGCGCTTCCGTGGACGATCTTTCGCAGCAGACATTCATGAACCATATCGGCGGCGCCTGGGTGCCCAGCACCGGCGGGCGTACGGCGCCGAATATCAACCCGGCCGACACCCGCGATATCGTGGGCAACTTTCCCGTGTCGGATGCCGACGATGCCCGGCGCGCGGTGCAAGCTGCCGACGACGCCTTCGCCGCCTGGCGCGACACGCCGATCTCCAAGCGCGCCGCCATTCTGTTTCGCGCCGCGCAGTATCTGGAAGACCACGCCGATGCCTTTGCCCGCGAGCTGACCCGCGAAGAGGGCAAGGGGCTGAACCTGGCCAAGGACGAAGTGCTGCGTTCGGCGCAGACGATCCGTTTCTATGCGGTCGAGGGGCAAAGCTTCACCGGCGAAACCTTTGTCAATGACGATCCCGACATGGTTGTCTACAGCCAGCGCGAGCCCCTGGGCGTGGCGGCGGTCATTTCGCCGTGGAACTTCCCGATTTCCATTCCCGCCCGCAAGATCGCGCCCGCGCTGATCGCCGGCAATACCGTCGTCTTCAAACCGTCTTCCGACGCGCCGTTGTCGGGCTACCGCCTGACAGAAGCGTTCGTGCAAGCCGGCTTGCCCCCAGGCGTGCTGAACCTGGTGATCGGGCCGGCGGCGGCCGTGGGCGCGGCCATCACCAGCGCGCCGGCCGTACGCGCCATCTCGTTCACCGGTTCGACGGCCGCGGGCGAACAGATCCACCGCAGCGCGGGGCTGACCACGCGCACGCAGATGGAACTGGGCGGCAAGAACCCGTTGATCGTGCTGGCCGACGCCGACCTGGATCGCGCCGTGGACCTGGCGGTCAAGGGCGGCTTTTCGCTAAGCGGCCAGGCTTGCACGGGCACCAGCCGCGTGCTGGTCGATGCGAAGGTGCGGCAGGCGTTCACCGACAAGCTGGTGGCGCGCATTCAGGCGCTGACCATCGGCAACGGCCTGAAAGGCAATTTCGACCTGGGCCCCTTGGCCACCCGCAAGCAGCTGGACAACGTGTTGGGTTACGTGGCGATCGGCAAAGAAGAAGCCACGCACCTGTGCGGCGGCGACGTGCTTGCCGGCCCCGAGTTTGACCACGGCTATTACGTCACGCCCGCGCTGTTTACCGATGTCACGCAGCAGATGCGCATCGCCCGCGAAGAGATCTTCGGGCCCGTTATCGCGCTGATCGAAGTCGACGGGTACGAGGACGCCATCGCCAAGGCCAACGACACCGAGTACGGCCTGTCCGCCGCTATCGCCACCACGGACGCGCGCTACGCGCACCGCTTCGCGCGCGACATCCAGGCGGGCACCGTCAAGATCAACCGCACCACCACCGGCAACCTGATCAATGCCCCCTTCGGGGGGCTGAAGCACTCCAGCACATCCACATTCCGCGAATCGGGCCGCGTGGGCCTGGAGTTCTACACGCAGATCAAAACCGTCTACCGCGCCGGCTGAACGCGCGGCACACACTGAATAGGCTACGAACATGAAACAGATCTACCGCCTGGAACTGGAAGAAGCGCGCCTGATGGTGCGCGCGGCCATCGCCAAATCCGAAGCGATCGGTGTGCTGGAATCCATCTGCATCGTGGATGACGGCGGCTATCCCATTGCGCTGGAACGCATGGACGGCGCCCGCATCACCGGCCCGCAGATCGCCTGGAACAAGGCGTTTACCGCCGCGGGCCACAAGCGTTCAACGCATCTTTTCAATACACCGCCCAACGGCCCCGCGCTGCCCGGCAACGAAGCGTTCGGCATCCAATGGAGCTTTGACGGCAAGTTCGCCGTGTTCGTGGGCGGCTTCCCTATCGTGGTCAACGACGAGGTGATCGGCGGCGTGGGTCTTAGCGGCGGCAATGGCGAACAGGACACGCAGGCGGGCCTGGCGGCGTTGACGGCGCTGGCCGAACTGCTGGAGCCGCGTGGCATGAAAGTGCTGGTGCAGGCCGACATCAAGAAATAAAGCGAGGCTGGCGATGGCATACCGCGTGCACATTCTTCAAACCGGCGAAGCCTTCGTCGCCGGCCCCGACGAATCCCTGTTGGAAGCGGCCGAGCGCGCGGCGGTGAAGCTGCCGCACGAATGCACCTTCGGCGGCTGCGGTACCTGCCGCATCAAACTGGAATCGGGCGCGGTGGGCTATGAAGAATTTCCGATGGCGTTGACGCCCGAAGAAGCGGCCGAAGGCTACGCGCTGGCATGCCAGGCGCGCGCGCAAAGCGATCTTTGCATCAGCGTGGCCAGCAGCCGGCAGGTGTTTCCCGAGCCGCGCCGGATGTCGGCCACCGTGCACGGCATCCACGCCTACACGGACGACATCCTGCACCTGACGCTGGCGCTGCCCGATGGCCCGCTGGACTATGTGCCCGGCCAGTACATGAACGTGCTGCTACCCGACGGCGAAACGCGCAGCTTTTCGATGGCATCGGCGGCGTCGGGGCGCGCGCAGGTGGACTTCCATGTGCGCCGCATTCCTGGCGGGCGCTATACCGACCAATGGCTGGGCCAGGCGCAAGCGGGCGCTGCGTTGACGATCGAGGCCCCGCTGGGCGTTTTCAGTTACCACGAGGAAGACTGGCGCCCGTTGATCATGGTTGCCACGGGCACGGGCATCGCGCCAATCAGGGCCATCCTGGAATCCTTGCTGGACAAGGAAGACTGCCCGCCCGTCACCTTGTATTGGGGCATGCGCACAGAAGCCGACCTGTACCTGCAGGACGAGATTGCGGGCTGGGCGGGACGCTTGTACGAATTCACTTTCGTGCCGGTGTTGTCACGCGCGGACGCAAGCTGGCAAGGCCGGCGCGGCCATGTGCAGCACGCCGTCCTGCAAGACCACGACGACCTGTCCGAACACGCCATCTACCTGTGCGGCGCACCGGCGATGGTGCAGGACGCCAAGCACCTGTTCGCCGGGCGCGGCGCCAGCCTGGACCATATCTACGCCGACAGCTTCACCTTCCAGCACGCGCTGGAACCGGCGGCGTGACGCCGGGCCCGGCCCCGACCGGCGTCCACCTACCGAAATACCAGCACCGGCAAGCGCGTCTTGGCCAGCACGCGCTGCGTTTCGCTGCCCAGCAGAAAGCCCGTCATGCCGTGCCGCCCGTGCGAACCCATGATGATCAGGTCACAGCCCTGCGTCTTGGCGGTTTCCACGATGGCCTCGTGCGGATGGTCGTTGACCATCACGACGACGTTGCACGGCACCAGCGCGTGTCGGGCCTCCATCTCAAGCCCTTCCAGGTAGCCTTCCGCGTTCTTGCGGGCCTGATCGGTATGGTGCGCCTGCGTGGTGCCCAGCATCTCGGCCTGGTAGACCAGCAGATGGTCTTCGGGAATGGCGCGAATGAGCGTGATGGTGGCGCCCATTTCCTTGGCGAAGACAAGGGCGCGCTTGAATGCCGATTCGGATAGCAGGGAGCCATCCACGGCGATGAGCAAATGCCTGTACATGTTGCCTCTCCTTTAGGAAAAGGAATGTCGAGCAACGGCGAAATCAGTATAGGCCTGCTGATCCGCGCTATCCAGTCCCGCGAAAGGAGGATGCAAAGGAGACGTTACGCGCGCGCGTCCCCCCGGCATAACGTCATGCCGACTAAGTATTTTTCCGCATCCGGACAGGGTGAAAGAATGCCGCTTCGCCTTTCACCTTTTAGCCTCAGGCCGGGACCCTTCATGACCATTCAATCCATCAACGCCCGCAACCAGTTTCGCGGCAAGATCAAAGAGATCATCCTGGGGCCGGTCGTGTCCGAGGTTGACGTGGACACCCCCGCCGGCATCGTCACGTCGGTGATCACCACGCGTTCCGTGAAGGAACTGGACCTGCAGGTGGGCACCGAGGTGTTGGCATTCGTCAAGGCGACCGAGGTGTCCGTCGCCAAGCTGTGAACGGCCTGCACCGGATCGGACGTACTGATCGGCCGTAGTGAAAAATATTCCCTTGCCCCGGCGTTAGGCATATATTGTCATCGCGATATCCGGCAGTTCCCTCGTGGCTTTGAGCTTCATGCGTTGCCTCACGGAGAACGGTTCATGCGTCGACTGCAAGGGTGGTTCATTGGCTGGTTGTGCCTGGGGCTGGCGGTTTGCCTGCCCGCGGCGGCGCAAACCCAGCTGGACAAGGGGCAGCTGGATCAGTTGATGGCGCCGGTGGCGCTGTACCCTGATTCCTTGCTGTCGCAAATTCTCATGGGGGCCACGTACCCCGACGACATCGCCGAAGCAGCGAAATGGTCGGCGGCCCATACCTCGGAATCGGGTGACCAGGCGGTCAAGGCCGTCGAGGCCGAGCCCTGGGATCCCAGCGTCAAATCGCTGGTGGCGTTCCCGTCCGTGATGGACATGATGGGGCGCCAGCCGGATTGGGTGAAATCCGTGGGCGATGCCTTCCTGGCGCAGCCCGACGCGGTGATGGATTCCGTGCAGCGCTTGCGTACGCAGGCGCAAAAGGCCGGCAACCTGAAAAGCACGCCACAGCAAACCGTCACCTCCAGCACCACCAACGACAAGACCGTGGTGGTGATCCAGCCCACCGATCCGCAGGTCGTCTACGTGCCCAGCTACAACCCCAGCGTGGTGTACGGGGCTTGGGCCTATCCCACATATCCACCGTATTACTACCCGCCGCCGCCGGGGTCCGTGTTTGGGACGGCGCTGGTGTCGGGCATCGGCTTCGGCCTGGGGGTGGCGGCCGTCAACTCCATGTGGGGCGGGTTTGACTGGGGACACAACGATGTCGATATCGATGTGAACCGGTACAACAACATCAATGTGAACCAGCGCATCGACAACGCCCGCAACAACAACGTGTCGTGGAAGCACAACCCTGAAAATCGCGGCAACGCGCCCTACGCCGATTCGGCCAGCCGGCAGCGGTTTGACAGTCAGCGCCAGGCGGGTTTGCAAAACCGTCAGTCGGGGCAACGGGTGGGCCAAGGTCAGGCGCAGGGCGCGCGCGCGGCGGGCGCCGGCGGGGGCGCCGCGGTGAATTCTCGCGATGCCGCGCGTGACCGCGCGGCGCAATCGTTCCAGGGGCGCACGGGGCAACCCATCGCGGGCCACAACGAGGGCGGCGGGCGTGGCCAGGGCGCTGCCAACCGGGGCGGGCAAGGGGGCGCCGGGCGGGGCGGTGAAGGCGCGGCCGAACGTGCGCAGAACCGTCCGCAGGACCGCGCGCAGGACCGTTCCCAAACGCGCACGGGCACCGGCGCACAAGGCGGCTCGCACTCGCCCCGATCTTCCAGCGTGTCAACCAACGATCGCCAGGCCGCCGCGCAACGCCAGCGCGCTGACGAATCGGCCGCGCGCGAGCGCGCCCGGGCATCGAACACCAGCAGCGCCTTGAGCGACGCCGGCAACGGCGACCGCATGCGCCAGCAAAGCCATCGCAGCGATATGAATCGCGGCGGCGGCGGGGGCGGTGGTCATCGTGCGACGGGTGGCGGCGGGCATAGAGGCGGTGGCGGCGGCGGTGGCCATTTTGGCGGCCGGAGGTAGCACCATGGACAAGGGAGCTTTCATGACGAATGCCTGGGTTCGTGCGCGTACGCTGGGCGCCGTGTCGCTGCTGGCGCTGGGCCTTGCGGCGCCGGTCGCTGCGCAAAGCGTGTATCCCACCGCGCAGGCCGCGGCCGACGCCTTCACCGATGCGCTGGCCACAAGCGACCCGGCGGCCATGGCCAAGGTGCTGGGACCCAACCACAAGCAGCTGGTGCCCGGCGGCGTGCCGCAAGACGACATCTACCGCTTTCTGGCCGCGTGGGCGAAAAAGCACGAGGTCATCGCCGAGGGCGGCCGGTCGTGGCTGGCCGTGGGCGATTCCGGCTGGACGATGCCCGTGCCCATTGTGAACGCCGGCAAGGACTGGCGCTTTGACCCGGTGGCGGGCAAGGCCGAACTGGCCCGCCGCGCGATCGGCCGCAATGAACTTGCCGCCATCGACACCCTGCAACAGCTGCAGGCCGCGCAAACCCGTTATCAGCAAGGCGTGGGGCAGGGCCGCTACGCCGGCCGACTGATCAGCCGTGCGGGCGCCATGGACGGCCTGTACTGGCCCGAGGTGCCGGGCGCGCCACCCCAGGCGTTCGGCCCGGACGCGCTGGTGATGGGCCCCGAGGTGCCGGCGGCGGACGCGTACTTCGGCTATCGCTACAAGGTCCTGCCGGGCGCGGACAGCACGACTTATCGCATCGTTGCGTGGCCCGCGCGCTACGGGCAAACGGGCATCGGCACCTTTGTCATCGGCCCGCAAGGCGGGGTGCTGGAGTCCGACCTGGGCCCCGCCTCCGCCAGCCGCGCGCAGGCGCTGCGGGAACGCGATATCGCTGCCGGCGCGTGGGTGGACGCCAACGCGCAACCCGTTGGCGGCAAATGACTTTTTGGAAATCCGGGGGCAGTGCCGGCGGGGATGTTGCCAAGTCGCAACAGGCGCAAGCGAATGCCGCCAAAGCCCCCCTTGTTGCCCTTTTGAAAGGTGGCTGTGCCTAAAATGGCGAGCACTGGGATCGGTGCCCGATCCTCTTTTGCCGGACCTTGAAATTGAACCCCTTGCATTTTGTCCGCTACGCCCTGGCCGGCGTAGGGATGGCGCTTAGCGCAGCGGCGGCATCCGCCCCGATTTTTGTCCTGAATTCCCTGGACGCCAACGTCAGCATCGTCGATCCGGTGTCCTACAAGGAACTGCGCCGCGTGCCCACCGGCAAGGAACCGCACCACCTGTATCTGACCCCCGACGAAAAGTCGCTGATGGTGGCCAACGCCACGGGCAACACGATCACGATGATGGACCCCAAAACGGGCGAAATCCAGCGCACGCTGACCGACATCGTCGACCCCTATCAGTTGCAGTTTTCGCCGGACATGAAGTGGTTCGTCACGGCCGCCAACCGGCTGGACCACATCGACATCTACGCGTGGCAGCCGCAGCACAAGGGCGCCGAGCTGAAGCTGGTCAAGCGGGTACAGGCGGGCAAGACGCCCAGCCACATCATGATCGACAAGAACAGCACCACGGCTTACGTCACCTTGCAGGACAGCGACCAGCTGATCGCCATCGACCTGGCGACGCAAACGCCCAAGTGGACGGTATCGGTGGGCAAGACGCCGGCCGACGTGTTCTTGACGCCGGATCAGAAGACCTTGCTGGTGGCGCTGACGGGCGATTCCTTCGTGGAAGCCTATGACGTCAGCCACGGCCCGGCCAAGCTGATCAAACGCATCCCCACCGCCGCGGGCGCCCACGCGTTTCGCGCGCGGGGCGACAAGCGCCATCTGTTCGTCAGCAACCGCACCGCCAATTCCATCAGCCGCATCGACATGCTGTCGCTGACCGTGACCGACACCTTCGCGGTGCCGGGTGGCCCGGACTGCATGGACGTGCTGGCTGACGGCAAGACGCTGCTGGTCACCTCGCGCTGGGCGCGCAAGCTGACGGTGGTGGACCTGGAGCAGAAAAAGGTTGTGAACCAGGTCCCAGTGGGCAAGTCGCCGCACGGCGTCTGGACGCTGAACCATGCGCCGACCCGATAGGGGTTGTTGCCCCCACGCTGCGCCCGCTGGCGCGGACTTGCTGCCCCCCAAGGGGGCTGCCCCGTCTTGGGGCGGCCCGGCGGCGGGTTGTTGCCCCCACGCTGCGCCCGCTGGCGCTAGCTTGCTGGCGCTGGCGCTGGCGCTGGCGTTTGCCGTGCCGCTGGCGAGTGCCGCCGCGCCGACCACCTGCGACAAGCCCGTCTACCTGACCCTGGACACCGGCCACATGGGTGTCGCGCCGCTGATCGCCGATGTGCTCAACCGCCATCACGTCAAGGTCACGTTCTTTTTGGCCAATGAACGCACCAAGACCGACGGCTCCAGCCTGGACGACGTCTGGGCGCCGTGGTGGAAGGCGCGCGCGGCGGAAGGGCATGCTTTCGGATCGCATACCTACGACCACGTTTACTGGCAGGGCGACTTGCCGGGCGGCAAGTTCCGCGTCAAGCCCAGCGCGGGCCCCGACACCGGCAAGCGCGCCGAATGGACGGCCGAACAGTACTGCGCCGACATCAAGCGTTCGGCCACCCGCTTTCACCAGATGACCGGCGCCAGGATGCTGCCGCTGTACCGCGCACCGGGCGGCAAAACCTCGCCCGCCTTGCTGCAGGCCGCCAAGGCCTGCGGCTACGAACACGTGGGCTGGTCGCCCGCCGGCTTCCTGGGCGATGAATTGCCCAGCGATAAATACCCCAACGCGAAGTTGCTGGATCAGGCGCTGCGCACCATCAAGCCCGGCGATATCCTGCTTGCCCACCTGGGCATCTGGTCGCGCCAGGACCCCTGGGCGCCCGCCGTGCTGGAGCCCTTGATTGTGGGCTTGCAGCAGAAGGGCTATTGTTTTGCCACCTTGGACACGCATCCGGCCTATCGCGACTGGATCGCCACGCATCATTGATCATGGACACGTTTAGCCAATTCTTCGGGGCATGCCAGCAATGGCTCTTCGAAACGCTGATCCAGCCCGCGCTGTTTCACCTCGGAATGAGCAACTTCATCGAGGACGGCTATGACGCCACCATGTGGCTGCTGGTCGGCCTGGTGCAGGTTGCCGTGCTGGTGTTGGTGTTCGGCCCGCTGCAACGCCTGCGGCCGGTTGAAGCCGTTACCGACCGACGCCAGATCGGCATCGACGTGCTGTACACGCTGATCCACCGTCTGGGCGTCTTCCGGCTGGCGCTGTTCTTCACCATCGACCCCTTCTGGGACAGCGTCTTCGGCCAGCTGCACGTGTGGGGCTTTGCGCCATTCCAGCTAGACCAGTACTGGCCGGGCGTGACCGACAAGGCCTGGGTCAGCCTCATCATCTATCTGCTGCTGTTCGATGCGGTCGACTACGTCTACCACCGTGCGCAACACCGCTTCGGCTGGCTGTGGGCGCTGCATGCCGTGCATCACAGCCAGCGCCAGATGACCATCTGGAGCGACGATCGCAACCATCTGCTGGACGACATGCTGCGCGACGTGCTGGTCGTGTTCGTGTCGCAGTTGGTGGGCGTGCCGCCGGCGCAGTTCGTGGCGGTGGTGGCCATTACGCAGCTGGCGCAAAGCTTCTCTCACGCCAACCTGCGCATGCACTTCGGCGCGCTGGGCGAACGCCTGCTGGTCAGCCCGCGCTTTCATCGGCATCACCACTCCATCGCGTACGACGCGTCCACGCCCGGTCCCGTCGGCGGCTACAACTTTGCCGCGCTGTTCCCCATCTGGGACGTGTTGTTTCGCACCGCCCGTTTTGGCGTGGGCTATGGCCCCACGGGCATCCACGACCAACAGGCCGAATTGGGCGGCCGCGACTACGGCCGCGGGTTCTGGTCGCAGCAATGGCTGGGCCTGAAACGCATGGTGGGCCGAGACCGCGAACCGGCGGCGGCGCCGCCGCCACCGCCCGGAGCGGCGGAGCGGGCCTGATTCGCCACGCGGGTTCATAGCAATCTGATCCGGAAATCAGACTCTTCCAATAGTCTTTTTTTCGGATCGCCATCACTGTTGCGGGTTAAGTGATTTGCTCGCGCAGCGCCACGCAATCCGCCAAGGCCACGCGCGTGCCCCACTCAGGAGCCCGCCGTGCCCGATACCGCAGCGTCCGCGCAGCGTTTCGCCCCGATGTCCTACAACGCCCGGGGCCAGCCCGTGTTTCAGTGGACCCTGACGCCCGCCGAGCAGTGCGATCCGGTCATCCTGCTGATCCCGCCGGACGCTATCCTGCCAGTCGTATTCGTTCCGGGCATCATGGGCTCGAATCTGAAGTCCGTGCCGGATGACGGGCAAGAAGCCGAACCCGTCTGGCGGCTGGATGCGGGCTTGGCAGGCAAACCTATTGATTTGTTCCGGCGTTGGAACAGCGTTCCCGCAGGGACCCGCCAGGCGGTGTTGCACCCCGACCGCGTGACCGTCGATGACGCTGGCGCCGTGCCCGAGCGTCGCGGGGGGTCGGTGATCGTGCCTTCCGTCGAATCGGCCACGCAAAGCAAACAGGCGCTTATCGATCGCTATCGCGAACGGGGCTGGGGCGAAGTCGGCGAAAGCAGCTATCACCCATTTCTGCTCTGGCTGGAAGACTCGCTGAACAGCTCCTATCGGCCGCACGAGTGGCCGCAATTCCAACTGAAGTCCATGCACCTGGACGTGCCCGACGACCCCTCGTTGCCGCCGCGCCTGAAGCCCGGGCTGGAGGTGCCCCTGGCAGGCCTGGGCGAACACCTGCTGCGCCAGCTGCCGCATCTGAAGACGGACGACCTGTCCGCCCGCGCCGCATACCGGATGCCGGTGCACGCGTTTGGCTACAACTGGCTGGCGGACAACGACGTGGCGGCAAACAAGCTGGCCGAGCGTATCGACGAAATCAGGCGTCAGTACGGGTCCAAGTGCCGGCAGGTCATCCTGGTCACACACTCGATGGGCGGGCTGGTGGCACGGCGTTGCGCGCAGTTACCCGGCATGAGCGAAGCCATTGCAGGCGTGGTGCACGGCGTCATGCCGACCCATGGCGCCCCGGTGGCATACCGGCGCTGCAAAGTGGGCATGCAGCAAGAAAGCGCGATGGCCGCCGCCGTGATCGGTGTGACCGGCCAGGACGTCACAGCGGTATTCGCCCAGTCGCCGGGTGCACTGCAATTGCTGCCCACCAAGAACTATTCGCCGGGATGGTTACGCCTGCGAGACCCCGACTACGCGCCCGCCATGCCTGCGCGTCCTGAGGCAGACCCGTACCAGGAAATCTATTTGCGCCGTGATCGCTGGTGGGCGTTGCTGCGCGAAGAGTGGTTAAAGCCGGAGGATGGGGCTCCCATCGACTGGGTCCACTACGCAAAGAATATCAAGAAGGCGAAGCTGTTTCACGAAACGATAGACGCCGCCTATCACCCCAACACCTACGTGTATTACGGGGCTGACGCCAAACAGCCGAGTTTCGAAACCATTACCTGGCAAATGCGAGCCGGACGGGGTGATCTGAATCGGCCTTTGGGTGTGCCCCCGGATGCCTTCGTTGTGTCCACCATGCAGATGGCGCAGGTGCGAGATCAAGGATCCAGCCCGTTGTATGTTGGCGGCAGTCGCGTCGTGGAACACGTGCCGGTCAGGGCAGGCCGGCTAGCCGTATCCATGGAAGTCAGCCATTGGGAACTGCACTGCGAAATGCAGGACGGCGTCGGTGATGGCACGGTTCCGGTCAGTTCAGGCCAAGCGCCGGCCGCGCAGGCGCGCGAAGGCCAAGTGCGGGTGCAAGTCAGCGCCACGGGCTTTGACCATGAAGGCGCATTCAAAGGGATGCAGACCCGGCACTTCGCGCTGTATAGCCTCATCAAGATCGCTGCTCAAGCCAAGCGTCCGTCATGCGTCGCTTGATCCCGCTGTTTTGTCTGTTGGCCGGGCTCGCCGCGGGCGTGATGGCCCTATTTCATTCAAAGGAGGATTCCGCCGTGAACGAGATTACCGGCCCCATGCGAACGTGGGCGGTAGGCAGGCAACTGATCGAACTTCCCGCCGACTGGGGGCCGCCTTCCAGGGCGTTCGCGAAGCTTTACTACGGAGGAGGGGCCGATCATACGAGCGTTGGAATCGATATTCTGGGGCAAGACATCACGTTGGCTCAGTTTGACGAGGCTCTATCAGAACGCGCCCGCCGCATCGGCGCCGTCAACAGTTATGAAACCGGCAAGTCCATGCTTCTCGGCGCAGAGGAATTGGCGCGGGGGAAGTGGCTGTTCCAATATCAAGAAAGTATGGGCGCCACATGGTCGCAAACCTATGAACTGCATCTGCTGGTGAACGGCACGCACGTCAAGCTGGCAGCAGAGTCGTACGAGGGCAGCAACGCACAGGTCGAGTCGCGCCTGCTTGAGCTCGCTGCGCAAGTTGTCGGCGTCAAGCAAGCCGAAGCGGCCGGCCCGGGCCTTTCGCTGGGCCCCGTCATCATCCGGGGCACGCACGACCACGAGATGGGCATCGTGAGCTTCATGGCGCGAGGCTCGAACGTCAAACTGGAAATCTACTTCAGTGACTCCGCGCGCAATGAGTCGCCTCGCCTCATCGAACGCATGGTCCGCGACTTCAAAGCCTTCCGCGTCTGGGCCCCCGATGTGGTGCGCAAGGGGCATACCACGCTGGCTGCGAATCCCGCGGAGGAATACCTGATGCGGTATGAAACGAAAGACCATCGCGGGTTCTTGTTTGTGGCTGAAAACTACCGGGATAGTCGTTCGTTGGCGAGTCCATCGGTCAATTTCCGCCTGACCGCGGGCGGCGTGCCCAGACTGCACGCCAACCCGGAGATCACACCGGACAAGTTGCTTAATTGGCTTTTGCCCAACTTTGTCCCTCGGGGCGATCCTCCGTTGTGGCAAAGAAAAAGGCCGCGTCCACCTGTTGACTCCACATTGAGCAAGGATCAGACGCTGGCAATCTGGGATCACGCTATGCGTTCACTGCGCCCGCGTTACGGGGCCATTGCCCCGCCCCGCGTCGAGCCGCAAAGCGCTACGCGTGGACCCACCCCCGCCCAGGCGGAAGCGGCCCGAAAAGCCCTGGACGACTTTATCGCCAGCGAACCCGGCACAGAGAAATAGCCCCAGCCGGTCCGTCAGGCGTTACGGCGCGTCGTGCGTCGTTTCCCGTTTGATCTCGTCGTGGCGGCGTTCCATTTCCTGGCGCAGTTCGCGGCGCAGGCGCGCGGCTTCGAAGCGTTGCTTTTCTTCCAGGTTGCGCGGGGCCAGCGGCGGCACGGCGGTGGGTGCGCCGTTGTCGTCAACCGCCACCATCGTGAAATAACAGCTGTTGGTGTGGCGCACGAGCTTCTTGCGGATGTCTTCGGTGATGACCTTGATGCCGATTTCCATCGACGTGCGTCCGGTGTAATTCACCGCCGCCAGGAAAGTGACCAATTCGCCCACGTGGATCGGTTCGCGGAACACGACCTGGTCCACCGACAGCGTGACCACGTATTGGCCGGCGTAGCGGCTGGCACAGGCGTAGGCCACCTGATCCAGGTACTTCAAGATGGTTCCGCCGTGTACGTTCCCTGAAAAATTCGCCATGTCCGGCGTCATCAGGATGGTCATCGACAATTGGTGGCTAAAGGCGTCGTCCATGGCGGGCGCTCATCATTGAAAAATAAAACGCCTATGGTAGCGGCAGCCGCCTGTCACCGAGCCGTCATCTGGCCGCGTTCTAGGGTTTCTTCTCGGAAGGCTGGGCGGCGTTGGCGGCGGGGTCCACATTCAAATCCGCACCCGCCTGCGGTTGCGGCTCATCGCGCATCAGGGCGGGCGGCATCCACAAGCCGTCCAGCAAGGCGGGCTGCGGTTCGTACATACGCAACAACATCGTTACGGCGCCCGATGCCGGCAGCGGCAGCCAGTTGGCCTGGTCTTCGGGGGCGGGCGGCGTCTGGCTGAAATGCAGGTCCAGCGAACCATCGGCGTTGTAGCGCAACGGCTGGCGGTCGCCCAAGGTATGACGGCCAAGCATGTTGGCAACGGGCATGCCCTGGTTGTCGTAAGCGGCCAATGACCACAGCGCGCCGGCGGGCGGCAATTGCCCGCTTTCAAAGTGCATGAGGTAGCGCCGCGCGCCGTCGATCGGGGCACCCTGGTTGTCGGCGGACCGCAGCAGCACGGCCAGATCCTCGGGCAGGCTGGCGCCCGGCTGTGCCTGTGCGGCCAGCGCCCGGCGCAGGTACGCGTTGCCATACACGGCCACGCTGGCCGTTTCCTGTTGCCAGCCATTCAGATTGCGCAGCGTGGCCCCCGCCGCTGCCTGCATGCGCTCGCGTGCGGCGCGCAGCCCGCGTCGCATGCCTTGTTTGGCGGGATGGTCAAGCTTGTCGAAATCAAACGGACGACCGGCAATCAGGCCCGCCTGGCGCAGCTTGGCCAGGATAGGCTGGTCAGTCGCGTGCGCCGGGTTTTTGCGCAGCAGCTCGGCAGCGTAGGTGAAGAACGCATCGGTCGGCATGGACTCGACCTGCTCGCGCACGGCGATCTTCAGGTCCAGATTGGGGTCCGACTTCACCCGCTGCGATTGCGGGGGCAGGTTCCATTGCGACAGCGGCGTCAGCGCATAGCCGTCCTGCAAGGCGTTCACGGCGGCGAAGTCGGCGGGCCGGTCTGCCTGGATCAGCAGCTTGGCCAGGACGTGTGGGGTGGGCGCGTCGATGCGGGCCATGCCGGAGGGCAGCGTGCCGGTCCAGCCGGGCGGCACGATCACGGTGTTGGACTTGCCGGTGCCGGTGGTGCGCTTGCCCAACATGGCGAAGGCGTCGGTCCACATGTCCACCAGCGTCAACGAATACAGCCGGCCCTGGGTGTCGGGCACGGACAGCACGACGGGGCCGGCGGTCAGGTCGACCCAGCCGGTGCTGCGCAGCATGTCGGGGTTGGCCCACGGTGTTGCCGCGCCGGCGGGGGGCAGGCCGCGGCCATGCAGGAACGCGTTGGCCGCCGCGCCCCGCGCGCCTTGCGACGGATGCGTGAACTGGCGCCGGGTCAGATCCATCGTCACCAGCGGATAGAAATACAGGTAGCCATCCATGGCCGCTTGGTGAGCGGCTTCGGTCGCGGCGGCGGCGGGTGTCAGCCGCGCGGTTGTGGGCGCGGCCAGCGCGGTGGGGGCGGGCATCCCTGCCAGGCAGGCCAGGGACAAGGCCAAGGGAACAAAACGGCGCATCGGGCATTCCAACGGTCAAGCGTGAACGAGGAATGTAGCAGCCGCCAGACACTCCAAAATCTGCGAACAACTCCCATTTCGCCGCCAAATCGTCGCAAGCCGGGCTTTTATCGTGGCGCGCGACTTGGTCTTGCGAATATACTTATTGAAATATCCTTGGAAGTTGTAGGGCTTTTCCGCGTCGGACAAGCCATCGGCTTTCGTCATTCACCCGGAGAGGAGTGCTTCATGGTCAACATGAATCGCCGCCAGTTCTTCAAGGTGACAGGTGCCACCCTGGCAGGCTCTAGCCTGGCATTGCTCGGGGTAGCTCCCGGCACGGCCATGGCTGAAGTGCGCCAGTACAAACTTGCGCGCATGACTGAAACGCGCAACACCTGTCCCTACTGTTCGGTCGCCTGTGGCTTGCTGATGTACGGTCTGGGCGACGGCGCCAAGAACGCGCGCGCCAGCATCATGCACATCGAAGGCGACCCTGATCACCCCGTCAACCGCGGCACGCTCTGTCCGAAGGGCGCGGCGCTGATCGACTTCATCCACAGCCCCAACCGCCTGAAGTACCCGGAATACCGGGCACCCGGGTCGGACAAATGGGTGCGGATGTCGTGGGACGACGCGCTGACCCGCATCACCAAACTCATGAAAGCCGACCGCGACGCAAACTTCGTCGAGAAGACCGCGGACGGCAAGACCGTCAACCGGTGGCTGACCACCGGCATGCTGGCCGCCTCGGCAAGCAGCAACGAGGTGGGCTACGTTACGCACAAGACCGTGCGCAGCATGGGGATGTTGGCGTTCGATAACCAAGCACGTGTCTGACACGGCCCGACGGTGGCAGGTCTTGCCCCGACGTTTGGCCGTGGAGCGATGACGAACCATTGGGTCGACATCAAGAACGCGGACGTAGTGCTGATCATGGGCGGCAATGCCGCCGAGGCCCACCCGTGCGGGTTCAAATGGGTCACGGAAGCAAAGGCCCATAACAAGGCGAAGCTGATCGTTGTGGATCCGCGCTTTACGCGTTCGGCATCCGTGGCGGATTTCTACGCGCCCATACGCACCGGCACCGACATCATTTTCCTGGGTGGCGTCATCAAGTACCTGTTGGATCACGACAAGATCCAGCACGAGTACGTGCGCAATTACACCGACTTTTCTTTCATCGTTCGCGAGGACTTCTCGTTCGAGGAAGGCTTGTATTCCGGCTACAACGCCGACAAGCGTACCTACGACAAGGCCAGCTGGGACTACGAGCGCGGCGACGACGGCTTCGTCAAGACGGACCCGACGCTGGCGCATCCGCGCACCGTCTACCAGCTAATGAAGAAGCACTATTCGCGCTACACCGAAGACATGGTCGAGCGCGTGTGCGGCACGCCTAAAGACAAGTTCCTGAAAGTGTGCGAAATGCTGGCGTCCACCGCCAGCCCCACCCGCGCGGGCACGATCCTGTACGCGCTGGGCTGGACGCAGCACTCCATCGGATCGCAGATCATTCGTACCGGCGCGATGGTGCAGCTGTTGCTGGGCAACATCGGCATCGCCGGCGGCGGCATGAACGCGCTGCGCGGGCACTCGAACATTCAAGGCCTGACCGATCTGGGCCTGATGTCGAACCTGCTGCCGGGCTACATGACGCTGCCCAACGAACCCGAGCAGGACTACGCCAAGTACATCGAGACCCGCACGCAAAAGCCGCTGCGTCCGAACCAGCTCAGCTACTGGCAGAACTACAACAAGTTTCACGTCAGCCTGATGAAGGCCTGGTGGGGCAAAGCCGCCACGGCGGAAAACAACTGGGCGTTCGACTACCTGCCCAAGCTGGACAAGCTGTACGACATGCTTCAGGTCTACGAGCTGATGGTCCAGGGCAAGATGAACGGCTACATCGCGCAGGGTTTCAACCCGCTGGCGGCGGCGCCCAACAAGGCCAAGTTGAACGACGGTTTCGCCAAGCTGAAATTCCTGGTCATCATGGACCCGCTGGTCACCGAAACCTCGGAATTCTGGCGCAACGCGGGTGAGGCCAACGATGTGGACCCGTCCAAGATCCAGACCGAAGTCTTCCGCCTGCCCACCACCTGTTTCGCCGAGGAAGACGGCGCGCTGGTGAACTCCGGGCGCTGGCTGCAATGGCACTGGAAGGGCGCCGAGCCCCCGGGCGAAGCCAAGAGCGACATCGAAATCATGTCGCTGATCTTCACGCGCCTGCGCAAGATGTACCAGGACGAAGGCGGCACGTATCCCGACCCCATCGTCAACCTGTCCTGGCCGTACTCCAACCCGCAGAACCCCACCGCCGAGGAATTGGCCAAGGAATACTCCGGGCGCGCCCTGGTGGACCTGGTCGACCCCAAGGACCCCACCAAGGTCACCCGCAAGGGCGGCGAGCAATTAGCGGGCTTTGCGGAACTGCGCGACGACGGCTCCACGGCCAGCGGCTGCTGGATCTTCGCCGGCGCCTGGGGCCCTGGCGGCAACTTGATGGCGCGGCGCGACAACAGCGACCCCACCGGCATCGGCCAGACCCTGAACTGGGCCTGGGCGTGGCCGGCCAACCGCCGCATCCTGTACAACCGCGCGTCTTGCGACGTGGCGGGCAAGCCCTTCGATCCCCGCCGCAGCCTGATCGGCTGGAACGGCAAGATCTGGGCGGGCGCCGACATCCCCGACTTCAAGGGCGATGAAAACCCCGACGGCGGCATGGGTCCGTTCATCATGAACCCCGAAGGCGTGGCGCGCTTCTTCGCGCGCGCGGGCCTGGCCGAAGGGCCGTTCCCGGAACACTACGAACCCTTCGAAACGCCGCTGGGCTACAACCCGCTGTATCCGAAGGCCAAGGGCGTGACCAGCAACCCGGCCGCGCGCGTCTTCAAGGACGACCTGGCCGCGATGGGCACGGTGGACAAGTTCCCGTACGTGGCCACCACCTACCGTCTGACCGAGCACTTCCACTACTGGACCAAGAACGTCCGCATCAACGCGATTCTCCAGCCGGAGCAATTCGTCGAGATCGGGGACGCCCTGGCCAAGGAACTGGGCATTGCCAACGGAACGCGGGTCAAAGTGTCGTCCAACCGCGGCTACATCAAGGCGGTGGCGCTGGTCACCAAGCGCCTGCGCGCGTTGACCATCGAAGGCAAGACGGTGCACCACGTGGGTATTCCGATCCACTGGGGTTTCGTGGGCCTGGCCAAACCCGGCTTTTTGACCAACACCCTGACGCCATTCGTGGGCGACGGCAATTCCCAAACCCCGGAATTCAAGTCGTTCCTGGTCAAGGTCGAGAAGGCCTAGGAGAACCGACATGTCCATGCAATCCCTAGACATCAAGCGGCGCTCGGCCACCACGACACCGCCGCCCGGCATCCGTGAACCCATCACGGGTTCGGTCGCCAAGCTGATCGACGTTTCTAAGTGCATCGGGTGCAAGGCTTGCCAAAGCGCCTGTATGGAATGGAACGATCTGCGCGACGAGATCGGCACTAACGTGGGCGTCTATGACAACCCGGCCGACCTGACCGAGCACTCCTGGACCGTCATGCGTTTCTCGGAATACGAGAACCCCGCCGGGGACCTGGAATGGCTGATCCGCAAGGACGGCTGCATGCACTGCGAGGACCCGGGCTGCCTGAAGGCCTGCCCCTCGCCGGGCGCCATCATCCAATACACCAACGGCATCGTGGACTTTCACGAAGAAAACTGTATTGGCTGCGGCTACTGCATCACCGGCTGTCCGTTCAACGTGCCGCGCATCTCCAAGAAAGACCATAAGGCGTACAAGTGCACCTTGTGTTCCGACCGCGTGGCCGTCGGCCAGGAACCGGCCTGCGTCAAGGCCTGCCCCACCGGCGCCATTGTGTTCGGCACCAAGGAAGACATGAAGCAGCATGCCGAGGAGCGGATCGTGGACCTGAAGTCGCGCGGTTTCGACCAGGCCGGGCTGTACGACCCGCAAGGCGTGGGCGGCACCCACGTCATGTACGTGCTGCATCACGCCGACCAGCCCGGGCTGTATCACGGCCTGCCCCAGGACCCGAAGATCAGTCCCATGGTGTCGCTGTGGAAGGGCTTGGCCAAACCGCTGGGTGTGGCCGCGATGGCCCTGACCGCCCTGGCGGGATTCTTCCACTACGCCCGCGTGGGCCGGAACGAGGTGTCGGAGGAAGACGAACGCCGCGCCGAAGAGGAGATCCGCCATGACTGAAGACCACCGTCACCGTCGCATCAAGCGCTATTCGCCCGGCGAGCGCACCAACCACTGGATCATCGCCTTCACGTTCATCCTGTTGGCGCTGTCCGGGCTGGCGCTGTTTCACCCGTCGATGTACTGGCTGACCAACCTGTTCGGCGGCGGGCCCTGGACACGCATCCTGCACCCCATCATCGGGGTGGTGATGTTCGTCTGTTTCGTCGTGTTCGCCGGCCACATGTGGCGGCACAACCTGATGACACGCGCCGATCGCCAGTGGCTCAAGCAGCTGAACGACGTGGTCGAGAACCGCGAAGAAAAGCTGCCCGAAGTCGGCAAGTACAACGCCGGCCAGAAGCTGCTGTTCTACGTGCTGGTGTTGTGCATGCTGGGCTTGTTCGCCAGCGGTATCGTGATCTGGCGCGAATATTTCGCGTTCTATTTCCCGATCTGGGTGGTGCGGGTCGCGTCCGTGGTGCACGCCGTCAGCGCGCTGGTGCTGATCTGCTCGATCATCGTGCACATCTACGCCGCGATCTGGGTCAAGGGCTCGCTGACGGCGATGCTGCGCGGTTACGTCACGGCGGGTTGGGCGTGGAAACACCATCGTGCCTGGTTCCGCGAACAGATCCGGAAGTAGCGCCGGTTTTATCCTGATCGCACGGCTGCTATCCTTCTTCGAAGGCTGGCAGCCGTGTTTGTTTTTTTGGAGACGCAATTGCAGCGAATTCTTCCGCGCGGTGAAATCGAAGCGCTAGACCACAATGTCATCCCCCGCGTCAGCCTGCCTGAACGCGGCTCGATTTTTTCAACGCGTGCCGCACGGTTGCGGCAGTTGGCGTCCGACAGCCCGGTGGCCGACTACCTGCTGCTGATGGCGCATCTGGTCGACGCCCAGCATCGCGCCCTGCAGGACTGCGCCGCGCCCGGCGTATCCGAAGACCGGCTGTCGCTGGCGCAGGCGCATGGCATGCCGCCGCTACAGGCGGTGGGCTGGCCGCGCGACCCGATGTGGCGCGGCATCCTGGCGCGCCTGGTCGACGACGTGGCGCGCGCCCCGAGCGTGCCGGCCGAAGCCGTCCAGGTCTGCGCTGCCTTGCGCCGAGCGGTGGACGAAGACCCCGAGTCCCTCGAAGACCTGGCCGAAGCCGTGCTGGCCGAACAGGACCAGGGCGTGGACGGCGCCGCCGCGCCCTTCGTCATGGCCGCTCTGCAAGTCTATTGGACCGATCTGGCCAGCCGCTTCGACGCCAAGCAATTGCCCGTGGTCAGCCCCTTTGGCGTGTGCCCCGTTTGCGCCAGCCTGCCGGTGGCCAGCGTGGTGCGCGTGGGCGGTCAGTTCGAGGGCTACCGCTATCTGTGTTGCAGTCTGTGCGCCACGCAATGGCACATGGTGCGCGTCAAGTGCACGCATTGCGAAGACGTGGAATCGGTTGCGTACCAGGCCATCGACGGCCGGGCGCCCGCCATCAAGGCTGAAACCTGCGACCACTGCCACACCTATCGCAAGATCTTCTACCAGGACAAGGACCTGCACGTGGAGCCCGTGGCCGACGACCTGGCCAGCCTGATGCTGGACGTGCTGGTGGGCGAGGCGGGCTATTCGCGCGCCAGCGGCAACCCGCTGCTGTGGCATGGCAACGAGGGCTAGCCGCATGGCCAAGCTTCCGCCAGAAGGCGGCGCCGTCGCCACCGAGTCTGCCGCTGCTGAAACCGCCGCCGGTGGCGCTGCCGGCGTCGGGACTGTCGCCGCTGAAACCGCCGCCGCCGACACTGCCGCCGCTGCGTCCGACATTCCGCCGCTGGACCGCCTGTTGAATGCGGACGCGATGCGCGCCGCGCTGGACATGCACGGGCGCACGCAGGTCGTGGCGGCATTGCGGCGCCACCTGGACACGCTGCGACAACGCGCGCTGGCCGGCGGCTTGATGCAGCGCGAACTGAATGCCAGCACGGTGGCCTCCCGCGTGACGGCAACGCTGGACAAGGCCGCACAGCCCCGCCTGCGCGCGGTCTATAACCTGACCGGCACCGTGCTGCACACCAACCTGGGCCGGGCGCTGTTGCCCGACGAAGCGGTGGCCTCGGTGCTGCGCGCGCTGACCACGCCGGCCAATCTGGAATTTGATCTGGATACCGGTGGCCGCGGGGATCGCGACGATCTCATCGACGACCTGCTGTGCGAATTGACCGGCGCGGAAGCGGCCACCGTCGTCAACAACAACGCCGCCGCCGTGCTGCTGATGCTGAACGCGCTGGCCGACCGGCGCGAGGTCGTGGTGTCGCGCGGTGAACTCGTTGAGATCGGCGGCGCGTTCCGCATCCCCGACATCATGAAACGCGCCGGCGCCAAGCTTGTCGAAGTGGGCACTACCAACCGCACGCATGCCGCCGACTACGACGGCGCCATCGGACCGCGCACCGCGATGCTGATGAAGGTGCATTGCAGCAATTACGCCGTCACCGGCTTCACCAAGAGCGTCGGCGTGGCCGAGGTGGCGGCGCTGGCGCATGCCAAGGGCTTGCCAGCCACGGTGGACCTGGGCAGCGGCACGCTGGTGGACCTGACCCAATTCGGCTTGCCACGCGAGGACACGGTGCGCGACACCATCGCGGCAGGCGCCGACCTGGTCACCTTCAGCGGCGACAAACTGCTGGGCGGCCCGCAGGCCGGCCTGCTGGTTGGCCGCGCCGACCTGATCCGCAAGATCAAGAAAAACCCGCTCAAGCGTGCGCTGCGCGTCGGCAAGCTGACGCTGGCCGCGCTGGAGCCCGTGCTGCACTTGTATCGCGCGCCGGAATTTCTGGCCCAGCGCTTGACCACGCTGCGCCTGCTGACCCGGCCGCAACGCGATATCCAGCCGCTGGCCGAACGGCTGCGCAACGTGGTGGCGCATGCGGTGGGCGCGAGCTACGCCGTGCAGGCCGTCCCCATGTTCAGCCAGATCGGCAGCGGCGCGTTGCCGGTGGACCAGTTGCCCAGCTTCGGCCTTGCGCTGCGCTACACCGGCAGCGGGCGGCCCGGCCGCCATCTGGACAAGCTGGAAACCCGGCTGCGCGGCCTGCCCACGCCCGTCATCGGCCGTATTGCCGACGACGCACTGTGGCTGGACCTGCGCTGCCTTGAAGCCCGCGACGAAGCCGCCTTCACCGCGCAACTGTCGGAGCCGCTGGCATGATCATCGGCACCGCCGGGCACATCGACCACGGCAAGACCACACTGGTGCGCGCGCTGACCGGCGTAGACACCGACCGGCTCAAGGAAGAAAAGGCGCGCGGCATTTCCATTGAATTGGGCTATGCCTACACGCCGCTGGACAACGGCGACGTGCTGGGCTTCATCGACGTACCCGGTCACGAGAAGCTGGTGCACACGATGGCCGCCGGCGCCAGCGGCATTGACTTCGGCCTGCTGGTGGTGGCCGCCGACGACGGCGTCATGCCGCAAACGCGCGAGCACTTGGCCATCCTGACGCTGTTGGGCGTTGCGCGCGGCGCGGTGGCGCTGACCAAGGCCGACCGCGCTGACGCCGACCGCCTGGCCGCCGTGCGCGCCGATATCGCCGCGCTGACAGCGGGCACTTTCTTGGACGGCGCGCCCGTTCATGCCGTGTGCGCCACGCAGGCCGACGACGGTGGCACGGCACAGCTGAAAGACACTCTGCACCGCCAGGCACAGGACCTGCAACGGCGCGATGCCGCCGGCATGTTCCGGCTGGCGGTGGACCGCGTGTTTACGTTGGCCGGCCACGGCACCGTGGTGACGGGCACGGCGCATTCCGGCGTGGCGCGCGCAGGCGACGACGCGGCCGACCTGCGCCTGATGCCCGCCGGCACGCGTGTGCGGGTGCGCGGCATCCATGCGCAAAACCAACCCAGCGAAACCGGCGCGGCGGGCCAGCGTTGCGCACTGAATCTGGCGGGCATCGACAAGCACGCTATCGCGCGCGGCGACTGGATCGCGGACGCCCGCTGTTTTCTGCCGTCGCGCCATCTGGATGTGGCCTTGACGCTGCTGCCGTCCGCCGACGCGCCCTTGCGCGCGTGGGCGCCGTTGCACGTGCACATCGGCGCGGCGCGGCACGTGGCGCACGTCGTGCCGATCAGCGCCGAGACCTTGGCGCCCGGCAAGTCCGGCTGGGTGCAACTGGTGTTCGATGAGCCCGTCTGCGCCATGCCGGGCGACCGCTACATCGTGCGCAACGCGCAGGCCACGCGCACGGTGGGTGGCGGACGCGTGCTGGATCCGAACGCACCCGACCGCAAGCGCCGCGCCGCCGCTCGCAGGCTGGCGTTGCAGGCTCTGTCCGACATGCTGGATGGCGCTGGTTTGCCACCCGTGCTGGAGCACGCGCCGCTGGGCCTGGACGAAGCCGCATTGCAACGCCTGACGGGCATGCCGGCGCGCGACATCGACGCACCGCATGGCGCGCTGTGGGTGGAAACGCGCAACGCGCAGGCGCCCCGCACGTTGATCCTGGCCACGCACTGGCAGGCGCTGCTTACCCGCGTCGAACACGCGTTGGCATCCTTTCACCATGGCGCACCGGACGAGCCCGGCCCGGACAGCCCGCGCCTGCGTCGCATGGCGATGCCGGTGGGCCCCGATGCCATGTGGACCGCCGTGCTGGACGCGCTGCAACGCGACGGACGCGTGGCGCGCAACGGCCCGTGGTTGCACCTGCCGTCGCACACGTCCACGCTGGCCGACGACGAAAATGCGCTGGCTGCACGGGTGCTGCCGCTATTGAATGCCGGCGCGTTCGATCCGCCCTGGGTGCGCGACGTGGCGGGCACGCTGGCCGAACCCGAAGAACGCGTGCGCCTGTTGTTGCGCAAGCTGCTGCGTCGCGGCGAGGTGGCGCAAGTGGTCAAGGACCTGTTCTATCACCGTGATCAGGTGCGTGTGCTGGCAAGCATGGCGGCGGACCTGGCAAGCCAGGCGGGTGGGCTAAACGCCGCGGTGTTCCGCGATGCAACGGGCCTGGGACGCAAGCGCGCCATTCAGATCCTGGAGTTCTTTGATCGCGTGGGCTACACGCGGCGTGTGCGCGACACGCACGTGCTGCGTGGCGACAGCGCTTTTGCCTCGACGCAAGACGCGCCGCAGCCGGTATCATAGGCACCTTCGCCGCGGAAGGCATCCGTGCCCGGCGGCACGGCTGGGCTTCAAACCCAGTTGGGGGCGTCAGACGTTCCCAGGTAGGTTCGACTCCTGCTGCCTTCCGCCACACCTTCCGCCACACCTTCCGCCACGGCTTCATCCACGCACACCCGTACGCGCGCCTACCGCCGCAACATGCGCGTCACCACGGCCGTCACCCGTTCCGACTTCCAGTCCAGCTCGCCCAGGTGCCAATATCGAATCGACCCGCCCCGGTCCACCAGGTAGTTGGCCGGCAACGCGATGGCATCCCATTTCTTTGACGCCGCGCTATTGCGGTCGTGCATCACCGTGCCGGCAACCGGCGACTTCGCCAGAAAGGTCGAAACCTTGCCCAGCGCTTCGCCCACATTGACGGCCACCAGCCGCAGGCCTTCTTCACGATGCCGCTTGGCCATCGTGGACATCAACGGGATGGCGTCGCGGCAGGGTTCGCACCACGTGGCCCAGAAGCTGACGATGACCACGTTGCCGCGCCAGGCCGACAGCTTTTGCTCGCGCCCGGCAAGGTCGGGCAGCACCAGGGCGGGTGTGGGCAAGGTCCACGGCGCCCAGTCGGGGCCGGTGGCGGCCTTGAGCGCGGCGTCATCGGCGGCGCGCGCAAGTTTGGGCAGATACGGCAGGGCGGCCAAAGACAGGCCGGTTTGAAGCAGGCGGCGGCGGCTGATCAAGACGGCGTCCTTCGCAAAGGTCAAAGGGAAACGGGCTTGGATGGCGGGCGTCGCGCGGGTCATGCCCGGCATACCGCCACCGCGCGCGTCGCCGAAACATCATAGGGCGAAGGGCGGGCGCGATGCTATCCTTTTTCGATTGAGACCCGGAGACTGAAATGACCCACGATGTAGCGTCCGCGGCAGTGCCGCGTTTGACTTCGCTTTCGCACGGAGGCGGCTGCGGCTGCAAGATCGCGCCGGGCGTTCTGTCCGAACTGCTCAAGCGTTTCGGTCCCGCCGCCAGCTACCCCAACTTGATGGTGGGCACCGAGACCGCCGACGACGCGGCGGTGTACCGGCTTAATGACGAGCAGGCGCTTATCGCCACCACCGATTTCTTCATGCCCATCGTGGACGACCCGCACGACTTCGGCCGCATCGCGGCCACCAATGCGCTGTCGGACGTCTACGCAATGGGCGGCACGCCGATCATGGCGCTGGCCATCGTCGGCATGCCGATCAACGTGCTGCCGCACAGCGTCATCGCGGACATTCTGCGCGGGGGCGAATCGGTCTGCGCGGAAGCGGGCATTCCCGTGGCGGGCGGCCACAGCATCGATTCGGTCGAACCCATCTACGGTTTGGCGGTGATGGGCCTGGTGCATCCCAGCCGCGTCAAGCGCAACGCCGATGCGCGCGCGGGCGACGTGCTGATCCTGGGCAAGGCGCTGGGCGTGGGCATCTTGTCGGCCGCGCTGAAAAAGAACCAGCTGGACGAAGCCGGTTACCGCGTCATGATCGACACGACAACCCGCTTGAACCGGCCCGGCGCCGCGCTGGCCGCGCTGGACGGCGTGCACGCCGTGACCGACGTCACGGGCTTTGGTTTGCTGGGCCATGCGCTGGAAATGGCGCGTGGCGCAAAACTGACCGCGCGACTGAAGCTGGACGCGTTGCCCTGGCTGCCGGGCGTGGAAGCCTTGGCCGCCAATGGCGTCATCACGGGCGCATCAGGCCGAAATTGGGCGTCGTACGGCAGCGCCGTGCAGCTGTCCCCGGGCGTCACCGACGCGCAGCGCGCATTGCTGACAGATCCGCAAACCTCGGGCGGCCTGCTGGTGTCCTGCGCGCCCGAAGTGGCCGACGCAGTGCTGGCGCTGTTCCGCGAACAAGGCTTTGACCAGGCGGCCATCGTGGGCGAAATGATCGCGGGCGACGGGCAGGTGCAGGTCGGCTGAGTGCGCTTCAAGGCCCAATGCGAGCCGCCCCGGGGCTGCCCGAGGCAGCCTGGCGCTGCGGCATGCCGCGCCCGGCGTGCCCTGGGCCACAGCAGCGCAACCTTACGGCCGCGCTTGCGATTGCACCTGGTAATTGATCTGCCAGAGCATCAGTTTGGGATAGGCGGCCAGCCGCTCTTGTTGGGCGCGCTGCGTCGGCGTGGTGGGCTGCTCGGCGCCTAGCGCCAGGCCTTGCGCGTTGGCCCAGGGCAGGATCTTGCCCGGGCGGTCGCGCCGGTATGCACCGTCTTGCGTGATCGTCAGGTGCGGGTCGTTGATTCCGAAGCACCATACCGGGTCCGGCTGCGCCGCCAGCAGATCGCAGCCGGTGCGGTAGTAAGGCGTGGCCGGCAGGCTTAGCTGATACAGCGTCGGAAGTATGTCTTTGTGGCTGCCGACCCGGGCCGGGTCGAACACCGACCGGCCCCGGTACGCCTGCGGCACGTACAGGTAGAAGGGCACGGAGCGGGCCAACGCGGCTTCGCGCGCGTCTTGATAATTCAGGCCCTGCATATTGTGGTCGCCCGTGACGGCGATGATGGTGCGGGCGCCGCTGGCCGACGCTTTCACGCGCGTCAGGAAGCGGCCCAGCTGATCGTTGGCGTAGCGCAGCGTGTAGAACGCGTCTTGCACCGAGCTCCAGCTTTTGAAGTACGGCTGGCGCGTCACATCGGCCAGGTCCAGGCCGCTGTGCTGTGCGCCGTCGGGCGCGATGAAGGGGGGATGGTGCGTGGTGGACAAGGCGACGATGAACAGCGGCTGGCCATCCCGATCGGCATCGGCCAGGCGGCTTTCGATGTAGCGGAACATGTACTCGTCCGGTACGCCCCACGTGCCTGCCTGAGCTTGCGGGTACTTGGCGCGCAAGGTCTGCTGGTCGATGAATTCGTGGGCGCCCAGGTGGCTGGCGAAGGTGCCCAGGTTGCGCCAGGTGGCCGCGCCGGACGTGACGAACAACACGCGGTAGCCGCGCGCCAGATACGGTGCGAAGGCGTTGCTGGCGAAGGCGTCGTCGGCGGCCGACGATTGGCCGATGGCCGGCACCGGGCTGCGTACCAGCAGGCGCGCCAACGAATCAATCGTGCCATTGCCTTCCGACAGGAAGCGGTCAAAGCGCCAGTCCTGTTCCCAATGCGGCCGCAGTGCACCCAGCAGGTCGCGGCCCGGTTGGTCATAGGCATTGAGGTGGTGCCCCATGCTTTCCATGACTTGCAGCACAACATGCGGCGGCCACGCCAGGGCGGCAGGGTTGGCGCCGGTCACCGCGTTGAAGGGCGTCAGGTCGGGCTTGACCGGATGCCCAAGAAACCGTGCGTACAGCGCTCCGCCTTCGGCGGCCGTGGCGGGCAGGAAACGCTTGTCGTTGCCATGCTCGCGCAGTGCCCAGGAGAACGCGGAGATGCCGTTGGGCGCAATCGCGTTCAACAAGCCCATGGTCGAGATACTGGTGTCGTCCTTGTTCAGCGGAAACCGGCTCAGCGACCCCCGGCAGGCCAACACGGTTACGGCAACGATGAACAGTAGTTGCAGCGCGGTGGGAAGCAGCGCCCGCCGCCGCAACGGCAGGCTGAGCACGCGGCGCCGCCAGTGCGTGCCCAGCCACCAGGTGCAGGCCAGCACCGCCGACAGCAGCAGGCCGGCCTGCACCAGCGGATACCCGTGCCACAGCGTCATCAGGATGGCGCGGGTGTCGTCGTCGATCATGCCGAACACAAAGATATCGATCGATCGGGAAAACGTAGCGAAGTAACAGACGCTGACCACGGTCGAACCGGCGATCAACGCGGCCATGGCCGCCCCGACGCCCGGCGTCAGGCGCAGCCAGCGGGCATACAGCGGGCGGCTGCCCGCCACCAGCATCGCCGTCAACAGCAACGCCGAAAACGCGATGCTGGTGACCTTGATGTCGAACAGCAGGCCGATTCCCAGCGTGCGGCCCACGTCCTGCGGCAATGCGGAATAGGTGGCTGAAGGCGCGTACTTCACCAGCAGGTAGCTGCGTCCGATGAACTGCGCCAGGACGCTGACCAGCCAGGGCGCCAGAATCACGAGGAACGCGCGCTGCACGTTGTGAAACCAGTTTTGCCAGGTGTTGGTGTCGGTCAGGCGTAAACGCTTTATCTGCATCAGTGGGTCGGGGCTAGGCGAAAAACGGGGGTTGCGGCAATAAAGCACCCCTGGCCCGGGTTTGATGGGCCATCAGGGGATGAATGCATGATGGAACGCCGGCCCCGATTTCTGGGGTGCGGGGACCCCACAGGGCGCGCCGGAGTGGCTGGGATTGAACAGCGGCGGTCGTGGTTCGGGTTATGGCCGCTGTTCGCCATGCAGCGCGAACTGTACTTGAGCGGGACCCGAAATGTACAAAGGTTTGTATAGCTTTGTGAGTGGCGTGTACGAAGCGTGGCGGCGTCGGGTGGCCCGTGCTCAGCGGGGCGAGCCGGGGGGGGATTCGCCGGACAGGTCGCGCGCGGTCGTCGCCGCCTGTTGCATCAGCCACGCGGCGACCACATCGGCGTCGGCGGTGCCACGCCGCGCGTTGCGGACCAGCCAGTAAGCGTGTTCGGTGGCCAGGGCCGCCTGCTCGCCCACCGGTTGCAAGCGGCCGTCGGCCAGCATCGGCGCAATCAGCGCCAGCCGGCCCAGCGCAATGCCATGGCCGGCCAGCGCCGCCAGTACGATCTGGTCGTATTGATTAAAGCGCAGCATGCCCTTGGCGCGTGCCCGATTCAGGCCGCGCGCATTCAGCCATTCCGACCATTGCAGCCAGGGCCGGGTGGGGTCGTCGAATTCAAGCAACACGTGGCGTTGCAGCTCGCCCGCATCCAGCTCGCGGGCGTTCAGTGACGGGTGCGCCACGGGTACCACCGATTCCCCGAACATCCAGGCGGCGTTGTCCGGGACCCTGTCGCGCGGGCTGTAGCGGATGGCGATGTCGACGCTTTCGCGGTCGATATCGATCAGGCGGTTATCGGCCGCCACGCGCACGTCGATCTGCGGATGCGCCGCCTGGAAGTCGCCCAGACGCGGCAGCAACCACAGCGAGGCCACGCCGATGGTGGTGGTGACGGTGACGGGGGTGCGCCGCCCGGGGGCGCGCAGCTGTTCGGTCAAATCCCCCAGCTGGCTCAGCCACACGTCGGCCATGCGGAACAGCTGCGCGCCTTCGGAGGTAAACGACACGCTGCGAAAGCCGCGCACCAGCAGCGGCACGCCCAAGTGCTCTTCCAGCGCGCGGATCTGGCGGCTGACAGCGGACTGCGTCACATGCAGATCCTGCGCGGCAAGGGTGATGCTCATGCGGCGGCCCACGGCGACGAAGCCTCGTACGAGATCAAGCGGCGGGAGCTTTGCCAGTGGATATGACATTCGCGAAACTCATGCGTATCGGGCGGAAATGTTGCTTGAGCAATAGTACGCCCACGGCGTTCAATAGAAGGCCGCGACAAGCGCCAGCCGGGCCTTGGTCGCAGCCTTGTCCTGCCGGAGTTGCCTGATGAACGCGTCTTTGCCTGACTCGCCCCGCATGCAGATGTGGTTCGATTTCGCCAGCCCTTACAGCTATCTGGCCATCTTGCGCGTGCAGGCGCTGGCGGAAAGCGCGGGCGTGGTGGTCGACCTGCGTCCCTTTTTGCTGGGGCCGATTTTCCAGGCTCAGGGCTGGAACGATTCTCCGTTTCGCCTGTTTCCCGGCAAGGGCGCCTACATGATGCGGGACATCGCCCGCCTGGCCGACAAATACGGCATCACCTACAACCGCCCGCGTCTGTTTCCGCGCATGAGCGTGCTGCCGGCGCGCATCGCCTTGCTGGGCCAGGACGAACCGTGGTGCCGCGATTTCTGCGTGGCGGTGTTTCGCGCCAACTTCCAGGACGACCTGGACATCCAGTCCGAAGATGTGGTGCATGGCCTATTGCAAGACCTGTCCCTGGATGCCGATGCGCTGATCGCGCGCGCCAAGTCCGAAGCCGCCAAGGAAGCGCTGCGCCGTCAGGTGGACCGCGCGCGGGATCTGGGTCTGTTCGGCGCGCCCACCTTCTTTGCGGGCGGTGAAATGTTCTGGGGCAATGATCGCCTGGAGGACGCGCTGCAATGGGCGCGCGACCAGGTAGCCGCCCGCGACGTTGCTGTTGCCGACCAGGACAATTCCGTCAGCCCTTCGTAACGGGCGCCACGCGTGCCCATTCCTCGTCCGAGTACAGGCGCGATCGCAGCAGGAAGCGCTTGCCTTCCGCGCTGTCCAGCGAAAATGCCCCGCCGCGCCCGGGCACCGCGTCGATGATGAGCTGGGTGTGCTCCCAGTACGCAAACTGGTCCTCGCCCATGTAGAACGGGCAACCTTCCAGCTGGCCCAGCAGCACGTCCGAGCCCCCGACCATGAATTCGCCCTGGGCATAGCACATGGGTGAACTGCCGTCACAGCAGCCGCCCGATTGGTGAAACATCAGCGGGCCGTGCTTGGCGCGCAAGGTGTCGATCAGTTGGCGCGCTTCGTCGGTGGCGACGACGCGCGGGGTGGGGGCTTCCATGGGGGTGTCCTGTGTGGGCCGGCGGTTCGAAGGTGTCGCGCGCCAGGCCCGCAGGCCCGGCGCGCGTTGAAGCGCTGTCCGCGTCAGAAGAAACCCAGCTTCTTCGGCGAATAGCTGACCAGCAGGTTCTTCGTCTGCTGATAGTGGTTAAGCATCATCTTGTGATTTTCACGCCCGATGCCCGACTGCTTGTATCCGCCAAACGCCGCATGCGCCGGGTACGCGTGATAGCAGTTCGTCCACACGCGCCCCGCCTTGATTGCGCGCCCCATGCGGTAGCACGTATTGGCGTCGCGCGACCACACGCCCGCGCCCAGGCCGTACAGCGTGTCGTTGGCCAGCGCCAATGCATCGTCGGCGTCCTTGAACGTGGTGACCGCCACGACCGGCCCGAAGATTTCTTCCTGGAACACGCGCATCTTGTTATGGCCCTTGAACACCGTGGGCTGCACGTAGTAGCCGCCTTCCAGCCCGCCTTGCATCTGCGCGCGTGATCCGCCCGCCAGCACGTCGGCGCCTTCCTGCTTGCCGATGTCCAGGTACGACAGGATTTTTTCCAACTGCTCGGTGGACGCCTGCGCGCCCAGCATGGTGTCGCCGTCCAGCGGGTTGCCCTGCTTGATCTCGGCCACGCGCTTGAGGGCCCGTTCCATGAACTTGTCGTACAGCGATTCCTGGATCAACGCGCGGCTGGGGCACGTGCACACCTCGCCCTGGTTCAGCGCAAACATCACGAAGCCTTCAACCGCCTTGTCCAGAAAGTCATCATCTTGCGCCGCCACATCGGCAAAGAAAATGTTGGGCGACTTGCCGCCCAGTTCCAGCGTGACGGGGATGATGTTCTGCGACGCGTACTGCATGATCAGCCGGCCGGTGGTGGTCTCGCCGGTGAAGGCGATCTTGGCGATGCGCTTGCTGGAGGCCAGGGGCTTGCCGGCTTCCAGGCCAAAGCCCGTCACCACGTTCAGCACGCCCGGGGGCAGGATGTCGCCAATCAGTTCCATCAACAGCAGGATGCCCAGCGGGGTCTGCTCGGCGGGCTTGAGCACCACGCAGTTGCCGGCCGCCAGCGCGGGCGCCAGCTTCCACGCCGCCATCAGGATGGGAAAGTTCCACGGAATGATCTGGCCGACCACGCCCAGCGGCTCGTTGAAGTGGTAGGCCACGGTGTCGCTATCGATTTCCGACAGGCCGCCTTCCTGGCTGCGGATGCACGAGGCGAAATAGCGGAAGTGGTCGATGGCCAGCGGGATGTCGGCGGCGCGCGCTTCGCGGATCGGCTTGCCGTTGTCCCAGGTTTCGGCGGTGGCCAGGCGTTCCAGGTTGGCTTCCATCACGTCCGCGATCTGCATCAGCATGCGCGCGCGTTCCGCGGCCGGGGTCGCTCCCCATTTCGGCGCGGCGCGATGGGCGGCGTCCAGCGCCAGGTCCACGTCGCGTTCCTTGGAGCGCGCGTTGCGCGTCAGTACCTGGCCGGTGACGGGCGTGACGTTGTCGAAGTACTCGCCATCCGCCGGCTTTTGCCACTTGCCGTCGATGAAGTTGTCGTACTGCGTTTTCAGGTCCAGACGGGTGCCATACGTGTCCGGGGTGATGCGGGTCGCGATGTCCATGCTTGTCTCCGATTTTGTGGGATAGCGGCAGTCAGCTGCCTGCCTGGTATCAAGCAAGGAACATGCCAACGTGCGGGCTTCCCCGCTGGACAGCGCGCGCCCTCGCGTGCGAAAGTTGACTTCGCCGCGCCCGGACGGGCGTGCAACAGTTTTGCCCCTTCGAGATGTCGTTATTTGCGACGTTGTCGCGGAACAGGTGTCGCAGAAGCGCCTGTCCAAGGAGACACGCATGGCCAGTCAATCTCGTCAGCACGCGCTGACGCAAGCGCGCCTGCTGTTCAACCAGCAGGGCGCCGTGCCCGGCGGCATCGTTGCCGAGCCCATCCTGCGGTCCTGGCGCCGGTGCGCCGACCTGGGCTTCGACATGCGCGGCGTACGGCGTGCCGAACTCATGACGCAAGGCGAACTGCGCGAGGCCCAGCAGCGCAACGAAGCGCTGCGCCGCTTGTCGGAACCCGCCATGTCGTACCTGCGCCGCCAGGCGGGCGGCAGCGGCAATCTTGTGATTCTGTCGGATGCCCAGGGTCTGGTGCTCGATAGCGATGGCGACAGTGGTTTCGCCAGCCGCGCATCGCGCGTGGCGTTGATGCCCGGAGCGCCCTGGGACGAAGCGGCGGCGGGCACCAACGCCATCGGCACGGCACTGGTCGAAGGCCGACCCATTGCCGTGCATGGCGCGGAACACTATTTCGAACCGAATCGCATCCTGACCTGCGCAGCCGTGCCCATCACCGACAGCGAGGGGCGCACGCTGGGCGTGCTGGACTTGTCCAGCCAGGCGCGCGATGTCCGTCCCGATGTGCTGGCGCTGGTGCGCGCGGCCGTGGACGTCATCGAACATCGTTTGTTTGAACAGGCTTATGAACGCTACACGGTGCTGCGTCTGCACGACGCGCCCTGCGGCCTGGGGGCGCCCGGCGAGGGCTTGCTGGCATTCCAGGGTGATCTGCTGATCGGCGCGAACCGTCGTGCGTTGCAGGCATTGGGGCTGGCGCCGACCGCGCTGGGCGTGTATCGCTACGCCGACCTGTTCGACGGTGAACTGGAACGCTGCCCGGACACGTCCGGCCGTGTGCTGGCGCGCTCGGGCGTTGGCTACCACGCACGCTTGCGTCAACCGCGCTCGCGGCCGCCGCAGCCCACGGCGCCGGCTCTGCCCGCTGCTACCGTCCGGCCGGCGGCGCCCAGCTTCGATGCCGCCACGCTAAGTGCGCTGGCGCGTGCGGTGCACCTGTCGGACGCGGGCGTTTCGATTTTGCTGCAAGGCGAAACGGGCGTGGGCAAGGAGGTGTTTGCCCGCGAACTGCATGCGCGCGGCAAGCGCGCGGCCGGGCCTTTCGTGGCGGTCAATTGCGCGGCGCTACCCGAAAGCCTGATCGAATCCGAACTGTTTGGCTACGAGGATGGCGCCTTCACCGGGGCGCGCCGGCAAGGCAGCAAGGGCTTGCTGCGCCAGGCGCACGGCGGTGTGTTGTTCCTGGATGAAATTGGCGACATGCCGCTGCTGCTGCAATCGCGCTTGCTGCGCGTCCTGCAAACGCGTGAAGTGTCACCGCTGGGCGCGGCGCGGCCGGTGCCGGTGGATTTTGCGCTGGTGTGCGCCACGCATCGCCCGCTGGCGCATGAAGGATCCGATGCGCCGGTGCGCCCGGACCTGTATTTCCGCATCGCCGAATACACGGTCACGCTTGAGCCGCTGCGTGCGCGCACCGATCGCCTGGAATTGCTGCGCGCGTTGTGGGCAGCGCAAGGCCCGGGGCCGGTGCTGCCGCCGTCGATCGAAGCCCGGCTGGCCGCGTATTCCTGGCCGGGTAATTACCGGCAATTGGTGGCGGTGTTGCGCACCTTGCATGTGTTGGCGGGGCCGTCGGGCGTGGTCGATGTCGACATGCTGCCTGCCGAGTTGTTGCAGTCGCCCGCTGCGACCCGCTCGCCAGACGGCCCGACCGCGCCGGATAGCGGCGTGGGGGATCTGCAATCGATGACAGATGCGGCAATACGCGACGCGCTGGTCGCGCATGGTGGCAATGTCAGCCGCGCGGCGCGCGCGCTGGGCGTGCACCGCAGCACCGTGTACCGGCGCGCGGGCAATGTGGTTGTGCCGCGTTCGCGATAGCGGCGCGGCGGGTTCGCAACAGCGCCCGCGCGGCCTGCGGGCGCCGGTGCGTTGGTCCGTTCCTTACCCCATCAGGCGCGCGAGTTCCGCGCCTGGATCCTTGGCGCGCATGAACGCTTCGCCTACCAGGAAGGCGTTGACCTTGTTGTCGCGCATCAGCTTGACGTCTTCGGGTTTGAGAATGCCGCTTTCAGTGACGACGCGCTTGCCCGCCGGAATGTTGGGCAGCAGGTCCAGCGTGTTCTTCAGGCTGGTTTCGAAGGTGCGCAGGTTGCGGTTGTTGATGCCCAGAAGCGGCGTCTTCATCGTCAGCGCCATGTCCAGTTCGCGGGCGTCGTGCACTTCCACCAGCACGTCCATGCCCAGTTCCATCGCCAGCGTTTCGTAGTCGCGCAGTTGCGTCGGCGTCAGCGCGGCCACGATCAGCAGCACGCAGTCGGCGCCCATCGCGCGCGCGGCGATGATCTGGTAGGAGTCGATCACGAAGTCCTTGCGCAGCACCGGCAGCGAGCACGCCGCGCGCGCCTGGCGCAGGTGGTCGTGCGAACCCTGGAAGAACTGCACATCGGTCAGCACCGACAGGCAGGCCGCGCCATGCACGGCATAGGACGAGGCGATGTCGGCGGGGGCGAAGGTGTCGCGCAGCACGCCCTTGGAGGGCGAGGCTTTCTTGATTTCAGCGATGACGCCGGCCTTGCCTTGCGAGATCTTGTCTTCGATGGCTTGGGCAAAGCCGCGCACGTCCTGGCGCGCCTGCGCTTCACGCAGGACTTCGGCTTCGCTGCGCATCTGGCGGGCGGCGGCGACTTCCTCTACCTTGACGGCGAGGATCTTCGCAAGAATATCGTTCATTTCTGGAATTTCCGGGTATATGCGCAGAATTCTTCCAGCTTGGCTCGCGCCGCGCCGGTGGCGATCATTTCAAATGCTAGCGCTAAGGCTTCGGGAATGGAATCGGCTTTATTGCCGGCGTAGATGGCAAGTCCTGCGTTCAGGGCGACGATGTCGCGGGCCGTGCCCTCGACATTTTCCAGCGCCTCGATGACAAGTTCGCGTGATTGCTCGCGATTGGACACCTTGATGGACCGGTTGGACATCATGGATAGCCCGTAGTCTTCGGGATGGATTTCATATTCCCGTATTTGACCATCTTTCAGCTCGCCCACCAGCGTGGCCCCGCCCAACGACGCTTCGTCCATGCCGTCCTTGCCGTGCACCACCAGCACGTGGCGCGAACCCAGGCGTTCCAGCACGCGCACCTGGATGCCGACCAGGTCGGGGTGGAACACGCCCATCAACTGGTTGGCGGCGCCGGCCGGGTTGGTCAGGGGGCCAAGAATATTGAAGATGGTGCGCACGGCCAATTCCTTGCGGACGGCAGCCACGTTCTTCATGGCCCCGTGATGCGCGGGCGCGAACATGAAGCCGATGCCGGTGGCCTGGATGCACTCGGCCACTTCCTCGGGCGACAGGACCAGGTTGGCGCCCAGCGCCTCCAGTACGTCGGCGCTGCCGCTGGACGATGACGCGCTGCGATTGCCGTGCTTGGCGATCGGCACGCCGGCCGCCGCCGCCACGAACATGGCGGTGGTCGAGATGTTGAACGTGTGGCTGCCATCGCCGCCCGTGCCGCACATATCCAGCAGGTCTTGCGGATTGGGCGTGACCACGGGCGTGGCGAATTCACGCATGACCTGCGCGGCGGCGGTAATTTCGCCGATGGTTTCCTTCTTGACGCGCAGGCCCATCAAGAGCGCGCTGGCGATCTGCGGCGACATTTCGCCGCGCATCAGCATGCGCATCAGATGCAGCATTTCGTCGTGGAAAATTTCGCGGTGTTCAATGCAGCGCGTCAGGGCTTCGGTGGGGGAAATGGTCACGATGCGTCCTTCTTGTCTTAGGCGAGGTTCAGGAAATTGCGCAGCAGGGCATGGCCATGTTCGCTGAGCACGGACTCGGGATGAAACTGTACTCCGTACAGCGGCAGGGTCTTGTGACGCACGCCCATGATGTCGCCGTCGGGCGCGGTGGCCGTCACCGCCAGGCAGTCGGGCAGGGTGGCGGGGTCGATGGTCAGTGAGTTGTAACGGATCACGGTGTACGGCGTGGGCAGGGCGGTGAAGATGTCGGTGCCGGTGTGCGAAATCTGCACCGTCTTGCCGTGCATGATCTGCTGGGCCCGCACGATGTCGCCGCCGTAGGCCGCGCCGATGGCCTGGTGGCCAAGGCACACGCCCAGAATCGGCTTCTTGCCGGCAAAGGCCTGGATGGCGGCCACCGAGATGCCTGCTTCAGCGGGCGAGCACGGGCCGGGCGACACGCAGATGCGGTCGGGGTTCAGCGCGGCGATCTCTTCCAGGGTGATCTGGTCGTTGCGCGCAACGCGCACGTCTTCGCCCAGTTCGCCAAAGTACTGGACCAGGTTGTAGGTAAACGAATCGTAGTTATCAATCATCAACAGCATTTTTTTCTCCGTGCGGGCAGGGGGCGTGCGGCGGGGCCGGGCCGGGATCAGATAGGTTCGTCCAGGCCGTGCTGGACCTGCTCGGCGGCGCGCAGCACGGCGCGGGCCTTGGCTTCCGTTTCGGCGTATTCGGCCTCGGGATTCGAGTCGGCCACGATGCCGGCGGCGGCCTGCACATACAGCGTGCCGTCCTTGATGACGCCGGTGCGGATGGCGATGGCCACGTCCATTTCGCCGCCGTAGCTCAGATAGCCGGCGGCGCCGCCGTAGATGCCGCGGCGCACCGGTTCCAGTTCGTCGATGATCTTCATGGCTTCCACCTTCGGCGCGCCTGTCAGCGTGCCGGCGGGGAAGGACGCGCGCAGCACGTCCATGCTGCTCATGCCCGGGTTCAGGTTGCCCGTCACGTTGGACACCAGGTGCATCACGTGCGAATAGCGTTCGATGACCATGGTGTCGCTGACCTTGACCGAGCCCACCTCGGCCACGCGGCCCACGTCGTTGCGCGCCAGGTCGATCAGCATCACGTGTTCAGCCACTTCCTTCGGGTCGGCCTTCAATTCGGCGGCCAGTGCCGCGTCTTCCTCGGGCGTTGCGCCGCGCTTGCGGGTGCCGGCCAGCGGGCGGATGGTGATTTGCGACTTGGGCACGCCGTTGTCCACCACGCGCTCCTGGCGCACCAGGATCTCGGGCGATGCGCCCACCACCTGGAAGTCACCGAAGTTCCAGAAGTACATATAGGGCGAGGGGTTCAGCGAGCGCAGCGCGCGGTAAAGCGACAGGGGCGAATCGCGGAACGGCTTGGCGATGACCTGGCCGATCTGCACCTGCATCAGGTCGCCGGCGGCGATGTGTTCCTTGGCACGGTGCA
This sequence comes from Achromobacter sp. ESBL13, assembly GCF_036668755.1. NCBI lineage: Bacteria > Pseudomonadati > Pseudomonadota > Betaproteobacteria > Burkholderiales > Alcaligenaceae > Achromobacter > Achromobacter sp. ESBL13. Next base: position 390,828 of record NZ_JAZEVT010000006.1, on the reverse strand, counting down.
CAGCGGCCAGATAGTCTTCTTTCTTGAAATCGCGCCGCTCTTCGGTCTGCATGCTGGCGTGGCTGTACGGAATTTCCACGGGGCGTCGCAGGCGCGCGCGCAGATCGTGCAGGCGCTGCTGGGCGCGGCTGTAGGATTCGGGCCGGCTGGGGTCGGCGTACACCATCAGGTAGATGCGGCCGGCCAGGTTGTCGACGATGACCAATTCGTCCACATGCATGAGCATCAGGTCTGGCGTGCCGCCGTCCATGCCGGCCGGAAACGGCTTGACGGCGGGGCCCAGGCAGGGCTCGATGTGGCGCACGGTGTCGTAGCCGAAGTAGCCGGCCAGGCCGCCGCAAAAGCGCGGCATGCCCGGGCGCAGCGCCACCTTGAACCGGCTTTGGTATTGCTCGATGAACGCAAGCGGGTCGCCTTCGTGCGTTTCCACGATCTTGCCGTCGTGCAGCACTTCGGTCAGCGTGCCGCTGGCACGGATCACGGTGCGGGCGGGCAGGCCGATGAAGGAATAGCGGCCGAAGCGCTCGCCGCCCACCACCGATTCCATCAGGCAGGTCATGCGGCCGGCCAAGGGGCCTGCATGCGCCAGCTTCAGGTAGATGCCCAGCGGGGTGTCGAGGTCGGCGTAGGTCTCGGCCACCAGCGGGATGCGGTTGTAGCCTTGTGCGGCAAGGGCCTTGAATTCGATTTCGGTCATGTCGGGGTCTCGTAAGCGATTTTTGGTTTGCTTTCAGACCGGGCGCACAACAAAAAAGCCCGGTCCAGGTGTCTGGTTCCGGGCTTGGCTCTGTGTTTACACAGCTACGGCACTAGGCGGCATACGCGTCCAGGGCCGGGAGGGATCATCGCCACCCGGAAGACAAACGCCACCAGCGCCACGAGGCGCCGAGCATTTGGTTCTGGGGGTAAGCGTTCATTGATCCGGGTGTGTCTTGATGAGGTGCGGTGTTTTGGTTGTTCCGGTTTGCCGACGCGCTTCAGGAGGCGATTTTCGCGGCGTTCTGGTTTTGATTCCAGAGCGCAACCCACTGGGCGGCGTTGACAAGCGTGTCAACTATACCATCGACATCCAGCTCCCGCACATCACGGCCTTCGTTGTAGCCGTAAGGCACCACCAGCACCTGCGTACCGGCCGTGCGGCCTGCCTGCGCGTCGTTGATCGAATCCCCGATCGTGACGGCTTCGGTCACCGCCACGCCCAGCAGTTCGCAGGCGTGTAGCACCTGGTCAGGGTCCGGCTTGCGGCGCACGCAGGTGTCGCCGCAAACCACGGCGTCGAAAAAGCCGGCCAAGCCCGTGCGCTGCAACAGCGGCAAGGTGAATTCGGTGGGCTTGTTGGTGACGACGGCCAGTTTCAGGCCCTGGTCGCGCATGTGCTTCAGGCCGTCGATCACACCGGGGTAGACCTGGGCGCGTTCGCCGTTGACCAAGTGATAGTGGCGGTAGAAGGACTCGCGCGCGCGGGCGAATTCCTCGGCCGACGGATCGGGCGCGTCCAGGCTGCCCGCCAGGCTGCGGCGGACCAGGTTGTCCACGCCCTTGCCGACGAACGTGGCGACCACGTCTTCGCGCAGTACGGTCAGGCCCAGGTCGACGCGCATGGCGTTGGCGGCGAATGCCAGGTCGGGGATGGAGTCCAGCAGGGTGCCGTCCAGGTCCAGCAGCGCGGCGCGAAAAGCGGTCATGTCGAGGTTTCCTGGTGGCTTAGACGGCGGTGGTTTCGCCGATGGCGATCTGTTCGCGCATGGATTTGATGATGCCGGCGTAGTCGGGCTTGCCAAAAATGGCCGAGCCGGCCACGAAGGTGTCGGCGCCCGCGCGGCGGATTTCAGCGATGTTGTCGATTTTGACGCCGCCGTCCACCTGCAGCACGATTTCCTGGCCGCCGGCCTGCGTCCAGGCGTCGATCCGGGCGCGCGCCTCGCGCAGCTTGGTCAGCGCGCCGGGGATGAAGCTCTGGCCGCCAAAGCCCGGGTTCACCGACATGATCAGGATCAGGTCGATCTTGTCCATGACGTAGTCCAGGTAGGACAGCGGTGTGGCGGGGTTGAAGACCAGGCCGGCCTTACAGCCGTTTTCGCGGATCAGCGACAGCGTGCGGTCCACGTGGCGGCTGGCGTCCGGGTGAAAGCTGATGTAGTCGGCGCCTGCCTTGGCGAACATCGGGACCAGGTCGTCCACCGGCTCGACCATCAGGTGCACGTCGATCGGCACTTGCACGTGGGGCCGGATCGCCGCGCACACCATCGGGCCGATGGTCAGGTTGGGGACATAGTGGTTGTCCATCACGTCCACGTGTATCCAGTCGGCGCCGGCAGCGACGACGTTGCGGACTTCCTCGCCCAGGCGGGCAAAGTCAGCCGACAGGATACTGGGGGTGATGCGGGTGGAGGCCGTGGAGGTAGACATGATGTTCGGGATCGGGGAGGGCATAATGTGCCATTATTGCAGTTTGAGGCGCGGGTTCGGGAAAGGCCCGGTTCCACGGCTCCCAATTCTGCGTTTTCGAAACGTCTCCCGAACGCCCGGCGCCGATGTCCGGCCCCCGCGTCCAGCCACACAGGGAAGGACTGTGAAACCTTACGACCTGAGCGTCTCTGTCTCTCCGCGCTTCGTGCCTGAACAGTCCGATCCCGGCGAACAGCAATTCGTGTTTGCCTATACCGTTCGCATCACCAACACCGGCGAACATCCCGCCCAGGTGATCAGCCGCCATTGGGTCATCACCGACGGCAACCAGCGCGTGCAGGAAGTGCGCGGGCTGGGCATCGTGGGCCAGCAACCGCTGCTGGCACCCGGCGAAACCTTCGAATACACCAGCGGCTGTCCGCTGCCCACCCCCGTGGGCACCATGCGCGGCACCTATCACTGCGTCGGCGAGAACGGCATCCCGTTCGAAGTGCCGATCTCCGAATTCGTCCTGGCCATGCCTCGCACCCTGCATTGAATGGCCCCGCCCGTCGCTCGTTTTTTTCCTAGCTCATGAAGCGCATTCTCAGCCTGTCCCTGCTGCCGATCTTGCTGGCCGCATGCTCTACGCCGTCGGAAATACCTTCCGGCCCCGGCGAAACCAGCACCATCCCGGGCTCGCGTGCTCCGGCGGCTGACGGCCCCCTGGTGGTGCCCTCGCTGTCGGCGTTGCCCGACACGCCGCCCCGCGCGCTGGCCGGCAAGTTCAAGGCCGGCACCTGGTCCGAAATGCCCGGTTGGTCCGCCGACGACCTGACTCAGTTCTGGCCCCTGTTCCTGCGTAACTGCCGGGGCCTGATGCGGCCGACCAGCGGCAACCTGGCCGCCCCGGCCCGCGCCACCCCGCGCGCCTGGCAGCCCGTCTGCGCCGCCGCCATCGACCCTGCGCGCGCGCCGGCGGCAGGCGACGGTGAAGCCGTGCGCCGCTTCCTGCAAACGTATCTGCAGCCGTGGCGCCTGAACGCCGCCGACGGCAAGCCGGCCACCAACACCGTCACCGGCTACTACGAGCCCCTGGTGCGCGGATCGCGCCGGCAGGGCGGCAACTACCAATGGCCGCTGTACGCCGTGCCGGCCGACCTGCTCACCATCGACCTGGGTTCGGTCTACCCGGACCTGGCCGGCAAGCGCGTGCGCGGCAAGCTGGATGGCAAGCGCGTGGTGCCCTATGACACCCGCGCCGCCATCGAATCGTCCTCGGGCCGTAAGCCCCCGGTGGTCGTCTGGGTGGATGACCCGGTGGATAACTTCTTTTTGCAAGTGCAGGGCTCGGGCCGCGTCCAGCTGACCGATGGCCCCGACGCCGGCAAGACCATCCGCGTGGCCTACGCCGACCATAACGGCCAGCCCTATGTGTCCATCGGCCGCTGGCTGATCGACCGCGGGGAACTCAGCGCCGATCAGGCGTCCATGCAGAACATCCGCGCCTGGGCGCAGCGCAATCCGAAACGCGTGCCGGAAATGCTGAACGCGAACCCGGCAGTGGTGTTTTTCCGCGAAGAGCCGGTTATCGACCCCGAACAGGGTCCCAAGGGCGCCTACGCGATCCCGCTGGCGCCCAAGCGATCCATCGCCGTGGACGCCACCTTCGTACCGCTGGGCACCCCGGTGTACCTGGCCACGACCTTCCCGGCCTCCGACCGCCCGTTGCAACGGCTGGTCTTCGCGCAGGACACGGGCACGGCCATCCGGGGCGCCGCGCGCGCCGACTTCTACTGGGGTTACGGCGAAGAAGCCGGCCAGCAGGCGGGCCGCATGAAACAACGGGGCCAGATGTGGGTGCTGTGGCCCAAGCAAGCGGGGGAGCCCTCGGCAAGATGAGCCATCAAATCGTCGTATGCGGGGCCGGCATCGTCGGCCTGTCCACCGCCCTGGCGCTGGCCCGGCGCGGCCAGCGCGTTGCCGTGCTGGCGCCGCGTTCGTCCGTGCCCGCCGCCGATCCCAACCACTACCACCCGCGCGTCTATGCCATTTCGCCCGCCAGCCAGCGTTTCCTGGCCGAGCTGGGCGTGTGGGACGCCATGCCCGCCGGCCGGTTGATGCCGGTGCAGGCCATGGAAATCCATGGCGACGCCGACGGGCAGGTCAACCTGAATGCCTGGCAGGCGGCATTGCCGCAGCTGGCCTGGATCGTCGAATCCGGCGAGATCGAACGCGTGTTGATTCAGGCGGTTCGGATGTTCGGCATCCCCTGGCTGGAAGACCGCTGCACCGGCTATCAGGATGGCGCGGTCGATACCGAAAGCGGGACCCGCATTCAGGCGGAATTGTTCGTGGGCGCCGACGGCGCCGCCTCGCCGCTGCGCACGGCGGCCGGCTTGAAGCACGACACCGTGTCCTACCACGACACGGGCCTGGTGGCGCATCTGGACGCCGAGCACGCCCACCATGGCACGGCCATCCAGTGGTTCCGTGACGACGGCGTGCTGGCGCTGCTGCCGTTGCCCGACACCGCCGACGGCCCGCAAGTGTCGATGGTCTGGTCCCTGCGCACCGAACTGGCGCAAGCGCTGCTGGCCTTGCCGGCCGAACAGCAGACCGCGCGCCTGGAAACCTTGCTGGCCGACGCCGCGGAGGGCCGGTTGGGCCGCTTGAAAGTGCGGAGCAAATTGCACGGTTTTCCGCTGACGTTGGAACGCGCGCAGATGGTGGCGCCCGGCATCGCGCTGGCCGGCGACGCCGCGCACCGGCTGCATCCCCTGGCGGGGCAGGGCCTGAACCTGGGCCTGGGCGACGTCGAGGCGCTGGCCCGCACCGTGGCCGGCCGCGAGTCCTACCGCTCGGCGGGCGACATTCGCGTGCTGCACCGCTACCAACGCGCCCGCGCCGAACCGGTGCTGGCAATGCGCCTGGCCACAGACGGCCTGCACAAACTGTTCGCCTCGCGCGCGACGCCGCTGGTGTGGTTGCGAAACGCCGGGATGCATGTGGTGGAACGCGCGCCCTTGGTCAAACGCCGCCTGATCGCGGGTGCATCGGCCAATTAAAGCGGCGCCAGGGTGTATGCCCAGGCGCGGCGGCCAGGCACGGGCGGCCAGCCCCGCGCTTTGAGGTTTTCTTTTGGAACCTTGAAGCGCGCCGGGCGTCTGAAGGACACTTCGCCTTTCCGCGTCCAACCGGCATGTCGTCCGGCCCGGCTCCTTGCCGGATGAGTTACGCTTTCCCCCAAAGAACACGATAAGTACAGGAGCACCCATGACTTTCCGCATCTCCGCCACGCTGGCGGCTTGTTTCCTGGCCGGTGGGCTGGGCTTGTCCGCCCCGGCACTGGCGCAGGCGCCGGCCCAAGGCAAGGCCGTCTCCACCGAGTCGGTCGGCAAACCCGCCCAGGGCGAAAAAAGCGTGTCGACCCCGCAGCTCGACGCCGTCAAGGAACGCTTCGAACAACGCTTTTCCGGCATGGACGTCACCGCCGTGCGCCTGACGCCTTACGGCATTTTCGAAGTGCAGCTGGGCATGGACCTGCTCTACACGGACGAAAAAGTCACCTGGGTCATGGAAGGTCCGTTGATAGACGCCATGACGCGCCGCGATGTCACCCGCGAGTCGCAGGAAAAGCTCAGCGCCGTCACGTTTGATCAGCTGCCGCTGGAACTTGCCATCAAGCAGGTCAAGGGCACCGGCGCAAAAAAGGTCGCTATATTTGAAGATCCCAACTGCGGCTATTGCAAGCAGCTGCGCAAGACGATGGAAGACCTGAACGACGTCACCGTCTACACCTTCATGTACCCGATTCTGTCGCCCGATTCCAAGGACAAGGTGCGCGACGTCTGGTGCGCCAAGGACCAGGGCAAGACCTGGGACGACTGGATGGTGCGCAACAAGAAGCCGGCCACCGCCAATTGCGATGTGCCTGAAGACAAGCTGCTTGCGCTGGGCCACCGCCTGATGGTGCGCGGCACGCCCACGCTGTTCTTTGCCGATGGCTCGCGCGTTAGCGGCGCCATTCCGCTGGACCAACTGAAAGAACGCTTGAACTGACCGGCGCTGATCGCGCCGGCCGGGTGGCTGGCGTGATAGCCGCCTTGCCACCCGGAGAAGACACTTGAAAATCGCAATACTCGACGATTACCACGACGTAGCACGGCGCTATGCGGATTGGACCTCGCTGGGCGGTGACGCCGAGGTGCAGATCTTCAACAACTTCATTCCGACTGAGCAGGTCGAGGCCACGCTGGAACCCTTCGACGTGATCGTGGCGATGCGCGAACGCACGCCGTTTCCCGCGGAACGCATCCGCGCGCTGCCCAAGCTGCGCCTGTTGATCACCACCGGCATGCGCAACAACGCCATCGACATGCCAGCCTGCACGCAGCAGGGCATCGTCGTGTGCGGCGCGCCGGGCAGCGCCGACGCCAACACCGCCACGGCCGAACTGGCCTGGGCGCACATCCTGGGGCTCTTCAAGCACCTGCCCGCGGAAGACGCGGCCATGCGCCGCGGCATGTGGCAAACCGCCATGCCCGAGCCGCTGGCCGGCAAGCGGCTGGGCGTGTTGGGCCTGGGCAAGCTGGGCGCGGCCGTGGCCAAGGTGGGCCTGGCTTTCGGCATGGACGTCGTCGCCTGGAGCCCCAACCTGACGGACGAACGCGCCGAGGCGGCCGGGGTCAAGCGCGTCGACAAGCACACGCTGTTTGCCACGTCCGACGTGGTCAGCCTGCACTTGATCTTGTCCGAGCGCAGCCGTCACGTGGTGGACGCCGCGGCGCTGGCCGCGATGAAGCCAACCGCCTATCTGGTGAACACGTCACGCGCCGGGCTGGTCGACAACGAAGCCCTGATGGACGCGCTGGTGAAATTCCGCTTGGCGGGCGCCGGCCTGGACGTCTACCCCGAAGAGCCGCTATCGCCCACCGACTCGGTGCGCGACCTGGACAACGTGATCCTGACCCCGCACCTGGGCTACGTCAGCCGCGAGAATTTCGAGGCGTTCTACCAGAACGCGCTGGACGCCGTGAAGGCGTTTCAGGCGGGCAAGCCGATTCGGGTGCTGAACGCGTAACCGCCTCGGGCTCGTGCCCTGCGCAAAACGGCTGGCCGTTGCCAACGGCCGCTTCCAGATATTTCCACAGACGATTCAGCACCGGCCCTTGCGGCCGGTCGCTGCGCCGCGCCGCAACCAACGCCTCGACGCTGCCCGGCAGATGGCGGCTGGTGATGTCCAGCAGGCGCCCGTCGCGCAATTCGTCTTCAATCAAAAAGCGCGGCAGGTGGCCCCAGCCCATGCCCTGCAAGATGATCTCCTTTTTCATCTGCTGGTCCGGGACCGTGCATTGATGCGCGCCGTCGATCATGAAGTAGCTGCGCGCGGGTGTATGGCGCGCGGTATCGCGCATGACGCACTGCGTGTAGCCGCGCAGCAGACGGGGCGTGATGGGGCGCGGCGACGCGGGTAGAAAACCCGGTGCCACGACGGGAATGAACGGCACGTCCAGCAAGTCCAGGCAGTCGATGCGGGATTCGCCCCGGTCCACCCGATGCAGGATCAGATCTGCGTCGCCATCCAGCAACCGTTCCACCGGGCCGCCCACCGCCTCGAAATGCAGGTTAAGACGCGTGCCCGGGCACAGCGCAAAAAAACCGCCAAGCAAGGCCAGCATCTGGGGCCGTGGACACAAGTCGCCAATCACCACATGCAGCTCGCTTTCTTCGCCCATCGCCAATTGCGCGGCATGCGTGCGCAGTGCGTCGAACTCGCGCAGCAGACCGGTGGCGTGCTGGTGAAATGATCTGCCCGCCGGCGTCGGCCGCACCCGGTAGCCGCTGCGGTCAAACAGCATCAGGCCCAATTGCCGCTCCAGCTTTCCCACCGCGGCGAACACGGCGGGATGGGATCGATGCAGCGCGGTGGCCGCAGCCTGAAATCCGCCCAGGCGCACCACGGCGTCAAAGCACTGGAGGTCGTGCAGGGTGAAGTCGTTCATGTTCGGTTTTCCGACAAAGACTGTGCGAACTTTGTAATTTCTTATTCAAAGCCGCGCAACTACGCTGGGCATCATGTTCACCCTTGAAGGCAGCATGATCATGCAAACGATGTCCGCAACCACAACTACCACAACCACAACTTCCACGATTACAACTTCCACATTCACCACGGGCGATTGCGTACGGATCGCCTATCGGCTGGATGGTCAGCAGCACCGGCCGGTGCTGGTCCTATCGAATTCCATCGGTACCACACTGCATATGTGGGACGACCAAGTCGTGGACCTGTCGCGGCACTTCCGGCTGCTGCGTTACGACACGCGCGGGCATGGCGCGTCCGGTGTGCCGGCGGGGGCTTACTCGATGGATCGGCTGGGCAGGGATGTCATCGAACTGCTGGACGCGCTGGGCATTGCCCGCGTGCATTTCATGGGGCTGTCCCTGGGCGGCTTCATCGGCCAGTGGCTGGGCATACATGCGCCGCAGCGCATTGACCACCTGATCCTGGCCAACACGTCTTCGTACCTGGGCCCCACGCCGCAATGGGACGAACGCATCGCCGCAACCCTGCGGGCGCGGGACATGTCGGACACCGCCGCGATGTTTCTGGGTAATTGGTTTCCGGCCGATATGTTGCGCGTGGGTGGCCCGGTCATCGATCGCTTTCGCGCCATGCTGCTGGCGATGGATCCTCAGGGCCTGGCCGGCGCCTTCGCGGCGGTGCGCGACGCGGATTTGCGACGCACGATTGCGCTGATCGACCGCCCCACGCTGGTGATCGCCGGGCGCGACGACACGGTCACCGCCGCCAGCCATGGCGCATTGATCGCGGCCACGGTGCCGGGCGCGCGCCTGCTGGAGCTACCCACCGTGCATCTTTCGAATATTGAGCAGCCCGCAGAGTTCACGCGGGCGGTGCTGTCGTTCTTGCCGCCGCGTTGATACATAGCGGCGCGCAAAAACGTAGCGGTGCGCCAAAAACGGGCAGGGTGCCGCCGTGGGCGGCCCCTGGCTCCGCGCGCCGATTACTGGCGCGTGAACGTCACTTTCTTTTCAACGATCGCGCCCGGGGCGGATGCGTCCGGGGTGGCGCCGGGTGTGTCGCCGCAGGCGTCGGCCGCGTTGTCGTCCGGGTCCACCGCGTCAAACGCCGTGTCGCCATTCGCGTCCGGCACGCCGGTGGGTTTCAGGCCGACAAAGTCGAACAGGTCGCGGTCCATCAAGTGCGACGGCACCACGCGCGACAGCGCGTTGAACACGTTCCACGAGCGGCCCGGATGCTGCTTGTCCCAGTCCTTGATCATCCGGCCCACTTCCTTGCGCTTCAGGTTTTCCTGCGAACCGCAAAGGTTGCACGGAATGATCGGGAATTGCTTGAGCTCGGCGTAGGCAATCAGGTCCGTTTCGGCCACATAGGCCAACGGGCGGATCACCGTGTGGCGGCCGTCGTCCGACACCAGCTTGGGCGGCATGCCCTTGGCCTTGCCGCCATAGAACAGGTTCAGGAAGAACGTAGCCAGGATGTCGTCGCGGTGGTGGCCCAGCGCGATCTTGGTGGCGCCCAGTTCAGACGCGACGCGGTACAGGATGCCGCGACGCAAGCGCGAACAGAGCGAGCACATCGTCTTGCCTTCTTCCAGCACGCGCGTGACGATGGAATACGTGTCTTGCGTCTCGATGTGGAAAGGCACGCCCAGGTCTTTCAGGTACTGAGGCAGGATGTGGTCGGGAAAGCCGGGCTGCTTCTGATCCAGGTTGACGGCGATCAGCTCGAACTTGAACGGCGCGCGCTTTTGCAGCTGCAACAGGATGTCCAGCATGGCATAGGAATCCTTGCCGCCCGACAGGCAGACCATCACGCGGTCGCCTTCTTCGATCATGTTGTAGTCGGACAGCGCGCGCGTCGTCTCGCGGGCCAGGCGCTTGGTCAGCTTGTTGCCTTCGTGGCGGGCTTTTTCCTCGGCCTCGGTGCGAAAGCGGACCTCGGGGGTGCGGACGGCGGGGGGCGGAGCAATATCGTTCATGATCAACGTGAAATCTGGATTTCCACGCCTACCGCCGCGCAGTCGGAAAAGGCCATGGGCTTGCTGATGCGCAAGCGTAACGAGCGGATTTCCTGGAAGTCGGCCAACAGGCGCGCGGCGACTTGTTCGGACAGGGTTTCGATCAGGTTCACATGCGCTTGCGTGCATTCCTCGACGATGGCCTCGCGCAGACGGCGGTAGTCCAGCACGCTGTGGATATCGTGGTCGTCGACAGAGCGCTGGATGTCCACATCGAATTCGGCGTCGACATGCAGGGGCTGGGTGGCGCGGCGCTCGTGTTCGAGGATGCCGATGCGGGCGTCGAGCGCAAGCCCGGAAAGGATGATGCGACGTGTGGGCATGATGAAAACCTGGGTGGGACAGCCGGAATTGTAAGGGGACGGCGGATCGGGGGCGGCGCGCTGGCTACAATTGCGCCACGTCCTGGCACCCGTGAGGCGCCGGCGCGGTCAATAAGGGTGGAAATGCAACACATGCACGATGCGGTCATTGTAGGCGGCGGCCCGGCCGGCGCGTCCTGCGCCCTGTGGTTGGCCAGGCTTGGTTTGTCCCCGATATTAGTCGAGGCCGGCGCCCGCCTGGGCGGCCTGGCCCAGGACAATCCATTTGCCGACGACTGGATCGCCGTGCTGCCGGGCGTGACGGGGCAACAGGTAGCCGCCAATATCGACACCAGCGTGCGCGCCGCCAACGTGCCGCTGCGCATGGACACGCGCGTTGTCGATGTGCTGCCCTGCAAAGGCGGTGTCCAGGCCACCTTGGCTGGACCCGACGGCGGTCAGGAACGGGTGCGCGGCCGCACGCTGGTCATCGCTTCGGGTGTGCGCGCCAAGGGCCTGCCCGATCATCCGCCGGGCGCATCGTGGCCCGGCGTGCTGGTCGGCCCGGGTTCGCCCATCGTCGCGCAGGACTACTCCGGCTTGTCGGTGGCGGTGCTGGGCGGCGGCGACAACGCCTTCGAGAATTACGTTTACGTGCGCAATCGCGGCGCGCGCATGGTGCACCTGTATGCGCGCAGCGTGCGCGCCCAGCAGCAATGGGTTACCCGCGCCGGCCGCGAAGGCGTGCGCATCGGCCCCTACACCGTCGACCCCGCTCACCGCAGCGTGGACGGCCGGCAGTACGACCTGATCCTGGTCTTCTATGGCTGGGAACCGCAAGCCGCCTTTGCCGACGGCCTGCAACTGGCCCGCGACGAACGCGGCTACATCCGCACCGACTTCGCCACCGCCCAGACCAGCGTGCCGGACATCTATGCCATCGGCGAAGTCGCCCACCGCATGCACCCTTGCGTGGTGACGTCGATGGCGGACGGCGTGGTGGCGGCCAAGGCCATCCAGCGCCGCTGGGAACGCGCGGGCGACTAAGTCCTCGTGCGAAGCGCGGCAGGCTGAGCCCAAGCCCAAGGCCAACGCCAAATTTCCAGAGTCGCCACCCGGCCGGACCCGCCTTGCAAGATCCGCGCGCCCGCCTCGGCGTTAAGCTCAGGCGAAGCCTGCCCTCCAGATTGCAGAATTGGCATTTGCCGGCGCGCCGCACACACTTGCCCCACAAGTTGGTCATCCATGACCGCGTTCGGAGACAAGCATGTTGCAAGCGCATCGCTGGCTGGCCGCGGGCGTGATGGCGGCCGCCATCGCGGGTCCGGCCCACGCCGCCTGGCCGGAACGGCCGATCACCCTGATCATCCCCGCCGCGCCTGGCGGCACCACCGATATTTCGGCGCGGCTCATCGCCGACAAGCTCGCGGCCAAGCTGGGCCAGCAGGTCATCGTGGAAAACCGCGCGGGCGCGGCCGGCATCATCGGCGCCCAGGCGCTAGCGCGCGCCAAGCCTGACGGCTACACGCTGCTGATGGGCAATATCGGCCCCAACGCCATCAACTACGCGCTGTACAAGACGCTGCCCTACAAGCCCGCCGACTTTGCGCCGGTCACGTTGGTGATCTCGGTGCCCAACGTATTGGTCGTGAACGAAGCGTCGCCCGTGCGCAGCGTGGCCGACTTGCAGGCGCAGGCGCGGCGCGACCCGTCCAAGGTGTCCTTCGGCAGCTCCGGCGCGGGGCAATCGCCGCATCTGTCCGCCGAACTGTTCAAGCAACGCGCGGGCGTGGCCGGCACGCATATCCCGTACAAGGGCGCCGGCCCCGCCGTGGCCGCGCTGCTGGGCCAGCAGTTCACGTTCATGATCGACAACCTGCCCAGCTCCATGCCGTACATCCAGTCGGGCAAGCTGCGCGCGCTGGCGGTGACCAGCGACAAGCGGCTGGCCGAACTGCCGGACGTGCCCACGATGGCCGAAGCCGGCGTCAAGGACATGGTCGTCACCGCGTGGTTCGGGCTGATCGCGCCGGCGGGCATGCCGGCAAACGTCGTCGACAAACTCTACGCCGCCACGCGCGACGTGGTGCAAAGCCCCGATATCAGCGGGCGTTTCAAAGCCATGGGCGGCCAGGCGGGCGGCAACACGCCCGCCGAATTCACCGCCTTCATCGACCAGGAACGCGCGCGCTGGAAGCAAATCGTGGACACGGCCGGACTGGCCCAGGAGCAATAGATGATCGACAAGATCCAGGCGTCCATGGCCCAGGCCGTGGCCGTTATTCCCGATGGTGCATCGGTGCTGGTGGGTGGCTTCGGCGAGGCCGGCGTGCCCTACGAATTGCTGCAATGTCTGGCGGAATCGGGGCGGCGCGACTTGACCATCATCTCGAACAACGCCGGCACCTTCGAGCGCGGCATTGCCGCGCTGCTGATCCGTAAACAGGTCAGGAAGATCATCTGCTCGCACCCGCGCCCGCCCAATTCGGACGCCTTCGCCCGTGCCTATCGGGCCGGCGAGGTCGAACTGGAATGCGTGCCGCAAGGCACCCTGGCCGAACGGCTGCGCGCGGCCGGCGCCGGACTGGGGCCGTTCTATACCCCCACCGGCTACGGCACCGAATTGGCCGAAGGCCGCCGACAGGAAGTGATCGATGGCGTGGGCTATGTGCTGGAACAGCCGCTGCGTGCGGACTACGCGCTGATCCGCGCGCACCTGGGCGACCGCTGGGGCAACCTGATGTACCGGCACGCGGCGCGCAACTTCAACCCGGTCATGTGCATGGCGGCGGGCCACGCCATCGCTCAGGTGGACGAGATCGTGCCGCTGGGCACCTTCGTGCCGGAGCAGGTCATGACGCAAGGCATTTTCGTCAAATCCGTGGTGCGGGTGGAGGGCTGACATGCAGAGCAATCACAATGACCGAGGCAACCAGGGCAACCAGGGCAATCACGGCAATCACGGCAACCGAGGCGACCAGCGCAACGACGGCGATCCCCATGCGCGATCCATCACCGGCCTGACCCGGCAGCAGATCGCGCAGTTGCTGGCCAGCGATATCCCCGACGGGTCCATCGTGAACCTGGGCATCGGCATGCCGACGCTGGTGGGCGACTACCTGCCTCCCGACAAAGACATCCTCCTGCACAGCGAAAACGGCATCCTCGGCATGGGCCCCGCCGCCAGCGGCAAGGACGTGGACCCGGACCTCATCAACGCCAGCCGCCAACCCATCACCTTGCTGGACGGCGCATCCATCACCGAGCACACCGTGTCGTTCGCCATGATGCGCGGCGGTCATCTGGACTATGCCGTGCTGGGCGCGTTCCAAGTGTCGGAAACGGGCGACCTGGCCAACTGGAAGACGGACGCGGCCGATGCCATCCCCGCCGTGGGCGGCGCCATGGACCTGGCCGTGGGCGCCAAGCAGGTGCTGGTCACCATGGAACACCGTGGCCGCGACGGCGCGCCCAAGGTGCTGCGCCAATGCAGCTATCCCCTGACAGGCAAGGGCGTGGTCACGCGCATCTACACCGATCTGGCGGTGATCGACGTGACGCCCGGCGGCTTGAGCGTTTACGCGATGACCGAGGGCGTCAACGCCGCGTATCTGCGTTCGGTGACCGATGCGCCCTTGCGCTTTCCCGAGACGCCGCGTGTGATCGTGCTGGATGCCGCCGGCGCCCCGCGCTACGCGTGATGGCGTCTGGCGTGACCGCCCCGCATTCACAGCCAAGTTCCAGCCCGGCCCTGCAAGCCGACCCTGCAAGCCCCGACCCTGCAAGCCCCGACCCACCAAGCCCGACCCACCAAGCCCGACCCACCAAGCCCGACCCATCCAGCCCGCTTCGGGCCAAGGAGACCGCTGATGATCCGATCCCTGTTGGCCGCCGCCGCGCTATGCGTGTTGCCCGTGGTCGCCGCGCACGCCGCGCCCGTCTATCCGGACAAGCCCATCACCTTGCTGATCCCGTACCCGCCCGGTGGCAGCGCCGACATGCTGGCTCGGCCCCTGGGCGCGCAATTGCAGAAGATGTGGGGCCAGCCGGTGGTGCTGGAATACAAACCGGGCGCGGGCGGCGCCATTGCCTCGGCGCAACTGGCGCGCGCCAAGCCCGACGGCTATACGCTGCTGATGGTGCTGGCCGCGCACGCCATCAACCCCAGCCTGTATCCGTCATTGCCTTACGACACGCGCAAGGACTTCGCGCCGGTGTCGCTCGTTGCCACCTTGCCGATGCTGGTGGCCGCGCCCTTGAACACGCCGGCCAACACAATCCCAGAACTGATCGCCTACGCCAAGAGCCACCCCGGCAAGCTCAGTTTTGCGTCGGCGGGCAATGGCAACACCAGCCACCTGGCCGCCGAGATGTTCAAGAACCAGACCGGCACGGACATGATGCACGTGCCCTACAAAGGTAGCGGCCCCGCGGTAGTGGCATTGCTGGGTGGCGAGGTGTCGCTGATGTTCGACAGCATCTCGACGTCGTTGCCGCAGGTGCAGGCCGGCAAGTTGAAGGCAATCGCGGTGACGGGCGAACGCCGGTCGCCGCTATTGCCCAACGTGCCGACGGTAGCCGAAAGCGTGCCGGGCTTCGTCGTGAACGGCTGGTATGGCGTACTGGCGCCGGCGGGCACGCCGCCGGGCATCGTGGACGCGTTAAGCCAAGGTATCGCCAGCGCGGTGGCAGAGCCTGCCTTGAAGCAGCAACTGGCTGGCTACGGCTATGAAGCGGTGGGGTCCACGCCCGCCGAATTCGCCCGCCATATCGACCGCGAACTGGATACCTGGAAGCAGGCAGTGACCGTGTCGGGCGCCAAACTGAATTAACGGCGATGACAGAAGCTGGCCGATGTGTTGCGCATCGGCGTCATCAGACCTAGCACGATTTTGCTTTGAGAACTTTCTCATATTTCCGGCCCGGCGGATTCGAAACAATGGCACTCGTCCCTGCGTTGATGCGTTGAAGGCTTCAGCCTGACTCTACGCGGCGGACCCAAGGCACGCGGGTTGCGAGCCCTGGGGGCAAGTCAGTCGGAGAGTTCGGTGAATAACAAGATTGTTGCGGCAGGTATTGCGTTTTCGTCCTTGCTGTTGTGCGGCAGTGCGCTGGCGGCCGATGTGAAGTTTGTGTTCACGGGCCACGTGTCTTCATCGACCTGCGCAATCAACGGGCTGGGCAAAGAAGGGGTCGTTCAGGTGAATCTCGACCCTGTCAGCGTCAGTGCGCTGGCCAAGCCGAACGATGTGGCGGCGCGCCAGCTCGTCACTCTGGAGTTGACTGGCTGTTCGGCCACCAAGGTCGTCACGCGCTTTAACCGCGATGCAAACGTCGACAGCGCCACCGGCGCACTGATCAACCAGGCGGCGTCCAAAGAAAACGAAAGCCCGTCAAGCGCACAAGTCCAATTGCTGAACAGCAAGTACCAGCCCATCAATCTGTTCACGGGCGCCGGCGCCGAAACGATCACCATCGCGGACAAGTCCGCGACGATCGAGTTCTACGCTCAGTACCTGGCGCCCACCGCCGGCACCACGGCCGGCCCGGTCCAGACCGAAGTCCTGCTGGATCTGATCTACGAATGAAGCCGGTTCCCCTTGAGCGTACGCTCAGGGGGCTTCCGGACCACGCAAGTCGGGCCACCAAGCTTCGTCGCTTCTGCGCGTTGCTCTGCCTGGCTTGTGTGACCCTGCTGCCTCCTAGCGCCCAATCCAACGTGGTTATCGGCGGCACCAGGCTCATCTATCCGGCGTCAGAGCGTGAAGTCACTCTTCGCCTGACCAATGAGGGCGCTCGGCCCGCGTTGGTGCAGGCCTGGATTGACGACGGCGATCTGGAATCTGACCCAGACGACGTTGATGTGCCGTTCGTGATTACGCCGCCGCTGGCGCGTATCAATCCGCGCACGGGGCAGACCTTGCGTGTGGCGCATCTGCCCAATACCGGTGTTGCGACCGACCGGGAATCGGTGTTCTGGCTGAATGTGCTGGACGTCCCGCCACTGCCTTCCGGGCAGGTGGCCAACCACATGCAACTGGCCTTCCGTAGCCGCATCAAGCTTTTCTTTCGTCCCGTCGGGCTGCCGGGCACGCCGGGCGAGGCCGTCCTGAAGCTGCAATGGCGCGTGGTGCACACCAGCAAGGGCGCGGCGCTGCAGGTGCGCAATGACAGCGCCTTTCACGTCTCGCTGACCGGCGCGCAAGTAAAGGCGGCCGGCGGGCGCGGCGCTGCCGTGCCGGTGCCCGTGCACATGCTGGCCCCCCGGTCCGTGACCGAGTTCGGCGCGGATAAAATTTCGCAAGCCGCCGGCACCTCGGGATCGGTGGCGTTCGAATGGATCAACGACTATGGCGCAACCGTGCAGCGCGAAAGTCCGCTTGAGCCTTAGGCGGCGCCGTGTATCGTCGCATGCGATTAAGCAGCGCGTTCCTGCTCGTATCCAGCTTGTTCGGCGTCGCCGTGCAGGCCAACGAAGCCGTCGAATTCAACCCGGCGTTCTTCGCCGGACGCCGTGGGCAGCCCGTGGATCTGTCGCGATTCCAACGTGGCAATCTCCTGACGCCCGGCATCTACCAACTGGACCTGTACCTGAACGGCAACCGCGTGGGGCGCCAGCAGGTCAGCGTGCGCAAGGTAAACGGGGGGGGTAGCGGCAATTCGGCAGCACCACCGCCAGACAACGATACCCAACCGTGTCTGCCCGCCAAGGTGTTCGAGCAGATCGGCCTGAACGTCACGCTGCTGGATGGGTGGCCGCCGGCCCCTGCCGCCGAAGCGGATTGCGTGGGGCTGGACCGCCTTCCGCCCGCTAGCCGCTTTGATATCGACCTGTCCGAACTGCGGGCCGATCTGTCCATTGCGCAGCTCTACCTGAAGTCGACGGCGCGCGGTTATGTGCCGCCGGAAGAATGGGACACGGGCGTGAACGCGGGCTTTCTAAGCTATGGCATCAACCTATCGTCCAACCGCTACGCCAACCAAGACAACCGGCAGCTTTACAGCAGCGTGAACGCGGGCTTGAACCTGGGCGCCTTGCGCTTTCGGCACAACGGGTCGTTCAGCATGGCGAACCGGATCGGCGCGTCGGGCGGCAGCCACTACCAGGCGTTAAGCAGCTATGTGCAGCGCGATGCGACACCGCTTGGCGCGCAATTGACCCTTGGGCAGTTCTACACGCCCGGTAATATCTTCGACAGCATTCCGTACACGGGCATTCAACTAAGCAGCGACGAACGCATGCTGCCCGATTCCATGCGCGGTTTTGCGCCGGTGGTGCGCGGTATTGCCGACACCACGGCCAAAGTCAGCGTGCGGCAAGGTAACAACCTGCTGTATGAGACCACCGTATCGCCTGGCCCCTTCGCCATCGATGACCTCTACAACACCGGCTACGCGGGCGATCTTGATGTCACGGTCACCGAAGCCGATGGCCGCACCAAGCGGTTCCTGGTGCCTTATGCATCGGTTGCGCAATTGCTGCGCCCAGGCAGTTCGCGTTTCAGCCTGACGGGTGGTCGCTATCGCGACGACACGCTGGTTTCCCCGCCCGCGTTTTTGCAAGGCACCTACCAACGTGGGCTGTCCGACACGGTAACGGGCTATGGCGGCATCATTGCCGCCCAGCGGTATCGCGCGGTGCAGGGTGGGGTGGCGGCAAGCACGCCGTGGGGCGCGCTTGCCGCCGACTTGACGCAATCACGCGCCAAGCCGCTACGCCATGCGGGGCAGCGCGCAAGCGACGTTGAAAGTGGGCGCAGCCTGCGCCTTAGCTACAGCAAGCTGCTGGAGCCGACGTCAACGAACTTCAGCGTGGTGGCGTACCGGTTCTCCAGCGAGGGCTACCTGGGCTTTGGAGAATTCTCGCGCCGTGTCGCTGGGCGCGATGGCGCACCGACCCGCGGACAGGAACGTAGCCGCCTGCAAATGAACATAAGCCAACCCCTGGCGGACGGCTGGGGCCAAGTGGCCTTGTCCGGCGTGGCGCAGAACTATTGGGGGCGCGACCAACGCCGCGACACCAGCTTCTACGCGGGCTACTCCAATGGATACCGTTGGGGCACCCTGAGCGTCAGCGTGACTCGCACGCGAGACGACAGCGGCCGTTTCGGTAATCAATACCTGTTGAGCCTGAGCGTGCCGCTGGGGCGCGGCTCGAATACGCCTTTTTTCAGCACATCGCTGAACACGCAGGGCCAGGGAGATAGCGCCGTCAATGCGTCGTTAAGCGGATCCGCGGGCGAAGCGGGGCAGTTCGGCTACAACGTCTATGCATCCCAAGACCGCAACCGCGACCAGCGCAGCGCCAACCAGGGCGGCAGCGTGCGCTACGACACGGGGCATGCAACCTATATGTTGTCAGGCAGTCGCGGCGACAACTATCGCCAACTTGGCGCGGGCATGCGCGGGACGCTGGTAGCGCATGCCGGCGGCATCAACGCGACGCAGAGCCAGGGCGAGACCATAGCCGTGCTGCATGCACCGGATGCCCAAGGCGCCGCAATTGGATCGAACTCGCGCGGCCGTATCGACGGAAACGGATACGGCGTGGTCGCGGGCCTGATGCCTTATCGCCGCAATGATGTGGCGCTGGACCCCAAGGGTACGTCGCAAGACGTCGAATTTGAAATGACGTCGCAGCAGGTAGCGCCGCGCGCCGGGGCGGTCGTGCTGTTGCGATATCCCACCGTGGTCGGCCGCCCCATTCTGCTAAAGCTGGTGCGTGAACATGGGGCTGCCATGCCAATGGGCGCTGAACTCAGCATCGCGGGCGTCGACGCGGTCACATTGGTGGGCCAGGGAGGGCGGGCGTTCGTGCGTGGACTGCATGGCAGAGGTCAATTGGTCGCCAAATGGGGCTCGGGCGCCGATCAGCAATGCCGGGCGGCTTACCAGATCGACGAGCAGACGGCGGAGGGCGGCATGTATTACCCCCAATTGGAATTGCCTTGCGTGGAGGCGCCCCACGTGCCGGCGATACCCGCGCAGCAGGAAGCGAAGACATCATGAAAGCCATCATTCGCGGATTCAGCCTTGGGCTGTTGTTGATGTCAGCAAGCGGCTCGATCTGGGCTTCGTGCTCCGGCGACCGCCGCGTGACCACCATTACCGAAGCACAGCTTGATGCGGTCCGGCCGGGGCGCGACGCGCCCGTGGGCAGCACGATCCACTCCATTTCCATCAACGACCCCGCGGCCAAGGTCAAGTGCACTTCTACGCGAGACACGTTCTCGTACGGATTCGTGTCGAACCCCACCCCGGTCGCCGGCTACGACAGGGTGTATGCGTCGGGCATACCGGGCATCGGGGTACGCGTCTTCTGGCCGCACGAATACGGCGTGTTCATGCCGTCGCCCATGACGCCAAAACGAAATCTCAATCCCTGGGACTACACCCCACCGCAGACTTTCAGGATCGATTTCATCAAGACAGGGCCGATCCAGTCCGGAACGACGCGGGACCTACGCGTTGAAGTGCGCTACAGCGCCTTGGTCAGCAACGCTATCGTCTTCAACAACCTTGGCTACGACGCAAAGATCATCAGCTGCCTGCCCATTGACAGCGAAATGAAGGTGGACATGCCTACCATTCGTGACCGGGATCTGGGTCATGTGGGCGCCACGGCCGGTGCCCACCCCTTTACTGTCAATCTGGCATGCGACCCCGGCGTGAAAGTCGCCTATCGGATCGACGCGCCGGGCCAGGAAAACAACGTGATCAGGAACTCCAGCGCAGAAGGAATGGCGAAAGGGGTGGGGGTGCAACTGGTGATGGGGGACGTTGGCAGCAATGTCGTTCAACCGCTGGAGACGCGCATGGAAATCACGTCGACGCCCAACGCGGGCCCGGCCATCGTGTCGATCCCCTTGGCCGCGCGCTACTACCAGACTGCGCCCACGTTCACGGGGGGCAAGATCAGCGCGACCGCCACGATGACCCTGTTCTACGAATAAGAAGCCGGATCAGGTAAGCGGGGCGCGCGTGGTGCACGCCCGTGTCCTTACACCGTCAACACGCAGTCCAGCGCTTCGGGCGCGTTCAGCCTGACGCGGAACGCGCGCAGCTCGTCGCGCCGGAACACATGCACCGTCACGCGGTCGCCCGGCAGGTATTGCGACAGCAGCATGTCCAGGCCCGCCGGCGCTTCCACCCGCAATCCGTCCAGCGCCACCAGCACGTCACCCGCCGACAGCCCGCCCTTGTGCGCCGCGCCGCCTTCCAACACGGTGGCAAGCGTCAGCGCGTCGCCTTGTTTGCGCGTGCGCACATCCAGCGTAGGAATGTTGACCGACGTTTTCCAATGCAACGTAATGCCTTGATCGGCCAGCAGTTCGGCCAGCGGCACGTCGGCCGTGCCGTAGGCGTGGCGCGCGATGAAGCGCCGGGTGTCCACGCCGGTGGCTTCCAGGATCAGCCCCGGCAGCGCGTCTTCCGGCAGGCCTTGCGGCTTGCCCTGATAGAAGTCGCGGCCGTAGCGGTCCCATAGCAAACGCATTACATCGTCCAGCGAGTGCGCGCCACCGCTTTCGCGGCGGATCAGCAGGTCCAGCCCCAGCGCCACCAGCGCGCCCTTGGTGTAGTAGCTGACCAGCGCGTTCGGCGAATTCTCGTCCTGCTTGTAATAGCGGGTCCACGCGTCGAACGAACTTTCCGCCACGGATTGCTTGGCGCGGCCCGGGGTGCGGGCGACGCTGGTGATGGTCTTGGCCAGCAGGCGCAGATATTCCGTTTGCGTGATCGCGCCGGAACGCAGCAGCAGCAGGTCGTCGTAGTAAGACGTGAAGCCTTCGAACACCCACAACAAGCGCGTCAGGTCGGGCTGCTCAAGATGGTAGGGCGCAAAGGCCTGCGGCTTGATGCGCTTGACGTTCCAGGTGTGAAAGTACTCATGGCTGACTAGGCCGAGAAAGCCGCGATAGCCTTCGCCCTGGCCTTGCTGGCCCAGCACCGGCAAGTCTTTGCGGGCCGTCATCAGCGCGGTGCTGGCGCGATGTTCCAGGCCGCCGTAGCCGTCGCCCGTGATCATCGTCATGAAGACGTAGCGGTTCGAGCTGTCCAGGAAGGGCGCGCGCTTGGTGCGCGGTTCAAAGAACTCAATCTGCGTGTCGCAGATCTTCTTCACGTCGGACGCGATGCGAGCCAGATCCAGGTTGGGCGCCACGCCCGTGAACACCAGTTCGTGCTCGGCGCCATGCGAGGTAAAGCTGACCACCTGCGGCCGGCCCATTTCCACCGGGTGGTCGATCAACGCATCGTAGTCGGGCGCCACGTACAGGCCAAAGCCGTGGCGCCGTGCCGCGCCCCGCTGGCCGGTGGCTTCCGGCAGGCTGGTGTAGACCTTCCAGCCGTCGATGCCACGCGGGGGCGCCAGGTCAACCAGGCAGGGCAGGTGGTCTTGCCCGTGCACACGCAGGAAGACGCTGGTGCCGTTGAAAAAGCCATGCGTTTCATCCAGGTGCGCGCCGCGTACCGACAAGTCCCAGGCATAGACGACATATTCCACCCGCAGGGGCCCGTCCACGGGCGCAGCCTGCCAGGTGTGGTTATCGATTTTGTCGACAATCACCCGGCGCGAACCCGAGTACGCCGCCACGGATTCAATCTGGCGGGAAAAGTCGCGGATCAGATAGCTGCCCGGAATCCAGGCCGGCAACGACAAGCGCTGGCCGTCGGGCGAGGGGGCGTCGATCGTTAGGGTTATCCGGTAGCGGTGTCCGGCGGGGTCATAGGGCGTCAGGCGGTAAAGTACGGGGCAAGCGTTGTCTTTTTTCATGCTCGTATCTTATTTCATACTTCCTACTGGAGACATTCAATGAGCGAGTCGTTTGTGCTGGTCGAAACCCGGGGCCGCGTCGGTCTGCTGACGCTGAACCGCCCCAAGGCGCTGAACGCGCTGAACGATCAACTGATGGATGAGCTCGGCGCGGCGCTGTTGGCGTTCGAGGCCAACGCCGACATCGGCTGCGTGGTCATCACCGGCAGCGAAAAGGCGTTTGCCGCGGGCGCGGACATCGGCGCCATGAAAGACTGGTCGTACATGGACGTGTACGGCAGCGAATACATCACCCGCAACTGGGAAACCCTGAAGCGCATTCGCAAACCCGTGATCGCCGCCGTGGCCGGCTACGCCTTGGGCGGTGGCTGCGAGCTGGCGATGATGTGCGACATCATCATCGCCGCCGACAATGCCAAGTTCGGCCAGCCCGAAATCAAGCTGGGTGTGATCCCCGGCGCGGGCGGCACGCAGCGCTTGCCGCGCGCGGTGGGCAAGGCCAAGGCCATGGACCTGGCCTTGACCGCCCGCATGATGGGTGCCGAAGAAGCCGAGCGCGCCGGCCTGGTCTCGCGCGTGGTCGGCGCCGACAAGCTGATGGAAGAAGCGCTGGACGCCGCGACCGTGATCGCATCGATGTCGCTGCCGTCCGTGATGATGGCCAAGGAATGCGTGAACCGCGCGTTCGAAGGCTCGTTGAACGAAGGCTTGTTGTTCGAGCGCCGCGTGTTCCATTCGCTGTTCGCCACCGAAGACCAGAAGGAAGGCATGGCGGCTTTTACCGAAAAGCGCAAACCGGACTTTAAACACCGTTAAGGCTTGTTACGACAGTAAAACGCCCGCGCTGATGTCGCGGGATGCCCAGCGCGCCCACACCGGCGCGCTTTTTCATGGGCGCGGCAGGCGTGCGGGCACGTTGCGCCTTGAAACGTCTGGGCAGCACCTTGTTGCAGAGTTCTTCCCTATGCTGGTTAAGCGTCATCAAGAGGTGCCGCGCCAGAGCGGCTTGCCCCACTGGCAAGTCCCGCGCGGCGGCTCGCTAGCAAACAAAATCAAGAAGGAGCCTTGCATGCGTACATTTATCGCTAACCGCCGGTGGTCGACCGCGGTACTCGCCGGCGCGTTAAGCGTCTGCTTCATGACCGCCACCCAGGCTCAATCGCCGCAGCCCTCGCTGCGCCTGGTTTCCGAAACGCCTTATCCCGCCTCGTCCGCGCCCGCGCCGCAGATGAGCGAAGCGGAATTGCGTGACACCGCGATCGACGCCTATGTCTACGCCTACCCGATGGTGCTGATGGAGCTGGCGCGTCGCAAGGCCACCGCCGTGCAGACGCCGCTGGACGGCCGCGCGCCAATCAACCAATTCGGCCACAAGACCGCGTTCCCCGATCCGCGCGCCGCCGATACGCCGTGGCCCAGCGCCGATGCGCTGTATTCCAGCCTGTGGTTCGACGTGTCGCAAGCGCCGCTGATCGTGAACCTGCCCGATACCGGCGGCCGTTACTCGGTGCTGTCGGCGCTGGACATGTGGAGCGACGTGTTCGCCTCGCGCGGCACGCGTACCAACGGTCGCGGCGCGCAGTCGTTTGCGATTGTCGGCCCGAATTGGCAAGGCACCCTGCCCACGGGCATGGACGTCATCCACAGCCCGACCTCGACGGGTTGGCTGATCGGCTGGACGCAGACGGGCGGCCCGCAAGACTATGCCGCCGTGAATCAGATCCAGGCCGGCATGACCGCGTCGCCGCTTATCGCCCCGGCCGCCTCCGCCACCACGCCCTACCGCAACCGCAACGCCGGCAACGCGTATCCGCAAACCGGATCACGCGTGGGCTCGGCGCCGATCGGCAGCGGCTTGCCCATGCCGACGCCGGTGAATGTTCCGGACGGCACGCCCGCCGAACAAGCCGCCAGCATGGACGCCGCGTCGTTCTTCACGGTGTTCTTCGACGTGCTGCGCAACAACCCGCCGCACGCCAACGACACACCCATCCTGGACCGCATGCGCCGCATCGGCCTGGATAGCCGTCAACCGTTCTCGTATGGACGCCTGAGCCCCACAGTGCAACAGGCGCTGGCCGACGCGCAGCCACTGGCGGGTCGCCGTATCGCCGATGGCGTGGCGCGCCTGGGCACGCCGATCAATGGCTGGAATACCGTGCTGTCCGGCATCGGCACCTACGGCACCGACTATTCGCGCCGCGCCGCCATCGCCTACGCGGGCCTGGGCGCGCCGACGCCGGAAGACGTGCTGTACCCGGTGACCGTGTCCGACTCGAAGGGCCGCCAGCTCAAGTCCGATGAAGACTACGTGCTGCACTTCGACAAGGGCCAGCTCCCGCCGGCCAACGCGTTCTGGTCGCTGCACGTCTATAACGACAAGCACGGCTTTGGCGAGAACCCGGCCAACCGTTACGCCCTGCGCAGCACCGACGGCCTGAAGTACAACGCGGACGGTTCGCTGGACATCTACATCCAGCGTCGCGACCCGGGCGAGAAGAAGCGTTCCAACTGGATCAGCTCGCCGGCCGCCGACGGTCCGTTCCTGTTGAGCATGCGTTTGTACTGGCCGCAGGACACCGCGCTGGACGGTCTGTGGGCGCCGCCGCCGGTCAAGGAAGATTGATCGCAGCCGTGTATTAGCACCGCTTGCCGAAACTAAAAGCGGCCCTTTGTACAAGGGCCGCTTTTTTATCGCGGGACCGCGTGGGGCAAGGCTTGCGGGACCATTGAGCAAGCATTGCCCGCGTCCCTAATTTCAGTGTTGCGCGGTCGTTGCGCCCACCTTACAAACGGCCGAAAGTTCATTTGCTTGGGCAAAAAGATTCACGCTATACTCTGCGGGTTTGACGCTTGCGGGATAAGAACACGTGGCGGCCGGGTATGCAAAAGCGGGGCTGAAAAGCACTGACATGCATGGGCAAGCCGGTTCTGACAGGGTAGTAGTGCAGCGGGGATGCTTGATGCAAAAGATGCGCGGGTCAGAAGTAGAGGCAGCGCAAAGCTCAGCACAAGGCTCGATGCGAGGCGCGTTGTATGGTGAACAACCGGGTGAAAAACCGGGTGAACACCAAGGTGAAAAACCGCAACAGCAGCAGCAGCGAGATTTGTTGGACCAGGATGATGAAGTAAAAGTTCTGGTGCTTAGCGACGCAGACCGCGCCGCGCTGAATGCTCAGGCAAGCCGAGGTCTCCTGTTGGCATTGGCGGCGCAGGGCGCCATGGGGCTCGCAGCGGCAGTAATTGCGGGAGTTGTCGGAGGGGCGGCGGCGGGTTGGTCGGCGCTGGCGGGGGCGGGAGCGTATTTCATACCCAATGCATTGTTTGCATTGCGCCTGGTTGTCAGCGTTCGGGCTGGTCGCGCCAACCCTTTTACCTTTCTCTCTGGTGAGTTGATCAAGTTATTCGCAACGGCGTTGTTGTTGTGGGTGCTTTCGCGTGTGGCACAGGACAGTCTGGTTTGGCCTGCCGCATTGCTGGGTTTGATACTCACATTGAAGGGCTACCTCCTGCTCTTGATGTTCCGCAAGTTGTCTTAGCGCCGAGCAGTAAGTAGCGGCAAACGTGATCGTGGAATCGTCCGGCTCGCAAGGGTTCGGGCATACAGCAAATAGGGTAGGATTCAAATGGCTGCTGCCAGCGACGTGTCGCCTCAGTCCGCGTATATTCAGCATCACTTGGTGCATCTGAACAATACCGGTGAAAAACAGAGCGCAATTGCTCAGTTCGACATCATCAATTACGACTCGTTGTTCTGGTCCGGCCTGATGGGTCTGATCGTCATTTTCTTCCTGTGGCGCGCTGCTCGCCGCGCCACCAGTGGCGTGCCGACCCGCTTCCAGGCCTTCGTGGAAATGATCGTCGACATGGTCGACGACCAGGCCAAGGGCATTGTCCACAACGCCAAAAGCCGTCTTTTCATCGCCCCGCTGGCGCTCACCGTGTTCCTCTGGATCATCCTGATGAACGCGCTGGACTTGCTGCCGGTTGACCTGTTGCCCTCCATCTGGCGCCTGACCGGCCTGGGTGCCGAGCACGGCGACCCCCTCTATTACCACCGCATTCTGCCGACGGCCGACTTGAACGTGCCCATGGGCATGTCGCTGGGCGTGCTGCTGCTGATGTTCTATTACGGCATCAAGATCAAGCACCCGGGCGGCTTCGTCAAAGAACTGTTCACCGCGCCGTTCCATGCGCATGGCCTGGGCGCCGTTGTGCTGGCCCCGTTCAACCTGCTGCTGAACCTGATCGAATACGCCGCCAAGTCCGTGTCGCTGGGCATGCGGTTGTTCGGCAACATGTTCGCCGGCGAACTGATTTTCATGCTGATCGCCCTCCTGGGCGGCGCCTGGACCGGCTTTAACGGCGCCAGCATCGGCTTGGGAATCGGCCACATCCTGGCCGGCTCCATCTGGGCGATCTTCCACATCCTGATCGTTCTTCTGCAGGCCTTCATCTTCATGATGCTGACGCTGGTGTATCTCGGCCAGGCACACGAAGGCCACTGATCCCCCGAATTTCCTGCGCTGGCCACCCGGCCAGCGTGGGATAGCAAGATTATCTTGCATTGAGCTGTACCCCTTATTTTTCAATTTTTGACTTCAGATTTCTAACCAAGGAGTTGTCATGACCAACGTCGCTTTCGTTGCCCTCGCTTGCGGTCTCATCATCGGTTTGGGTGCTATCGGCGCTTGCATCGGCATCGCATTGATGGGCGGCAAGTATCTGGAAGCTTCGGCTCGTCAGCCTGAGCTGATGAACGCTCTGCAAACGAAGATGTTCCTGCTGGCCGGCCTGATCGACGCGGCATTCCTGATCGGCGTGGGTATTGCCATGCTGTTCGCCTTCGCCAACCCGTTCGTCGGTTAAGGCAGCGCCCGCCGGCGAATAGGCGGGTCATGACGTTGGCGGCGATGTGGGCAACAGCCCCGTCGCCGGCCAGCAAAGTATCGAGTGCTCCGTGACGCCCCTTTCCGGGTGCGGTCGGAGCCGCAAGGTGTTAAAGGAACGACCGTGAATCTGAACGCGACGATCATTTTCCAGATGCTCGTGTTCTTCGTTCTGGGCTGGTTCACGATGAAATTCGTGTGGCCTCCTCTGACGAAGGCGATGGACGAGCGCCGCCAAAAAATCGCCGACGGCCTTGCCGCCGCCGAGAAGGGCAAAGCCGACTTGGCTCAAGCCCAGGCGCGCGTCAGTCTGATCGAGGCTTCTGCCAAGTCCGAAAACCACGCCCGCATCATCGAGGCCGAGAAGCAAGCCGCCTCCCTGATCGAGCAAGCCCGCCGTGAAGCGGAAGCTGAACGCGCCCGCATCGTGGCTCAGGCTGCTCAGGATGCCGCGCAGGAAGTCCAGCGCGCTCGTGACTCGCTGCGCGACGATGTTGCCGCGTTGGCCGTCAAGGGTGCTGAACAGATCCTCAAGCGCGAGGTTGACGCCCGCGCCCACGCCGAGCTGCTCAACCAGCTTCGCGCGCAGCTTTAATCCGGGACCGTCATGGCTGAACTTTCCACTGTTGCCCGGCCCTACGCTGAAGCGCTCTTCAGCGCAGCGCGCGACGACAAGGCCGGCTTGCCGGCCTGGGCCGACCTGGTCAGCGAAATGTCGCAGGTCGCCTCCAACCCGGACGTGCGCGAGGCCATGGCCGACCCGCGTCTGGGCGATAAGCAGCGCGTCGAGCTGTTCTCCGGCCTGATCAAGGCCGAACTGCCGCAGGCCGCCCGTAATTTCATCGAGTTGCTGGTTGAAAACGACCGGCTGCTGCTGCTGCCCGACATCGCCTCGCAATTCGTGGTGCTGCGCAATCGTCACGAGGGCACGGCGCAGGCGGAAATCACCAGCGCGTTCGAGCTGAGCGACGCCCAGGTCAAAGACCTGGTTGCCGCCCTTGAACAAAAATTCGGCCTCAAGCTCAAGCCCAACGTCACCGTCGACCAGTCGTTGATCGGCGGCGTGCGCGTGGCTGTCGGCGACCAAGTGCTCGATACTTCCGTACAAGCTCAATTGGTCCGCATGCGCGATCAGCTCGCCGCTTAAGGCAACTAACAGGATTCCAGGAGTCAATATGCAACTCAATCCCTCCGAGATCAGCGAACTGCTCAAGAGCCGCATCGAGGGCCTGGGCGCTTCGGCTGATGTCCGTACTCAGGGCACCGTCGTGTCCGTGACCGACGGTATTACCCGCATCCACGGCTTGTCCGACGTGATGCAGGGCGAAATGCTCGAATTTCCCAACAATGTTTTCGGTCTGGCGCTCAACCTCGAGCGCGATTCCGTCGGCGCCGTTATTCTGGGCGACTACACCGGCATCTCCGAAGGCGACCAGGTCAAGACGACCGGCCGCATTCTGGAAGTCCCGGTCGGTCCGGAACTGAAAGGCCGCGTGGTCAACACGCTGGGCGAGCCGATCGACGGCAAGGGCCCGGTCAACGCCAAAGAAACCGACATCATTGAAAAAGTGGCGCCTGGCGTTATCGCCCGCCGCTCGGTGTCGCAGCCGCTGCAAACCGGCGTCAAGGCTATCGACTCGATGGTGCCGATCGGCCGTGGCCAGCGCGAGCTGATCATTGGCGATCGCCAGACCGGCAAGACCGCCGTCGCTGTCGACACGATCATCAGCCAGAAGGGCAAGGGCGTCACCTGCGTGTACGTCGCTATCGGCCAGAAGGCTTCCACGATCAACAACGTGGTGCGCAAGCTGGAAGAGCACGGCGCGATGGAATACACCATCGTCGTGGCCGCTTCGGCTTCGGACTCGGCCGCCATGCAATACCTGGCCGCCTACGCCGGTTGCACGATGGGCGAATACTTCCGCGATCGTGGCGAAGACGCCCTGATCGTTTATGACGATCTGACCAAGCAAGCCTGGGCCTACCGCCAGGTGTCGCTGCTGCTGCGCCGTCCGCCGGGCCGCGAAGCCTACCCGGGCGACGTGTTCTACCTGCACTCGCGTCTGCTGGAACGTGCTGCCCGCGTGAACGAAGACTACGTCGAAAAGTTCACCAACGGCGCCGTCAAGGGCAAGACCGGTTCGCTGACCGCACTGCCGATCATCGAAACGCAGGCAGGCGACGTGTCCGCCTTCGTTCCGACCAACGTGATCTCGATCACCGACGGCCAGATCTTCCTGGAAACCGACCTGTTCAACGCCGGTGTCCGCCCCGCCATCAACGCCGGTATCTCGGTGTCGCGTGTGGGTGGTGCTGCGCAGACCAAGGTCGTCAAGAAGCTGTCCGGCGGTATCCGTACCGACTTGGCGCAGTACCGTGAACTGGCCGCCTTCGCGCAATTCGCTTCCGACCTGGACGACGCCACCCGTCGCCAGCTGGAACGCGGCAAGCGCGTGGTCGAACTGCTCAAGCAGCCGCAATACCAGCCGCTGCAAGTGTGGGAACTGGCCGTCACGCTGTACACGGTCAACAACGGCTACCTGGATGACGTGGACGTGGCCCAAGTGCTGTCGTTCGAGAAGTCGCTGAAGGATCAGCTGAAGGCCAAGCATGCGGCCATGATCCAGCGCATCGAAGACACCAAGGAACTGTCCAAGGACGACGAGGCCGAGCTGGCCACCGCCGTTCAGGAATTCAAGAAGCACGGTGCTTTTTAAGAAAGTGATGGGTTAGGCGTCTGCAACGCCTCACCCGTCCTTACCGGATGGTTGAGGCGTGAGCGGAACCCATCGGCCAGTCTTCACAGGAAAGCGCAATGCCCGGAATTAAGGAAATCCGAACCAAGATCAAGAGCGTGCAAAACACGCGCAAGATCACCAAGGCGATGGAAATGGTCGCCGCATCCAAAATGCGCAAGGCGCAGGAACGGATGCGTGCTGGTCGTCCGTACGCCACCAAGGTGCGCGAGATTGCTGCGCACCTGATGCAAGCCAACCCCGAGTACAGCCACCCGTACCTGGTCGAACGCGAAGTCAAGGCGGTCGGCGTGGTCATGGTGACGACTGACAAGGGTTTGTGCGGCGGCTTGAACACCAACATCACTCGCGTGACGTTGGGCAAGCTGAAAGAGTTCGAGAAAAACGGCATCGCCGTGCAAGCGACCGCTTTCGGCAACAAGGGCGTGGGTGTGCTGACCCGTATCGGCGCCAAACTGGTTTCCCAGGAAGTGCAACTGGGCGACAAGCCGCAACTGGACCGCCTGCTGGGCGCGATCAAGGTGCAGCTGGACGCCTACCTGGACGGCCGCATCGATGCGCTGTACGTGGCTTCGACCCGCTTCGTCAACACGATGAAGCAGGAGCCGCTGTTCCTGCGCCTGCTGCCGTTGGCCAGTGGTTTGGATGATCCGTACCAATCGGGTGCCGAAAGCCTGGCCAAGACGTCGGAAGTGAAGTCGGACTACAGCTGGGATTACATCTACGAACCCGACGCCCGTAGCGTGATCGACGACCTGCTGCAGCGTTACGTTGAAGGCCTGCTGTATCAAGCCGTGGCCGAGAACATGGCTTCGGAGCAGTCGGCCCGGATGGTCGCCATGAAGGCGGCGTCGGACAACGCCAAGAAGGTCATCGGAGAGCTGCAACTGGTCTACAACAAGACCCGTCAGGCCGCGATCACCAAAGAAATTTCGGAAATCGTAGGGGGCGCTGCCGCCGTTTAAGGCAGGCAGCTCCCGTCTAAAGCTATCAAGCAAGGAATCGACATGAGCAACGGAACCATCGTTCAGTGCATCGGCGCCGTGGTGGATATTCAGTTCCCCCGCGATCACATGCCCAAGATCTATGAGGCGCTTACCCTGGCCGACGACGAGTCCTCCTCGTTCGCCGAAAAGGGCCTGACGCTGGAAGTGCAGCAACAGTTGGGCGACGGCGTGGTGCGTACCATTGCGCTGGGCTCCAGCGACGGCCTGCGCCGCGGCATGAAGGTCACGGGCACTGGCGGCCCGATCTCGGTGCCGGTCGGCACCGGCACGCTGGGCCGCATCATGGACGTGCTGGGTCGTCCCATCGACGAAGCCGGCCCGATCCAGCACGAAGAAAAGCGTGGCATCCACCAATCGGCTCCCCGTTTCGACGAACTGTCGCCGTCGGTGGAACTGCTGGAAACCGGCA
This sequence comes from Achromobacter sp. ESBL13, assembly GCF_036668755.1. Lineage (NCBI taxonomy): Bacteria > Pseudomonadati > Pseudomonadota > Betaproteobacteria > Burkholderiales > Alcaligenaceae > Achromobacter > Achromobacter sp. ESBL13. Next base: position 359,235 of record NZ_JAZEVT010000006.1, on the reverse strand, counting down.
TCAAGGTTATTGACTTGGTGTGCCCGTTCGCAAAGGGCGGCAAGGTCGGCCTGTTCGGCGGCGCCGGCGTGGGCAAGACCGTGAACATGATGGAACTCATCAACAACATCGCCAAGCAGCACAGCGGTTTGTCGGTGTTTGCCGGCGTGGGTGAACGTACCCGCGAAGGCAACGACTTCTACCACGAAATGGAAGAGTCGAACGTTCTGGACAAGGTTGCGATGGTGTTCGGTCAGATGAACGAACCCCCGGGCAACCGTCTGCGCGTGGCGCTGACCGGCCTGACGATGGCCGAGAAGTTCCGTGACGAAGGCCGCGACATCCTGTTCTTCGTGGACAACATCTACCGCTACACGTTGGCCGGTACCGAAGTGTCCGCACTGCTGGGCCGTATGCCGTCGGCCGTGGGCTACCAGCCCACGCTGGCTGAAGAAATGGGCAAGCTGCAAGAGCGCATCACGTCGACCAAGACGGGCTCGATCACGTCCATCCAGGCCGTGTACGTCCCTGCGGACGACTTGACCGATCCGTCGCCTGCCACGACCTTCCAGCATTTGGACTCCACCGTCGTGCTGTCGCGTGACATCGCTTCGCTGGGTATCTACCCGGCCGTGGATCCGCTGGATTCGTCCAGCCGCCAGCTCGACCCGCAAGTCGTGGGCGAAGAGCACTACGCCGTTGCGCGTGGCGTGCAGCAAACGCTGCAACGCTACAAGGAACTGCGCGACATCATCGCGATTCTGGGCATGGACGAACTGTCGCCGGAAGACAAGCAGGCCGTGGCCCGCGCGCGTAAGATCCAGCGCTTCCTGTCGCAGCCGTTCCACGTGGCTGAAGTGTTTACCGGCTCGCCCGGCAAGTACGTTCCGCTGGCCGAAACCATCCGTGGTTTCAAGATGATCGTGAACGGCGAGTGCGATGCCCTGCCGGAACAGGCCTTCTACATGGTCGGTTCGATCGACGAGGCCTTCGAGAAGGCCAAGAAACTGCAATAAGGAACCGATATGGCTACCCTGCATGTGGATGTCGTCAGCGCAGAGGAAGCGATCTTCTCCGGTGAGGCGAAGTTCGTGGTGCTGCCTGGCGAAGCGGGTGAACTGGGCATCTTGCCCGGCCACACCCCGCTGATTTCGCGCATACGCCCCGGTACGGTCAAGATCGTTCGTGCCGACCAAGGCGAGGAAAACATCTTCGTCGCCGGGGGCATTCTGGAAGTGCAGCCGGGCAGCGTGACGGTTTTGGCCGACACCGCTATCCGTGCTTCCGACCTGGACGAAGCCCGCGCCGTGGAAGCTCGCAAGAAGGCCGAAGAGGCCCTGGCGAACGCCAAGGACAAGGCTGACATCGCAGTTGTCGAAGCGGAACTCGCCATGCTGGCTGCGCAAGCCATCGCGGCGCGCAAGCTGCGCCAAGGCGGTCGTTCGCACTAAGCGGCACAGCAGTACACGCCGGGTTCGCCCGGATCGAAAAAAGCGGCCCCTGGCCGCTTTTTTCATGCGCGCTCCGCTTGCAGCGGCTTGCCGCAATGCCGCTGACGGGGCGACCGCAATGCGTTCGATACGAATAGCTGGGCCGCAACGGCAACAGTAGCCTTCAACTTTGCCTGACAAGCCAAGGGGAAAGCGGTGCGACAAGTCCTGGATTGCGGGGTGCTGCTGGCGCCCGGCCACGAGGCCGCCATGCGCGACTGGGTGGCGCGTCATCAAAGCGGGTTGCCCCGCGTACGCCTGCATCTGGTGCCGATGGATGCAACGCCTGCCGCCACGCGTACAAGCGCCGCGCAGCCCACCGCGGGGTACATCGCGGCGCCGCCGGCAGACGGGGCACCGGACGTCCAGGTGCTGGCGCGCATGGCGGTGGCGCTGCGTCGCTATGACAGCTGCGTCCTGCCGGTGGCGCCCTGGTCGGTGGCGTGGGCGCGCACGGCGCTGTCGATGGCTGGCGCGGATCTGACGACACCATTGTTGCTGCTGATGGACGATATGAAGGCGCCCGCCATTGAAGACTTGCTGGGCCTGGGCGCCACCGACTTCATGGCTCAGCCCGCCTGCCTGGAAAGCATGCGGGTGCGGCTGGGCCGCCTGTGCCGGCCGGTGGCGGGCCGGCTGTCTCCTTGGCAGCAGCAGCGCGTGTCCCAGGTGCAGGAATCCGCAGCCAACTATCTGGCGCCCGGTGACGGCGCGGGCTTGCCGCCACATGCGCCGCGGCCGCGCGTGGCGCCCGACGTGCTGGAACAGGGCCTGGCCAGCTTGCGCGACCCCCGGCGGCTACCGGCGCACGAAGCGTTTCGCTTGGCGAAGTCGCGGGTGGTGGCCGGGTTTGAGCGCGATTACATTCACCACGCGCTGTCGCGTCACGGCGGTAATGTGGCGCAGGCGGCGCGCGCGTCCGCCAAGCATCGGCGGGCCTTCTGGGCGCTGATGCGCAAACATGGCATCGACGCGGCCCCGTTTCGCCGAGCCGCGCAATTGCGCGGCCTGCGTCCTTGAACGGCGCGCTGGTGCCCCCATTTGCGCGTTGGCAAGCAGCGTGTGCGGGCTTGCCGCTGCTTGCCGCCCAAGGGAAGTAAAATCACGGCTTCCGATCAACGAGGATAGTCGTGTCTGCTTCCAGCTTGAAGAACGATGTGTTCTTGCGCTCGCTTTTGCGCGAGCCCGTGCCCTATACCCCGATCTGGCTGATGCGCCAGGCGGGTCGCTACCTGCCGGAGTACCGCGCCACGCGGGCCCGCGCAGGCTCTTTCATGGGCCTGGCTCAGAACCCGGACTACGCCATGGAAGTCACGTTGCAGCCGCTTGCGCGCTTCGACCTGGATGCGGCCATTCTGTTTTCCGACATCCTGACCGTGCCGCATGCCATGGGCCTGGGCCTGGATTTCGCGGAAGGCGAGGGCCCGCGCTTCGCGCACCCGGTGCGCGATGAGCAAGACGTGGCCCGCCTGGCGGTGCCCGACATGGACAAGCTGCGCTACGTGTTTGACGCGGTCAGCGTGATCCGCCGCGAGTTGGACGGCAAGGTGCCGCTGATCGGCTTTGCGGGCAGCCCGTTCACCATTGCCTGTTATATGGTCGAGGGCAAGGGCAGCGACGACTACCGCCTGATCAAGACAATGCTGTATTCGCGGCCCGATCTGCTGCACCGCATCCTGGAGATCAACGCCGAGGCCACGCTGCAATACCTGAACGCGCAGATCGCCGCGGGCGCGCAAGCCGTCATGTTGTTCGACAGCTGGGGCGGTGTGTTGGCGGACGGCCTGTTCCAGCAGTTTTCGCTGGCGTATACCAAGCGCGTCGTCGACGGCCTGACTCGCGAACATGAAGGTCGGCGCGTGCCGGTCATCGTGTTCACCAAGGGCGGCGGGCAGTGGCTTGAGCAGATCGCAGCGTGTGGTTGTGACGCGGTGGGGCTGGACTGGACGGTGGACCTGGCCGCCGCCCGCCGCCGCACCGGTGACTCCGTGGCCTTCCAGGGCAACCTGGACCCGATGGCGCTGTTTGGCGGCGGCCCCGCCATTCGCGCCGAAGCGCGCCGGGTGCTCGACGCTTTCGGGCCGGTGGGCAAGGGCGGCCACGTGTTCAACCTGGGACACGGAATCTCGCGCTTCACTCCGCCAGAAGCCGTAGCCGAACTGGTTGAAGAAGTCCACCAACATAGCCGCTCGCTGCGCGGGTAAGTGAGTGAACGCTTCGGTCCGCAGGGCCGAAGTTCTAGGGCCCCGGCAAGGACTTGTGCACAGCAAGAATTTGCTCGGGGAAAACCCTTTAGAAGCTAGTTTACAATCTTGGAACATTGCATAGACCCTTGTTTTTAAAAGGAAAAAGCGAGTTTTCTACCGGATTGCTCCCGGCCGGGCAATCTAGGCTTATTCCGAAAGTTGATGTTGCCCCAGCCTTTTCCCCAAAGTTATCCACAGGCGTCGATAGAGTCGCTGCGCGCATCCGGGCCCCAATTTCCCGGCCGCCCCACCGACCGTTGACCCTCATCCCTTCGGATTAATCCTTCCCCGTGACACCCACCTGCCTCCATGTCTGATTTGCTGCCCAGCCCGCCCGCCGAAGCCGTTTGCTGGGTGCGCGTGGCGCTGGATGTGCCGTTGCCCGGCCCGTTCGACTATCGCAGCGATGCGCCCGTTGCCGTGGGCTTGCGGGTCATCGTTCCGTTTGGCCGGCGCAAGATGATCGGGGTGGTGGTGGAGAACCCGGCGCAGCCGTCCTACGACCCCAAGCAGATCCGGCCGATTGAACAGGTGCTGGACGACCTGCCCCCGTTTGACGAGGACTGGTTGCGGCTGGCGCGCTTTGCCGCGGACTACTACCAGCGGCCGTTGGGCGAAGTCATGTTGCCGACCTTGCCCCCGCCGCTGCGCAAGCCCACGGCGTATCAAGGCAAGCGCTCGGCCGGTGGCCCCGTCACCCGCCTGGACAACCGCAAGCGCAAGCCGGTGCGTACGCCTGCCAAGGCTGACCAGCCGCCCGAACTGAACGACGCGCAGCTTGCCGCGGTGGACGCCATCGGCGCGCTGACCGCTTTCAAACCCGTGCTGCTGCATGGCGTGACGGGCAGCGGCAAGACCGAGGTCTACCTGCGCGCCGCCGAAAAAGTACTGGGCCAGGGCCGCCAGGTTCTGCTGATGGTCCCGGAAATCAATTTGACGCCGCAGCTTGAAGCCGCGTTGCGCGCGCGCCTGGAAGCGTTGGTGGGGCCGGACGGGCTGGCGGTCATGCACAGCGGGCTGTCCGACGGCGAACGCTTGCAGGCCTGGGCGCGCGCCCAGCGAGGCGAAGCGCGCATGCTGCTGGGCACGCGCATGTCGATCTTCGCGCCGCTTGGCAAGCTGGGCCTGATCGTGGTCGATGAAGAGCACGACGCGTCCTACAAGCAGCAGGACGGGCTGCGCTATTCGGCGCGCGATCTTGCCGTGTGGCGCGCGCACGACCTGAACATCCCCGTGGTGCTCGGCTCTGCCACGCCGTCCCTGGAAACCTGGCAGCATGCCGAGCGCGGTCGCTACCTGCGCCTGACGCTGCCGGGGCGCGCGCGTTCCAGCACGTTGCCGTCGATGCGGCTGGTGGACACGCGCCGGTTGCAAATGAAGCACGGCATGTCGCCGCAACTGCTGGACGCCATCGGACAGCGGCTGGAACGCAAGGAACAGTCGCTGATCTTCCTGAACCGGCGCGGCTATTCCCCCGTGCTGCATTGCCAGTCTTGCGCGTGGGTCAGCAATTGCCCGCGCTGCACCGCGTTTACCGTGCTGCATCGCACGGACGGACGCGGGCATCGCTTGCAGTGCCACCATTGCGGCTACCAGGCGCCGGTGCCACGCGCATGCCCGGAATGTGGCGACCAGGATCTGGCCCCCATGGGCCGGGGCACCCAGCGCGTCGAAGAGCATCTGGCTGAACTGTTCCCCGAGGCGCGCATCCTGCGTATCGACGCCGACAGCACACGCAAGAAGGGCAGCGCCGAGGCGCTGTTCGCGTCCGTGCATGCGGGCGAGGTCGACATTCTGGTCGGCACGCAGATGGTGGCCAAGGGCCACGATTTTGCGCGCTTGGGGTTGGTGGGCGTGCTTAATTCAGACTCGATGCTGTTCGCGCACGATTTTCGCGCGCCCGAACGGCTGTTTGCCCAGCTGATGCAGGTGGCCGGCCGCGCGGGACGCCATCAGGGCAACGGCGAAGTGCTGATCCAGACCGGTTATCCCGAGCAGCCCGTGTACCAGGCGCTGTTGCGCCACGACTACGCGGGCTTTGCGCGCCACGCCTTGCATGAACGCGAAAGCACCGGCTTGCCGCCATTTGTGTATCAGGCCCTGCTGACCGCCGAGGCGCGCGAACTGAAAGTGGCGCAAGCCTTCCTGGAGCGCGCCCGCGTGTTGCCCGAAGGGGAATGGGCGGCCGACTTTCCCGGCCTGGACGCCATCATGCTGTATGACCCGGTGCCGCTGCGCGTGGTGCGCGTGGCCAACATCGAACGCGCGCAGTTGTTGGTGGAAAGCAGCAGCCGCCCGGCCTTGCAGGCATTCCTGGCGTCGTGGTCGCACCACCTGCCGTACATCGCCAACGAGGCGCGCGTGCGCTGGCAATTGGAGGTGGATCCGCTTGAAATCTAGTTGCGGCCTGCCCTCATGCGCCGGCCAGGCGATTGTTCTATGATCTTCTTCCTCTATCGCGCTGGCGCGGCAGGCGCTTGGCGCCTGCGCCCGTTTTAAAGCTCAACATGTCCGCTAGCGAATCCATTGCCCAAGGTATGAACCCCGCTCAACGCGAGGCGGTGCTGTACCTGGACGGCCCCTGCCTGGTGCTGGCCGGCGCCGGCAGCGGAAAGACGCGGGTGATTACTCAGAAAATCGCGTATCTGCTGCGTGAGTGTGGCTACATGGGCCGCAACGTGGTGGCGCTGACCTTCACCAACAAGGCGGCGCGCGAGATGGACGAGCGCGTCAAGACGCTGGTGGACCGCAAGCTTTCCAAGGGCCTGATCATCAGCACGTTTCACTCGCTGGGCGTGAAGATGCTGCGCGAGGAAGCGCGCAACGCCGGCCTGAAGCCCACGTTCTCCATCCTGGATGCCGACGACGCCATGTCCATCATCCAGGAGTTGCTGGCCACCACCGACAAGGCCCGGCTGCGGCACGTGCAGGGCATCATTTCGCTGTGGAAGAACGCGCTGCTGGAACCCGACGACGCCGCGCGCGAAGCCGTCACGCCGGGCGACGTGGAAGCCGCCAACATCTACCGCAGCTACGCCGCCACGCTGGCCGCGTATCAGGCCGTGGATTTCGATGACCTGATCCGCATCCCCGCGCTGCTGCTGTCCAGCAACGAAGAGGTGCGCACGCGTTGGCAGAACCGCGTGCGCTACCTGCTGGTGGATGAATACCAGGACACCAACGTGTGCCAGTACCGCCTGGTGCAGTTGCTGACGGGCTCGCGTGCCATGTTCACGGCGGTGGGCGACGACGACCAGGCCATCTACGCCTGGCGCGGCGCCACGATCGAAAACCTGGCCAAGCTGACCACCGACTACCCGAACATCAAGCTCATCAAGCTGGAACAGAACTACCGCTCGGTGCAGCGCATTCTGGCCGCCGCCAACGCGGTCATTGAAAAGAACCCCAAGCTTTTCGAAAAAAAGCTGTGGTCCGATCTGGGCGTGGGCGAACCCATCCTGGTGTCGGCCATGGACGGCGAAGAACAGGAAGCAGAATCCATCGCCATGAAAGTGTCGGCCTCGCGCTTCGAGCGCCAGGCGCAGTGGAAAGATTTCGCCATCCTGTATCGCAGCAATCACCAGTCGCGCATTCTTGAGCAGGCGCTGCGCAACCTGAAGATTCCGTACACCATCTCGGGCGGGCAAAGCTTTTTCGACAAGGCCGAAGTGCGGGATGTGTTGGCGTACCTGCGGCTGCTGGCCAACGACGATGACGACCCCGCGTTCATCCGCGCGGCCACCACGCCCAAGCGCGGCATCGGCCAGGCCACGTTGCAGGTGCTGGGCCAGTACGCCGCCACGCGCGAATTGTCGCTGCTGGCCGCCGTGGCGGAGACAGGGCTGGAAAGCCTGTTGGCGCCGCGCCAGCTGGACCCGTTGCGCACCTTTGCCGAATTCATTCGCCGCATGCAATGGCGCGCCGGCCGCGGCGCCGCTTCCGGCAAGGACGCCGCGCCCGCCGAGCCGGCCGGTGTCATCCTGGATGACCTGGTGGAAGCCATCCAGTACGAACGCCACCTGTTCGAACTGTTCGAAGAGCGCCCCGCGCAAACGCGTTGGCAGAACGTGTTGGAACTGACCGGCTGGCTCAAGCGCAAGGCCGAGGAGGACAACATGTCGCTGTTTGATCTGGTGCAGCACGTGGCGCTGGTGACGATGCTGGAACGCGGTGAAGAAGACGAGCCCGACGCGGTCAAGATGTCTACCTTGCACGCGTCCAAGGGGCTGGAGTATCCGCACGTGTACCTGGCGGGCGTCGAGGAAGGCTTGCTGCCGCACTTGGGCAAGGACGACGAAGTGGGTGACCCGGCCCGCGCCGCCGAGAACCTGGCCACGCGCATTCAGGAAGAACGGCGCTTGATGTACGTGGGCATCACGCGCGCGCAGCGCAGCCTGAACCTTAGCTGGTGCAAGCGCCGCCGCCGCGCGCGTGAAGACCTGGTGCGCGAGCCTTCGCGGTTCATCGAAGAAATGGGATTGGGCGACGTGCGTTTGCAGGAAGACGAAGCCACCGCCGCGATGAACCCCAAGGAACGCATGGCGATGTTGAAAGCGCTGTTGAAGAAATAGCGGGAAAGCCGCATGCCTGCCCCGCTTAAAGACGACGTCCGCTATCTGCCGGTGCGCGGCACGCCGGGGCTGGTGCTGGGGCAGGCGCGGCTTTGCCAGTTTGAGTTTGACCGCCACTATCACGAGGACTATCACATTGGTCTGGTGACGCAGGGCGTGCAGCGGCAGTGCTTTCGCGGGCAGAGCATTTTGCTGGGGCCGGGCGGCATCGCGCTGATGCCGCCCGGTGAAATCCATGATGGCTCGGGCGCGGGCGAGCACGGCGCGGCTTATGTGTTGAAGACGTTCCGTATCTCGGCGGCGCTGATGCGCACCTGCATTGAAGACGTTTCCGCTACCGCCGCGCAGGAACGGTTCCTTGGCACGCTGGTGCAGGACGCGGACCTTGCGCGGCGCTTCATGGCTTTGCACAACGTGTGGATGTCCGGTGCGGCGGACGAGCCGCTGGCGCGGCAAGCGCAGGCACTGAGCGTGATGGCCGACCTGTTCGTGCGCACGCGCACCGTCAAGCCGCAAGTGGTCAAGGGCGGCTTGTCGGCCGCGCATCAACGGGCCGTGCGCGATTACTGCCTGGCGCATCTTGCCGACAAGATTTCATTGGACGACCTGGCCCGGCTTTGCGGGCTGAGCCGCTTTCAGTTTCTACGACGTTTTACGCACAGCACGGGGTTGACGCCGCACGCGTGGTTGGTCCGACTGCGCCTGGAACGCGCCTGCGCGGCGCTGGCCGGCGCGCGCCTGTCGGTGGCCGAGGTGGCCGCCGACGTGGGCTTCTATGACCAAAGCCATTTCAACCGCGCCTTCCGCGCCGCCTACGGGGCACCGCCGTCGGCGTATCAGCCGTCGGCATAGGCCGACCGCGAAAACGACGCGGGCGCTCGGCGCGCGCTGGCCGGCTGGCGGCCAACGTAATTGTTGCCGGTCTCAGCCCACCCGAGCGCGCAACGCGGACAGGAAATGATCCACATCCTGTTCCTTGGTGGCAAAGGACGTCACCAGGCGCACGACGCCCGGGCCCCAGCGGTCGTGATAGAAGCGAAAGCCGTCAGCCAGCAGCCCGTCGATGGCGGCGGTGGGCAGCTGGCAGAACAGGATGTTGGCGTCCGCCTTGCCTTGCATCGCGACGCCGGGCAAGCCTTGCATGCCGGCCGCCAGCCGCGCAGCCATGGCGTTGGCCTGGCGCGCGTTGCGCAGCCAAAGGTCATTGTCCAGATACGCCTGCATCTGCGCCGACAACAGCCGCATCTTTGAAAACAGATGGCCGCCACGCTTGCGCCTGAACGCCAGTTCCTGCGCGCGTTCGGGCTTGAACAGCACGATGGCCTCGGCTCCCAGCACGCCGTTCTTGGTTGCGCCGAACGACAGGATTTCGACGCCCGCCTTCCACGTCATTTCCGCCGGCGTGCAATCCAGGCTGACCAGCGCGTTGGCAAAGCGGGCGCCGTCCATGTGCAGGGGCAGCCCCGCATCGCGGCAGACGCCGCTGATGGCCTGGATCTCGTCCAGGGTGTAGACGCTGCCTGTCTCCGTGGCCTGGGTGATGCTGACGCAAGACGGCTGGACGGTGTGCACGTCGCCCACCTTGCGGCGCGCGTGGTCCGCAAGCTGGACGGGGTCGATCTTGGCATTGTCGCCGCCCAGCAGGGTCAGGCGGGCGCCGTTGGTGTAGAACTCGGGCGCGCCGCATTCATCGTTGGCGATATGGCTTTGCGTGTGGCACAGCACCGCGCCCCAGGGCGGCGTCAGCGTGGCAAGGCTGAGTGAATTGGCCGCGGTGCCCGTGGGCACCAGCAACACGTCCACCTCGTGTTCAAAGATGTCGGCAAGGCGGCGCTGCACGTTCAGCGTGCCGTCATCGCCGCCATAGGCCGGGGCCTGCCCGGCGTTGGCGCGCAGCAGCGCGTCCATGACCTCGGGGCTGGCGCCTGCAATGTTGTCGCTGGAAAAGCCCATTTGCAGGGCGGGGACGGATAAGGGCGTGTTCACGATGGGGTTCCGGCTTATTGGGCAAAAGCGTCACTGTGCCGGGGTGCGCGCCGCCAGGCTTGTAGAAAATTGCGGCTGGCTTCTACACTGGGAAAATCCGTCTTGAAGGAGCGCATCATGTGTCGTTGGCTGGCTTACACCGGTAGTCCCTTGCAGATGGAAAGCGTGCTGTTCAAAGCCAAGCATTCGCTGATCGACCAAAGCCTGCACGCGCGGCTGGGCGCCACCACGACCAACGGCGACGGCTTCGGGCTGGGCTGGTACAGCCGACCGTACGATGGCCACATCGAGCCGCCGTTTCGATACCGCAGCGTGCACCCCGCCTGGAACGACCGTAATCTGCGCGAAGCGGCGCGCGCCATCCACGCGCCTTTATTCGTGGCGCACATCCGCGCCGCCACCGACACGCCCGCCCAAGAAACCAACTGCCATCCGTTTCGCCACGGGCAGTGGCTGTTCGTGCACAACGGGGTCATTCGCGACTATCCGCTGCTGCGCCGCGACCTGATGCTGATGATCGCGCCCGCCTATTTCGGCTCATTGGAAGGGTCCACCGATTCGGAAGTGATGTTTCTGCTGGCGCTGACCTTCGGCCTGGACGAAGACCCTATCCGCGCGCTGGCCCGCATGGTGGGTGCCGTGGAAGAGACGGGCCGCCGCCACGGCGTGACGCATCCGATCAACATGACGGTGTGCGCGCTGGACGGGCACCGGCTGATTGCGGTGCGTTATTCCAGCGAGGCGGAATCGCGCACGCTGTTCCACAACACCTGCGTGCGCCATTTGCGCGAGCTATATCCGGAAGACCCGCAGATCGCCGCGCTGGACGAGAACGCGTTCTTGCTGCTGTCCGAACCCTTGAGCGAGATGCCCGGCGTCTGGGAAGAGGTGCCCGAGGCCACCGCGATCATCGCCGGGGGCGGCGACGTGCGGCATTACCCGTTTGCGCCGATTGCGCCGGGGCCGTGACCCGGCCGCTGATCCCGCGTGAAACCGCCGGATTGCACCAGAAATCAGCGAAATTGGCCGATAAATAGGGGTCATCAAGCACGCTTCGCTCATATAAGCGAGAATGCGTGTCGCATGACGGTGCGACGTCCTGGGCCGCGAAAGCACCCCAACTCAATAAGGAAGTTGCATGACAGATAGCAAAACCCCGCAGGTCTCAGACGCATTGGCGGTGTTTACGCACACGGGGAGCGCCCCGGTTCGCTTTGAATTGCATGACAAAGGCGTGGTCTGCCAACAAGGCGACACGCGCCGCTACACCGCGTTCGCGGATGTCCTGGATCTTTGCCTGTTCCCCGCCGAAGCGGGCGCAACGGCAGGTCCGATCAACCAATTTGCCTACCGTACGAAGCTGGCGCAAGACTGGACCATCGTGTCCGGCGAGGTCAGCAACTTCGCCCAGTTCATGGATGCCTTCCGCTCGCGTTATGTCGCGCAGCGCCTGCCCGTGCTGGAAGCGTTGATGGCCGATGGTGAGCGCGTTGCGTTCCGGTATATCAAGTCCGGTGAGTTTCCCGGTGTTCAAACGCAGGAACTGGCCCTGTCGGCCGAAGGCCTGCATATCGATGGCGCCACCTGGCCTTACGAGTCGTTGCAGCGTATCGACCTGAACGACTGGACCGAAACCATCACGCTGCAAGACGATAGCGGCAAGACGGTGTTTTCGTGCGTGGCCACGCGTATTCTCAGCTCGGATCTGCTGGTGAACCTGGTGTACGACCAGCTGGGCCAGACGGCGGAATACGCCTGATAGGGCATTGCCCTCAAGCGGCGTAACGGGCGCGCTTGAAACGCAATGAAGAAGGGCCGCCATCGTGCTACGAGCGGCCCTTTTTGCATGCTGCGCGGCGAGATTAATGCCCGGCGTGCAGCGCCGGATTCAACGTGCCCCAGGCCGCCGTGCGCACCAAGGTTTCCACCACACCGGTTTGTGAATTGCGGCGGAACAGCAGGCCGTGCCGGCCCGCCAGCGACGCGGCTTTCACCACGGCGCCTTCGGGCGTCAACACGCGCGTGCCCGCCGTGATGTAGCAGCCGGCTTCCACCACGCAATCGTCGCCCAGCGAAATACCGATGCCGGAATTGGCGCCCAGCAGGCAGCGCTTGCCGATGGACACCACCTGCTTGCCGCCACCCGACATCGTGCCCATGATGGACGCGCCGCCGCCGATATCGCTGCCGTCATCGACGATGACGCCCGCGCTGATGCGGCCTTCGACCATCGAAGCGCCCAGCGTGCCGGCGTTGAAATTGCAGAAGCCTTCGTGCAGCACGGTGGTGCCTGGCGACAGGTACGCTCCCAGCCGCACGCGTGCCGTGTCGGCAATGCGCACGCCGCTGGGCACCACGTAGTCGGTCATGCGGGGGATCTTGTCCACGCCTCGTATTTCCAGCACCTGCCCGGTGGCGCGCAATTGCCAGCGCAGGGCATCGACCTGATCCACCGCGCACGGCCCGGCAGAGGTCCATGCCACGTTGGACAACACGCCGAACAAGCCGTCCAGGTTGGCCTCGTGCGGCCGGATCAGACGGTGGCTGAGCAGGTGCAGGCGCAGGTAGGCATCGTGCGCGTCTGCCGGTGGCGCAGCCAGTGACGCGATGGCCGTGCGCACCGCCACGATATCGACCTTGCGGCGCGTGTCGCGCACCAGCGCGGTGGGCACGTGTTCGCCCAGCGCCGCGCGCGCTTCCTCTGGCGTCAGGTGGCGCGTGCCCCCCGCCGGCGTGTGATCGGCCAGCGACGGGCGCGGGTACCAGGTGTCAAGGACGGTGCCGTCGGCCGCCAGCGTGGCAAGACCGTAGGCAATGGCGCTGTCTGAGGTGTCGGACATGGCGGATGGGCGTAGCGTTGACGTGGATTGAATGGTGAGGCCTGAGTGGGGCCTGAGGCGGGCCGGTGAATCGGGAAGTCACCGGCCCGCTTTCCCGGCCCGTTCTTCAGGCCAGTTCGCGCAGCAGCAATTCCCAGAACTTCAACCGCTGTTCCAGCGTGGACACCAGCACGTACTCGTTCAAGGTATGCGCGCCGTCGCCGTCCGCGCCCAGGCCGTCCAGCGTGGGGATGCCCATCGCAGAGGTGAAGTTGGCATCGCTGCCGCCACCCGTCATGGGCGCATCTTCCAGCAGGAAGCCGGCGCGGTCCGCGTAGCCTTGCACCAAGGCCAGCAAGGCTGCCGCCGCTTCCGTCTTGACCATCGGCGGGCGGTTCAATTCGACGTTGATGTCCAGTTCAACGTCAGGCCCCACCGCGCACAGTTCGCGCATGCGGCGCAGCACGTCTTCGGCCGCGCCCATGTCGGGCACGCGGAAGTCCACCACGCAGCGGCACAGCGCGGGCACGGTGTTGGTAACCGTGCCGCCGGCGATGGTGCCCACGCTGACCGTGATGCCACGGTCGTAATCGGTCATGGCTTCCAGCGCCAACACCTGATGCGCCATTTCACGAATCGCGCTGCGGCCCTTTTCGTGCTGCATGCCGGCGTGCGCCGGGCGGCCCTTTACGTTCAGGTTCAACATGCCCGTGCCCTTGCGCGCCGTGACGCACTTGCCGCCGTTCGGGCGGGCCGGTTCGCACACCAGCGCGTATTTGGCGTTGGCGGCAAAGCGTTCGATGTGCACGCGCGAGGCATGGCTGCCTGTTTCTTCGTCGGGTACCACCAGGAAGTCCACCGGCAGCTGCGTCGCGCCGGGGCGCGCCACGCCGGCCAGCGCCGTCAGCGCCAGATAGATACCCGCTTTCATGTCGTAGCTGCCCGGGCCGTAAAGACGGTCGCCGTCGATACGGACCGGGTTCTCCAGCAGGGTGCCCACCGGATGCACCGTGTCCATGTGCGCCAGGATCAGGATGCCGGGGCGCGTGTCGCCGGGGGCGCGGTTGGTGGCGTACAGCAACGGGCCCGTGGTGGGGCCCAGCGACGACAGTTCCACCCTCAAGCCCGCGGCGGCCGCGTAGTCGGCGATGATGCGCGCCATGGCGGCGATGCCGTCGGGGTAGTTCGACGGCGATTCGCATTGCAGCCAGCTTTGAATGCCGGCGACGATCTGTTCAGTGCTTTGGGTGTTGGACATGGCGGTATCGGGTTTCAGCAATGAAAGGGAAAAAGACGATCAGGCGACCTGCTGACCGGCCAGGCGGGCCAGTTCGGCGGCATCGGGCATCTGGCCGTCAAACCACAAGCTGGCGCACACGGCCGACATGGCGCGGCCATCGTGGCCGATGCCGGGCACCACTTGCAGCGTCCAGCCGAACGGCACGCCACGGCGCTCGGCTTCGCGCTTGCCGAAGTCGTAGTAGTTCTGCGCGCGCGCAAAGCGGTGCGGGCCCTGGCGCATGGCGGCGGGCTCGGACGGCAGGTTGGGGTCGTCGGTGGCGATGTCCTGGTCGCCGGCCAGGATCGTCATCGGATAGGCCAGCAGCTTGACCAGGTGGTCTTCGGTCAAGCCCACGCCGTCCATGCCTTCAGGGAACGGATAGTCGAACGTGGGCAGCGTGTACCAGCCCGGGTTGCCCGCCGCGACGGCCTTGAACGGCGCGTGCGACTGGCTGCTCATCAGGCGGTGCACGAACTGGCCGCCGGCCGAATGGCCGAACAGGTAGACGTTCTGGCCGTCGGTGATTTCACCGGCAATCATGTCCTTGATGACGTTGCCCACCAGCGCGTAGGTCCAGCCGTCGATGTGGCGCGGGTTGCCGCCGGCCGAGAACACGCGGCCGTTGTTGTAGCTTTCCACGCCCGGCCAGATTTCGTTGGAGAACGTCAACGCCACGATCAGCAGCTTGTGCTTGTCGGCGGCCTCGACCCAGAAATCGCGGTATTCATCGCCGTTGCGCAGCACGCCGTGCTGCACGATGACGACCGGGCGGTCGGGCGTGTAGCCGTACGGCCGATACGTTTGCAGCTTGAACGGACGATCCGAATTGCGGTCTTCGTCGATGTACTGGATGGTGTTGCGGCCCGCATGGCCCATTTCGATGGCGATGCGGTCCACGTTGGACATGTCGGAGGGTTTCATCAGGCGCTCGCTTCGTTCAGGTGGCAGGCCGACCAGTGGCCCGCCGAGATTTCTTTCAGGACCGGCGCCTGCTCGCGGCAGCGCGGCATGGCGTGGGGGCAACGGGGGTTGAAGGTACAGCCCGGCGGCGGGTTCAGCGGCGACGGGATTTCGCCCTTGATCGGCGTGAACTTGCGGCCACGGCGGGAGACGTCCGGCACTTCGGCCATCAGGGCCTGGGTGTAGGGATGGTTGGCGCGCGCGAAGATCTCGGCCGACGTGGAGATTTCCACGATCTTGCCCAGGTACATGATCGCGACACGATCCGAGATGTGCTTGACCACGCCCAGGTCGTGGCTGATGAACAGGTAAGTGAAACCGTGCTGCTCGCGCAGGTCCATGAACAGGTTGATCACCTGCGCCTGAATCGACACGTCCAGCGCGGCCACGGGCTCGTCGCAGACCAGGAACTTGGGCGCCACCATCAGCGCGCGGGCGATGCCGATGCGCTGGCGCTGGCCGCCGGAAATCTGGTGGGGAAAGCGGTCGCGGTATTCGGCGTCCAGGCCCACTTCCTTCAAGGCCTGGTCGATGCGCGCGGGGATCTCGGCCGGCGGCGCCAGCTTGTGGACCTTAAGCGATTCGCCCAGGATCTGGCGCAGGCGCTGACGCGGGTTCAAGGACGCTTGCGGGTCCTGGAAAATCATCTGCACGCCCAGCGTATAGGCCAGCTTGTCGGCGCCACGCAGGCGCACGGCATCGCGGCCCTGATACAGCAGTTCGCCTTCGGTCTGGCGGTGCAAGCCGGCCACGACGCGTCCCAACGTGGACTTGCCGCAACCGGACTCGCCCACCAGCCCGACGACTTCGCCGCGCTTGATGGACAGGTCCACGCCGTTCACGGCATACACCGTGCGGCGGTCCAGCGGGCGGCCGGTCAGGGCCAGGATGCGCTGGGCCAGATCGGGGCGCTGTTCGAATCGCTTGTGGACGTTCTTGAGCTCGATGACGGGAGTATCGGCTTGGCTCATGCTTGCTGTGCCTCGCGGGCTATCGGCACGTAACAGCGGTAGCTGCGCGGACCTTCGGTGGTAACGGAGGGGGCTTGTTCGGTGCAGCGCGTGACCGCCTTGGGGCAGCGCGGCCTGAACGCACAGCCCGAAGGGCGGCCCGCCAGGCTGGGCGCCATGCCGTTGATCTGGTGCAGGCGCGCGCCGGGTTGCGTGGCGCCGGGCATCGAATCCAGCAGGCCGCGCGTGTACGGGTGGCGCGGCGCGGCCAGCACCTGTTCGACCGGGCCGCTTTCAACGATGCGGCCGGCGTACATGACGGCGACTCGGTCGGCCAGTTCAGCCACCACGCCCAGGTCGTGCGTGATCCAGATAAGCGCGGTGTTGTGCTCGCGGCAGATCTCTTGCATGCGGTAAAGAATCTGGCCCTGGATGGTGACGTCCAGCGCGGTCGTGGGTTCGTCGCAGATGATGAGGTCGGGCTTGTTCAGCATGGCGATGGCAATTGCCACGCGCTGGCGCATACCGCCCGAGAACTCGTGCGGATAGCTCTTCAAGCGCGATTCCGGCGACGGTATGCCCACCATCGCCAGCGCCTCGCGGCAACGTTCCTCGGCTTGCGCGCGCGACACGTTTTCGTGCGTGAGGATGGCTTCCATCATCTGTTCGCCGATGCGCAGCACCGGGTTCAGCGTCATCAAGGGGTCTTGGAAGATCATGGCGATGCGGTTGCCGCGCAACTGGCGCATCTGCTCTTCCGTCAGCTTGCGCAGGTCGGTGCCCTTGAACTTCACTTCGCCGTCCACCACTTCCCCGGGTGGGTCGATCAACCCCAGCAGCGAGAAACCGGTCACGGATTTGCCGGAGCCCGATTCACCGACCAGGCCCACGATTTCGCCACGGCGAACGGTAATGTCGACGCCGTCAACGGCCAGGTACGCGCCGGCTTCGGTATGGAATGCAGTGCGCAGTCCGCGCACATCAAGAAGAATGTCGCTCATTTCAGTAGTCCATTGCGCCACAGGCTACCCGCAGCGTATGCCACGGGAGTCGCGCCATCGGGATGCCGCGGAGCCGGCTTTGCCGGTCCGCCGGCATGCCCCCTTGAGGGGGAAGCGCATCGCGCTTCGGGGGTGGGCGTCATCGTTTGGGGTCCAGGCTTTCACGCAGGCGGTCGCCCACGATATTGATGGAAAGAATCAGCACCAGCAGCGCAATGCCGGGGAACAGGCTGATCCAGTAATCGCCGGACAGCAGGTATTGGAATCCGTTGGAGATCAACAGGCCCAGCGAGGGCTCGGTGATCGGCACGCCGACGCCCAGGAAGGACAGCGTGGCTTCCAGCGCGATGGCGGTTGCGATCTGGATGGTGGCGAACACCATGACGGGGCCCAGGCAGTTTGGCAGCAGGTGGAACACCATGATGCGCCAGGCCGGAAAGCCCAGGTTGGCGGCGGCTTCCACGTATTCCTTGCGGCGCTCTTGCAACGCGCGGCTGCGCATGATGCGGGCGTAGTGCCCCCACTGCACCAGCACCAGCGCCAGGATCACCTTGTCCACCCCGCGTCCCAGCACCACCAGCAGCACCAGCGCCACGAGGATGGTGGGAAAGCCCAGGATGAAGTCAACGATGCGCATCAGGATGGTGTCGACCAGGCCGCCGACATAGGCGGCGATCAGGCCGATGGCGCCGCCGATGGCGGTGGCCAGCACCACGGCCGACAAGCCCACCATCAGGCTGATGCGCAGGCCGTACAGGATGGCGCTGAGCATGTCGCGGCCCTGGTCATCGGTGCCCAGCCACGCGATGCTGCCGTCCATCAGCGCCTGGCGCGGCGCCAGCCGGCCGTCCATCAGCGACAGGTTGGCCAGGTCATAGGGGTTCTGCGGCGCGAAGTAGGGCGCGAACACCACCAGGATGATCAGGATGGCCAGCGCGATGACCGAGCCGCGCACGGTGGGGCGCGCATGCAGTTTTTTCAGGATGGAGGCGCGCTGCGGGGTCTCGGCCAGAGGCTGGACGGTGCGGGTGCGGCCGGGATTGGGAGAGTTAGCCATGGCGGATTATTGAGCGGAGGCCACCAGCTGCACGCGCGGGTCGAGCGCCGCGTACAGGATGTCCACAACCAGGTTGATGACCACGAAGATCAGGGTGACCAGCATCACGTAGGCGACCACCACCGGGCGGTCCAGCTGGTAGACGCTGTCAATCAGCAGCTTGCCCATGCCGGGCCACGCGAAGACGGTTTCGGTGATGGTGGAATAGGCGATCAGGCTGCCGAATTCCATGCCGATCACGGTCACGACCGGGATCAGGATGTTGCGCAGAATGTGGCGGCGCACGATGCGGCCGGGCTTGACGCCCTTGGCGCGCGCGAATTTCACGTAGTCCTGACTGCGCGCCTCGACCACGCCCGAGGCCGTCAGGCGCAGGACCAGCGCGATATTGGCCAGCGCCAGGTTGATGGCCGGCATGATCAGGTGCGACCAGCCATCGGCCGTCAGGATGGACAGGCGCACGCCCAGCACGGTGACGGTGTCGCCGCGCCCCGTGGCCGGCAGCCAGCCCAGCCACACGGCGAACAGCAGGATCAGCATCATGCCCTGCCAGAAGTTCGGCAGCGAAAAGCCCAGCACCGACGACGCCATGATGCCGCGGCCCAGGTAGTCGTCGCGGTACAGGCCGGCCACCAGCCCCAGTGGAATCCCGATCACACAGGTCAGCATGATGGCCACGATGACGAGTTCGAACGTGGCGGGAATGCGCTGCACGATCAGCTCAATGGCCGGGATGCCGTGCACGAACGACGTGCCCAGGTCGCCATGCAGCGCGCGCCACAGGAACCCGGTGTATTGCTGCCACACGGGCAGGTCCAGGCCCAGGCGGGCGATCATCGCCTCGCGGGCGGCCTGGCTGGCTTCGGGGCTGACCAGCAGTTCGATCGGGTCGCCCACGGCATACACCGCGAAAAAGACCACGACCGATACGGCCAGCAGTACGAACAGACTCTGGATCAGTCTGCGCAGGATGAACAAGGCCACGTGATGATTTCCTTGGTGGGCTCAGGGTTTCTTGGCGCGCCGGGTGTTGGCTTGGCGTGTTGAGTGGGTTGGGTTGTTTGGTTGCTTACTTGGGCGATTACTTGGGCGACTACTTGGCCGGTCGGGCCGACATGGCCAGCGTGTACTGATCCGCACGGCCCTCGTAGACCAGCCCCTTCTTGAACGCCCAGATGCTGCTTTCAAAGTGCAGGGGAATGCTGGGCAGGTCGGCCAGCGCAATCGCCAGCGACTGTTGCAGCAGCTTTTCCCGCTCGGCCGGGTCCACGGTCACCAGCGCGCGCTTGAACACGCCGTCGAACTCGGGGTTGTCGTAACCCCCATAGTTGCTGGTGCCCAGGCCGTGCTCTTTGTCGAACCGGCTGACCCAGTATTGTAGGAAAGACGACGCCTCGCCCGTCTCAGACGACCAGCCGCCCATGGCAAAACTGAATTCGCGCTTGGCCCGCTTGGGGAAATACACCGAGCGCGTCATCGCGTCGACCGTGGTCTTGATGCCCACGCGCGACAGGTACTGCGCCACGGCCTGCGAGATCTGGGCGTCGTTGATGTAGCGGTCGTTGGTGGACGAAATGGTCAGGTCGAAGCCGTTGGGGTAGCCGGCTTCGGCCAGCAGTTTCTTGGCGCCTTCAGGGTCGTACTTGAGTTCGGGCGGATGGCGCAGCGTGCCGAACATGCCGTCGGGCAGGAACTGGTTGGCGGGCGTGGCGGCGCCGTCCATGATGCGCGCGGCGATGGTCTTGCGATCGATCGCCATGGAAATGGCGCGGCGCACGCGCACGTCCTGCAAGGGGTTCTTGCCGTCGGCGGCCTTGACGGTGGGGCTGGGGCTGCGGCCCACATCAAACTGGAAATACACCACCCGCACCGACGGCGTGATCACATGGCCGAAGCCCGGCGTTTCCGAAATGCGCTTCACATCGCGCGCGGCGGGGTTTTCGATCAGGTCGAAGTCACCGGCCAACAGGCCCGTCAGGCGCGGGCCGGCGGCCGGCACGGGGATCAGCTTGACGTGCTGCCAGGCGGGTTTGTCACCCCAATAGCCGTCGTTGCGCGTCAGCTCGATGGCCGTGCCCTTCACATAGGACTTCAGTGTGTACGGGCCGGTGCCGATCACATCGCGGCCGCCATTGAAGTCGGCAACGGTGGGCCAGGGGCCGGTCACGCCGCACTTGTTCTTCAAGTCGAAGGTGATGGAACCGTGTTCGACGATGCCGCTCCAGAGCATGGCCGTGCGGGTCAGGTCGTTGGGCAGCAGCGGATAGGGCTTGTGCGTCTTGATGACCAGCTTGTTGCTGCCTTGCGCCTGGACGTCGGCAAACTTCTGCACAATCGCCGGGTACGAACCGCCAATCGCTTGTTCGTTATTCATCACGCGGCAGAACGTGAAGATGACGTCCTGTGCGGTGAAGGGCTGGCCGTTGGAAAATCGGGCGTTCTCGCGCAGCGTGAATTCCCAGGTGGTGTCGTCCAGCGCCTTCCAGCCCGTGGCCAGGCGCGGAATCAGGTCCATCCTGGCGTCCTGGCCCACCAGCGTCTCGAACATGTGCGAGGTCATCGCATCGTTGGGCGTGGCCTGGTGGTAGTGCGGGTCCATCGACGTGGGCTCGGACGACAGGCCGATCTTCAACGTGGTCGGCGTCGTCTGGGCCATGGCGGCGGGGGCGCCGGCCAACGTACAGGCCAAGGCCAGTAATGCGCTGCGGGTGGATACCTGGATGGACATGCTTTCCCTTGTTTTGAATGGTCGGCGGCGCCTCGTGGATGGGCGCCGCTCGTTGGTGCCTGTGGGTGTCAATCAGCCAATAGGCTGCGCCAGCCGCACGACGGTCACGCCGGGCCGCAGGTTGGCGGTGGACGGCATGATCAGCACGCAGTTGTCATACGGAGTGACGACCGGTTCGCCTTCGGACCAGCCGATGACGGTGCCGGCGGTGGCCAGCGTTTCCAACCCTTTCCAGGGTTCGGCAAAACGGAAGTCGGCGCTTTTTGCCGCAACGGCGTGGGTCACGCGCAGCGCGCGCTGTGGGGCCGCGGCGGGTTCGATCCAGCCGGCGGGGATGTCCGCGCGGTCAAGCGTGCCGGCTTGGAGCAGGAAGCGGGCCATCTGGTCCACCGCCACGCCGCGCGCTTCGGGCGCGCCATGGAAGCCGCATTCAATCAGCAAGGACCTCGTGCCGTTGTCGCCGGCCTCGCCAAAGCGGCCATAGTCGCGCATGCGCACGCCGGCCGCATGGCCCGCGTCGGCAATGATGGTGGCGGGGTTGCCCAGCGCCAGGGCCAGGTCGATATTGCGCTGTTCCATGCCGGTCAGTTGCAGCGGCACGTCGGAATTGCTCATGGAATGAAAGTCCAGCAACCAGTCGGACTGTTCGACCCATGGACGGATTTGCGCGGCGCGGCGGCGTTCCTGGCTGATGGGCACCGTCAGCTTGTCGTCGCTCCAGACGCGGTTCATGTCTTCGTCGACAAAGCGCGCGGGGGCGTAGTTGGTGGAATCAAAGCGGTCGAATGCGGCCAGGTTGCAGAAGGCCAGCGTCAGCGTACCCCGGCGGGGACGCAGCCCGGCCGTCAGTGCTTCTTTCAGGGCCCAGGCGCCGCACAGCTCGTTGCCGTGGATCAGCGCGCTCAACATGACGCGCTTGCCGGGCACGCCGGAATCGAAATGCCAGACGCCGGGCGTATCCGTATTGCCCAAGCGTTCGGCCGACAAATCCGGACAGGCTAAAAGAAAAGGGCGCGGACGGGCCGCGGGGGTAGGCGTGGGCATGGCAACTCCGATGAAGCGGGGGAATTGTATAGGGTATCCGACCAAAAAAAACGGCTGCGCAGGGCAGCCGTTTCCTGGTTCAGACGCGGTGGATCACTTCTTGTCGGGCGTGACGGACGTGGCCAGGGTGTACTGGTCGCGGCGGCCTTCGTAGGTGATGCCCTTGCGGAAGGCCCAGATGCTGCTTTCAAAGTGCAGCGGGATCAGCGGCACGTTGTCCAGGGCGATCTGGGTGGATTCCTGCAACAGCTTCTCGCGCTTGGGCGCGTCCACCGTCACGATGGCCTGCTTGTAGACCTTGTCGAAATCGGCATTGGAAAAGCCGCCGTAGTTGCTGGTGCCCAGGCTGTTGGGCGAATCCAGGGACGCAACCCACAGCTGGAACAACGCCGAGGCTTCACCCGTTTCCGCCGGCCAGCCGCCCATCGAGAAGCTGAACTCGCGCTTGGCGCGCTTTGGGAAATAGATGGATGCCGTCATGGCGTCCACGTTGGTCTTGATGCCGACGCGGGCCAGGTATTGCGCCACGGCTTGAGCGACCTGGCCGTCGTTGACGTAGCGGTCGTTGGTGGACGACAACGTCAATTCAAAGCCGTTCGGGTAGCCGGCTTCGGCCAGCAGCTTCTTGGCGCCTTCCGGGTCGTACTTGATTTCCGGGGCCTTGGGCAGCGCGCCGAACATGCCGTCGGGCATGAACTGGTAGGCCGGGGTGGCCATGCCGTCCATGATGCGGGCGGTGATGGTCTTGCGGTCGATGGCCATCGAAATCGCCTTGCGCACGCGCAGGTCTTGCAGCGGGTTCTTGCCGTCGGCGCTCTTGACGAACGGGCTGGGGTTGCGGCCCACGTCCGGCTGGAAGAACACCAGGCGGGTGGACGGCGTGGCCACAAAGCCGAACTTCGGGTTGTCCTTCAGGCGCGGCAGGTCGCGCGCGGCCGGGTTTTCGATCATGTCGAAGTCACCCGACAGCAGGCCGGTCAGGCGCGGGCCGGCGGAGGGCACCGGCACGAACTTCACTTCCTTCCAGTGCGGCTTCTCGCCCCAGTAGTTCTCGTTGCGGACCAGTTCGATGCCGGTGCCCTTCACGTAGGACTTCAGGGTGTAGGGGCCGGTGCCGATGGAATCCTTGCCGTTGTTGAAGTCGGCAACCGTGGGCCACGGGCCCGTCACGCCGCAACCCTTCTTGGGATCGAACGTGAGCTTGCCGTGCTCGACAATGCCGTTCCAGACGATGGGCAGCGAGCGGGCCAGCTCGGCGGGCATCAGGGGGAAGGGCTCGCCGGTCTTGATGATGACGGTGTGCGCGTCGGGCGTTTGCACGTCCGTGATGCGCTTGGTCATGTCCATGTAGGACTGCGACACGTTGGTTTCGTTGTTCAGCGTGCGGCAGATGGTGAACAGCACGTCTTCGGACGTGAACGGCTTGCCGTTCGAGAACTTGACGTCGTCGCGCAGCTTGAATTCCCAGGTCAGGTCGTCCAGGTTCTTCCAGGACTTGGCCAGTTGGGGCGTCAACTTCATGTCGGCGCTGCGGCCCACCAGCGAACTGTAGACGTGCGCCGAGAACGCGTCGTTCTGCGTCATCTTGTGATAGTGGGGGTCCGCCGAAGTGGGTTCGGCCGACAGGCCGATCTTCAGCGTCTGGGCTTGGGCGGCTGCCAAGGGAATGGCGGCGGCCACAAGGGCCAGGGTGGTGCGCAACTTCATGGTGACAACTCCGGAGGAATAACGAACCGGATCGTGCCTGCGCGACAACCACCAAGGCCGGGGCAAACACAGCGTGTCGACCGCAAGAGATGCTTTGGGAAGGGGAAGGCGCCAGGCACGACGGCAAGGGGCCGATTATCGGTAGGGGCTTCGCGCGCTGTCAATGAAGAACGGCGAACCAGGCGCTAGGGAAAACGCCGAGAAGAGGGGGGTGGCGCAGGGCCAAAGAGGGCGCCGCGAGGGTTCTCGTTGTACATCACGGGAACCGGCGCGGCGCGAAGGCGCCTGTGAGGGACGGCGCCAGATACTCGTTGCCGGGGCGCTTGGCTGGCAAGCGGGCCGTGCAACGACAGCGCGCCGGGCGAAATCGCGGGAGATCGTCGCGATTTCAGCCCAGCGCGGCTGTTTTTACCACTGCGAGCCGGAGAAGCGCGAGCTGGCGGCGCGGGCCTTGTTCATCGATTCGTTGACTTCGTCGATGAAGGCGAACACGCCAGCAACAGCGGCGATCACGGCTTGGCCGGCCTTCTTCAGGCTGGTCAGCGGGTGGGAATTGGGTTGATTTTCGAGGGCGCCGCGCAGCAGGTCGCGCTCCAGCGCGTCGGTCAGGCGGGCAGTGCTATTCAGGGTCAGTTCAGTCATGGTCTTTCTCCAGTCCGTTTCGTCTTGGTGAAAACCATTATAGGGATAACCCTAGGGGCGGCGCAATGATTGTTTTAGGGAAAACCCCTAGTATGTTGTAAAAATGTTTATTTGACGGGGACTTAGCGGCCATTGCGCAGGGCGCGGGCCGCGTTTGGCAGCTCTGAGGCGGTCAGGCCGATCGGGCCCACACCGGCTGCCACCAGCGCATCCGCCGCCGCGCCGTGCAGCCAGACGGCGCCGGGCACGGCTTGATCCTCGGGCAGCGTCTGTGCCAATAAAGATCCCAGCATTCCTGCCAGAACGTCGCCGGTGCCGGCCGTGGCCAAACCGGGATTGCCGCTGGTATTGACCCGGATGCCGCGAGCCGGGTGGCAGACCACCGTGCCCGCGCCTTTCAGCACCACCCAGCATTGATAGCGCTGTGCCAGTTTCCAGGCGGCGCCGGGGCGGTCCGCCTGCACCTGGGCGACGGGGATGCCCAGCAGGCGGCCGGCTTCGGCAGGATGCGGCGTCAGCACAACCGGGCCGGCGCCCCAATTGGGCTGGATGCCGCCGCTGGCCAAGAGGTTAAGCCCGTCGGCGTCCAGCACCAGCGGGGTTTGGCGCCGTAGCACGAACAGTTCCGACAGGGCGTTGGCCGCCAGCCCGCCGGTCCCGATGCCGCAACCCGCCACCCAGGTAGTCACGCCCCAATCGGTGTCCAGCAGCGAGCGGGCATCGCGCAGCATCAATTCCGGCTGTTGCGGATCGCAAGCCAGCGGCGACGCTTCCTGCGCAAAGCCCACCAGCACCTTGCCCGCTCCGGTCAACAAGGCGGCGCGGGCGGCGAGCAGTGCCGCGCCTGTCATTCCGGGGCCGCCACCCACCACGCCGACCGTGCCGAAGCTGCCCTTGTGCGTGTCAGCGTCGCGGGGGGCGAACAGGGCTGGCAGGCTGGCGCGGTCAATGGGGGCGCCGGCGGTCGGGGCGGGGGTGTTCATTGGCTGAGGCTCCTGGGGACAAGCGGCTGGGCGGCGTTCGTGTATCCACTATAGTGCGCAAAAACATGCCGGCCTGTACGCCCGGCAGCCCCCGACAACCCCGGAGTAGACAATGACCGATATCACGCTGCAACACTATTCAGCCTATGAATCCCTGAAGCTGCGCCGGCACCCCGGTGGCGTGCTGGAGCTGATCATGGGCGCCAAGGGCGGCCAGCCCGGCAAGCTGTCCACGGCGGATGACCGCATGCACCGCGAGCTGGCGGACATCTGGCGCGACATCGACACCGACCCCGACACCCGAGTCGTGGTGATCCGTGGCGAAGGCAAGGGCTTTTCGGGAGGCGGCGACCTGGAGCTGGTGCAGCAGATGGCCGACGATTTTGACGTGCGCACCCGCGTCTGGCGCGAAGCGCGCGACCTGGTCTACAACATCATCAACTGCAACAAGCCCATCGTGTCCGCCATGCACGGCGCGGCGGTGGGGGCGGGGCTGGTAGCCGGCCTGCTGGCCGACATCTCGATTGCCGCGCGCGACGCCCGCATCATCGACGGCCACACCCGCCTGGGCGTGACGGCGGGCGACCACGCCGCTATCGTCTGGCCGCTGCTGTGCGGCATGGCCAAGGCCAAGTACTACCTGATGCTGTGCGAAACCGTGACGGGCGAAGAAGCCGAACGCATCGGCCTGGTGTCGCTGTGCGTCGATGAAGCCGATTTGATTCCCCGCGCCTTTGAAGTGGCCAACAAGCTGGCCGCCGGATCGCAAACCGCCATCCGCTGGACCAAGTATTCGCTGAACAATTGGCTGCGCATGGCCGGCCCCAGCTTCGATACGTCGCTGGCGCTGGAATTCATGGGATTTGGCGGGCCGGACGTCAAGGAAGGCATCCAGTCCCTGCGCGAACGTCGGGCACCCAATTTCCGGCCTGATTCGCCGTTTTGATGCGGCGCGCGGGGGGGGCGTGGACTCAACCGCCTGCAATCCCCCGCGCGTCGTCCGCTATTTCTTGAAGAACTTCGCGAACGCCGCCTGCGCCTCTTCGGTTTGCAGGCGGGCGCGGAACTGCTGGGTTTCGTAGTCCAGCGTTTCCTGGATGGCTGATCGATCAGCGCGTTTCATCATGGCCTTGGTCAGGCGCAATGCGGCCGGCGGTTGGCCGGCCAGGTCGGCGGCGGTGGCCTGTGCCGCGGCCAGCGCCCCGCCCGCCGCCGTGACGCTGGTGGCCAGGCCCGCGTCGCGCGCGTCCTCAGCCGAAAACGCCTTGCCCTGCAACAACCATTCGGCCGCGCGTCGGCCCGCCAGGCGCGGCATCAGCAGGCTGGACGCGCCTTCGGGGCACAGGCCCAGCGCCACAAACGGCATGCGCAGCGTGGCGCCCTGGCCAATATGGACAAAGTCGCAATGCTGCAACAAGGTGACGCCGATGCCGATGGCGTAGCCCTCGACCGCCGCAATCACCGGCACGTCGGCCGTGGACAGCGCCCGCAGGAACGTCAGCCCCGCGCTATCGCCCGCGCCGCGTTCGGCCTGGAAGTCTCGCAGATCATTGCCCGCCGTGAAGTGCTGGCCCGCGCCGGTCAGGATCACCGCCGAGACCGCCTGGTCGGCGCTGGCCAGCGACAGCTGCTCGGTCAGCGCGGCGTAGGTGGCGGTGTCCAGCGCGTTGCGGCGGTCCTGGCGGTCGATGGTCAGCGTCAGCACCGCGCCGTCGCGGGCGACTTTCAGCCCCGCGCTCATGCGAACGACCTGCCTTCCAGTTGCGCCTTGGCCTCGGCATATTCGCGGCGCAGCGTGGCGACGATTTCGCGCGTGGGCAACACGCTGGCGATGCCGCCCACGCCCTGGCCCGCGCCCCAGATGTCTTTCCACGGCTTGACCCGCGAGGATCCGAAGTTGGATGCTTCGCTGTCCGGCTGCGGCAGGTTGGCCGGGTCCAGCCCCGACGCGGTAATGCTGGCCTTCAGGTAATTGCCCGGGATGCCGGTGAAGAACGGCGTGTACAGGATGTCGGACGCGCTGGCTTGGACGATGGCGGATTTGTAGCCCTCGCTGGCGTTGGCTTCCTGGCTGGCGATAAAGCGCGTACCCATATAGGCAAAGTCGGCGCCCATCGCCAACGCCGCCAGCACGTGCGCGCCGGACGTGATGGCGCCGGACAGGATCAGCGGGCCGTCATAGAAGCGGCGCACTTCGGACAACAGCGCAAAGGGGCTAAGCGTGCCGGCGTGGCCGCCCGCGCCCGTGCACACCAGGATCAGTCCATCGACGCCCGCTTCCAGTGCCTTTTCGGCATGGCGCAGCGTGGTGACGTCGTGAAAAACCTTACCGCCCCAGTCGTGCACGCCTTTGACTAGATCGCCGGGGGCGCGCAGGCTGGTGATGATGAGCGGCACGCGGTGGCTGGCGCAAACGGCCAGGTCCTGTTCCAGTCGGTCGTTGGACTGGTGAATGATCTGGTTGACCGCAAACGGCGCCACGACGGCGCCGGGGTTGGCTTCCCGGTGCGAGGCCAACCCGGCCTGGACTTCATCCAGCCAGTCGGTCAACAGGCTTTGCGGACGCGCGTTCAGCGCGGGGAACGAACCCACGATGCCGCTTGTGCACTGCGCGATCACCAACTGCGGGTTTGAGACGATGAACATGGGGGCGCTGATGACCGGCAGGGACATCTGGCCATACAAATCTGTCACGAGAGAGTGGGGCATAGCGTCGTCGCGTTGTGTCCAGGTCAGTCCAGAAAGGGCTTGCCCGCAAGCACTCGGGCACCGAAAAACCATCTTGAGCCCAAAAGGCGGATGTGCCTATAATTACCTACCGACCGTCCGGTAATTAATTAATCTTTATTTAACGGCATGCGCCGAACCGCTGTCAATGCAAGGTCATCCGACCCGCGCGGGGACCTCGGCGCAACCCTCCAAAGGCTGTCATGGCGACCTCCGCCCCTCCTGTTCAGAAACGCGCCCGCGCCGGCCGCCCGCCCACGCTGGTGGCGCCCCGCGAACGCATCCTGGAAGAAGCCGCCAAGCTCTTCGCCCAAAGCGGTTACGACGGCAGTTCGGTGTCGGACCTGGCCGCCGCCATTGGCGTGTCCAAGGCCGCCATCTATCACTACTACACCACCAAGCAGGACATTTATGACGCCATCATCCTGGGCGTGCTGAATGGTTTGACCCAAAGCGTCGGCCAGGATGTGGCCGCCGCCCAGGGCGCAGCCGCCCGGCTACGCGCGTTCATGGTCGGCCACGCCCGCTACTTCGAACAGCACCATGCCGAATTCGTCACCATGCTGATCGGTTATTCCGGCATGGCGCTGCCCGAACGCGAAGACGCCGCCCGCCTGCGCGATGGCTACGAAAAGCGCCTGCGCGAAGTGATTGCGCAAGGCGTGGAGCAGGGCGTGTTCCGCCCGCTGGATGTGGCCGCGACCGGCCGCGCCGTGCTGTCCATGCTTAATTGGATGGTGCGCTGGTACAAGCCCGGCCAGGGCGACAGCGCCGAGACCATCGCCGACGGTTATTTCGATTTACTGGTGGGCGGCATGCGCGCCTGACGCACGGCCACCGACCCTCTGCCTGCTTATCCATCTTCTGAGACTTGCACCATGGCCCTCGACACTGAAACCCTGAACCTGTTGCTGGACGCCGTGCACCGCTTCGTGCACGAACGCCTGATTCCCGCCGAAGACGAATTGGCCACCAGCGGCCAGGTGCCGCCGGACATCGTTAACGAAATGCGCGAACTGGGCCTGTTCGGCCTGTCCATTTCGCCTGATTTCGGCGGCCTGGGCCTGACGATGGAAGAAGAAGTGCGCGTGGTGTTCGAACTGGGCCAGACCTCGCCCGCCTTCCGTTCGCTGGCGGGCACCAACATCGGCATCGGCTCGCAAGCCATCGTGCTGGCGGGCACGGACGAACAGCGCGCGCGCTATCTGCCCAAGCTGGCCAGCGGAGAGCTGATCGGCTCATTCGCGTTGACGGAGCCGGACGCCGGTTCCGACGCAATGGCGCTGCGCCTGTCCGCCGAGCGCGACGGCGACAGCTACGTGCTCAACGGCACCAAGCGCTACATCACCAACGCGCCCATCGCCGGCCTGTTCTCGGTGATGGCGCGCACGGCGCCCGAACGCCGCGCCAACTCCATTTCGTGCTTTCTGGTCGAAGCCGGCACGCCCGGCCTCATCATCGGCAAGCCCGACAAAAAGATGGGCCAGGCCGGCGCCTTGACCAGCGATGTGGTGTTCGACAACTGCCGCGTCCCGGCCAGCGCCTTGCTGGGCGGTGAAGAGGGCAACGGTTTCCGCACGTCGATGCGCGTGCTGGACAAGGGCCGGCTGCACATCTCGGCGCTGTGCGTGGGCATTGCCGACCGCTTGCTGGCCGACGCGGTCAAGTACGCCATGGAACGCAAGCAGTTCGGCCAGCCCATCGCCGAATTCCAGCTGATTCAGGCCATGATCGCCGACAGCCAGGCCGAGCTTTACGCCGCGCGCTGCATGGTGCTGGATGCCGCCCGCATGCGCGATCGTGGTGAGAACACCACCATGCAAGCCGCCTGCTGCAAGCTGTTCTCGACCGAAATGGTGGGCCGCGTCGCGGACCGCGCCGTGCAGATCCATGGCGGCGCGGGCTACATGTCGGAATACGCCGTTGAACGCTTCTACCGCGACGTGCGCCTGTTCCGCATCTTTGAAGGCACGTCGCAGATCCAGCAGTTGGTGATCGCGCGCGAAACGATCAAGGCGCATTCCTGAGCGTTTTCCGCCCCGAAATCCGGTCATAGTGTCCAAACAGCTAATATCCGGATTGACGAATGGTGCCGCGGGCGCGACCCTAACGGTCCGCGTCCGGGTATGACGCGCCGGCGGCTCAACCCGCCGGCATGACGGAATTCCAGTCTGGCTTCGCGCGTGGCCGCAAGCCGGACGTTTTCATTTCTCATCTAGCGAAAAGACTACAGATGTCGCAACGTCCCGCTCCCCTTACCGGCATACGCGTGCTGGATCTGACCCGCGTGCTGGCGGGCCCCTGGTGTACCCAGAACCTGGCCGACCTAGGCGCAGAGGTCATCAAGATCGAACGGCCCGGCTCGGGCGACGACACGCGCGCGTGGGGGCCTCCGTACCTGAAGGACGAAGCGGGCAACGACACCACCGAAGCCGCCTACTACCTGTCCGCCAACCGCAACAAGATGTCGGTGGCGCTGGACATCGCCTCGCCGCGCGGCGCCGAGCTGGTACGGGAACTTGCCCTGCAAAGCGACATCCTGGTGGAAAACTTCAAAGTAGGCGGCCTGAAGAAATACGGCCTGGACTACGAAAGCCTGAAGGCCATCAACCCGCGTTTGATCTATTGCTCGATCACCGGCTTCGGCCAGACCGGCCCGTACGCCAGCCGCCCCGGCTATGACTTCATGATCCAGGGCATGGGCGGCCTGATGAGCATCACGGGCGAGCGCGACGACCTGCCCGGCGGTGGCCCGCAAAAGGCCGGCGTGGCCGTGGCCGACCTGATGACCGGCATGTATTCCACCGTGGGCATCCTGGCCGCGCTGCTGGAGCGCGCCAACAGCGGGCTGGGCCAGCACATCGACATGGCGCTGCTGGATTGCCAGGTCAGCATGATGGCCAATCAAAACCTGAACTTCATGACCTCGGGCGTGGCACCCCAGCGCGCGGGCAACGCGCACCAGAACCTGGTGCCTTACCAGGTGTTCGCCGCGTCCGACGGCCACTTGATCGTGGCGGTGGGCAACGACAGCCAGTTCCGCAACTATTGCGGCGCCATCGGTCTGCCGGAGCTGTCCGCCGACCCGCGTTTTTCCACCAACCCGCAACGCGTGAAGAACCGCGCCGAACTCGTGCCGCTACTGGCCGAGCGCATGGCCACCGGCGCGCGCGACCACTGGCTGGCGGCGCTGGAAGGCGTGGGCGTGCCGGCCGGCCCCATCAATACGCTGGACCAGGTCTACGAAGACCCGCACGTGCTGGCGCGCGAAATGAAGCGCGAACTTCCGCATCCGGCCGCCGGCAAGGTGCCGATGGCGTCCAGCCCCCTGAAGTTCTCCGACAGCCCGGTCCAATACCGCCGTCCGCCGCCCATGCTGGGCGAGCACACCGCGCAGGTGCTGGCGGAAAAGCTGGGTTTGTCGGCTGAAGAAATCCAGGCGCTGGCTCAAAGCCAGCCCTGATCGCGGCGGGCGGCCAGGCGCCGCCCGCTTGCCGTGCGCCATGCCGCGGCGCGCACCACCATTCCAATACCCAATACAGGCAGGAGAGAGTTGATGACGGAGATTCAAACCATCGGCGTCGTGGGCGCCGGGGCCATGGGGCGCGGCATCGCGCAGATCGCGGCGCAAGCCGGGCTGCGTGTGCGCCTGTACGACACCAGCGCCGACGCCGTGGCGGCCGCGCGCGAATCGTTGCGCCAGACGTGGGACAAGCTCGCTCAAAAGGGCAAGCTGACCGCCGCCGACGCACAAGCCGCGCTGGAACGCGTGGAATCCGCCACCGCGCTGACCGATATGTCGGCCTGCCAGTTGGTCGTGGAAGCCATCGTTGAACGTCTGGACGTCAAGCGCGACCTGTTCGCCGCCCTGGAAGGCGTGGTCTCGGAAGACTGCATCCTGGCGTCCAACACGTCGTCGCTATCCATTACCGCCATCGCGGCTGCCTGCAAGCACCCGCGCCGCGTGGCCGGCTATCACTTCTTCAACCCGGTGGCGTTGATGAAGGTGGTGGAAGTCATCGACGGCCTGCGCAGCGCGCCCGAAGTGGGCGACGCGCTGGCCGACCTGGCGCGCCGCATGGGCCACACGCCCGTGCGCGCCAAGGACATGCCGGGTTTCATCGTCAACCACGCGGGCCGTGGCATGAACACCGAAGGGCTGCGCGTGGCCCAAGAGGCTGTGGCCACGTTCGCCCAGGTTGACGCCGTGATGCGCGAGCAGGCCGGCTTTCGCATGGGCCCGTTCGAACTGCTGGACCTGACCGCGCTGGACGTGTCGCATCCGGTGATGGAATCCATCTACCGCCAGTTCTTCGACGAAGCGCGCTTTCGTCCGTCGCCCATCACCACGGTGCGTCTGGCCGGTGGGCTGATCGGGCGCAAGGCCGGCGAAGGCTTCTATGTTTACGCCGATGGCCAAAAGCAAGTGCCCGCTGAACCGCCGGTGCCGGCGCTGCCCGACGGCCTGAAGGTGTGGGTCAGCCCCAAGCACGCGGAAGGCTACGCACGTGCATCGGCGCTGGTTGAAAAGCTGGGCGCCACCTTGGTCACCGGCGCGTCGCCCGACGCGGACGCGCTGATCATCGTCACGCCGTTTGGCGATGACGTGTCGACGACGGTGTCGGCACAAGGCCTGAATGCCGGCCGCACGGTGGGCCTGGACGCGCTTTACGCCTTCGATGGCGCCAAGCGCCGCACCATCATGGTGTCGCCTGCCACCGAAGCCAAATGGCGCGACGCGGCGCATGCCCTGCTGGCCGCCGATGGCGTGCCGGTGACGGTGATCGAGGATTCACCGGGCTTCATCGCCCAGCGCATCGTGGCGATGATCGTCAACATCGCCAGCGATATCGCGCAGCAGCAGATCGCCACGCCGGAAGACATCGACAAGGCCGTGACGCTGGGCTTGGGCTACCCCGTGGGCCCGCTGGCGCTGGGCGACAAGCTGGGTGCCGACCGCATCCTGGAAATCCTGAAAAGCATGCAACGCGTGACGGGCGACCCGCGCTATCGCCCCAGCCTTTGGCTGCAACGCCGGGTGCAGCTGGGCATGTCGCTGTTGAAGTCGTCGGCGGAATAAGCCGCAGCGGCGTTCCGGCGGCCCGGCGTCCCGGCGTCCCGGCGTTGCCCTTACCCGTAACGCACCATAAAAAAGCCCCTTGAATGTTCAAGGGGCTTTTTACTGTCCGGGTCATCCGCATCGCGGCTCCGGCGACATACGCCGGGTTTACTTGGCGTGATCCACCATGTACTGAACGGCGGCGCGGATGTCTTCTTCCGAGGCGTTGGCGGCCCCGCCCTTGGGCGGCATCGGCGGCTTGCCTTGCATGGCGACCTTCACCATGGCGTCCATGCCGGTCTTGATGTAGGGGTCCCAGGCAGCCTTGTCGCCGAACTTGGGCGCGTTGGCCACGCCGGTGGCGTGACAGGCGAAGCAGACGCTCTTGTAGAGCTTTTCGCCAGCCGGGTTGACGGCGGCGGCCTGTTGCGGGGCAGCGGCAGGAGCCGGCGCCGCGGCGGTCGGGGCAGGAGCGGCGGCTGCGGGGGCTGTGGGGGCTGCGGCAGCCGGTGCTGCGGCAGCCGGAGCTGCGGCAGCCGGTGCTGCGGCAGCCGTTGCTGCGGCAGCCGCCGGGGCGGCGTCCGCTTCCTTCTTCGCGCCTTCTTCCGCCGGAGCGGCCGGTTCAGGCAGCGAGGCGCCCGACTTGTTGGCCATATAGACCACCGCGCGCGCCACTTCGTAGTCGGACAGCGTCGGGTTGCCACCCTTGGCCGGCATGCCGCCCTTGCCGTGCAAGGCCACATTCAACATGGTGTCGTAGCCCGACTTGATGAACGGCGCCCAGGCTGCGTTGTCGCCCATCTTCGGTGCGCCGGCCACGCCGGCGGTGTGACAGGCCGTACAGACGGCGGCAAAGACCTGTTCGCCCGTCTTGAATACCTTGGGCGCATTGGCGTCCACAAGCTCAAACCCCGCCACCGGGGCGATGCGCTTGGTGACCGCTTCAGGGGACAGGGAATCCGAGCCGGCTCCGGTCTTGGTACCGGAGACCACCATGTTCACCAGGAGGATGATGATGGCGATGGGGATCACGAAAGACAGGACGATCGTGACGACCAGTTGCTTGGGGGTCTTGATGGGGGAGGAGTGCTCTTCTATGTGTTCCTGCTCGTTGCTCATGACCAAATCCTGCTAACGGGTGGGGCGCCTGGCGGCGGCAACAGAAAATCAGTAACTGCACAAATCGGCGGACAAGTCGGACATCCGCCTGCAAGCAAACGCTGGATTATATAACGGTGTCAGGGACGAGCGTCCAATGCATCTGACCGGGTTTTCGATGAGATTGGCGGAAGATTTGACCCACTTCATGCAGCCTATCGAAAACTAGGTACAATGTCGCCTCCTTGCGCTGCGCCCGTAGTTCAATGGATAGAATGAGAGTTTCCGAAGCTCTTGATACAGGTTCGATTCCTGTCGGGCGCACCACCAACGTGCACAGCGCTTGTGTTACTTCCGCAGTACCCCCTCCGCATTACCCCCACGCATTACCCCCACGCATTACCCCTACGCATTACCCCTACGCATTACCCCCTACGCATTACCCCCGGCGCAATACCCTTCGCCTTTCCCGCCGCTTTACCCCCCCATGCAATTTTCCATCCCGGCTTTCCCACGCTTGCCTCCTGCTTGCCGCTGCCGCAATGCCGCACATGCCACGCATCCGGCCCGTTGCCATGTTGTGAAAAGTGGACATCACGCCCCATTACATTTCTGAGAATGCGAATCGATTTCATCGATAGTAAGATCGCGCCACTTAAAAATTCTCGGATCTTGGAATGCGGCGCGTCATCTTTTCGGCATGTCTTTTAAACACAGCGGTTCCCCCGGCGTTGGCCGATGACGCCGGCACAACACCACCCGTCCAGCTCGAGGCGGTCAGCGTTTATGGGGATGCCGAGCGTGCCGACGGCCCGGTGATCGGCTATCGGGCCACGCGTTCGCTTAGCGCGACGCGCACCGACACCGCGCTGCACGATGTGCCGCAGTCGATCACCGTGGTGCCCCGCGACGTCGTCGAAGACACCAACGCAACGCGCCTGGAGCAAGTGCTGGATTACGCCGGCGGCGTCGGCCGCGCCAACAACTTCGGCGGGCAGGGGCTGACCACCGTCACCGTGCGCGGCTTCACGACTGGCGAGTACTACCGCAACGGCTTTCCCATCAATCGCGGCTATCCCAATGCGCCCGACTCCTACACGCTGGAACGGCTGGAAGTCATTCGGGGTCCCAACACCAGCCTGTATGGCCGAGGCGACCCCGGCGGCACGTTCAACGTGGTGACCAAGCAGCCAGAGGCGGAATCGCGCGTAACCGTGGGCACGCAGGTCGATACGCACGGCATGCGCCGCGCCAC
Organism: Achromobacter sp. ESBL13; assembly: GCF_036668755.1. NCBI lineage: Bacteria > Pseudomonadati > Pseudomonadota > Betaproteobacteria > Burkholderiales > Alcaligenaceae > Achromobacter > Achromobacter sp. ESBL13. The sequence goes on along the minus strand of NZ_JAZEVT010000006.1, from coordinate 323,651 downwards.
CCTCGACACCACCGGCGCGCTGAACGAAGACGGCAGTCTCACCTATCGCGTCAACGCACTGGCCGAAGGCGGCGACAGCTTTCGTGATGATGTCAGCACCGAACGCTATGGCATTGCGCCGGTGATCAGCTGGCAACCCGGCGCCGCCACCCGCATCACGCTGGAAGCCGAGATGATGCGCAACAACCATCCGCTGGACCGCGGTCTGACGCGCTATCCCACCCAGACCGAACGCGCCTCGCGCGCCACCAACGTCTGGGAGACGGGCACCGACAACAAGCTGCACAACGACAACAACGTGGTGCAGCTGCGCTTCGAACATGCGCTTAACGACAACTGGAAACTGGGCGGCGGGGCACAGTGGCTGGACGGCACGCTGAAAGGAAACGCCGTCGAAGCGAACGCCTTGCAGGCGGACGGCCGCACGCTGGGTCGCAACTTCAATTACCGCAAGCTGGACTGGACGGACCGCGACGTCCAGCTGAACCTGACCGGCAACTTCAGCACGGGCGGCCTACGTCACACGCTGCTGACCGGTATCGAGGTCGAAGACTACGATTACCGGTCCATCATCCGGCGTTCGGCCGCGGGTGCCGCTGCCTATCCCATCGATCTTTACGATCCCGTGCTGGGGCAGCCACGCCCCGCGTTGACACGCATCACCACGCACGACAACGAAAACCTCAAGACCTGGGCCGCCTTCGTGCAAGACCAAGTGGCGCTGACCGATCGCTTCAAGCTGCTGGCCGGGCTGCGCTTCGAACGCTTCGAACACACCTACCGCGACCGGCTGCCCGCGGGAAGCCGTTGGCGCACCACCGATACGGCCGTCACGCCGCGCCTGGGCCTCATCTATGACCTGACCGATACCCTGGCCGTCTACGCCAACACGGCGCGCTCGTACAAGCCGAACACGGGCGCCGACCGCCAAGGCAAGGGCTTCGATCCCGAACAGGGCAAGTCGTTTGAAGTGGGCGCCAAATGGGAATTGCTGGACCGCCGCCTGAGCGTGGATGTGGCCGCCTACCAGATCGACAAGAAAAACGTGCTGACGGTGGACCCTACCGACTCCACCTATCGCGTTGCGGCCGGCAAGGTGCGCAGCCGTGGCATCGATGTCAACGTGGCGGGCAACATCACGCGTGAATGGCGGGTCATCGGCGGCTATTCGTATGTGGACGCCAAGGTCACCGAAGACAACACGCTGCCGCGTGGCACGCGCCTGGCCAACATCCCGCGCAACACGCTAAGCCTGTTGAATATGTACGAATTTCACGAAGGCCCGGCGCGGGGTCTGGGCCTGGGCGCCGGTGTGCGCTATGTGGATGACCGCGCCGGCCAGACCGTGGCCTCTTCGTACAACATGGGCGCCTACGTGGCGGTGGACCTGTACAGCTTCTACCAGGTCAACAAGCACCTGCGCGTGAACCTGGACGTGACGAACGTGTTCAACCGCAATTACGACGAGGGCGCGTTCAATACCTACGTGTATCCCGGTGCGCCGCGCACCGCGCAATTGGGCGTCAGCTACACGTATTGAGGCGGAGGCCTCGCTTCATGGCGCAGGCCTCATGCGGCGCGCCGGCCCAGCTCTTTCAGGGCCGCTGCCCCTGGGACCATGACAGCGGTGTCGGGCAACGCGTCAAAACAATCGACGCGTTGCCGACCCGTGGCCGGACGACGACGCAACGGGCGTGTCGATACGGCAAACGTCAATCATCCAGCGACGGCACCGTGCCGATTTGCGTCAGGATGCGGGGCGATTCCATATCGCCGGTTTCTTTGTCTATCCACACTTCGTAGGCGGCAACCCCCACGAATTTGGACGCCATCGAATTCGCGATTCGGATGGCGCCGAATTCGCTGCTGGCCGGACGGATTTCCCCAGGCGCCACGCCGTTGGCGGCGGCGCGATAGGGCACAACGATGTACTGAACAAGATGAGCGGCTTCTGACACAGGATTCTCCCTGGATGACAGTTTTTTGGGCGAGCGAAATGTATCACGTCGCACTGTGTTTTTGTACAGTATTTCGCATGGTCACACCAACTAATTCTTTCGCGGCGGGAAAACCCCTAGCGCGCAGTCGTTGCCCGAAAAAGTCGTCGCCTCTATTATTTTCGAAAATCTTCACGGTTTTATAAAAGAGGCCAGTCATGGAAGCGAACCGGTACGACGCCTATCGCGAGGACACCGCGGGCCGCGCCAATGTGGCGGATTCACCCGAGCGCATCGCCTATTACCAGGAGCTCGCCCGCCTGGAAACCGGTGCTTTGTGGACCGTGGCGAACAAGATTGAGCCCTGGGCGCCGCGCTCCGCGTCGGTGCCCGTGGTGTGGCGTTACCAGGACTTGCGCGGCCACGTGCTGCGGTCGGCTGAATTGGTGTCGCCCGAGGAAGCCGGCCGGCGCGTCATCTACCTGAACAACCCCGGCCGACGCGATGTGGCCGCCGCCGTGGGCTGGTTGTATTCCGGTCTGCAAGTGATGCAGCCGGGCGAGCTGGCCTCGGCGCACAAACATTCCCATTCCGCGCTGCGTTTCATCATGGAAGGGCGCGGCGCGTACACCGTGGTCGACGGCCACAAAATGACGCTGGGTGCGAACGACTTCGTGCTGACACCCAACGGCACCTGGCATGAACATGGCGTGTCCGAAGACGGCACCACCTGCATCTGGCAGGACGGCCTGGACATACCGCTGGTCAACGCGCTGGAAGCCGGTTTTTACGCCGTGCACCCCGACCTGAACCAGACCGTGACCTATCCCGTGGACGACACCAGCGCCGCCTGGGGCAACGTTGCCTTGCGCCCGCAGGTATCCGGTTGGACGAAACCCTATTCGCCGCTGTTCAAGTACGAATGGGAACCCACCTACGACGCCCTGCGCCGCTACGCCCGCACCTCCGCCGGCAGCCCCTACGACGGCATCCTGCTGGACTACGTCAACCCGGCAACCGGCGGCCCCGTCATGCCGACCATCGGCGCCAGCATGCAGTTGCTGCGGCCGGGCGAACACACCAAGGCGCATCGGCACACCGGCAGCTTCATCTATCAGGTGGCCAAGGGCAGCGGCTATTCCATCATCGACGGCAAACGCTACGACTGGACCGAACGCGACATTTTCTGCGTGCCGTCCTGGGCCATCCACGAACACGTCAACCTGTCTTCCAACGACGACGCCTGCCTGTTCTGTTTCAACGACCTGCCCGTGATGCGCGCGCTGGGGCTATACCGCGAAGAAGCGGTCAAGGAAAACGACGGCCATCAAATCCTGATCTAGCGCCGCGCCACCTTCCCATCAAATTTTCATCCGCCGCGCGGGCGTTGTCCGCGCGCCTGGCTCAACACGTCTTGAATCTATGGAGTTCCTATGCGCTTGGTGACTTTTCGTGCTCATCCCACCGCCGCCGCCCGGCTTGGCACGCTGGCCGAAGGCTATGTAATCGACCTGGCATTGCTGGGCGAGGCGGGCGGGGTGGACCTGCCCGACGACATGTTGGCGTTTATCGACCTGGGGCCGGTGGCCGTGGCGCAGGCCAGCCGCCTGATGGATGCCTATCGCGGCGAATGGCCCGTGGGCACGGCGCTGCCGCAGGAAAACGTAAAGCTGCTGGCGCCCATTCCGCGCCCGCGCAAGAACATCTTCGGCATCGGCCTGAACTATGTGGAACACGTGGCCGAATCCAGCCGCACGCTGGACACGTCGGCCGACCTGCCCAAGCAGCCGGTGATCTTTTCCAAGCCGCCCACCACCGTGATCGGCCCGGGCGACGCCATCGAACACAACGCCAAGATCACGCAGCAGTTGGACTGGGAAGTGGAGCTGGCCGTGATCATGGGCCGCCGCGCCTCGCGCGTGGCCGAGGCCGATGCGCTGTCCTACGTGTTCGGCTACAGCGTCATGCTGGACATGAGCGCGCGCGACTGCCGCCGCGCCGGGCAATGGATCTATTCCAAGGGCCAGGACACCTATGCGCCCTTCGGGCCGTGCATCGTTACCGCCGACGAAATTCCCGACCCGCAGGTGCTGGACTTGTGGCTGACCGTGAACGGTGAAAAGAAGCAGGGATCGAACACGCGCCACATGCTGTTCAAGGTGCCGTTCCTGATCGCGGACATCAGCGCCGGCATCACGCTGGAGCCGGGCGACATCATCGCCACGGGCACGCCCGAAGGCGTGGGCGCGGGCCGCAAGCCGCAGGAATGGCTGTGGCCCGGCGACGTGGTGGTGGCGTGCGTGGAAGGCATCGGCACGTTGCGCCATCCGGTTGTGGCGGTATAGCTCACACCCGGCCGGCAAGGCGGGCAACGCAATCTTCAAGGGGAAACCATGATCAAGAAACAGAAACTGGGCGGCATCGCCGCCGCGTTGTCCGTCGCGCTGGGCGCGGCCATGTCGATGAGCGCCGCGCGCGCCGCCGATCCCGTCAAGATCGGCTTCATCGCCACCTTGTCCACGCCGGCCGGCTACATCGGCGAGGACGAGCGCGATGCGTTCAACCTGGCCATCAAACAGGGCGGCGGCAAGCTGGGCGGCGTGCCGGTGCAATTGGTGATCGAAGACGACGGCCTGAAACCCGCCAATGCCAAGCAGGCGGCCGACCGCCTGATCCAGTCCGGTGTGAAGCTCTTTACCGGCGTCAACTTTTCCAACGTGCTGGCCGCCGTCGTGCCCAGCGTGGTGAAGTCGGGCGCGTTCTACGTCAGCCTGAACCCGGGGCCGTCGAACTTTGCCGGTGAAAAATGCGACGCGAATTATTTCGTGGCGTCCTACCAGAACGACGCCTTCCACACGGCGGGCGGCGTGGCGGCCAATGAACTGGGCTACAAGCGCGTGGTGCTGCTGGCGCCCAACTATCAGGCGGGCCGCGACGCCATCGAAGGCTTCAAGCGCACCTACAAGGGCGAGGTGATTGCCGAGATCTACACCAAGCTGGACCAATCGGACTTTTCGGTGGAGCTGGCGCGTGTGCGCTCGCTGTCGCCCGATGCCATCTACCAGTTTCACCCGGGCGGCACCGGCATCAACTTCGTCAAGCAGTACGCGGCGGCGGGCCTGAACAAGAGCATCCCCATGCTGATGCCCAGCTTCTCGATGGACGCGCGCATGATCCAGGCGACCGGCGACGCATCGCTGGGCTCGTACACCACCGGCATCTGGTCGCAGGATTTCGATAACGCGCCATCGCAAGCCTTCGTGAAAGCCTTCAGGGAAGCCTACGGCCGCGTGCCCACGGACTACGCCATGCAGGCCTATGACACGGCGCAGCTGATCGGCGTGGGCCTGAAAGCCACTGGCGGCGACTTGTCCAAGGCCGATGCCTTCCGCGCCGCGCTGCGCAAGCCCGACTTCACGTCGCTGCGCGGCAAGTTCAGCATGAACACCAACCAGCATCCAATTCAGGACCTGTACCTGATGCGCATCGAGAAGGACAGCGCGGGCGTGCTGGCGCCGCATCTGGTGCGCAAGTTGGTGGCCGACGATAAGGACGCCTATGCCCAATTCTGCAAGTTGCCATCATGACGCTTCTGTTCGAACAGCTGCTTAACGGTTTGCAGTTCGGCGCCATGCTTTTCATGCTGGCGGCCGGGCTGACGCTGATCTTCGGGATCATGGGCGTGGTGAACCTGACGCACGGGTCCTTCTACATGGTGGGCGCGTACTGCGCGGCCTACGCCATCGGCACCACGGGCTCGTTCCTGGCGGGCGTGCTGGCCGCGCTGCTGGGGGCGGGGCTGTACGGCATATCGGTCGAAGTGCTGGTGATCCGCAAGCTGTACAAGCGCGATCACCTGTACCAGGTGCTGGCCACGTTCGGCCTGCTGCTGTTTTCGAACGAGGCGGTCAGCCTGATTTTTGGCCGGCGCCCGCCACTGGTGGGCATCCCGTCTTTCCTGGAAGGCGCGGTGACGCTGGCGCCGGGCTTTCAGTATCCGGTGATCCGCCTGTCGTTCATCGCGATCGGCGCGCTGGTGGCGGTGGGGCTGTGGTGGCTGGTCAACCGCACCCGCATCGGCATGCTGATCCGCGCGGGCGCGGATGACAGAGAAATGGTGGACGCGCTGGGCGTGGACATCCGCAAGCTGTACACGCTGGTGTTCGGCCTGGGCGCGTTGCTGTGTGGCCTGGCGGGCGTGATGGCGGCGCCGCTGCTGGCCGTGGAAATCGGCATGGGCGAACGCATCCTGATCACCACGTTCGTAGTGATCGTGATTGGCGGTGTCGGCTCGGTGCGCGGCGCGTTGGCGGGCGCCTTGCTGGTGGGCATGGTCGATAGCCTGGGCCGCGCGTTCCTGCCGCAGTTGCTGTCCAAGATGTTCTCGCCCGCCACGGCGGACCCTTTGGCCGCCGGCATGGCGTCGGCCAGTATCTATGTGCTGATGGCGATCGTGCTGATCGCCAAGCCCGGCGGCTTGTTCCCGGCGCGAGGATGATGATGGCAAAGACACTTTCCAATCGCGCCCGCTGGGGCCTGGCCGGGCTGACGGTATTGATCCTTCTGCCGGCGGCTGCGCTGGCGTCGGGCTCGCCGTTCTTGATCGGCGTGGTCACGCGGTTCCTGATCTACGGCCTGGCCGCCGTCAGCCTCGACCTGGTGATCGGCTACGGCGCCATGGTCAGCTTCGGCCACGCCATGTTCTTCGGCTTGGGCGGCTATGCGGTGGGCATCATCGCGTTCCACACGGCCGAAGCGGGGCCCATCTTCGGCTGGGCCGGCAGCAATGCCGCGCTGGTCGTGTGGCCCATCGCGCTGGCGGTGTGCGCGCTGGCCGGTTGGGTGTTCGGCTATCTGGCGCTGCGCACGCGCGGCGTGCAGTTCATCATGATTACGCTGGCGTTCGGGCAGATGGTCTATTTCATCTTGGTGTCGCTGCAATTCTATGGGGGCGACGACGGGCTGATGATTCCGCAGCGCAATGTGCTGCCCGGCATCAACCTGGAAAGCCCGCTGGTTTTTTACTACGTGTGCCTGGCGCTGCTGACGGCGTGGACGCTGCTGTGCATCCGCGTCACGAATTCGCGATTCGGCATGGTGTTGCAGGCGCTGCGGCAAAGCGAACGGCGCGCCCTGAACCTGGGCGTGGCGCCCACGCCGTATCGCCTGAGCGCGTTTGTGCTGTCGGCGGTGGGCACCGGGCTGGCCGGCGTGCTGTGGGCCAACTATGCCGGGCTGGTTACGCCCGACATGGCCGCGTGGACCAAGTCGGGCGAACTGATGGCAATCGTGATCCTGGGCGGGGTGGGCACGTTGCTGGGGCCGATCGCGGGCGCGGCCGTGTTCCTGGGCCTGGAGCAGATGCTGTCGTCGATGACCGAACATTGGCTGCTGTACATGGGGCCTATCCTGGTGCTGGTGGTGCTGTGGGGCCAGAAGGGGCTGTTCGGAAAATTGCTGGAGACGCGCCATGCCGATTGACGCGCAAGACTGCTTGTTGCGGCTGACGCAGCTGCGCAAGGCCTTTGACGCGGTGGTGGCCACCAATGGCGTGGACCTGGATGTGCGGGCCGGCGAAATCCACGCCATCATCGGCCCCAACGGCGCGGGCAAGTCCACGCTGATCGCGCAGATCTGCGGTGAAATCCGGCCCGACTCCGGCACCATTCACCTGGACGGGCGCGACGTCACCGGGCTACGCGCCTTTGAACGCGCGCGGTTGGGGCTGGGACGGTCGTTCCAGATTACCGAGCTTTGCCACGAATACACCGCACTGGAAAACGTGATCCTGTCGCGCATGCTCAAGGGTGGGCGCGCGTTCGGCGCGTGGTCCGATCCGCGCCGCGACGCGGGGTTGAAAGCCGAAGCCATGCAGTGGCTGACACACGTGGGCCTGGCGGACCGCCGCCATGTACGGTCCGCCGATCTGGCGCATGGTGAAAAGCGCCAGCTGGAATTGGCGGTGGCGCTGGCGCGGTCGCCACGGCTGTTGCTGCTGGACGAGCCGATGGCCGGCATGGGCCCCGAGGAATCGGCCCGCATGACGCGGCTGCTGCAAGGCATGAAGGGCGACTACGGCATCTTGCTGGTGGAACACGATATGGACGCCGTCTTTGCGCTGGCCGACCGTATCAGCGTGCTGGTCTACGGCCGCGTGGTGTTCAGCGGGCCGCCCGACGAGGTGCGCCGCCATCCGGAGGTGCGCGCGGCCTATCTGGGAGAAGAGCATGTTGAAGGTTGACGGCCTGACGGGCGGCTACGGGTCCAGCAAAGTGCTGTTCGGTATGTCGTTCGAAGCCAGCGAGGGCGAAGTCATTTCGCTGATCGGGCGCAATGGCATGGGCAAGACCACCACGGTCAAGACCGTGATGGGCATGCTGCCGGCTACCGGCGGCGCGGTGCAGTTCCGGGGGCAGACGCTGGGGCGGTCCGCGCCCAGCACGGTCGCGCGCCTGGGCGTGGGGCTGGTGCCGGAAGGGCGGCGGGTGTTCGGGTCGCTGACGGTGCAGGAAAACCTGGTGGCCACCGCGCGCGCGGCGGCGGGCGGCTGGGACCTGGACCGCGTGTTCACGCTGTTTCCGCGCTTGAAAGAGCGGCGCACGCAATCGTCGCGCACGCTGTCCGGCGGTGAACAGCAGATGCTGGTGGTGGGACGCGCGCTGATGACCAACCCCAAGCTGCTGATCCTGGACGAAGCCACGGAAGGGCTGGCGCCGCTGATCCGCCAGGAAATCTGGCGCTGCCTGCGCGCCTTGAAGTCCGAAGGCCAGACCATTCTGGTCATCGACAAGAACCTGCCTGAAATGGCAACGCTGGTCGACCGCCACTACATCGTCGACAAGGGCCGCGTGGCTTGGTCGGGCAAGCCGGCCGAACTGTCGGCGCAGCCCGAGCTCGCGCAGCGATATCTGGGAATATGAGCCCGCCGCGCGCGAGTAGAATGAGCCGCCTGTGCGCGGATCGGCGGACGCGCCGCTGACACCTGGAGAGCATGTTGAAGCCAAGAATCAAAGCGTCCCGCCAGGACGAGCCCGGGTCTGACGGGAACGCCGACGTTGAAGACATCACGCTGTCCGAGCAGGTCTACCGCCTGCTTCGACGCGACATCATGAGCGGCGCCTTCGCGCCTGGCCAGTCGCTGCGGCTGGAATTGCTGCGGCAGCGCTACGGCAGCAGCTTTTCGCCGATCCGCGAAGCGCTGAACCGCTTGCGCAGCGAACGCATGGTCGTGAACACCACGTCGCGCGGGTTCAGCATCGCGCCCCTGTCGGTCGACGAAATGTGGGACGCCTGTGAAACCCGCATCCTGATCGATTGCGACGCGTTGCGGCGGTCGCTGGCCAACGCGGACGACGCCTGGGAGACGCGGCTGGTGGGCGCGTACCACGCGCTGACGTTGGCTGCCCAGCGCGCCGGCCAGTCGCCCGCGCCGTCCGACGAACTGGAAGAACTACTGGAAGCCCGCCACCTGGATTTTCATCACGCGCTGATCGGCGCCTGCCGCTCGCGCTGGCTGCTGGACCTATCCACGCAGCTGTATGCACAAACCGAGCGCTACCGTCGCCCGGCGCGTGCGGGCGCCACCGCCTACGGGCCGGAACGCAATGTTGACGACGAGCATCGCCAGCTGCTGGACGCCGCGATATCCCGCGACGCGGAACGCTCGGTGGCCATGCTGGCCGCGCATTACCGCAAGACCGCGCAATTCATCGAACGGATCATTTCACAGCCCGACCCCCAGGCACGACATGCATAAGCCCGACATCGACCTGTTCTTTTCCACCATCGCCGAACGCGACGTGCAATACAACGCCCGTGAATCGGTGGCGGACTTTGATGCCTGCGTGCGCCGCTACGCGGAGTCGTCCGCGCGCGTGCGCTCGCGCCGCCCAGGCGTGCTGGACCTGCGCTATGGCATGGGCCAGGACGAGCGTCTGGACCTGTTCCTGCCTGCCGCGTCGCGCACGCCCGCGCCGGTATTCGTGTTCATCCATGGCGGTTACTGGCGCGCCCAGCGCAAGGAAGACGCGCCCGTCATGGCCGAAGCCTTCAACGCGGCGGGCGCGGCCGTGGCCACGCTGGAATACACCTTGGTGCCCGAAGCCACCCTGGGCGAAGTGGTGCGCGAAGTGCGCAGCGCGGTGGCCTGGCTGTACCACAACGCGGCGGCCTATGGCGTGGACCCGGAACGCATCTATGTGGGCGGCAGCTCGGCCGGCGGGCACCTGGCGGGCATGCTGGTCGCGCCCGGTTGGCCCGCGCGCTATGGCGTGCCGGACGACATCATCAAGGGCACGCTGGCCTTGTCGGGCCTGTTCGACCTGCGCCCGCTGTGCGACATCCTGCCCAATACCTGGCTGCGCTTGACGCCCGAGCAGGCCGCGCATCAAAGCCCCATCTTCAATCTGCCCGAGCAGGCCGGCCCGATGCTGCTGGCGGTCGGCGGGCTGGAAACGCAGGGCTTCAAGAACCAGACGGCGGCCTTTGAAGCCGCCTGGAACGCCGCGGGTCTGGCGTCCACGCGCATTGCCACGCCGCACTGCAACCACTTCGATCTGGTCAATGAACTGGAAGACGCGGATAGCCCGCTTACCCGCGCCACCGTGGCGATGATGGGGCTGGCGGGTCGCTGACGGAGTTGCAGATGGCCGACCTGAAACTTCTTGAAGACTTGATCGCGCTGGCGCGCACGGGCAGTTTCGTGCGCGCGGCCGAGCTGCGCCATGTGACGCACCCCGCGTTCGGTCGGCGCATTCGCGCGCTGGAAGCCTGGGCGGGCGCGCCGCTGGTCGAACGCCAGCACCTGCCCGTGACGCTGACCGCGCAAGGCGAGGCGCTGCTCAAGACGGCCACGCAGGTGGTTGAACAGATGGGGCTGGTGCGCCATCGCATCCGCAGTTCGGGCGCGGGCGGCGAGGCGGTGCTGCGCATTGCGACCGGCCGCAGTCTGGCGCGCACGCTGGTGGCCGACTGGATCGCCCGGCTGCGTCACCGCGCGCCCAAGGTGCTGACCGAAGGCACACAGGTGGAGCTGTCCACGGGCCAGGCGAAAGACCTGGTGGTGCGCCTGGAGCAGGGCAAGGTGGATTTGCTGTGCTGCTACGAACACCCGGCGCTGTCGGTGCCGCTGAGCCCGGCGCGCTATCGCTACATGACGCTGGCCACCGACAAGCTGGTGCCCGTCAGCCAGGCGGATGCGCGCGGCCGCGCCCGCTACGCGCTGAAAGATGGCGGCCAGGCCGTGCCGCTGATCACTTATACGGGCGGGCTGGCGATGGAACGCATCGTGGGCGACCGCCTGGAAACCACGCCGTACGCCTTGACGCCGTTCGTGCGCAGCGATTCGCTGGACGCGGCGCATGGCGCGGTGGCCAAGGGCCTGGGCGTAGCGTGGCTGCCATGGTCGATGGTGGCGGCCGATTGTCGTCGTGGCGCCTTGGTGGCCCTGGGCGGCCGTAGCGAGGAGATCGCCTTCGAGGTGCGGCTGTATCGTCCGCGTGCGCGCCTGACAGAGCTGGCGGAGGCGGCCTGGGAGGCCACGGCCAACCGCAAGGCGTAAGGCCGGCATCGTGCCCGGCCATGCACGCTAGGCAGGATAAGCACGAAGATGTGCCGTTTCGGCACAACCGTGTCACACCGCCGCCGCGAAAATAACAGCCTATACCTCCAACGAGACGGCTCCGCCGTCCACCCCTCAGCACCCCAAGGAAGAAAACATGAAGTCCGTACTGCATCCGCTGCGCGCAGCGCTTGTTGCGTTTTGTGCCGCCTCGGCCGTGGCAACCGCCCCGGCCGCCTTCGCCGCCGATTACCCGGCCCGCAGCGTGTCGCTGGTGGTGGGCTACCCCGCTGGGGGCAGCCTGGACCTGACGGCGCGCCTGTTGGGCGAAGAACTGGGCAAGCGCCTGGGCCAGACCGTGGTTGTGGAAAACGTGGGCGGCGCCGGTGGCACCATCGGCGCCCAGCGCGTGGCGCGCGCTGCACCCGACGGTTACACGATTTTCCTGGGCTCCACGAACGAAATGGTGATTGCCCGCATGATCAACACGGCGGTCAAGTACGACAGCGCCAAGGACTTTACGGCGCTGGGGCTGGTGGCCTCGCAGCCGATGCTGCTGGCCGCCAGCAAGAATTCCGGCGTCAAGACCGCCGCCGACTACTTGCAAAAGCTGCGCGGCGCGGAGCCGGGCACGTTCAACTACGGCTCGTCAGGCGTGGGCACCACGCTGCATCTCGCCGGTGAAATGATCAACCAGGCCACCGGCACGCGCGCCGAACACGTGCCGTATCGCGGCGTGTCGCCGCTGGTTACGGACCTGATGAGCGGCCAGCTGGACTACGGCATGCTGGTGCTGTCCTCGGGCCTGCCGCAAGTGCGCAGCGGCAACATCGTTGCGCTGGGCCTGACCGAGAACAAGCGTTCGCCGGCCGCGCCGGAAATTGCGCCGCTGGCGGCCACGCCCGGCTTTGAATCCGTCGACATCAATCTGTGGTTCGCGCTGTACGGCCCCGCCGGCTTGCCCGAGCCGGTTGTGGCCAAACTGCGCACCGTGCTGGACGAAACGCTGAAGTCCGAATCGTTCCGCAAGAAGATGCAAGAGGCGGGCGGCGAAGTGGCCAAGCCGGGCGTGGATCTGGTGGCCTACCAGGCCGAAGAAACCAAGAAGTACGGCGCGCTGGTCAAGGCCGCCAAGATCGAAGCCCAGTAATCGGCCCCAGTAATCGGCCCCAGTAATCGCCCCCCAGCACCTACGTCAGAAAGCGGACCTCACCATGCAATTTCAGCTTCCCGTTCCCGACCTCGCCGCCGAACGCGCGGGCAATACCGATACGCCGGGCGTCTGGCATTTTGATTCCGGCGTGCCGGGGCGGGCGCTGATGGTGAGCGCGCTGGTGCACGGCAACGAGCTGTGCGGCGCGTGGGCACTGAAAGACCTGCTGGCCGCCGGCGTGAAGCCGCGCCGGGGCAGCCTGACGCTGGCCTTCTGCAACCTGGACGCGTTTGACCGCTTCGATCTGGCCAGGCACGATGCCTCGCGCTTCGTTACCGAAGACATGAACCGCGTCTGGAGCGCCGAGCGCCTGGACAACCCCACCACCGCCGACCGCCAACGCGGCGCGGCGCTGCGCCCGTGGGTGCAGCGTGCGGACTGGCTGCTGGACCTGCATTCCATGCACGAGCCGGGCGCGCCCCTGCTGTTGACGGGCGTTTTGCCGCGCAACATCGCACTGGCGCGCCGCCTGAAGGCACCGCAGCATGTGATCGTGGACGCGGGCCACAAAGACGGTGTACGCATGCGTGACTTCGCACAGTTCGGCGATGCCACGCGTGACGACGCGTGCGCCTTACTGATCGAATGCGGTTTCCATGGCGAACTGGCCTCGCGCGATGTCGCGCGCGACATGGTGGCCCGCATGTTGGTGGAATCCGGCGTGGTGGATGCCGCCGATGTGCCGGCCGGCTGGCGGCTGCCCGATCCCGACACCCAGCGCGTGCTGGAAGTGACGGACGCCGTGGTGGCACCGTCGATGGACGTGACGTTCGCGCAACCCTGGACGGGGCTGGAAACGCTGGCGCAAGCGGGCTCGGTGATCGGCTGGGCAGATGGCCAGCCCATCGTGACGCCCTATGACAACTGCACGTTGATCATGCCGTCGCTGCGTCAACTGAAGCCGGGCGTGACGGTGGTGCGCTTGGCCCGCGACTACGCGGGCTGATGGCCGAGCCGCGCCGCGTGGCGCGGTCAGCGAAAGCCGGCGCGAGCCGGCGTCCTGCTTATTTCTGCGGCGTGTACCGCAGTTCATCCAGCTCGTAGCCCTGGGCCTTCGCGGCAGCCAGGGCCTTGTCCAACTCTTCCTTGGGCAATTGCGGCGAGCGCGACAGAATCCACAGGTACTTGCGATCGGGCGTGCCCACGACGGACCAGCGGTATTCCGGGTCCAGGCCGATCACCCAGTAATCGCCCTTGAACGGCTTGAAGAAGGTGACTTCAAGCTTGGCGTTATTGCTGCCTTCCACGACGGTGGCGGTGCCGGACGCGGAATCGATATCGCCGTCCTTGGTGCGGCAGCGATTGTTCACGCCGATGGTGCCGTCGGGGTGCGCGGTGTATTCGGCGGTGGTGTCGCCGACGCAATTGCGCTGGAAGAACATGGGGAAATTGGCGATTTCGTACCACATGCCGACATAGCGTTTCAGGTCCACCGAATCCACGGTCTGCATGGGCGGCGGCGCGGCATGGGCGAGGCCCACGCTGGCTGCCAGGGCCAACAGGAATGTTGCGGTGCGGCGCATTGAAAAACCTCCAGAGTGAGACTGACCGAACCGCGGCGCTTGCCCGTCAGGCAGGCGCCGCGTACGCAAACCCTAACGATACGCCTTATTTGCGCGGGGCCTTCAGGGCCTCGTGGTAGCGTGCCACGTAGGTGGCGAAGTCCACCGTGTCCGACTGCTCGATGCGCTGCTGCTCTTCGGTGGATTGCGTTGCCGCCTGTTGATACGCGGCGGCCAGGTCCGAGGGCAGGGCTTGTCCGCGCAGCGTATCCGCATGCTTGCGGCTTTGCGCCAGCGAGTAGTCGTGAAACGACAGGCCGCTTTGCGTCAACGACTGCAACAGACGCGCGGACGGCGTGGCGTCGGGCTGGTCCAGCTTGACGCGTTGCGCAGCCAGCGCATCGGCGTAGGCGGTGCCGCCCAGGGCCGAATCAAACAGCGCGGCGTACGGCGCAATCTGGTCCAGCAATTCGTGGCCCCATTCTTTCAGCGCCACCGGCTTGCCTTCGCGGTCCAGCATCAGGCCAGGCTTGCGGCCTTCTTTGACGACGGTCGAAAAGTTGTCGGCGCTGCGCTGACAGTAGCCGTTGGCGGGGAAGAACGGGCTGTCGGACGCGGTGCAGAACAGCAGGAACGCGTCGACAAAGCGGCTGGTATCGGCGTCGATGCCCACCGGCGATTCGGGGTCGATATCCAGGCAGCGCACTTCCACATATTGCACGCCGCGTTCCGCCAGGGCGGTGATGGGGCGTTCGCAGCGCCCCGTGGCGCGCTTGGGGCGGATGCTGGAGTAGTACTCGTTTTCGATCTGAAGCACGTTGGTGTTCAGCTGGATCCATTCGCCATTGCGATGCGTGCCGATCTTTTCGTAGTCGGGCCACGTTTGCGTCACGGCGTCGTACAAACGGCCAAGGAACGTGTCCAGGTCGTTGTAGCAAAGCTTGAGCTGCGACTGCGCCTTGTTCTGGTAGCCCAGGTCGCTCATGCGCAGGCTGGTGGCATAGGGCAGGTACAGCGTGTGGTCGCCCAGGCGTTCCAGCGGGTGGTCATGGCCACGCAGAAAGTCGCTGGACAGCGCTGGCGCCGCGCCAAACAGGTACATCAGCAGCCAGGAATGGCGCGTGAAGTTCCGGATCAGCCCGATGTAGCCGCGCGAACGGCGGTCTTGCGCGGACCCGGCCTGCGTGTCCAGCACGGACCACAGGTCTTCGGACAGCGAGAAGTTGTAGTGCACGCCCGCAATGCATTGCATCGTCTTGCCGTAGCGCTCGGCCAAGCCGCGGCGATACACGTGTTTGAGCATGCCTGTGTTGGACTTACCGTACCAGGCGATAGGGATGTCGGCTTCGGCCGGCAGCGTGGCCGGCATGGACTGGTTCCAGATCAGCTCGTGATCCAGCACGCTGTACACGTGGCGATGGGTGTTGGTGAGCTCGGCCAGCAGCGCATCGACGTCGGTGTGCGTGCCGGTGATCAGCTCAAGCAGCGATTCGGAGTAATCGGTGGTGACGTGTTCATTGGTCAGCGCCGAACCCAGGCCGGCCGGGTGGGGCGTGCGCGACAAAATGCCCTGCTCGTCCACGCGCAGGCCTTCTTTTTCAATGCCTCGCAACGTCTGGGTCAGCAGCGAGCGGTTGGCCTCTAGGCGGGAGAGGCGGTTGGCGGCGGTATCAGTCACGGATTCTTCTCGTTGGGGTCTGTCGCGGGATTTTACGGGGTGCCGGCCTCCTGTGCCGAGGGAGTCAGTACTGGGGGCAGGGACAATGCCTGCGCCGTGCGCGCCAGCCATTCGTCCAGGTCAGCATAAACCGGATCGGAAATAGGGGCCGTTTCATTGAAAATTTCGTGCCAGGCGGTGTCGTACCAGCGCAGGGTCAGCAATTGCGCGGGTGCGCGCTGGGCGAATTGGCGGCTGCCTTCGGCGGCCACGATGGAATCATCGCCCGCCACCATCAGCAGGGTGCGGCAGGGCAGAAGATCGGCTTCGCGCAGCGATTCCCGGCCCCCTTCGTCGACAAAACGGGCCAGCCGGCCGGTCATGCGCCGGCGCACCAGGGGGTCGGACCGGTAGGCTTTGACGACGGCCCGGTCGTGCGAGATGCGGGCGGGCGCCAGGCCATGGGGCACGCGCAAGTCTGGCGCATGCAGCGACATCCAGGTAAGTGTGCGGCGCACCCACATCGGCACGTTCACGACAAAAGGCGGCGAGCTGAGCACCAGCGCGTCCAGCTCGGCCAGGCGGCGCAGGGCGATGCGCACGGCCACCAGCGCGCCCAGGCTGTGGGCCAGCACGATGGGCGGGCGGCCTTGCAGGGCGGTCCAGGCGCGGAGGCGGTCAACCGCGTCCACGACCAGGTCGTCCTGATGGGCCAGGGTGGCGGCCGGGCCGCCGGAACGACCATGGCCGCGGTGATCGTGCGCGCCCACGGTCCAGCCGCGCGCGGCCAGCCAGCGGGCCAGGCGGTCATAGCGGCCGGCGTGTTCGCTCAGGCCGTGCATCAGGTACACGCTGGGCGTGCCCGGCCCCGTGACGGGGGGCGGCACATTGGGCGCGGCGGGCCAAAGATAGTTGGCCAATGGCGTGCCGTCGGGCGCGGGGGTGATGGAAATCGGCGACAATTTCAGCATTCCTCGAAATGAATGGGCCGTCGGGTCTACGGTAATGACGATTTCATCGCTGTTTCGTTTCATGTTCAAGAAAGCCGGCCTGATTGTGGGGTTGGCTTTGTTGGTTGCCGCCTGCTCGCCCCGTTACAACTGGCGCGAAGTGGACGTGGCCGACGGCCACGTGCGCGCGGCATTCCCCGACCGGGTCTCGACCGACAGCCGGGACCTGCCCCTGGACACCCATACCCTGCGTTTTACCTTGTCGAGCGCGACCGTGGGCGAGGCCGTGTTCGCCGTGGGCTCGGCGCCGCTGCCGCCGGACATTGCCGCGGACCCGGCCGCCAAGCAGGCGCTGGGCATGGCGTTGATGCGTTCGCTGTACACGAATATGCAGGCCCCGCCGCCCACGGAATGGCCGGCGTATGGGCAGGACATCGAAGTGCACGGCAAGGCCATGGGCAAGCCGGGCTGGCTTGTAGCCAAGGTGTGGGTCACCGACACCATGCTGATCGAGGCCGTGGCCGCCGGCACCCAGGAAAGCCTGCCCGCCGAACGCGCGCGCGAATTCCTGAGGTCGGTGGTGGTGAATCCCGGCAAGCCGGGCCCGGCCAACCCGGTTACTCGATGACGCTGTCCAGCAGCCCGTGGCGCAGGGCCACCACCACGGCCGTGCGGCGCCCGCGCACGCCCAGCTTGGTGCAGGCGTTGCGCAAATGGAAATTCACGGTGCTTTCCGCGACGTCCAGGATACGGCTGGTTTCCCAGCTGGTCTTGCCGGCAGCTGCCCAATACAGGCACGCCGCCTGGCGGTCGGACAGCGCTTTGTAGGGGGGCAGCTTGCCCAGCGAGTGCATCGCGGGCACGGGTGGCCCCAATGATGACAATGGCCCGCCGCGCTGGGCCAAGTCCGGATGGAAGGCGCACAAGCGTTGGAATGCGGATGATCCTCGGAGCGCGGCGAAGCGAAGCGGTGCGGTCATGGTGGCCCGGGGGCAGTGCGCCCTGTAGTGAAGTTGCTGCATGCTGCGGCCCGCGCCGCCGCCTAGCAAGCATTGATGCTTTCGCGCATTGATCCACTTATCTTTGACGGAATAGTTGTATGTTGGCCATCGCCCAGTTCTACCTGTCAGCCATCGTGCTGATGCTGCCCTTGCTGTGTTGCGTGGGCATCGGGGTGCTGTGGGGCAAGCGCGATATCCCCTTTGGCGGCGCGTTCATCACCACGCTGGTGACGTCCGTGACCACGCCGGCGCTGGTGTTCCATACCTTTGTCACGACGCACCTGGATGACCGCGCGCTGGCGGATGTGGCCATGGCCACTGTCGCGGCGTTGCTGCTGTGCGCGCTGGTCGGCGCGCTGCTGCTGAAAATGTGGAAGCTGCCGGTGCGCACGTTGCTGCCGACGGCCAGCCTGCCGAACGCCGGCAACCTGGGCCTGCCCATTTCTCAATTGGCCTTCGGCGACGCGGGGCTGTCGGTGGCGGTGGCGTTCTTCGCGGTCAACTCGTTCGTCATGCACACCGTTGCCGTGCGGCTGTTGCCGGGCGTCAATACCAAGGGCAGTTGGAAAAGCCCCATTCTGCTGGCTTCGGTGGTGGCGGTGGCATTGCGGCTACTGCATGTGCCGGTGCCGGCCTGGGTCATCGACACCGCCCACATGCTGGGCGCGGTGACCGTGCCGCTGATGCTGTTGAGCCTGGGCCACGCGTTGGCCCTGATCCCGTCCAACGGCCTGCGTGACGGCGCCAAGGTGGCGGCGATACGGCTGGTGGTGGGCCTGGCGGCGGGGCTGGCGGTGGTGTGGGCGCTGGACCTGGAACCCGTGCTGGCCGGCGCGCTGACCTTGCAGATGGCCATGCCGTGCGCCGTGGTCAGCTACATGTACGCCAAGCGCTACACCACGCTGGGCGACACGGCGGCGGGCGCCGTGCTGGTGTCGACCGTGGTGTTCCTGCTGCTGGCGCCGCTGATGCTCTGGTTCACCCACGGCGCCTGACGACGCAATACCCGCCGGGCCGTCAGGCCACGCCGGCCATGTCACGCAGTTGCGCCATCAGCGCGTCCGGAACGTCCACGCCGTGCTTGATGGCTTCGTCGCGCAACTTCCTGCGGCGGCCTCCCGGCAGGCGCACGCCGTCATCTTCCAGCATGGCGTCCACCAGCGTTTCCACGCGTTCCAGATAGGCGTTGTTGCCCGCCAGCGCGCCGGGGTCGATCGCCATGAAAGCCTGGCCCAGCCGCGCCGGGCCGCCGGCATCGACGAAGAACGATTCGGTTTCGAAACCGAAGTGCGCGCCCGTCAAGGCGCACGCCAGCAATTCAACGATCAGCGCCAGCATTGCGCCCTTGACGCCACCCGCGGGCAGCATGCTGCCGGCCAGCCCGGCCTTCGGATCGGTGGTGGGTTCGCCATTGGCGTCCAGCGCCCAGCCCAGCGGAATGGGCTGGTTGTCGCGCGCGGCAATCATCAGCTTGCCGCGCGCCACTTGCGACAGCGACAGGTCGATGACCAGGCGGGCGCCATTGCGGCGGGGGAAGATGGCGGCGATGGGGTTGGTGCCGAACAGCGGCCGCTTACCGCCCCAGGCGGGCATGGCCGCCGGCGAATTGCTCAACGCCAACGCCACCAGACCGGCGTCCGCCAGTGCTTCCAGGTGGTAGGCCGCTTCGCCAAAATGGTGGCTGTTGGCCACGCCGATGAAGGCGATGCCGTGTTCGCGGGCGCGCCGCGCCGCTTGTTCGACGGCCATCGCGCAGGCTGGAAACGCCAGCCCCGAACCCGCGTCGATCAGCGCCGCGCCGCCGCGTTCGTGCACGATGCGCGGCACGGCCGAGCCGATGGCGCGCCCCGCGCGCAAATGCCCCGCGTAGAACGGCACGCGCGACAGGCCGTGCGAGCTGATGCCCTGGCTTTCCGCGAAAACCAGGGCGCGCGCGGTGCTGTCGGCCATGGCCGGGTTGGCGCCCGCGGCGGCCAGCGCGGCGGCGGCCAGGTGTTGCAGTTCGTCCAGATAGATGTGAGCCATATCCTTCCTGTCAGAGGGGCGATTCACGCGCCCGCGCAAAAAAGCCGGGAAGGGGATGTCGCCGATAAAACGCATTTTCGCACCAGGCCGGCGCCCTTGCAGCATCTGCCGGCAATGCTAGAATTCCTGTCGCTGCACCCAATGCAGCATCCATATTTCGGCGCCGATTTGCCTGATCCGCTTGCGGGCGCCTTCCAATAAATCCAGCTAAAGAGGTCCGTATGACCACTCCTGCCCAACATTTGGCCGGTGCTCTGGCCGCTGATCCGGCCAGCGGGTTTGTTCCCGCCACCGTCACGACTTCCGACACCGTTGATCCCGGTTCCGTCGGCCTGGTCGCACCCATCTTCATCCACTTCGATGAACCGCTGCCGTTGCTCAGCGGCCAGTCGCTGGCGGCCTACGAACTTGCCGTGGAAACCTACGGCACGCTCAATGCGCAGCGCACCAACGCCGTGCTGATCTGCCACGCGCTGAACGCGTCGCACCACGTCGCCGGGCAAGCGGCCGACAACCCCGGCGATGTGGGTTGGTGGGACAACATGGTCGGGCCCGGCAAGCCGGTGGACACCAATATCTACTTCGTCATCGGCGTCAACAACCTGGGCTCGTGCTTCGGTTCGACCGGGCCGGCCAGCATCAATCCGGCCACGGGCAAGCCCTGGGGCGCGGCGTTTCCGGTGCTGACGGTAGAAGACTGGGTGCGCGCCCAGGCCCGCGTGGCCGACCACTTCGGCATCGAACGCTTTGCCGCCGTGATGGGCGGATCGCTGGGCGGCATGCAGGCGCTCAGCTGGGCCATCACCTTGCCCGACCGCGTGGCCAACTGCGTGGTGATTGCCAGCACGCCGCGTTTGTCGGCGCAGAACATCGGCTTTAACGAAGTGGCGCGCCGCGCCATCATCACCGACCCGGACTTCCACGGCGGCGACTACTACGCCGAAGACACGGTGCCGCGCCGGGGCTTGTCGGTGGCGCGCATGATCGGCCACATCACCTACCTGTCCGATGACGACATGGCCGAGAAATTCGGCCGCGCCCAACGTGCGCCGGCCGAGAACGGCGCCTACCATTACGGCTACGACGTCGAATTCGAAGTGGAGTCTTACCTGCGTTATCAGGGCGAGAAGTTCACCCGTTATTTCGACGCCAATACCTATCTGCTGATCACGCGCGCGCTAGATTATTTCGACCCGGCCCGCACCACGGGCGGCGACCTGGCGCGCGCGCTGGCGCCTGCCAAGGCCGACTTCCTGCTGGTGTCGTTTTCGACCGATTGGCGCTTCCCGCCCGAGCGTTCACGCGAAATCGTGCGCGCGCTGCTCAAGAACGCCAGCCCCGTCACCTACGCCGAAATCGATGCGCCGCACGGGCACGACGCCTTCCTGCTGGAAGACGCCCGCTATCACGCGGTGGTCCGTGGCTACTACGAACGCATCGCGCGCGAACTCGGCCTGACCCCCGACGCCGCGCAGACCGAAGGACGCTCCGAATGAATCCCGTAAGCCCCCGCTATGCCCATGCCGCACTGCGGCCTGACCTGGCGCGCATCGCCGGCTGGATCGAACCCGGCAGCCGCGTCCTGGACCTGGGCTGCGGCGACGGCGCGCTGCTGGCGCACTTGCGCGACCACCGTCAGGTGCGCGGCGCGGGCGTTGAGCTCGACGACACCTGCGTGATCGCGTGCGTGCGGCGCGGGGTGGAAGTCATCCAGCAGAACCTGGAAGACGGGCTGGCGCTGTTTGACGACAAACAGTTCGATACGGTGGTGCTGTCGCAGACCTTGCAGTCCATGCACCGCACCGAACACATCCTGCGTGAAATGGCGCGCGTGGCGCGTCACGGCATCGTGTCGTTTCCCAACTTCGGCTACTGGCCGCACGGTTGGGCCATCTTGCGTGGGCGCATGCCGGTCACCGGTCAGATGCCCTATCAGTGGTACAACACGCCGAACATCCACCTGTGCACCCTGCGCGACTTCGAACAACTGGCCGGCGAACTGAATCTGCGCATTCTTGAACGCGCCACGTTCAACGAGGGCCACGAGGTCAAGCTCTTTCCCAGCTGGCGCAGCACGCTTGCGGTGTACCGTTTTGCCACGCCCTGACATTCCGACACCGATCCTCCTGACGGCGCGCGGCAACAGGCCCTAAAATGCCGCAAGCCCGCGACGCAACGCCTGTTGCGCCGTGCGGCGCGTTTCAGGAGACCGTCATCACCGCTGTATCCAACGTCTATACCAGCCCCCGCGTGGCCCCCTTGCTGGTCCTGGGCTTTGCCAGCGGACTGCCCTTGGCGCTGACCGGCGGTACCTTGCAGGCCTGGGCCACCGTCGAAAACGTGCCGCTGCAGGAAATCGGTTTTCTTACGCTGGTGGGCACCGCCTACACCCTCAAGTTTCTGTGGGCTCCCTTCGTAGACCGCTATGTGCCGCCGCTGCTCGGCCGGCGGCGCGGCTGGATGCTGGTAACGCAGCTGTTGCTGGCCATCACCATCATGGCGATGGGCGCGCTGTCGCCGTCCAGCGCCTTGATGCCGCTGGCCTTGCTGGCGGTGGTGGTCGCTTTCTTGTCCGCCACGCAGGACATCGCGTTCGACGCCTATTGCACGGACGTGCTGCGCAAGGAAGAACGGGGCGCCGGCGCCGCCGTGAAGGTGATGGGCTACCGGCTGGCGATGATCGCATCCGGTGGGCTGGCGCTGATCCTGGCGGACCAATGGATCGGCTGGGGCTACACCTATGTGCTGATGGGCGCGCTGATGCTGCTGTGCGCCGTGGCCACGCTGCTGGCGCCCGAACCCGAGCACGTCGCCCACGCGCCCCGCACGTTGGGCGCGGCCATTGGCGAACCCCTGCACGAATTCTTCACGCGGCGTGGCGCGCTGGCGATCCTGCTGCTGATCGTGCTGTACAAGCTGGGCGACGCGTTCGCGGGCGCGCTGTCCACCACCTTCCTGATCCGGGGCGCGGGCTTCACGCCGACCGAGGTCGGCACCGTGAACAAGGTGCTGGGCCTGGCGGCCACCATCGTGGGGGCGCTGGCGGGCGGGTCGCTGATGGCGCGTTGGGGCTTGTATCGGTCGCTGATGGCCTTCGGGCTGTTGCAGGCGGTGTCGAACCTGGCGTATTGGCTGATTGCGGTCAGCCCCAAGAATCTGTCGCTGATGGCTGCCGGCGTGGGCATTGAAAACCTGTGCGGCGGGCTGGGGACGGCTTCGTTCGTGGGCTTGTTGATGGCGCTGTGCCAACGCCGGTTTTCGGCCACCCAGTTTGCATTGCTGTCGGCGCTGTCGGCCGTCGGCCGTACCTATCTGGCGGGGCCCCTGACTCCGCCGC
Organism: Achromobacter sp. ESBL13; assembly: GCF_036668755.1. Lineage (NCBI taxonomy): Bacteria > Pseudomonadati > Pseudomonadota > Betaproteobacteria > Burkholderiales > Alcaligenaceae > Achromobacter > Achromobacter sp. ESBL13. Next base: position 300,470 of record NZ_JAZEVT010000006.1, on the reverse strand, counting down.
TGGTCGAGCGCCTGGACTGGCCGGGGTTTTTCCTGCTGACGGTGCTGATCGCGCTGCCGGGGCTCGTGCTGCTGCATAGGCTGCGCGGCACGATCGACACGATGGAAAAGCAGGGCGAACAGGCCTGAGGGCGGGGGCTCGGCGCATAAAAAAGGCGGCGCACCAGGCGCCGCCTTTTTATTGTCGACCGCGCGTTTGCGTCAGTCTTCGTCGTGCAGGCGGACGATCAGCACGTCGCTGGGCAACGATTCCAGCAGGCGTTCGGCCACGCTGCCGATGGCGGTGCGCAGGATGCCCGTGCGGCCGTGCGTGCCGGTCACGACCAGGTCAGAGCGATGGTGGAAGGAATATTCCGACAAGACCGTTTCGGGCTGGCCGGCTTCCAGCACCACCTTGGGCGGCGTCAGCCCCGCCAGTTCCGGCGTGCTGGCCGTGAATTCCCGCGCGCTTTGCTCGGCTTCCTGGTGAAAGCTGCGCGAGACGGCGTCTTCAGGCGTGTTCTTGCCCTGAAACGGCACGTCGTAGGCGTGGAACAGCGTCAGGTTGGCGTTTGGCGCCAATTGCAGCGCCGCGCGCAACGCATGGCGCGAGCCATCGGAAAAGTCGGTGGCGACCAGCACGTCGCGATACGGCCGACGCGGCCGGGTCTTGACCACCAGCACCGGTTGGCGCGCCTGGCGCACCAGTTTTTCGACGGTGGTTCCCAACAGCAGCCGGCCCAGCGTTTCGTCGCGGGCAGTGCCGGTGACGATCAGCGAGCAGCCGAAACTGTCCGCGGTTTCGGTGATGTGCGCCAGCGGATCACCCGACACCACCACCACTTCGGTGGGGACATCGGCCGCGGCCAGATCCTCCGCCAGCTCGCGTTCGGCCAGCGCCTTGTGGTCGCTGGACAACCGCCGCCAGACCGGGGTGGTCAGGCGCGCCGACGTGGCGTGGTTTTCCATGACGTGCAACACGATCAGTTTGGTGCCCAGTTCCTTGGTCAGCTGCAAGGCGCGGTCCAGGGCGCGATCGCCGCGCGCGCTCAGGTCCGTGGCCAACAGGATGGGGCCGATTTGCTGTGTCATACGCTATCTCCCGGTTGTAGCCAGAGTGGCGACTCCCGCGTCCGCCAGCCTGGCAGGTACCTCCCTTGCGGGGGCAATGCCCCATTGTCTCGCCGCGACGCGGACTGGGGATTGATCGATATCAACGCACGGTCCAGCGTAAGCGATGAGGTCCAGAGCCGCAATGGCCGCTTGCGCCGGGTCAGGCTCAATACAATGGGCGGGTTCCATCACCGGCTTTCTTGATTATTCCCCCATGCTTTCCGACATTTCCCCCTTGTTGCTGCACACGTTGTACCTGGTCGCCATCGTGGCCGAGGCCATGACCGCGGCGTTGTCGGCCGGGCGCCGCGACATGGACTGGATGGGGGTGTGCATCATTGCGTGCGTGACGGCGCTGGGCGGCGGATCGCTGCGCGACGTCTTGCTGGGGCATTACCCGCTTACCTGGGTCATCCACCCGGAATACCTGTGGATGACCGGCGGCGCGGCGATTCTGACGGCCTTGATCGCGCCGGTGATGCGGCGCTTGCGCAGCCTGTTCCTGCTGGCTGACGCGCTGGGGCTGGTGGCGTTCACCGTGATCGGCTGCCAGGTGGCGCAGATGATGCAGTTGCCGATCACGGTCGTGCTGATCAGCGGCATGATCACCGGCTGCGCGGGCGGGGTGCTGCGCGACGTGCTCTGCAACGAGGTGCCGCTGCTGTTTCGCAAGGAGCTTTACGCCAGCGTGTCCGTGGTGACGGGGGCGCTGTATCTGGGCGGGCAGTCGTTGGGCCTGTCGGCCAACGCGGCCGTGCCGCTGGCGCTGGCCGCCGGTCTGGCCTTGCGGCTGCTGGCATTGCGCTTTAACTGGCAGATGCCCAAGTTCGTGTATCGCGACGACTGGGACTGAGCTTGCCGCAGCGCTCCCCGTATTACTTGCCGGGGGCCGCGCCGGCCCTCTGCAACAATTTTCTTATTTGTGTTTCAATAAATTTCTAGTATCTTTCGGTCTCTCAACACATGCCTCGGGCAGTTCAAGGGGAGCCGATTGGACGTTAAAGCGCCCGCCACGATTCCGTATTTCCTGCAGGAACAGATTCGTGACTTGATAGTGGACGGCACTATCCGGCCCGGCCAGCCCTTGCGCGAGCAAGAGCTTGAGCAGCGGTTCGGCACCAGCCGCAGCCCCATCCGCGAAGCCCTGCGGCTGTTGGAACTGAGCGGCCTGGTCACGCATATTCAACGCAAGGGCTTTCGCGCCACGCTCTATACCGAAACGCAGATCCGGCATCTGTACGGGTTGCGCGCCGAACTTGAAGCCTATTGCCTGCGGCAGCTGGCCGACATGGACGACCTGGCGCCGCTGGTGGCCGAACTGCGCAGCTACGACGAGGCTATTGCCGCGTCGATGGCCAAGCAAGACGCGCGCGCCTGCATCGCCGCCGCTAGCGAGTTCTATCTGGCTTGCGCCCGCTACACCGGCAACACGCCGCTGACCAGCATGTTGAGCAAGCTTTACGAACAAGTCGAGCCGCTGCGATTCCTGCTGGCCCGGCGCTCGATGGAAGACCACGCCATCCAGTCGTACACACACGGCATCACGCTGGCGCTGGCCAACCGCGACGTGGACCGCGCGGCCCAGCTGACGCGCACCTACGTGCACGAAGTGCTGCCCAGCATTGTCCAGGCGTATCTCGAAGCCGCCGAACAGGCCGCGCTCGAGGCAAACCCGCGATACCGCGCGTAGCCGCATCCCGGTCACGGCGGGCAGGCGCCCGCTTGCCCTGGCGCGCGGCAACCAGCCTGTCAGGCCGGCCCCGCGCGTGCGTTCGGATTACTTGGCGAACAGCGAATCCATGTTCTTGAACGCCTTGAATTCCAGGGCGTTGCCCGACGGATCCAGGAAGAACATCGTGGCTTGTTCGCCGACTTCGCCCTTGAAGCGGATGTACGGCTCGATGACGAATTCTGTGCCCGCGTCGATCAGGCGCTTGGACATGGCTTCCCACTGTTCCATCGACAACACCGCACCAAAATGGCGGACCGGCACGTTGTGCGAATCCACGGCGCTGGTCGCGTTGTGGCCGCATTCGCTGGGGGCCAGGTGGGCAACGATCTGGTGGCCGTAAAAGTTGAAGTCGATCCATTCGGGCGAGCTACGGCCTTCCGGACAGCCCAGTTTTTCGCCGTAGAAGGCGCGGGCTTCGGCCAGGTCGCGGACCGGAAAGGCCAGGTGGAACGGCGGCAGGTTGGTTTGGGCGGTCATGAAAACTCCGGGGTCATTCAAAAAGGTCGGACTGCGGATCCCGCAGGGTGCAGCGTGCTGTGTTTAGCACCAGCGCCTAGTTTAGGTATTGTTTTTTTGATTGAAAAACGATATTTTTTGTGCCTTAGGCCAAAAAAAATTGATTGTTCATGATCAAGGAATTCAAGACCTTCATCGCCGTCGCACGGGATGGCACCTTCACCGGCGCCGGCACGCACCTGGGGCTGACGCAGTCCGCCGTCAGCGCCCAGATCAAGCGGCTGGAGGAATATTTGGGGGTGGCGTTATTCGATCGGGGTGCGCGTGCGGCCGTGCTGAACGCCCATGGCCGCGAAATGTTGCCGCAGGCCGAAGAACTGGTGGCCATGGCCGAACGCCTGGTCACCACGGCGGGGGCGGGGCAGGTCAGCGGGTCATTGCGCATTGGCGCCATCGCCTCGGTGCAGCACGATTTGCTGGTGGACGCGCTGGGCCGCTTTCGCGCGGTGTATCCCGATGTGCGAGTGCGCATCGTGCCCGGCGTGTCGCTGTCCCTGCTGGGGCAGGTGGACGCGGGTGAGGTCGACATGGCGGTGCTGATCCGTCCGCCCTTCGCCTTGCCGCCCGAGCTGGGTTGGCAGCGGCTGCTGAGCGAGCCCGTGGTGCTGGCCATGCCCCAGGCCATGCCGCTGGCGCCCTGGCGCGATGTGCTGGCCACCCAGCCGTTCATTCGCTACGACCGGGCGTCGTTCGGCGGGCGCGTGGTGGATATTTTTCTAAAGAAACATCGCATCAACGTACACGAGGCCGTCGAGCTGGATGAAATAGACGCCATCGCCAACCTGGTGCGGCACGGGCTGGGCGTGGCGCTGTTGCCGCAATTGCGTGGGCTGGATCTGGCGGGCTTGCGGCTGGTGCCCTTGGGAGAGCACGCGTTTCACCGGGATATCGGCATCATCGGCCGCCTGCCGTTCGACAATGGCAGCGTGCGCGAGAAAATGGCGGAATGCCTGGTTGCGGCGGCGCTGACCGAAACACAGCCACAGCCACAGCCACAGCCACGATCCTGAGCGCGCAATAAAAAAGCGCGTGGCGCGATCCGCGCGCTTTGCGGATCGCGCCACGCGCCTGTCGGCCTTGACTGCGTTACAGCCGGTCGCAGCGAACCGTGATGGGATGGCTGCGCAACGTCGTCATGACGATGTCATCCACCTGACCTTCCACGTCGGTAATCACGTAGCCGATCTGGCCCTTGGTTTGCAGCGTCTGGCTGACGATGTTCAGCCCATGCTGCGCCATCAGGTTGTCCAGCGTGCCCAACGCGCCCGGCGCGTTGCGGTGCACGTGCAGGATGCGCGTGGCGCCGGCCGGTTCCAGGTACGGCAGTTCGGGGAAGTTGACCGCGCCCTTGGTGGTGCCGGCTTGCAGGAAACGCACCAGCTTTTCAGCCACTTCGCGGCCGATGTTCTCTTGCGATTCCTGCGTGCTGCCGCCGATGTGCGGGGTCAGGATGACGTTGGGCATGCCGATCAGCGGGCTGGCCAGGGGCTCGTCGGCGCTCTTGGGTTCGGTCGGGAAGACGTCCAGCGCCGCGCCCGCCAGATGGCCGGACTTCAGTGCCGCGTGCAGCGCGTCGATGTCCACCACCGCGCCGCGCGAGGCGTTGATCAGGATGGACCCGCGACGCATGCGCGCGATGGTTTCCGCGTTCATGATGTTCTCGGTCGACTTGCCGCCCGGCACGTGCAGGGTGACGACGTCGGCCTGTTCCAGCAGCTCGTTCAGCGTGCCGGCCGGGCGCGCGTTGCCCAGCGGCAGCTTGGCTTCCACGTCGTGATACACGACGCGCATGCCCAGGCCTTCCGCCAGCGTGCTGATCTGCGAGCCGATGTTGCCGTAGCCCACGATGCCCAGCGTCTTGCCACGGGTTTCAAAGGCGCCGGCGGCGCTCTTGTCCCAATGGCCCAGATGCACGCGGGCGTTCTTTTCCGGAATCCGGCGCAACAGCAAAATGGCCTCGCCCAGCACCAGCTCGGCCACCGAGCGGGTGTTGGAAAACGGCGCGTTGAACACCGGGATGCCGCGTTGCATGGCCGCGTCCAGGTCGACCTGGTTGGTGCCGATGCAAAAGCAGCCCACCACGCGCAGGTCGGGGCTGGACAGCAGCGTGGCGTCCAGGTGCGTGCGAGAACGGATCCCCGCCACATGCGCGCCGCGCAGGGCGTCGCGCAGCTGCGACGCCGGCAATGCGGCGGCGTGCGTGACGATATCGGTGTAGCCGGCGGCTTCGAAGACCGCGCGGGCGCTCGGATGGATGTTCTCGAACAGGACGATTTTTGCCATGACTGCCAGGGGGGGGGTGAGAAGTGCGTTTTATTTATTGTGGCGCATTTTTGCTGCAGTGCAAGGAGTAGCCATTGGGACGGTGTGGATGAATTGTTTCAACGGTAGGTCTCGTACACCCGCGCGCCGCCTTGCTTGTCCACCAGCAGCACGTCGTGCGGGGTCTTGCGCCCGCCGTATTCGGGGCCGTCCATGCCGGGCGATCCCAGCGGCATGCCGGGGGCGGCCAAGCCCGCCGCGTCGGGCTTTTCCAGCAGCAGGCGGCGTATGTCACGTGCCGGCACATGGCCTTCGACCGCATAGCCGTCGACCATCGCGGTGTGGCACGACCCGTAGTCCGCCATGCCCGCGTTGCGGCGGATGGGGCCGGTGTCCTGCACATCGTGCGTGGCCACGGTAAAGCCGTTATCGCGCATGTGCTTGACCCAGTCTTCGCAACAGCCGCAGGTGGGCGTTTTCCAGACCTCGACCTTGACGGGGCCTTGGGCCATGACGAAGGTCGGCGCGCACAGCGCGGCGGCAAGAACCAGGCGAGTCAGGCGGGAAACGTTCATGATGCTCCGATCGGGTAAAGGAAAAAAGTGGGCGCTGTGACGGCGACTGTCACCGTGATGCGACGGCAGCGGCGTTGATGCGGCCACGGCCGTCAAAACCAGAATCGCACGCCGGCCATCAGCGCGGTTTGCGATCGGCTGGCGCCTGCGTCGGACGCGTAGCGCGCCGTCTGGCCGAACTTCCGGTCAAAGGATACGCCGATATACGGGGCGAATTCACGCGTGACTTCGTAGCGCAACCGGAACGACAGCGAGCCTTCGGCCAGCCCCGAACCGACGCCGCGCGCGGGGTCGGCCTTGCCGTACAGGCTGGCTTCGAGTTCGGGCGTGAAGATCAGCCGTTGGGTCAACAACAGGTCGTACTCCGCTTTTAGCGCCAGTGCCGTGCGACCCGATGCACCCACGTAGGCCGTGGTTTCCAGTTCGATGTTGTAGGGCAGCACGCCTTCAATGCCGATGGCGGCCCAGTTGCGCTTGGGGCCGGTGCCGATGTCGCGGCGAGCGCCTAGTTGCAGGTCCCAGAACGGCGAGACGGCGTGGCTCCAGAACGCTTCAACTTTCCCGTCCGAGCCCTCGCCGTTCTCGCGTTCGCCTTCCGATTTGACCAGCAGCCGGTCGGTGGCCGTGCCGAACCAGAAGCGCCCGTCCCATTGCAGCGCGTTCTGGCCATCACGGTTGTGCGACACGCCGAATTTGTCGAACAGCACCTGCCAGGCGGGCATGTCGTCCATCATGTGCGGATGTATGCCGTAGCTGTCGTAGCCGCGCTCGGCCGCGCCATCGCTGGTAGGCAGGCTGCCCACCGGCGGCGCGGCGGGGGGCGTCGGGGCGGCTTGGGGAGGGCCGTCATGCCCCATGTCACCATGGTCCATGTTGGCGTGATCCGTTGCGGCGGGGGCAGGCGCTTGGGCCGCGCCGTGACGCATGCCGGAATGGTCCATCGCGCCGTGATCCATCGCGCCATGATCGACGCCGGCGGGCTGGGCGGACGCGGCCGCCGTGGCCAGCGTCATCGTCAGGGCGCACAGGGCCATCAAAGAGGTAAGGGGTTTCATCATTTACTCCACCACGACCGCTCTGAACATGCCGGCCTCCATGTGATACAGCAGGTGGCAGTGATACGCCCAATGTCCGCGCGCATCGGCGCTGACGCGGTAGCTCAGGCGCTGCGCGGGGTTCAGCGTGATGGTGTGCTTGCGCACCTGGAACGCACCGTCGGGCGATTCCAGATCGCTCCACAGGCCATGCAGGTGAATGGGGTGCGTCATCATCGTGTCGTTCACCAGCACGAAGCGCACGCGTTCCCCGTAGCGCAGCAGGATGGGTTTGGCGTCCGAGAACTTCACGCCGTTGAACGACCACATGTAGCGTTCCATGTTGCCCGTCAGGTGCAATTCGATTTCACGCGAGGGCTCGCGGTTGTCCTCGGGGGGATGCACCGAGTGCAGGTCCGCGTAGGTCAGCACGCGGCGGCCGTTGTCGCGCAAGCCCACGCCAGGGTCATCCAGGCGCGTGGACACCACGTCCGGCAACATGGAATTACCCACGCCGCGTTCCGTCGGGTACGGGTGCTTGACCGGCACCATGCTGCCTTGCGCGGATGGGGAACCGTGCGGCATGCCGTGCGACGTGCCATGCGACATGCCATGCGACGTGCCATGCGACATGCCCATATCCATCATCCCCAGCAGTTGCACGCGGTCCAGTTCCGGCACCTCGGCCTGCATGCCGGCGCGCGGCGCCAGGGTGGCGCGCGCATAGCCGGAGCGGTCCATGGCCTGCGAGAAAATCGTGTAGGCCCGCTCGTCCTTGGGTTCGACGATGACGTCATACGTTTCGGCCACGCCGATGCGGAATTCCTCGACGTCCACGGGCCGCACGTCCAGCCCATCGGCGGCCACCACCGTCATCTTCAAGCCCGGTATGCGCACATCGAAGTACGTCATTGCCGACCCATTGATGAAGCGCAGCCGCACGCGTTCGCCCGGCTTGAACAGGCCCGTCCAGTTGCCGGCCGGCGTCGCGCCGTTGGTCAGGAAAGTGTAGGTGGCGCCCGACACGTCGGCCAGGTCCGTCGGGTTCATGCGCATCTGTTCCCACATCAGACGCTCGGACAACGCGGCGCCCCAGCCGCGTTGTTGCGCATCGGCCGACAGGCTTTGCACGCTGGGCTGGATGCCGTTGTAGTAGTCGGGCATCACGCGCAGCTTGTTGAAGACACGCATCGGGTCTTCGTCTGTCCAGTCGGACAACAGCACCGTGTAGTCGCGGTCGCAGGCGACGGGGTCCGGATGGCGGGGGTCGATGACGATTGCGCCGTACAGGCCGGTCTGCTCTTGAAAGCCCGAGTGGCTGTGATACCAATACGTGCCGCTTTGGCGCACGGCAAAGCGGTAGGTGAAGGTCTGGCCGGGGTCGATGCCGTTAAAGCTCAGCCCCGGTACGCCGTCCATGTCCGAAGGCAGCAGAATCCCGTGCCAATGGATCGACGTTTGCTCATGCAGCCGGTTGGTCACATGCAGCGTGACGGTGTCGCCTTCGCGCCAGCGCAGAAGCGGCGCGGGCAGCTGGCCGTTGACGGTGGTGGCGATGCGGGCAGCGCCGGTGAAGTTCACCGGTGTTTCGCCGATTTCCAGATGGAATTCGGTGCCGCGCAGTTCGGCGGCAGCAGGGGGGGCGGCCAGCGCCGCGCGCCAGGCTCCCAGCGACGCCAAGGCGCCACCGGCGGCAAGGCCCTGTACGAAGCGGCGGCGCGAGACCGCCGCGCGGGGGGTGGCGAAGGGCGTGTCGTGGCCGATACGCGGCATAGCGTCTTTCACAAGAATCCTTGATGGAATGACCGTGATGACACTGTAGGAAGGCGGCGGTGACCCGATCCTGTCGCGTAGATTACGTTTTTGTAATGTTCGACGTCCCGCGCGGCGGATAGCGCTACGCCACGTCGTGCGGAAAATCGGACCGGAATGCCCCCGGTCCGCGCAGCGTGATGCCCACCACGGTGCCGCTGGCGTCCGACGTTGCGTCGACGTCGCCGCCGTGCATGCGGGCGATGGCGCGCACGATGGCCAGGCCCAAGCCATGGCCTTCGCTGCGCGGCGCGCGGCTGGCGCCCGACCGGAAGAATCGGTCGAAGATGCGGGGCAGGTCGGCGGCAGGAATCGGCGTGCCGGGGTTGCGCACTTCGACCCGCGCGCCGCCCGGCACGGCCGAACACAACACCACGATGTCGCCGCCGGCCGGCGTGGCTTTGATCGCGTTGGCGATCAGGTTGGCCAGCGCGCGGCGCACCAGCCCGGCGTTGGCCACCACCTTGGCATCGCCTTCGCAGCGCAGATGCACGCCTTGCTCTTCCAGCATCGCTTCGTAATAGTCCGCCACGCGGCGCGCTTCGGCGGCCAGCGATACCGGCGCCAGGTCGGCCGCCAGTTCGCCCCGGTCTGCGCGCGCCAGAAACAGCATGTCGTTGACCAGCGTCTTCAGGTCTTCCAGTTCTTCCAGATTGGACTCCAGCGCGTCGCGCAGCTCGGCGGCATCGCGGGGTGACGACAGCATGACCTGAGTGCCGTTGATCAGCGTGGCCAGCGGCGTGCGCAGCTCGTGCGCCACGTCGGCGTTAAAGCCTTCCATCTGCTGGTATGCCGCTTGCAGCCGCTCCAGCGTACGGTTGAACGATATGACCAGCTCGTGCAGTTCGCGATCGGTGTCGGCCAGCGGCAGGCGATGCGCCAGATTGTCGGGGCGGATGCGGGCGGCCTGCTCGGACAGGCGGCGCGTGGGCGCCATGCTGCGCCGCACGGCCCAGGCCGCCAGCACCACGGTGGCGCCGACCCACAGCGCGCAGATCAGCACCAGCGCCGTGCCGTAGGCATACAGAAATTGTGCGCTGGTGCGGGTGCTGACGGCCACCGTCAGCTGCGCGCCGGGCAGAATTCGGTCGTTCATGGCCACGCGCAGCCCGCGCATGCGGCCGCCATCGGCGCTTTGCAGAACGACTTGCCGGCCGTCCGCCGTTTCCAGGGTGTCGGGCGGGGGCCCGCCGTAGACGGCATGGCCTTGCGCGTCCACGATCCAGATGCCCAGCTGGCCCTGCCCGGCGCGCATCTCGTCGAAGGTGGCGGCCAGGTCGTGCAGGCCGCTGGCGCTGTTCTGCATGTCGATCAGGTGGTCGATCAGTTCAAGCTTGCCGCTGACCTCGGTGATTTCCTGGCGTTCCACTTCGCGCTTCAGCGCCCAGAACAAGGTCGCGCCCGCCAGGCTGGAAACCAGCAACGCGATGGCGCCCAGCAGCAACGTCAGTCGGGCCTGCATGGAGCGGATGCGGGGTGGCCGCGGGCGGGGCGGCGTCATGGAGGCGGCTTCATGGGGCGGCTTCATCGGCGCGGCCGCTCGGCAGCCCGCGTCATGCCGGCAGCGGGTGGCTGCGCGATTCCAGTACATAGCCCATGCCGCGCACCGTGTGCAGCAGCTTGGTGTCGTACGGGTCGTCCAGCTTGCTGCGCAGGCGGCGCACCGCGACGTCGATGACGTTGGTATCGCTGTCGAAATTCATGTCCCACACCTGTTCGGCCAGCGTGGTGCGCGACAGCACCTGGCCCTGGCGGCGCAGCAGCAGGGCCAGCAGGCTGAATTCCTTGGCGGTCAAATCCAGCCGGCGGCCGCCGCGTTGGGCGCGGCGGCTGGCCAGGTCCAGCTCCAGGTCGGCCAGCCGCAGCAGCGTGGGTTCTTGCGCACGGCCGCGGCGCAGGAGCGCCTGCACGCGCGCCAGCAACTCGGAAAAAGCAAAGGGCTTGACCAGGTAATCGTCGGCGCCGCCTTCCAGCCCGCGCACGCGATCTTCCACCGCGTCGCGCGCGGTCAGCATCAGGATGGGGGTGTTCTTGCGGGCGCGCACGGCGGCCAGGATGCCGAAGCCGTCCACGCCGGGCAGCATCACGTCCAGCACGATCAGGTCGTAGTCGCCTTCCAGCGCCAGATGCAGCCCATCCACGCCGTCGCGCGCCAGATCCACGACATGGGTCTGCTCCGACAAGCCCTTTTTCAGGTAGTCGGCCAGCTTGGGTTCGTCTTCGATGACCAGGATGCGCATGGCCGGGAATTTACCACCCGCGCGGGCAGCGGCGCGGCGACGGTGGCGTCGGCGATCCGACGCCCGCCGTGCGCGTCAACGCCGGGTCGTCAGCCCGGCGTCGGCGACGCGCCTTCTATGCCGCTTCGCCGATCGCGATGCGCTCCGGCGGAAAGCGCAGGGCGAACACGCTGCCCTTGCCCGGTTCGCTGGTGATCAGCAGTTCGGCGTCGTGGCGCATGGCGATGTGCTTGGTGATGGCCAGCCCCAGCCCGGTGCCGCCCACCGCGCGCGAACGCCCGCGGTCCACCCGATAGAACCGTTCGGTCAGCCGTGGCAGGTGCCGGGCCGGGATACCGATGCCGGTGTCCTGCACGCTGTAGCGCGCGCCGCCATCGGCTTCGCGTTCCCAGCGCACGGTGATCGTGCCGCCATCCGGGGTGTAGCGCACCGCATTGGTCAGCAGGTTCGACAGCGCCGAGGTCAGTTCCGTTTCGGCGCCCAGCACGTCCAGCGTGTCGTCGATATGCCATTCCAGCACATGGCGGCCGCCCGACAGCGCCTCGATCTGCTGGCGCGCCTTTTGCAGCAGCGCGCCCATGTTGATGGCGCGCGGGTCGCTGCCTGGCGACGATTCCAGCGTGGACAGCGTCAGCAGGTCTTCCACAATGGCCTGCATGCGCTGGGCCTGCTCATGCATCATGTCGATGTACTGCGCGCGCTGTTCTTCAGGCAGCGCGTCAGCCGGCATGTCGCGCAGCGTTTCCAGAAAGCCCGCCAGCACGGTCAGCGGCGTGCGCAGTTCATGCGACACGTTGGCCACGAAATCGCGGCGCGTCGTCTCCAGCCGTTCGATCTGCGTGACGTCGCGCGTAATAAGCAGCCGCTGATTGCTGGCGTAGGCGGTCAGCTGCATCATCATCAGCCGTTCCTGGCCTTGCTGGCCCAGGCGCACCAGGATGGGCTCGGGCCAGGCGGGGCGATGCGCGTATTCCACGAACTCGGGCGCGCGCAGCAGGTTCAGCAGGTTGTGCCCCCGATCCGCCGGCAGCCGCAAACCCAGATGCTGGCGCGCCATGCGGTTGCACCAATCAATCTGGAAGTCTTCGTTCAGCGTGACCGCGCCGTCCGGCAGGGCCTGGGCGGCGGCCAGCATGCCTTGCATGGTGTCGCGGGTTTCGGCCAGTTCCCGGGCGCGGGCGCGGGTATAGCGGTAAAGGGGGGCGAGGATGTCGTCCCAGGGCCCGACGGAAGCGGGGGGCGAAGTGTCCGGGTGATTGGCCCAGTGGGAGACCAGCGTCAGGCGCCAGCTGCGCCAGAGCAACATGGCGGTCAGCGCGGCGGAAAACACCACCCAGCCCGCCGGATCTCCAATGAGCCATTGCGCCAGTAATGCAATCACCGCCCACAGGGCGACCAGGAAAAGTGTGCGCAGCCAGATCATCGTGCGGCAGTTTTACCGCGTGGCGAGCTGTGCCGTAAACCGGTAGCCGCTGCCGCGCACCGTCTCCACGTGCGCATCGTGGCCGCTGGGTTCCAGCGCCTTGCGCAGGCGGCGGATGTGGACATCGACGGTGCGTTCTTCAACAAACACGTGGTCACCCCACACCTGATCCAGCAGCTGCGACCGCGAGAACACGCGTTCCGGGTGCGTCATGAAAAAGTGCAGCAGGCGGAATTCGGTGGGGCCGATCTGTAGCGACTGGCTGTTGCCCGACAGGCGATGCGTGACCGGGTCCAGCTTCAGGCCGCCCACGTCGATGACGTCGTCGGTCAGCTGCGGCGCACGGCGGCGCAGCACGGCCTTGATGCGGGCCATCAGCTCTTTGGGCGAGAACGGCTTGGTGATGTAGTCGTCGGCGCCGGCTTCCAGGCCATCGACTTTGTCTTGCTCGGAGCCCTTGGCGGTCAGCATGATGACCGGGACGGCGCGGGTGCGCTCGTCGTTGCGCAGCTTGCGCGCCATCGCCAGGCCGGAAGTGCCGGGCAGCATCCAGTCCAACAGTATCAAGTCAGGGAGTTCAGCGCGGATAAGGGTCTGGGCTTGGTCGGCGTCGAAGGCGCGCAGCACTTTGTGCCCCGCGAAGGACAGGTTGACGGCGATCAGTTCCTGGATTGCGGGTTCGTCTTCGACGACGAGGATGGTGCTGGACATGGCGAATTTGGCACGCTTCTGAGCGCCGGCGCGGCGCGAACATTGCGATAGTATGGCCGCAATATTTCAGGTATGTGACCGCGGGGCGTCCCGCAGGCAGGTTCTTCGCGCCGCCGGCGGGGGCCGATAGGCTACCATTGCCACGATATATCGGGAATTCACCATGCAAAACCCCTCCGAATCGCAACATTCCGCGCAGGACAACGCCCAGTCCACGCACTTTGGCTTTCAAACGGTGCCTGAAGGCGAAAAGGCACGCAAGGTTGCCGAAGTCTTCCATTCGGTTGCCCAGCGCTACGACGTCATGAACGATTTCATGTCGGCCGGCCTGCACCGCGTCTGGAAAGCCTTCACCATTGGCCGCGCTGCCATCCGCCCCGGCATGAAGGTGCTGGATATCGCGGGCGGCACGGGCGACCTGGCCAAGGCCTTCGCCAAGCGCGCAGGCCCCACCGGCGAAGTCTGGCTGACCGACATCAACGATTCCATGCTGCGCGTGGGCCGTGACCGCATGACCGACGCGGGCCTGTTGCTGCCCACCGCCGTCTGCGACGCCGAACGCCTGCCGTTTCCCACCGGTTACTTCGATCGCGTCAGCGTGGCCTTCGGCCTGCGCAACATGACGCATAAAGACCGCGCGCTGGCTGAAATGGCGCGTGTCCTGAAGCCGGGCGGCAAGTTGCTGGTGCTGGAATTCTCGCGCGTGGCAAAGCCCCTGGCCCCTGCCTATGACTGGTATTCCTTCAATGTGCTGCCCTGGCTGGGCAAGAAGGTCGCCAAGGACGAAGCCAGCTACCGCTACCTGGCCGAATCCATCCGCATGCATCCCGACCAGGAAACCCTGGCCGACATGCTGCGCAGCGCCGGGCTGGAACGGGTGCAGTACTTCAACCTGACCGCCGGCATCGCCGCCCTGCACGAGGGCGTGCGCCTGGGCTGAGCCCGGCGTGTCCATCCGATGATTTGTCCCCCCACGGGGAACTTGTGGGGCGGCATCTTGTCCGTTATTCTTACGACATTCAGATTACTGTAAGAAAAGTCGCGAATAGGTCCCGCTGTCCGTGGGACTCCTTGCTGCTCGGGGCAGCGGGGGCGCGAGTACGAGGGAGCTAACTCTATGACCAAATTCTGTCTTTCGCGGTTTGTCGCCGCGGCGCTCATCGCCGTTTCCGGCGCGGCGTTGGTGACGGCATCATTTGATGCCGAAGCCCGTCGTGCGGGTGGCGGTAGCAGCGTCGGCCGCCAATCCTCCAATGTGACCCAGCAACGCCAGGCCACCACGCCGCCAGCCGCCGCCAACAACACGGCCGGCGCCACCGCCGCCCCGGCAGCCGCCGGTGCCGCCACGGCCGGTGCCGCGGGCGCCGCCGCCAAGAGCGGCGCATCGCGCTGGCTTGGCCCCATCGCCGGCATCGCCGCCGGCCTGGGTATCGCCGCCTTGTTGTCCAGCATGGGCCTGTCGGGCGCGTTCGCCGAATTCCTCGGTTCCGCCCTGCTGATCGCCGCTGTCGTGTTCGCCGTCATGTTCATCATCCGCCGCCTGCGTGGCGCCGGTCCGCGTACGGCAACGCAAGGCGCGTTCAATGGCGCCAACAACGCACCCGGCCAGCAACAGCAGCCCATGTGGCGCGAAGCGCTCAAGCCGACCGCCGCCGCCGCTCCGGCCGCTGCCGCGGCTGCCCCGGTGGCGCCTCCGGCCGTGCTGCCCAAGGCCGGCGAGGACAACAACTGGTTTGTGCCGGGTGATTTCGACACCCCCGCCTTCCTGAAGCAGGCCAAGGAGCAGTTCGTGCGCATCCAGGCCGTGTGGGACAGCGGCAGCACCGATGGCCTGCGCGACTTCCTGACCGATGACCTGATCACCGAGCTCAAGCCGCAACTGGCCGAGCGCGGCGCGGCGCCCAACAAGACCGAAGTGGTCCTGTTGAACGCCGAAATGCTGGGTATCGAAACCGTGTCCGACGGCCACCTGGCCAGCGTGCGCTTCTCCGGCATGCTGCGCGAGGCCCCGGGCGCCGAAGCCTTCCGCTTCGAAGAAGTCTGGAACCTGTTCAAGCCCGCCAATGGCGGCTGGCTCTTGGCCGGCATTCAACAGATCCCCGTGGATCTGGCCAGCTAAACGCTGTTTGATCGGGGCTGACGCTGTCCTCCGTTGCCGGATGCCTCAGGGCATCCACTTGAACCGGCCCTAGAAGGGCCGGTTTTTCCTTGTCCCGTTGTACTAAACGCGGTCCCATCTAACCCGTTACACTCCCGATTTAGCCACTAATCCCGCAACCCCGACCCACCGGCGTTGCACACCGTCATGCTGCCCTTTTCCTTTCTGCCCACGCCCTCTCGAATGGCTGTCAGTGCGCTCAACGCCCTGTTGAGGCGCGAGGAATGGGCGCGCGAGCGCCTGGCGCGGCATGCCGGCAAGACGGTGCGCTTTGCGCTGGGTGGCTTCACATTGGGGCTGACGATCGATAGCGAAGGGCTGGCCGCCCAGGCCGACCCGGCGGTGGTGCCGGATGTGACGTTGACCGTCGCGCCCGAAAAGCTGCCCCTGCCGCGCCTGGGCGCTGATCGTGAAACGCCCGATTTCGCGCAGGCCACGCATATCTCCGGCGACGCCGCGCTGGCCCAGGTCGTAGCCGACCTTGCCAAGCAGCTGCGCTTCGATCCCGAAGACGCCCTGGCCCGCGTGGTGGGCGATATCGCCGCCCTGCGCATCGTGGGCGGCGCCCGCTCGGCAGCCGATGGCGCGCGCAACGCCGGCAAGCGCCTGGCGGAAAACGTGTCCGAATACCTGGCTGAAGAAAGCGGCGTGCTGGTGGGCCGCCCGGCGCTGGAGCAATGGCGCCTGGATCTTGCCGAACTGACCGCAAGCGCCGACGCGTTGGCGCGTTCGGCCACCGCCCTGCAAACCCGTCTGGCGTCCGCCAGCGCAAAGCGGGGCGCCTGATATATGTTTCCCCTGCTGCGCCTTATTCGCATCATCGTCGTATCGCTGCGTTATGGCCTGGACGAACTGGTCCTGTCCAGCCTGAATCATCCGCTGGCCACGTGCCTGCTGCGCGTCATTCGCCTGGGCACCCGCCCGCGTCAGCCGCGTGGGCAGCGCCTGCGGCTGGCGCTGGAATCCCTGGGGCCCATCTTCGTCAAGTTCGGCCAGGTGTTGTCCACCCGCCGCGACCTGATCCCCGCTGATATCGCCAACGAACTGGCCCTGCTGCAAGACCGCGTGCCGCCGTTCCCGTCCGCCCAGGCCGCCGCCTGCATCGAGGCCGCGCTGGGCGCGCCGCCTGAAAAGCTGTTCGCGCAGTTCGACGTGGACCCGGTTGCATCCGCGTCCATCGCGCAGGTGCACTTTGCCGTGCTGCACGACGGCCGCGAAGTGGCCGTGAAAGTGCTGCGCCCGGGCATGCTGGGCATCATCGAAAAAGACCTGTCGCTGCTCAAGATCGTGGCGCGCATCATCGAGCGCCTGGGCGCCGACGGCCGCCGCCTGAAGCCGCGCGAAGTCGTGGCCGAGTTCGACAAGTACCTGCACGACGAACTGGACCTGGTGCGCGAAGCGTCCAATTGCAGTCAGCTGCGCCGCAATTTCGGCCCGGAATCGGGCCGGGGCGACATGCTTATCGTCCCAGAAGTGATCTGGGAATACACGGCGTCCACCGTGTTCACCATGCAGCGCATGTACGGCATGCCGGTGGGCCAGGTGGAACGCATGCGCGAGGCCGGGATCGACATCCCGACCCTGGCGCGCACCGGCGTGGAAATCTTCTTCACGCAGGTCTTCACCGACGGCTTTTTCCACGCCGACATGCACCCGGGCAACATCTACGTGTCGGACCGCCCCGACACGCTGGGCAGCTATATCGCGCTGGACTTCGGCATCGTCGGGTCGCTGTCAGAATTCGACAAGAACTATCTGGCGCAGAATTTCCTGGCCTTCTTCCACCGCGATTACCGCCGCGTGGCGCAGTTGCACATCGAGTCCGGCTGGGTGCCGGCCGACACGCGCGAAGAAGAACTTGAAGGCGCCGTGCGCGCCGTCTGCGAACCGTACTTTGACCGGCCGTTGTCCGAGATCTCGCTGGGGCAGGTTCTGCTCCGCCTGTTCCAGACGTCGCGCCGGTTCAATGTCGAGATCCAACCGCAGCTGGTGCTGCTGCAAAAGACGTTGCTGAACGTCGAGGGACTGGGCCGCCAGCTTGATCCCGACCTGGATCTCTGGAAGACCGCCAAGCCCTATCTGGAACGTTGGATGCGCCAGCGTGTCGGATTCAAGGGGCTGCGTCAAAGCCTGGAAAAAGAAGCCGTGCAGTGGTCGCAAATGCTGCCCGCTTTACCCAGGCTGGTCCATGACCACCTGAGCCGCCCGAACGTCTCGCCCGCGCTGCTGGCCGAGATGATTCACCTGCGGCGCGCCCAGGAACAGAACAACCGGCTGGTTGCAGCGCTGGTTGGGGTGTTGGCTCTTGCGATCGGGGTCGCAATCTGGGCCTTGACCCGATAGGCGGCGCGATGGTCTAGACGAACTCTGTCATGTTTCATTCATGAAACGGTCATCATAGCTTCGCGGGAAACGGCGAAAAATAGCGCTGCGGTGGATGAAAGCAGCGTCAGTCGCCGGAACGACGCGCGCGCCATTCATTAATTTCTATCGCCCCACAAGCGGGACGAATACAAGGGCAGACCCATGCTTTATCCTGAACTCTTCAAGACCATGGAAGCCGTGCGCTGGAACATGGCGCACGACATCCCCTGGGGAGATTTCGATCGCAGCAAGCTCTCGGACGAGCAAGCGCAGACGATCAAGATGAACGCCATCACCGAATGGGCGGCGCTGCCCGCCACGGAGATGTTCCTGCGCGATAACCGCGGGGACAGCGACTTCTGCGCATTCATGTCGGTGTGGTTCTTTGAAGAGCAAAAGCACTCGTTGGTGTTGATCGAATACCTGCGCCGCTTCCGGCCCGACCTGGTGCCCACGGAAGAAGAGCTGCACAACGTGCGCTTTGAATTCGACGCCGCGCCCGAGCTGGAAACGCTGATGCTGCATTTCTGCGGCGAAATCCGCTTGAACCACTGGTATCGCCGTGCCGCCGAATGGCACACCGAGCCCGTCATCAAGGCCATCTACAAGACCGTGGCGCAGGACGAAGCCCGCCATGCCGGCGCGTACCTGCAATACATGCGCCGCGCGCTGCATGACCGTGGCCAGGACACCAGCGAACAAGCTCGCCTGGCGTTCTCGAAGATCGGCGTGCTGATGGCGTCGGCCGGCCGCACGCAGCAGGCGCTGCACCCGACCAACCTGCACGTCAACAAAGACCTGTTCCCCAACGACACGGTGCAATCGCGCCTGCCGGAGCCGGGCTGGCTTGAGCACTGGCTGGACACGCAGATCCGCTTTGACGGCATCTGGGAACAGAAGGTAGCCAGCCGCATTCTGCACATCCTGTCCAAGCTGATGGATCGCAGCTTTGAAACGGTGAAGGACCTGAACCGCTACCGCAAGGAAATGACCGCGCTGGTCGTGCCGAAGGAAAAGCAGATCATCCTGGGTGGCGCCTGAACGTCACTTTCGGGCGGTGGATGCGCGGATATAATCGCCGCATGTCCGCCGCCCGTTTTGAATCCAAAGTCCTGTCCCGCGACGAATGCGTCGCCGCCGTTGCCGCCGGCCGCCTGCCGCGGCCGCTGGTGTTCACCAACGGGGTCTTCGACATCCTGCATCGTGGCCATGCCACATATCTGGACCAGGCCGCGCAGTTGGGCGCGACCTTGGTGGTGGCCGTGAACACCGATGAATCGGTGCGCCGCCTGGGCAAGGGTGCCGAGCGCCCGCTGAACCGCATGGAAGACCGCGCCGCGCTGCTGGCCGCGCTGGGCTGCGTGACCGTGGTCACGTCGTTTCACGAAGACACGCCCGAAGCGCTGATCGGCCAGATCAAGCCCGACCTGATCGTCAAGGGCGGCGACTACGACATGGAAACGTTGCCCGAAACGGCGCTGGTAAAAAGCTGGGGCGGTCGCGCCGTGGCCATTCCGTTCGAATTTCAGCGGTCCACGACGGCGCTGGTGAAGAAGATCCAGGGCGGTTGAGGCCGAGGGGCGTGGAGCCTGCGCAGGGCATGAAAAAAGGCGGCTTGTGCAAGCCGCCTTTTTTGTCCGTAGCCCGTAGCCCGTAGCCCGTAGCCCGTAGCCCGTAGCCCGTAGCCCGTAGCCCGTAGCCCGTAGCCCATCCCATCGCATCCAAGCCCGATCCCCAGCCTCAGCGCGGTTCCCGCAGCAGCCTGTTGATGGCTTCCAGATCCGTTTCCGCCAGAATGCCGCTGGTGGCCTTCAGCCGCAGCCCCGACAGCACCGTGCTGTAGCGGGCCAGCGCCAGATCGCGCTGCGTCGCGTACAACTGCTGCTGCGCATTGAGCACGTCCAGGTTGATTCGCACGCCGACTTCGTAGCCGGTGCGGTTGGCCTCGACGGCGGCGCGGCTGGATTTTTCACCGGCTTCCAGCGCTTGAATGCGAGCCAACCCGCTGGTGACACCCGTGTAGTACTGGCGCGCGGCCTGGATGGCTTGGCGGCGTGCGGTTTCGAAGTCGTGGCGGGCCTTTTGTTCCAGCTGCACCTTCTCGGTGACCTGGGACGATACGCCGCCGCCGGAATACAGCGGAATGGACAGCACGACGCCCACCGTGTTGTCGATGGGCTTGCCCGGCGCCGCGTTGCGCATGACGGCGTCGCTGGCGCTGCCGCTGGTGGCCCGCAAGTTCAAGGTGGGATAGTGGCCGCTCTTGGCGATCTGGATTTCGCGGCCGGCGATGCGGGTCAGCAACTGCGCGCGCAGCACCTCCAGGCTGGACGATTCAGCCTGAGTGCTCCAGTCGTTGACGCGGGCGGGCTGGGGCGACGGCAATTGCACGCCGTAGGGCAGTTCGGCCAGCGCGCCCGGCGCCGTGCCGATGATCTTGGCCAATTCATCGCGGCGCACGTCCAGGTCGTTCTGCAAGCGCAGTTCCTGCGCGACCACCAAGTCGTAGCGCGCCTGCGCTTCATAGGTGTCGGTAACCGTGGAATTGCCCAGCTCGAAATTGCGCTTGGCCGATTCCAGCTGACCCGCCACGGCCGCTTTCTCGGCCTCGGTCGCGGTCAGCGCGTCTTGCGCGTACAGCACGTTGAAGTAGGCATCCGCCACGCGCAGCAGCAGGTCTTGATAGGCTTGCTGCAACTGGACTTCGACATCGGCGACGATCAGCTTGGACTGCTCGTAGTTTTGCCACCGGCCCCAATCGAATAGCGGCTGCGTCAGCGCCAGGTCCCAGACGCCGCGCCCGCCACTGTAGGCCACGCCCAGGCCGCGCGTGCTGCGCGTTTCCTGGTATGCGCCGCCGGCTTCGGCCGAAATAAGCGGCAGCAGCAGCGAGCGGGCTTGCGGTTCTTTTTCCAGCCCGGCGCGATAGTTGGCGCGGGCGGCGGCATAGGTGGGGTCATTGCCCAGGGCGGCTTGCCAGACCTGGATCAGGTTCTGCGCAAATGCGGGCAACGGGCCGACGCTTGCGGCGGCGGTAAAAACCAGTAAAGCCGTAAGCAATCGGACGCGCATGATTTTCAACGATACGCCGGGCCGCCCCAGGGTGCCCGGGCCCCGAAGCGGGGCGGGCACGGGGCGGCGGGGATAGGGTTTAGAACTTGAACTGGGATACCGCGACACCGCGCAGCGGCTTGATCACGGTTTCAAACAGGTTCACCGTTTCAAAGCTGGCGGCGGTAGTGCGGGTGATGCGACAGGCCGTCATGACGGGGGCCTGGCCCACGATCACGACCAGACGGCCACCCACGCGCAGCTGGTACTTGAGCGCGTCCGGCACGACGGGCACCGAACCCGTGACCAGGATCGCGTCGTATTCGGTCGAGCCCCAGCCGTTGCGGGCGTCGCCGGTTTCAACCTTGACGTTGGTGACGTTGTTCATTTGCAGGTTTTGCTGCGCGAACGTCACCAGGCGGCTGTCGATTTCAACCGAGGTCACCTGTTGGGCCAGATAGCCCAGCAGCGCGGCCTGGTAGCCCGAACCGGTGCCGATTTCCAGCACGCAGTCGGATTTGGTCAATTGCAGGTCTTGCGCCAAACGCGCTTCAACCTTGGGGGCGAGCATGGTCTGGCGGGTGTTGACCGCATTGATTTCAAGGGGCAGTTCCAGGTCGGAAAACGCCAAGGCGCGCAGGGCCGGCGGAACAAATTGTTCGCGGCGCACATCGAACAGCGCTTGCAGCACGTTGGCGTCCAGGACGTCCCACGGGCGGATCTGCTGTTCCACCATATTGAAGCGGGCTTGTTCTACGTCGGGCAGGGTCGAAGCGTTCATGACGGTCAGGAAAAAACAGAGGAATCAGGCGGCCATTGTACCGATTCGTAGCGTCCTGTGACGGCGCCCGGGCCAAGCAGGCGTTTCAGGCCGGGCGACCATGCCGGAAACGAGCGCGGCGCTTCGAAAAGCGCCGCGATATTCCGCAACCCCTGCTTGCAGGGTGGGGCGCCGGGCCTGCTACCACCAGGCGTGAAAGTGGTGGACCGGCCCGTGGCCCGATCCTACCGACAGCCGTTCGGCATGGCGGATGGCTTCCGTCAGGTAGGCCTTGGCGCGGCGTGCGGCCTCTGGTACGTCCCCGATTTGGGGCAGCAAGGCCGCCAGCGCGGCCGACAAGGTGCAGCCCGTGCCGTGGGTGTTGGCGGTGTCGATGCGGTGGCCGGGCAGTTCGATCATGCGGTCGCCGTCGTGCAGCAGGTCGATGGTTTCGTTGCCGGGCAGGTGGCCGCCCTTGACCAGCACCCAGCGTTCGCCGGAGTGCGCCAGTTTGTTGCGCAGGCGTTCGGCCACGCGCCGCATTTCCTTGACGGTTTCCACCGGCCGTTCTTCCAGCAGCACACCGGCTTCGGGCAGGTTGGGCGTCAGCATCGTGCACTGCGGCAGCAGCGCCTCGCGCATGGCGCCCACGGCATCGTTCTCCAGCAGCAGGTCGCCGCTTTTTGCCACCATAACCGGGTCCAGCACCACGTGCGCCGGGGTCCACTTGGCCAGCTTTTCGGCCACCATTTCAATCACCGGATACTGGCCCAGCATGCCGATCTTGACGGCGTCGATGCGCACGTCGGTGAACAGCGTGTCGATCTGCAA
This sequence comes from Achromobacter sp. ESBL13, assembly GCF_036668755.1. Taxonomy (NCBI): domain Bacteria; kingdom Pseudomonadati; phylum Pseudomonadota; class Betaproteobacteria; order Burkholderiales; family Alcaligenaceae; genus Achromobacter; species Achromobacter sp. ESBL13. The sequence goes on along the minus strand of NZ_JAZEVT010000006.1, from coordinate 277,910 downwards.
GCCCACGAAGGCAGGCGGCACGGCCGAAATGCCGGTAACGCCCTGGGTGTTCTGCGCCGTCAACGCCGCGATGACGGCGCAACCGTACGCGCCCAGCGCGCTCATGGCCTTCACGTCGGCCAGGATGCCGGCCCCGCCGGAGGGGTCGACGCCCGCGATGGTCAACGCGTTGGGAATGGGACGGGCGTTGCCGTCCTGTTGGCGCGAGCTCATTTCTGCGCGCCCGGGCCGCCGGTGATCAGCCCTTCAGTGGGCGAGCTGGGCGCGCCGCTGTACAGCTTCTTGGGCATGCGGCCGGCCAGGAAGGCCTCGCGGCCGGCTTCCACGCCCTTCTTCATGGCGCTGGCCATCAGGATCGGGTCGCGCGCGGCGGCGATGGCGGTGTTCATCAGCACGGCGTCGCAGCCCAGTTCCATGGCGATGGCGGCATCCGAGGCGGTGCCCACGCCGGCGTCCACCACGACCGGCACGCGGGCCTGGTCGATGATCAGGCGCAGGTTCCAGGGGTTCAGGATGCCCATGCCCGAGCCGATCAGGGATGCCAGCGGCATTACCGCCACGGCGCCCATGTCTTCCAGCATGCGGCACTGGATGGGGTCGTCGGTGCAATAGACCATGACCTTGAAGCCGTCGTCGACCAGCGTCTTGGTGGCCTTCAGGGTTTCGGGCATGTTGGGGAACAGCGTGTGCGGGTCGCCCAGCACTTCCAGCTTGACCAGGTCATGGCCGTCCAGCAGCTCGCGCGCCAGGCGCAGCGTGCGCACGGCGTCGTCGGCGCTGTAGCAGCCGGCCGTGTTGGGCAGAAGCGTGAATTTTGACGGCGGGACGTAGTCCAGCAGGTTCGGTTCACCGGCGTTCTGGCCGATGTTGGTGCGGCGGATGGCGACGGTGACGATTTCCGTGCCGCTGGCGTCCAGCGCCGCGCGGGTCTGCTCGAAGTCCTTGTACTTGCCGGTGCCGACGAGCAGGCGCGACGAATAGGCGCGCCCGGCGATGGTGAGAGTGTCTTGTGTGGTCATGGCGGTGTTTCAAAGGGCGGGTGCGCGCAGCGATACCCGCGGGAGGCTGACTGAAAGGCTTTCGCGAATGATAAAGCACGATGTCGCGCCGGATGCGCAACAAGGTGGGAAGCCCCGTTCCGTTTTTCAAGGAATGCGGCATGCATCAACCGCCAGGGCCGGATCAGCGCAGGCGGTCCAGGTCGGCGCAAAGGGCTTCGGCGGCGTCGATCAGGCGCGGACCCGGCCGGTACAGGGCGTCGGCATCCACGCCATACACGTGCCCCAGGCGCGCGGCCGGCAGCCCCAGCGCCTGCCAGGCGGCCAGGTTGCGGGCGGTGTCTTCCGGGCGGCTGACGCCGGCCACCACCGCCTCGGGCCGTGCCGCCAGCACGTTTTCCAGCGTGACCTGCGGCGCCACCACGGGCGCCTGGCCGAACACGTTCACGCCGCCGCAGACGCGCAGCGCGTCGCCGACGATGCTGCTGTTGTTCAGGGTGTAGATCGGGTCCAGCCCGGCCTGGATGAAGACGCGCACCGGGCGGCGTCCGGCGTAGCGCGACGTCAGCGCGGCCAGGCGCTGGCGCAATTGCTGGGCGGCGGGCCGCGCATGCGCCTCGGTGCCGAACAGCACGCCCATGCGCTCAACGGCGTCGGGAATGGCGGCCAGGGTCAAGGGATCGCTGTAGAAAACGGGCACGCCCAGCTTGTCCATGACGTGCACCAGCGGCTGCGCCGCGGCGGGCTGCCAGGCAATCAGCAGGTCGGGGCGCACGGCTGCCACGCGTTCCGCATCCGGCTGCGTGCCGTCGCCGATGATGGGCACGCGGCGCGCGGCGGGGGGGTAATCGCTGCCGCGTATGGTGGCGGCCAGATAGTCGCCCGCGCCGGCGGCGTAGACCAGTTCCGTGGCGTGCGGCGCCAGCGTGACGGCGCGGCGCGCGGGCGCGGCCAGCGAGACTGCGCGGCCCTTGTCGTCGTGCGTGTGGATGGCGTCGGCCGCGTTCGCGCTTGCCGCGCCCACCGCAAGGGCCAGGGCCAGGGGCAGGGCCGGCAACGCGCCCGGGGCAAGGAACAGCCCCAGGGCGATGCGGGAAAGCGCGCGTGCAAAGCTCATGCAAAAGCCGATAGAGGCAGCGAAGAACGCCGACTATATCGGATGTCCGCCATCAATAGCGCATCGTGAGCGATGCGTAGAAATTGCGGCCCGGCGCCGGGTACAGGTTGTAGTTCGCGACGGGGCCCAGCATTTCGAACGACGCATTGCCGCCGCGTATGCCGTACGTGGCGTACTGACGGTCAAAGATGTTGTTCACACCGATGGCGCCTTCGATGTTGCGCGTGAACTTGTACGCGACCTTCGTGTTGAACAGCACGTAGGCGTCCAGTTCCTTGTCGAACTGGTTGGCCTGGTCGTTGTCCATGCGCGACTTGCCCACATACTGCGCCGACACGTTCCACAGGAACGCATCGGTCGGGCGCCACGTCACGCCGGCGTTGGCCAGCCACTTGGGCGCCAGCGGCACGGTCTTGCCGGCCAGGTCCACGCCCGCGTAGTTGCCCGAGCGGAATTGCGCTTCCATCCAGGTCAGGTTGGCATCCAGCGTGACGCTGCTGGACACGGCGGTGCGGCCTTCCAGTTCGATGCCTTGGCGGCGGGTCGGGTCCAGGTTGGTATTGGCGCCGGTGCCCGGGCCCCACATGCCGTCGGCCAGCGGGTTGTACTGGATTTCGTTGGTCAGGTCATAGCGGAAGTACGACAGGCGGGCGCTGCTGGCGGCGCCTTGCCACGTCACGCCGATTTCCTTGTCGGTGGACGTTTGCGGGGCCAGCGGGCTTTGCACCGACAGCAGTTCGTCGGCGTTGGGCAGGCGGAAGCTGCGGCCGACCTTGCCGTACAGGCCGAAGCCGGCGGACAGGTCCTGGCGCACCCCCAGCTGCCACGCGGTCAGGTGGTTGCTGCGATCCGACGGGGTGCCCGAACCGCTCAGCACTTCCAGGTCGTCGGACGCGTACTGGCGGCGCACGCCGGCCGTGACCGTGGTGCTGTCGGTGGCGCGGAACAAGCCTTCGGCGAACAGGCCGTACTGATGCTGGCGCGACTGCCACTTGGACGGTTCGAAGTCGTAGTAGGCGTTCTGGTCGGCGGTGGTCTTGGATTCCTGCGCGTCGGCGCCGAACACCAGGCTGTGGCCGCCGGTGATCGGCAGGCGATAGCGCACGCTGGCGATGTTCTCTTCCAGCTTCTGGTCGCGCCACGTGTCGCCAAAGCCGTCATACGTCAGGCCGTTCAGCTTCTTTTCGCGGGTGGACAGATCGGCGTACAAGGTGCCCACGCCAATGGCCTGCTCTACTTGCAGGCCGAAGGTGGTGGACGTGGTCTTGACGAAGTCCACATCGTTCTTCGAGCCGCGCGGGTCGTCCTGGAATTCGTTCACGCCGGTCGACGGGCTGATCAGGCGCGGGCCGGGCAATTCCAGCTTTTGCGTGGTGGTGCGGCCGTACAGGCGGATCGAGCCGTTGTCATGGCGCAGCGTGATGCCGCCGCCGCCACCTTCGCGGCGCTCGCCGCTGTGGTCGCGGTAGCCGTCGGTGTGCAGCGATTGCAGGTAGGCGTCAACGCCCACCTTCTGGTTGTTCATGGCGACGGCCGCGTCGTATTGGCGCAGGCCATAGCTGCCGAACGTGGCGGTGGCGCGGGCGGTGACCGGTTCTTTCGAGAAATCAGACCGGGTGATGATGTTGATCACGCCGCCGGTCGTGCCGCCGCCGTATTGCACCGAGCCGCTGCCGCGCACGATTTCAATGCGTTCCACCTGGTCCAGCGGCACTACGCCCAGGCTGGGGGCCGACAGATCATTGGTGTTCTGCTTGACGCCGTCGATCATGATCAGCGTGTTGCTGGCGCCCGTGATGCCAAAACCGCGCAGGTCGACAATCGCGTTGTCGCTGGAGCTGCCGGTATTGATCAGGTTGATGCCGGCCTGGGTCGACAGCAGGTCATGCATGGTGCGCGCGCTGCTGGCGGCGATGTCCTGCGCGGTGATCACCGAAATCGATATTGGCAGCGTGCGGCCGTCGGTCGGCACGCGCTGGGCGGTCACGATGACCGGGTCGAGTTCGGAGGTGGCAGCTTGCTGGGCGGCGGCGATGGCCGGAGCGGAACAGAGCAGGGCGCCGGCGTAACGCCGGATAGAGCGGGCTTTCATCTACATAACCTCGATGCGACCCGCGACCCCGCAGGCCAATCACGATGGGAGGACGTCCGCGCGCCACGGCAAGCCCGGCAAAGCGGGCGCGGCGGCGCTGGACTTCCTGACGAGCGAACTGGCCGGTATCGGGCTGCCATGGCTTGAAAAGCGCATGGGGACCGTTGCGGGGGCAGCACAGGCTGGACGCGGGGCTTGCCGGCCGCCTGCTGTACGGCAAGGCGGCGTGGCGGCCCGGGCGGGCGTCTTCCTGTTTCCCGTTTATCTTTCGCACGCGGACAGGCAAGTGTTGTGTTCTTGCCAGCCTGATGCGCCGAAAGCACCGGTTCGGGGCCGAAACTGTATCACCCGAGGGCGCGAGAGACCCCGTTTTGTTACGATCAGGGCTTGTTTTTTCGGCGTTTTTCGCTTTTTAGCCACATCCGCGCCGCTGTTGGCCAACTTTATCTGGACCTGCCCGTGTCGTATCCCCGCCTGCCGTACCCGCCCGAAGCCTATACCCAGGGTGGCGAATTCGCCCGCCTGCTGGGCAAGCGCATCCTGATCCTGGACGGCGCCATGGGCACCATGATCCAGCGCTACAAGCTGGGTGAAGCCGACTTCCGGGGCGAGCGTTTCGCGGCCCACGGCAAAGACGTCAAGGGCAACAACGAGCTGTTGTCGCTGGTGCGTCCCGATGTCATCTCCGAGATCCATCGGCAATACCTGGAAGCGGGCGCCGACGTCATCGAAACCAACACCTTCGGCGCCACCACCATCGCGCAGGGTGATTACGACCTGCCGCAACTGGCCTACGAACTGAACCTGGTTTCCGCGCAATTGGCGCGCCAGGCCTGTGACGCCTACAGCACGCCGGACAAGCCGCGCTTCGTGGCCGGTGCCCTGGGCCCGCAGCCCAAGACCGCGTCGATCTCGCCCGACGTCAACGACCCCGGCGCGCGCAACGTCACCTTCGACGAATTGCGCGTCGCCTATATAGAACAGTTGAACGGCCTGCTGGACGGCGGCATCGACATCGTCCTGATCGAAACCATTTTCGACACGCTGAACGCCAAGGCCGCCATCTTCGCCACCGAAGAAGTGTTCGAAGCGCGCGGCATCCGTCTGCCCGTCATGATCTCGGGCACGGTCACGGACGCGTCCGGCCGCATTTTGTCGGGTCAGACCGTTGAAGCCTTCTGGAACTCGGTGCGCCATGCGCGCCCCATCACCATCGGCCTGAACTGTGCGCTGGGCGCGGCGTTGATGCGCCCGTATGTGGCCGAGCTGTCCAAGATCTGCGACACCTACGTCTGCGTGTACCCCAACGCCGGCCTGCCCAACCCCATGGCTGAAACCGGCTTTGACGAAACGCCCGCCGACACGTCCGCGCTGCTGGAAGAATTTGCCCGCGCCGGGCTGGTCAACATGTCCGGCGGCTGTTGCGGCACCACGCCGGACCACATCCGCGCCATCGCCGACAAGGTCACGGCGCTGACGCCGCGCGTCGTGCCGGACATTCCCGTCAAGACGCGCCTGTCCGGCCTGGAAGCCCTGAACATCGACGAAGACACGCTGTACGTCAACGTCGGCGAACGCACCAACGTGACGGGTAGCAAGATGTTTGCCCGCCTGATCCGCGAAGAAAAGTACGACGAGGCGCTGGCCGTGGCGCGCCAGCAGGTCGAGAACGGCGCGCAGATCATCGACATCAACATGGACGAGGCCATGCTGGATTCGGTGGCCTGCATGCACCGCTTCCTGAACCTGATCGCATCCGAGCCCGACATCGCGCGCGTGCCGGTCATGATCGACAGCTCGAAATGGGAAGTCATCGAAACCGGCCTGAAATGCGTGCAGGGCAAGGCGGTGGTCAACTCCATTTCCATGAAGGAAGGGATCGAGCCCTTCCGCCATCACGCGCGCCTGTGCCGCCGCTACGGCGCGGCCGTGGTCGTCATGGCCTTTGACGAACTGGGCCAGGCCGACACGCTGGAGCGCCGCAAGGAAATCTGCGGCCGCGCGTACAAGATCCTGGTCGAGGAAGAAGGCTTCCCCCCCGAAGACATCATTTTCGACCCGAACGTTTTCGCGGTCGCCACCGGCATCGACGAACACAACCACTACGCGGTGGACTTCATCGAAGGCACCCGCTGGATCCGCGAAAACCTGCCCCACGCCCGCATCTCGGGCGGCGTGTCCAACGTCAGCTTCTCGTTCCGTGGCAACGAGCCGATGCGCGAAGCCATCCACACCGTATTCCTGTATTACGCGGTCAAGGAAGGCATGACGATGGGCATCGTCAATGCCGGCCAGCTGGGCGTGTACGCCGACCTGGACCCCAAGCTGCGCGACCTGGTCGAAGACGTGGTGCTGGACCGCCCCGACCCCGTCGGCAAGACGGACCCGTCCGACGAACGCACGCCCACCGAACGCCTGGTGCAGTTTGCCGACAGCGTGAAGGGTTCCGGCGCCAAGCGCGAAGAAGACCTGACGTGGCGCAAGGCCGACGTCGAACAACGCCTGGCGCACGCGCTGGTGCACGGCATCACCACCTTCATCGTGGAAGACACCGAAGAGGTGCGCCAGAAGATCTTCGACCGCGGCGGCCGCCCCATCGAAGTCATCGAAGGCCCGCTCATGGACGGCATGAACGTCGTGGGCGACCTGTTTGGCGAAGGCAAGATGTTCCTGCCGCAAGTGGTGAAGTCGGCCCGCGTCATGAAGCAAGCCGTGGCCCATTTGATTCCCTTCATCGAAGAAGAAAAGCGCCAGATCGCGGCAGCCGGCGGCGACGTGCGCGCCAAGGGCAAGATCGTCATCGCCACCGTCAAGGGCGATGTGCACGACATCGGCAAGAACATCGTGTCGGTGGTCTTGCAGTGCAATAACTTCGAAGTCGTGAACATGGGCGTGATGGTGCCCTGCGCGCAGATCCTGGAAAAGGCCAAGGAAGAAAACGCCGACATCGTCGGCTTGTCCGGCCTGATCACGCCCAGCCTGGAAGAGATGGCCTACGTGGCCAGCGAAATGCAGCGCGACGAATATTTCCGCAGCCGCAAGCTGCCGCTGATGATCGGCGGGGCGACCACCAGCCGCGTGCATACGGCCGTGAAGATCGCGCCCAACTACGAAGGCCCGGTCATCTATGTGCCCGACGCCAGCCGCTCGGTGGGCGTGGCCACCAACCTGATGTCGGACCAGTCTGAAACGTACCTGGCCGAACTGGCCCAGGAATACGAGGAAGTGCGCCGCCGCCACGCCAACCGCAAGGCCACGCCGATCTTGCCGCTGGCCGACGCCCGCGCCTCGCGTCCCGTCATCGACTGGGACAACTACACGCCGCCGCGCCCCAAGTTCATCGGCCGTCGCACGTTCAAAAGCTACGACCTGGCCGAGATCGTGAAGTACGTGGACTGGGGCCCGTTCTTCCAGACGTGGAGCCTGTTCGGCCCGTTCCCCGCCATTCTCGACGACAAGGTCGTGGGCGAGCAGGCGCGCAAGGTCTATGCCGACGGCCTGGCCATGATGAAGCGCATCGTCGAAGGCCGCTGGCTGACCGCCAACGGCGTAGTGGGCTTCTACCCGGCCAACAGCGTCAACGACGAAGACATCGAAATCTACAAGGACGAAACGCGCAGCGAAGTGCTGTTCACGTATCGCAACCTGCGCCAGCAGGGCGCCAAGCGCGAGGGCGTCAGCAACAAGTCGCTGGCGGATTTCATTGCGCCCAAGTCCTCGGGCAAGATGGACTACATCGGCATGTTCGCCGTCACGGCGGGCATCGGCATCGAGAAAAAGGAAGCGGAATTCGAGAAGGCGCTGGATGACTATTCCAGCATCATGTTGAAGTCGCTGGCGGACCGCCTGGCCGAAGGCTTCGCCGAATGCCTGCATGCCCGCGTGCGCCAGGACCTGTGGGGCTACGCGGCCGACGAGGCCCTGTCCAACGAAGACATGATTGCCGAAAAGTACGTGGGCATCCGCCCCGCGCCCGGCTACCCGGCGTGCCCGGAACACGTCGTCAAGACCGATATGTTCCGCGTGCTGGACGGCGCCGACATCGGCATGATGCTGACCGACAGCTATGCCATGTACCCGGCGTCCAGCGTGTCGGGCTTCTACTTCAGCCACCCGCAATCGCAGTACTTCAACGTGGGCGTGATCGGCGAAGACCAGCTTGAAGACTACGCCAAACGCAGCGGCCGCGGCATTGAAGACCTGAAGCGCACACTGGCGCCGAACCTGGGGTGATGCGCCGGCCTGGGCCGGACAGCCGCTTATCGCCCCGGCGGGGCGATGCGGCCCAGGATGCGTTCAAGGGTCAGCCCAATCGCCAGCACCGCGCGGTCTTCGCCTGGCAGCCCGTCTATTTCCAAACCCACGGGCAAGCCTTCTTTTGACCGCCCGGCCGGCACGCTCAGGCCCGGCAGGCCGGCGTTGCTGCCCGGGTCCACGTTGCGGGCCAGGCGGCTGAACGCTTCGAAGCTGCTGGCCTGCGGCGTAGCGGGCAGCGGCAGGATCGGCAGCGTGGGAAACAGCAGGCCGTTTAGCTGGTGTTCTGCGAACGCGCGGCGATAGACGTCGATGAGTTCATCGCGCTGGTGCGAGATGACACGCTCGTACAAGGGTTGCAGCGCCAGCACCTGGCCGTCGGGCGTGGGCAAGACGCCGGGCACGATCAAGCCTTCAAAAATGCCTTTGACGTCGGGACTGGAAATCTGCGCCACCACCTCGTCAAAGCTCACGCCCGTGTCGTAGCGTTGCAGGTAGTCGGTCAGGTCCGGCTTTTGTTCATACAGGCATAGCGGCATGCCGACCGCGGCGTTGGCGGCAGGCAGCTCGGGCATGTCGATCTCCACCAACTGCACGCCCGCGTCGCGCAGCTTTTGCAGCGCGGCGTGGGTGACGTCGCGCACCTGGGCTTCCAGGTCGTTCCAGAAATAGCTGGCCAGGCCCAGGCGCACGCTTTTTGCGTCAAGCGGCGCAAGCGGCGCGGTGTCATCGGCCAGCACCGCGTCCAGCAGCACGATGTCGTCCATGCTGTTGGCAATGGGACCCGGGGTGTCGCGGGTGTGTGAAATGGGCGTGATGCCGGCGCCGTCATAGCGCCCCACCGACGGCCGGAATCCGACAGCGCCGTTTACCGAGGCCGGCAGTCGCACCGATGCGCCCGTGTCGGTGCCCATGGCCGCCGGCGTCAGGCGCGCGCCCACCGCCGCGCCGCTACCCGACGACGAACCGCCTGCGATGCGGCTGCTGTCATAGGCGTTGCGCGTGCCGTCTCCCAACGGGCCGGGAAACGCGGTGTTGTAGCCCGACACGCCAAACGCCAGTTCATGCATGTTGGTCTTGCCAACGATGACCGCGCCCGCCGCGCGCAGCCGCTGCACCACCGGTGCGTCTTTTGCCGGGCGGAACGATTTCAGCGCGGGCGTGCCGGCGGTGTTGGGCAGGCCGGCAACGTGGATGTTATCTTTGATGGCGATGGGCACGCCGCCCAGCGGACCGCCGTGCGGCTGCGCGTCGTAGGCGCGGGCCTGGGCCAGGGCGCCCTGGTGGTCCACGGTAATGAAGGCGTTCAACGCGGCGTGGGCGTCGATGCGGGTCAGGCTGGCCTGGGTCAGCGCTTCGCTGGACAAACGGCCCTCGCGGATCAGGGCGGCGGCCTGGCGGACGGTCAGGGAAGCCAGCACGTCGTCGCCGTGGGCGTGGGGCAAGGGCGGCGCGGACGTGGGCTGCTTGGATGAATCGGACATGGCGCGGTTCCCTTATGCACGGTTGATGGAACCGCCATCTATACCGTTACCTGCCGGACCTGTCGAGCGCGGCCGCTACGCTGGCCGGCTGGGTCTTCTGGTTCACCAGTCGGATACTGGTAAACCATGATGCCGAAGATTGGTGAACCAAATATTATTTGGTCAGACCACTTTAATATGCCATGACGCTGCAACTGATCCCCAAACCCGCAGAGCCGGCCAGCAAGCCGGCGCCCGACCGCGCCTATGTGCGGCTGGCGGCGCAAATCCACGCCCTGGTCGCCCAGGGCGAATTTGCCGTCGGCAAGCGGCTGCCAGCCGAACGCGCGCTGGCTGAACGCTTTGACGTCAGCCGCACCGCGCTGCGCGAAGCCATCATCGCGCTGGAACTGCAAGGCGTGGTGGAAGTGCGGGGCGGTTCCGGCATTTATGTCTGCGAACCTAAGCCCGGCGTGGCGCGCCTGCCGCCCGCGCAGGAAGCGGGGGCCGGGCCGTTTGAACTGCTGCGGGCGCGTTGCCTGATCGAGTCCGAGGTGGCGGCACTGGCCGCCACAACCCGCACCGATGCCGACCTGGACCGCATCTTCGAGGCGCTGACCACCATGCGCGAGCAGATGACGGATAAGGCGGCCAACCAAGAGGCCGACCGGCGCTTTCACCTTTACATCGCGCAGTCCACCGGCAATAGCGTGTTGCTGGCGACGGTAACGTCGATGTGGGACCAGGCCCAAGGGCCGATCTGGGAAAAGATGGAACAGCACTTCCATTCGCAGGATTTGCGCCAGGCATCGCAGCAAGACCATCAGCAGATTTTCAGCGCGCTGGTTGCGCGCGACGCGCAGGCGGCCAGGCTGGCGATGCGTGCGCACCTGGAACGCGTCATCGGCGAATTCGCCCAGGGGTGGCGATAGCGCATCCCGTCATATAGGGGCACACCAGCATGTTGAATTGCGCAATTCATGGTGCACAGGATCTGCGTCTGGACGTACAGGCGCCTGAAGCGCTGGGCGCGACGCAGGTGCGCGTGGCCATCAAGGCCGTTGGCATCTGCGGGTCGGACCTGCATTACTACCGTCATGGCAGGGTGGGCGACTTTGTCATCCGCGAGCCGTTGACGCCGGGCCACGAGGCCTCGGGCCAGGTGCTGGAGGTGGGCGCCGCCGTTACCACAGTGAAACCGGGCGACCGCGTGGCGCTGGACCCGGCGCGCACCTGCGGCGTGTGCCGCTACTGCCGCCAAGGCGATTCCAACCATTGCGATGCAGTGCATTTTTTCGGTAGCGCCAGCCGCTATCCGCACATGCAGGGCGCCATGCGCGAACAAGTTGTGGTGCAGGACGCGCAATGCCTGCCCGTGCCGGATAGCCTGTCATTCGAACTGGCGGCCTTCGGCGAGCCCCTGGCCGTGGCGCTGCACGCGGTGCGCAGCGCCGGCGGCCTGCTGGGCAAGTCGGTGATGGTGGTGGGCGCCGGCCCCATCGGCGCGCTCATCCTGATGGCGGCGCGGCTGGCCGGCGCCAGCCAGGTGACGGTGGTGGACATCGTGGACGAGACGCTGGCCACCTGCGCGCGCGTCGGCGCCACCCACATCATCAACGCCGCTACCGACCCCGGTGCCATCGACGCGCTGGGCGCGGGCAAGGGCACCGTCGACGTCTGCTTCGAAGCCTCCGGCAATTACGCCGGGCTGGCCAACTGCATCCGCGCCACCCGCCCGCGTGGCGTCATCGTTACGGTAGGCACGTTGAATGGCAGCAGCGAGCAATGCCCGTTCAATCTCATCATGGTGAAAAGCCTGTCCGTGATCGGCAGCTTTCGCTTCGTCGACGAATACGCCTGGGCGGTGGACTACCTGAGCCGGGGCGTACTGGACGTGTCGCCGCTGCTGACGGCGGCGGTGCCGGTGCGCAACGTGCATGACGCCTTCGCGCTGGCGGCCGACCGGCATTTGGCGATGAAGGTGATGGTGACGTTCTGACGCGGCCTTCGTCGGCCAACCCCCTATCCCTGCCCCCGCTGTCTACTCGGAAAACCCCAATGAAAATTACGAATGCACGCGTGATTGTTTGTTCGCCGGGCCGCAATTTCGTGACCCTGAAGATAGAAACCGACCAGGGGCTGACGGGCATCGGCGACGCTACCTTGAACGGGCGCGAGATGGCGGTGTCGGCGTACCTGACCGAACACGTGATCCCCTGCCTGATCGGGCGCGACGCGCATCAGATCGAGGATATCTGGCAGTACCTGTACAAAGGCGCGTACTGGCGGCGCGGCCCGGTCACCATGACCGCGATCGCCGCCGTGGACACCGCGCTATGGGACCTGAAGGCCAAGGCGGCCGGCATGCCGCTGTATCAATTGTTGGGCGGCAAGAGCCGCAGCGGCGTCATGGTCTACGGGCACGCCAACGGGTCGGACATCGAGCACACGCTGGACGAAGTGCTGCGCTATGCCGACATGGGCTACCACGCCATCCGTGCGCAAAGCGGGGTGCCAGGGCTGGATAAGGTCTATGGCGTGGGGCGCGGCAACCTGTTCTACGAACCCGCCGACGCCGACCTGCCCAGCGAACATGACTGGTCCACTGAAAAATACCTGCGTCACGCACCGAAGCTGTTCGAGCGCATCCGCGACAAGCTGGGCTTTGAACATCATCTGCTGCACGATGTGCATCACCGCCTGACGCCGATCGAAGCCGGACGGCTGGGCAAGTCGCTGGAACCCTACAGCCTGTTCTGGATGGAAGATGCCACACCGGCCGAAAACCAGGACGCCTTTCGCCTGATCCGGCAGCACACGACCACGCCGCTGGCCGTGGGCGAGATCTTCAATTCCATCTGGGATTGCAAGGACCTGGTGCAGAACCAGTTGATTGACTACATCCGCACCACCGTCGTGCACGCGGGCGGCATCACGCATCTGCGCCGCATCGCGGACCTGGCCTCGCTGTACCAGGTGCGCACCGGTTGCCACGGCGCTACCGACCTGTCGCCGGTGTGCATGGGCGCGGCGTTGCACTTTGACCTGTGGGTGCCCAACTTCGGCATCCAGGAATACATGCGCCACACCGAGGAAACCGACGCCGTCTTCCCGCACGCCTATACGTTCAACCAGGGCATGCTGTATCCCGGCGACGTGCCGGGCCATGGCGTGGACATTGATGAAACGTTGGCGGCCAAGTACCCCTACAAACGTGCCTACCTGCCGGTGAATCGCTTGCAGCAGGACGGCACGCTATGGAACTGGTAGCGGCCGACGCCGCGCGGCTTGCGCCCGAGCGATTGGCGTCATTGCCCGATGCTGTGGCGCGGCCCGCGTATGACCGGGCCGCCTTGCGCGTGGGCATCGTGCACCTGGGCCTGGGGGCGTTCGCGCGCGCGCATCTGGCGGCGGTCAACGAGGCCGCGCTGCATGCGGGCGCGGGCGTGGGGCCAGACCTGGGCTGGGGCATTTGTGGCGTATCGTTGCGGCAGACGGACACGCGCGATGCGCTGGCGCCGCAAGCAGGCTTGTACGCGTTGGCGCTACGCAGTGCTAGCCAGGGCGGCGGTGAGGGCGAGGGCGGGTGCGGCGGTACGGGCATGCGCGGGGACGGCAGCCTGCAACAGCAGATTGCGGTGATCGGCTGCCTGATCGAAACCCTGGTTGCGCCCGAAGATCCCGCCGCCGTGCTGGCGCGCATCGCCCATGCGGACACGCGCATCGTCAGCGTGACCGTGACTGAAAAAGGCTATTGCCACGACCCCGCCAGCGGCCGCTTGAACCTGCAACACCCCGACATCGTGCACGACCTTGCCCATCCGCTGGCGCCGCGCGGCACCATCGCTTACCTGGTGTGGGGCTTGCAGCAGCGACGCGCGGCAGGCAGGGGGCCGATCACCCTGATGTCGCTGGACAACCTGCCCGGCAACGGGCACTTGCTGCGCGGCATGGTGCTGGCGTTTGCGCGGCAGGTTGACCCGGCGCTGGCGGCATGGATCGACGCCTTGTGCGCCTTTCCGTGTTCCATGGTGGACCGCATCGTGCCTCGCACAACCGACGAGGATCGCCGCGCCGTGGCGCGCGCGCTGGGCCTGCACGATGCCTGGCCGGTCGTGGGCGAGCCCTATCTGGAATGGGTGGTGGAAGACCGGTTTGCCGCCGGCCGGCCAAACTGGGCCGCAGGCGGCGCGCGCTTCGTGGCCGATGCCGCGCCGTTTGAAACCTTGAAGCTGCGCACCGTCAACGGCCTGCATTCGGCGCTGGCCTATCTGTCGGTGATGGCGGGCTGGGCGACGGTGGGCGAAGCGATGGCGCAGCCGGCGCTGAAGGCTTATCTGGCCGCGTTGATGCAGGACGAAATCGTGCCGACGTTGCCCACGTTGCCGGGCCTGGACCTGGCGCGTTATCAACAGCGGCTGTTGCAACGCTTCCAGAACCCGGCGTTAAAACACCAGACCCGGCAGATTGCGATGGACGGTACGCAGAAGCTGCCGCAGCGCTTGCTGGACACCGTCCGTGCCCGCTTGGCGGCAGATTTGCCGATCGACAAGCTGGCGCTGGCGGTGGCCGCGTGGCTGCACTTCTTGCGCGGCGTTGACGAGGCGGGGCGGCGTTATGACATCCAGGACCCGATGGCGGCAGAGTTGGCGCAACGGCTTGCCAAGGCGGAGCGTGCCTTCGAGGGCGGCAGCGCGGGGCCGCCCGCCATGCAAGCCTGGACCGAAACGCTGACCGGCGTGACGGCGGTGTTTGGCGACCTGGGCGACGACCCGCGCTTTGTGCGGGCCGTGTCGCAAGCCGCGCATGCGCTGCGCACGCGGGGCGTGGCGGGGGCGCTGAGCACGCAGGGCCTGCTTACGTAGGTGTGCTTACGTAGGCCTGCTTACGTAGGCCTGTTTACGTATGGCCTGTTTGGGTATGGCCTGTTTCCGTAGGCCGTGTTCATCACCCCGGCTTCTTCACCACGATCGTCGCCGTGTCGCTGGTGAACGAGCCGTCGTCCTGCACGTCGAAATGCGCGCGCACCACATCGGGCGCAATGCCGAACATGTGGCGCAACGCCGCGACGAGCGTGTCCGGCGTGCGCATGCGCGTGACCCAGGTCTGGAATTCCAGCGGCAGGCGGCGCGGCGACAGCCCCTGCAAGGTGAAGCCGGCCTCGGTCAGCATCCGCGTCCATTCGGCCACGGAATAGTCGCGCACGTGGGACGTGTCGCGCAGCACTTCAATCGTTTGCAGCCAGGTGTCCAGCAGCGGCTCGCCGGGCGAGACCACGTCCGCAAACACGGCGATGCCGCCCGGCTTGAGCACGCGGAACGCTTCGCGCAGGCCACGGCCGGCGTCCTGCCAGTGGTGGGTGGAATAGCGCGACATCACCACGTCGAATTCGCCATCGGCAAAGGGCAGGTATTCGGCCTTGCCCTGGCGCGTGGCCACGTTGGCCAGCCCGCGCTTGGCGGCTTCGCCGGCCACCACGTCCAGCATCTGCTGGGACAGGTCGTAGGCGGTGACGTGCTTGACTTCGGGCGCCACGTGGAACGTCACGTGGCCGCCGCCACAGCCCAGGTCCAGCACGCGAGCCTGCGGGCGTTCGCGCGCGATGCCGGCCATTTGCAGCAGGTCCTCGCCTTGGGCGTGGACGGCGCTGGTCAGGTACGCGGTGGCGCGGGGGCTGAACTGGCGGTCGACGGCGGCGTCGTGGGTGCTGGCGGTCATGAAATTCCTTGGTTGCGTTGTGCGGGGTGTAAGGTGCAGGCGCTAAGATAGGCCGGCCTTTATACACGTACAAGTCCATTGCTTATCCTGGTATGACTACTTCCCCCCAAAGCGCGGCCAACCAAGATGGATCGCCCCTGCGCCGGCAGGCGTTGGGCGAATTCGTGCGCAGCGCGCGCTCGCGCATCACGCCGCAGATGGCGGGCCTGCCCGAAGGCATGCGGCGCCGCACGCCCGGCCTGCGGCGCGAAGAAGTGGCGCAACTGTGCGGAATCAGCGTCACCTGGTACACGTGGATCGAGCAGGGCCGTGAAGTTTCGGTGTCGCCGTCCGTGTGGTCGCGCATCGCGGGCGTGCTGCAACTGGCGCGCGCCGAACGCGCCTACCTGTTCGACCTTGCCGACTGCGCCGACCCCCAACACGCGCGCGATGACGCGGGCGCCGCGCCCGGCCCCTTGCAGGAATGCGTGGACGCCATCAACGCGCCGGCCTATGTGCTGGACCGCGCGTGGAATGTGCTGGCCTGGAATGAGCCGCTGCGCGACCTGTTCGACAACTGGCCCAAGCGCGATGCCGAACCCAATCTACTGCGCTACATCTTCCTGGACCCGGCCGCGCGTGACCTGGTGGTGGATTGGGACCAGCGGGCGCGCCGCGTCGTGGCGGAATTTCGCGCCGACGCGGGCGCGCATCTGGATGAGCCGGCGGTGCTTGCCCTGCTGGACACGCTGAGTCGCCAAAGCCCGGTGTTCGCCCATTGGTGGACGCGCCACGCGGTGGTGGAACGCGAGGGCGGCTTGCGTGAATTCCAGCATCCGCGCGACGGCAAGCTGGCGTTTCAGCAGATCACGTTCCGGCTGGCCACGCACCCGGACCTGAAACTGGTGATGCTGTTAAGCGGCTCGGCGCCTGAAGACAGATAGTTCGGGGGGGGCGGCGGCGGCGGGCTGCCGTCTGTTCAGGGCTTGGCCGTGGAGAACAGGCTGTCCTGCATGCCCGCGTCGACCAGCCCTTGCAATAGTTTTTTGACCGGCGCGGGTAGCGCCATGGAAGCCAGCTTGTCGGCGGGCACCCAGCGTTCCGGCACGGGGGATTCGCGCAAGCTGGCGGCGCGCACGGGCACCAGCCACGGGCGGATGTGCAGGCGGTAGTGCGTGAACGTGTGGGCGAACGCGGCCAGTTCAAAGCGTTGTTCCGGTTCCAGACCCAGCGCGCGCGAGGCGGCGTCGGGGTCGCCCGCCACATCGAATTCTGGCAGGCTCCACAGGCCGCCCCAGATGCCTGGTTCAGGCCGCTGCTGCAACAGGAAAGCGCCCTGGTGCTGCAACACCAACATGCCGGTCTCGCGTTCAGGAATCGCCTTGCGTACCTTGGGCGTGGGCAGTTCGGCCTGGCGGCCTTCGCGCCGGGCGACGCAGGTGTCCGCCATGGGGCAGCGTACACAGGCGGGCTTGCCGCGCGTGCATAGCGTGGCGCCCAGGTCCATCAAGCCTTGCGTGTAGGCGGCCATGTCCAGCCCGGGGGCGGCTTCGACCTGCGCGTCGGCCAATGCCCACAAGCGGGTTTCGACCTCGCGCTTGGCGGGGTCGCCGTCTATGCCGAAGTGGCGCGTGAAGACGCGCTTGACGTTGCCGTCCAGGATGGGCGAGCGCTCGCCGTAGGCAAACGCGGCGATGGCGGCGGCGGTGGACCTGCCGATGCCGGGCAGCGTGGCGATGGCGTCGGCTGAAGGCGGAAAGCGTCCGTTCCAGTTTTCAGCGATCTGCACCGCGCAGCGATGCAGGTTGCGCGCGCGGGCGTAGTAGCCCAGCCCGGCCCAATACGGCATCACGTCTTCCTGGCTGGCGGCGGCCAGCGCGGCCACGTCCGGAAAACGCTGAAGGAAACGTTCGTAGTACGGGATGACGGTGGCCACTTGCGTCTGCTGCAACATGATCTCGGATAGCCAGATCCGATAGGGGTCACGCGTGTTTTGCCAGGGCAGATCGTGGCGGCCGTGCTGGCGTTGCCAGGCGACGATTCTAGGGGCGAAGTCCATGGCGGCAATTATCGCATCGCCCTATTGCCGGGGTGGGGGCGACCGGTTACAACTATCGGCACTACAGCGCAAACGCGCCACGACTTCACTTTCACGGCCCTTGTTGGCCCGCGTGACCGTCAAGCGAGGCGGCTCGCGAAGCTGGAGGGGGCCTCCAGGATTTTGGAGTACACATGAATGCCCCCCTGCCAGCCGCCGTACGCACGGCGCTTGAATCCGTCCAACTTGACGACAAGTACACCCTGGAATCCGGCCGCGCTTGGATGAGCGGCATCCACGCCCTGGTGCGCCTGCCCATGATGCAGCGCGTGCGCGATGCGCGGGCGGGGTTGAACACCGCGGGCTTCGTGTCCGGCTACCGGGGGTCGCCGCTGGGTGGGGTGGACCAGAACATGTGGAAGGCGGCCAGGCATTTGAAGGCGCACCACATTGAATTCCAGCCGGGCGTCAACGAAGACCTGGCCGCCACGGCGGTCTGGGGGTCGCAACAGGTGAACCTGTTTCCGGGCGCCAAGTACGACGGCGTGTTCGGCATGTGGTACGGCAAGGGGCCGGGCGTGGACCGCTGCGGCGATGTCTTCAAGCATGCCAACGCGGCCGGCACGTCTCGCCACGGTGGCGTGCTGGTGGTGGCGGGCGACGACCACCCCGCCAAGTCCTCGACCTTGCCGCACCAAAGCGATCACATCCTGAAGGCCTGCATGATTCCGGCGCTGTTTCCGTCCAGCGTTCAAGAGGTGCTGGATTACGGGCTGCACGGGTGGGCGATGAGCCGCTATGCGGGTGTGTGGGTAGGCATGAAGTGCATTACCGACATCGTTGAAGTGTCGGCGTCGGTGGACGTGGACCCGCATCGCGTACAAATCCTGTTGCCGGAAGATTTCATCCTGCCGCCCGACGGCCTGAACATCCGGGTGCCGGACACGCCGCTGCAACAAGAGGCGCGGCTGTTGGACTACAAGCTGTACGCGGCGCTGGCGTACGCGCGCGCCAACAAACTGAACCGCGAGCTGTGGCACGTGCCGCAACGCGATGCGCGCTTTGGCATCATGACGTCGGGCAAGGCGTATCTGGACACGCGCCAGGCGCTGTCGGACCTGGGCTTGACCGAGGCGGTGTGCCAGCGCATCGGCCTGCGTTTGTACAAGGTGGGCATGGTGTGGCCGCTGGAGTCCGCCGGCATGCAGCAGTTTGCCGACGGGCTGGACGAGATTCTGGTGGTCGAGGAAAAGCGCCAGGTGCTGGAATACCAGTTGAAGGAAGAGTTGTTCAGCTGGATCGGCAGCGGCAAGAAGATCCCGCGCGTGGTGGGCAAATTCGACGACAAGGATGGCGGGGAGTGGTCGGTGCCGCAGGGCAACTGGTTATTGCCGGCGCATTACGAGTTTTCGCCCGCGATAGTGGCGCGCGCGATCGCGGCGCGGCTGCTGCGATTTGCGTTGCCCGACGATGTGCGCGCGGGCATCGCGGCGCGGCTGCAATTCATCCAGGACCGCGAACAGGCGCTGGCGCGTCCGCGCGTGATGCAGGAGCGCAAGCCGTGGTTCTGTTCGGGCTGTCCGCACAATACGTCGACGCGTTTGCCGGAAGGTTCGCGCGGGATGGCGGGCATTGGCTGCCACTACATGGTGCGGTGGATGGACCGCAATACCGAGGTGTACACGCAGATGGGCGGCGAGGGGGTGCCGTGGATTGGGCAGGCGCCGTTCACGGAAGAAAAACACGTGTTCGCGAACCTGGGCGACGGCACGTATTTCCATTCGGGCCTGTTGGCGATCCGAGCGGCGGTGGCGGCGAAGGTGCCCATTACCTACAAGATCCTGTTCAACGACGCGGTGGCGATGACGGGCGGGCAACCGGTGGACGGGCCCATCAGCGTGCCGATGATCTCGCGCCAGATGGCGGCCGAGGGCATCGAAAAAATCGTGGTGGTCACGGATGAACCGGACAAGTACAAGGACGCACCGGGTTTGGCGCCCGATGTCCCGGTGCTGCATCGTGATGCGCTGGACGCGGTGATGCGCGACTTGCGCGAACATCTGGGCGTATCGGTGCTGATCTATGACCAGACCTGTGCAACGGAAAAGCGGCGTCGCCGCAAGCGCGGCGCGCATGCGGATCCGGCGCGCCGCGTGGTCATCAACGAGCGCGTGTGCGAAGGCTGCGGAGACTGTTCAACGGCGTCGCATTGCTTGTCGGTGGAGCCGTTGGAAACGGAGTTTGGGCGCAAGCGAAAGATCAATCAATCCAGCTGCAATAAGGACTTTTCCTGCTTGAAGGGCTTTTGCCCCAGCTTCGTGACGGTGGAAGGCGGCAAGCTGAAGAAGCCGCGGGCGTTGTCGCGGGAAGGTGTCGTCGATGAGGGTGTGCCGGAGCCGCGCGTGCCGGTGCCGGATCACGCTTATGGCGTGTTTATCGCGGGGGTGGGCGGCACGGGCGTGGTGACGATCGGGCAGTTGTTGGGCATGGCGGCGCATCTTGAGGGCAAGGGCTGTTCGGTGCTGGACATGGCGGGTTTGGCGCAGAAGGGCGGCGCGGTGTATTCGCATGTGGTGCTGGGGCAATCGCCCGAACATTTGTTGAATACGCGCGTGGCGATGGGCGAGGCCGATCTGGTGCTGGCGGGCGACTTGGTTGTGGCGACCAGCGCGGACAGCATGGCGCGGGTGTGCCCGGGCCGCACGAAGGTGCTGTTGAACAGCGACACCGCGCCCACGGCGGCTTTCGTGTCGAACCCGGACTGGACGTTGCCCGGCGCGGATCTGACGGCGGATCTGCAAGCCGCCTGCGGCAAGGACAATCTGTACGCGGTGGATGCGGCGGCGATGGCGGTAGTGCTGCTGGGTGACGCCATCTATTCAAATCCGTTGATGATGGGCTATGCGTATCAAAAGGGCTGGCTGCCGTTGTCACGCCAGGCCTTGCTGCGGGCGATTGAATTGAATGGTCAGCAGGTGGCCAACAATCAGGCGGCGTTTGCGTGGGGGCGGCGCGCGGCGCATGACCCGGCGGACGTGATGCGGCTGATGGCGAACGGCGGGGTGCCGTTGGCGGGGCCGCAAGACATCATCGAGCTTAAGCGGCCGCGCAGCGCGGCGCCGGTCACGGAATTGAAGAAGCCAACCGGGGAGTTGGCGCAGGTGGTGGCGGTGCGCAAGGCGTTTCTGACTGAATATCAGGATGCGGCGTATGCCAAGCAATACACGGACCTAGTGGACAAGGTGGCGCGGGCGGAACAGGAAGCGACGGGCACGCATCGGTTGGCGGTGGCAGTGGCGCGCAACTATTTCAAGCTGATGGCTTACAAGGACGAATACGAGGTGGCGCGGCTGTATTCAGATGGGGAGTTCGTGAAGAAGATCGGGGAACAGTTCGAAGGGGACTGGAAGCTGCACTTCCATCTGGCGCCGCCGCTGTTCTCGCGGCGCGACAAGGCGGGGCATCTGGTCAAGCGTGCTTATGGGCCGGGGATGCTGAAGGTGTTCCGGGTGCTGGCGAAGATGCGGCGGTTGCGGGGGACGCGGTTGGATGTGTTCGGGTATACGGCGGAAAGGCGGGCAGAGCGTGAGCTGATACGGGAGTATCGAGAGACGTTGTCGGCGATTCTGGTGAAGTTGAATCGGGGGAATCTGGAAAGGGCGGTGGCGTTAGCGCGGGTGCCGGAAGAGATTCGAGGGTATGGACATGTGAAGGAGGCGGCGGTGGCGCGGGCGGCTTTGGTGCGGGAGGAGTTGTTGAAGGAATTCAGTGCGAGGGTGGTGGCGATTGGGGTTCGGGCGGCTTGACGGAAAGATTTAGGCTCAGGGGCGGGTTGCTTTTTTTGGGGCGGAGCAGGTTCTTTTGACGCCTGGCGCGGCGGCGGCTCGGGGCGGGCGGGTCAACGATTGCGGTCCGGAGCCTTCGCTCCGGACTGCCCCGTCGTCATCCTCGTTGTCGCCTCCGGCGACTGCCTTCGGATTCCCTCGGGCTTATCGACTCCCCGCCACCCCGCGCCACCACCACGCCAGGCTGCGTCTGTTGACGATGACGGGGGCTGGGGAGAGGGGCGTTCTTTTGGTTCTTGCCCACCGGATGGGGGGCGGAAGGGCTTGCGGGGCCCGCCCCAGGCCGGCCGCGCGGGCGGCCTTTTGGGGCTTACGCGTTTGTAATGCGTCGGGGCGGGGGCGCTGCGCGAATGCCGGGATTGTGGTGCGTCGGGGCGGGGGCGCTGCGTGAATGCGGGGATTGTGGTGCGTCGGGGCGGGGGCGCTGCGCGAATGCGGGGATTGTGGGAGGGGGCGGGGCGCGCTGCGCGCGCGTATGGCGCTGTCGTTGACAGGGGGGCTCTGCGCTTGACCAGGCGCTGCGGTTCGACGTGTGGGTTTGCGTGCGACTTTGGCCGTGCGGTGGGGCGCGCTTGATTTGCTTGGGGCGGGAGTAGCGCCGCGCTTGCGCGCGGGCGCCGGTTTTGCGCCCCGGCCCGCCTTCAGGCGGGCGCGCTCCAACCTTTGGATAGGTCCACGGCTTGGCGCCAGCGTTTCATTCTGGCGTCGCGTACGGCTTGGGGCCAGGTGGGGGTGAAGGTGCGTTCGGCCTGCCATTTGGAGGCGAATTCTTCCAGGTGGCTCCAGAAGCCGACCGCCAGGCCGGCCAGGCCCGCGGCGCCCAGGGCCGTCGATTCGGGCACGCGGGGGCGCACGACGGGGACGCCTAGCAGGTCGGCTTGCATTTGCATCAGCAGGTCGTTGCGGGCGGCGCCGCCGTCTACGCGCAGTTCGGTCAGCGCGATGCCGCTGTCGCCATTCATGCAGGTCAGCAACTCGGCGCTTTGCAGGGCAATGGATTCCAGCGTGGCGCGGGCGATGTGGGCCCGGGTGGTGCCGCGGGTCAGCCCGACCAGGGTGCCGCGGGCGTAGGGGTCCCAGTGGGGGGCGCCCAGGCCGGCGAAGGCGGGCACCATGAAGACGTCGTCGGTGTCGGAGACGCTGGCGGCCAGGGATTCGATTTCTTCGGAGCGTTGGATGATGCCCAGGCCGTCGCGCAGCCATTGCACGGCGGCGCCGGCGACGAAGACGCCGCCTTCCAGCATGTAGGTGGGCTTCCAGTTGCCCGCGCCGGCTTGGGGCAGGCCCCAGCCTACGGTGGACAGCAGGTGGTTCTTGGACTGCACCGGTTGGTCGCCCACATTCATCAGCATGAAGCAGCCGGTGCCGTAGGTGTTCTTTGCCATGCCGGGCGTAAAGCAGGCCTGGCCGAAGGTGGCGGCCTGCTGGTCGCCGGCCACGCCCGCGATGGGGATCGAACCGCCCAGCCATTCGGGCAGGGCGTCGCCCACGACGGCGCTGCTGGGCGCGATCTTGGGCAGTACGCTGCGCGGGATGTTCAGCAAGGCCAGGATGTCGTCGTTCCAGTCTTGCGTGTGCAGGTCGAACAGCATGGTGCGCGATGCGTTGCTGCAATCGGTGCTGTGCACGGCGCCGCCCGTCAGTTGCCAGATCAGCCAAGTGTCGACGGTGCCGAATGCCAGTTCGCCGCGTTCGGCCATCTTGCGGGCGCCCGGCACGTGGTCCAGCAGCCAGGCAAGCTTGGTGCCGGAGAAGTAGGCGTCCACGACCAGGCCGGTGCGCGATTGCAGGAAGTCGGCGTGACCATCACGGCGCAACTGGTCGCACAGGGGGGCGGTGCGGCGGTCTTGCCAGACGATGGCGCGGGCTAGCGGGCGGCCGGTGGCGCGTTCCCAGATCAGCGTGGTTTCGCGTTGGTTGGTGATGCCGATGGCGGCCACGTCGGCGGCGGTGGCGCCGGCATTGCGCAGGGCTTCGCGGGCCACGTCCAGCTGGCTGTGCCAGATTTCGTTGGCGTCGTGTTCAACCCAGCCGGGCCGGGGATAGTGCTGGCGGAATTCACGCTGGCCGACGCCGCGGACCACGCATTCGCGGTCGAATACGATGGCCCGGGAGCTGGTCGTGCCCTGGTCCAGGGCTAGGACAAATTCATTCGTCGTCACTGTTTTTGGCGCCGTTCAGGTGTGCCCCGGCTAGCGGATCGAGGCGTCTAAAAGAAAGGGTCGAGGCCATGCACATCAGCCCGATGACGATAAAGCCGGCGACGACGTCGCTGATCGCCAGCGTGTCGGCACCGCGCAACGTCATGCTGACGTTCAGCGTTACCGCGGCCACTCCTACGCCCAGGCTGATGCCCAGTTGCTGCGCCATGGCGGCAAAGCTGCTGGCGCGGCTCATCTGGGACGGCGGGATGTCGGCATAGGTTAGCGTATTTACCCCGGTGAATTGCAGCGACCGGAAGAAGCCGCCGACAAGCAAAATGGCGATCATCAGCCACACCGGCGTGGTGGGCGTGAAGGTGGCGCAGACCATGATGAACACGCCGGTCAATAGCGCATTCACGGTCAGCACGCGGCGGAAACCGAAGTGCCGGACGATGGGCGTGGCCACGAACTTCATCAGCAGGGCGCCGGCGGCGCTGGCAAAGGTGATAAGGCCCGCTGAAAACGGGGACAGGCCAAAACCGACTTGCAGCAGCATGGCCAGCAAGAAGGGGGTGGCGCCCACGGCAAAGCGGCACAGGTTGCCGCCCAGCGTCGAAATGGCAAAGGTGGGAATCCGCATCAAGGACAGGTCGATGATGGGGTGGTCGATGCGCCGGGCGTGCCAGGCGTACAGGAAACCGCATGCGGCGCCCACGGCGATCAGGCCCAGCAGCATGGGCAGCGGCATGACGTCGCGGCCGATGGCTTCAAAGCCGCTGACCAGCGCGGCCAGGCACACCGCGCTGAGCAGAAAGCCCAGCCAGTCCAGGCGCGGGGCGGATTCTTCCTTGATTTCAGACACATAGCGCAGCACCAGCGCAATGCCCAACACGCCGATGGGGATGTTGATCAGGAAAATCCAGTGCCACGACATGTAGGTGACCATGAAGCCGCCCAGCGGGGGGCCGATCACCGGGCCCAGCAGGGCTGGGATGGACAAAAACGACATGGCCTTGAGCAGGTCCTGTTTGGGCACGGTGCGCAGCAGGATGATGCGGCCCACGGGCACCATCATGGCGCCGGCCATCCCCTGGACGATGCGGGCCACTACCAGTTGGGGCAGGTCCTGCGACAGGGCGCACGCGACGGAACTCAGGGTGAACAGGCCAATGGCGGCAACGAATACGCGGCGGGCACCGTAGCGGTCGGCCGCCCACCCGCTGACCGGCACGAACACGGCCACGGCCAGCAGGTAGGACGTGATGGCCACGTTCAGCCGCACGGGGGTGGACCCCAAGGCCCGGGCCATGGCGGGCAGCGCGGTGGCCACGACCGTGGCGTCCAGCATCTGCATGAACAGCGCGCAGCCGACGATGAAGGGAATCATGCGCGCTGCGCGCACCGCATCCGGGGTTGTAGGGGGTGCGGGATTGGCTGCGGCGGCGGATTCGGCTGACATGGCGGGAGGGGGCGTTGGGTGCCTGACGATTGTAACGCCGGGGAAATGGCCCCGCGTGAAGTAAACTCGACGGATCTGCAACCTACTGAAATTGGCGTCATGGCGACCAACTACGAATCCGAGATCACCCTTTTCCTGAAAGACTTCAAGCAGTCGCACCCTGGCACGGAAGAACGCCAGCGTGAAGGCCGCGCCCGTCTTTGGGACAAACCGCAAGATCCGGAACTGCTCGAAGGCTTCCGCGCGGCCCGCGTGCCGCAAAAACCGTACGTGTATTCGGCAGACTGATTCCCGTTGCGGCAGACATGTCCCGTAACCCTTCAGTCCCTGGCGAGGCACTGGCCAAGCTAGTGGAACCGCCTGTGGACAGCACGCCAGACACCGTCGATAGCGTGGCGTTCGCGCGCCTGTACGGCGAGCCGCTGTTCCAGATGCCGACGGATCTGTACATTCCGCCGGACGCGCTGGAGGTGTTTCTTGAGGCGTTCGAAGGGCCGCTGGACCTGTTGCTCTACCTGATCCGCAAGCAGAACTTCAACGTTCTGGACATCCCGATGGCGGATGTCACGCGGCAGTACCTGTCTTATGTGGACCAGATCCGCATCACCAATCTAGAGCTGGCCGCCGAATATCTGCTGATGGCGGCCATGCTGATCGAGATCAAGTCGCGCATGCTGCTGCCGGTCAAGAAGACCGACACCGGCGAAGAGCCCGAAGACCCGCGCGCCGAACTCGTGCGCCGCCTGCTTGAATACGAGCAGATGAAGCTGGCCGCGCAAAAGCTGGACAAGCTGCCCCAGCTGGGCCGCGATTTTGTCAGCAGCCAGGCCGTCGCCGATCTTAGCGTTGAACGCATGATGCCCGAGGTCAGCGTGGACGATCTGCGTCTGGCCTGGGCCGACATCATGAAGCGGGCCAAGCTCAACCAGCACCATCACATCACGCGTGAACAGCTGTCGGTGCGCGACCACATGACGCATATCCTGCGGCGCCTGAACGATGTGCGCTTCATGGAATTTGGCGATCTGTTCATGGAGCGCGTCCGCGAAGGCGCGCCGGCGGCGGTGGTCGTCGTGCATTTCATCGCCATGCTGGAGCTGGCTCGCGAATCCCTGCTGGAAATCACGCAGGCCGAGCCTTACGCGCCCATCTATGTCCGCCTGGCTTACACCAGCGTGGCGGCGGTCGCGGCCTGATCCTGACCGGGCTGCCCCCAACCCCGGAGAGTTCCCTTGAAAGTCGTACACACCATCCAGGAATTGCGCGATCACCTGCGCGGCCAGAACCGCGTGTCGTTCGTGCCCACGATGGGCAATCTGCACGAAGGCCACCTGTCGCTGATGAAGCTGGCGCGCCAGCACGGCGACCCTGTTGTCGCCAGCATCTTCGTGAACCGGCTGCAATTCGGTCCCAACGAGGACTTCGACCAATACCCGCGCACGCTGGCGGCCGACATTGAAAAGCTGGAACAGGCGCGCGACGTCTACGTGCTGTTCGCGCCGAATGAGCGCGAGATGTATCCCGAGCCGCAGAACTACCGTGTGCAACCGCCGGACGATCTGGGCGACATCCTGGAAGGCGAGTTCCGTCCGGGTTTCTTCGAGGGCGTCAGCACGGTGGTGCTCAAGCTGTTCTCGTGCGTGCAGCCGCGCGTGGCCGTTTTCGGCAAGAAGGACTACCAACAGTTGATGGTCGTGCGCAATATGTGCCGCCAGTTCCAGCTGCCGGTCGAGGTGCTGGCGCATGAAACGGTGCGCGCGGACGACGGTTTGGCGCTGTCCTCGCGCAACCGCTACCTGACCCCCGAAGAGCGGGCCGAAGCGCCTGCGTTGTATGCGGGCTTGCAGAAGATCGGTCAACGCCTGACCCAGGGCGAGCGCGATGCCGAA
Organism: Achromobacter sp. ESBL13; assembly: GCF_036668755.1. Lineage (NCBI taxonomy): Bacteria > Pseudomonadati > Pseudomonadota > Betaproteobacteria > Burkholderiales > Alcaligenaceae > Achromobacter > Achromobacter sp. ESBL13. The sequence goes on along the minus strand of NZ_JAZEVT010000006.1, from coordinate 250,914 downwards.
GCCCTGGAGCGCGACGCCATCGACGAGCTGACTCGGCGCGGCTGGAAGGTGGACTACGTGGCGCTGCGCCGCCAGCGCGATCTGAAGCGCCCGGAAGCCGCTGACTTGCAGGCCGGTGAGCCGGTCGTGGTGCTGGCCGCCGCGAAACTGGGCGCGACGCGTCTGATCGACAACCTGGAATTGGCCTACACGGCCTGATCCCGCGTAACCAGGGTAGGGGCCGCAGATTGCGGTATCCCGACCCCTGACAGAATTGCTAGCTTTCGCCGTTTTTAGGGGGAGGGCAGACTTCTTGTAATCCTACATTGCAAAAAAGAGTCGCCCCATGCGTGTTCCCCGTCCCGACCTTGATGCGGCGCTTGCCGCCTTGACGCCCCGCGAAAAGCAGATCGTCGACTATGTGGCGGCCGGCAGGCCGAACAAAGTGATCGCCATCGACCTGGGCATTTCGCTGCGTACGGCTGAAGCCCATCGCGCCCGCATCTTCGCCAAACTGAACACCCGCAACGCCATGGAGCTGGCCTGCCGCCTGTGCGCCCACGGCCGTTCCGGGGCGTCGCCTATTCTTGAGGCCGCGGCGGTGGACGCGGCGTTGGCCGCGGGGTGGCGTGCTGAGTGGGGCCCTGAGCCGGGCGCTGAATGGGGCGCGGCTACGGCTTCACGACCCGCGCCGGGTATGGCTGGGAACCGGCCGATGAATGGCCCGACAAGTGGCTCGATAGGTGGCCCGATAAGTGGCCCGATTGGTGGCCCGATAGGTGGCCGGACAAGTGGGCCGAACAGTGGGCTGACAAGTGGGCTGACAAGTGGGCTGAACAGTGGGCTGACAAGTGAGCTGACCAGTGCACTGACAAGTGGGCCGACCAGTGGACTGACAAGCGGGCTGACGAATGTTCCGACGAATGTTCTGACGAAGCCGCCGACGAGCCCGCCGTCCGACCGCGCGACAGGCAGCGTGTCGACGCAGGCGACGGAAAGGCCTCTCGGGACGCCCGCCGACGCAAATTTGTCCATCGGATCGCAGCCGATCGTCCCCGGCATTTATTCCGCCGCCATGTTTCCCACTATGGCGTCCAGCACGACGTTGCACGAACCTCCGCTGGAATATGGCGTTGATCCCGCACTCGTTGATGACTCGACGGACGATGCCGCGGATGACCCGGCGGACTCCTCTGCGGACGATGACGATTAGCCTGCGCGCGGGTTCCGAAAAAACGCCGGGCCCGCGAACAAGGTGTTCGTCGGGCCCGGCGGGATCGAGTTGTTGCGTTAGACCGGCGTTACGGACACTTGGGCGCCGCGGCCTTGGCCAACTCGTCGATCGGGTCCAGATCCGGCTGGCGGGTCAGGTTGTAGTTCAGGTTGGGCGTCTGGCCGGCGATCGACCGCACGCGCAGCACGTTGTTGGCGGCCACCACGAACTCAGCGCGGACGTTGCCGTTGCCGTCCATCATGATGACGCGCGGCGGGCGTTCGTCGGTGGCGTCCCAGCAACCCTGTTCGGTCACGGCGGGACCCTTGTTCGGGTCGTTTTCCAGGTAGGCCGTGCGGCCACGCCAACGGCCGTTGGGCGCCAGCGTCAACGTCACGCGTTGCGCGGTGCATTGCATGGCGGGCGAAAAACACGGCAACGTGCCCATATACGTTTGGGGCTGCGGCACCAGGCTGTGCGCGGCGGCGTTGGGGGCCGGGGCGGGGGCTGCTGGTGCGGTGTTGGATGCCGATACGGCGCTGGGGGCCTCGGCGCCTTCCGGAACGGGCTGGCCGTCTTCGGTGGTCTGGCCACCGGCAGCGGCTTGCGCACTTGGGTTCTGCGGCTTGCGGGCGTCGGGCTTCAGGGCGATTTGCACTTGCGACGGCGCGCGGATGACGCTGCGGTAGCCGGCGCCCGAACCCTGGTATTGCGCATCGGTCACGGTGCTTTCAGCCGGGGGGTCGTAATAGCCTTCGGTTTTTTGCTGGGCGCAGCCCGCCGCACCTAGTGCGGTACCGGCTAGCAGCAGCCCCATGACGCTGAGTTTGCGGGATCGGGTAACGATGTCGACGCGGGCGGTCATGGCAGCTTATCCGTGAATTGAGTCTGTCTCCGATTTTACGCACTTATGCGAAGATTCGATACGTTCCCTTAGCCACTCTTGGGTGTAGTCAGCACTTTATGCACAATAAACGACACGGCCGCCGTTTTGCCGTCCGCCTTCTGGCCGACGGACGGGGCGCTGGATCCGGCGCGCGCGTTTGTCGCGAGCGGGCATGAACGTGCTGCGACACGCCTTCGATATTCCGTTGGGCGCCTTCATTGCACTGGCCGCATTGGCGGGCTTGTTCGCCGGTAGCTGGCTGACCGTGCTGACCTACCGGCTGCCTCGCATGATGGAACGGGAATGGCAGGCGCAATGCCTGGACGCCGTGGGCCGGGCGCGGCCCGACAGCCCCGACGGCCTGTTCCATCCGGCATCGCATTGCCCCGCCTGCAACGCGCCGGTGCGTGGCTGGCGACGTCTGCCGGTGCTGGGCTGGCTTTTGCTGCGGGGCCGCTGCGCCGCGTGCGATGCCGTGATTGCGTGGCGCTACCCCGCCATTGAACTGCTGACCTGCCTGGTGTTCGCCGCCTGTGCCTGGCGCTATGGCGCCACGCCCGTCGCCCTGTGCGCCATGGGCTTGTCGGCCATGCTGATTGCCCTGGGCTGGATCGATTTTGAAACCACGCTGCTGCCTGATGTCCTGACGCAGCCGCTGGTCTGGGCCGGCCTGCTCGTCAACCTGTTCGGCACCTTCACCACCTTGCCGCTGGCGGTGATTGGCGCGGTGGCCGGCTATGTATTTCTGTGGGTTATCTTTCACCTGTTCCGGCTGCTGACCGGGCGCGAAGGCATGGGCTACGGCGACTTCAAATTGCTGGCCGCGCTGGGCGCCTGGTTTGGCGCCGAGTCGCTGCCGATGCTGTTGCTGGCGGCCTCGTTGGTGGGTGTCTTGATCGGCGGGGCGCTCACGCTCAGTGGTCGCGCGGGCCGGGGGCAGCCGCTGCCTTTCGGACCCTACCTGGCATTGGCCGGTATCGTGATGTTGCTGCTGGGTGGCGACGAGGGCTTGTGGTTGTTGATGCGTCCGGCGTGAGCCGGCGGGAAAGGATAAGCACCATGTTCAAGATTGGGCTGACGGGTGGCATCGGGTCGGGCAAGTCCCGCGTGGCCGACATGCTGGCGGAATGGGGCGCAACGCTGGTCGACACCGACGAAATCGCGCGCGCGTTGACCGCCGCGAATGGCGCGGCCATGCCCGCCATTGCCGCGGAGTTCGGCGCCCAGGCGTTGACGCCCGACGGTGCGCTGAACCGTGACTGGATGCGCGAGCGCGCCTTCGCCGACCCCGCCGTACGGCAGCGGCTTGAAGCCGTGCTGCACCCGATCATCACTGAAGAAACACGGCGTCAGGCGGCGGCCGCGAGCGGATCGTATCTGGTCTTTGTCGTGCCGCTTCTGGTGGAGTCCCTGACGCGGTGGCGCGGGCGCGTTGACCGCATCTGCGTGGTGGACTGCGACCCCGACACACAGGTGGCCCGCGTGCAGGCTCGCAGCGGGCTGACGGAGCCCGCCATCAGGCGTATTATGGCGGCACAGGCTGCGCGGCAAGTCCGCCTGGAGTCCGCTGACGACGTCATCATCAACGACGGCGCCACCTCACCAGAGCAATTGCGCGCGCAGGCAAAGACCTTGCATGACCGCTGGCTTGCGCTGGCGACCACCCAGGGCCGGTAAGCGCAAGCGGGCCGGCATCCTTCCACATCCCGGCCGGCTGGCTGACCACTGATGGGCCTGTAAAAAAGCGTGATTGTTTACGAATACCCCTTCAATGAGCGCATCCGCGCCTACCTGCGATTGGAATACCTGTTCGACAGGTTGTTCTTCTTTGCTCAGGCAGGGGATTCACGCCAACATCAGGTTGCCGTTACTTCTCTTTTCGATTTGCTTGACGCCTGCGAACGCACGGACGTGAAAGGCGCCGTGCTGCAAGACCTTGAACGCCAGCGCATGGCGTTGGTGGGCCTGCGCGATCACCCCGGCGTGGCGCAGGATGCGCTGGAAGCCATGCTGCGCGAACTGGAAAAAGTAGCCACGGCGTTGGCCGCGCCCGGCAAGACCGGCCAGTCGCTGCGCGAAAACGAATGGTTGACCAGCCTGCGCGGGCGCCTGTCCGTGCCGGGTAGCGCCACGCAGGTCGACATGCCGTCGTACTTTGCCTGGCAGAACAAATCCGAAGCCGCCCGCCTCTCGGATCTTCAGGCCTGGATCTCACCGTTTCTAGCGCTGTACGACGGGCTGACGCTGGCGTTGCGACTGCTGCGCGAATCCGGCCGCAAGACCGACATCGTGGCCGAGCAGGGCGCTTACCAACAGATGCTGGGCGGCAAGCAATTTCATCTGCTGCGCGTGTGGGTGGACCCCGAGCAAGGCGTGTTCCCCGAGATCAGCGCCAATAAGTACATGATCTGGATACGTTTTTCCACGCAAGACGGCGAATTCAAGCCCCAGCAGGTGGCCCGCGACGTCGCCTTTCAGATGACGCTGTGCAGCTCGTAGGGTCCCGCCTTTCCCGTCCAGGGCCGTCACAAGGCTGATTCTTGTTGCGGCCAGTTTCAACTGGCGTCCGCGATGCGCGAAACCGAACCCGACTAGTAGACAATACGGCTTTCTGCATTAGTGCCGGAACCGTTTCCATGTCCGAAAGTCGTCCTGTTTCCCCACCGTCCCGCTGGACCCGCCGCCGCATTGTCGGCCTGGTCGTGTTGCTGCTGGTGGTTGCCGGTATTGCCTGGCTGGTGCTGCGGCCCTCTGCCAAGCAGGGCGGCCCGGGTGGGGCGCGCGGCCCGGGCGCCGGCCGGCCGCCGGCAGCCGCGATGGCCAACCTGCCCGTGCCGGTGCGCATCGCCACCGCCGCCAAGCAGGACATCGACATCTATCTGAAGTCCCTGGGCACGGTCACGGCGTACAACACGGTCACCGTGCGCAGCCGCGTCAGCGGCGAACTGGTCGACGTGAAATTCCAGGAAGGCCAGCAAGTGAAGGCCGGCGACGTGTTGGCACAAGTGGACCCGCGCGCTTTCCAGGTGGCGCTGGACCAGGCGCGCGGCACGCAGATGCAGAACCTGGCACAGCTTGAAAACGCGCGGCGCGACCTGCAACGCTATCAAGCCCTGTTCAAACAGGACTCCATCGCCAAGCAACAGGTGGACACCCAGGCCGCGCTGGTGCGCCAGTACGAAGGCACCGTCAAGAGCGACCAGGCCAACGTGGACAACGCCAAGTTGCAGCTGGATTACGCCCGCATCACCGCGCCTATCAGCGGCCGGCTGGGCTTGCGCCAGGTTGACCGGGGCAACCTGGTGTCCAGCGCCGATACCAATGGGCTGGTTGTCATCACCCAGACTCAGCCCATCTCCGTCGTCTTCACGCTGCCGGAAACCCAACTGCCCGAAGTGCGCGGCGAAATCGCGGCCGGCCGGACCTTGGCCGTCGACGCCTACGACCGCGCCGACACGCGCCGCATCGCCACCGGCGTGCTGGAAACGCTGGACAACCAGATCGACGTCGCCACCGGCACCCTGAAGCTGAAGGCCAGGTTTGAAAACGCCGACGACGCGCTGTTCCCGAACCAGTTCGTCAACGTGCGCCTGCACGTGCTGACGCGCAAGGACGTCACCGCCATCCCCACCGCCGCCATCCAGCAAGGCTCGGCCGGCGCCTTTGTGTTCCTGGTGCAGCCGGACAACACCATCGCCGTGCGCCAGGTCAAACTGGGCGCCATCAACAACGGCATGGTCGCCGTCAACGAAGGGCTGCAACCGGGCGACCGCGTCGTCACCGAAGGCACCGACCGCCTGCGCGCGGGGGCCAAGGTTGAAATCGTGGGCGGCGCCGAAGTCATTCCCGCGACCCGCGACAAGACGCTGGGCGCGGGCGCGCCTGCCGGCACCACGCCGCCGTCCAAATAAGCCGAGCGCATCGTGAGTCCGTCGCGTCTGTTCATCCTGCGCCCCGTCGCCACCACGCTGGCGATGGTGGCCATCCTGATTGCCGGCTTCATCGCCTACCGCATGTTGCCCGTGTCGGCGCTGCCCGAGGTGGACTACCCGACGATCCAGGTGGTGACGCTGTACCCCGGGGCCAGCCCCGACGTGATGACCTCGCTGGTCACGTCCCCGCTGGAACGGCAGTTTGGGCAGATGCCCGGCTTGAACCAGATGTCGTCCACCAGTTCGGGCGGCGCGTCGGTCATCACCATGCAGTTCAACCTGACCTTGCCGCTGGACGTGGCCGAGCAGCAGGTGCAGGCCGCCATCAACGCGGCATCCAATCTGCTGCCCAGCGACCTGCCGGTGCCGCCCACCTATAACAAGGTCAACCCCGCCGACGCCGCCGTGCTGACGCTGGCCATCACGTCGCCCACCATGCCCTTGCCGCAGGTGCGCGATCTGGTCGATACGCGGGTGGCGCAGAAGCTGTCGCAGATTCCCGGCGTGGGCCTGGTCAGCGTGGCGGGCGGGCAGCGCCCGGCCGTGCGCGTGCAGGTGAACCCGCAGGCGCTGGCCGCCAACGGCCTGGCCATGTCCGACCTGCGCACCGCCATCGTGGGCGCTAACGTCAACCAGCCCAAGGGCAATCTGGACGGCCCGCTGCGGTCCACCACCATCAACGCCAATGACCAGCTGAAGTCGCCCACCGACTACAACGACCTGATCATTGCCTACAAGAACAACGCGCCGCTGCGCCTGTCCGACGTGGCGCGCGCGGTCGAAGGCGCCGAAGACACGCGCCAGGCCGCGTGGGCCGGCGACAAGCCCGCCATCCTGTTGAACATCCAGCGCCAGCCCGGCGCCAACGTGATCGATGTGGTCAACCGCATCCAGACGCTGTTGCCGCAGCTGCGCGCCGCGCTGCCGGCCACGCTGGATGTCACCGTGGTGTCCGACCGCACGCAGACCATCCGCGATTCCGTCGAAGACGTGAAGTTTGAAATGCTGCTGGCCGTGGGGCTGGTGGTGATGGTGACCTTCGTGTTCCTGCGCAGCCTGACCGCCACCCTGATCCCCAGCGTGGTGGTGCCGCTGTCGCTGGTGGGCACGTTCGGCATCATGTACCTGGCCGGGTTTTCCATCAACAACCTGACCTTGATGGCGCTGACGATCGCCACCGGCTTCGTGGTGGACGACGCCATCGTCATGATCGAGAACATCGCGCGCCACATCGAAGAAGGCGAAACGCCGATGCAGGCGGCGCTCAAGGGCGCCTCGCAGATCGGGTTCACGCTGATCTCGCTGACCTTCTCATTGATCGCCGTACTGATTCCGCTGCTGTTCATGACCGAAGTCGTGGGCCGGCTGTTCCGCGAATTCGCCATCACGCTGGCGGTGTCCATCCTGATATCGCTGGTCGTGTCGCTGACCCTGACGCCGATGATGTGCGCGCGCCTGCTGCGGGCGGAATCGGAACAGAAGCACGGGCGTTTTCACACCGCGACGGGCAACTTCATCGACCGCGTCATCGCCGGCTATGACCGGATGCTGCAAGTGGTGCTGCGCCATCAGCCGCTGACCTTGCTGGTGGCGGTGGGCACGTTCGCGCTGACCGTGGTGCTGTACATGGTGGTGCCCAAGGGCTTTTTCCCACAGCAGGACACCGGGCTGATCCAGGCCATCACGCAGGCGCCGCAATCAATATCGTTTCCGGCCATGGCCGAACGTCAGCAGGCCGCCGCGCGGCTGGTGCTCCAGGATCCTGACGTGCAGGCCGTGTCCTCGTTCATCGGTGTCGATGGCAGCAACGCCACGCTTAGCGCCGGCCGCATGCAGATTTCCCTGAAGCCGCAAGCCGAGCGCAGCGGCGATTTGCGCACGGTGATGGCGCGCTTGCAGGAATCGCTGGGCAAGCAGGACGGCCTGACCGTCTACATGCAGCCCGTGCAGGACCTGACCATCGAAGACCGCGTCAGCCGCACCCAATACCAGATGACGCTGTCCAACCCCGACCTGAAAGTGCTTAGCGAATGGACGCCCAAGCTGGTGGACCGGCTGCGCCAGGTGCCGGGCCTGAAGGACGTAACGGATGACTTGCAGGACGATGGCTTGCAGACCTGGGTTGAGATCGATCGCGATGCCGCCTCGCGCCTGGGCATTACCGCCGCCGTCATCGACGAAGCGCTTTACGATGCCTTCGGCCAGCGTCTGATATCGACGATATTCACGCAGTCGAACCAGTACCGCGTGGTGCTGGAGGTGCAGCCGCAATTTCAGATGAACCCGTCCGCGCTGGGGCAGATCCATGTGCCCACCGCCGCCGGCACGCAGGTGCCGCTGTCGTCGGTGGCGCATATTTCCGAAGGGCGCACGGTGCTGGCCGTGAACCGGCTGGATCAGTTTCCGATGGTCACGGTGTCGTTCAACCTGGCGCCGGGCGCGTCCTTGTCCAACGCGGTCCAGGCCATCACCGCCGCCGAAGCCGAGATCGGCATGCCGGCCAGCGTCGAGACCCGCTTCCAGGGCGCCGCGCTGGCGTTCCAGAATTCGCTGACCAGCACGTTGTGGCTGATCCTGGCCGCCGTGGTCACCATGTACATCGTGCTGGGTGTGCTGTACGAAAGCTATATCCACCCCATCACCATCCTGTCGACCCTGCCGTCCGCCGGTGTGGGGGCCTTGCTGGCGCTGTTGATCAGCGGCACCGAGCTGGACATGATCGGCATCATCGGCATCATCCTGCTGATCGGCATCGTGAAAAAGAACGCCATCATGATGATCGACTTCGCGCTGGACGCCGAGCGCAAGCGCGGCCTGAGCCCGCGCGCGGCCATCCATGAAGCCGCGCTGCTGCGCTTCCGGCCCATCTTGATGACCACGCTTGCCGCGCTGTTCGGCGCCTTGCCGCTGATGCTGTCCACGGGTACCGGCGCTGAACTGCGCCAGCCGCTGGGCCTGGTGATGGTGGGCGGCCTGTTGCTCAGCCAGGTGCTGACGCTGTTCACCACGCCCGTCATCTATTTGATGTTCGACCGCCTGTCGCGCCGCTGGCGTGGCGTGCGCGAGCCCGCCGCCGGGGACGCGTCATGATCATGTCGGCGCCCTTCATCGTCCGGCCGGTAGCGACCACGCTGCTAAGCGTGGCGGTCGTGATGGCGGGGCTGCTGGCGTTTTTCCTGTTGCCGGTGGCGCCCTTGCCGCAGGTGGACATCCCCACGATCTCGGTGTCGGCCAGCCTGCCGGGCGCCAGCCCCGAGACCATGGCGTCCAGCGTGGCCACGCCGCTTGAGCGGTCGCTGGGCAGCATCGCGGGCGTGACCGAAATGACCTCCAGCAGCTCGCAGGGGTCCACCCGCGTCACGCTGCAATTTGACCTGTCGCGCGATATCAACGGTGCGGCGCGCGACGTGCAGGCCGCGATCAACGCCGCGCGTTCGTTGCTGCCTTCCGGCTTGCGCAGCAACCCCACGTATCACAAGTCCAATCCGTCGGACGCGCCCATCATGACCTTGGCGCTGACGTCCGACACGCTGGGCCAGGGGCAGCTGTACGACATTGCCTCCACCATCGTGGCGCAAAAACTGGCGCAGGTGGACGGCGTGGGCGAAGTCACCGTGGGCGGCAGTTCACTGCCGGCCGTGCGCGTCACGGTGCTGCCGGGCGCGCTGGCCAATCGCGGCGTGTCGCTGGACCAGCTGCGCAGCACGCTGGCCAACGCCAACGCGAACCGACCCAAGGGCGTGCTGGAGAACGACCGCTACCACTGGCAGATCATGGTCAGCGACCAGCTCAGCCGCGCCGAACAATACCGGCCGCTGATCGTGGCCTGGAAAGACGGTGCGCCGGTGCGCGTGTCGGATGTGGCCAAGGTCGAGGATTCCGTTGAAGACCTGTACCAGACCGGCTTCTACAACGATCGCAAGGCCATCCTGATGATCGTGCGGCGGCAGGCCGACGCCAACATCATCGAAGCCGTGAACGCGGTGCGCGCGCAGCTGCCCGTGTTGCAGGCGCTGATGCCGGCCGACGTGAACATGACGGTTGCGCAAGACCGCACGCCCAGCATCCGCGCGTCGCTGCACGAAGCCGAACTTACGCTGATCATTGCCGTGGGGCTGGTGGTGCTGGTGGTGCTGCTGTTCCTGCGCCGCTGGCGCGCGGCCATCATCCCCAGCGTGGCGGTGCCGGTATCGCTGATCGGCACGTTTTGCATCATGTATATGTGCGGCTTCACGCTGAACACCATCTCGCTGATGGCGCTGATCGTGGCCACCGGCTTCGTGGTGGACGACGCCATCGTGGTGTTGGAGAACATCATGCGGCATGTCGAGAACGGCATGTCCCCCATGCGCGCGGCGCTGCGCGGCTCGCGCGAAGTGGGCTTTACCGTGCTGTCCATGAGCCTGTCGCTGGTGGCGGTGTTCATCCCCATCCTGCTGATGGGCGGCGTGGTGGGCCGGCTGTTCCGCGAATTTGCCGTGACGCTGTCGGCCGCCATCATGGTGTCGCTGGTGGTGTCCCTGACGTTGACGCCCATGATGTGCGCGCGGCTGTTGCGGCCCGAGCCCAAGGACGCCAAGCCTCCCGGGCGGCTCGCGCGCTGGTCCGAACGCGGCTTTGAAGCCATGCTGGACGGCTATCGCCGCAGCCTGCGCTGGGCGCTGGCGCATGGGCGGTTGATGATGCTGACGCTGGCCGTGGCCGTGGGCCTGAACGTGTACCTGTACATGGCGGTGCCCAAGGGCTTTTTCCCGCAGCAGGACACGGGTCAGCTGCTGGGTTTTTTCCGGGTGGACCAGGGCACATCGTTCCAGGCCACCGTCCCCAAGCTGGACGCGCTGCGCAAGGTGGTGCTGGCAGACCCGGCGGTCCAAAGCATGACGGGCTACGCGGGCGGGCGCGGCGGCAGCAACAGCAGCTTCATGCAGATCCAGTTAAAGCCGCTGGAAGAACGCAAGGTGTCGGCGGACGTGGTCATCAACCGGCTGCGCGGCAAGCTGCAAAACATGCCGGGCGCGCGCATGTTCCTGGTGTCGCAACAGGACATCCGCATCGGTGGGCGCCAGAGCCAGGGCTCGTACGACTACACGCTGATGTCGGGCGACCTGCAATTGCTGCGCACCTGGATGCCCAAGGTGCAGCAGGCGATGGCGAAGATTCCTGAAATTACCGACGTGGATACCGACGTCGAGGACAAGGGCCGCCAGATCAACCTGGTGATCGACCGCGAGGCCGCAACGCGGCTGGGCGTCAGCATGTCCACGATATCCACCGTGCTGAACAATTCGTTCAGCCAGCGGCAGGTGTCGGTGATGTACGGGCCGCTGAACCAGTACCACGTGGTGCTGGGGCTGGAGCCCAAGTTTGCCGAAGACATCGAATCGCTCAAGCAGGTGGAAGTGATCACGTCCACCGGCGCGCGCGTGCCGCTGCTGGCCTTCGCAAGCCTTGAAAACGGCAACGCCCCGCTCAGCGTGCAGCACCAGGGTTTGTTCGTGGCGGATACCGTGTCGTTCAGCCTGGCGCCCGGCGTGTCGCTGGGCCAGGCCACCGCCGCCATCGACGCGGCCGTGGCGCGCATCGGCTTGCCGTCGGACCAGATCCAGGCGGGCTTCCAGGGCACCGCCGCCGCCTTGCAGCAAACGCTTGCGCAGCAGCCGTGGCTGATCCTGGCGGCGCTGGTCACGATGTACATCGTGCTGGGCATTTTGTACGAGAGCTTCGTGCATCCGCTGACGATCCTGTCCACGCTGCCGTCCGCCGGGCTGGGCGCGCTGCTGGCGCTGCTGCTGGTGCGGCAGGACTTCACGCTGATTGCGCTGATCGGCGTGTTTCTGTTGATCGGCATCGTGAAAAAGAACGCCATCATGATGGTGGACTTTGCGCTGGAAGCGCAGCGCGTGCAGGGCATGGCGCCACGCGAAGCGATCTTCCAGGCCTGCCTGACACGCTTTCGCCCCATCATGATGACGACCATGGCCGCCATCTTCGGCGCGCTGCCGCTGGTGCTGGCAACCGGGGCCGGCGTCGAGATGCGCCAGCCGCTGGGCATTACCATCGTGGGCGGCCTGGTCCTCAGCCAGATCCTGACGCTGTACACCACCCCGGTGGTCTATCTTTACCTGGACCGTTTTCGCCTGTGGGCCTCGCGCTGGCGCGCCCGGCGAAATGACGCCCCTGCTTCCATAGAACCTACATGATCCGACCCAAGCCGTTTGCCGCCTCCTTTCTTCCCCGCAGCGCCGTCACGCTGGCGCTTTGCGCGCTGCTTGGCGCGTGCGCGGTCGGCCCTGATTACCAACGCCCCGCGCTGGATGTGGGCGCGTCCTACAAGGAAGGGCAGGGGCAAGAGCAGGTAGACGGCTGGAAGCGCGCAGAGCCGCGCGACGTTGCCGACCGTGGCAAGTGGTGGCTGGTGTATGAGGACGAGACGCTCAATACGCTGGTCGAGCGGCTGAACACGTCGAACCAGACCATTGCCCAGGCCGAGGCCAATTACCGCCAGGCGCTGGGCCTGGTGCGCGCCGCGCGCGCCGGTTTCTATCCCACCGTGGGCGCCAGCGCGGGCATGTCGCGCGCGGGTAGCGGCACGGGCTCGTCATCGTCGTCGGGCAATGGCAGCAATGTGTCGAACCAGTATTCCGTGACGGGCAGCGTCAGCTGGGAACTGGACGTGTGGGGACGCGTGCGCCGCAGCACGGAATCGTCCGAGGCCAGCGCGGCGGCCAGCCTGGCCGATCTGGCCGCCACGCGCCTGAGCGCGCAGGCGGCGCTGGTGCAGACGTATCTGCAACTGCGCGTGCTGGACGAACAGAAGCGCCTGCTGGACGCTACCGTGGCGGCGTATGAAAAGTCGCTGCAACTGACGCAGAACCGATATGAAGTGGGCGTGGCCGGGCAGGCCGACATCGCCGTGGCGCGCACGCAGGTGGAAAGCACGCGCGCCCAGTCGATTGACCTGGACTGGCAGCGCGGCCAGTACGAGCACGCCATCGCGGTGTTGATGGGGCAGGCGCCGTCGCAATTCAGCCTGCCGCCGGCGGTGTTCGCCTTGAAGCTGCCGCGGATTCCGGTGGGGCTGCCGTCCGAGCTGCTTGAGCGGCGTCCGGACATCGCCGCCGCCGAACGTCGCGCGGCCGCGGCCAATGCGCAGATCGGCGTGGCCGAGGCCGCGTGGTTCCCCTCGCTGATCCTGTCAGCCGACGGCGGCTTTCGCAACGGCCAGTTCGCGGACCTGCTGACGGCCCCCGCGCGCTTTTGGTCGCTGGGACCGGCGTTGGCGCTGACCCTATTCGATGGCGGCGCACGTGCCGCGCAGGTCGAACAGGCGCGCGCCGCCTACGACTCGCAAGCGGCCGCCTATCGCCAAGCGGCGTTGGTCGGCCTGCGCGAAGTCGAGGACTATCTGATCCAGCTGCGCGTTATGGAAAACGAACAGACCGTGCAACGCCGCGCGCTGGAGTCCGCGCGCGAGTCGCTGCGCCTGATTCAGAACCAGTACAAGGCCGGCCTGGTGGACTATCTGAGCGTGGCGGTGGTGGACGCCACCGCGCTTAACAGCGAGCGCAATGCGCTAAGCCTGTTGGGTACGCGGCTGGTTGCCAGCGTGAACCTGATCGTGGCCTTGGGCGGCGGTTGGGACGGTTCCTAGGGATAACGCGTAATCCTCTTCGCATTCGTTGACAAGCTTTCTGCGCCGGTTCTTAATGCTAGTGCGTAAAAAGTGACCAGCTGGTCACTTTTCTTGCGCTCTGTCGTCACGCTGCACCGACGCCGAATTCCGTTTGATCACACGCACACAAAAATCTGCGAAGGGGAACAAGGATGGGCTGGTCAATTCAATGGCGCACCGCTTTGCGGGCGGCGCGTTTTTCCAGCGTGGCGGCGGTCGCTACGTTGGCGTTGTCGGCGGCGGCCTCCGCCCAGGCATGGCCCGAGCGGCCGATCACGTTGATCGTGCCGTTTCCGCCGGGCGGCACCACCGATCTGTTTGCGCGCACCATTGCGCAGCACATGGCGCCCGCGCTGGGCCAGTCCATCGTGGTGGAAAACAAACCGGGCGCGGCGGGCAACCTGGGCGTTGCCGCTGCGTCCCGCGCGCAGGCCGATGGCTACACCATCGTGCTCGGTTCGGTCGGCACGCAGACGGTCAACCAATACCTCTACAGCAACATCGGCTTCAACCCCGCCACCGGCCTGGTGCCGCTGGGCATGATCGCGTCTACGCCCAACGTCATGGCGGTGGCCGCCGATTCGCCCTGGCGCAACCTGGACGATGTGATGAAGGCCGTGAAGAAAGACCCGGGCAAGTATTCGTATGCGTCGCCCGGCGTTGGTTCGTCGGTGCACCTGACGGGCGCGTATTTTGAATCGGCGGCGGGCTTGCAGATGCTGCACGTGCCGTTCAAGGGTTCGTCGGCGGCGATACCCGCCGTGATCGGCGGCCAGGTCGACATCCTGATGGATAACCTGCCCAGTTCCATGTCGGCGCTGAAGCCGGGCGGACGCCTGCGCGGCATCGCGGTCACCTCGGCCGAACGCAGCCCCGCCGCGCCCGACTTGCCCACGATGGCGGAGGCGGGTTTGCCCGGCTTCGAGGTCACCGCGTGGTCGGGCCTGTACGCGCCGCGCGGCACGCCGGCGCCGGTGGTCGACAAGCTGATCGCCGCCATGCGGCAAGCGCTGAAGTCGCCGCGGTTGCAGCAGTCGCTGGCGCAAGGCGGCGCCACGCCGGGCAACGTGTTCGGCGCGGACCTGGCGGCGTTCGAAGTCAAGGAACGCGCCAAGTGGGGCAAGCTGATCCAAAGCCGCGGCATCAAGGCGGATTGATTTCGCGCCCGGCGATTCAGGCTGGGCGCGCGTTCATTGCAGCGCGAAAGCCGCCGGCTCCACGGCGGGGTCGCGGCCCCGCATCAAGTCCGTCAACATGCGCGCGCTGCCCAGGGCCAGCGTAAAACCCAAGCCGCCGTGGCCGGTGTTCAACCACAGGTTGCGATAGGGCGTGGCGCCGATCAGTGGCTTGCCGTCGGGCCGCGCGGGCCGCAGCCCCGCCCACGCAGCGGGCGGCCCCGACGCATTCAGGTCCGGAAAGAACTGGGTCACATCGCGTTCCAGGCTGCGCACGCGCTGCGGATCGACCCCGCCACCGCTCGTGCCGATATCGACCATGCCCGCCACGCGCAGGCGCTGGCCCAGCCGCGCATAGACCACCTTGCGGCGGATGTCACTGATGCTTGCCGTGGGCGCCACGCTATCGGGCGTCAAGGTATAGGTCAGGCTGTATCCCTTCAGCGGATAGATGTGCAGGTTCAGCCCCAGTGGCCGCGCCAGCGCCTGCGCGCCCATGCCGCCGGCCAGCACGAAGTGGTCGGCCGACAGATCGCCAACGGTGGTGTTGGCGCTGGTGATGCGGCCGCGTTCATGGCGCAGCGCCTTGACCCGCGTGTCGAAGTAAAAGCGCACCGGGTCGGGCGCGGCGCGCAGGATGCGTTCCAGTTCCATGCACAAGCGTTGGCAGTCGCCGGCGTCTTCAGTAGGCGTGTACAGCGCGCCCTGGATGCTGCGCCCGATCGCGGTCAGCGCGGGCTCCATCGCCACGCAGGCGTCGGCGTTCATCACCTGTTGTTCGCAGCCCAGCCCGCCCAGGTAATCGCGCTGCGCCAGCGCGTGCCGGTACGCCGCCGCGTCCTGGTAGACCAGCAGCTTGCCCGCTGATGAAAAGTCAAAATCGGGCTGCTCGTTGCGCACCAGCTCGTGCACGCACAGGCGGCTGTACATGCCCAACGCCAGCAGCTCGCGCGTGGTGGACCGGTTCTTGGCACGCGTGCAGGCACGCAGGAAGCCGATGCTCCAGCGCCATTGGTCCGGGTCCAGGCGCGGACGAAAGCGCAGCGGGGCATCCTGCGCCAGCAGCCAGGACGGCAGTTTGGGCAGCACGGCGGGGTCGGCCAGCGGCGCAACAAAGCTATAGCTCAGCTGCGCACCATTGGCCATGCTGGTGGCCTGTCCCGGGCCGAAGGCCGCGTCCACCACGGTAACGCGATGGCCCTCGCGATGCAGGAAGTAGGCGGTGGCCATGCCGACCACGCCCGCGCCGATGACAACAATGTGCATGATGCTCCAAGCCGGGCGCTGCGCGTGGCGCGCAGCGCGGAGGGTTGCGCCGGGCGGACCCGGCGTCGGGGATCAGTCCCAATGTGATGGGGTGTTGCGCGCCGGTCGTCACGCCGCCCAGGCGGGCGTTTCGAAGCCGGGCGCGGCGCGGTCGTCGCCGCGCAGCAGGCGGCCGGGGCGCGCGCCCGTGGGGGCGCCGTCTTCCTCGACCAACTGGCCGTTGACCAGTACGGCGTGGATGCCGGTGGACGGCAGCGTCGGTTCGGCAAAGCTGGCCAGGTCGGCGACGGTGGCGGCGTCGAACACCACCACGTCGGCATAACAGCCGGCGCGCAGCACCCCGCGATCTTTCATGCCGAATTGCGCGGCGGTCAGGCCGGTCATGCGGCGCACCGCCTCCTCCAGGCCCAGCACGCGCATCTCGCGCACATAACGCGCCAGCACGCGCGAAAACGCGCCCCACAAACGGGGATGCGGGCGCTGATCATGCGGCAGGCCATCCGAGCCGATCATCACGCTGCCGTGCCCGATGACACGCTTCACGTCGGCTTCGTCCATCGAGAAATAAATTGCGCCACCCGGCGACAGATCTTCGGCCAGGCGGGTGGGGTCCTTGCCTTCGCGCTCGGCCAGTTCGCGCAAGTCCACGCCCTGGATTTCCGGGCGCGTCTGCGACCACGTGACGATGATTTTTTCGCCGGCCGCCACGCGGCGCGGTTCCAAAATGGTGGACGACGCGGCGTAGGGATACACGTCCATGCCCAGTGGCTGGTCGGCGCGCACGCGGTCAAACAGCGCCAGCGTTTGCGCGGTGCGCCCGTGGTTGTGCTTGCCGGTGACCTTGTGGTGCGACAGGATGGCCGGCACGTCGGCGGCGCGCCCGATCAGGAAGGCTTCTTCCATGGCATCGCAGACGTGGTCGGCTTCATCGCGCAGGTGTGTGGTGTACAGGCCGCGCCAGGCCGACAGCGGTTCGGCCACGCCGATGACTTCTTCGGTGCTGGCGTGCATGGCGGTGGGGTAGTACAGCCCCGTGGACAAGCCCGCCGCGCCGGCCGCCATGGCTTCGTCCAGCGCGCGGCGCATGGTGGCGATTTCAGCTTTGTCGGCAGGGCGGTCAAGCCGGTCCATGGCGGATACGCGCAGGCTGGAATGGCCTACCAGCGCCAGGCTGTTGACGGCGGCGGGCGCGGCGTCCAGCGCGGCGGCGTAGTCCTGCATGCGCGCGTAGAGTTCGCCCGTGTGCTTGGCCAGGAGGTTCAGCGGGGGCGGCACCACGTCACCCGGCGTGCGCACGGGCGCCAGGCTGATGCCGCAATTGCCCGTGACCACGGTGGTGACGCCCTGGCTGACCTTGGGCCGCATCAACGGCGTGCCCAGCAGCGCGCGGTCATCGTGGGTGTGGCAATCGATGAAGCCGGGCGACACCACCTTGCCGGCGGCGTCCACGCGATGCCGCGCGCGCCATGACGAGCCATCGCCGATGGCCGCGATGCGTTCGCCCTGGATGGCCAGGTCCGCGCGAAAGGCGGGCCCGCCCAAACCGTCGGCGATCTGGCCGCCGGTGATGATGATGTCGTAGTCGTGCTGATCGGTTTGCGCGGGCATGAAGGACTCAGGTGGCGGGGTCGGCGGCCGGCGATTTGCCTCGGCGCGCCTCCAGGGTGGCAAGGGATTCGGAATTCAAGGGGTCTGGAAAGCCATGGGACACCAGGTGTTCCAGCGCGCCGCTGATGCGGTCCCAGCCTTCGGGCGTGCGCAGCGGCACGCCCAGGAAGTGGGATTCGGTCTTGCCGCGCAGCATCAGGTACAACACGCCGGCCAGCATGACGCTGACCATCGCCGGCATGTCCACGTCGGGGGCCAGGCCATCGACGCGGTCGATGAAACCGCGCGCCGCGCGTTCGCGCCGTTCGGCCAAGGGCGCCGACACCTCGTTGCGTTCGATCAGTTCCCAGCGGCGCACTTCGCGCAGGGTTTCGTTGCCGGCCAGCGCGTCGATCTGCGCGCGCAGCATCGACATCACCAGTTCGCCCGGCGTGCGCTGGCTGGATTCATCAGCGGCCAGCAACCCGGGGTTGCGCGTCCAGAAGTCCTGCTCCTGCATCCAGGCCAGCATCAGGCCCGGCATGCCGTCGAAGTAGCGGTAGATCAGTTCTTTGCTGACGCCGGCGCGTTTGGCGATGGCGTTGATGCCCACGCCGCCCATGCCCGTTGCAAGGATCTGGTCTTGCAGCGCCTGCAAAATTTGTCTTTCGGTATTTTCGCGACGGGACATGGCCTATTCCTTCATGAGGATGAGGGAGCGGGCGGGGTCCGGCACGCCGGTCACCTGCCCGTCGGCCAGGTCGGCAATGAGTTCGCTGACGGTATGGCCGATACGCCCGCCATCTTGCCAGACTTCACTGCCCAGGTAGACCGCGTTCGCCCGGCGGGCGCCATGAGGCAGCGACGGGTCGGCCTGTTCGATGGAAAGTATGCCTCCGCGTGCATCGACGTGCACGCGATCCTGCGTGGCGCGGATGATCGGCGTGCCCGCGTACAGTCGCAATGCGCGGTAGGAAGCGGTTGTACCGGTCAAGGCGTACCAGGCCAGGTCCGCCATGGCGTGCGCCAGCGGCGCGCACGGATGAATGGAGTTGTGCAGCACGGCCACACGGCAGTCGCCGTTATCGTGCCGGGCCATGCCGTGATCGGGGCGGCGCGACACGCGCTGCGTATTGCCCCAGCCCAGTTCGCCCGTGACGGATAACGCGATCAGGCCCGCGTCGATTTCGGGGTGCGCGCCCAGCACGCGCGCGACGGCGTCGCCGGGCTTCGCACCGCCCGCCATCAGCCGCAGCGTGGCCACGTTCAGCGGCACGCCGTCCGCGCCTGGGCGATTGGGCAGGCGGTGGCCCGTGACCAGCCCCACGCCATCGGCGCCCGGCAGGAACTGCACCAGGGGCTCGGGGCGGTCCGGCCCGCTTTCGATCAACGCCGCGCGCCGGGCCTGCAACCAATGTGCCGGCAGGTCCAGCGCGCTGACGCCGCCGCGCTGGCACGACGCGTGGTGCACGCGGCCCGCGTCGTCCAGGATGGCCAACACCGCGAAGCCGCCGATGGCGCCATGGCCCATCAGCTCGGCGGCCAGCGCCGCCGCGTGGACTGCCGCGCCCGCGTTGGGTCCCGCCGCCGCTACGCCGATCGTCATCGCTAGTCCGTATTGCTCGTCACGGGATCGACGATGTTCAGGTTGGTGATAAAGCGCTGGAACAGCATGGCCAGCGCCAGCGGGGGCAGCGCCGCCAGCATGCTGGCGGCGGCGAACAGGCCCAGGTCCGCGCGAAAGCCCGGCATCAGCGGCGACAGCCCCAACAACGACGCCGACAGCGTTTGCGCCTGCGTGCCGCCCGTCAGCACGATGGCGAACAACAGGTCATTCCAGCCAACCAGGAACGCGATGATGAACGCCGCCGCAATGCCCGGCAGCGCCATGGGCAGCGTCACGTGGCGCAGCATCTGCCAACGCGTGCAGCCGTCCATGCGCGCCGCGCGCTCGATCTCAACGGGCAGCGATGCGAAGTAGCCCATCAATACCCACGACAGCAAGGGGATCACGGCGGTCAGGTATACGATCCACAGCCCGAACAGGCTGCCCGCCAGGCCGATGGCGGCAAAGAACACGTAGTACGGAATCAGCAACGCAATCGGCGGCAAGGTGCGGGACGCCAGCAACACGTAAAGCAGCGGGCCCTTGAACGGAAATTCAAAGCGGCCCAGCACGTAGCCCGCCAGCGTGGCGATGGCCGTGCCCACGGCCGCCGCCGGCAGCGCCACCAGCGCGCTGTTCACAAAGCCCGTCATGATGGCCTTGGTCTGCCCGCCAAAGATCGAATCCGATGTCGACATGCCCAACACGCGCAGGTAGTTGTCGAACGTGAACCCCCCCACGTTGTGCGCCACGCCCATGATGATGGCCGACTCGTCCATGAATGACGCCTTCAGCGTCCAGTACAGCGGGAACAAGCACCAGAAGGCGACCAGCGCGACGCCGGCCCCGACCAGCCAGGGGCGCCAGCCTTCGCCGGTGACTTGGGCAGCGTCATTGCGCATGGGCGGCTCCTTGGGGGCGCTTCTTGCGGATCAGCATGAAGTAGGCGGTGGCCAGC
The DNA here is from genome assembly GCF_036668755.1 of Achromobacter sp. ESBL13. Taxonomy (NCBI): domain Bacteria; kingdom Pseudomonadati; phylum Pseudomonadota; class Betaproteobacteria; order Burkholderiales; family Alcaligenaceae; genus Achromobacter; species Achromobacter sp. ESBL13. The sequence continues at coordinate 230,640 of NZ_JAZEVT010000006.1, read as the reverse complement.
AACAGCGACAGCACGGTCAAGAGAAAGGCCGCGGCCGAGGCCAGGCCATACTTCGAAAATTCAAAGTTGTAGCGGAAGATCAGCAGCGGCAGGATCTGCGTGGACGTGCCCGGCCCGCCGCGCGTCAATGAGAACAGCAGGTCGAACTGGCGCACCGCTTCCACCGTCATCACCACCAGCACGATCAACGTGGTGTGTTTCAAGTGCGGCAAGGTGATGTGCCGAAAGCGCGACAGCGGCCCCGCGCCGTCCACGCGCGCCGCGCGGTAGAGATCGCGCGGAATCGTCTGCAACGCGGCCAGGTAGAAGAAGCTGCCCAGCGGCGCGATATGCCAGACAAACGCCAAGGCGACCCAGAACAGCGCCCAGTCGCTGGACAGCCAGACGGTGGCCGCGTTGGCCAGGCCCAGCGGCGCCAGCAGCCCGGTCAGCGCACCAAAGCTTGGGTTCAGCAAAAACGAAAACACCGTCGCCGTCACCACCTGCGACATGGCCCAGGGCAACAGCGCCAGGCCGCGCACCAGGCCGCGCAATGGCATCTCTTCGTTCAGCACCAGCGCGATGCCCAGCGCGGCCACAAACGAGCCCACGACGCACATCGCGACAAAGCCCAGGCTGCGCCAGATGGCGTCAATGACGGCGGGGTCGGCCAGCACTTCGCCATACAGGTCCGTGCCGACGAACTCCTCGGTGCGCAGGATGGCGTTGGTGTCGTGCAGGCTGAGCCAGAACGAATAGCCCAGCGGCACGCCGATGATCAGCGTGTTCAACGCGTACACCGCCACGATCACCGTCAGCGCAAAGCTCAGGTCCGACATCTCGCGCCCACCGGGGCGCGCGGCGGCCGGGCGTGCCGGCGACAGGCTGGCGGCGCTCATCGACGCGGCTCCTCGCCGCCATGCACGCGCAGCCCCTGTGCGTCGAACAGGTACAGGCGCGCCGCGGGCAGCGCCAGCGCAATCGGCGCGCCAACCTCGTAGCGGCGTTCGGGCGGCAAACGGGCGCGCAGGCGCGGGCCGTCTTCGCCGCCCACGCACACGTCCACGAACTGGTCGGGCCCCACCGGTTCAACGGCCCACACGCTGCCTTGCAGCAGCAAGCCGTCGCCCGCCAGCGGCGCGGGCGCCATGGCTTCGGGCCGGATGCCCAAGGTGACGGCGCTGCCCTCGGGCAAGGCGCGCGCCGCCGCCTGCAGCGCGGGCGGCAGCACATAGACATTGCCCGCGGCGTGCAGGGCCGGCGCGCCATCTTGCGCGTGCAGCGTGCCGCCAAGAAAGTTCATGCCGGGGTTACCGATGAAGTCCGCCACTTCCATGTTGGCCGGGCGGCGGTAGATGGTGTCGGGGTCGGCGAATTGCAGCAGGTTGCCGCCCGACATGACGGCGATGCGGTCGGCCAGCGTCATGGCTTCGACCTGATCGTGCGTGACGTAGATGAACGTGGCTTGCAGCGTGCGGTGCAGGCGCTTGAGCTCGACGCGCATGTCGGTGCGCAGCTTGGCGTCCAGGCTGGACAGCGGTTCGTCGAACAGGAACAGGTCGGGGTTGCGCACTACCGCGCGGCCGATCGCCACGCGCTGGCGCTGCCCGCCCGACAGCTGATAGGGCTTGCGGTCCAGCATGGACTGCACGCGCAGCAGGCTGGCGGCCTGGTCCACGCGCGCGCGCACCTCGGCCGACGGCATCTTCTGCATGCGCAGCGGAAAGCCGATGTTCTCGCGCACGGTCATGTGCGGATACAGCGCAATGCTCTGGAACACCATGGCCACGTTGCGGCGGTGCGGCGGCACCTGATCCACGCGTCGATCCGCGATGCGGATTTCGCCGCCGGTGGGCGTGTCCAGCCCCGCGATCATGTTCAGCGTGGTGGTCTTGCCGCAGCCGGACGGCCCCAGCAGCACCACGAATTCGCCGTCGCGAATGTCCAGGTCCAGCGAGCGCACTGCCTGGAAATGCGTGTACGCCTTTTGAATGCCTTGCAGGGTTACGCTGGCCATATCAGCTCCGCTTCAGGATCTTGGCGTACTTCTTGTAAAGCGCATCCCAGCGGGCGCGCAGCTCGGTCGCCACCTGGGCGGGCGTCTTCGACCCTTTGATCAGCAGGTCCTGCGCGATCATCTCGTGCATGCCGGTATCCCATTCCTGATACCAGGGCGCCTTCAGGATGTGCGCGGCAACGGCCTTTTCGCGGCCTTGGAATAGCCACTGGTAGACCTGCTCGGCCTGCGGGGGGTACATCCATTTCATGATCGCGGCGCGGCTTTCCGGATCGCGATACAGCTCGGGAAACGGCACTTCCAGATTGGCCTTGGCGATCCAGTTCTTGTGCGTGGTGAGCTGGCCCGCCTTGTCGCGGTAGCCGAAGTACTTCACCAGTTCCCACAGCGCGGCCTGCTCGGCGTCGCTGCGCTTGCGGGTGGACATGCACAGCAGCGCGTGGCCCACCAGCACGGTGTCGTGCGTGGCGCCCGGCACGACCGGGTTGTAGCTGGAATACGCGGCAATCTGGCTCTTGGCCGGATCGTTGTAGTTAAAGCTGTAGTAGTCGATGTTCAGGTGAAACGCGTGCTGGCCCTTCATCCACGAGCTGGATGTTTCGGTGCCCGACCACGTCAGCACGGCGCGCTGCACCAGCTCGTCGTCCCACCAGCGTTTCCAGTCCGTCAGCACTTTCACGATCGGCGTGTCGGGGCCAAAGGTGGCGCGTAATTCGCCGTCCACGAAGCGCTCGCCTTCGGCAAAGCACTGCGCGATCAGCGCCCACGGCAGGCCGGTCCACGCGTTGTACCAGGGCATCAGCAGCGGGTGTTCGCACAGGCCTTTTTTCTTGATGTCGCGCGCCTGCTTTTCGACGGTGGCCCAATCCCGCGGGTAGTCGGCGGCGTTGGCGGTGCCTTGGAAACCGGCTTCGCCCAGCATCTTCTCGTTGCGGAACAACGCGAAGGGCCCGCCGTTGTAATACGTCAGGCCCAGGTAGCGGCCGTCGGTGGCACGGGCATCATCGACGATGCCGGGAAACATCTGCTTCTGGATGTCGGCCAGGCCGGGCATGTCGTCGATGGCGCGTATCCATCCCGCCGCGTACCAGCGCGACGCCTGGCCGCGCTGCGCATAGAACATGTCCAGCGGGGCCTTGGCTGCCAACTGCGTTTCCAGCACGGCGGCGTAGTCGCCGGGGATGGGCGACAGGTTCACCGGCACTCCGCTTTCCTGGGTGAAGCGCGCAGCGCCCTGCTGCACGATTTCGCTGCCCCACGGCCAGAAGGCAAAGGTCAATGGCGATACGGGTTGCGCCAGGCCGGGCAGGGGCCAGCCGGTGGCGGCAAGCCCGGCCGCGCCGGCCAGACCGGCGGCGCCGCGCAAGAGGAAGTCGCGGCGGGCCGGGTCGGCGCTGCCATCAAGGGGAAAACGCTGGGGCATGCTGGACTTCCTTGTTGTGGGGACGACGACAAAGAGAGGGTGCAGCGACGACGGTGAAGAGGGGTTCCAGGCTAGATGTGACTACGTGGTCACATTGTGGTGATCAAGATATTGCTTTCGGCCCGGAGGCAGCAAGGGGGGAGTTTCCCTAGGGGGCCACGCAGCGGCGCTGCAAGGGCCTGGGTAGCGCGACGCCGCTGCGATCGAGGCGCCATGCAATGAAAAACGCCGCGCCGTGGCAAGCACGGAACGCGGCGTCTGGATGCCACCAGCCGAAGAAAAGCGGCGCGTTAGGTACCGGGTCCGTTTCCGCCGGCCAGCCGCGTCAGATCACGCCGCGAATGCCGGCGATACCGTGCGCGCCATGCCGCAATGCTTGGGACACGGTGCTGGTCGACTGGCCGCCCAACGCAAACACCGGGATGCCCGCATCCCGGTTGCCTTGTACAAAGCCTTCCCAACCCAGCGTGGCCGCGCAGGGGTGGCTGGGCGTATCCAGCACGGGCCCCAGCACTGCGAAGTCCGCGCCAAGTTCGCGCGCGTGCACCACCTGTGCGTTGTCGTGCGCCGACACGCCGACGAGCGCACCCGCCGGCAACTCCGGGCGCGCATGCAGGCGCGCGGCATCTGCCGTGCGCAGGTGCACGCCGTCCGCCTCTTTCCACCACGCCGCCGGGTGCGCGCTGTTGACCAGCAGCCGCGCGCCGGCCGCGCGGCAACGCTTCTTTACCTGATGCAGCACTTCATGCAGCGAGGCCGCGCCGGGGCCGTCGGGCCACTGCGGTTCACGGAACTGCACCAGCTTTACGCCGCGCGCCAAAGCGGCTTCCAACCGGCCCAGGAAGGCCGGCACGCCCGCGCGCGATTCGATGGAGCTGATGCCGTAGGTGGTGGGCAGTTGCAGCCAGCGCAGCGGCGGCAGCGTGGCGGGCAGCAAGTCGCCGACCGATGCCGCGTTGGCCGGGTCCACCCATTCCAGGCGCTGGTTTTCCAGCCCCCGCGGTTCGCCTTCCCAGGCGGTGACGTGGCAGAACGCCAAGCGCACCGTGGTGTGCGGATAGACGTGCACATACGTGACCCACGGGCGCGACTGCGTCACGCGGATGCCCAGTTCTTCCTGCAATTCGCGGGCCAGCGCTTGCAGCACGGTTTCGCCGGGCTCCAGCTTGCCGCCCGGCAGCTCCCACCAGCCCGACCAGGGCTTGCCCTCGGGCCGCTGGCCCAAAAGCAGCATGCCGTCGGGACGCAGGATCAGGCCCGCCGCAACGTCAACGATCTTTTCAGACATGGCGGGCCGCCCAATCGCGCGCGAACTGATAGGCCACGCGCCCCGAGCGCGACCCACGTTCGATCGTCCATTGCAGCGCCTCGGTGCGCGAGGGCTCGATGTGCGCCTCCGGGCAGCCCAGCTCGCGCAGCCAGTGGTAGACGATGTCCAGGTAGTCGTCCTGCTTGAACGGATAGAACGACAGCCACAGGCCGAAGCGTTCCGACAGTGAGATCTTTTCCTCGACGGTTTCGCCGGGGTGGATTTCACCATCGGGCTGATGCTTGGCCTGAAGGTTCTCGCTCATGTATTCCGGCATGAGGTGACGCCGGTTGGACGTGGCGTAGATCAGCACGTTGTCGCCCGAAGCCGACACCGAACCGTCCAGCACCGACTTCAACGCCTTGTAGCCGGGCTCGCCTTCTTCAAACGACAGGTCGTCGCAGAACACGATGAAGCGTTCGGGGCGCGACGCGACCAGTTCGACGATGTCGGCCAGGTCGCCCAGGTCGGACTTGTCCACTTCGATCAGGCGCAGGCCCTGGTCGCCATAGGCCGCCAGCATCGCCTTGACCAGCGAGCTCTTGCCGGTGCCGCGCGCGCCGGTCATCAGCACGTTGTTGGCCGGCTTGTTGGCCAGGAACTGCTGCGTGTTGCGGTCGATGGTGGCCTTCTGGCGCTCGATGTGCTGAAGGTCCTGCATGTCGATGCGCGCCACGTGGCGCACGGCGTCCAGCCAACCGCGCGAGCCGCGCTTGCGCCAACGGAACGCGTGCGCGCTCCAGTCGATCTCGGGCGTGGCCGGCGGCAGAAAGGCCTCAAGCTGCGCCAGCACGCGCTCGGCGCGCTGGATCAGGGTGGTGAACTCGCTAGCGCTCATGGCCGATCACGAACGGTAGTCGGCGTTGATGGACACGTATTCGTGCGAGAAGTCGCAGGTGTAGACGGTGTCAGACACCTGGCCGCGGCCCAGCGCGATGCGCACCAGGATTTCGGCCTGCTTCATCACGCGCTGGCCATCGGCTTCCTGGTAGTCGGGGTTGCGGCCGCCGTTCTTGGCCACCAGCACATCGTCCAGCCACAGGCGGATGTTGGACACGTCCAGGTCGTCGATACCGGCATAGCCCACGGCCGCCAGGATGCGGCCCAGGTTGGGGTCCGACGCGAAGAACGCGGTCTTGACCAGCGGCGAATGCGCCACGGCGTAGGCCACCTTCAGCGCTTCTTCGGTGGTGCCGGCTTCTTCGACGCGGATGGTCATGAATTTGGTGGCGCCTTCGGCGTCGCGCACGATCTTGGTGGCCAGTTCCAGCGCGGCGGCGGTCAGCGCGTCGCGCACGGCGGCGTAGGCGGCGTCCGATTCGCTGTTGACGTTCACGCCCGACTTGCCGGTGGCGGCGATGATGAAGGAATCGTTGGTGGACGTGTCGCCGTCAACCGTGATGCGGTTGAACGACGCGTCGGCGATTTCACCGGCCAGCTTGCGCAGCAGCGGCTGGGCGATGCCGGCATCGGTGGCCAGGAAGCTGAGCATGGTCGCCATGTTGGGGCGGATCATGCCGGCGCCCTTGCTGATGCCGGTGAAGGTGACGGTCTTGCCGTCGATCCGCACCTGGGCCGACGAGATCTTGGGCAGCGTGTCGGTCGTCATGATGCCGTGCGCGGCGCTGGACCAGTGGTCGGCGCCCAGGTTGGCGATGGCGCCCGGCAGGCCGGCGACCAGGCGGTCCAGCGGCAGCGGCTCCAGAATGACGCCGGTGGAGAACGGCAGGACTTCAGAGGCGGGCACGCCCAGCAGCTTGCCCAGCGCTTCGCAGGTGTCCTGCGCTTTCTTCAAGCCTTCCTCGCCCGTGCCGGCGTTGGCGTTGCCGGTGTTGATGACGAGCGCGCTGATGGGGCCGCCGGCGGCCAGGTGGGCCTGGCAGACCTGCACCGGGGCGGCGCAGAAGCGGTTGCGCGTGAACACGCCCGCCACGCTGGTGCCTTCGGCCAGGCGGAACACGGTCAGGTCACGTCGGTTGGCTTTGCGGATGCCGGCCTCGGTGACGCCGATTTCAACACCGGCTACAGGAAAAATTTCGGACTCGGAGGGGATCTGCAAATTAACGGCCATGACTTCGTCTCTTGAGTAGGCAGGACAAAATCGCCGCCGGTCAGGCGGCGCGCGGGGGAAAGCTTCGTATTATCCCACCGGTTTGCGGCAGGGGTTTGTCAGGCGGCGGTCAGGGGGCACGGGCGGTCACGGGGCACGGGCGGTCAGGGGGCCATCCGCATGGCCGCCACGTCCAGCACGCCGGCCTGGCGGTTGGTCAGCACGCTGCGCACCGTGCCGTCCGGCGCTTGCAGCACCGAGTTGCCGGCGTCGACATCTTCACCCCCGTTGCGGCGCGCCGAGCGCCCGCGCGACGGCGAAAACAACAGGTCGCCTGCTTGCGCACCGGGCAGGCGCGGGTTGGCGGCCAGCACGCGGGTGCCGGGCGGGTAGGTCATGGCGCCCAGCGTGGTCTCGCGGGCCAGCAGGCCTTCAAAATCCAGCAGGCGGCGCTGGCTGTCCAGCCGCATGTCTACCTTCAGCAAGGGCAGCTGGCGCAACGCCACCGCGTCGCTGCCCTCGGTACGCAGCAACCAGCGCGGCGTGCTTGCACCCGTGTCGGGCGCCGTGCCGCGCGCGGCCTCGTCCACTTTCAGCCAGGCGCCCGGGGGCACCGGCTGCTGGTCCAGCGTATTGCCCACCGCCAGATGGCAGCTGGCAAAGCGCGGCTGGCCGCCTTGCAACACGAATTCCAGCCGATGTCCGTGCGCGCACAGCCAGCCTTCCTGCGCCTGGTCGCGCGCAATTTCCACGGACAGGGTCTCGGGTTGCTTGGGCGTGGCGGCGTAGCGGAACAGGCGGGTGGCGGACACCCCCAGGATGGCGGCGGGTTGCGCGTCGGGGAAGACGGCGCGGTCGAACGAGGCCAGTTCGCCCGGCCGGGTCAGGCTGAGCACGGTGCCGGCGGGCATGTCCACGCCGGACAAGCGCGTGGCGTGGGCCAGCGTTGTCTTGCGGCCGGCGTCGGCCTCGGCGTCGCGGTGCGCGGCAAACCACAGGCTGAACTGCTGATAAGGAAAGATGGCGCCGACCAGCGCAAGTATGGTCATCAAGGTCGTGCCGAAGCGGCGGTGGTCGCCCAGCCACAGGCGCGCGCTGGGCGTGGTCGCCAGCACGGCCAGCCAGGTCAGCAAGGTCGCCAGGCAGGCCAGCGACGCCGCCATCAGCACGTAGAAATTACCGCCAGGAAGGGAAACCGGAATCATGGCGGCAATTATGCGCCAAACCGGGGGCGGTTTTCAGCGCCGGCGGCAGGCAAGGCGTGGGCTTATGGCTTGGCGGATTCCGAGCGGGTGGCCACCACTTGCAGCTTCAGTTCACCCAGCGCCTGGAACAGCGCGTTGCGGGTGGATTCGGGCAGGTCGCCAAACATGGACTTGACCCAGGTTTCATGGGCGCGCGCCATCCGGGCAAAGCTCTTCTTGCCCTGGGGCGTGAGCTTGATGAGCGAGCTGCGGCGGTCGGACTCGACCTTGGTGCGCACCACCAGCCCTTCTTTTTCAAGCTGGTCGGTAATGCCGGTGATATTGCCGTTGGTGACCATCATGTGCCGCGAGAGCTCGCCCATCTTCATGCCCTTGGGCGCGCGCTGCAATTGCGCCATCAGGTCAAAGCGGGGCAGGGTGGTGTCGAACTCGTTACGCAGGCGGCTGCGGATCTCGCTTTCGATGAGATTGGCGCAGGTCAGCATGCGCAACCAGAGGCGCAACGCATGGTGGTCGTCGGGCGCGGCGCGGGATTCGAGATCAGGGGCGTCAGTCATCGGCGTTTTCTTGAGGTTCGGCAAGATGTCGGGTACTGTCGCGCGTGCGCCGTACCCAGCGTGTCGTCGAAGTGGTCATCGTTGATGGGGGGCTGGTAAACCCGCGGTAGAAACCCCGCTGGTAAAAACCCTAGTCTTGTTTTGAAGAATACTTTAAACCTAAACTATGAACCGCGCCAGCTTTCCCTATGCCGCGCGCAGAAGTCATTCGAATCGCACCCTCAATAAGAACACCCTCTGCGCGGGCTCGCGCACGGAGCACACCACCATGCGTTTGATCACTTCCCTTATCGCCGCCGCCGCGCTGGTTCCGGCCGTGGCCATGGCCGACGCCGTCAAGGTCGGCATCGCCAACGATATCTCCGGCCCGTTCTCGGCGCTGGGCGCCGAAGCGCGCGACGGCTTCAACCTGGCCATCAAGCAATTGGGCAGCAAGCTGGGCGGACAGCCCGCCGAATTCGTGCAGACCGACATGGGCGGCAACCCCGACCAGGCCCGCCAATTGGTCACGCGATATATCCAGCGCGAAAAAATCGATTTCTTCACCGGCCCGATCGGCTCGAACGTGGCGCTGGCCGTCGGACCCGCCTTGTTCGCCGCCAAGGTGCCGTACCTGTCGAACAATCCGGGCCCCAGCCAGTTCGCCGGCGCCCAGTGCAACAACTACTGGTTCGGCACGTCGTACCAGAACGACGCCTTCCACGAAGCCGCCGGCAAGGTCGCCGCCGACCGTGGCTTCAAGAAAATGTTCATCATGGCCCCGGACTATCCGGCCGGCAAGGACGCGTTGACGGGCTTCAAGCGCGGCTACAAGACCGCCCCGGGCGACGAGGTCTACACCAAGCTGGGCCAGATCGACTACGCCGCCGAGATCGCGCAGATTCGCGCCGCCAAGCCGGACGCCGTCTACATCTTCCTGCCGGGCGGCATGGGCATCAACTTCGTCAAGCAGTTCGTGTCGGCCGGGCTGTCGCAAAGCGTCAAGCTGATCGGCCCGGGCTTCTCGGCTGACGAAGACGTGATCCAGGCCGTGGGCGAACCCATGCTGGGCATGTACAACACCGCGCAATGGGCGCACGACCTGGACGTGCCGCAGAACAAAGTGTTCGTGGACGCCTTCCGCAAGGAATACAACGGCCGCTATCCGTCGGTTTACGCCGCCCAGGCGTACGACGTGATCATGGCCATGGACGCCGCCGTCAAGCAGGCGGGCGGCAAGGCCTCGGATCGCGCGGCCGTCATCGCCGCCCTGGAAAAGGCCGACTACCCATCGGTGCGCGGCAGCTTCACCTACGGCAAGAACCACTATCCGATCCAGGCCTATTACCTGCGCGTCGTCGACAAGGACGGCAGCGGCCGCATCACCAACAAGCTGGTCGGCAAGGTGTTCGACAAGTACCAGGACGTCTACGTCGGCGAGTGCAAGCTCTGAGGTAAGACGCCCAAGCGCGCGTCAGCCGTGGTTTCCGGCCCTGCCGGATGCGGCCGGCGCGCGCCGCCGTCCCATGTAGGTTTGAATCGCACGCGCACCGCCATCAAGGCGCGCGGCAGGGGGAAGTGTTCATGACGTTTACGCTGATCGTCGAGCAATTGCTGAACGGTCTGCAGTTTGGGTTGATGTTGTTTTTGATCGCGGCCGGGCTGACCCTGGTTTTCGGCATCATGGACATCATGAATCTGGCTCACGGCTCGCTCTACATGGCCGGCGCCTATGTCGCCGCCGAAACCATGCAGCGCACAGGTTCATTCACCGCCGCCGTCCTGGTGGCGGCCGTCGCCACCGGCCTGGTCGGCGTGGTGCTGGAACTGACGCTTATCCGCCGCCTTGCGCTGCGCGACCATCTGGCACAGGTGCTGGGCACCTACGCCGTCATCCTTATCGCCAATGACCTGGTCAAGATGATCTGGGGCCCGGCGCCCGTCATGCTGAACATGCCGGCTGTGTTGTCAGGTCCGGTGCGCCTGCTGCCCGACTTGCTGTACCCGGCCTATCGGCTGATGATCATCGTGTTCGGCGTGGCCGCCGCCGCGGGGCTGTACTGGTTCGTGACGCGAACCCGCGCCGGCGTGCTGGTACGGGCCGGCGCGTCCAACCGCCAGATGGCCACGCTGATGGGCGTGCGCGTGCCCTTGCTGTTCCTGGGCGTGTTCGTGCTGGGCGCCATGCTGGCCGCCGTGGCCGGCGCGTTGCTGGGGCCGATCACGTCGGTGCAGGTCGGCATGGGTGAGGAAATCCTGATCCTGGTGCTGGTGTGCATCGTCATCGGCGGCATCGGATCCATCCGGGGCGCCTTTGTGGGCGCCTTGCTGGTGGGCATGGTGGACACGGCGGGGCGGGCCTTCCTGCCCATGCTGCTGCGCCAGGTCTTTTCGCCCGCTGTCGCTTCCAGCGTCGGTCCGACGCTGGCCGCCATCGCCATCTACGTATTGATGGCGGCCGTGCTGGTGTTCCGGCCCTCGGGCCTCTTTCCGGCGCGGGGTTGATGATGAAAAGCACACTCTGGACCGTGGTCCTGCTGCTGGCGCTGGCGGCATTTCCGCTGGTGGCGCCCGCGTTGGGGCTGGATTTCTACATTTCGTTCGTGCGCCGCGTGCTGATCTACGCACTGGCCGCGACCAGCCTGAACCTGATCCTGGGCTATGGCGGCATGGTGGCGCTGGGGCACGCGGCCTTCTTCGGCGCGGGCGCCTACGCCGTGGGCATCCTGGCGATGTCGGGCATCACGTCGGCGTTTATCGTCTGGCCGGTGGCGATGCTGCTGGCGGCCGTGCTGGCGGCGATCACGGGGGCGATTTCGCTGCGCACGCGCGGCGTTTACTTCATCATGATCACGCTGGCGTTCGCGCAGATGCTGTTCTACATCTTCATTTCGCTACGCCAGTACGGCGGGGAAGACGGGCTGAACCTGCCCGGCTATTCCACCTTGCCGGGCATCGACCTGGCCAATGACGTCAGCTTCTATTACCTGGTGCTGGTGCTGTTTGCGCTGTTGATGTGGGTGTTCAGCCGCGTGGTGTCGTCGCGCTTCGGCACGGCCTTGCAGGGCATCCGCGAGAACGAATCGCGCATGGAATCCATGGGCTATCCCGTCTACCGCATCAAGCTGGTGGCGTTCACGCTCAGCGGCGCGGCGGCTGGCCTGGCCGGGGCGTTGCTGGCCAATCACAATCTGTTCATTTCCCCCAGCCTGATGCATTGGACGCAGTCGGCCAACCTGCTGATCATGGTGCTGGTGGGCGGTATCGGGCTGCGCTGGGGCGGTGTGGCCGGCGCGGTGGTGATGCTGACGCTGGAAGAGGTGCTGCGCTTGTGGACGGAATACTGGCATCTGCCGCTGGGCGTGTTGCTGCTGTGCGTGGTGTTTGGCGCGCCGCGCGGCCTGGTGGGCCTGTTTGGCCCGATGTTCGGCGGCCGCGCCGCCGCCCAATCCGGCAAGGTGGGATCATGAGCCTGTCATCCATTGCACAAGCCGCCCCGGCGAATACGCCCGCCTTGCAGGCCACCGGCCTGGTGCGCCGCTTTGGTGCGCTGGTGGCCACCGACAACGTGTCGCTGTCCCTGAACCCGGGCGAAATCCACGCCTTGATCGGCCCCAACGGCGCGGGCAAATCCACGTTGATCCATCTGCTGTCCGGCACCTTGGCCGCCGACTCCGGCACGCTGACCGTCGGCGGGCGGGACGTGACCGGCCTGAACGCCCACCAGCGCGTGGCGGCCGGCTTGTCGCGGTCGTACCAGATCACCAATATCTTCAAGCAGTCCAACGTGCTGGACAACCTGGTGCTGGCGGTGCAGGCGCACGCGGGCAGCAGCTTCCGTTTCTGGAAGCCGCGCGCCGCCGAAGCCGCTCTGTACGAACAGGCGCGAGAGCTGGCGCGTGAATGCGCCATCGACGCCAGCCTGCTGGACCGCCCGGCCGGCACCTTGCCGCACGGTGAGCAGCGCAAGGTGGAATTTGCGTTGGCGCTGGCCGCGCGTCCCAGCGTGCTGCTGCTGGACGAGCCCATGGCCGGCATGGGGCCGGACGAAACCGTCCGCCTGACCGAACTGATCGAAAGCCTGCGCGGCCGCGCCGCCATGCTGCTGGTCGAACACGACATGCAGGCGGTGTTCCGCCTGGCCGACCGTTTGTCGGTGCTGGTGTATGGCCGCGTCATCGCCACCGGCACCCCTGACGACATCCGCGCCAATCCCGAAGTGCGCCAAGCCTACCTGGGCGACGAGGAGACCGCATGATGCTGACCATTGAATCGGCCAAGAGCGGCTACGGCGCCAGCCAGGTGCTGTTCGGCGTGGACCTGCAAATTGGCGCGGGGCAGGTGGTGACGCTGCTGGGCCGCAACGGCATGGGCAAGACCACGCTGCTGCGCACCCTGTTCGGCCAGTTGCCATTGCGTGGCGGCAAGATCCACTTCGCGGGCCAGGACATCAGCGGCTGGAGCACGGACCGCATCGCGCGTGCCGGCGTGGCCATCGTGCCGGAAGGTCGCCAGTGCTTTCCGAACCTGAGCGTGCGCGAACACCTGACGGCGTTCGTGGCGGCCCGCAATCCCGACATTACCGACCCCTGGACGCCCGACCGCGTCTTCGACCTGTTCCCGCGCCTGCGCGAACGCGCCCGCAACATGGGCAACCAGCTGTCGGGCGGCGAACAGCAGATGCTGGCCATCGGCCGGGCGCTGGTCACCAATCCGCGCCTGCTGATCCTGGACGAGGCCACCGAAGGCCTGGCGCCCAAGATCCGCGAGGAAATCTGGCACTGCCTGGCGCGTTTGCGCGAAGCGGGGCAGACCATCCTGGTCATCGATAAATATGTCGAAAGGTTGCTCAGCCTGGCGGATCAGCACGTCATCCTGGAACGCGGCAAAGTCGTGTGGACGGGTGACTCGCCCGCGCTGGACGCCGACCGTGGCCTATGGGAACGCTATCTGGGCGTGTAGTAATAAAGCCGCACCTTGGCGGGTGAGCGTGAACAAAATAAGAAAAAAGTAGGAAATAAAACGCAATAAACCGCCATTTTCATTTCTGCGTTGAAACACAAGGTGTCTGGCTCGATTCCAGACGTTTGCAGCTGTTTCAATTGCCCCCGCTGTTCTCTACACTTGTCGCGCCTGTCCCCATCGCGTGTGCCTGCCGAGTGGGTACGCACGTGACGCACGTTATGTCTTATCAAGCTGTCAGGAAGACTTCGCATGGCGAAATGGGGTTTGCGCAAAAAATCATTGATGGCGCTGTTGCTGGCCTGCGTGGTCGCCTTGGCGCCTGCCGCCGTCATCGGTTGGTTGGTGCTGGACGGGGTCCGGGACCACTTTGGACGGGCCTTCGCCGATAACTTCACGCAGCTGAACCGGCAGCGCATCCTGGCGCCGGTGTCGCGCGAGCTGGCCTTGTCCTTGCGGCTGGCCGACAGCGAGGTCACCCGCCGCTGGCTGCGTAACGAAAACGATCCCGCAGCCCGCGAGCTTTTCTTTCGTGAGGCCGACGGCTACCGGCGCGACTTGCTGGGGCGCGCTTACTTCATCGCCAGCGCCGCCTCCGGCAACTACTACTTCAACGATGAGCAGCCGCTGTCCGAAGCGCCGCGCTACACGCTCAGCCCCTCGGCGGCGGACGACGGTTGGTTCTACGCCACGCTGAAGTCCCCGGCCAAGTACAACATCAACGTCAACCCCGACCTGAAGCTCAAGACCACCAAGGTCTGGATCAACGCGCAGGTGCGCGACGGCGACAAGGTGGTGGGGCTGACCGGCGCGGGCCTGGATGTGGGCGGCTTCCTGCGGGAATTCGTCAACAGCGGGCAACCCGGCGTTACGCCGATCATCGTCGATGAAGAAGGCGCCATCCAGGCGCACATGGACCCCACGCTGATCGCCTACAACTCGGGCGCGGGCGGCGGCGCGGCGGATCGGGGGCGGGTCTTCAGCCTGCTGGACGCAGGGCCGGGCCGGGACGAATTGCGCGCGGCCATGCATGCCGCGCAGGCGGACCCGCAATCGGTGCAGACGGCGTGGGTCGTCATGGACGGCGCGCGCCAGCTGGTGTCGGTGGCGTATATGCCCGAACTGCACTGGCACGTGCTGACCCTGGTGGACCTGGGCGCCGCGCGCGTGCTGGACACCGACTGGCTGTGGCCGGCCGCCATCGGCCTGGTGGTGTTGTTCGCCGCCATGCTGCTGTGCTTCGGCTACGCCATTGAACGCTTGATGCTGCGGCCCTTGCGCCGCTTGCAGCAATCGGCGCGCGCCATCGCCGACGGCAGTTACGACGTGCGCCTGCCCCCGGGCGGCCAGGACGAAATCGGCGACCTCAGCCGCGCGTTCGGCGTCATGGCCGACAAGGTCCGCCAGCACACGGCCGAACTGGAAAGCAAGGTGCGCGAACGCACCTCCGCGCTGGAAGACGCCAACCGCGCCATGGCGGCCGCGCACAAGAAAATCGGCGATTCCATTGATTACGCCAGCCTGATCCAGCGCGCCATCCTGCCCGACCGCCAGCTGACGCAATCGTTGGGCGCACACCACTTCGTGCTGTGGAAGCCGCGCGATGTGGTCGGCGGCGACTTCTACGTGTTCCGTTCCGATGGCGCCAACTGCCTGCTGGGCATCATGGACTGCGCGGGCCACGGCGTGCCGGGCGCGCTGATGACGATGCTGGCGCGCGCCGCGATCGATCTGGCGATTACCGAGGTCGGCCCCGGCGATCCGGCCGGGGTCCTGACCCGCACCGACGGCGCCATCCGCGCCATGCTTGCGGATGCGCAATTGCCCCGCGCGCTGGCCACGAATACGGACGCGGGGCTGGTATATATTGACCGCCAATCCGCGCGCCTGCGCTATGCCGGCGCGAAGATCAGCCTGTACGCCAGCGACGGCGAGAGCCTGCTCGAAATCCCGGGCGGCAAGCGCGCGCTGGGCGACAAGCGGGTGGGCGTTTATGAAAACATC
The DNA here is from genome assembly GCF_036668755.1 of Achromobacter sp. ESBL13. Taxonomy (NCBI): domain Bacteria; kingdom Pseudomonadati; phylum Pseudomonadota; class Betaproteobacteria; order Burkholderiales; family Alcaligenaceae; genus Achromobacter; species Achromobacter sp. ESBL13. Next base: position 215,155 of record NZ_JAZEVT010000006.1, on the reverse strand, counting down.
GAGGTGCCGCTGCAACCGGGCTGGACGTATTACCTGGCCACCGACGGCTTCCTGGACCAGGCGGGCGGCGAGCACGGATTTGGTTTCGGCAACACGCGTTTCGCGGAAATGCTCAAGAGACACGCGCAGCAGCCGTTAACCGAGCAAGCCGCCGCGTTTTCGCAGGCGCTGGCGCAGTACCAGGGTGGTCGTCCCCAGCGTGACGACATCACCCTGCTGTCTTTCCGTTTCGAATAAACGTTATCAGGGCGGTAACCCCCTATGAATGCCTCCGATCTCTACGCGCTGGGCGAAAGGTTCAACCAGAACCGGACCCTGCTTTGCTTTAACGGGCCGATCTCCCGCAGCCTGATCGAAGAAATCGGCAACGCGCTCAAAAATTACCTGAACGCGGAACATGCACGCCCGGCGGAAGCCATGGACGTCTTTTCGGTCTATATCGAAATGATCCAGAACATCCGCCAATACGCCGCCGCCAATGGCGATGCCGAAGCCTGCGCCACGGTGGTGATTGGCCGCCGCGACGAAAGCCGCTACGTGGTGTCGGCCGGCAACCGCGTCAAGGCCGAGGACGGCCATGCGCTGGTCGCGCGCATCCGCGAACTGGCCGCGCTGGACAAGGCGGCATTGAAAGCCGAATACAAGGCGCAGCTGCACAAGCCGCGCGCCCAGGGCGTGGCCTCGGGTGCCGGCCTGGGGCTGATCGATATTGCGCGGCGCGCGGGCGCTCCGCTGGAAGCCAGCCTGACGCCCACGGCGGGCGAGGGCATTGCGTTCTTCAGCCTTAGCGTTGTGATTTGAAGGCGCCGCGCGCATCCAAGAATCATTTTCGGAGTATCTGATGAAAGACCTGAACATTCCCGGGACGCAGTCCACGCCCGCCATCACCGCCGACGTCGCCGCCGGCGTGCTGGCGATGCGCGGCGACTCCTACCCCGAGAATTCCTTTGAACTGTTCGGTCCGGTGATCGAATGGGTCGAAGCGTACCTGCTGGGCGCGGCCGCCCCGCTGAAGCTGGAGCTGGAACTGCTGTACCTGAACACCAGCAGCATCAAATCCGTCATGGACATCTTCGACTTGCTGGAAGCGGCCCATTGCAAGGGCCAGCCGGTCAGCGTGACGTGGTTCTACGACAAGCGCAATGAGCGCGTCGGCGAGCTGGCCGAGGAATTCAAGGAAGACTGCACCTTTCCGTTTTCGGTGGTTGGCCGCGAATGAAACCGGGCGCCGCCGAGCTGGATCGCCGCATCGCCGAACTGCTGGCGGACCCCGCCCATACCGGCCACCCGCTGCGCGAGGCGCTTGAAGCGCTGTGGCGGCACACGGCCGAACAGATGGCGCGCATTGAACGCGTGACCCAGTTGTCGGACGCCTACCAATCGATGGCGCACGAGCGCGAGCTGGGCCTGTGCGACCAGTTCGACCGGCAACTGCGCCGATTGACCCGCATTGCCCGCATCTCCGATCACTACCAGAACATGATGCGCGACCTGAACGCGGCGCTTGAGGAAACCTCCAGCCGCGACCCGTTGACGGGTCTGTTGAACCGGCGCGCGCTGATGGACATGATCAAGCAGGAAGTCGGCCGCGCTTCGCGCAGCAACGAAAGTTTCGTTGTCGCCATGCTGGACGTGGACCATTTCAAGGCGGTCAACGACCGCCATGGGCACGAAACCGGCGACCGCGCGTTGGTGGAACTGGCCGGCGTGCTGCGCGAAAGCCTGCGCGTAGGCGATCTATGCGGACGGTGGGGCGGCGAGGAATTCCTCGTGATGTTGCCCAACACGCAACCCGAAGCCGCCCAAGGCGTCATGGACAGGCTGGTCGGCGCGGTGCGCGGGCTGGCGGTCGCGGCGGGCGAGAACGACGTATTGAGGCTGACGGTCAGCATCGGCATGGCGCACTACCAATCCGGAGAAACCTTTTCCGAAACGCTAAGCCGAGCGGACCAGGCGCTGTACCTTGCCAAGCAGGACGGACGCGATCGCGTCGCCCTTGGTTTTCCAAAGCGCTGAATGAAACCGGATCTGCTGTTATCCGGTATGGAGCCCCTTATGCTTGACACTCAGGCAAGCGTTTCAAGCGCGGGCCCCCAGGGCGCCGCGTGGCATACCCAGAACTACCTGGCGTCGATGGATCGGGCGCTGTTGCTGTTCGATTTTGACGTCGATGGCGCGCTGTTGACGGTCAACGCCAATTTTCTGACGGCAGTTGGCTATACCCGCGAAGAGGCGCTGACACTGCGCCACGACATGCTGTGCGACAGCATGGACGAAGGCAAGGGCATCGCCAGCGGCGAACGCATCTGGTCGCGCTTGCGTCGGGGCGAACATTTTTCGGGCACGTGCCGCTACCGCATGAAGGACGGCGCCAGCCTGTGGATCGAAGCGACGTACCTGCCCTTGCGGGACGAGCATGGCGAGGTCACCCGGGTATCCGTCGTGTCGCGCAAGTCGATCGCGGATGCGGAACGGCAGGAAGAAGTGCGCCTGCTGCTGTTGGGCATCAACGAAACGGGCAACGCGGTGGCGGTGTCCGGCTGCGACGGCCGCATCGTCTACGTGAACGACGGCTTTCAGCGCATGCTGGGATTTTCGCGCGGCGACGCGCTGGATCAAGAGCTGGGCGAGCTGCTGGCGGGCGGCCGCCCGGACGGCGGCACGCGCGAGGAACTGGACCGCCGCATCGCTTGCCGCGAAGGCTTCCATAAAGACGTGCTGGTCTATGACCGCTGCGGCAAGCCGTTGTGGGTGTCGGTCATGGCCAACTCGGTTTTCGATGACCGTGGCACGCTGGTGAACATCGTGGATGTGCTGACCGACATTACGCCGACCAAGGTGCACGAGGTGCTGCAACGCCGCGTGCTGCAAGCCATGGTGAACGAGGCGTCGGTGGTCGAGGTCATGAACATGGTGTGCCGCGAGGTTGAGCGCCTGGCGCCCGAAGTGGCGGCCACGGTGTTGCGGGTGGACGATACGGGGCATCTGCGGCCGCTGGCTTCGCCCAGCATGCCGGATGCTTACTCCAGCGCGCTGGACGGGGTGAAGATCGGCCCGAATGTGGGCGCCTGCGGCACGTCGGCGTTCCTGGGCCGACCGGTGATCGTGCCGGATATCGCGACGGACCCGCTTTGGGACGACTACCGCCATCTGCCGTTGCCGGAAGACATCAAGGCGTGCTGGTCGTCGCCCATCAAGTCCAGCGACGGCCGGGTGATCGGTACGTTCGGCTTTTATTTCCGTGAACGCCGTCTGCCGGATGATTTTCATCATCGGCTGGTGGATGTGTGCGTGTATCTGTGCGCGCTGGCATTGGAGCGCGAGGAAGCGCGCGCGCGGATTCGCCAGTTGGCGTTCTATGACGAGTTGACGGGCTTGCCGAACCGGAATCTGTTGCTGGCGCAGGCCGAGCAGGCGATTGCGCGGGCGGAGCCGGAACGCAAGCGGGTGGCGGTGCTGTTCCTGGACCTGGACCGGTTCAAGCAGGTGAACGATACGCTGGGGCATCCGATCGGCGATGCGTTGCTGCGGGATGTGGCGCAGCGCTTGCGCCGGCTGGCGCGGGCGTCGGACATCGTGGGCCGCTTGTCGGGCGACGAGTTCGTGATGTTGATGCCGGACTTCGAGCATGGCCGTCTGACGGCGGCGGCGGAACATATCCTGGTGGCGTTGGCGCAGCCGTTTTCGGTGGGCGGCGTGACGTTGAATCCGTCGGTCAGTATCGGGATCAGCGTGTTCCCGGAAAATGGCCGCGATATGGATACGCTGCTGCGCCATGCGGACATGGCGATGTATCAGGCGAAGACGGCGGGGCGAAACCGCATCTCTTTCTTCAGCGCGGAAATGAACCGGCAGGCGCAAGAGCGCCTGGCGCTGGAAGCGGCGTTGCGGGATGCGTTGGAAGCGAAAGCGTTACGGCTGCACTATCAACCGCAGGTGGGTTTGAAGAACGGCAGTCTGTATGGAGTTGAGGCGCTGGCGCGCTGGCGCCATCCGACGTTGGGCGATATTTCGCCGGCGCGGTTTGTGCCGCTGGCAGAGGAATGCGGGCTGATCGGCGACCTGGGAGACTGGGCGTTGCGCGAGGCGTGTTCGCAGTTGGCGATCTGGCGCAACAACGGGTTGCGGGTGCCGTCGGTGTCGGTGAACTTGTCGGCGACGAATTTCCATAATCTGAATCTGCCCAGGATGATTGCGGCGACGTTGGCGGAGTTTGGGCTGGCGCCGGCGGATCTGATGCTTGAGATCACGGAAGGGGTGGTGCTGGACGCCACGGCCGGGACGTTGCGGACGATTGCGGAGTTGCATCGCCTGGGGGTGCGGCTGTCGATGGATGACTTCGGAACCGGGTATTCCAGCTTGGGGCACTTGCGGCGGCTGATTGTCGATGAGCTGAAGCTGGATCGCAGCTTTGTGCAGGGGCTGGAAAGCGATGATGCGGCGCGGGCGTTGACCAGTGCGGTGATACGGATTGGTGAAAGCTTGAGCCTGCCTGTGGTGGCCGAAGGTGTTGAGAATGAAGAGCAGCGACGGTTTTTGATCGAGCAGGGGTGCGCGGCGGGGCAGGGGTTTTTGTTTTCGCCTCCGTTGCCGGCGGGGGAGTTGGAGGAGTGGTTGCGGGGGAGGTAGGTGGCTGTTTTGGGTTTTGGGTTGGCGTTGTTGGGCGGGTGTTGAGTGCTTGGGGCGGGTGTTGGGTTCTTTTGACGCCCGGCGATCGGGCATTGTGATCGGTCGCTGGGGCGGGTGGGGTTCTTAAGGGTGTAGCCACGGGTGGGGTGGGGCGGAAGGTCTTGCGGGGCTCGCCCCAGGCCGGCCGCGCGGGCGGCCTGGGGCTTACGCGCTTTTGTGCGTCGGTGGGGGGCGCTCTCGCGCTTTGGGGGGCGGATCTTGCGTGCGTTGCCGCGCTGACTCTGGCTATCGTTCTCTGCTTCTCTCCCCTGCTTCTATTCCTTTCTTTCAATTTGCCTTGCTGGCTCCGGCGACGGGTACGGCACTATTTTGTGGTCCGTGCGGTTTGTCTTTTCCGCGGTGACGTTCGTTGCCGTGTCCCTTTTTTCTGGTTTTCCTAATAGCTTTCCCGCATTTGCGCACCCCTCACTTCAGGTATATATTTCAAGCCTAAACTATCCAGACCTAAATATCCGCGGCGCCCCGCTCCGATACACGAGCGACTGTCGCGTACCTCGGAGCGTATACGGCAATGAAAATAGTCTGCATCGGCGGCGGTCCCGCCGGCCTGTATTTCGGTCTGCTCATGAAGTTGCAGAACCCCGCGAACGAAGTGACGGTCATCGAACGCAATCGTCCGTATGACACCTTTGGATGGGGCGTGGTGTTTTCGGATGCCACCATGCAGAACTTGCGTGAAGCCGATCCCGTTTCCGCTCAGACCATTGGCGACGCGTTCAACCATTGGGATGATATCGATATCCATTTCAAGGGCCGCAGCATCCGCAGCAGCGGGCATGGCTTTATTGGGATTGGGCGCAAGAAGCTGTTGAATATCTTGCAGGCGCGCTGCGAGGATGTGGGCGTGAAGCTGGTGTTCGAGAACTTTGTTCAGGACGATCAGGCCATCGCCCGCGAGTACGACGCGGATCTGGTGATTGCGTCGGACGGCATCAACAGCCAGATCCGGACGCGTTACGCGGATACGTTCCACCCGGACATCGATCAGCGCCGTTGCCGCTTTGTGTGGCTGGGTACGAAGAAGGTGTTTGATGCGTTCACGTTTGCGTTCGTGCAGACGGAACACGGCTGGTTCCAGGCGCATGCGTACCGCTACGAAGATGGGATGTCGACGTTTATTGTCGAGACGCCTGAAGAGACGTGGCAGGCGGCGGGCATTGAGCAGATGAGCCAGGAAGAGGGCATTGCGTATTGCGAAAAGCTGTTTGCGCCTTGGCTGGATGGCAATGCGCTGATCAGCAATGCGTCGCACCTGCGTGGCTCGGCGATCTGGATCCGTTTCCCGCGGGTGATCTGCAACACCTGGGTGCATTGGAATACGTTGGAGACGTCGCGCGGACAGCGTCGGGTGCCGGTAGTGTTGATGGGGGATGCGGCGCACACGGCGCACTTTTCCATTGGCTCGGGCACCAAGCTGGCGCTTGAGGATTCCATCGAACTGGCGCGCTGCCTGAGCGGCGCCGAGGGCAGTGTCGAGGCGGGTCTGAAGCACTACGAGGAAGTGCGTAGCGTGGAAGTGCTGAAGATTCAGAACGCGGCGCGCAATTCGACGGAATGGTTCGAGAACGTTGAGCGTTACGCGGAATTGGAGCCGGAGCAATTTGCGTATTCGTTGCTGACGCGTTCGCAGCGCATCTCGCATGAAAACCTGCGTTTGCGCGATCCGGCCTGGCTGGAAGGCTTTGAGCGTTGGATCGCGGAACGTGCCGGCGCGCAGGTAGCGCCGGGTCAGCGTCCGGCCATTCCGATGTTGACGCCCTATCAGGTGCGCGGCGTGCGCTTGAAGAATCGCATTCTGGTGTCGCCGATGGCGATGTATTCGTGCACGGACGGTGTGCCGGGTGATTTCCATCTGGTGCACCTGGGCGCGCGCGCCATGGGTGGGGCGGGGCTGGTCATGGTCGAGATGACTTGCGTGTCGCCGGATGGGCGCATCACGCCGGGGTGCCCGGGCCTGTGGAACGACGAGCAGACGCAGGCGTTCAAGCGAATTGTGGATTTCGTGCATGGCAATAGCGATGCGCGGATCGGTGTGCAGCTGGGCCATGCGGGCCGCAAGGGTTCGACGCAACTGGGCTGGCAGAAGATCGATCATCCGTTGGCGGAAGGGAATTGGCCGCTGTTGTCGGCGTCGGCGCTGCCGTACATCGAAGGGGTGTCGCAGACGCCGCGCGCGATGACGCGTGCCGACATGGACGATGCGCGCGACAACTTTGTGGCGGCGGCCCGCCGCGCGCAAGCGGCAGGGTTCGATTGGCTGGAGCTGCACTGCGCGCACGGCTATCTGCTGTCCAGCTTCATTTCGCCGCTGACGAACCATCGCGAGGACGAGTACGGCGGCAGCCTGGAGAACCGCTTGCGCTTCCCGCTGGAGGTCTTCAAGGCGGTGCGCGAGGCGTGGCCGCGGGACACGCCGATGTCGGTGCGGATTTCGGCCAGCGACTGGGTCGAAGGCGGCATCACCGCCGACGACGCGGTGGACATCGCGCGTCACTTCAAGGCGGCGGGCGCCGACATGATCGACTGCTCGTCGGGTCAGGTCAGCAAGGAAGAAAAGCCGGTTTACGGCCGCATGTTCCAGACGCCGTTCGCGGACCGCGTGCGCAACGAGGCGGGCATTCCGACCATTGCGGTGGGCGCCATCTTCGAAGCGGACCATGCCAACGGCATCATCGCGTCGGGCCGTGCGGACCTGTGCGCGCTGGCGCGCCCTCATCTGGCCGACGCCTCGTGGACGCTGCGCGAAGCGGCGCGCGTGGGCTATCGCGATGTGGCCTGGCCCAGCCAGTACTTCGCGGGCAAGCGCCAACTGGAAACCAACTTTGAACGCGCCGCGGCGATGGCGCAACTGGATATCAAATGATGAGTCTTGCGCAATCGCTGGCGGGGCGCCATGCCTTGGTGACGGGTGGCGCGCGCGGCATCGGGCTGGCCAGCGCGCGTGCGCTGCTGGCGCGTGGCGCACGCGTGACGCTGCTGGGCCGTGATGGCGCGGCGCTGGAAGCGGCCACGGATAGCCTGGCCGCGTTGGGGCAGGTGCAGTCCGTCAGCGCCGACATCGCGGACGAAGCATCGGTACGCGCCGCGTTTGCACAAGCCGAGGCGGAATTCGGGCCGGTGCTGGTGTTGGTGAACAACGCGGGCCAGGCGGTCAGCCAGCGGTTTGACCGCACCGACGCGGCGCTGTGGCACCAGATGATTGCGGTGAACTTGACCGGCACGTTCCACTGCATCCAGGCCGCGTTGCCGGGCATGCTGCAAGAAAAGTGGGGCCGCGTCATCAACGTGGCCAGCACGGCGGGCCTGATCGGCTACGGGTATGTCAGTGCTTACTGCGCCGCCAAGCACGGCGTGATCGGGCTGACCCGTTCACTGGCGCTGGAAACCGCGCAAAAGGGCGTCACCGTGAACGCGGTGTGCCCGGGCTATACCGAGACCGACATCGTGCGCGGCGCGGTGGCCAATATTGTGGACAAGACCGGCATGACGCCGGACGCCGCCCGCGCCAAACTGGCCGAGCGCAACCCGCAGGGCCGCCTGGTGCAGCCCGAGGAAGTGGCCGAAACGGTGGCCTGGCTGGCGTTGCCGGCCTCGGCCTCGGTCAACGGGCAGGCGATCGCCGTGGACGGCGGCGAAGTGATGACCGGCTAGGCCGGCGCCCCATCAACCCCTGGATAACGAACGGAGACACCATGAGCAAGCAGTCCGAAGAGCACACCATGAAGCACCATAAGCGTCCGCTGGCCGGCTATCAGGCCCAGACGTTTCTGTGGGAGGTGTCGGCCGACGGCAAGATCGGCACGGTTACGCTGAACCGGCCCGAACGCAAGAACCCGTTGACGTTCGATTCCTACGCCGAACTGCGCGACCTGTTCCGTTCGCTGGTGTATGCCACCGACGTGAAGGTGGTGGTGGTGACGGGGGCGGGCGGCAACTTCTGCTCGGGCGGCGATGTGCATGAAATCATCGGGCCGCTGACCAAGATGAGCATGCCCGAACTGCTGGACTTCACCCGCATGACGGGCGACCTGGTCAAGGCGATGCGGGCCTGCCCGCAGCCCATCGTGGCAGCGGTGGACGGCGTGTGCGCGGGCGCGGGCGCCATGGTGGCGCTGGCCGCCGACATGCGCTTGGGCACGCCTGCCGCGCGCACGGCGTTCCTGTTCACCCGCGTGGGTCTGGCGGGCGCGGACATGGGCGCGTGCACCTTGCTGCCGCGCATGATCGGCCAGGGGCGCGCGTCTGAATTGCTGTACACCGGCCGCGCCATGACGGCGGATGAGGGCGCAAGCTGGGGCTTCTTCAACGCGCTGCATGATTCCGCCAAGCTGGCCGAAGCGGCGCAGACGCTGGCGGCGCAACTGGCCGCCGGCCCGACGTTCGCACACGGCGTCACCAAGAAATTGCTGCATCAGGAATGGAACATGGGCGTAGACGAGGCCATCGAGGCCGAAGCCGAAGCCCAGGCCATCTGCATGCAGACGCGCGACTTCCATCGTGCCTACGAGGCCTTCGTGGCCAAGCAAAAGCCGGTCTTCGAGGGGAACTGATGATGCGTGACGCAAGCTGGCTGGACTGGCCCTTTTTTGACGATGCGCACCGCAAGCTGGCGCACGAGGTGGACGCCTGGTGCGAGGCGTCGCTGGGCGACGTTGACCATCACGACGCGGACGCGGCGTGCAAAAAGCTGGTCAAGGCCATGGGCCAGGCCGGCTGGTTGCGTTACGCGGTGGCGGGCGGCCCGGGCGGCGCCTGGGGCGGCGCGTTGCCCGAAGTCGATTCGCGCGCCGTGTGCATCCTGCGCGAAACGTTTGCGCGCCACGAAGGGCTGGCGGATTTTGCCTTTGCGATGCAAGGGCTGGGCAGCGGCGCCATCTCGTTGATGGGCTCGGACGAATTGCGCCAACGTTACCTGCCGCGCGTGGCGCGGGGCGAAGCCATTGCCGCCTTCGCGCTGTCGGAACCCGATGCCGGTTCCGACGTGGCCGCGCTGGCTTGCGAAGCCACGCTGGACGGCGAGCATTACGTACTGAACGGCGCCAAGACGTGGATCTCCAACGGCGGCATCGCGGATTTCTACGTGGTGTTTGCCCGCACCGGCGAGGCCCCGGGCGCGCGCGGTATCAGCGCCTTCGTGGTGGATGCCGACACGCCGGGGTTCGACGTCAGCGAACGCATTGAACTGATCGCGCCCCACCCGCTGGCCACGATCACGTTCGACAACTGCCGCGTGCCGGCCTCGCATCGGTTGGGCGACGCGGGCCAGGGCTTCAAGCTGGCCATGATGACGCTGGACATTTTCCGCGCCTCGGTGGCGGCGGCCGCGCTGGGCTTTGCGCGCCGTGCGCTGGACGAAGGCCTGGCGCGCGCCAAGTCGCGCCGCATGTTCGGCCAGACGCTGGCCGACCTGCAACTGACGCAAGCCGCGTTGGGCGACATGGCGACCGCCATCGACGCCTCGGCGTTGCTGACGTATCGCGCCGCGTGGATGCGCGACGTGCAAAAGCTGCGCACCACGCGCGAAGCCGCGATGGCCAAGATGACGGCCACGGAATCGGCGCAGACCGTGATCGACCGCGCCTTGCAGATGTTCGGCGGCGCGGGCGTGGTGTCGGGGATGCCGGTGGAGAAGCTTTACAGGGAAATCAGAGCGCTGCGTATATACGAAGGCGCCACCGAAGTGCAGAAGTTGATCATTGCCCGTGAATTGTTGAAGTCGTAAGGGGCCATCGAGCCCTCGCCTTCCAGCAAGAAAAAACCACACCGCACCGCATCGCACATCAAGGGGAATTTCATGGAAGTATCCGCCCACATCGACACCTTTGCCCGGGACAATCTACCCCCGGGCGATCAATGGCCTGAATTCCTGCTTGATGGCCCCGACGTGGCCTACCCCAAGCGGTTCAATTGCGCTGTTGAACTGGTGGATGCCATGGCCGACCGCGGCTTTGGCGATCGCGTTGCGCTGCGCTGGCGCGACGGCGACAAGCAGGCCACGATGAGCTATCGCGAATTGGCCGCGCTGACCAACCGCATTGCGCGCGTGCTGACCGAGGACATGGGCCTTGCGCCCGGCAACCGTCTGCTGCTGCGCGGCCCGAATAACCCGATGATGGCGGCGGCCTGGCTGGCCGCGATCAAGGCGGGGCTGGTGACGGTGCCGACGATGCCGCTGCTGCGCGCCAAGGAACTCAAGCAGATCATCGAAAAGGCGCAGGTCCAGGCGGTGTTGTGCGATGCGCGCCTGAAGGAAGAAGCGCAGTTCTGCGCGCAGCCGGACCACGAACATCATTGCCCGCAGCTGACGCAGGTGATGTTCTTCAATGATGCCGCGCCTGATGCGCTGGACGCACTGGCCGCCGCCAAGCCGGACGATTTCACCGCCTGCGATACCGCCGCCGACGACGTGTGCCTGATCGCCTTTACCAGCGGCACGACCGGGTCGCCCAAGGGCTGCATGCATTTTCATCGCGACGTGCTGGCGATGTGCGACTTGTTCCCCAAGCATGTGATCAAGCCCGGCCCCGACGACATCTTCTGCGGCACGCCGCCGCTGGCCTTCACGTTTGGCCTGGGCGGGCTGCTGTGCTTTCCGTTGCGCGTGGGCGCCAGCACCGTGCTGGCGGAAAAGCTGTCGCCGGAAACCCTGCTGGAACTGATCCAGGACTTTCGCGCCACCATTGTTTTCACCGCGCCTACCTTCTATCGGCAGATGGCCGCGCTGGTCGGCAAGTTTGATTTGTCGTCGCTGAAGAAAAGCGTGTCGGCGGGCGAAGCCTTGCCGGACGCTACGCGCCAGCTGTGGAAGCAGGCCAGCGGCATCGAAATGATCGACGGGATCGGTGGCACAGAAATGATCCACGTGTTCGTCTCCAGCCCGCCCGACGCCGTCAAGCGCGGCGCCATCGGCAAGGTGGTGCCGGGCTATGTGGCGCGGGTCGTGGACGATGACATGAACCCGGTGCCCAACGGCACGGTCGGCCGCCTGGCCATCAAAGGCCCCACCGGCTGCCGCTACCTGGCCGACGAGCGCCAGCGCCGCTTCGTGCAGCAAGGCTGGAACCTGCCGGGCGATACCTTCATGCAAGACGATGAGGGCTATCTGTACTATCAGGCGCGCAACGACGACATGATCGTCTCGGCCGGCTACAACATCGCCGGGCCCGAAGTCGAAGACGCGCTGCTGCGCCACGAAGCCGTGGCCGAATGCGGCGTGGTCGGCGCACAGGATGACGAGCGCGGCCAGCTGGTCAAGGCGTTCGTCGTGCTCAAGCCCGGCTACACGGCCGGCGATGCGCTGGTGGCCGACATGCAGGCGTTTGTAAAGGCCAGCATCGCCCCGTACAAATATCCGCGCGCCATTGAATTCGTGGCCGCATTGCCCCGAACCGAAACCGGCAAGCTGCAACGCTTTGCCTTGCGCAAGATGGCTTGAGCGCGAAGTCGGGAAATCAGGAAATCAGAGAAACTCAGGAACTCATCATGGCCGCCGCATTCACCAGCCAGGTAGAAGTCCGCTTTCGTCATTGCGACCCGGCGGGCATTGTGTTCTACCCCCGCTATTTCGAAATGATCAATGACTTTGTCGAAGAATGGTTCGACAAGGGCATGGGCCTGCCTTTCCATGCCCTGCATGTGGACCGGCATATCGGCACGCCCATGGCCTCGGTGACGTGCGATTTCAGCGCGCCCAGCCGCTGGCATGAACGCCTGCGCCAAACGCTGGAAGTTCAGCGGATCGGCGGCGCATCGTTCAAGGCGCTGGTGCGCTTTGAAGGGCCGGACGGACAGTTGCGCCTGTCGGCCACGCTGACGATCGTGACGGTGGATTTACGGACGATGAAGTCCATGCCCATGCCTGCGGACCTGCGGGAACGCATGCAGGCTTATCTGGTTCCCGCGGCCTGACGCCGCGAGACCACCCTGTCGTTTGTTTTTTATAAATAGGATGAGACGTTATGAAGATTCTGCAACCGCCGGATTGGATGGCGCCCCGGGGCTATTCGAATGGTGTGCTCACCGAAATGACGGTGGGCAGCAAGCTCGTGTTCGTGGGCGGGCAGGTGGGGTGGAATGGGCAGCAGCAGTTCGAATCGGATGACCTGGCGGACCAGGTCCGCCAGACGCTGTCGAACATTGTCGCCATCCTGGCCGAAGGCGGCGCCAAGCCCGAACACATCGTACGCATGACGTGGTATGTCACGGACAAGGAAGCCTATGTGGCGGCCTATCCGGCCATCGGCAAGCATTACCGCGAATACATCGGCCGGCACTTCCCGGCGATGACGGCGGTGGAAGTGGCGGACCTGGTCGAAGACCGGGCCAAGGTTGAAATCGAAGTGACGGCGGTGGTGCCGGCCGCCTGAACCGGGCGGGGTGCGGCGTCTTGATAGCCGGGGGCCTTGCCCCCGCGCCGCGTTCTATCCTTGCCCACGCCGCGTCTCGCGCGGCAGTTCGCCAAACCGTTCCCGGTAATACTCCGAGAACCTGCCCAGATGTCCAAAGCCCACGCCCAGCGCCACGTCGGTGACGCTGGCGTGGGCGTCTGTCTTGAGCTTTTGCCGGGCCGTATCCAGCCGCAACGCGCGCAGCGCGATCATGGGTGTGGTGTCCCGATGTTCCTGGAATAAGCGGGTCAGCGCCGTGGCGCTGGCGCCGGCGTGGCGGGCGATGTCGGTCAAGGTCAGCGGGGCCGAGAGGTGCTCGCGCATATACGATTCCGCCAGCGTCAGGCGGCGCGGCAGGCGCGGCGATTGGCCTGCTTGCGATTGCCAGCTGTTGGGCTGGTTGTACAGCAGGTGCAGCACCAGCGTGTCTTCCAGGTGTTCCAGCCATGCCGAGGGCGGGCGCAGGGCGCCGTCATCCAGCGTGGGCAGCAGGTGAATCATGCTGGTGACCATGCTGCGCCAGGCCGCGCCCACCGGGTTGTCCAGGCGCAGGGCGGGGCTGAAGTCCAGCGGCAGGGTGGCGGCGTCGCCAAAGGCGCGGCGGCCGATGGCTTCGAGCTTGCCGCGCGGAATCTTCAACAGCAGCTGTTCGCAGCCGGCTTCCCAGTGCAGCCGCAGCGGGCGATTCGGCGCGATGACGGCGGCGCAATCGGGATGGGCGTCCACGCAGTCGTCGCCGCATTGGATACGCGCGCGGCCACGCAGCGGCACCTGCACCAGCATGAAATCCTGCAAGCGGTCGGGTTCAATATGCACTTCGGCGCCGTAGCGCAACGTACAGACCGTCAGCGCGCCAAACCGGCCCCGGTTCAGCTCGGCGTCCACGCGGCCACCCTTCCAGGTCAGCCGGTGTTCCTTCAGCGCTTCGGACACGCGCGTGCGTGTCTCGTCCTGTTGCGTGGAGCTGAACACGCGGCGCTTGAATAGCGGCGCAAGTTCTAGTCGTGACCAGCCGTGCATGGAAGCCTCCGGAACGGGAACGCTCCCGTATCTGGGGCCAGAATAAATTAATCGTCCAGGGTTTGGAATTAAGTGAATCCCGGATAAGGCTGGGCGGAATCGGATAGAGCGGGGCGGCCGGGCGGCATACGCTAGCCCAAGCTCTCTTGCGGGTCTTGGAGGGCGTCGTCACGGCGCGTAAGCTTGGCGACTTCGATCGGCGGCATGCGTGTACCGACGGCAGACGGGATCTGTCAGCTTTGCGCCAGCGTGGCTGGCGGCGAAAACGGGGTGGCCCATGATTCAACATCTTTGGAGCCGGCGCGCGCTGGCGGCACTGGTCTGTATGTCCGCCATGGCAAGCGCCGGGGCGGCGGACAAGGTCAAGGTGGGGTTGCTGACGACGTTGTCCGGGCCGGGGTCGGCGCTGGGCAATGAGATCCGCGACGGCTTCAATCTGGCGCTGCAACATACCGGCGGCAAGCTGGGCGGCCTGCCTGCCGAAGTCATCGTGGCCGATGACCAGCAGAAGGCGGACGCGGGCCGCCAGGCGGTGGAACGCCTGCTCAAGCGCGACCGCGTGGACGTCATGACGGGCATTGTGTTCTCGAACGTGCTGCTGCCGGTGATGCCCGCCATCCTGCAATCGAACACGGTGTACCTCAGCACCAACACGGGCCCCGAGAACTACGCGGGCGCCGGCTGCAACCCCAACTTCTTCGCGGTGGCCTGGCAGAACGAGGACATCCCCGCCGCCATGGGCAAGTACGCCATGGACCAGGGCTACAAGCGCGTGGCGTTGATCGCGCCCGACTATCCCGGCGGGCGCGAATCGCTCAATGGCTTCAAGCGTCTGTACAAGGGCGGGCTGTCCGAGGAGATCTACACGCAGCTGGGCCAATTGGACTACGGCGTAGAAATTACCCGGCTGCGCGCCAGCAAGCCCGACGCGGTGTTTTTCTTCTTGCCCGGCGGCATGGGCGTGAACTTCATCAAGCAGTTCAACGGCGCGGGCCTGTCCAAGGACATCGCGCTATTGGCGCCCGGTTTCTCGGGCGACGAAGACACCATCGCCGCCGTGGGCGCGCCGATTGCGGGCATGCGCAACACGTCGCAGTGGGCGGCCGACCTGGACAACCCGGCCAACCAGAAGTTCGTCGAAGACTTCAAGAAGACCTACAAGCGCACGCCCACGCTGTATGCCTCGCAGGGCTATGACGCGGCCATGCTGCTGGACAGCGCCGTGCGGCAAACGGGCGGCAAGCTGGAAGCCGACGCGCTGCGTCCGGCGCTGCGGCGCGCGGATTTCAAATCGGTGCGAGGCGACTTCAAGTTCAACCGCAACCAATACCCCATCCAGAACTACTACCTGCGCGTCGTCGAGGCGGGCGCGGACGGCAAGCTGGCCAACAAGCTGTCGGGCACGGTGCTGACGCAGTACCAGGACCCGTTCGCCGCCGCCTGCCAGATGAAATAGGCGGCCGCGCGCATGGACCGTCGCGCACGGACTTTGCAACCCAGGCATCTTGCAACACAGGAGAACCGCATGACCCAATCCATCACGACGCGCGAGGTGACCGTTCCCTCGCACGACGGCAAGACCTTCAGCGCCTATCTGGCCGTGCCCGCCTCGGGCCATGGCCCGGGCCTGGTGCTGTGCCAGGAAATCTTCGGCGTGAACGACTTCATGCGCCGCGCCGCGCAGCTGCTGGCCGAAGAGGGCTACGTGGTGCTGGTGCCCGACCTGTTCTGGCGCCAGCAACCCGGCATTCAGCTGACCGACGGCCCGGCCGACATGCCGCGCGCGTTCGAGCTCTATCAGGGCTTTGACGTCGAGCAGGGCCTGAAGGACATTGCCTCTACCATCAGCTTGCTGCGCGACTTGCCCGAGCAGCAGGGCGGCGTCGGCGTGCTGGGCTATTGCCTGGGCGGCAAGCTGGCCTATCTGGCCGCCTGCCGCACCGATGTGGACGTGGCCGTGGGCTATTACGGCGTGGGCATCGAAGACAGCCTGGACGAAGCCGCCAACCTGCGCGGCCGCCTGGTGCTGCACATTGCCGAGCAGGACGGCTTCTGTCCGCCCGCCGCGCGCCAGCGCATCCTGGACGCGCTGGGCGGCAAGCCCGGTGTCGAGTTGTACGTGTACCCCGGCATGGACCACGCCTTTGCGCGCACGGGTGGCGATCACTACGACAAGCCCGCCGCGTTGATGGCGCACCAGCGCAGCATGGCCGCGCTGCAACGCGCCATCGGCCCCGAGTTCGATTATTCGTATTTGTGGGACAAGCATTGCGAATACGAATTCGGCACGCGCGACGTGGCGGCCACGATGGCAACGATGGTGGCCGAGCCCTACGTGAACCACATCCCCACCATGACGGGCGGCGTGGGCCACAAAGAGCTGTCGCGTTTCTACCAACACCATTTCGTCAACGGCAACCCGCCCGACACGCGCCTGATCCCGCTGTCGCGCACCGTGGGCGCCACCCAGATCGTGGACGAACTGCTGTTCTGTTTCACGCACACTACCGAGATCGACTGGATGCTGCCCGGCGTGCCGCCGACGGGCCGCACCGTGGAAATTCCGCTGCTTGCCGTGGTGAAGTTCCGCGGCGACAAGCTCTACCACGAGCACATCTATTGGGACCAGGCCAGCGTGCTGGTGCAGGTGGGCCTGCTGGACCCGACCGGCTTGCCGGTGGCGGGCCGCGAGACCGCCGCCAAGCTGCTGGATGAAACCCTGCCGTCCAACACGCTGATGGCGCGTTGGAAAGACAGCGAGAACAAGTAGGAGCGCCTGATGTCTTACACCGACCAACAATTGTCCGAGATGGTGCGCGGCGACAGCGTGCACCGTGGCGTCTACACCGATCCGGCTATCTTCGACCTTGAGATGCAACGCATCTACGGCCGCGCCTGGATCTACGTGGGCCATGAAAGCCAGGTGCCCAAGACGGGCGACTATCACACCACCCGCGTGGGCGATCAGGACGTGCTGATGGTGCGCGCGTCCGACGGCCGCGTGCACGTGCTGTACAACCGCTGCCCGCACAAGGGCGCCAAGGTGGTGGCGGACGGCGAGGGCTGCGTGGGCAAGTTCTTCCGCTGCCCGTACCACGCCTGGACATTCAAGCTGGACGGCAGCCATCTGGGCGTGCCGCTCAAGCAGGGCCTGGAAGGCACGTCGTATGACCCCACCGCCCCGGCGTTCTCGATGCGCCGCCTGGCGCGCGTGGAAAGCTATCGCGGCTTCGTGTTCGCCAGCCAGGCCAAGGAAGGCCCGGCGCTGGTCGACTTCCTGGGCGGCGTGCGCTCGTCCATCGACAACCTGTGCGATCGCTCGCCGGTAGGCGAGGTGGAAGTGGCCGGCGGAATTTTCCGCGTGATGCAGCGGTCGAACTGGAAGGTGTTCTACGAAAACCTGCACGACACGATGCACGCCCGTGTCACGCACGAATCGTCCTACGCCGCCGCGCGCGACGAGGCCAAGGAAATGGGCGAAATGCCACTTGAGCTGCACATCATGGACGGCAACGGCGAGCCCTACGAATTCTGGGAAAAGCTGGAGCTGCGCGCCTACGACAACGGCCACGGCTATATGGAAGGCATCTTCAACCCCGGCGCCGCCGAACGCGACCCCGTATCGCGCGCGCACTTCGACACGCTGAGCGCCGCGTATGGTGAAGACCGCGCGCGTGAAATCCTGGGCATGAACCGCCACAACACCGTGATTTACGGCAGCGGTTCGCCCCACACGGTGTTCCAGCAATTCCGCGTGATCCGCCCCATAGCCGTGGACCGCACGCTGATCGAAATCCAGACGTTCCGCTGCAAGGGCGCGCCCGACGGCGTCTTCAAGCGCGCGATGCTGTACGCCAACGTCATCAACTCGCCGTCGTCCAACGTCATGCCCGACGACATCGAACTCTACAACCGCTGCCAGGAAGGCAACGCCACGCGCGGCGGGGAATGGGTCAGCATGCACCGCTATCACGGCAGCGACCGCAGCGACGCGGACGGCATGGTGTCCGTCAACGGCACCAGCGAACTGCCCATGCGCAACCAGTTCCGCGCATGGAAGACTTATATGGAAGCCGGCGCGACGTCTAACGCGCCCGCCACGGGAGAAGGCGCATGCTGCTAGACCTGGATTTTGATGTCGGCACCACCGACCTGTCGCCCGCCGAGGTGCCCGCCGACGCCTATCACCGCATCGCGCAATTCCTGTATCGCGAGGCCCGGCTGCTGGACGAGCGCCGCTATGACGACTGGCAGGCGCTGTGGACGCAGGACGGCATGTACTGGATGCCGCGCGTGCATGGCCAGCAAAGCCCGTACGACCATATCTCGCTGTTCTGGGAAGACCGCATGCTGCGCGATGTGCGCATCCGGCGGCTGGAGCATCCGCGCAACTGGTCGCAACAGCCGCCCACGCGCAGCGTGCGGCTGGTGGGCGGCGTGCAGGTGGAAGGCGTGGACGCGGTCGGCAACCTGGTGGTGCACTCCGCGTTCCAGATGACCGAATGGCGCAAGCGTCAGCCGCGCCAGCTGGCGGGCCGCTACACGCACAAGCTGGCCGCCCAGGGCGACAGCTGGCGCATCCGCATGAAGCGCGTGGACCTGGTCAACTGCGACGACGTGCACGATGTGTTCGAGGTGTTCGTGTGATGCCCGCGGATACCGCGGTGCTGGCGCTGCACTACCAGAACGACGTGTTGCATCCCGACGGCAAGATCCGCGTCGGGCTGGACGCGGACAACGGCGCGCGCCAGCGCCTGCTTGATAGCGCGGCGGCGCTGCTGGACGGCGCGCGGGCGCGGGCGCTGCCCATCGTGCATGTGCGCATTGCGTTTCGTCCGGACTACGCCGACCTGCTGCCCAACTGCGCCATCTTTCGCAACGTGGCGTCCATCGGCGCGGTGCCCGAGGGGCAGTGGGGCAGCGAGTTCTACGACGGGCTGCAACCCGTGGCGGCAAGCCCGCGCGAGTTCGTGGTGAAGCACACCCGCATCAGCGCCTTTTACGGCACGCCGCTGGAGGAAACGCTGCGCGTGATCGGCGCGCGCCGGCTGGTGGTGGCGGGCGTGGCAACGCATTCGGTGGTGGAAGGCACGGTGCGCCACGCCGCCGATATCGGTTTTGACGTGATGGTGGCAGAAGACGCCTGCGCTTCCGCCGACCTGTCCGTGCACGAGGCCTCGCTGGCCAGCATGCGGCTGATTGCACAAACGGGCTCGGTGGCGGAAGCTGTGCGCTGGGCCGCCGCGCCGCACTGACCAAGGATTCTTCATGGACTTTTCTGGCTTTCCCGGCTTGACCGGCAAGACCGCCATCATCACCGGCAGTACGCAGGGGCTGGGCGCGGACATTGCGCGCGGCCTGGCGGCGGCCGGCGCCAACGTGGTGCTGGTGGGGCGCAACGCGCAGGCCGGGCAGGCGCTGGCGCAAGAACTGGACGGGCGCGCGCTGTATTGCGAAACCGACATCGGCGTGGATGCGCAGATTCAGCGCTGCATCGACGCCGCGCTGGCCCGCTTCGGGCGGCTGGACATATTGGTGAACAACGCCTGCCAGTACGCCGACCACGGGCTGGCGTCATCGCGTGAGCAATGGCATGCCACGCTGGACACCAACCTGGTGTCCGCCGCCATTTTCACGCAGCGGGTCGCGCCGCATCTGCCGCGCGGCGGCGTGGTGGTCAACATGGGCAGCACGGGCGGCAAGTTCGGGGCGGCCGGGCGTGCGCTGTATCCGGCGTCCAAGGCGGCGATGCTGCAAATCACCAAGAACTTCGCGGTGGAATTGGCGCCGGCCGGTGTGCGGGTGCTGGCGGTGTCGCCGGCGTGGACGTGGTCGCCCTCGGTTGAACAGCTGTCGGGCGGATCGCGCCAGGCGGCGGACGCCGTGGGGGCGCATTTTCATCCGCTGGGCCGGGTCGGGTCGGGCGACGAAATCGCCGCCGCCGTGTGCTTTGCGTGCTCGGACGCGGCCTCTTGGATGACCGGTGTGGACATCCCGGTGGACGGCGGCTTTTCCATCCTTGGCCCCGACCGCGGCATCTCGCCGCGGGTGTGGTTCAAGGAACTGGCGCCCTGAGCCAACCTAGCGGATAACGATTTCGCCTTCTTCAAGACCCGCCTTGCCGCCCACCTGGTCTTCCAGGAATTCCTGCACCTTGTTGCCCAGCTGAATCTTCGCGCCGCTGCAAAAGCGGCGTGTGGCGGTGACGGTGGCGGTGTGCAGCGGTTGCAGGTCGCGCACGAGTTGCCCTTCTTCTTCGTCCAGGGCGATCAGGTCGCCGCTGAGTTTGACGTGGGTGTTGCGCGCGCGCTCAACCACGTCGCCCGGGGCGCGCTGCGGGTTGGCCTGCAAGAACATCAGCAGCTGTTCCAGCTTGGCCTTTTCCTCGTTCATCTTCAGGCGCTTGCGCGTCAGCGCGGAACGCTTGATGTCGGCGTGCGGGTCCAGCCCGGCTTGTACCAGGGTGGGAATCCCGGACGGCGAGCCGATGGTGCCGGCGCGCACGGCGTTCAGCGCGCGGATCTGGCCGCCCGTGATGGCGCTTTGCTGCGTGTTGGGCGGCCCGACGTGTACGCTGCCGCCCGCTGCGATGCTGCTCTGGCGGATCTCGCGTTCCACGTCCACATCCTGTCCGGCGCTGATGATGGCGTTTTCAATGAACTTGGCGCGCAGCATGCCGCCACAGACGATGTGGGCGGTGCGCGCGGTGGCGGACGGGTCCTGCAAGGCTTCCGCCATGCCGATGATGCCGCCCTTGACCGTGACGCTGCCGCCGGCTTCCACCAGGGCCGCTTCGATGGTGCCGTTGACGACGACGTCGCCCGTCACGCGTACTTCCATCGTGGCGGCGATGTCGCCACGCACCTGCAACGAGCCTTCGAACGTGATGTTGCCGGTGGACAGGTTGACGGCGTCCACCTCGACCATCGGGTTCACCTGCACGCCGTGACTGATCAAGGTGGGCGTGCCGGCAATGCTGGCCCGCAGCAGCAGCGGGTCTTCGGGGTCGACCTCGACGCCGGACAGATCCCTGGAGAAAGGGGTGTCGGGCAGTTCGTCGGGCAGCACCGGTTCGCCCAGCACGTTGACGCCGTCCACGCCGGGCAATGGCGGAATGCGGCGCATCAAGGGCGTGCCGGGCGATACCAGCAACAAGCTGCCCAGGTCGCGGTAGTCCACCTGCGCCAGTTCGTCGATTTCCTGCGCGCGCGGTTTCAGGCGGTCCAGCAGGCTTTCAAAGCGGGTTGGGGTGCCGCGCGTGGGGGGCGTGCCCTGGGCAATGACCACCGTTTCGCGCGTGCCCTTTTCAACGGCCTCGGCCAGCGCCTGCTCCAGCACGCCGTGCACAATGCCGCGGTCGGCCACCGCCTGGCGCAGTGTGTCCAGCGTGACGGGCTGCCCGCCCTTGGGCGGGTGCAGCGTCAGCAACGCGGTCATGCGGGTGGGGTCCAGTTCCAGTTCGAACGCGCCGTCCACCACCATGCCCACGGGGAAGTGGACGGGCTCGGTGGCGCTGCGGCAGCGGTCGATGAAGGCCAGCACGGCGTGGTTGTCCAGCGCTTCGGCGCCCCAGCCGTTGGCGACGGCGGCGGCGGTCAGCGTGTCCCAGCTGGGGATGTCGGTATTGAAGGGCGGGGCGGGCTCGGCTTCGACGGCCAGGTCGGCGTCGGCCTGCTGCGCATCGCCGTCGCCGTCGGCGGAGTCGGAGCGGGAGCTGGAGCTGGAAACGGAATCGGCGGACGGCGCCGCGCTGTCGGTGGGAGAGGGGTCCGGGCGTGGGGGCGGCGTATAGGTTGCCGACAGGACGTTGGTGCTGGCTTCCAGCACCAGCTGGAGCGTGTTTTCTGCGTCCATCTTTGCCTCTCCGTGCCTGGCACGACCGGCCAGGTTCATTCATTTGGAAAATAATCGAAATATTACGACATATTGAGCGTCGCGTCCGCCGTATGTCCTAGGTATGTCCCCCAGGTTCCCAGCGGGCGCGCCTTCGGGCAAGGGACTAGGGCGTAGGGCCTAGCGACAAACCGGGTCGACCGCCGCAGCATAGGGGCTCGCCAACGCGTCTTCGGACGCCGCCGGAGCCCCAACCATGGACCCTCGACACCGACCCACTCCGCTGGCCTTCAACGCCTTTGTGGCACGTGCTGGCGGCATGGCGGTGCTGATGGTGATTGCGTTGGGCGCTCTGGCGCTGGCGCCCGCGCGGCCCGCCCAGGCGGCGGAGATCTACCGCTACAAGGACCCCTACGGCGTCTGGCGCGCCATGAAGGTGCCGACCGGCTACGCCAAGCATTACAAGCGGGCGCAGACGCGGGCGGCGTGGCGGGGCAATGGACTGAAGGTCTGTCTGGACTGTGCGCCGCAAGCCGGCGACGGCGCGCGGCTGGCGGCGCTGGCGCCGACGTCCCGCGCGCTGCGCTGGGGCGAGGCCAAGGTGCCCACCGCGCACGATGGCCTGATCGAACGGGCCGCCCAGGATTCGGGCGTGGACCGCGCCTTGCTGACGGCGGTGATCGCGATTGAATCGGGTTTTCGCAGCGATGCGCGTTCGCCCAAGGGCGCGCTGGGCTTGATGCAGCTGATGCCGGCGACGGCGGCGGCGGTGCTGGCGGTGGACGACATTGAGCGCGCGTTGGTGGACCCGGCAACGAATGTGCGGGCGGGTTCGCGACACCTGCGCCGCCTGATCGACCAATATCCCGGCCGGTTGGATCTGGCGCTGGCGGCGTATAACGCGGGGGAAGGGGCGGTGCGCAAATACGATGCGGTGCCGCCGTATGCCGAAACGCAGGCGTATGTGCGGGACGTGACCGCCCTGTACGAGCACTACAAAACGCCTTGAAAGAAACGGGCGGCAGGCTTGCCGCCCGACGCCCGTGCCGTCTGCATGCCTAGATGGCGGCGAAGACCTTTTCAGCGATATCCAGGGTGGACTGGATCACCGCGTCGTCGTGCGTGGCCGACACGAAGCCCGCTTCGAATGCTGACGGCGCGAAGTGCACGCCGTGATCCAGCATGGCGTGAAAGAAGCGGTTGAAGGCGGCGGTGTCGCATTGCGAGACTTCGGCGAACGACGTCGGGATCGTGTCGCTGAAGTAGATGCCGAACATGCCGCCCACCGAGTCAGCCGAAAACGGCAGGCCGGCGGCGCGGGCGCGCTCTTGCAGGCCCTGGGCCAGCTTGGCGGTTTGCGCGGACAGCTTGTCGTAGAAGCCGGGCGCGGCGATCAAGCGCAGCGTGGCCAGGCCGGCGGCCACGGCCACCGGGTTGCCCGACAGCGTGCCCGCCTGGTAGACGCCGCCCAGCGGCGCGATGTGCTTCATGACTTCGGCGCTGCCGCCGAAAGCGCCCACCGGCATGCCGCCGCCGATCACCTTGGCCAGCGTGGTGATGTCCGGCTTGACGCCGGTCAGCCCCTGCACACCTTGCGGGCCCACGCGGAAACCGGTCATCACTTCGTCAAAAATCAGCAGCGCGCCGTGCTGGGTGCAAACTTCGCGCAGGCCTTCCAGGAAGCCCGGCGCGGGCTTGATCAGGTTCATGTTGCCGGCAACCGGCTCGACGATGATGCAGGCGATGTCCGCGCCGTGCTGGGCGAAGGCTTCGCGCACGGCGTCCAGGTTGTTGTATTCCAGGGTCAGCGTGTGCGACACGAATTCCGGCGGCACCCCGGCCGAGCTGGGGTTGCCGAAGGTCAGCAGGCCCGAACCGGCCTTGACCAGCAGGCTGTCGGAATGGCCGTGATAGCAGCCTTCGAACTTCACGATCTTGGCGCGGCCGGTGGCGCCCCGCGCCAGCCGGATCGCCGTCATGGTGGCTTCGGTGCCCGAGCTGACCAGGCGCACCTGTTCCAGGGAGGGCAGGCGCGAAATCAGCACTTCGGCCAGGTCGATTTCGGCTTCGGTGGGGGCGCCGAACGACAAGCCGTTGACGGCGGCTTCCTGCACCGCGCGCACCACTTCAGGGTGCGAATGGCCCAGGATGGCGGGGCCCCACGAACCCACGTAATCGATGTACTGCTTGTCGTCCGCGTCCCACACGTACGGCCCTTGCGCGCGCTTGATGAAGCGCGGCGTGCCGCCCACGGAGCGGAAGGCGCGCACGGGCGAATTGACGCCGCCGGGAATGCTGCGGCAGGCGCGATCGAAAAGCTGTTCGTTACGGGACATGGCGTTCAAGGCTTGCGAAGAGGGTTGACGGAATAGGGCGCGGAGCAGGCCGCCGCGGCGGCTCGGATGCTGGGCGCTTCGAAAAGGGCGGTGATGACGGCGATGGCGTCGGCGCCGGCCTGGGCAACCAGCGGCGCGTTGTCTGGCGTGATGCCGCCGATGGCGACCACGGCGGGCCGGGGCGCATCGCGCTCATCGACCAGGCGGCGCGCTTCGGTCAGCACCGACAGCGGCGCGCGCACGGTGTCCGGCTTGACGGTGGACGCGAACATGGCGCCGAAGGCGATGTAGTCGGCGCCGGCGTCCAGCAGTTCGCGCGCGCGGGTCAGGTCGTCGTAGCTGGAGCCGCCCAGGATCAGGTCGGGGCCGGCTTCGGCACGGATATGCGCCAGGCTTTCGTCGTCGCGGCCCACGTGCGCGCCGTCGGCGCCCACGTCCAGCGCCAGGCGCCAGTCGTCGTTGATCAGGAACACCACGCCAAGCTCGCGGCACAGCGGCGCCAGGGCGCGCGCTTGCGCCGCGCGCACGGCATCAGGCACGTTCTTGCGGCGCAATTGCAGCGAACGCATGCCGCCTTCAGCGGCTTTGCGCACGGCTTGCAGCAGGCGGTCGGTGTCGTCCCATTCGGGCGTCACGCCATACAGGCCCGAAGGAAAGCGCAGGGGTTTCATTGCGGTTGGATCCGGTTGGGAATGCGCCGGCCCATGCCCGGCAGGAAGCTGGCGGCCACCGAGGCATCGGCATGCGCCAGGCCCTGGCGCACGGCTTCGGGCATGTCCAGCCCGCGCGCCAGCATGGCGGTGATGGCCGTGGCGGCCAGGCCGCCGGCGTCGCCGTTGCGGTCGGGCGGCGTCTGCCAGGGCCAGGTGTGGGTCTGGCCGCTGGGGCCGAGCAGCACGTTGGCAAAGTGCCCGGGCCGCTGCGGGCTGCCCAGCACCAGCACCCACTGCGCGCCGGCCGCCACCAGGGCGTGCATGGGCGAGGGGGCGTCCCCGATATCGATGTCGCCGTCGGCGTGCCACTGGGCCAGGCGCAGGTGCTCGATGACCAGCAGATTGGTTTGCGGCAGCACCAGTTCCAGCGTCGCGGCCAGCAGGTCGTCGGCGTCGTCTTCATCGGCCGCGTCGGCGGGCAGCGGGGCGCGCTGGCCCAGGTGCAGCACCAGCGGCACCTGGCTGTAGTCGGCCGCCACCTGCGCGGCCACGCTTGCCGTTTCCGCGGTGTATAGTCCGCCCACCTTGATGGCCTGCACGGACATATCTTCCAGCAGGCAGCGTGCCTGGTCGTCCAGCAGGTCGGGCGAAACGGGATGGATTTCTTCGATGCCGGCAGTGTCCTGCACGGTCAGCGCGGTCACGGCCGCCAGGCCATGACAGCCCAGGCGGGCGCAGGTAACGGCGTCCGCGGGCAGGCCGTCGGATCCCGAGGGATCAAACGGGCCGAAGACCAAAACGAGAGGGGGGGTAACGGGGGCCACGTGGACAGCGCTTGAGCTTTGAGCGGGGTACCCGGACTCATTTTGAGGTGAATCAGGGGAACCCCTATTGGGTTTCGGTAAGATTGTCCCCATTCTAATGGAAGCCCCCCACCTTTGCCCCACCACGGGGAACCGGGTCGGGATTTGATGTAAGAGAGAACTATGCGTACTTGGATGTGTCTGATTTGCGGCTGGGTCTATGACGAAGAGGCCGGCCTCCCCGACGAAGGTATCGCGCCCGGCACCCGCTGGGAAGACGTGCCGCCGAACTGGGTCTGTCCCGAATGCGGCGCCCGCAAAGAGGATTTCGAATTGATGGAAATCTGAACCCGACCCGCTGACCCATTCCGCCAGGGCTCGTAAGATGGGGCATCGCCCCATCCACCGCAACCGACGACGGTCTGCCGACAGGCAAGAAGGCCACACTGCCGTGTGCCACGTCGACGGTTCTTTCAGACTACCCAAAGGGGTTGCCATGACGGAAAAACACCACGAATCCGCCACCACGCAGGCGGCCAACTTTGCCAACCAGTTCCTGATCGCCATGCCCGGCATGGTCGAGGGCAGCCTGGCCGGCTCGGTCATCTACGTGTGCGAACACACCGAGCGCGGCGCGCTGGGGCTGGTCATCAACCGGCCTACCGACCTGACGCTGGGCACCTTGTTCGAGCGCATCGAACTGACGCTTGAAATCGGCCCCGTCAAAGACACGCTGGTTTATTTCGGCGGCCCGGTCCAGACCGACCGCGGCTTTGTGCTGCACGCGCCCGCGGGCGACTACAGTTCCAGCATCAAGATGGGCGCCATGGCGCTGACCACCTCGCGCGACGTGCTGCAAGCCGTGGCCGACGGCAACGGCCCCGAACGCATGCTGGTCACGCTGGGCTATGCCGGCTGGGGCGCGGGGCAGCTGGAAAGCGAGATGGGCCAGAACGCGTGGCTGAACGTGGGCGCCGACGATCACATCATCTTCGACGTACCCGCCGAAGACCGCTACCCGGCCGCGCTCAAGCTGCTGGGCATTGATCCGGTCATGCTGGCGGGCGATGCGGGCCATGCCTGAAGAAACCCTGCTTGGCTTTGACTTCGGCGAAAAAAAGATCGGCATCGCCATCGGCAACACGCTGACGCGGCAGGCGCGCCCGCTGGAAATCATCTTCAGTGAAATCCGCGATGCGCGCTTTGGCCGCATCGCGGCGTTGCTGCAGGAATGGCAGCCGCACCGCGTGGTGGTGGGGCTGGCGTTGGATGCCGATGGCGGCGAACAGCCCGCCACCGCGCGCTGCCGCCGCTTTGCCAATCAACTGCACGGCCGTTTTGGTATTGCCGTTGAACTGGTCGACGAACGCGGATCCAGCATGGAAGCGCAGCGGCTGCTGGGCACGCACGCCGCCGACGACGCGATGGCGGCGGCTGTTATCCTGCAACGATATCTGGATACCCTGCCAGCGCCGTGATACGCGCGGCCCGGCCTCTTCTATGCTCAATCCGCAACTTGATCGCCGCGGCGAACTCATTCATCTGCTGACAACGGAAGGGCTGCCCAAGCGCCACGTCCAGCGCTTGCTTGACGAGGCGCGCGGCTATGCCCGGGTGGCCGAGACGGCGCCGACGCTCTCCGCGCCTGACCCGGCCACGTCCGTCCCTGCCACACCCGTCCCTCCCACGCCCGACACGTCCGTCGCGCCATGCCCCGTGTTCCTGTCCCCGGGTGATGACCGCGAGGCGTACGCCGCCTGCGCGACGCGCCTGTCGCTGCTGCCCGTAGCGCTGGACGCGCAAGCCGTGGACGCGCACGCCGGCGACCCCCTGGCGCAGACCGTGGCCGGTTTGCAGCCGGGCGTGCTGGTATTGCGTCACGCGGCCAGTGGCGCGGCGCATTGTGCCGCCGCGCATGCCGCGCCGGGATTGCGCGTCCTGAATGCCGGCGACGGTACGCATGCCAACCCCTTGCCGGCCTTGGCGCTGGTGCAGGCGATGCTGAACGCGAAGTCGGACCTGACGAACCTGGCCGTGACGCTGGTGGGCGACGTGCGCCATTGCGGCGTGGCGCGTTCCGTCATCCACGCCATGACCACGCTGGGCGTGCCCGAAGTGCGCGTGGTGGCGCCGCGCACCTTGCTGCCGGAAGGCCTGCCGCAGTTGGGCGTGCGCGAATGCGGCAGCCTGTACGAAGGCTTGCTGGACGCCGACGTCATCATCGTCTTGCCGTTGAAGGTTGAGCAGATCAGCGGCGCGCTGCTGCCGTCCGCACGCGAATACGCACACGGCTATGGCCTGACGCCCGCCGCGCTTGCCGCCGCCAAACCGGATGCGCTGCTATTGCCCGTGGGCGCGTTGACGCCGGGCGTGGAGGTGGACGGTGACGTGGCCGCCGGCCTGGCGCCCGTGCAGGCGCAGTTGGCCGACCTGGAACAGCATCTGCGCCTGGCCGCCTTACGCCTGCTGGCCGGAGACGCGCCATGAGGCTGCATATCGCGAACGGCCGCTTGATCGATCCCGCCAATGCGGTGGACGGGCGGCATGATCTTTACCTTGCCGATGGCCATGTGGTCGCGGTGGACACCGCGCCCGACGGCTTTCACGCCGACCGCGTATTCGATGCGCAGGGCTTGGCCGTGTTGCCCGGGCTGGTCGACCTGTCGGCCCGCGTTGCACAGCCGGGCCACGCCACGGGCCTGGCCTTCGCGCCCGCCGAATTGCGCGCGGCATTGGCGGGCGGCGTGACGCGTCTGGTGATGCCGCCGGATGCCGACGCCGCGCCGGACGAACCGGGCAAGGTCGACGCGCTGATGCGCCAACAGGAAGCCGGCGAACCGCGCATCCACCCGCTGGGCGCGATGACGGTGGGGCTGGCGGGCCAGACGTTGACGGAAATGGGCTTGCTGGCGCAGGCGGGTTGCGTGGCTTTCGCACAGGGCGAACACGGCATCGCGGATACCCGGGTGCTGTGGGGCGCGATGCGTTATGCCAGCGGCCTGGGCCACACGCTGTGGCTACGCCCGCAAGACCCGTGGCTGGCGCCGGATGCCGTGGTGGCCAGCGGCGCCTATGCCGAACGGCTGGGGCTGGAAGGCCTGCCGCCGCAAGCGGAAACGATCGCGCTGAATACGATTTTTGAATTGCAACGGGCGACGGGCGCGCGCGTGCACCTGACGCGGCTGTCCACGGCGGCGGGGCTGGCGCTGCTGCGCGCGGCCAGGCGCGAGGGGCTGGCGGTGACGGCGGACGTGTCGGTTCACAACCTGCACCTGACCGACGTGGATATCGGTTTCTTCGACACGAACTACCACCTGCAACCACCGCTGCGCGGCCAGCGTGACCGCGACGCCATCCAGGCAGCGTTGGCCGAAGGCCTGGTTGCGGCGCTGTGTTCGGACCACGCGCCCGTCGACACATTGGGCAAGGCGGCGCCGTTTGCGTCGTCCACGCCCGGTGCAACGGCGTTGGAACTGCTGCTGTCCTTGACCTTGAAGTGGGCGCGCGACCATCGTGTGCCGCTGGCCGACGCGCTGGCGCGCGTCACGTCGGGCCCCGGCGCCGTGTTGAGCAACCTTGGCGCAACGCAGGCCGGGCAACTGGGCATCGGCGCACCCGCCGATGCCTGCGTGGTGGACCTGGACGCCGAATGGCTGGTGGCGCCGTCGGCGCTGCAAAGCCGCAGCCCGCACACCCCGTTCGCGGGTATGATGCTGCCCGGTCGGGTACGCGCCACCGTGGTCGGTGGCCAGCTGGCCTGGGAGACTTCAGTTTGAAGCTGCTGCGCTTTGTCCTACGGCTGGCCCTGGTGCTGCCGCTGATTGTCTATGGCCTGTTTTGCGTTGGCCTTGTCTACCCCTTCATCCGCCCTGCAACGCGCGCCTGGCTGAACCGTTCATGGTCCCGCGCGTTGATGGCCGTATGCGGCCTGAAGGTTACCTTCAAGGGCGATCCCCGCATGACCGGGCCCGTGCTGCTGGTGGCCAACCATGTGTCGTGGATCGATATCTTCGTGCTCAATTCCGCGCGCCCCACCTCGTTCGTCGCCAAAAGCGAGATCCGCAAATGGCCGGTGATCGGTTGGCTGGTGGCGGGCGCCGGCACCTTGTTCATCGAACGGGGCCAGCGGCACGCGGTGCATGCCATGGGCGAGGCCATGCAGGCGCGTTTCAAGCTGGGCGATGCGGTGGGGCTGTTTCCCGAAGGCACCACGACCGAAGGCTTCGACCTGCTTGGGTTTCATGCCAGCCTGTTCGAACCGGCGCGTTCGGCGGCCGTTGAAATTCAGCCGGTGGCGCTGCGCTTCTTGCGGCACGGCAAGCGCGACGGCTTTGCCGCCTTTGTCGGCGAAGAAAGCCTGGTGGCCAATCTGTGGCGCGTGTTGGGCGCAACGGGGCTGGCCGTTGAAGTGGTGTTTCTGCCGCCCCTGGCGGCGCGGCATCCGGACGGCAGCCTGCCCACGCGGCTGGAGCTGTCGCATCAGGCCCGCGACGCAATCCTGCGCGTGTTGTAACGCCCGCGCTAGACCCGCCGGCGCGCTTCAGATGCCGCCGGAAAACTCACAGCAACTCTCGGCCAGCTCGGCCACGCTTTCACAAAAGGCCACGTCCGCATCGCGCCGGAACATCGCGCTGTAGACCGATTGCGGCGGCGCGGTGCTGGTGCGCGCGATCACCAGCTGCTTCTTGCTGACCATGTCCGCAAAGTAATCGCGCGGCAGGCAGCTGACGCCAAAGCCGGCGGCCGTCAGCCCGGCCATTGCGATCAGGCTGTTGATCGTGAAGATGTTGCTGTCCGGCGTGTGCGGCCGCAGCCACCCGTCATAGATCATGTTCAAGCCCGATTCGCGGCTTTGCCGCAGCAGCGGCAGGCGCGCGATGTCGGCGGGCGTGTAGACGCGGCTGGCGTCGATCAGGTCGGGGCTGCCCATCCATGCGAATTCCAGTCGCTGTAGCGCGACCACCTGCAAGTTGGGTTCCGCGAATTCGCCATGCAGGAACGCCATGTCCAGCTGCCCGGCCTGCAAGCGCTTGAGCAGGTCGGCGCCCAGGTCGATGTGCGGCTCAAGCGTGATGCGCGGATAGTGCGCTCGCAGCAGGCGGATCAGCGCGGGCAGCCACGTCATCGCCGTGATCTCGGTGATGCCGAAGCGGAAGGTGCCCGTCAGTGTGTGCTGACCTTTCAACCGCACCAGCAAGCGGTCGCGATGCCCCAGCATGTCTTCGGCCAGCGCATAGACTTCGTGCCCGCGCGCCGTCAGTTCCGCGCGGTGGCCCGAACGGTCGAACAGCGCCACGTCGAAGTCCGCCTCCAGTTCCTGGATGCGCTTGGTGATGGCCGATTGCGTGGTGTGCAGCTTTTGCGCCGACGCCGAAAACGTGCCCAGTCGCACGGTCCAGTACAGCGCCTCGATCTGCTTGAATGTCAGCATGTCGCGCCCCGTGCAAGGGTGATGTTCATTCCGAAATTTCCGCCTAGGGCTAACCCGTATATTCCAAAAAGAGATAAAGCTCGTGGAAATTTAATCCCTTTTTCTGAAAACGAAAAGCTCGCAACATGCGATCTGAACCCACCCCGGCCGCCCGGCATCCCGAAGCCTTACACGCTTGCCACCGGCGGCTTTCGATAGAGGACGTTGCAGATCGTCATGGCCCAGATTCTTACCGGCGCACGCCAATTGCCGGCTTCCCCCGTTGCTCCCGCCGCCATACTCCAAGCCCTGGCCGGCATCGTCACGCCGCACCTTAGCGACAACCTGGCGCGCCGCGAAGGTATCTCGGGCCTGCACCGCTACAACCGCGGCGGCAAGCTGGTCGGCACTGCCCTGACCGTCAAGACCCGCCCCGGCGACAACCTGATGATCTACAAGGCCATGATGCAGATCCAGCCCGGCCACGTGCTGGTGGTGGACGCGGGCGGCGACTTGTCCAACGCCGTGTTGGGCGAAATCATGAAGCGCTATCTGCAAGTGCACGGCTGCGTCGGCGTGGTGGTGGACGGCGCGATCCGCGACGTGGCCGCCTTCGAGGCCGACAGCTTCCCCTGCTATGCGCGCGGCCACATCCATCGTGGCCCGTACAAGGACGGCCCCGGCGAAGTCAACGTGCCCGTGTCGATCGGCGGCCAGGTCATCCAACCCGGAGACATCCTGGTGGGTGACGAAGACGGCCTGGTCAGCTTTCCCGCGTCCGACGCGCAAAGCCTGATCGAGGCCGCTCACGCGCATGCCGCCAAGGAAGAACGCATCATGGCCGAGATCGCCAAGGGCGATAAGACGCAAAGCTGGATGCAGGCCGCGTTTGCCGCCAAGGGGCTGGCATGAGCGCCGCCGACACCGCCTTCCTGGCTGACCGCGCCCTGGCCATCAAGCCGTCGCCCAGCATGGCCGCCAAGACACGCGTGGACCAGCTGCGCGCGCAAGGCCGCGACATTGTGGACTTCACTGTTGGCGAACCCGACCTGCCCACCCCCGCGCACATCGTGCAGGCCGGCATCGACGCGCTGAACAGCGGCGACATCCGCTACACCGCATCCGTCGGCGCCAAGCCACTGCTGGAAGCGGTGCGCGCCAAGTTCCAGCGCGAGAATGGCCTGGACTACGGCCTGGACGAACTGATCGTGGGCGTGGGCGCCAAGCAGCTGATCTTCACGGCGCTGGCCGCTTCCGTGCAGGCCGGCGACGAAGTCATCATCCCCGCGCCGTACTGGGTGTCGTACCCGGACATGGTGCTGGTCAACGATGGCAAGCCGGTGGTGGTTGCCTGCCCCGAAGCCGACGGCTTCAAGCTGACGCCGCAAGCGCTGGAACAGGCCATCACGCCGCGTACGAAATGGCTGCTGCTGAACACCCCCGGCAACCCCACCGGCGCGATGTATGGCGAAGCGGAGCTGCAAGCGCTGGGCGAGGTGCTGGCGCGCCATCCCCAGGTGTGGTTGCTGACCGATGAAATCTACGAACACCTGGCGTACGGCGATGCGCGCCATGCCTCGCCGGCGGCCGTGGTGCCGGCGCTGGCGGGCCGCGCGCTGACGATCAATGGCGTGTCCAAGGCCTATGCGATGACGGGCTGGCGCCTGGGGTACGCGGGCGGTCCCAAGCCGCTGATCCGCGCCATGGCGACGCTGATCTCGCAAAGCACCAGCTGCGTCAGCGCCATCAGCCAGGCCGCCGCGCGCGTGGCCCTGACCGCCGACCAGCGCTGCGTGGGCGATGCCGCCGCTATCTTCCATGCGCGCCGCGACCGCATCGTGGCCTTGCTGAACGCCGTGCCGGGTCTACGTTGCCCGCAACCGCAGGGCGCGTTCTACGTGTATCCGTCGGTTCAAGGCTTGCTGGGCAAGCGCACGCCGGCCGGCCGCATGCTGCAAAGCGACCTGGACGTGGTGATGTACCTGCTGGATGACGCGGGTGTCGCGGTGCTGGACGGCGCGGCCTATGGCTTGTCGCCGTACTTGCGCCTGAGCTTTGCCACGTCGATGGAAAACATCGAAGAAGGATGCCGCCGCATCGCCCAGGCTTGCGCGGCGCTGGATTGACCTACATACCGATACTCAAGGGGAATAATCATGAAGACCACCATCGCCAGCATTCTTGCCGCCGTCGGCGTTGCCGCCACGCTGGCGCCCGCCGCGCACGCGGACACGTTGCAGGACATCAAGGCGCGCGGCAAGTTCATCTGCGGCACCATGGGCACCGCCGAGCCCTTCAGCTTTCAGGACCCCAAAACCCGCGCCGTGGTCGGCTATGAAGTGGACATGTGCCAGGCCGTGGCCGACAGCCTGGGCGTACCGCTGGAGCTCAAGCTGATCGCCGTCGAGGCCCGCATCCCCGAACTGATCGCCGGCCGCGTCGACGTGGTGGCCGCCAACCTGGGCTGGAGCCCCGAACGCGCGCAGCAGATCGATTATTCGCACCAGCATTTCGTCAGCCTGCAAAAGATCCTGGCCCGCGATGCCGAGAAAGACCTGAAGGCGCCCGCCGATCTGGCCGGCAAGCGCATCAGCGCCGTGCGCGGCTCGTCGTCCGAGCAAGGCGCGCGCAAGAACATCCCCAACGTAGACCCCGTGACGTTCAAGGACCCCAGCGGCGCGTTCCTGGCCTTGCAGCAAGGCAAGGTCAGCGGCTTTGTCGGGTCAGAGCTGATGCTGGTCAAGCTTCAGCATCAGGCGGCCACCAGCGCGGTGCCCGTCAAGATCCTGGAACCGGCGCTATTCGTCGAGCCCTGGGGCATGGGCGTGCGCAAGGGCGACACGGCAATGCTGAACCAGGTGAACAAGGTGCTGGACGGCATGGAGGCATCGGGCCAGGCCGGTAAGGTGTTCGACAAGTGGTTTGGCGCCGGTACGCAATTCAACATGAAGCGCGACTTCCGCATCGAAGCCATCAAGGGTTGACGCGCGGCGCGCGCTGGAGCCTGTCTCGATGCATTACGTCTTCGACTTCAACGCCATTTTCCAGGGCGAGTATCCGACGTGGCTGTTCAGGGGGTTCGTGACCACCCTGGCGCTGGCGGGGCTGTCCTGGGTCCTGGCGTTCTGCGTGGGCAGCCTGTTGGCGGTGATCCGCCTGACGGGCTCGCCCGTGGCCAACGCGGTGATCGCCACCTATGTGGCGTTTCACCGCAATGTGCCCATGCTGGTGCACATTCTTTTCTGGTACTTCGGCGTGCCGGCGCTGTTGCCGCAAGGGGTAAGCGACTGGCTCAACAGCCACGGCAGTGAATTCATCATGTCGTGCATCGCCATCGCGCTGGTGATGTCGGCCTACATCTGTGAAGACCTGCGCAGCGCCGTGCGCGGCATTGCGCCGGGGCAGGTCGAGGCCGCGCGGGCGCTGGGCCTGGGCTTTCTGCGCACCATGCGCTGCGTGGTGCTGCCGCAGGCGTTTCGCATCGCCATCCCGCCGCTGCTGAACCAGACGCTGCTGCTGTTAAAGAACACCAGCCTGGCAATGGCGATCGGGGTGACGGAGCTGACGGCGGCCGGGCGCGAAATCGAGAACTACACCTATCGTACGTTCGAGGCCTATGCGGTGGTGACGGTGATTTATCTGGTGCTGTCGTTCCTCATCATGGGTGGCGGCGCGATCTTGCAACGACGGTATCGTCCGCTGGGGGCGCGCTGATATGTGGGACATCCTGAAAGACAACTGGTTGCTGCTGCTGATCGGGCAGTATCCGCACGGCCCGGTGGGCGGCCTGGTGGCTACGCTGGGCCTGGCGGCAATCAGCCTGGCGTTGGCGCTGCCCTGCGGCGTGCTGCTGGCGCTGGGGCGGATCAGCCCTTACCGGATCTTCTATTGGCCGTCGTCGGCCGTGGTGTACCTGGTGCGCGGGCTGCCGCTGCTGATGTTCATTTTCTGGGCGTACTTTTTCGTGCCGCTCATCATCGGCCGCCCCGTGGCGGGCACGACCACGATGGTGGTTGCGCTGGTGTGCTACGAAAGCGCTTACCTGGCCGAGATCATCCGCGCCGGCATCCAGGCGTTGCCGCCCGGCCAGCAAGAGGCCAGCCGGGCGTTGGGCCTGTCGTATATGCAGACGATGCGGCGCGTGATCCTGCCGCAGGCGCTCTACAACATGCTGCCCAGCATGCTGAGCCAGTTCGTCTCGACGGTAAAGGAAACGTCGCTGGCCTACGTGATCAGCGTGCAGGAGCTGACCTACGCCGCCAACCAGATCAACAGCGTCTTGCTGACCAAGCCGTTTGAAGTGTTCGGATTGCTGGCGATGACCTATTTTGTTTTGAATTTTGGCCTGAGTTCATTGGTGCACCTGACCGAACGGCGTATCGGCAGACGGCGCGCCGGGCTGGGGGCCGCCCCTAAAGTGGTGCCGACATGATCCGATTTACACAAGTGCAGAAGTGGTATGGCGATTATCAGGCGCTGGCCGACGTGACCGAAGAGGTCAGGCAGGGCGAAGTTGTCGTGGTGTGCGGGCCGTCGGGGTCGGGCAAATCCACCTTGATCCGCACCATCAACCGGCTGGAACCCATCCAGAAGGGCCTCATTGAAGTGAACGGCCAGGACATCTACGGGCCGAAGGTGCACCTGGATCAGCTGCGCAGCCACATCGGCTTCGTGTTCCAGCAATTCAACCTGTTCCCGCATCTGTCCGTGCTTGAAAACCTGATGCTGGCGCCGCTGCAATTGAAACGCGCGCGGCGTCCCGAGGCGCGCGAGCGGGCGCTGCAATTGCTGGAACGCGTGGGCCTGTCTCACAAGGCGGATGCGTATCCCGCCCAGTTGTCCGGTGGTCAGCAGCAACGCGTGGCGATTGCGCGCGCCCTGGCGATGAACCCGCCCGTGATGCTGTTTGACGAGCCGACCAGTGCGCTGGACCCCGAGATGGTGGGCGAGGTGCTACAGGTGATGAAGGGCCTGGCCAAGGACGGGATGACGATGGTGTGCGTAACGCACGAAATGGGTTTCGCGCGTGAAGTCGCGGATCGGGTGTGGTTCATGGACGCGGGGCGCATCGTGGAAACGGGCACGCCCGACGTGTTCTTTAACCGGCCGGCAACGGTGCGGGCGCAAAAGTTCCTGGCCGAAATCCGTCACTAGCGCGCGGCGGCGTCAGTCCGAATGCGGGTCCTGGAATTGCGAGCACTTCACCTGGACCAGCTTGCGGTCTTGCAAGCGCAAGGCCGTCAGCGCACCGCCCCAGACGCAGCCCGTGTCCAGGCAGATCACGTCGGGGCGCTGTAGCAGCCCCAGCGTGGACCAGTGCCCGAACACCGTGGTGATGTCGCGCGTGGCGCGGTTGGGCACGTCGAACCAAGGCACCAGGTTGGGCGGCCACGCGCCGGGCGCGACCTTGGTGGCAAATTCCATGTGGCCATTGGGCGTGCACAGGCGGATACGCGTCAGCGCGTTGATGATGACCCGCATCCGCTTGCCGCCCTTGTGGTCTTCTTTCCACGTGGCCGGTTCGTTGCCGTACATTTTTTGCAGCGCCTTGTGCCAGTTCGGGCCGCGCAGCGCGTCCTGCACTTCGCCGGCCAGCGAAAGCGTCTTGGCCACGTCCCACTTGGCCAGCGTACCGGCGTGCACCAGCAGATGGCCTTGTTCAAAGTGGGCCAGCGGACGAAAGCGCAGCCAGTTGATCAGTTCGGCGGCGTCGGGCGCGCGCAGGATCGGATCCAGCGTGTCGGACTTGGACGGCTTGCGCACGCCCGCGGCGGCGGCCAGCAGGTGCAGGTCATGGTTGCCCAGGACCGAGGTCGCGCGCTCGCCCAGGTCGATGATGCGGCGCAGGGTTTCCAGCGATTGCGGCCCCCGGTTGACCAGGTCGCCCGCGAACCAGAAGCGCGAACGGGGGTCTCCGACCAGGTCGGGATGGGCCAGCAAGCGGTCCAGCGGCGAGCAGCACCCCTGCACGTCGCCGATCATCCAGATACTGCCGTTCATGCGGGACTCTTGCTCCAGGGCCAGCGTTGTTGGACCACGCGCGTGATGGTGTGGCGGTATTCCATGTAGCTCATCGCGCCCAAGGCCAGCGCCATGGCGCCGATGTTCGGACCCAGCGCCGTCAGCCAAGACGGCCATTTGCCCAACATGCCGACGTTAAGCGCCAGCTGGTTCAGCATGAAGAAGCCCACGCCCAGCAGGATGCCGATAAACACCTTGGCGCCGACGCCGCCTCGGCGGGTCTGCATCAGGCCGATCGGTGCGGCAATGGTGATCATCACCAGCAGCGTGAACGGATACGCCAGTTTGCGCCACAGCGCCACCACCTGTCGACCATATTGCAGCTGGTTGTCGCGCAGGTACTGCACGTAGTCCAGCAGGGTGACGATGGACATGCGTTCAGGTGTCAGTACGCGGGCCAGCAGGCGCTCGGCGCTAAGCGTGGTGTCCACCGTGCGCTCGGGCACCTTCGCGACCGAGGCGGGCGGGTTCTTGGGCTGGCGCGCGTTGGCCAGCGCTTCGGCCGCGTCGTCATCCAGGCGGGTTTCCGAGACGTCTTTCAGCACCAGGTCGCCATGCGCGAACAGGCCGGTGGGCGCCGTGGACAGCACGGTCAGCGTCTGGTCTTTCTTGAATTCGTAAAGGGTGATGCCGGCCACCTGGCCGTCGCCTTTGAGTTCGGCGATGTTGATGATGCGCATGCCGCCGTTGGCGGTGGGTTCCTTGAACCAGTAGCCGCTTTTCAGGCGGTCTCCGCCGGCCTTGCCGCGAAACATCAGGTTGGCTTCGCCGCTTTTGATTTCAGCCCAGGGCGTGACGTATTCGGACAGCAGGGCGGCGCCGATCATCAGCGGGATGGTCACCACCCACAGCATGCGCAACAGCCGCATGCCGCTGACGCCAGAGACGCGCAGGATGACCAGTTCGTTGCGCTGGGCCAGCCCGGCCAGCGCCAGGATCGCGCCGATCAACAGGCCAATGGGCAAGAGATCATACAGACGGGTGGGAATGGCCAGCGCCTGCATGTAGAGCAGGGCCATCATGGAGAACTTGTCGCCCACGTTGTCCAGGTCGTCTACCAGCGCGAAGAATGTGAAAAGGCCGAGCAAGGCCATAAGGACCACTGCACAAGAGCGATAGATTTCGCGGGCCAGGTAGCGACGGGCGGTACGCATGAAAATGTGGGGAAGCGCTAAACGTGAAAGCTTAACAAATCCCACCGCCCAGGGTGCGAAGAGTGCGGTGCGGGCGGCGGGTTCGGGATGTCAGGGGGGGTAAGAAAGTGCCGGGGGCATCTTTGGGGAAGGCACGGCGGATCAGGGGATGTCCACCATCTGCATCCGGCGCGTCAGCACGCCCACGCGGGAATTGAGGTAATTGGAGTTGCGCCGGGTGTCGTAGAAGCGGGGGTTGGGCAGCATGGCGGCCAGCCGCGCGGACTGGCTTGCGCTGAGGTTGGCCGCCGACGTATTGAAATAGTGCTGCGCGGCGGCTTGCGCGCCAAACACGCCCACGCCCCATTCCGCCACGTTCAGATACAGCTCAAGAATGCGTTCCTTGCTCATGACGTGTTCGATCATGTAGGCCAGCACCAGTTCCTGCCCCTTGCGGATGTAACTGCGCGAGCTGGACAGGAACATGTTCTTGGCCAGCTGCTGCGTAATGGTCGAGCCGCCCCGCATCTTGCTGCGGCCGGCTTCTTCCTGGCGCTGGTTGTATTCCCAGGCCTTGCGAATGGCGTCCCATTCGATACCGTCGTGTTCGGTGAACTTGGAATCCTCGGACGCCACCACCGCGCGCTTGAGGTTGCGGCTGATCTTGTCGTAGGGCACCCATTCGTATTTCAGCTGGAAGGCGGGGTTGCCTTCGCGCAGGCGCGAGCGTTCTTCGCGCATGATCGCGCTGCTGCCGGGGTCGCGGTAGTTGTACCAGACCACCTGTGAGAACAGCCAGAATTGGTACAACAGCACCGCGCACACCAGCGCCATCAGCACGCCGGTGATGATCCGGAACCAGGATCGGCCCTGCTTGCGCGTCGCCATGCCGCTTAGTGTCCGGCCACCAGGGCCTCGCGCAGCGCGGCCAGCACCGGCGCCGGGTCGGGGCGCACGCCATGCCAGATCAGAAAGCTCTCGGCGGCCTGGCCCACCAGCATGCCCAGGCCGTCTGCCGTCAAGCTGGCCCCGTCGGCCTCGGCCTGCTTCATGAAGGCGGTGGGCTTGGCGCCGTACATCATGTCGTAGGCGGCGGCGCCCGGCGCGTACAACCCGGGCGGCATGTCCGGCGCGGCATCCTGCAAGCCGCTGGCCGTGGCGTTGATGACGAGGTTCCAGCCGCCGGGCCGCGCGGCGTCGGCCAGGCCGCCCGCCGTGACGTGGGTGGCGGGCGACACGCCGGTGGCGCGCCAGGCATCGGCCAGTTCCAGCGCCTTGGACGCGGTGCGGTTCACGATATGGATGCGCGCGCAGCCGGCTTGCGCCAGCGGTTGCAGCACGCCGCGCGCCGCGCCGCCCGCGCCTACCATCAGCACGGCGGCATCGGCCAGCCGCAGGCCCAGGCGTTGCAGGTCCGACACCAGGCCCACGCCATCGGTATTGCAGCCGTGCCAGGCGCCATCGCGCCAGGACAAGGTGTTGACGGCGCCGGCCAGGCGCGCGCGGGCGGACAGGTGGCCCGCCGCCAGCGCGTACGCATCCAGCTTGAAGGGCACCGTGACGTTCAGGCCCAGCCCGCCCTCTGCCACGAATGCGGCCACCGCGTCGCCAAAGCCATCAACCGGCGCCAGCAGGCGCTCGTAGCGCAGCGGCTTGCCGGTCTGCTGGGAAAACATGGCGTGGATCTGGGGCGAGCGGCTGTGCGCGACGGGGTTGCCGATGACGGCGTAGCGGGCAAGAGGGGTCGCCTCGGTCATGGGGCTTGGGTTTCCAGGGTGTCGTTGACGAAATGCCACGTGCGGGTGATGACCAGCACGTCGGTATCGCGCGCGATATCGGGGGGGAAGGGCGGAAAGGGCGCGGCCAGCTGGACGATGCGGCGGGCCGCCTGATTCAGTACGGCGTGCGGGGACGGCTGGTCGATTTCCACATTGGCGATGCTGCCATCGGCGCGCACCGACACGGTGATGCGCAACGATCCGTAGATACGTCCGCGCGCTTCGTCCGGGTAATGCTGGGTGCCGACGGTTTCAATGCGGGCGCGCCACGCGTCCAGGTAGGCGGCGTAGCGCGAGGCTTCGGCGGACGGCGCCACGAATTGCTTGCGGGGTTCGTTGCTGTATTGCTGGACGCGGGCAGCCAGCGCGGCAACCTGGGCGTTCTGGATCACGCTGGCCTGGTCCTCGGCGTCCTTGCCCTGGTCGGCGCCGTCGGGCCACGGGTTGACGGCCTGGCGTTCGGCGCCGGCCTGTTGCGCCGAGCGCAATTGGGTCATCAACCGGGTCTGTTCGGCTTCCAGCTGCACTTGGCGGCGGCGCATGGCTTCCAGCACGATGGTCTCGGCGGCGGCACCGGTCTGGGGCAGCGGCGTGGTGGTCATGCCTTGTTCGGCATTGCCTCCACCCGTCATCTGGTTCTGTGCCTGGGCGCGCGGCGCCTCGGGCGGCGTTTCGCTGCGGGCGTTCAGCAGCACCACTTCCAGGCTGGTTACGGGCGGCCGGGTAAGCGCGGGCACGCCGAAGCGCCACGCCAGGGCGCCGGCGTGCACCAACAGCGATATTGCAATGCCGATGCGCAGGTAATGCTGGGCGGGAGCGCCCAGCCACCGCAGATAACGGCCTAGCGGGGAGGAGGAATCAGGGCGTGGCACGGACGCATTGTAAGGCGAGTCCGCGCCGCCCGGACAGGCCGGCCAACGGCTTGTAACAGCTATTGGACGGCATGCCGGGAAGGCGGGTGGGCGGCCGGCGCCCACGCCGCCCCGGTCGGATCAGGCCAGCTTGCGGGGGAACACCCACACCTTGCTGGCCGGCAGGGCCAGGCGGCTGGGACCGGGTTCGCGGCCTTCGGGACCATAGGCGCGCAGGGCCAGCGTGTTGGCCGGGTCGGCGTCGGGCGTGCGGAACAGGTATTCCCAACGGTCGCCCAGGTACATGCTGGTCAACAGCGGCATGTCGATGTGGTTGCCGTCGGGGTCGTCCGCCAGGCGCACTTGTTCGACCCGGATCACGGCGGTGCCGTCCTGGCCGGCCGACACGCCTTCGCCCGCCTTGCCCCACAGCGCCCAGCCACGGCCCTCGATGCGCGCACGGCCGTCGCGCACTTCAGTGACCTTGCCTTCCAGCCGGTTGTTGCTGCCCATGAATTCCGCCGTGAACAGCGTGGACGGCGAGCCGTACATTTCCTGCGGCGTGCCTTGCTGTTCGATCTTGCCGTTGTTCAGCAGCAGGATGCGGTCTGAGATGGCCATGGCTTCGCTCTGGTCATGCGTCACCATCAGGGCCGACAGCCCCAGGCGGATGATCAGTTCGCGCAGGAAGGCGCGGGCTTCTTCGCGCAGCTTGGCGTCCAGGTTGGACAGAGGCTCGTCCAGCAGGATGACGGGCGGGCTGTACACCAGCGCCCGGCCGATGGCCACACGCTGTTGCTGGCCGCCGGACAGCGCGTGCGGATGGCGGTGGCCCAGCTTGCCCAGCCCCAGCTGGTCCAGCACGGCCTGCACGCGTTCGCGCACTTCGGCCGACGGCACCTTGCGCAACTTCAGCGGGTAGGCCACGTTTTCAAACACGGTCTTGTGCGGCCACAGCGCGTAGGACTGGAACACCAGCCCCAGGTTGCGCTCTTCGGCCGGAATTTCTTTGCGCGCGCCGCCGTCATAGACGATGCGGTCGCCGATGGTGATGCGGCCGCGCTTGGGGCCTTCCAGCCCGGCCACGGCGCGCAGCAGCGTGGTCTTGCCGCTACCCGAGGGGCCCAGCAGCGACACCACTTCGCCCTGGCGCAATTGCATCGACACGCCCTTCAGCACGGGGTTGTCGCCGTAGTCCAGGTGCAGGTCTTCTACAGAAAGCTCAATCATGAAGTTTGACTCCGAATCGCAGGGCGATGCCCAGGCCGATCACGACCAGAACGATATTGATGAAGGAAAGCGCGGCCACGATGTCGATGGCGCCCGAGGCCCACAGCGACACCAGCATGGAACCGATGGTTTCCGTGCCGGGCGACAGCAGGTAGACGCCGGTGGAGTATTCGCGCTCGAAGATCAGGAACATCAGCAGCCACGAACCGATCAGGCCGTACTTGGCCAGCGGTACCGTGACGTGGCGCGTGACCTGACCACGGCGCGCCCCGGCGCTGCGGGCGGCCTCTTCCAGTTCGGGGCCCACTTGCAGCAGGGTCGATGAAATCAAGCGCAGCCCGTAAGCCATCCACACCACCGTGTAGGCCAGCCACACGCTGAAGATGGTGCTGCGCATGGCGCGTAGCCATTCAATGAAGTTCTCGCGCAGCCATTCGGCGAACGGCAGCGCCGACAGCCAGCCGTTTTCGTCCACGTCCAGGGCGTTGTCCAGCCACATCGGCACAAACAGGAACACCCACAGGAAGGCCAGGCCGGCCAGCAGGCCGGGCACGGCGCGCGGCACCAGCACGCTGTAGTCCATGAAGCGCGTCACGTTGTCGGGCTTGCGGTGCATGGCCAGGCCCACGAACATGTAGCACATCACTGCCAGCGCGCCGCCGAATACGCCGATAGCCACCGAGTTCACAATCGCGCGGATCAGGTTGGGCTGCGCGAAGACCGTACGGAAGGCGTCCAGCGACAGCACGTCGAACAGTGACACGCCCATGCCCCAGTTGGACACGAACGCGCGCAGCAGCACGCCCAGCAGCGGCACCACGATGGTGACCGCCAGCCAGAACGCCACGACCGCGCCCGCCGCCCAGCGCCACTTGCCCAGCGGCAGCGGGCGGGCGCGCGAGGCCTTGCCCTTGACGGTGACGAAGCGGTTCGCGGTGCGCATCAAACGGCGTTGCAGCATCACCAGCGGGATCGTCATGCAGATCAGGATCACGGCCACGGCCGCCATCAGGTGATACGACGGAATGCCCAGCTTGTTGGTCAGCTTGTACAGGTACGTGGCCAGCACCAGGTTGCCTTCCGGATCACCCAGCACCAGCACCAGGCCGAACACTTCCAGGCCCAGGAAGAACAGCAGCACGGTGGCGTACAACATGGCCGGGCGCACCATCGGCAGGCTGACCGACACCATCACGCGCAGCGGCGACGCCCCGGCCACGCGGGCGGCTTCTTCCACATCGGACCCCATGCTGCGCAGCGCCGACGAGATGTACAGGTACGCGTGCGGCACGTGCGTCAGGCCGGCGATGATGACGATGCTGGTCAGCGAATAGACGTTCCAGGGCACGAAGCCCAGGATGTTCTGCGCCCAGATCGAGAAAAAGCCCACCGGGCCGGCGGCCACGACGTAGCCAAAGCCCAGCACCATGGGTGACACGAACACCGGCACCAGGATCAGCGGTTCGATCCAGCGGCGGCCGGGCAGGTCGGTGCGGATCATCAGGAAGGCCAACATGCCGCCCAGCGGGATGGCGATGATGGCCAGCCCGAAGGCCAGGATGAAGCCGCTTTTCAGCGCCTTGTAGAAATCCGGGTCCGCGAAGATGAAGCGGAACGCGTCCAGGCTGAAGACCTTGGACGGGGCAAAGAAGGGCGCGGATAGAAAGCTCTGGATGATGATGAACGACAGCGGCACGTAGATAGCCAGCGCTGTCATCAACACCACCACGCCGCGCGGCAGGGACTGCCATTTTCTGCGCAATGACTGCATGGGGAAATCCTGTGTTCAAAGTGACGCGACGGTCGCGCCGCCCGGGTAGGGGCAGGCCCGCCCGGGGGGCGGTCAAGCGGGCGGCAGGCCGCCGTCCGCTACGCGTATGGGGCGCCGGGGCGGGCGCGCCGCGCCCCGGACCCGCGCGGCCTTACTTGCCGGCCGCGGCGCGCCAGTCCTTGATGAACTGAAGGCGCTTGGTCTGCTCAAGGTAGTCCAGCAGCGTTTCGTTGACCGGAATCGGCTTGAGCGAGGCGCCCAGCTTCTTAGTCATGCCGTCCACATCGTTGTCGCCGTCGATGTCATCGCGCACCGAGGCCAGGTCGGCCTGGTTGGCCATGATTTCCTGGCCCTTCTTGGACAGCAGGTAATCCATCCACAGCTTGGCGGCGTTGCGGTTCTTGGCTTTCTTGCTGATGAACGCCACGCGCGACAGCACCAGCGCGTAGTCGGTCGGGTAGGCCACGCCCAGCGACGGGTCGGCCTTGGCGCGGGTTTCGGCGTACGAACCCAGGATGTTGTAGCCGATCAGGTTTTCACCCGAGGACACGCGTTCCATCATGGTGCCGGTGGACGATTGCACGACCAGGCCGCCCTTGGCGATGTCTTTCAGCGTGTCGAAATACTTGGGGTCGTTGGCCTTGTCCTGCACTGCCAGCATGAAGCCCACGGCCGACTTTTCAATGTCGTAGGTGGTGACCTTGTTCTTGAATTTGTCGGGCTGGCTGGCTATCAGCTTGGCCAGCGCGCCGTGCGTGGTCGGCACTTCGGCGGCGGGGATCAGGCGCTTGTTGTAGATGAACACGGCGGGTTCGTAGGTCGTGCCGTAGGCCGAATCCTTCCAGACGGCCCAGGCCGGCAGCTTGCCGGCTTCGGGCGATTTGTATTGCAGCGCGTAGTCGGAGGCCAGCTTCAGGGCCGAATCCATCGACGAGCTCCAGACGATGTCGCCGCTGCCGCCGCCCGCCGCCTGTTCGCTG
Source organism: Achromobacter sp. ESBL13 (assembly GCF_036668755.1). Taxonomy (NCBI): domain Bacteria; kingdom Pseudomonadati; phylum Pseudomonadota; class Betaproteobacteria; order Burkholderiales; family Alcaligenaceae; genus Achromobacter; species Achromobacter sp. ESBL13. The sequence continues at coordinate 170,260 of NZ_JAZEVT010000006.1, read as the reverse complement.
ATGTAGCGGTTGTAGAGCTCGGTGCTGTTCATGTCGTTGTATTCGACCTTGACGCCCGGATACAGCGCTTCGAAGCCCTTGATGATGGGGCCGGCGGCCTTGGTGTCGGTGGTCGAATAGATGACGACCTTGCCTTCCTTCTTGGCGCCGTCCAGGATCTTTTGATAATCGGCCGGGTAACCCGCCGGCACGGCCTGCGCGAAGGCGCTGCCGGTGGCGATGGCGAAAGCTGCGGCGCAGGCGGCCGCCAGTTGGGACTTGGCAAGCATGTGTTCGTCTCCGATTGGAATTGGTCTGTAGCGGGATCTGGGTCCAGCCTGCGGCCATCTTAGGAGGCGGCGTCTGTCGTCGTCCTGTCATGGAGGCGGCAAGCGGCTAGGGGTAATCCCTGGGCCTGCTGCGCCCCGCCTACGGCCGCTTCGGCGTGTCCGTGACCAGCCGCACCCAGTTCTGAACGAAGCGCGAATGCCGCCGCTGGTCCAGCCCCACCAGCAACGCCGGGCTCAACACCACCGGCTGCACGATGCCCTGCGACCGCGCCAGCACCGCTTCGGAGGTCCAGCGGCCCGGCGTGTCTTCCATGATGGAACCCAGCGCCGCGTGGCTGGAGGCCACTTGCTGGCCGGCCGGCGACAGCAGCCAGTCCACCAGGGCGCGCGCCAGATCGGGGCTGGGCGCGCGCCGCGAGATCAGCACCGACCGCGCCAGCACCAGCACATAGTCCTGCGGAAACACCACGCCGATCTTGCTGCCCGCGGCCTGGCGCGACAGGGCGTATGAACCCAGGATGTTGTAGGCCAGGTCCAGTTCGTCGTTCTCGATGGCGTCCAGAATCTGGGCGCTGGTGGGCGACAGGCGCACGCCCACTTGCCCCATCGCGTTGGCCAGCCCCCAGAAGTTCGATGACACCAGCTCGTCTTGCTCGGCCAGCAGATAGCCCAGGCTGCTGGCGGCAATGTCATAGGTGCCCACGCGGCCTTGCAGGCTGGCTTGCTCGCGTTCCAGCAGGCGCAGAATGTCTTGCCGCGAGCGCGGCACGGAGGCCTCGGTAAAACGTTTGGGGTTGTAGACGATGACGGCGGGTTCGAACGTGAAGCCGTAGACCTCGTTGCGCCAGACCGCCCACGACGGCAGCTTGGACGCGTAGGGTGACGAGTACGCCTGTGCATAGCCGTCGTTGGCCAGCCGGATCTGCAAGTCCGACGCCGAACTCATCAGCACGTCCACATTTTTCAGGCGCCCGTCCACGGTCGCTTCGTACAGGTCGCGGCTGCTGATTTCGCGATACACCACCGACACGTCGGGCCGCAACGATTGAAAGCCCTGGATCAGCGGCGCGACCACGGGCGTGTCCGTGGGCCCGGCGATGACCAGCGTGCGCGACGTGGGTTGCGGCGCGGGGTAGCGCGTGACGATTTCTTCCAGCTCTGCCGCGCGCGTGTCCTGCGGCGCGGACACCAGCAGCATCGCCGCCGTGCACGCCGCGCCCAGCCACGCCGCCAGGCTGCGTCCGGCCGGCTGCTGTTGCAGCGGCAGGATGACGCGCGCGGACAGGCCGCCGCCGGGCCGATCATGCAGCCATAGCGAACCCCCGTGCGCCGTGGCCACCGAACGCACGATGGCCAGCCCCAGGCCCGATCCCGGCTGCGACTCGCCGGCCCGCCCGCGCGTAAAGCGCTGCTGCACGGCTTCTTTTTCGTCGTCCGAAATGCCCGGCCCACGATCCGACACCGTCAACGCCACGCGGAAACCGGCTACCGGGGTGGCCTGGATGTCCACGGTGCCGTCGGGCGCATAACGCAAGGCGTTGTCCACCAGGTTGCGCAGCATCTCGCGCAAGGCCACCCGGTCACCGGCCAGTCGCGCGCGGCGCACTTCCGGCGCGATCTCGATGCGCAGCCGTTCGGCTTCCACCGGGCCGATGCGCCGGCGCGTTTCGTTGATGGTCTCGGCCACGCCCACGGATTCCGGTGGGCCCTTGCCCAGCCGGTGCGTAATGGTGGCGTCCATCAACAGTTGGTTGATCAGCTGGCTGGCGTGCGTGGCGTTCTGGTGGATGCGCACGATGCGCTCGCGCAGCCGCTTGGGGTCGGTCTCGTCCAGCGCCACTTCGGCCTGCGCGCGCAGCGAGGCTAGCGGCGTGCGGACCTGATGCGTGGCATCGGCCACCAGCGTGTTCAGCGTGTCCATGATGACGGATAGGCGTTGCATGAAGGCGTTCAGCGCTACGACCAGGCGGCGTACTTCGCGGGGCACGGGCGTGGTCACGGGCGTCAAATCCTCGGGCGCGCGGGTGCGCAGGTCTCGTTCCAGCACGGCCAGGGGCGCAAACGCGCGCTGCACGCCAAACCACAGCAGGCCCAGCGCCACCAGCGACACCACCACCAGCGGCAGCACGCCGCGCCCCAGGATCTCGTCGGCCAGTTCATCCCGCGACCCCAGCGTTTCGGCGACGCGCACCGTGACCCAGCCGGCATGCTGGCTGGCCGACACCAGCCGCCCCACGGTCGCCACGCGCACAGGCTCGTCGTGGTAGGTGACGTAGGCGTAGACCGGCGTGGCGGCTTGCGCCAGCGGCAGGTTGGGCGCCAGGTCGCCATAGCCGGTGATCAGGCGGCCATTGGACGTGCGCGCTTCGTAGAAGACCCGCTCGCCGCCCGAGAGCATCGCCAGCGACGACACCGGCGGCTCGACGGTGACGCCTTCGTCATCGATCTGAACGGACCCGGCAATGGTCAGCGCCGATGCGGCAAGCAGGCGGTCGAATGCCTGCTCGGCGGCGCGTTGCGCATAACCGCGCAGGAAGAAAACCAGCCCGATCAGCGCGCAGGCCAGCAGCGCGGCGCCCAAGGTGAAGACGCGGCGCCGGATCGAGGCGCTTTCAGGGATGTTCATGGCTGCGGGCCTGATAGCCGACGCCGCGCACGGTGATGATGTCGATCGACGCGCCCGCCAGCTTCTTGCGCAGCCGCGAAATCAACAGTTCCAGCGCGTTCAGTGAACCGTCGTCCAGATCGAACAGCTGATTCATCAGCCGCTCTTTCGCCACGGTCTGGCCGATGCGGCCCACCAGGATTTCAAGCAGGCGGAATTCGCGCCGGCCAAGTTCCAGCGGTGTGCCCGCCAGCGTCACGCTGCGTCCGGCCAGGTCCAGGCTTAGATTGCCGTAGGCGGTGGTGCTGCTGGTTTGCCCGGCCGGCCGGCGCATCAGCGCGCGCAGCCGCGCCTCAAGTTCGCGCAGGTCGAAGGGCTTGACCAGGTAGTCGTCGGCGCCCAGGTCCAGCATGTCGATCTTGTCTTCGATTTCGGCGCGCGCTGTCATGACCAGCACCGGCGCTTCCAGCCCGGCGGCGCGCAATTCACGGATGACCGAGAAGCCGTCCTTGCCGGGCAGGTTGATGTCCAGCACCAGCGCGTCCCAGGTTTCGTCCAGGCCCCAGCGCAAGGCCGCGACGCCGTCGCGCACCCATTGCACGCTGTGGCCGGCCGACCGCAGCTTGCTCTCCACCGCATCGCCCAGATCAAGGTTGTCCTCGACCAGCAAAATGCGCATGTTGCGTCTCCGTCTTGTTATGGTCCTCTGCCGGGGGCAGCCCCTCTTGCGCGATGGCGAAAGGGGTTGCCCCCGGCAGGGACGTTTTTTTGCTTGCTTTGCTTTGCGCTAGCGCGCTGGATGCATCCTACGTGCTTGCCGGCTCGGGAGCCAGCTGGCCGACATACCGGCAATCCAGCTCCAGCCCCAGTTCATCCATGCCCAGGATGTCGATTTCCACCGGGGTGCCGCGTTCCAGTTCGGGCATGCCGCCCACGCGCGTCACCAGCGGCGCGTTGGCGAATCGCACGAGGTCGTCGCGCAGCACGTGCGCCACCGTGCGGGTAATGCCGTTCTGCTTCAACCAGCGCAGGCACCAGTAGCGTTCCATGGCGCTTTGGAATTCGGCCCAGGCCGCGTACTGCGCATCGAACGCGCCGATGATGGCGAACAGGTCGGCGTCGCGCGGCTTGAACGGCGCCACCAGACGCGCCGACACGCCGTGTTCCACCGCGGCGATCAACTGCCATTGGTTGACCAGGTCCACATAGCGGCGCAGCGGTGACGTGCTCCACGCATACTGCGGCACGCCGATAGCTTCGTGCGGCAGGGCCTGCGTGCTCATGCGCACGCGGCCGGCCTGCTGCGACCGATAAATACCCGGCACGCCATGTTGGTGCAGCAAGCCGCCCCACAGGTTGTTGGCCAGGATCATGTATTCGGCCACCATGCGGTCCAGCGGCGCGTTGCGCTGGCGCGGCACCAGGCGCACCGGCGTGTCCGGGTCGTCGGGGTTGCCGTCCAGGTAGAAGCTGTATTCCACGCGGGAATTGTTTTCGGGCTTGCCGCGCACGTTTTCGCGTTGCGCCGACAGCGCCTGCGCCAGCTTCCACAGCGGACGCAGCCAATGGCCGTAGGGAATGTCGGCCGACGGATCGGCCAGGCTGGCCTCGGTGACTTGCGCGTCCAGCATGTTGTGGCGCAGGTTTTCGCGCACCACCACACGTTCCAGGCGCGTGTCGGATTCGATGATCTCGCCGGTTTCCGGGTCGGCCACCACGTACAGCGACAGCACGGGCACTTCGCGCCCGGCATCCAGCGAGAACGCCTTGATAACGTTGTCCGGCTGCATCGGGATCTTGTCGCCCGGCATGTACACCGTGGACAGGCGGGCGCGCGCCAGCTTGTCGAATTCGCTGTCGCGGGTCACGGTCAGGCCGGGGGCGGCCACGTGCACGCCCACGCGCAGGCGGCCGTCGGGCAGCGTCGTCACGGACAGCGCGTCGTCGATCTCGGTCGTGGTGACGTCGTCCACCGAATAGATTTCGGCGTCCGACAACGGCAGTTCGCGGTCGATGGGCGGCAGTTCAAGTTCCGGAAATTCCAAGCCGCGCGGGAAGTTGACGGCCAGGAAGCGGCGCTTATGCAGGGCCAGCGCATGCGGCCATGCGCCCAGTTCCAGCAACAGGCGGTCGGGGCTTTTGCCCAGCTTGGCGCAGGCGGCGTCCAGCGCCTTCCATTGCTGCGAATTCTTGTCCGGGCGGATCAGCAGCGTTTCAGCAACCTGGGCAATGGGTTCGGGCAAACGGCCGGCCGCCATCTCGTCGACCCATTCCTGTTGCTGCTCGGCCTGGCGCTGCTTCTTTTCCAGCGCGGCCAGCGCGGCGGCCAGGATGTCGGGCGGGGCAGGGCGGTAGCGGCCCTTGCCACGGCGGTGAAAGTACGCGGGCGCGCTGTGCAGGCGCATCAGCAGCGCGGCGTGTTCCACCGGCGTGGGGGCGTGGCCGAAGTAGTCGGCGGCCAGCGCGGGCGTGTCGAATTCTTCTTGCGGCGCGCATTCCCACAGGAATTGCAGGTCCAGTTCGTCGGCGGCCGCAGCCGCCTGGCTCATCAGCGCCGCCGGTTCGGGCGACGCAAAATTGAACAGGGTGTTGGCGCGCTTGATCTTGCTGCGCTTGCCCGACTCTGACTCCACCTGCAAGCTGGCGTCGGTTTCGGACAGGATGTTGCCGGCCTTGAAGCTGCCGTCATCTTCGTAAAACACATACATGGTGGGGATCTTCCTGGGCGGCGCGTACGCACCGCCTTGCGCGGCGAAATAGAGTGTTGATGTCTGGTACTGATTATTGAGGGCTAACCTGCTTGCCGCCAAGGGCGAATTCAAGCACCTCGGGCATCCAACGTTCGAAGTCGGACAAACCGTGGTCGCTGCCTTCGACGATACGCTGCCGGCAACCCGCGTAGCGATCGCGCATTTCACGCCAATCCAGGACCTCGTCGCCCGTGGCCGCCAGCAGGAAGTACCGGTCGGGATGGGTGATGCGGGGCGCGTGGATGGCGGCCAGTTCGTCTACATATTCAGGCAAAAAGACGAACGGCGCGTCGGAATGATACATGTGGTGCTCGCCCACCTGGGTAGCCAGGTCGCGCGCGGCTTCGACGGCCGGGTTCAGCAGGACCGCCTTGCAATCCAGTTGTTCGGCCAGCCAGGTGGCGTAGAAACCGCCCAGCGACGAGCCCACGATGGTCAGCGCGCGGGGGCTCGCCGCGCCCTGCAATTGGCCTTGGGCGATGTCCATGGCCAGCGCAATGGCTTGCCGGGGGCTGGCGGGCAGTTGCGGGCAGGCCCACTGCGCGGCCAGCCCAAGCCCGGCCATGGCGTCGGCCATCTGCCGGGCTTTGGTGGAACTGGGCGAGGAACGAAAACCGTGCAGGTAGAGAATCATTTCGTGCTCGTCCAATAAAGGGGGATCAGCCGCGTGCCCGCAGCGCGTCCAGCAGCTTGCCGTGGATGCCGCCGAACCCGCCATTGCTCATGACCAGCACCTGGTCACCCGGGCGCGCGGCGGCGGTCACGGCCGCGACCAGCGCATCGATGTCATCGTAACTGGAAGCCCGGTTGCCCAGCGGGGCCAGGACCTCGGCCGGGTTCCAGCCCAGCGCATGCTTGCCGCTGTGGGCGCCGAAGCAGAACACCAGGTCGGCATCGGCCAGCGCGTCGGGCAGGCGCGCGGCCATCGTGCCCAGCTTCATCGTGTTGGAACGTGGCTCAAGCACCGCCAGGATGCGGGCCGACCCGACTTGGCGGCGCAGCCCTTCCAGCGTGGTGGCGATGGCGGTGGGGTGGTGGGCAAAATCGTCATAGACCTTCACGCCGTCGACCGTGCCGCGCAGTTCCATGCGGCGCTTCACGCCCGCAAAACGCGTCAGGGCCGCGATGCCTTCCAAGGCCGGGACGCCCGCGTGCTCGGCGGCGGCCAGCGCGGCCAGGGCGTTCATGCGGTTGTGCTCGCCGGTCAGGTTCCAGCGCACGGTGCCGATGTCGACGCCGCCGCGGATCACGGTGAAGGCGCCGTCGTCATCGGGCGGCGATGCCTGCCACGCGCCATCCGCGCCGAACGTGACGGTTTCGGACCAGCAACCGCGCGCAATCACGCGGTCCAGTGCGTTGCAATGGGCGGGTCGCACGATGCGGCCGGACGCGGGAATGGTGCGCACCAGATGGTGGAATTGCGTTTCGATGGCCGCCAGATCCGGAAAGATGTCGGCGTGGTCGTATTCCAGGTTGTTCAGGATGGCGGTGCGGGGGCGGTAATGGACAAACTTTGACCGTTTGTCGAAGAACGCCGTGTCGTATTCGTCCGCTTCGATCACGAAGGGGCGGCGCGCGGGGTCATAGCGGGCGGATACATGCAGGTCCGCCGCCACGCCGCCGATCAGGAAGTTGGGGGCCAGGCCGGCCGTTTCCAGGATCCAGGCCAGCATCGAACTGGTCGTGGTCTTGCCATGCGTGCCCGCCACCGCCAGCACGTGCGCGCCGGGCAGGATGTTGTCGCCCAGCCATTGCGGACCGGAAACGTAGCGCGCGCCGGATTCCAGAATGGCTTCCATCAGGGGGTTGCCGCGGCTGACGACGTTGCCGATCACGTATAGGTCGGGGGACAGCGCCATCTGGTCCACCCCAAAGCCTTCGATCAGGTCGATGCCTTGCTCGGACAGCTGCGTGCTCATCGGCGGGTATACGCCCGCATCGCAACCAGTGACCTTGTGGCCGGCGGCCCGCGCGATCAGCGCCAAGCCGCCCATGAACGTACCGCAGATGCCAAGAATGTGCAGGTGCATTGAAAACTCTCCTGTCCGGCATTGTATATATAGCGGCCACTGCTCATGCCGACCGGGCATCGCGCAAAATTCCCGGCAGCGGTTATGATCGCGCCATGAATCGACGCCTACTTCTATCCGCCGGCGTGGCCGTGGCCGCCACGGTCGCCGGGGGCTATACCCTGTTGGGGCAGAAGTCCCGCACGTCTTCCCCGCCCGCCGACGCCGGCGACCCTGTTGCCGCATTGATGCAATTGCAGTTGCCCGACTTGCGTGGCGCGACGCAGTCGCTGGCCAACTGGAAGGGGCAACCCATGGTGGTCAATTTCTGGGCAACGTGGTGCGCGCCGTGCGTGCGCGAGATGCCGGAACTGGATGCCTTGCAGAAAAAATATCCGAATGTCCGCTTTGTCGGCATCGGCGTTGATTCCGCTGCCAACATGCAAAAATTTGTCGAGAAAGTGCAAGTTTCATACCCCTTGTGGGTTATCGGGGCAGGCGCGATCGACACTTTGCGCAAGCTGGGCAACCCCAGCGGCGGCTTGCCTTTTACCATCGTGTTCAACGCTGATGGCGCGATTAACCGGAAGATACTGGGCGAAATCCAACCCGACGACCTGAATCAAACCCTATCCGGTTTGAAGGCATAAGTCTGTTGGACAAATAGTAGGAATTGGCGTAAAAAGCTGGTTTATCGGCTGTTTTGCCAACAATTCCACCGTTGGCAATCCACTCATTGGCAAGCGCATGGCGCAAAACATACTGGTATTGCATGGCCCGAATCTGAACCTGCTTGGCACCCGGGAACCTCATATCTACGGCAGTTTGACGCTGCCCCAGATCAATGAGCGACTGGAGCTGCTTGCAGGCGAACTGGGCGCCAAGCTGGCTGCTTGGCAAGGCAATCACGAAGGCGCGCTGGTTGACCGCATTCAAGCGGCCCGGCAAGACGGCACAGACTTCATCATCATCAACGCGGCGGCTTATACGCACACCAGCGTCGCTATCCGCGATGCGCTGGCTGGGGTCGCGATCCCATTTATTGAAGTACATTTGTCCAATCTGTATAAGCGAGAGCCCTTCAGGCATCACTCTTATCTGTCCGACTTGGCGGTAGGCCTTATCTCCGGCCTGGGCGCGGACGGCTACGAGGCGGCTCTGCGTTACGCAGTGCGGCACTGATCTCGCACCAAACTCACGGCTTTTACATCTTATACGGCGCGGACCCCACGCTGGGACGCCGCCGACACTATCTCGGGAAGCAGCTTCTATGGACCTTCGAAAACTCAAAACCCTGATCGACCTGGTGGCTGAATCGGGTATCGCCGAGCTGGAAATCACCGAAGGCGAAGGCAAGGTACGCATCGTCAAGTTCTCGCAAACCTTGCAGCCGGTGGCCTACCACCAGCCCGAAGCCGGCGTGCCCGCCGCGCCGGTTGCGCAAGCCGCCGCGCCTGCCGCGCCGGCCGCCGAAGCCGCCCCGGTCATTCAGGGCCACGTCGTCAAGGCGCCGATGGTCGGCACGTTCTACCGTTCGCCGAACCCGGGCGCCGCCCCGTTCATCGACGTGGGCGCCACCGTCAAGGAAGGCGATCCGCTGTGCATCATTGAAGCCATGAAGCTGCTCAATGAAATCGAAGCCGACAAGTCCGGCGTCATCAAAGAAATCCTGGTCGAAAACGGTGAGCCCGTCGAGTACGGTCAACCCCTGTTCGTCATTGGCTGATAGCTGAAAATGTTCGAAAAAATCCTGATCGCCAATCGGGGCGAAATCGCCCTGCGCATTCAGCGCGCTTGCCGCGAGCTGGGCATCAAAACCGTGGTCGTGCACTCCGAGGCTGACCGCGAGGCCAAGTACGTGCGCCTGGCCGATGAATCCGTGTGCATCGGGCCCGCGCCGTCGCGTGACAGCTACCTGAACATGCCGGCCATCATTTCGGCCGCCGAAGTGACGGATTCCGAGGCAATTCACCCGGGTTACGGGTTCTTGTCCGAAAATGCCGACTTCGCCGATCGCGTCGAAAAGAGCGGCTTCGTCTTCATCGGCCCGCGTCCCGACACCATTCGCCTGATGGGCGACAAGGTCAGCGCCAAGCGCGCCATGATCGAAGCGGGGGTGCCGGTGGTGCCCGGTTCTGAAGGCGCGTTGCCCGAAGATCCGCAGGAAATCATCCGCATTGCGCGCGAAGTCGGTTACCCGGTCATCATCAAGGCGGCAGGCGGCGGCGGTGGCCGTGGCATGCGCGTGGTGTACACCGAGGCCGCGCTGTTGAACGCCGTTACCATGACGCGTTCGGAAGCGGGCGCCGCGTTCAACAACCCGGAAGTCTATATGGAGAAGTTCCTTGAGAACCCTCGCCATGTGGAAATCCAGGTGCTGGCCGATGGCGGCCGCAACGCCGTCTGGCTGGGTGAGCGCGACTGCTCCATGCAGCGACGCCACCAGAAGGTCATCGAAGAAGCGCCGGCTCCCGGCATCGCCCGCCGCGCCATCGAGCGCATCGGCGACCGCTGCGCCGATGCTTGCCGCAAGATGGGCTATCGCGGTGCGGGCACGTTCGAGTTCCTGTTTGAAAACGGCGAGTTCTATTTCATTGAAATGAACACCCGCATCCAGGTCGAACACCCGGTCACCGAACTGATCACCGGCATCGACCTGGTGCAGCAGCAGATCCTGATCGCCGCCGGCGAGAAGTTCACGCTGCGCCAACGCGACATCGCCTTCAAGGGCCATGCGATCGAATGCCGCATCAACGCCGAAGATCCGTTCCGTTTCGTGCCCAGCCCCGGCCGCATCACCAACTGGCATACGCCGGGCGGTCCTGGCGTTCGGATTGATTCGCACGCCTACAATAGCTACTTCGTGCCGCCGAACTACGATTCGATGATCGCCAAGGTCATCACGTATGGCGATACGCGCGACCAGGCGTTGGCGCGCATGCGCATCGCGCTGTCGGAAATGGTGGTGGAAGGCATTTCGACCAACATCCCGCTGCATCGCGAATTGCTGCAAGATGCCCGCTTTATCGAAGGCGGCACCAGCATCCACTATCTGGAAAACAAGTTGGCTCAGCGTCCCTGACCGACGACCCGGGGCCTCACGGCCCCTTTTTACGTTTTATGGTCTATCGGGCCGCGGCGCGAGCCGCGGCCCGATGGCCAGATGGAAGAATAATCATGCGTGAACTCGTGCTCCATTGCCTGGAGGCGCAGGCCGAAGCCCTGTCGGATGCGTTGCTGGAAGCGGGCGTGCTGTCGGTGTCCGTGGAAGACGCCGACTTCGGCACCGATGACGAACGCCCCTTGTTTGGCGAACCGGGCACCGAGCCCGACGTGCAGGCCTGGGACCGCAACCGCGTCGTGGCCTTGCTGCCCGATGGCGCCGACCCCACGCAGATCATGGAAGAAGCCGCGTCGGCCGGTGAACTGGACCCGACGCTGTTTGCCGGCTGGACGCTGCGCGATGTGCCGGACGCCGACTGGGTGCGCCTGACGCAATCGCAGTTTGGCCCGATCCACATCGCCGAGCGCCTCTGGATCGTACCCAGCTGGCACCGCGACAATCCCGACGTGCCCGGTCTGGACCCCACCACCGCCGAAGAGGGCGCCATCCATATCGAGCTGGACCCGGGCCTGGCGTTCGGCACGGGCAGCCACCCCACCACGCACCTGTGCCTGGCCTGGCTGGAAGCCGAATTGCCCGCCGGCGCCACCGTGCTGGACTACGGCTGCGGCTCGGGCATTCTGGCGATTGCCGCGCGCAAGCTTGGCGCCGGCCCGACCTTGGCCGTGGACATCGACGCGCAGGCAGTGCAAAGCACGGCCTATAACGCCGAGGTCAACCACGTAGAACTGCAAGCCATGCTGCCCGACGCGCTGGCCGACGGCACGTTTCAGGTGGTGGTGGCCAACATCCTGTCCAACCCGCTGAAGGTGCTGGCGCCGATGCTGGCCGGCCGCGTGGCGGATGGTGGGCATCTGGTGCTGTCCGGCGTGCTGGAACGCCAGGCCGATGAAGTGGCTGCCGCCTACGCGCCCTGGATGGCGATGTCCGTCTGGCGCGCCCGCGACGGCTGGGTCTGCCTGCACGGCCAAAAGGCCTGAGCACCGCTTCGGCAGGATCGCATCACATGGCTTTGACCACCCGCTGCCCGCAATGCGGCACCACGTTCAAGGTGGTGCCGGACCAGCTGCGCGTTCGTAACGGCCTGGTGCGCTGCGGCGCCTGCTCGACGGTTTTCGACGGCCGCGCCTGCCTGTTGCCCGGCGCCGACGCGAAGGCGCTGCCGCCCATGCCGCAACCCGCGCGTCCCGCCGCGCCGGCCCCCGCCGCCGCAGCCGCCGCGCCGGTCCTCTCGCGGCCCTCGGTTGAACCGCGCCAGGTTCCGCCCTGGGAAGACGAGCCGGCCTCGCATCCGTATGCCCCGGCCGCCGCGCCGACGCCTGCCGCACCAAGGCCCGCCCCGGCAATGCCGCCAACGCCCGCCGCGCCTGCGTACGCCCCGATGACGCCGCCGCCGCCGGGCCGGGTTGAGCCGGCTATTCCGGCCGCTGTAGCTCCGGCCGCTGCGCCCGCCGTCCTGCGCGGGCGTGACTCAATGCGCCGCCACGTTGAACCCGACGATGAGCTGCCGGAAGACGGGTTTGACGACGAAGGCCCGTTGGACCGGGACCTGGACGACGACATGCGCGACGCCCGGCATGGCCGCGTCGAGACGTATCGGCCCGAACCCATCATCGCCACGCCGCGCGGCAACGAGCCGGTGTTCAACTGGACGGACCGGGACGACGAAGACAATCATGACGATCACCGCATCGGTGAGCGCCGCGAATCCCGGGATAGCACCCCGCGCCACCACGACGTTCGCCAGCCTTACGTCGCCGACCACGCGCTGCGCCGTCACGACGCATATCGTCAGGACGCCTATCGTCACGACGCCGATCGCCCCGATGACGACGAGCCCGGCTTTGACGACGACATCGAGCCCGTGCTGGGCGACGCGCGCACGCGCTATTCCAGCGCCACCGACGTGGGCCGCGCCCCGCCCGAGTTCCTGGATCAGGACCGCAGCGAACGCCGTGGCCTGTTGCGCAGGCTGTGGGGCTACGCGTGCCTGTTGGGCCTGATCGCGCTGGGTCTGCAACTGCTGTACGTTTACCGCACCGACATCGCCAATTCCGTGCCGGCCCTGCGTCCGGTGCTGGAAGCCGCGTGCAAGCCCCTGGGCTGCTCGGTGGGCTATGCGCGCCGCCTTGAGCGCATCGCGATTTCCTCGTCGTCATTGCAGCCGCCCACGGGCGCCGCCGCCATCGACGACGGCCGCAGCCGACTGGTGCTGAACCTGGTGCTGCGCAACCGTTACGACAAGCCGCAGCATTGGCCGGCACTGGTGCTGGACCTGACGGATCTGTCCGACACGGTCGTGGTGCGCCGCGTGTTGCGGCCCGAAGACTATCTGACGCCCGAGCAACTGCGCGGCCCATTCGCGCCGGCGGGCGAGCTAAAGATTTCCGTGCCCATTGAAGTGACCGGTGTTCAGGTCAATGGCTACCAACTTGATAAGTTCTTTCCTTAAAGGATGACACGCATGGCAACCCCCGTCCTGGTTTGCGGTTCGATGGCGTTCGACACGATCGCCGTGTTTGAAGGCCGCTTCAAAGAGCACATTCTTGCCGACCGCATCCAGTCGTTGAGCGTGTCGTTCCTGGTGCCCAGCATGCGCAAGGAATATGGCGGTTGCTCGGGCAACATCGCGTACAACATGAATCTGCTGGGCGGCAAGCCGCTGCCCGTGGCCACCGTGGGCGAAGACGCCGGCGAATACATGGAACGCCTGTCCGGCCTGGGCATCGACACGGCCCGCGTCAAGGTGATTCCCGACACGTTCACCGCGCAGTGCTTCATCACCACCGACCTGGACGACAACCAGATCACCGCTTTCCACCCGGGCGCCATGTCGTTCTCGGCCGACAACGACCTGAGCGATGCGGAAGCGGCCTGGGCCATCGTTGCCCCGGATGCCAAGGAAGGCATGTTCGCGCACGCCGAACGCCTGCACGCGCGTGGTATCCCCTTCATTTTTGATCTGGGCCAGGCGATGCCGTTGTTCGACGGCGCCGACCTGGAACGCATGCTGAAGATGGCGCGCGCCCTGACCGTGAACGACTACGAAGCCGGCGTTGTGGAACAGCGCACGGGCCGCGGCATGGCCGACATCGCCGCCACGCTCGAAGCCGTGGTCGTGACGCGCGGCGCCGAAGGCGCCACGCTGTTGACCGGCGGCAAGACGATCCAGATCGCGCCGGTGCGCGCCACGCAAGTGGTGGACCCGACCGGTTGCGGCGACGCGCAGCGCGGCGGTCTGCTTTACGGCCTGACCAGCGGCTGGAACTGGGAAGACAGCTGCCGTCTGGGCAACGTCATGGGCGCCATCAAGATCGCCTCGCGCGGCCCGCAAAACCACGCGCCGTCGCGCGCTGATATCGACGCGGTGCTGCACGCCACCTACGGCATTCACCTGCCTGCTTGATCGTCTGAACCGGGCTTGCAGACGCGGGAACCGCCGCGCGATTGCGTGGTCGAACGGACGTTGAAAATCACCGATGTGACGTCGTGAAAGACGCGCTGTCACAAGGTGATTGCCGGCTTTGGCCGTGAGTTTCAGTGTGTTGCAACCGCGCCTGCCCGGGGTAATGCGCGGGGTATGATCAGTTTTCGTCGGCAGTGCCCGATCGAGGAGTCCAAATGAACCAAAGTAAATCTCTTTCCCTGGTGACCCCGCGTACTGGCCGGTGGCTGGCCATCGCGGCCGTCGTGACGTCGATGGCTGTGCTTGGCGGCTGCGCGAATCGCAGCGCGTCCAGCGGGGTATATAGCTACGACCAAGCCCAGCGTGAGCAGATCGTCCGTACGGGCACGGTCACGGGCGTGCGCCCGATCGTGATCCAGAATGACAAGTCCAGCGGTGTCGGCATGTTGGCCGGCGGTGCGCTGGGCGGTGTGGCCGGCAATGCGGTGGGAGGCGGCACGGGCCGCACCATCGCCACGGTCGGCGGCGCCATCCTTGGTGCGCTGGCGGGCAACGCCGTCGAAAACCGGGTTGGCACCAACTCGGGCTATGAAGTTACCGTGCGCCTGGATAACGGCGAAACTCGCGTCGTGGCGCAAGAAGCCGACGTGCCGATCAGCGTGGGCCAACGTGTCCAGGTGATCAGCGGCGCCGGCCCCACCCGCGTCACCCCTATGTAATTCGGGAAACCCCGCGCAAGCGGGCTTTTTCGACCGCGCCGACGCGTATGAAGGCCCCGATTATCGGGGCCTTTTTTTGCCTGAAAGTGTCGCTCCGCCGCAACGAGGCCCCCGGGATTTACCCGCAGGCGTTACGTTTCCCTGCCTTTTCTCGCGATTTAGCCCAAAAGTTTCATGGCGATTCGACGGCCGAAATGCAATGATTGCGCCTGCGATCGACGTCAAGCTTTCGCGGTGATGTAACCAAGTGCGTCCCCAGATGCCGTCCCGACGTCGGTCTGGATCGCTGAATCCCGTCAGTTGAGCTTCAGCTTTTTTCTGTATTCTCGTCACCTGAATCCCAGGGGCGGGGATGTTTTGCCGACAAGGCAACTGCAATATCTATGCATACCGAGCAAGAACTCCACACCAAGATCGGCGAGATCGTCGAGTCGATCGTCATGAAGAAAGTCACCCCCGATACGCAATTGATTGCCACGGGTCTGGTTGATTCCCTGGCCGCCGTGGACATCACGCTGGCTGTCGAATCCGAGTACGGTTGCAGCATCCCGGCTCCTGAAATCGCGGAACACCTGCAGTCGGTCCGTACGCTTGCCGGCTATGTCGCTGCCCATACTGCATAACACCCGGTTCTTGTCCCACGTCGCGGCCGCCGCGACGGCAGTAGCACTGGCGATAGGGGTGTACTGGGGCGCGGACGATGTGCTCAGCCGCATCGTGACGCCCACGGCTTCGCCATCGGCCACTGCCGCCGACAAAAACAACTACCTGCCTAACCTTGGGCCGGACTGGGGCACCCAACACGTCAACCTGAATCGCCTGGGCAACGCCCTGAGCGACGGGACGCTGGTCGTGCTGGGTTCATCCGAGCTGTCCAGCCACGACCTGCGCTTCGTGCCTTACCGCTTCTTTCCTGAAGAACTGAAGGTGCCGACGCTGGCGTACGGACACGCCATGTTCCAGTCCTACGGCATCGTCAGCGTGCTGGAGTCGGTGGCCGATTCCCTGACGCCCAACACGCGGCTGGTCATCATGGTGTCGCCAGCCTGGTTTGCGTCGGGCGGCCAACTGCCGCGCAGCGCCTTTGCGGAACACGTGACCGGCCCGGTCTGGGACCGCCTGTGGGACCAGCCCAGCACGCGCGAGCAGATGCAGAACTGGATCAGCGACAACGCCAACTGGGGTCTGCTCTGGCTGATCGCCAATGGCCAGGTGGCCGAACTGAAAGACAAGCTGTCGCTGTGGTGGCACGCCCGCAAAGAGCCGGCGCCCGACCGTCCGCGCACCAAGCTGTCGGTGCCGGCGCACCGCTTCGTGTCCTGGCCATCCGCCGCGCGCCTGAACGCCGGGCAGTGGGGCCGGCTGACGCACGAAGCGCGCGAAGTCGAAAGGCAGCTGGGCGGCAACAACCCGTACGACGTGCGTGACGATTACTACAAGCAGTATCTGGCGCCGCTGTATTCGCCAGCTCGTAACGAGTTCGCCGACGTCGACCCGATCACCCGCACCGAGCTGGGCGATCTGTCGCGCGTGATGGCCCTGCTGCAGAAGCGCAAGGTCAAGGCGTACTTCGTCATTCAGCCGTTCAACCCCAAGCTGATCCTGGATGTCGAGCGCTTCGACCCGGTGGTGGCCGCCATCACCGGCATGTGCGAGCGCTATCAGATGGGGTGCCTGGACCTTTACAGCATCCCGTTTGAACCGGGCATGGTGCGCGACGACATGCATCTGGCCGAGCTTGGCTGGGCCATGGCGGACCAAGGTATTGCGGAGTATTTTTCCCGATGAAATTTTTTCGCAAGGACGGCGCCGGGCGCCGCTTCTTCTGGCATTTGTGCCTGTACATCGGGGTGATCCTCGTATTCGTGCTTCAGGCTCAGCCCACCACGGGCAGCGGCGGACCGATCAAGGTCGAATTCCAATACCAACAGTTCTGAGCGCGCCATGGAATTGTTCGCAAGCTTGAGCTTTTTTGGCGGCGCTCTGTGCGGCGGCCTCGGTCTGTTGGCGTATCGCTCGTTCGGCATGCCGCTGCACATCGGTTATCGCCACATCATCGGCGTGATCTGCCTGGGCGTATGGATGGCGGTATTCTGGGCGCGGCCGTATCAGCCCATCGCGCTGCTGGCCATTTCGGGCAGCGCCCTGTGGGCTGTGCGCCGCAACTACATTCCGACCTGGCTGGCCGTCATCATCACCATGACGCCGCTGCTGCTGGTCAAGACGGGCGTGTCGCATCTGGGCGCCATGCTGGGCCTGTCGTTCGCGACCTTTCGCGCCATCGATGTGCTGCTGTTCGCGCAGCGCAACGAACGCGTGTCGCCGCTGGACTACTTCATCTACCTGTTCTTCCCGCTGACGTTGCTGGCCGGCCCGATGTACCGCTGGCGCAATTTTCAGGCCGACCTGAAGCGCGGCTATGAAGGCGTGAACCTGAACACGTGGCTGATCGGTCTGGAACTGATCATGGTGGGCGTGATCCAGAAGTTTGGCCTGGCCGAACTGATCTGGCGCTATGGCCTGGCCACGCTGGACGCGCACGATTATTCGTTCACGGGCGTGGCGTTGAACGCGTCGCTGTACAGCGCGTATCTGTTCTTCGACTTCGCCGGCTATTCGACGATGGCAATCGGCATCGGCATGCTGTTCGGCTTCACCTTGCCGATCAATTTCCGTAATCCGCTGGCCACGCTGAACCCGCAGGACTTCTGGCGCCGTTGGCACATCAGCCTGTCCGAGTGGCTGCGCGACGTGGTGTTCATGCCGATCTACAAGGCGCTGAGCAAGACCAAGTTCTTCGGACGCCATCGCATGGCGGCGCAGAACATCGGCATCTTCGCCACGCTGCTGGCCATGGGCGTGTGGAACGGCCTGTCGCTGCACTACATCGTCAGCGGGCTGATGTTCGGCGCGTATTCAGTGGGTCACAACCTGCTGATCAACGCGTCGCGCACCCGCCCCGCGTTGCAGGCCACGCTGGCGCATCCGGTGATGCGCTTTCTGGGCCGCGTGCTTACCTTGATTCTGGCTGCGCTGGCGCTGTACGTGTTCAGCGGCCGCAGCCCCATCTGACGCCGGGAGTTTCGGCATGCGTTTCGATCTGAAATCGTTCCAGTTCGTGGATACGGACATCTCGCCCGACGCCTTGGCCGTTGCCGCCGCCGACCGCTCGCTAAGCTGGTCGCAGTTGCGCGACGAAGCCCACGCCTGGGCGGACGTGGCGCGCAAGCAGGGCGTGGCCCCCGATGTGCCGGTGGCCATCTACGGCCACAAGGAAGCCTCGTTCTTCGTCGCCATGGTGGGCGCGCTGCTGATCGGCGCGCCGTTCGTGCCGGTTGACACCATCTACCCGGCCGACCGGCTGCGCCGCATCGTCGAGATCGTGCGCGCCGCGGCCGTCTATGACGCGGCCTCGGGCACCTTCACGCGCGGCCAAGGCGCGATGCTGGTCGAACGCGGCCTGGCCTATGTGATGTTTACTTCTGGCAGCACGGGCGACCCCAAGGGCGTGCAGATCGGCCGCGAAAGCGTCGGCTTGCTGGGCGACTGGATGCTCGGCAGCTTTGGCCTGGGCGAGGCGCCGGTGTTCATGAACCAGGCGCCCTTCAGTTTCGACCTGTCGATGTATGAAGTGTTCGCCACGCTGGCCTCGGGCGGCGCCTGTGTGTTGAACGCACGCGAGCAGATCGCGGCGGCCGGCACGTGGATGCCGCGCCTGGCGCAGCATGGCGTGACGGTTTGGGTGTCGACCCCGTCGTTCGCGCACCAGCAGTTGGCCAACCGCGACTTTTCCCCCGCGACCTTGCCGGCGCTGCGCACGTTCCTGTTTTGCGGCGAGCCCTTGCCGGCCGCGCTGGCCAAGAAGCTGCGGCAACGCTTTCCCGATGCGGTCATCCTGAACACGTACGGCCCCACCGAAGCCACGGTGGCCACCACCTGGATCGAAGTCACCGACGCCGTGCTGGCCGCGCATGATCCGCTGCCCGTGGGCCATGCCAAGCCCGAAAGCGTGCTGATCGTGGACGAAGGCGAAATCTGCATCGTGGGCGACCACGTGATGCGCGGCTACCTGAACCGGCCCGACCTGAACGAGGCCAAGCTCTACACCTATGAAGATGGCCGCCGCGCGTTTCGCACCGGCGACCTGGGGCTGATGCAGGAAGGTGGGCTGCTGTTTTGCCGTGGCCGCATGGACGACCAGATCAAGCTGAACGGCTATCGCATCGAGCTGGCCGAGATCGACGAGGCATTGCATGGCCTGCCGGGCGTGGAGGGCGGGGCGTGCGCGGTGCTGCGCCGGCCCGATGGCACGGCGGTGCGCTTGATTGGTTTCGTGGCGGGTGTGGCCCAAGAGCCCGATGCGCGTTTTCTGGCACCGGACGCGCTGGCCGGCTGGAAAGAGCGGCTGGCCCAGCGGCTGCCGCCGTACATGGTGCCGTCGGAACTGGTGGCCTGCCCGGCGCTGCCCATGTCCAACAACCACAAGATCGACCGCAAGAAGCTGGTCGAGATCTACGCCGGCATTCCGGCCTAGCGGGCAAAAAAGAACGGGGCGCAATGCCCCGTGTCTTGGTTTACAGGCCCATCATGCGCTGGCTTAGATTGGCCAGCACCATCAGCAGGATCTGCGCCACGATCAGCAGCACCAGCGGCGAAAAGTCGATGCTGGTGCGCGGCAGGATGCGGCGGATGGGGTCAAGCATGGGCGCCGTCAGCGCCTGCAACAGCGGCATCATCGGTGCCGTCGGATTGACCCAGGACAGCACGGCCTGGATCAGCGTCAGCCACACCACCAGGTTCAAGGCCCACTTGACGGCCATGATCAGCGCCGAGCCCATGGCGGCCGGCAGCAGCGCGGCGGGAATCAGCGCACCCAGGGCCACCAGCCAGATCAGCACGATGTAGAACAGCGCGGCCAGCCAGGCGGCAACCAGGCTGGTCCAGTCAATCTTGTTGCCGGCGGGGATGATCTTGCGCAGCGGCAGCACCAGCCAGTTCGTGGCCTGATAGATGGTGCGCGCCAACGGATTGAAGGCGTGAAGGCGGATCGCGTGCATCCAGGCGCGGGCAATCAATGCCGCGCCAAACAGCGTGAACACGATTTCGAGGAGGAAGCGGAAGATTTCACCGAGCATGGACGCGATCACCCAAAAAAAGAGGAGTCAATTGTCGCACGCTGCGCGCACATATTGCCGCCGCATTTGGCGGATGGCGCAGGCGCAAAAAAGCCGCCCGGCCAAGGCCAGGCGGCTCTAGTGAAGCTATTGCTTCGAACCGTCCGGATTAGGGACGGCCACCCGTGGGAAAGGGCCACGACGCGGCGGGATTCAGCGCGGTCTTTGCACCCGGGGCAGCAGCCGTGGAGGGCGGCGTTGCGGGCTTCTTGGGAGCGGCCTTCTTTGCAGCAGGCTTCTTGGCAGCGGCGGGCTTGGCGGCAGCAGCCGGCTTGGCAGCGGCAGGAGCCTTCTTCGCAGCAGCAGGGGCCTTCTTTGCAGCAGGCGCCTTCTTGGCGGCAGGAGCCTTTTTGGCAGCGGGGGCCTTCTTGGCTACCGCTTTCTTGGCAACGGCCTTCTTGGCGGCGGGAGCCTTCTTGGCAACGGCCTTCTTGGCAACTGCCTTCTTGGCGACGGCCTTCTTGGCTACCGCTTTCTTGGCGGCAGGCGCCTTCTTGGCAACGGCCTTTTTGGCGACGGCCTTCTTGGCTACCGCTTTCTTGGCAACGGCCTTCTTGGCAACTGCCTTCTTGGCGACGGCCTTCTTGGCTACTGCTTTCTTGGCGGCAGGCGCCTTCTTGGCGACGGCCTTTTTAGCGACGGCCTTCTTGGCTACCGCTTTCTTGGCGACGGCCTTCTTGGCTGCCGGCTTCTTGGCGGCAACCTTCTTCACTGCCGGCTTCTTCGCGGCGGCGACTTTCTTGACTGCTACCTTCTTGACAGCGGCTTTCTTGGCCGGTGCGGCCTTCTTAGCGACTGCCTTCTTGGCGGCGGGCTTCTTCGCCGCTGCTTTCTTTACGGCTTTCTTGGCTGTTGCCATGGTCATGCTCCTTAGGTTCAGGGGTCCCAGAACTTAAACCCGTGCCCCGACTCGCCAACAAGGCGAACCGTGCCCGGGCTATTCATCGGCGCATGCCGCTGTTCTGTGCGAGCAACAGCTACTACGGTTTGCGCTAATGAATTCGGCACAGCCATTTGATATGGCCCCCGCTCCTTTGGCGCGAGCCATTTCAAATGGCGCCGGTCGCAGCCTGATCACAGGCCGCCGACCGCTTGTTCTACGTGTTCGAAAACACCCTGACCAGGAAGCGCGTCATCAAGCCTGTCGCGAACGCGACGCTCTGTATTCGCAGAGCGTGCCCGCGCCGGGCCTGATGACGTACTGCTTTACTCCCAGCTCAGCGTGCCACCGGTTTGGTATTCGATCACGCGAGTTTCAAAAAAGTTGCGTTCCTTTTTAAGATCGATCATTTCCGCCATCCAAGGGAAGGGATTTTCTTCCTGCGGGTACAGCGGTTCGATACCGATTTGCTGGCAACGACGGTTGGCGATGAAGCGCAGGTAGGATTTGAACATAGGTGCGTTCAAGCCCAACACGCCGCGCGGCATCGTGTCTTCGGCGTAAGCGTATTCGAGTTCGACCGCTTTGCGGAAGAGTTCTCGAATTTCTTCGCGGAAAGCCGGCGTCCACAGATGCGGATTTTCCAGTTTGACGGTGTTGATCAGGTCGATGCCGAAGTTGCAGTGCATGGATTCATCGCGAAGGATGTACATGTACTGTTCGGCGGCGCCGGTCATCTTGTTCTGGCGACCCAGCGCCAGGATCTGCGTGAAGCCAACGTAGAAGAACAGGCCTTCCATCAAGCAAGCGAAAACGATCAGCGACTTCAGCAGCGTCTGGTCGGCTTCGGGCGTGCCCGTCTTGAAGTTGGGGTCCGCGATCGCGTCGATGAACGGGATCAGGAACTGGTCTTTGGCGCGGATGGACGGAACTTCGTTATAAGCGTTGAAGATCTCGGCTTCGTCCAGGTCCAGGCTTTCGACGATGTATTGATAAGCGTGCGTGTGGATCGCTTCCTCGAATGCCTGGCGCAGCAAGAACTGGCGGCATTCGGGAGCCGTGATGTGGCGGTAGGTGCCCAACACGATGTTGTTCGCGGCCAGCGAGTCGGCCGTGACGAAGAAACCCAGGTTGCGCTTGACGATGCGGCGTTCGTCTTCGGTGAGCCCGTTGGGGTTCTTCCAAAGCGCGATGTCGCGCGACATGTTGATCTCTTGCGGCATCCAGTGGTTGGCGCACGTGGCCAAATACTTTTCCCACGCCCACTTGTACTTGAACGGCACAAGCTGATTGACGTCGGTTTCGCCGTTGATGATGCGCTTGTCGGCAACCTTCACGCGCTGCGAGGTAGCGGCGCCGCTGGCAGCCAGACCCGCCGCGTGTTCAGGCGCGGCAGGAGTCGGCATGGCGGTGTCGCCGAATACACCCGTCGCCGCCCGGACTTCGGGCGCAGCCTGCTGGCCGCCCGCGGGGGCGGGGGAAGCAGGTTGCGTGGCGGTGGTGTCGTCTTCCCAATTAATCATTTCAATTCTCCGGAGGCGGTTATTGGCAGGCTTCGCACTCTTCGAAGCCGGGGTCGCCCGGCCGCATGGTGCAAACCGCCCCGAGAACTTCGGGTTCCGGCAAAACAGGTGCGGCGCCCACGGCCGCGGTCGTGGATTGACCACCAGCGGTGACGGCGTTCAGTTCGCCGCCGCGGCCCGTGGACTTCTCGGCGCTGGTGGCGCCCAGGGTACGCAGGTAGTACGTGGTCTTCAGGCCACGCAGCCATGCCAGCTTGTAGGTGTCATCCAGCTTCTTGCCCGATGCGCCCGACATGTAGATGTTCAGCGACTGGGCTTGATCGATCCACTTCTGACGGCGCGACGCGCATTCAACCAGCCAGCTCGGTTCGACTTCGAACGCGGTGGCATAGAGTTCGCGGAGTTCGGAAGGTACGCGATCGATGCGGGACAGGCTGCCGTCGAAGTACTTGAGGTCGGCGACCATGACTTCGTCCCAGAGACCGAGTTTCTTCAGGTCACGCACGAGGTAATCGTTAACGACCGTGAACTCGCCGGAGAGATTCGATTTGACGTACAAGTTCTGGAAAGTAGGTTCGATGCACGCAGATACACCAATGATATTGGAAATAGTCGCGGTTGGGGCAATTGCCACGCAATTGGAGTTGCGCATGCCGTGTTGTTTGATGCGCGCGCGCAACGTATCCCAATCGAGCGTGCTCGATTCATCAACTTCAACATGACCACCGCGTTCATCACGCAGCATCTTCAACGTGTCTTGCGGCAAGATGCCACGCGACCACAACGAACCTTCATACGATTGATAGCGACCACGTTCTTCGGCGAGCAGGCTCGACGCGAAGTACGCGTGATAGCAAACGGCTTCCATCGAACGATCGGCGAATTCAACGGCGGCTTGCGATGCGTAAGGCACGCGCATCATTTGCAGGCAGTCCTGGAAACCCATGATGCCCATGCCCACCGGACGATGGC
Organism: Achromobacter sp. ESBL13; assembly: GCF_036668755.1. NCBI lineage: Bacteria > Pseudomonadati > Pseudomonadota > Betaproteobacteria > Burkholderiales > Alcaligenaceae > Achromobacter > Achromobacter sp. ESBL13. Next base: position 146,829 of record NZ_JAZEVT010000006.1, on the reverse strand, counting down.
GCGCGTTGGAATTGCGAGCCTTCTCGACGGCGTAGTAGTTGATGTCGATGACGTTGTCGAGCATGCGCATCGCAATGCTGACGGTGCGCTTGATCTTGTCGTGATCCAGTTCGAAACCACCACCGGCAGCCGGCTTCATGTGCGCGACCAGGTTCACGGAACCCAGGTTGCACACCGCGATTTCGGATTCGTTGGTGTTCAGCGTGATCTCGGTGCACAGGTTCGAGCTGTGGACCACGCCCACGTGTTGCTGCGGCGAACGGATGTTGCACGGATCCTTGAACGTGATCCACGGGTGGCCGGTTTCGAACAGCATCGACAGCATCTTGCGCCACAGCGTCAGCGCCGGCATCTTCTTGTACAGCTTGAGCTCGCCGCTGGCGACGCGCTTTTCGTAGCCGATATACGCTTCTTCAAACGCGCGGCCAACCTTGTCGTGCAGGTCGGGGCAGTCGGACGGCGAGAACAGCGTCCATTCACCGCCTTCCATGACGCGCTTCATGAACAGGTCGGGAATCCAGTTCGCCGTGTTCATGTCGTGCGTGCGGCGGCGTTCGTCGCCGGTGTTCTTGCGCAGTTCCAGGAATTCTTCGATGTCCAGGTGCCACGATTCCAAGTACGTGCACACCGCGCCCTTGCGCTTGCCGCCCTGGTTCACCGCGACGGCGGTGTCGTTGACGACCTTCAGGAACGGAACCACGCCCTGGCTTTCGCCGTTGGTGCCCTTGATGTGGCTGCGCAGTGCGCGCACCGGGGTCCAGTCGTTGCCCAGGCCGCCGGCGTACTTGGCCAGCAGCGCGTTTTCCTTGATGGCGTCGTAGATGCCTTCCAGGTCATCGGAGACGGTCGTGAGATAGCACGACGACAGCTGCGAGTGTAGCGTGCCCGAGTTGAACAGCGTCGGCGTCGAGCTCATGAAGTCGAACGAGGACAGGATCTCGTAGAACTCGATGGCGCGCGTTTCGCGGTCGGCTTCGCGCAGCGCCAGGCCCATGGCCACGCGCATGAAGAACACCTGCGGCAGTTCGATGCGGGTGCCGCGGATGTGCAGGAAGTAGCGGTCGTACAGCGTCTGCAGGCCCAGGTAGCCGAATTGCAGATCGCGCTTGGCGTTCAGGGCCTTGCCCAGGCGGGTCAGGTCATAGTTGGCCAGTTCGGGCGACAGCAGGCCGCCTTCGATGCCGCGTGCGATGAACGTGGGGAAGTATTCGGCGTAACGCGCGACCATGCCGTCTTGCGAGACTTCTTCGCCCAGCACTTCCTTGCGGATCGTGTGCAGCAAGAGGCGAGCGGTGACCTGGCTGTAGGCCGGGTCTTTTTCGACCAGCGCCCGCGCGGACAGGATGGCGGACTTGAACACTTCGTCGACGGGGATGCCGTCGTACAGGTTCTTGACCGTTTCCTTCAGGATGGATTCGCTGTCGATGAATTCGTCCAGGCCTTCGCCGGCGGCGACGATGGTCGCGCGCAACTCAGCCAGGTCCAGCGGACGGCGCACACCGGCGTCGGTCACGTTCAGCACATGTTCTTCGGGCGCGGCGGCGGCCTTTTCCTGGCCTTCGGCGGCAGCGGCGGCGGCGCGCTCTTGCGTGCGCTTCTCGCGATACAGGACGTAGGCGCGGGCAACGTCATGTTGGCCCGAGCGCATCAACGCCAGTTCAACCTGGTCCTGGATGTCTTCAATATGGAAGGTGCCGCCGTTGGGGCGGTTGCGCACCAGGGCGTTCACGGCCTGGCTGGTCAGGTTCTCGACCAGTTCGCGCACACGCGCGGACGCGGCGCCCTGGCCACCGTTGACGGCCAGAAAGGCCTTGGTCATGGCGATGGCGATCTTGCTGGGTTCAAACCCAACCACCGAGCCATTGCGGCGAATGATGTTGTAGCTGGCCCATTGCCCGCCATTGGCGTCGGCAGGGGAATCGGTTTGCGAGGGCGGCACGGCCGAAGGCCGGGTCACAGAGGCGATCGAAGTCTGCATGGAAGCTCCTGTGCGAAAACGCGTAGATAGCGACATGACGGCGGTCATGCCGGGTACGAATGTGGATCTTTTGAGGGGGTCGGAACGGCTTGGACGGCTTAGTCCAAAAGGCGTGGCCGACGAGAATCAGCGCTTGGGCGACCACAACATGTAGTGTAGCACCCCTCGTTGGACACTAATTCTAGTGATCGAGACCTACTGGAACAAGAAGAAGATATGACGAAGCTCACAAAAGATTGTAACTAAATGCACTGGGCGCGCCCAGTAAGGCGCGCCCAGGAGTGCACGGCTCAAAGCGACTGTTTATGCGGTTTTCCGCAGGGGTATGTCGCGCGGGGCCGGTGCTGTATAGCTCTGCATCAATCGACCCAATTGTGTCCGGTACTTCTCGACGCTTGCCGCCTTCACGTGGCCGTAGCCGCGGATGGTTTCTGCAAGGCCGGCGATTGTAGCTGCTTGCGCGATGTTGTCCCGGGTCAACCCTACAAGAAGCTGGTCTATGGTCTGACGATACTCGGTGACCAGCGCCCGTTCCATCTTGCGTTCGGCAGTGTGGCCGAAGGGATCGAACCAGGTGCCGCGCAGGCCTTTCAGACGTGTCAGCAATTTCAGTGCCGACATGGTGCGCGGCCCCAGCGTCATCTTGCGCGGCACGCCGGTGCGCGGGTCCTTGCGGGCGAAGATCGGCGGGGCCATGTGAAAGCGCAGGCTGTAGTCGCCTTCAAACTGCCCCTTCAACTGCGCCTGGAACGCGTCGCCGGTGTAGAGCCGCGCCACTTCGTATTCGTCCTTGTAGGCCATCAGCTTGAACAGGCCGCGCGCCACCGCCATCGCCAGGCGCGGCGACTTGGCGTCGGGCGCCAGCTCGCGTTCGCGCGCGGCGACGGCTTCGACCACGTCCTGGTAGACGCGTGAATAGCGGGCGTCTTGATACGCGGTCAGGTCCGCGATGCGGCGGGCCACGGCGCGTTCGAAGGTTTCCGGCACGTGCAGCTGTACCACCTGGGCGCGCGGACGCAGGGCGCTTTCCAGCGCGTCGGGTTGATGCGCCGCCAGCCGGCCGCTGTCGAATGCCGCGCGGTTCGCGGCCACGGCTACCCCGTTCAGTTCGATGGCGCGGTTGATGGACGCCTGCGACAACGGCACGCCGCCGCGCTGCCAGGCATAGCCCAGCATGAACATGTTCGACAGGATGCTGTCGCCGAACAATGCCAGCGCGGCGTCGTGCGCGTCGATGGCGGCCGTGTTGGCATCGCCCGCGGCGTGGCGGATCTTTGCCAGCAGTGCTTCGGGACGCATGGCGGCATCGGGGTCACGCGTGAACTCGGACACGGGCGCCACATAGGTGTTGACCGTGACCTGCGTGTGCCCGCGACGCAGCGCGCCCAGCGAATCCGGCGCTACCGAGGCTACCGGGTCGCACAGGATGGCGGCATCGGCTTGCTGCCAGTCCAGTCGGACCGGGCCCGCCGGCGCGCCGGCCGGCGCCAGGCGGATATGGCTGACAACGGTGCCGCCTTTTTGCGCCAGACCGGTCAGGTCCAGCACCGCCGCCGACAGGCCTTCCAGGTGGGCGGCCATCGATACGATGGCGCCGATGGTGATGACGCCCGTGCCGCCCATGCCCGCGACCAGCAGGCGGTAGGGGCGGTCCAGCGACGGCGTGGCGGGTTGCGGCAACTGCTCGATCAGGCGTTGCAGGCGTTCCTGGTCCGTCTTGGGCGCGGCGCTCTTGCGCGGCTTGCCGCCCATGACCGACACGAAGCTGGGGCAGAAACCTTCCGCGCAGGAATAGTCCTTGTTGCAGCTGGATTGGTCGATCGCGCGCTTACGGCCGTACGGCGTTTCCAGCGGCACCACCGACAGGCAGTTCGATTGCACGCCGCAGTCGCCGCAGCCTTCGCATACCGCGCTGTTGATCAGCATGCGGCGCGCCGGGTCGGGGAACTGGTTCTTCTTGCGGCGGCGGCGCTTTTCGGCGGCGCACGTCTGGTCATGGATCAGCACGGTCACGCCGGCAATCTCGCGCAGCTCGCGCTGCAACGCGTCCAGCTCGCGGCGGTGGTGCACCTTGATGTTGGGGCCCAGGTCCACGCCCTGGTACTTTTCGGGCTCGTCGCTGGTGACCACAATGCGCGCCACGTTCTCGCCGCGCAGTTGCTGGCAGATCTGCGGCACGGAGATCGGGCCGTCCACGGGTTGCCCGCCCGTCATCGCAACCGCGTCGTTGAACAGGATCTTGTAGGTGATGTTGGCGCGCGCGGCGACCGCCTGGCGAATCGCCAGGTAGCCCGAGTGGTAGTAGGTGCCTTCTCCCATGTTCTGGAAGATGTGCGGCATCTTGGTGTAGCGCGACAAGCCGATCCAGTCCACGCCTTCGCCGCCCATCTGCGTCAACCCGCCCGTGTCGCGGTCCATCCACGCAGCCATGTAGTGACAGCCCACGCCGGACAAGGCCTGGCTGCCCTCGGGCACCTTGGTCGACGTGCTGTGCGGACAGCCCGAACAGAAATACGGCCGGCGGCGCATGCCGTCGGCGTCGTTCGATAGCGCCGACTGGCAATCGAAAGCGGCCAGGTCCGCGCCCAGCGGCAGGCCCGCGCTGCGCGACAACCATGCCGCCAGCGGCCGCGCCAGCAGCGACGGGCGCAATTGACCCGCCGAGGGCACCACCGTTTCGCCGGCCAAGCCCTTCTTGCCGATGACCGTGGGGCGGTCCGGCAGGTTGAACAGCAGATCCTTGATCTGGCTTTCGACCACGGCGCCTTTTTCTTCGATCACCAGGATGTGCGACAGCCCACGCGCAAACTCCAGCAGCCGCTCGCCGTCCATCGGCCAGGTCAGGCCCGGCTTGTAGATGCGCACGGGTGCGTTGGCGGTGACGGTGTCCACGCCAAGGCGCGCCAGCGCTTCCATGGTGTCCAGATGCGCTTTGCCGACGGTGACGATGCCCACCGTGGCGCGCGGCGCCGGACAGGTCAGGCGGTCGATGCTGTGGCGGCGCGCGAAGGCGGCCACGGCTTTCATGCGCAGGTTCATGCGCGCTTCGACAGCCAGCGACAGGAAGTCGCGCGCGGAATACTCCAGCGACTCGGGCGGCATGTCGGGGTTGGCCGGCATGTCGTAGTGCTGCACGGGGGTGGGGCTGAACGAGTGGCCGCTTTCAATGGTTTCGGACACGGCCTTGAATGCGACCCACGTGCCCGAATAGCGCGACAGCGCCCAGCCCCATAGCGCAAACGTCTCGTACTCGTCGATCGACGTCGGATGCACGATCGGCATCTGCCAGCCGATCAACGACGCTTCGCTGGCGTGCGGAATCGAGGACGACACGGCGGTGTGGTCATCGCCCACCACCACCAGCACGCCGCCGTTGCGCGATGCGCCCGCCGCGTTGCCGTGGTGCAGCGCATCGCCCGCGCGGTCCACGCCCGGGCCTTTGCCGTACCACATGGCGAACACGCCATCGACGTTGCGGTCGGCGCGTACGCCGGCCTGCTGTGTCCCCATGACGGCAGTGGCGGCCATGTCTTCGTTGATGCCGGGCAGGAACGAGATCTTGCTGGCGTCCAGCGCCTTCTTCGCCTTCCACATCGCCATGTCCACGCCGCCCAGCGGCGAACCGCGGTAGCCCGAGACAAAGCCCGCCGTGTTCAGCCCGCGCTCACGGTCGACCCGTGCCTGGGTCAGCATGATCCGCACAAGCGCCTGCGTTCCGGTCAGAAAGATGCGGCCGGACTCCCGCGTGAGGTTGTCGGCAAGCTGGTAGTCAAGGTCCAGCTGGGGTTCGGGGGCGGGAGTGCCGTCCATAATGAATGCTCCTGGTATTTCGCACCATGATAGGTTCGCGCGGCATCCGATTTATTGCGTTTTTGGATCGTGCTATCCCTATAATTCGCAATGAACATTTCGTGTTCGACAAAAACCAGGAGACAAAGCGATGGACAAGACCGATATCGGCATCCTCAAGGCCTTACAGGAGGACGGCCGGGCTTCGGCGCAGCAGCTGTCCGACAAGGTAGGGCTATCGGCCGCGCCGGTGTGGCGGCGGGTCAAGGCGATGGAAGCCAGCGGGGTGATCCAGGGCTATAGCGCCCAGGTGGACCGCAGCAAGGTGGGCCTGGGCTGCATGTTTGCGCAGATCAGCCTGGAGCGGCATTCGTCGAACACGGTTGAACACTTCGAACGCTCGGTGCGCGACGCGCCCGAAATCCTGGAGTGCTACGCGGTCACCGGCGATTCGGATTTCCTGTTGAAGATCCTGGTGGAAAGCCCCGAGGCCTACGACCGCTTCCTGCATCGCTTCTTGTTCAACATGCCCGGCATCCGGCAGACGCGCACCATCGTGGCGCTGCGCGAGATCAAGCACGAACAACGGCTGCCGTTGTGACCGAGGCCAATCGCAGCGCCCTCTATATATAGAGGGCGTAGAAAGAGAACCCGTGGAGACGCGCGCGGTGTCGCTTGAAACCAACGCATTCGTGCGCGTTCCATGGCTAAACCAGCGGCTTTGCGACGCGGACTGTTGCGCAATTGCACACCGCGCGGATCGTCGTTGATTCTTCCCCAACGGCTCTTTAGAGTGCGTGATGTTTGCTGCGCGAAGGACGTGCCGGTGTGATCGGCGCGGCGCGTCGACAGACGTGTTGAGGAAGTCATGAGCAGTGTGTATTTGCGTTCGGCCGGCATCGCCTGCGCCGTTCTTATCCTGGCCGGATGCGTTGCCAGAAAGCCCGCCGTCATCACCGAGGCCCAGCCCGCCGACCCGCCCAAGCCGGTCGTCTGCGTGCCGGCTAAAAACGGCGATCCCATGATCGGAACCTGGCTGTCGAACACGCGCCCGCGCGATGTCAGCGGCGAATTGCAATCGCTGATCGTGTTGTCCGCCGATGGCTCGATGGCCTATGAGTCTTTGCTCAAGATCGGGCGCAAGTCGCGTCCGGCGCTGCGCGAGACCGGCTGCTGGACGGTGGCCGACAACGTCTACACGATGCAGACGACCAAGTCCGCCGGCGAGCCCGTGGACGCCAACGACCCCATTTACGTGAACCGCTATCGCGTCGAAAAGGTCGAGCGCGCCAAGCTGACGCTGCGCGAACTCAAGAGCGGTGGCCAGGTCGTCACCGCGCGCCGCATGCCGCAGGGCTACCGCCTGCCGTATTGATCGTTGCGCGGGGATGGCGCGTGCCGGCGCTGCGCCAGAACAAAGCCGCGCCTGACGCACCGTTGCGCGAGGCGGACACTGTGTTCGCCCACCGCGCCAAGATGGCCGGGCTGCGGTAAGGTGCGGGCTTCGACTTTTGCCTAGCCGCCGGTTTCCCATGCCCGCCATGTCCTCTGAAGCACGCGCCATCGCGCTGCTTGCCCTGGCCGCCTTTGTCAGCGCCAGCGCCTTTCGCATCTGTGATCCCATGCTGCCGCAGCTGGCAGCGGAATTCGGCACCACCACCGGTCAGGCCGCGCGCGCCGTGACGGCGTTTGCGGTGGCCTATGGCGTGTTGCAGATGTTCTTCGGTCCCGTGGGCGACCGCTACGGCAAATACCGCGTGGTCAGCGTGGCCACCGTGGCCTGTGCGTTAGGCAGCGCGGGCGCCGTCATGGCTGAATCGCTGGATGTGCTGGTGCTTTGCCGCGCCCTTTCCGGCGCGGCAGGGGCGGGCATCGTACCGTTGTCGATGGCCTGGATTGGCGACAACGTGCCCTACGAGCGCCGGCAGGCGACGCTGGCCCGCTTTTTGACCGGCACCATCCTGGGCATGTCCGCGGGCCAGTTGGCCGGCGGCATTTTCGCGGACACCGTGGGCTGGCGCTGGGCCTTCGCGGCCCTGGTGGTGGGCTACCTGATCGTGGGCGTGCTGCTGCACCTGGAGGTTCGGCGCCAGCGCGTGGCGGGCTTTGCGCAGGTTGATCCTAACGCCGCACGGCAGGGTTTTATCGGACAGGCGCGGCTGGTGCTGGGCACGCCATGGGCACGCATCGTGTTGGCCACGGTGTTTGTCGAAGGCTTGCTGGTCTTTGGCGCGCTGGCGTTCGCGCCGTCTTACCTACACGAACGGTTTGATATTTCGCTGACGGCCGCCGGTGCACTGGTGGCCGTGTACGCGGTGGGCGGGCTGCTTTACACCGTGGTGGCGGGCCGCATACTCAAGCGGTTGGGCGAACGTGGCCTGGCCGTCGCGGGTGGCCTGGTGCTGGGCGTCGCTTTCCTGTCGTATCTGCTGGGGCCGGTCTGGATGTGGAGCCTGCTTGCCAGCGTGCTGGCGGGTTTCGGCTATTACCTGCTGCATGCGACGTTGCAAACGAATGCGACGCAGATGGTCCCGTCCGCGCGCGGCACGGCGGTGGCGTGGTTCGCGTCGTGCCTGTTCATGGGGCAGGCGGCGGGTGTGGCGTTGGCGGGCGCGGTGGTGGACGAGATCGGCGCCGCGGCACTGTTTGGCGGGTCGGCGGTGCTGCTGCCGCTGTTGGGCGCGTTCTTCGCCCGGGCGTTGAAGGCGCGGTCGGCGATCACGAACGCGTAGGCCAGGGCCGATGGCAAGGCAACAGCCAGCCCATAGCCAGCCCATAGCCAACCCCTAGCCACCCTATAGCAAAAGAAACGGCGTTCCGAAATTGGGAACGCCGTCTTGTGGCCACCGGATCGGATCCGACCTGGATCGTCTTGGCTTGAGCCGATCTGGCTTCAACCGGACCGGCCTTGACCCGGCCCGACTTGAAGCCCGTCTTGCTTAGATGGCCGCCAGGCGAGCCAGCACCGTTTGCTTGCCCAGCAGGGCCAGCACGGCATCGACGGCCGGGGTTTGCGTTTGGCCCGTCACCGCCACGCGCAGCGGAATCGCCAGTTGCGGCATCTTCATGCCACGGTCGGCCAGCACGGCCTTGATCAGCGCCGACAGGGCCTCGCGGGTCCAGTCGGTGTCTTGCGCGCGCTGGGCAAAGTCGGCCAGCGCTTCGCGCGCGGTGGCGGTCAGGTGCTGCTCGACCAGTTCCGGCGCGGCCGGCGTGAACGGCGCGCAGAACAGCATCGCGCCATCGGCCAATTGTTCCAAGGTTTCAGCGCGGTCTTTCAGCAGGCCCATCACGCCCGGCAGATCGATTTTTTCAGGATGGCCGCCCCGGTTCGCCACGCGCGGCGCCACGCGTTCGGCCAGTTCCGCGTTGTCCATCTGCTTGATGTAGTGGGCGTTGACCCAGTTCAGCTTCTTCGGGTCCCATTGCGACGCCGACTTCGACAGGTGCTTGGTGTCGAACCAGGACACCAGCTGCTCGCGCGAAAACAGTTCGTCGTCGCCGTGGCTCCAGCCCAGGCGGGCCAGGTAGTTGATCATGGCCTCGGGCAGGTAGCCGTCGTTGTCGTATTCCATGACGTTGACCGCGCCGTGGCGCTTGGACAGCTTTTCGCCGTCCGGGCCCAGGATCATGGGCACGTGGCCGTATTCGGGCAAGGTGGCGCCCAGCGCGCGCAGGATGTTGATCTGGCGCGGCGTGTTGTTGACGTGATCGTCGCCGCGCAACACGTGCGTGATGCCCATGTCCCAGTCATCGACGACCACGCAGAAGTTGTACGTGGGCGTGCCGTCCGGGCGCGCGATGATCAGGTCGTCCAGCTCGGTGTTGTCGAAGCTGATGGTGCCCTTGACCATGTCGTTCCAGGACGTGGCGCCTTCTTGCGGGTTCTTGAAGCGCACCACCGGCTTGCGGCCTTCGGGGATGGCGGGCAGCGTCTTGCCGGGTTCGGGGCGCCACGTGCCGTCATAGCGCGGCTTGTCGCCGCGCGCGCGGGCGGCTTCGCGCATGGCTTCCACTTCTTCGGGCGAGCTGTAGCAATGGTAAGCGGTGCCGGCGGCCAACATCTGCGCGACCACTTCGCGATAGCGGTCCATGCGCTGCATCTGATAGAAGGGGCCTTCGTCGGGCTGCATGCCCAGCCACTGCATGCTGTCCAGAATGGCCTCGACCGCTTCCGGCGTGGAGCGTTCCACGTCCGTGTCTTCGATGCGCAGCACGAACGTGCCTTGATGGTGGCGCGCGAACGCCCAGGAGAACAGCGCGGTGCGCGCGCCGCCCAAATGCAGAAAGCCCGTGGGCGAAGGCGCAAAGCGCGTACGGATGGGGGAGGTGGCGTTGGAAGTCATAGGTGGCAATGATAGCGGCTGCGGCGCCACAAAAGCGGCGTCAGGCTGGGTCCACATCAAGCGGACGGCGGGCTTGTCTTGTTACGATGAACGGTATTTTAGATTAGGGCGTATCCCCTATGCTGCGACACGCGCTTGCCCCCATGTTCGAACCCAGTTCGCTGGTGATCGTTGCCGACCGGCCACTGCCGGCGGCGGGTTCTTTGTCGCCCGCGCTCAAGGCCAAGACCACGGTGGTCGATTGCCAGGCGGGCGCCGCCCCGGAACTGCCCACCGCCCTGGAAGGCCTGGCGGCGGGGGCGCGGCCTGATCTGGCCCTGGTTTGCGTGTCGCCCGCCGTGCTGCCGGAAACGCTGCGCCGCCTGTCGCCGCTGGCGCCGCGCGCCGTGATTCTGTTGCCGCACGAACTGCCCGACCCGTATCCGCGCGGCACCTGGGCGTTGTGCCGCGCGTGGGCGGAAGAGAACCGCTGCGAACTGCTGGGGCCGCGTTCGTTTGGCGCGCAGCGCCCGCACGCCGGCCTGAACTTCAGCCAGCACCCGGTGCTGGCGCGCGCGGGGCGCGTGGCGCTGGTGGCGCAGTCGCGCTCCATCATGGCCGCCGTCATGGACTGGGCCGAAGATGTGCACATCGGCTTTTCCACCGCCGTGTCGCTGGGCGACGAAGCGGTGGTGGGGCTGTCGAAAGTGCTGGATTACCTGGCCAGCGACCCGCGCACCGACAGCATCGTGCTGTATCTGGAAGACGTGGGGCCGGCGCGCGAATTCATGAGCGCGCTGCGCGCCGCCGCCAGCGTAAAGCCCGTCATCGTGCTCAAGGCGGGTCGGTCCGACGCCGACAGCGCCGACGCCATTTTCGATGCCGCCCTGCGCCGCGCGGGCGCGGTGCGCGTGCGCTACTTCGTGCAGCTGTTCTCGGCCGTGAAAGTGCTGGGCTATACGCGCCGCCCCAAGGGCCGGCGCGTGGCGCTGATCTCGAACGGCAGCGGGCCTCCGCAGCTGGCCATGGACCTGATCGGCCCCGATGCCGCCGTGCTGCGCGCCGACCTGGCGCCCACCACCCGCCGCGCGCTGGAGGCCATGCTGGAGCCGGACGCCGCCTGTGACAACCCCGTCATCACTTACACGCCACTGACGCCCGAACGCATCCGCGCCATTCTGGAAACGGTGCTGGACGACACGGGCGTGGACGGCGTGCTGGTGCTGCTGGCGCCCGACGCGCTGGCCGACATGCCCGCCGTGGCGCGCGAGCTGGCGCAGATTGCGCCCAGCGCCAAGAAGCCCGTCGTGACCTGCTTCATGGGCGACGCCGGCATGCGGCCGCTGCGGCGTATGTTGGACGACGCCGGAACCTCTGCTTTCCGCACGCCGGAATCGGCCGCCGACGCGTTCGGCGTGCTGGCCTCGCACCACTACAACCAGCAGCTGCTGCTGCAAACGCAACCGCAAGAGCCGCCCAGCCATGTGCCCGACCTGGCCGCCGCGCGCGAGCTCATCGCGCGCGTGCGGGCCGACTGCCGGCGCGAACTGAACACGTCTGAAATCCGAACCTTGCTTGGCCTGTTCTACGTGCCGCTAAGCGACACGCCGGTGGACGTGGCGTCGGCGGAACCCGAGTCCCGCCCCATGGCGATCCGCGTGCGGCGCGATCCGCAGTTTGGTCCGGTCATTCGCTTTGGCGCGGGCGGCCCCGACGCGGTGCTGTCCGTGGCGGATCGCGGCATGGACCTGCCGCCGCTCAACGGCTTCCTGGCCCGTCAGCTGATCGAACGCAGCCGGTTGTGGCGTCGTGTGCTGGCGCCGCGCGTGGGCCACATGGCGGCCGAATCACTGCAACAGGCGGTGGTGCTGGTGTCTGAGATGGTGTCGGAATTGCCTGACATCGAAACGCTGGATATCGACCCGCTCTACGCCGGCGAAACGCACTTGCGCGCAGGCGGGCTGCGCATGATGCTGACCGAAACGCCGGGCTGTGAAACGCCGCAGACGTCCGGTTATCCGCACATGGCGATCCACCCGTACCCCACGCGGCTGGTGCACGTGCGCCGCTTCAATGACGGCATTCCGTGGGTGCTGCGCCCCATTCGCCCGGAAGACGGCGAGGCCTTGCAGGAGTTCATACGCGGCTTGTCCGAGCGGTCGCGCTATATGCGCTTTGTGTCGATGATGCGTGAGCTGACGCCGCGCATGGTGTCGCGCTACACGCAGGTGGATTACCACCGTGAATTGGCGCTGGTGGCGGCCACGCAAGTGCCCAATCCGGCCAACCGCGGGCATCCGCGCGAGGTGATCGTGGGCTTTGCCCACTATCTGCGCAACCCGGACGGGCGCGGCGCGGAATACGCGCTGGTGATCGGCGACGATTGGCAGCGGCGCGGCCTGGGCCGCCAGCTGATGACGGCGCTGATCGACGCCGCGCGTGAGCAGGGCCTGGAATACATCGACGGGCTGGTGCTGTCGACCAACCGGCCCATGCTGGCGCTGATGACCAGCCTGGGCTTTACCAACGACGCCGATCCGGAAGACCCGACGATGCGGCGCGTGTGGCTGGGCTTGGCCTGAACGCTGACAACCGAGCGCATCGGGTTGGCCCGGCGTGGATTGGCTGGGCCTGGCTTGGCCCGGCCCGGCCCGGCCCGGCCCGGCCCGGCCTGGCCTGGCCTGCCGGTGATGCGCCGCCCGTTGCCGCGCGTGGCCCGACGCGCCGTCGCCGTCAGGCGGTTTTGCGCACCGCCTCGGCCGGCGTCAGCCGCGCCGTGACCTCGCCCACCGACAGCACGTCGCCAAAGAAGAGCATCCAGCCTTGCAAGGCATGTTCGTGTTCGGCCGGCGTGACCGCCGCCAGCGCGTCGTCGACCATGATGGTGCGAAAGTCGCGCATCATCGCGTCGCGCGCGGTGGATTCGCAGCACACGTTGGTCACGGTGCCCGTGATCAGCAGCGTATCCACCCCCAGCCCGCGCAGCAGCGGTTCAAGCTCTGACGAGCCCGGCGCCATGGCGCTGTAGAACCGCTTGACCACGCGCGGATCGGCGTCGTCCACGTGCAGGTCGGGGTGCAATTGAAACCCCGGCGAGTCCCGGCGCAGTGTCTCCAGGCGTCGCTTGCTGCGTTCCGGAGTCAGCATCACGCCGTGGTGGTGCGACCAGAATGCGTCGGCGTTGTCCGACGCCGTCTGCACCCACACCACCGTTCCGCCCGCCGGGCGCACCGCGTCGCACAGCCGGTTGATCGGCGCGATGATGTCACGGGCGGGCGCGCATTCGCCTTGATAGCCGGGCAGGGTGAAGTACTGCTGCATGTCGATCACGACCACCGCGCAACGCGCGGCCGGCAGGGTGTCGTAGGGATGCAGGCAGCCCTGTCGGGCCACGACGCGGTCTTGTACCCATTGCGGAAATTCCATGACGCCTCCTTAGCCGTAGCGCCGCGCCACGGCGGCTTCGACGCGATAGATGATCAGGTACATGACGCTGGAGATCAGCGCCAGCATGGCAATTGCCGTCATGACGATATTCAGCTTGAATACCTGGCTGCCGTTCATGATGAGGAAACCCAGGCCGGAATCGGCCGACTGGAATTCCCCCACGATCACGCCCACCAGCGCCAGGCCGATGTTCATTTTCACGGCCGCGATCAAGGTGGGCACGCTGCCCGGCAGCACCACCTTGGTCAGCACCTGCCAGCGGCTGGCGCCAAAGGTGTGGGCCAGCTTCACCTTGTTCTGGTCGATGCCGCGAAAGCCCGCGTACACGACCATGATGGTGACGAACACCGCGATGGCGACCGCCATGCCGTACACGGCGTAGTCAGACCCCAGCCATAGATAGAAGATCGGCACGAAGGCAATCTTCGGCATGGCGTTGGCCACCACCAGGAAGGGGTCCAGCACCTTGTACAGAAAGTCCGACCACCACAGCGCGGCGGCCACCACGATGCCGATCGCCATGCTCAGGGTGAAGCCGACCAGCGTGGCCGACAGCGTGGTCATGATGTGCTTGGCCAGGTGGCCGTTGTTCCACAGGTCAATGAACGTGGGCCACAGCGCGCTGGGATAGCTGGTCAGCAGCGGGTTCACGATGTGCATGCGCGGCAGGATTTCCCACGCGCACAGGAACACGACCAGCAGCAGCGCCTGGCTTAAGCGGATATTGCGTTTCTTGGCGCGGTCCCGGCGCAGGTAGTCCAGGTATTTGGCGCTGGGCGCGGGCACGGCGCGCAGGGGAACGGTGTTGGCAACGGGGGAATTCATCGATCAACCCTCCACGTGTACGTCCAGCTCATCCCAGAGCTGTTTGAAATAAGCGTTGAATTCCGGCCGCGAGCGCGCCTGGAAGGGCGTGGGACGCGCGCCGTCGCCATAGTGGATGCGGTACTGGCTTTTCAGCCGGCCGGGGCGGCGCGACAGCACGATGACGCGATCCGTCATGGCGATGGCTTCGCCGATATCGTGCGTGACCAGCACCACGGTCTTGCCCTCGCGCCGCAGGATGTCCACGACTTCGTCCGAGATGGCCAGGCGGGTCTGCGAGTCCAGTGCCGAAAAGGGTTCGTCCAGCAAAATCACGTCGGGCTCGGTGACCAGCGTGCGCGCCAGTGCGGCGCGTTGGCGCATGCCTCCCGACAACTGGCGCGGCGTGTGCGTCAGGAACGCGCCCAGCCCGCACTTTTCAAGAATGTGCACGGCGCGCGCCTCGCTGCGCGCATCGCGCCTGCCCTGGATCTCGGCACCCAGCATCACGTTGTCCAGGATGGTGCGCCATTCAAACAGATAGTCCTGCTGCAACATGTAGCCGATGCGCGGGTTCGGCTTGGTCACGCTTTGGCCATCGACCATCACGGCGCCCGATGTGGGTGGAATCAGGCCCGCAATCAATGACAGCAAGGTGCTCTTGCCGCATCCGCTTTGGCCGATGAGGCTGACGAATTCGCCCGGCGCCAGCGAGAACGACACGTTCGACAGCGCCTCGGTCTCGCCTTCGGTCGTGAAGTAGGACAGGCAGACGTCGCGCAGTTCGATTTTTGCCGTGGCGGTGGCCGGCTTCAGATTATGGATGGCGGCCCCCATCACTGCACCTTCTTGGCAAAGTCGGCCACCACCACGTCTTCGTATTTCACGCGGGCAGAGTCCTTCATGACGGCGCTGGCGATCAGCATGTCCTGCAACTGGCTCATGGCCTCGGCCGTGACCAGCGGAGTCGTCTTCCAGATCTGGTATTTCTTGTAGCGTTCGATGGCCTCGGTGACCGCGCCCTGGTCCATGCCCGGAAAGAACGTCATGATCTGCGGCGCAAGCGTCGCGGCCGGCGTGTCCTTCACGTATTTCTCGGCGCGCGCGACCACATTGGTCCAGGCCTGGATCACCTTGGGGTTGTCGCGAATGTACTTGTCGGTGGCGGTGAAGACGGTGTAGTCCACCTGGCCGACTTCATGGCCCACCGACGCCACGATGTAGCCCTTGCCGTTACGCACCAGCTCGCCGGCCTCGGGCTCCAGGAAGATGCCGTATTCCCCCTGGCCCGCCATCCAGGCGCCGGCCCGCGCCGGAATGCCGATGTTGTTCAGCAGCTTGACGTCTTTTTGTGGATCCAGGCCGTGCTTGCGCAAGGCGGTTTCCAGGAACACGATGGGATTCGAACCAGGTCGAAAACCGATCACTTCCTTGCCCTTGAGCATCGACCAGTCAAACTTGTCGATCGGTTTGCGCGCCAGCAGGAAGAAGCCGTCGGTGGCGGTCAGCCCGGCAAAGATCTTCGGCTTGACCGGCGATTCGCTGTTCTGCACATAGATGGACGCCTCGGGCCCGATCAGTACGATATCGGCGCTGCCCGACAGCAGGGCGGTCATGCCCTTGTCGGTGCCCTGCGAGGTTTTCATGGACACGTCCAGTCCGGCGTCCTTGAAGTATCCCTGCGACAGGGCCACGTATTTGGGCACGTAAAGCACGGATCGCACCACTTCTTCGTAGCGCACCTTCACGGGGGGATTCAAAGCTTCGGCCTGAGCGGCCAAGGGAGCAAACAGCGCAAGCAGCGCCGCGCCCGCCAGGCGGGGAAGTGGCATGGATTTCACGGAACTTTCTCCTGCGTCTTGTATGGCACGCCGAAACCCGGCGCAGCACGGCCAATGGGGTTGAATCGACAGCAACAACAGGGAAGCCCGAACACCAGCAGCCCGGGCCGATAAGGCATGGATCGAATACTATATTCAAGCAGCGGCCGCAGACAAGCTTTTTGGGATTGGCGTTTTTCTCTATGGACGAGCGCCATTGAAGCCCGGAAAATTCAAGGCTTGAATACCACTTGGTATACCAAAAGGAATTTTGCCGGATCGTCGGCAGGGGGCTGGAGCTAGCCTTGCCTGGGGCAAGGCCCAGGCCCAGGCTACGGGGGCGCGCACGAAGCGGGTTCTTGCAGCCGGCAAGATCAGGCGCGGCGGGGCGGTAAGCCCGGCGCGCGCCTCAACATCACGGCTGCCTCAAGCCAGCACGCTATTCAAGAACGCCGAGATATCCCGGACTTCTTCGGCGCACACCGAATGCGGCATCGGGTACGTGTGCCAGCGCACGTCATAGCCCAGCCGCTTCAATTCCGCTACTGACGCCTCGGCGCGCGCCAACGACACAACCGGGTCGTGCAGGCCATGCGCCATGAAGATCGGCGTGGCGTGGTTGGCGTTGTGGCGTTCGGCTTCGGCCGTATTCAGCAACGGCAGATACCCCGACAGCGCCATCATGCCCGCCAGCTTTTCGGTCAGCCGCAAGCCGGTGTGCAAGGTCATCGCGCTACCTTGTGAGAAGCCCGCCAGCACGATGTTCGACGTCGGGATGCCGCGCGCGTTTTCCCGTGCGATCAGCTTGTGGATGGCGGCTTCGGACGCGCGGATGCCCTTGGCGTCTTCCACGCGGACCAGGTCCATGACCAAAATGTCATACCAGGACCGCATCGACATGCCGTTGTTGATCGTCACGCGCTGCACCGGCGCATTCGGAAATACAAAGCGCACGCCCAGGCCCGCGGGCAGGTCCAGTTCCGGCACGATGGGGGCGAAGTCGTTGCCATCCGCGCCCAGGCCGTGCAGCCAGATGACGGCGTGCGTGGGGTTGGGCGCGGTTTCGATCTCGATGCAGTCGAGCAGGTCGTTGGAAGCGTTCATGGACGGCCGAAAAAAATCAAAAGGGGAGAATCAGAGCGTCAAGGTCTTCAAGGCCTGGAACAGCGCGCGATAGTGCTTCTTTTGCGGCTCCTGGCCTTGCAGCAGCGAGGCATTGCCCAGCTTTTCCTTGCGCGCGGCGCGAATCAGCGTGCGCAATTGCTGCGCATCGGCCTGTGGATTGTTTGCGAGCAGCTTGGTCAGCGTGTCGTCGTCGTCCAGCAGGCGGTCGCGCAGGGCTTCCAGCCGGTGCATGGCGGCGGTTTCTTCGCGCGAGCCGTTTTCCCACACATCCAGCTGCGCGCGGATTTCTTCGGCGGGCGCGTCGCGCATCAGCTTGCCCACAAAGTGGACTTGCCGGCGGCGGCCTTCGCGGCCCGTCGTGCGCTGCGCCGTGCGGATTGCCTCATAGAGGCGCTCTGCCAGCGGCAATTGCTTGAGGCGTTCGGGGGACAGTTCGATCAGCTGTTTGCCCAGGTCCAGCAAGGCGTGCATTTCACGCTTGACCTGGGACTTGCTGGGACGGTCGTAGCCGTTCTCGTCGTAACCGTCGTCGACGGATTCTTCTTCAGTATGGGAATTCATGGAAAACTGCGCAATGACAGACTTGGCTATGATAACCGTCTCTGCAAATTGGACAGCAATGGTTAAAACCTCCTCATCCTTGCCGCTGGCGGCGAATCACGCGCGTTTTTCCGAACTCGTTGAGCAAACCCTCGCCTACGCGCGCCAGATCGGCGCCTCGGACGCGGCGGCGGAAGTCTCGGAAAGCCTGGGGCTGTCGGTCTCGGTACGCAAGAACGACATCGAAACCGTTGAGCAGACGCGCGATCGCTCGCTGGACCTGACGGTCTACGCCGGCCAGAGCCGCGGGTCGGCCTCGACCTCCGACTTTTCTGAAGCCGCCCTGCGCCAGACGGTCGAAGCCGCCTGGCACATCGCCCGCCACACCGCCGCCGACCCGGCCGCGGGCCTGCCCGACGCCGACCAGCTGGCCACCGAATTCCCCGACCTGGACCTGCACCACGCCTGGACGGTGTCCACCGAGGAAGCCGCCGAACTCGCCTTGCGCGCCGAACGCGCGGCGCGCGACGTCGATCCGCGCATCACCAACACCGACGGCGCCACCGTGGGCACCTACGAAGGCCAGTTCGTCATGGGCAACAGCCGTGGCTTTCTGGGCGGCTACCCGTATTCGCGCCACAGCCTGTCCGTGGCGCCCATCGCGGGCCGGGGCAACGGCATGCAGCGCGACTACTGGTACACGTCCGAACGCGATCCGGCCAACCTGGCTTCGCCCGAAGCCATCGGCCGCTACGCCGCCGAACGCACGCTGTCGCGCCTGTCGGCCCGCCGCATCCGCACCGGCAAGTTTCCGGTGCTGTTCGAAGCGCCGCTGGCGCTGGGCCTGGTCGGCGCGCTGACGCAAGCCGTCAATGGCGGGGCGCTGTATCGCAAGGCCAGCTTCCTGCTGGACGCGCTGGGCAAGCCCATTTTCCCCACGCACATCAACCTGACCGAAGATCCGCACATCCCCGGCGCGATGGGCAGCTCGCCGTTTGACGACGAAGGCGTGCGCACCCGCCGCCGCAACGTCGTGTCGGCCGGCGTGCTGGAAGGCTACTTCCTGTCCAGCTACACCGCGCGCAAGTTGGGTATGGCCACCACCGGCAACGCCGGCGGCTCGCACAACCTGGTGTTCAGCTCGACGCTGACTAAACGCGCTGACGACTTTGAAGCCATGCTCAAGAAAATGGGCACCGGCTTCCTGGTCACCGAACTGATCGGCCAGGGCGTCAACTACGTCACGGGCGATTACTCGCGCGGCGCGTTTGGCTACTGGGTGGAAAACGGCAAGATCCAGCACGCGGTCCAGGAAATCACCATCGCCGGCAACCTGGCCGACATGTTCCAGCAGATCGTCGCCGTGGGCGCGGACACTATTTCGCGCGGCACGAAAACCACCGGCTCGATCCTGATCGAGCAAATGGCCATCGCCGGGACCTGACCCATGAGCGCGCCCGCGGGCGCGCTCATCCATCCTGCCGAATGCATCGGGATGGGTGCCGCGCGGCTGGGGAATTCCTCTAGCGCCCGGCATGGTCTCAACGTGTAATATCCGGCGGGTATTGCTCGACGTCCCCGAAGCTGCTGAGGAGCATTGCGATGCAACGACGTTCATTCTTGAAGCATGCCGGGCTGGGCGCCGTTGCAACGGGCGCCGCCGTCAGCGCGCCCGCGTTTGCGCAAGACATGCCTTCCTTGAGCTGGCGGCTGGCTTCGGCGTTTCCCGGCACGCTGGACTTGCGCATCGGCGCGGGTGAACAGTTCTGCAAGTTCGTCACGGAATCCACGGGCGGCAAGTTCAATATCCGCCATTTTCCGGAAGGCGAAATCGTACCGGCCGCCGACCTGCTTGAAGCCGTCTCCACCAACAAGGTGGAATGCGGACACGGCTCGTCGCGGGCCTATCACGCCAAGAACCCCGCCTTTTCTTTTGACGCCGCCGTGCCCTTCGGGCTGACGGCTCGCCAGATGAACGCGTGGATGAGCGAAGGCGACGGCCTGCGCCTGACCCGCGAACTGTTCAAACCCGAAAAGATCATCAACTTCCCGCTGGGCAATACGGGTGCACAGATGGGCGGCTGGTATGCGCGGGAAATCAAGCGCCAGGCTGACCTGAAAGACCTGAAGATGCGCGTCTCGGGCCTGGCCGCCGATGTGCTGGCCCGGCTGGGCGTGGCGCCGCAGGCCGTCAACCAGGTGCCGCTTGCCGAAGCTTTCAACAAGGAAGGGCTGCAAGCCATTGCGGGCGCGGGCGCCTATGACGACGCCAAGCTGGGCTTCGATAAAGTAGCTAAGTATTACTACGGACCCGGCTGGTGGGTACCCGGGGAGCAACTGTCGCTGTATATCAATGACGAGGCCTGGAACAAGCTGCCCAAGCATTACCAGTCCATTGTGCAGGCGGCCGCCTTGGCGGCGCACGTGTCGCTAACCGCCCGCTACGACGCGCGCAACCCGTCCGCGCTGGCGCAACTGGCGGCCAGCGGCGCCCAAGTGCGCGCATTTCCCCGATCCATCATGGACGTGGCCTTCGAGGCCACGCAGCAGGTCTACAAGGACTTGTCCGCCAAAGACCCGAAGTTCAGGGCAATACACGACAGTTACATGGGCTTTCGCGACAGCGAGATGCCGTGGTTCCGCCTGACTGAAAACGCTTACGGCCAGTACGTAGCCGTGGCGTTGTCGGGCAGGTAGAAGGAGGGCGCCGGACGCCGAATGGCATTCGGTGCGAAGTAGGGTTTTTGCTAGTAATAGCGCATTTTTTACAAAAAAATGGGCGGTTTTCGGGCTTTTCTCGAACCACATTCGAGTTTCGGCCTGATACAAAGGAGTAATATCCCGGGTCTTGACGCGCAATCATGGCGCCTTTAGGCGGCATATGACGTCAATCCGGCGGGATTACACCAGCCCGGATTACCAATATTCCGAGACAGACTTTAAGGTGGTATCAACCATGCAATCCAAGACCAAGAAGCTGCTGGCTGCGCTGATCGCCGCTGGTATCGTCCCGGCTGCGCACGCGGCCGACATCAAGCTGGGCGTGGCGGAAGCCCTGTCCGGCGGCGCCGCCCAGTACGGCGTGTCGATCCGTAATGGTTTCCAGCTTGCCGCTGATGAAATCAACGCCGCGGGTGGCATCAATGGCAACAAGCTGGTGCTGGTTGTCGAAGACGAACAAGGCAAGAAAGAAGAGGCCATCAACGTCTTCAAGAAACTGATTTTCAAAGACAACGTCCTGATGGTCTTCGGCCCGACGCTGTCCAACTCGGCCCAAGCCGCTGACCCGATCGCGCAAGCGGCCAAGACGGTCGCCTTCGGTACGTCCAACACCGCCGACGGCATCACGTCCATCGGCAACTACGTGTTCCGCAACTCGGTCACGGAAGCCGACGTGCTGCCGGCTACGATTTCCACCGTGAAGGCGAAGACCGGCCTGAAGAACGTGGCCGTACTTTACGGTAACGACGACGTCTTCACCAAGAGCGGCTACGACAACTTCAAGAAGGCGCTGGAAGACCAGAAGATCCCGGTCACCACGACCGAAACGTTCGCCAAGGGCGACGTGGACTTCAAGGCACAGCTGACCAAGATCAAGGGCACCAACCCCGACGCCATCGTGCTGTCCGCACTGCTGGCCGAAGGCGCCCCGATCATGGTGCAAGCGCGCCAACTGGGCCTGAACGTGCCCGTCATTGGCGGCAATGGCATGAACTCGGTCAAGATTTTCGACCTGGCCCCTGGCGGCGCATCGAACAATCTGTGGATCGGCAGCCCGTGGTCGATCGAGAACAAGGCCCCCGAGAACGTCAAGTTCATCGACGCCTACAAGGCCAAGTTCAACGGGTCGCCGGACCAGTTCGCCGCCCAGTCGTATGACGCCATGTACATCGTGGCCCAGGCGCTGAAGAACACCAAGATCACCGGCGAATTGCCCAAGGACCGTGCCGCGCTGCGCGACGCGCTGCCGTCCGTGACCTGGACCGGCGCCACCGGCGCGTTCAAGTTCCGCCAAGCCAACGACCGCGCCGGCAAGCCCGCCGGCTATGACGCCGACCAGGCGCCGATCGTCAGCGTGACCAAGGACGGCAAGTACGTCATCGAGAAGTAAGCGCTACGCATCCCCGCGCGGGGGGATGCGCCTTGCGGGCAGCCGTCCGGCTGGCCGCAAGGCGCTTTTTATCGCAGGGCCGTCCCAATAAAAGCCATGCCGTCTTCGCGGGCGGTGTCAGGCCATGCAGTGGGCGCTGCATGGGGCCCTCATAGATCTGGAAAGTCCCATCATGTTCGAACAACAATTCGTCAATGCCTTGTCGCTGGGCTGTGTGTATGCACTGTTCGCGCTGGGCTTCACGCTGATCTTCGGCGTGCTCGGGGTGATCAACCTGGCGCATGGCGCCGTCTTTATGGTTGGCGCCTACGCGGCACTGTTCGTGGTTCAGCAATTCGGCCTGCCCTTGTGGGCGGCGCTGATGGTCGCGTTCTTCGTGGCCGGCTTCACCGGGGTCATCATCGATTACCTGGTCCTCAAGCCGCTGCGCAAGCGCAACGCACCCCACCTGATCCCCATGATTGCCACGATTGGCGTGGGCATCATTCTGAATAACGGCGCCCAGAGCATCTTTGGCGCCAGCAACCTGCGCTTTCCGCACGGCACCGTGCCCGAGGAAGTGATCGAGGTCGCCGGCCTGCACCTGACCGTGATCGAGCTGGGCATCATCTTCCTGTCGTTCGCGCTGATGGCCGTGCTGATGTACGTGATGCGCCGCACGCAGTTCGGCCGCGCGCTGCGCGCCATCGCCGAGTCGCCCAAGGCCGCGTGGCTTTTGGGCATCAACGTTGAAAAGCTGTTCGTCACGACCTCGTTCGCCGCCGCTGCCCTGGGTGGCGTGGCCGGCGTGCTGATCGGCCTGTATTCGAACGCGCTGTTCCCGCTGATGGGCCAGCCGATGCTGCACAAGGGCATCGCGGTCATCATCCTGGGCGGCATGGGCGACATACGCGGCGCCATGCTGGGCGGTCTGTTCCTGGGATTCGCCGAGGTGCTGTCGGTGGCCTACATCGGCTCCACCATGCGCGACGCGGTGGCTTTCGGCCTGCTGTTCCTGATCCTGCTGGTGCGCCCGCAAGGTCTGTTCGGCAAAGTGGTTCAACGCAAGGCTTAAAGAATGAGCGGATTCGAAAACTTCTGGGCCATTTACGGCAACTTGGTGCTTACGCTGGGCACCAACGCATTGCTGGCCCTCTCCATCTGGCTGACGCTGGCCTGCGGCATGCTGGCCATGGCCAACGCCGCCTTCATGGGCATCGGGGCGTACACCGCCGCGCTGCTCACCATGAACTACGACGCGCCGTTCACGGTCGCGCTGGCCGGGGGCATGGCCGCGCCCGCGCTGGTGGCGGCGTTGATCGGCTTGCCAACCTTGCGCCTGTCCGGGGTCTATCTGGCCATGGCCACGCTGGGCTTTGGCGAAGTGGTGCGCGTCACCATCCTGAACACCGAATCCATCACCGGCGGCGCGCTGGGCCTGAACGGCATCCCGCAGCTGACGCAGTGGTGGCATGTGGTGCTGGCGGTGGTCATTGTGCTGTTCGTGCTGTGGCGTGTGCGCGCCTCCAAGATCGGACGTTCGTTCGACGCCATTCGTGGCGACGAAACGGCGGCCGGGCTGATGGGCATCGACGTGCGCGCCAACAAGATGCTGGCCTTCGTGGCCGGCGCGATGATCGCGGGTCTGGCCGGCGCGCTGAACGCGCACCTGACCTTCTTCATCGGTCCCAATGAATACGGTTTCGACCGTGGCGTTGAAATCCTGACCATGGCCATCCTGGGCGGCATCGGCGGTTTGGCCGGTCCCGTGCTGGGCAGCTTCATCATCACCGTGTTGCCTGAGCTGCTGCGCGGTTTTGCGGATCTGCGCCTGGTCGCCAACGGAGTGATTCTGGTGGTGATTGTGTTGTTCCTGCCGCAGGGCATCTGGGATCCGGCGCGCTTCAAGCGCTGGATGCGTCAAGGCCGGGGCGGCCAGGGGGGCAAGCGCCATGCTTGAGCTTTCTTCCGTCTCCAAGAGCTTCGGCGGCCTGCATGTGCTGCATGACGTCAATCTGTCGGTGCCCGAGGGTTCCATCTTCGGCTTGATCGGCCCCAACGGCGCCGGCAAGACTACCGTGTTCAACCTGATCACCGGCCTGTTGCCGCCCAGCGGCGGCACCATTACGTTCAACGGCCAAAGCGTTCTGTCCAAGAAGCCGCACCGCATCACGCGCATGGGCATCGCCCGCACTTTCCAGAACATTCGTCTCTTCAAAGAGATGACGCTGCTGGAAAACGTGGTGGTGGGCGCCTATCGGCACATGAACTACGGCTTTCCCAGCCTGCTGCTGGGACTGCCGGGTTACCGCGAACACGAAAAGCGTGCCCGCGAGCGCGCGCACGAACTGCTGACGTGGATGCGCCTGGATCACAAGGCAAACGATCTGGCCGACAACCTGTCCTACGGCGAACAGCGCCGCCTGGAGCTGGCGCGCGCGCTGGCCACCGAGCCCAAGCTGTTGCTGCTGGACGAGCCGGTCGCGGGCATGAACACCGGCGAACGCGCCGAGCTCATGCGCGAGATCCTGGCCATCCGTGATCGCGGCTACACCATCCTGATGATCGAGCACGACATGCGCTTCGTCATGGGCCTGTGCGAACGCATCGCGGTGCTGAACTTCGGCAAGATCATTGCTTGCGGCGGCCCCGACGAAATCCGCAACAACGAGCAGGTCATCGAGGCCTATCTGGGTCGCGAAGACGACGAAGACACCGAACAAGTGGAGGCCGCCAAATGAGTTGCCGGGCTGCTCCCAAGATGAATACCGTAGCGCGTTGCGCGGAGGCTGCACAATGAGCGCGATGCTTGAAGTCCGCGGGCTCGAAGTCAACTACGGCCATATCGAAGCCGTGCGCGGCATTGACCTGGACCTGAACGCCAAAGAGATCACCGCCCTGGTCGGCGCCAACGGCGCCGGCAAGTCCACCACGCTGCTGGCGCTGTCGGGCCTGTTGCCCAAGGCGCGCGGCCGAGTCCTGTTCGAAGGCGAAGACATCACCAACCTGGCGCCCCACCAACTGGTGGCGCGCGGGATCGTGCAGGTGCCGGAAGGCCGCGCCATCCTGACCACCATGACGGTGCTGGAAAACCTGGAGCTGGGCGCGTACCGCCGTGGCCTGAAGAACGTGGCTTCCGACCTGGAATACGTGTTCAACCTGTTTCCGCGCCTGAAAGAGCGGATCGCGGGCATTGCCGGCAACCTGTCGGGTGGCGAACAACAGATGCTGGCCATTGGCCGGGCCCTGATGGCCAAGCCGCGCCTGCTGCTGCTGGACGAACCGTCCATGGGCCTGGCGCCGATCGTCGTGCAGGAAATTTTCCGTTCGCTGCGCGCCATCAACGCCGATGGACTGACCCTGTTCCTGGTGGAGCAGAACGTGCGTCAGGCACTGAAGATCGCGCAAAGCGGATATGTGTTGGAAAACGGCGCCATGGCGCTGACCGGCACGGGCCGCGAACTGCTGGGCCACCCGCGCGTGCTGGAAGCCTACCTGGGCGCCTGACCGCGCCGGGCTCGCGCCGGCCCGGGCGCCGGCGATTTGTCCCCGGATTTTCCTGTGCGCTGGCTGCAACGTTGCTTGCGGCCAGCCGCCACCTGACTTCTTTTCGCTTGCCCAATCTTTGAGCAGCCGTGTTAGAATTTCAGGCTTTCCCTCATTTTGACTATTGCACGGGCGGGTAATAACGCTTAGGCGGGACGTCGATAAAGGCAAAAACCAAGGGCAAAAACCAAAGGCAAAACCATAGGCAAACCCCGATCTGAATATCACGGGTGGCTCGTTCATCAGGGTTCAGGTAGTAGGTTGCTGGTTGCTGGTTGCAGGTTGCAGGTTGTAGGTTGCTGGTTGTAGGTTTTGCCCAGTCTGGGAAAGAACACTGGCTAGACGTTCTAGTCAGCAAGAACTTTTTATTCTTAGGAACCATCATGAAGACCTTTGTGGCCAAGCCGCATGAAGTCCAACGTGACTGGTTTGTGATCGACGCCAAGGGCAAAGTCCTCGGTCGTGTGGCCAGCGAAGTCGCACGTCGTCTGCGTGGCAAGCACAAACCTGAATTCACGCCGCACGTTGATACTGGCGATTACATCGTCATCATCAACGCTTCCGATATCGTCGTTACCGGTACCAAGGCGAAGGACAAGAAGTACTTCCGCCACACCACGTACCCGGGCGGTATCCGCGAAACGAACTTCGAGAAAATGCAAGAGCGTTTTCCCGGTCGCGCCATTCAGAAGGCCGTCAAGGGCATGCTGCCCAAGGGTCCTCTGGGCTACGCCATGATCAAGAAGCTGAAGGTCTATGCTGGTGCCGAGCACCCGCACACCGCCCAGCAGCCCAAGACGCTGGATATCTAAGGAAACGCCATGATCGGTAACTGGAATTACGGAACCGGCCGTCGCAAAACTTCGGTGGCTCGCGTTTTCATCAAGAAGGGCACGGGTAAGATCGTTGTCAACGGCAAGCCCGTTGACGATTTCTTCGCCCGCGAAACTGGTCGCATGATCGTGCGCCAACCGCTGGAACTGACCGGCCACCTGGAATCGTTCGACATCAAAGTCAACGTCCACGGCGGCGGCGAAACCGGCCAGGCTGGCGCAGTCCGTCACGGCATCACGCGTGCCCTGATCGACTACGACGCGACCCTGAAGCCCGCACTGTCGCAAGCTGGCTTTGTGACCCGCGATGCCCGCGAAGTCGAACGTAAGAAGGTCGGCTTCCGCAAGGCACGTCGTCGCAAGCAGTTCAGCAAGCGTTAATGTTGCTGCAAAAAACCCGCTTCGGCGGGTTTTTTGTTTTTGGGCGTTGATGGCGGGCAGGTGTCCGATTTGTCCTGCTCGCCTTCTGCAACGCGGAACTCCGCGCCGCCTTTTTCGGTCGGATGAGTCTAGATCGCCCGTCGCGATGCTTGCGTCGGCGCAACCCTGTATTCTCCGGGCGATACAATCTGTTTTCGTCCTACGAAGAGTTCATACCTATCATGGCCCAAGCATCGAATACCCGTATCAAGGTTGGTATTGTCGGCGGCACCGGATACACCGGCGTCGAGTTGCTGCGCTTGCTGTCGCAGCATCCCAATGTGGAATTGACCGCCATCACGTCCCGCAAGGAAGACGGCTTGCCGGTCGCTGATATGTATCCGAACCTGCGCGGCCGCGTGAATTTGGCCTTCTCCGCGCCGGAAAAGGCGTCGCTGACCGAATGCGACGTGGTGTTTTTCGCGACCCCGCACGGGGTGGCGATGGCGCAAGCGCAAGAGCTGTTGGCCGCGGGCACCCGCATCATCGATCTGGCGGCGGATTTCCGCCTGCAAGACATCCCGACGTTCGAGCGTTGGTACAAGATCCCCCACACGTGTCCCGATATCCTGGCTGAAGCGCAGTACGGCCTGGTTGAACTGAACCGCGAAGCCATCGCCAAGGCCCGCGTGATCGGCAACCCCGGCTGCTACCCGACCACGGTGCTGCTGGGCTTGGCCCCGTTGCTGGAAGGCGGCAAGGCCCTGGTCGACACGCAATCCCTGATTGCCGACTGCAAGTCGGGCGTGTCGGGCGCTGGGCGCAAGGCCGAGGTTGGCTCGCTGTTCTCCGAAGCGTCCGACAACTTCAAGGCATATGGCGTGTCGGGTCACCGTCACCACCCGGAAATCTCGTCGCAGCTGGAAAAGATTGCCGGCGGCAAGGTCGGCCTGACGTTCGTGCCGCACCTGGTGCCGATGATCCGCGGCATGTTCTCGACGTTGTACGCGCGCATCCTGCCCGAAGCGCGCGACACCGACTTCCAGGCCCTGTTCGAACAGCGTTACGCCAACGAGCCTTTCGTTGACGTCATGCCCGCCGGCAGCCTGCCCGAGACCCGGTCCGTGCGCGCGTCCAACAACCTGCGCATCGCCCTGAGCCGCCCTGACAACGGTGACCTGCTGATCGTCATGGTCGTGCAGGACAATCTGGTCAAGGGCGCCGCCGGACAGGCTGTGCAGAACATGAACCTGATGTTCGGCATTGCCGAATCCACGGGCCTGGATCAGGTGGCTATCCTGCCTTGAGGCTTTGCACGGGCCGCCTGCGCAAGCGGCCGGCCCTGCGCGCTTTATGTCCGTCGACGCCCCGTCCTCCCACCCGCCATCCCGCCCTGCCGGCGGGATGCTGCGCATATTCGCGGGGCTGCTGATTGGCGTGCTGCTGGGAGGCGCCGTCGGTTATGGCTATGCGCTGCGCCAGGCTCGTCCGCCGGACGCCTTGGTGATCAGCACACAACAGGCCGAGGCGCAGGCAGAGGCCATGCGCCAGCAAAGCGCGCAGCTGCGCTACACGCAAAGCCAGCTCGATACGGCGGACGGCGAACTCGTCATCGAACGATCGGCCCGGCAAGAGCTTGAAACGCAGTTGCGCGTGGTCCAGGCCGAGGTCGGTCGGGTACGCGATCAGTTGGCGTTCTACGAACAATTGTTGCCCGCCGGCCCGGAGGGGTCGGTGGATATTCGAGGCGTGCAGATTGACCGTGAAGGCGGCGGCCTGCGCTACAAAGTCCTGCTGATGCGTAGTGGCCGCAATGGCGGCACGCCGTTTGCGGGCGCGTTGCGGTTTCAAGCCACGGGCGTGCTCAAGGGCGAAACTGTTACCGTGGACCTGGCGCCGATGCAGGTCAGGGCCGAGACCGGCCCCGTAACCGCCACAGGCGAAACCACCACGGCGGCTTCGCTGGCATTGCAGTTCGATCAGTACCAACGCAGCCAGGGCATCCTGGCCGTACCCGAGGGATTTGTCCCCGAAAGCGTGACCGTCAGCGTCCTGGAAGGCGAAACCGTCCGCGCATCGCGAAGTGTCAAACTGGAACTTTGAGTCTAGTCAAGCCCTGCGCTATAGTGACACTATGCGAGCGCCGTTGCCGCTCACCGAAATATGGCCGACCCGGCCAGGAGTGAACCATGAATGCAGTAACCGAAACCGTCGATCTTCAGGCCGCCCCGCCTGTGCCCCTGGTCTTTACCGACTCGGCTGCCGCCAAAGTGAAGGATTTGCTGGCCGAAGAAGGCAACCCTGATCTGAAGCTGCGCGTCTTTGTCCAAGGTGGCGGCTGTTCGGGTTTCCAGTACGGCTTCACGTTCGACGAAGTCGTCAACGAAGACGACACCGTGCTGGACAAGGCTGGCGTCCAACTGCTGGTTGACCCGATGAGCTTCCAGTACCTGGTCGGTGCCGAAATCGACTACAAAGAAGATCTGGAAGGCGCGCAATTCGTCATCCGCAATCCCAACGCCAGCACTACGTGCGGCTGCGGTTCCTCGTTCTCGGTGTAATAACCCTGGCAGGAAAGTAAAAGCCCTTCGGCATGCCGAAGGGCTTTTTGCATTGCATTGGCCGCGCGATCAGGCCGGATACAGCGCGCCCAGAATACGCGCCCCGAGTGCCCCCGTCACCGCGGGATGTCCGGCCGGCCGCCGCTGCACGAAAGCCTGCGCCAGCCACGCGAACGCCAGCGCCTCGACCTGTTGTGCCGGCACGCCCAACGCGTCGGTTGGCTGTACGGGCCGTTGCAGGCAGTACGCCAGTTCTTGCATCAGGCCCGCGTTGCGCGCGCCTCCTCCGCATACGAAAACGTCCTGTGTGCCCGCCGCCGCTGCGTCGATGGCGTTTGCCACGGTGCGGGCGGTCAGGCGTTGCAGCGTGGCCTGCACGTCCTGGGGCGCGGGCTTGGGGCCGTCAAAGGCGGCCAGGCGATCATCAAGCCATTGCAGGTTGAACAAGTCCCGCCCGGTGGACTTGGGAGCGGGCAGCGCAAACCACGGCTCGCTGGCGATCAATTGTTCCAGCAGCGGCGCCACCACCTGGCCGGTGGCGGCCCAGCGGCCGTCTGCGTCGTACGGTTGGCCCAGGTGACGCTGACACCACGCGTCCAGGAATACGTTCGCGGGGCCGGTATCGAAGCCGCGCACGGGCTGGCCCGGAACAAGCAGGGTGACGTTGGCGATGCCGCCCAGGTTCAGGACGGCACGGCCATGCGGCGCGCCGAATATCGCCGCGTGAAAGGGAGGCACCAACGGGGCGCCCTGGCCTCTGGCGGCCACGTCGCGGCTGCGAAAATCCGCCACCACGTCAATCCCCGTCAGTTCGGCAAGCAGCGCGGGCGCGTTCAATTGCACCGTATACCCGCTGCCGGGGCGGTGCCTGACGGTTTGGCCGTGCGCGCCGATGGCAATCACATCGCTGGCGTTCGCTCCGGCGTCTTGAAGCAGCGCGGATACCGCCTGGGCATACAGCCGGGCAAGCGCATTCGCGGCCAAGGCGGCGCGAGCCAGCTCATCGTTGCCGGACACGTTCAGCGCCAAGAGCTCGCGCCGCAGATTTTCCGGCATGGGCAGGCTGGCGCTGGCCAGCACTTGGGGCGGCTGCGCCTGCGCCAGGCGCACCAGCACGCCGTCCACGCCGTCGACGCTGGTGCCGGACATCAAGCCGATATAAAGCCCTTGTCCGGCGGGCGATGCGGTTGAAGTGGAGTTCACGGGCGCCTCGTTAAAAAGAAAAAGGCGGCCGGCAGAGTCTGCACGGGCCGCCTTTCTGGACGTTTGCGGGTCTGGCCGCCTAGCGGCTGGCCACGTTGGTCAACGCGTCGGGCAGCGTCTGCTGGAACTGGGTCAGCAGCTGGATCTGTTGCTTGTAGGGCGCCACGGCATTGTTGAACGCACGTAGTTCAGCGGGTTCCAGGGCACGCGCAACAGGCAGGTCTACGGCCAGCGGGTCGATCGGCTGGTTGTCCACGCGGAACTCGTAATGCAGGTGCGGGCCGGTGGCCCAGCCGGTGGAGCCGACATAGCCCAGCAGTTGGCCCTGCGAGATCTTGGAGCCCTTGGTAATGCCTTCGGCGATGCGGCTCTGGTGCGCGTACAACGTCGAATACTTACCGTGATGCTTCACGATGACGACGTTGCCGTAACCGTTCTGCCAGCCCGAGAACTCGACCGTGCCGTCCGCCGTGGCGTGGATCGGCGTGCCCGAGGGCGCGGCGTAGTCCACGCCCTTGTGACCCGTCCACGTTTTGTGGATGGGGTGCATGCGCATGCCGAACGTGGAGCTGATGCGGCTGAACTTCAACGCAGTGCGCAAGAAGGCGCCGCGCAGGCTGGTGCCGTCGAAGTCGTAGTACGAACCGGATTTTTCATCGGGGCTGAACCAGACGGCGTTGTATGTCTTGCCGCCGTTGATGAATTCCAGGGCCAGCACGCGGCCCGCGCCGGCATAGCGCCCGTCGTGCGAGCGAACTTCGTAGACCACGCGGAATTGGTCGCCTTGGCGCAGGTCCCGCAGGAAGTCGATCTTGGCGCTGAGGATATCGGCCATCTGCATGGTGACCGAGTCAGGAATGCCGGCGGAGTCCGTCGCGCCAAAGAGCGACGACTTGATCGTGCCCACGGCAACGCGCGTCTGGCGCTCGGTGCTTTCGGTGATTTCCTCGGCCTTGTAGGTGTCGCCGGCAGGGGCGACGTGCAACATGCGCGTGACGACCTGGCCGTCCGTCTCGTTGCCCGGCGTGTGGATGTAACGCAGCCAGATCAGGTTGCCCTGTTCGTCCGTGGCGGCCTGCACCGAGCGGCCCGGGTACAGCTTGTAGATGCTGCGAGCGCTGGCGTCATGGGTCAGGAACGTTTGCAGGCTGGGCGCGTCCAGCTCCAGCCGCTGCAACACCGCGGCCAGCGTGTCGCCGGAGCGAATGCGGGTTTCGCTAATGTACGGCGCGGCGCTGGGCGTGCTGACTTCGACCTGCTCGGCGGTCAACGGCAGAACGCTCTGGATGATGCGGGACGGGGGGAGTTCGGAGCGGTCGGGTTGCTGCACCATGCCCAGGGCGGCGGCGCCGGCAAACAGACCAATAGCGGTGACGAGAACAGTGCGACGGAAAAGTCCCGAGCGATGCGGCTTGGGCTCAACGGGCGCAAACAGGGCAGCAACTTTGCGCTTGATGCTACTCGCCAGTTCGTGGAGGCCACGATTCATCGTGAAGATACCCTCTCAGGTGGCATGAGCTCGCAGGGTGCGTGACACGAACGGCCCCCGCGCGCCACGATATCCGGGGCAAGGGCTGGCGCGGGGCGCATCTTGTGAACAACGGGTGGTAGACCGAACCACAAC
Organism: Achromobacter sp. ESBL13; assembly: GCF_036668755.1. Classification (NCBI taxonomy): domain Bacteria; kingdom Pseudomonadati; phylum Pseudomonadota; class Betaproteobacteria; order Burkholderiales; family Alcaligenaceae; genus Achromobacter; species Achromobacter sp. ESBL13. The sequence goes on along the minus strand of NZ_JAZEVT010000006.1, from coordinate 114,784 downwards.
TGCGTATATATGGCAGTTGCGTATGATTGGGCGGTATCCTAGCTGATTCGGCTAGAATTTTCGATAGTTTTCGTCACTTTTTACACCTTTTTGTCGGCTGAAGCCGCTTTGGTCCCCCTGCCATGTCTCCCTCTGAAGCCCCTATCACTCCTGAAGTCGAAGCTGATCTGCGTATAGCGAAGCGCGGTTGCGACGAACTGCTGGTTGAATCCGAATTCGCGCGCAAGCTGGCCAAGAGCCGCGCCACCGGTGTGCCGCTGCGCATCAAATTGGGGCTGGACCCCACCGCGCCCGACATCCATCTGGGCCACACGGTGGTGTTGAACAAGATGCGCCAGTTACAGGACCTTGGGCACAACGTCATCTTCCTGATCGGCGATTTCACTTCGACCATCGGCGACCCCAGCGGCCGCAACAGCACCCGCCCGCCGCTCACGCGTGAGCAGATCGAATCCAACGCCAAGACGTACTACGCGCAGGCCAGTCTGGTGCTGGATCCGGCGCGCACTGAAATTCGCTACAACTCGGAATGGTGCGATCCGCTGGGCGCTCGGGGCATGATCCAGCTGGCGTCCCGTTATACGGTTGCCCGCATGATGGAACGCGAGGATTTCACCAAGCGTTTCAAAGGTGGCATCCCGATTTCGGTGCACGAATTCCTGTATCCGCTGATGCAGGGCTATGACTCCGTGGCGCTGAAGTCCGATCTGGAGCTGGGGGGCACCGATCAGAAATTCAACCTGCTGGTCGGGCGCGAGCTGCAAAAGGAATATGGCCAGGAGCCCCAGTGCATTTTGACGATGCCGCTGCTGGTCGGTACCGACGGCGTCGAGAAAATGTCCAAGTCCAAGGGCAACTACATCGGCATTTCGGAGTCGCCCGATTCGATGTTCGGCAAGCTGATGTCCATTTCCGACACGCTGATGTGGCGCTACTTCGAACTGCTGTCGTTCCGCTCGCTGGAAGACATCGCCGCCCTCAAGCAAGAGACGGATGGCGGCCGCAACCCGCGTGATGCCAAAGTCATGCTGGCTCAGGAAATCATCACGCGCTTTCATTCCGCCAAAGCGGCGGACGATGCGCTGGCGTCGTTCGAGGCGCGCTTCCGTGACGGCGCCATCCCCGAAGACATGCCTGAGGTGAATATCGGCGGCGCGCCCGTCGGTATCCTGAAGCTGCTGCGTGAGGCCGGCCTGGTCGCATCCGGTTCCGAGGCGCAGCGCAACGTCGAGCAGGGCGGGGTGCGAGTCAATGGCGATCGGGTGGAAGATAAATCGTTGCAATTGCCTGCGGGCACCTACGTGGTGCAAGTGGGCAAGCGCAAGTTCGCGCGTGTTAACTTGAACCCATGATTGCGAAGTTTTGATACGCTGAGGGTACGGACGAAGGCTGGTACGCCTTTGCGGCATTTCAAGGAGCACGACATGAAACTTTCGAGTTTGTCTTTTTCCGATCACGAGTCGATTCCCGAGCGTTACGCGTTCGGCAAAGTCGATGCGCAATCGCACGTCGCGCTGGCAGACAACTACAACCCGCAGTTTTCCTGGGACGACGTCCCGGCGGGAACGCAGTCGTTCGCGTTGATCTGCCATGATCCGGACGTGCCGTCGCAGCCCGATGACGTCAATCAGGACGGCCGCGAAGTGCCCGCCGACCTGCCGCGCGTTGATTTTTTCCATTGGGTGCTGGTGGACCTGCCGGCGGATCTGCGGGAAATCGACGAAGGCGCGTTCTCCAATGGCATCACGCCGCGCGGAAAGGGCGGCCCGCTGGCGCCGATGGACGCCCGCCAGGGGATCAACTCGTATTCGTCCTGGTTCGCCAACGATCACGACATGAGCGGCGACTATTTCGGCTACGACGGTCCGTGCCCGCCCTGGAACGATTCCATCGTGCACCGCTATGTGTTCACGCTATATGCGCTGGACGTCCAGAGCCTGAACCTGAACGGCTCGTTCACGGGCGAAGACGCGCTGCGCGCCATGCAAAAGCACGTGCTGGCACAGGCCTCGGTCACCGGCACCTACACGCTGAACCCGCGGCTGGCGCCTAAACAGATCGGCGCAACGTCAGCGACCTGACGCCGTTGCATGAACCGAGAGGGCCGCACGCCGAGTGCGGCCCTTTTTTTATGCGGCCTTGTTCCGCCCGGCATCGTTTTGCGCGGCTCGTACTTATGTGTCCCTTTTTATTGGCGCGCTTGCATGAATCTTCTTCAAGTCGGCATGAGCGGGATTTTCCGCCGCTAGCCGGCGCCGTGGTTTTCACGCCCGTCGGCCGAAAATTGCCTGCCTTCGGCGTATTTTGGCGGTAATCGATTCCGGCTGACGCGGTAAACTACGCAGATTCTTCGGGTTTACCCACCCGACACTGCTTTCTCCTCTCTTACCGCCTCAGGAATCCCCCGTCATGTTTGACCGCAACCTTACCTTGTCCAAGGCTGACCCGGACGTTTGGGCCGCCATCCAGAAGGAAGACGTTCGCCAAGAGCAGCACATTGAGCTGATCGCTTCGGAGAACTACGCCAGCCCGGCCGTCATGGAAGCCCAAGGCACGCAGCTCACGAACAAGTACGCCGAAGGCTACCCGGGCAAGCGTTACTACGGCGGTTGCGAATACGTGGACGTGGTCGAGCAGCTGGCTATCGACCGCCTGAAGCAGATTTTTGGCGCTGAAGCCGCCAACGTGCAGCCGAATTCTGGCTCGCAAGCCAACCAGGGCGTCTACATGGCTGTGCTCAAGCCGGGCGACACCGTGCTGGGCATGAGCCTGGCCGAAGGCGGTCACCTGACGCACGGCGCGTCGGTCAACGCGTCCGGCAAGCTGTACAACTTCATCTCGTACGGTTTGGACGAAAATGAAGTCCTGAACTACGCGCAAGTCGAGCAGCTGGCCAAGGAACACAAGCCCAAGCTGATCGTGGCCGGCGCGTCGGCGTACGCCCTGCACATCGACTTCGAACGCATGGCCCGCATCGCTCGCGAGAACGGCGCGCTGTTCATGGTCGACATCGCCCACTACGCGGGCCTGGTCGCCGGCGGCGCTTATCCCAATCCGGTTCCCCATGCCGACTTCGTCACGTCGACCACGCACAAGTCGCTGCGCGGCCCGCGCGGTGGCGTCATCATGATGAAAGCCGAGCACGAGAAGATCATCAATTCGGCCATCTTCCCCGGCATTCAAGGCGGCCCGCTGATGCACGTCATCGCCGGCAAGGCCGTAGCCTTCAAGGAAGCGCTGGAACCCGGCTTCAAGGATTACGCGCAGCAAGTCGTCAAGAACGCCAAGGTGCTGGCGGACACGCTGGTCAAGCGCGGCCTGCGCATTGTGTCCGGCCGTACGGAAAGCCACGTCATGTTGGTTGACCTGCGCTCCAAGGGCATCACGGGCAAGGAAGCGGAAGCCGTGTTGGGCCAGGCCCACATCACGGTCAACAAGAACGCCATCCCGAACGACCCGGAAAAGCCCTTCGTGACCAGCGGCATCCGCCTGGGCACGCCGGCCATGACAACGCGCGGCTTCACTGAAGCCGAGGCCGAACTCACCGCCAACCTGATCGCCGACGTGCTGGACAACCCGCGCGACGAAGCCAACATCGCCGCCGTGCGCGCCCGCGTCAATGAACTGACCTCGCGCCTGCCTGTGTACGGCAAGCGTTAAGCCATACGCGGTAAACAGTCACCCCGCGCGGTCCGCCGCGCGGGCGACGAACAAAGGGACGGCCCCGCAAGGCGCCGTCCCTTTGCTTTGCGCGGTACTGCGGTATCCTCGCGCAATTCAAAAAAATAAGAGGGACAAATTAATCCCTGTCGGCGCTTCCCACGGGCGCGTCGTTACAATATGCTCAAATTTTGCTATTCGTGCCTATAGGGAACACACATGCGGTGTCCATTTTGCGGCAATGCCGAAACGCAGGTCGTCGACAGCCGGGTTTCGGAAGAGGGCGACGCCATTCGTCGCCGCCGCCGTTGCCTGTCCTGTGACAAGCGATTCACCACCTATGAACGGGTGGAGCTCGCCATGCCTTCCATCGTGAAGCGCAATGGCAGCCGCAGCGACTACGATCCCGTCAAGCTGCGCGCCAGCCTCAGCCTGGCGCTGCGCAAGCGCCCCGTCAGCACCGAAGACGTGGACGCCGCGGTCGCGCGCATCGAAGAGCAATTGCTGGCCAGCGGGCTACGCGAGGTGCCGTCCGAGCACATCGGCGAACTGGTCATGAACGAACTGCGCAAGCTGGACAAAGTGGCGTACGTGCGCTTTGCCTCGGTCTACAAAAGCTTCGAGGACATCGGCGAATTCGTCGAGGCCATTCGCGAGATGCAAGGCCCGCTGCTGCCCGGCAAGCTGCGCAAGGAATAAATCAGCATTGGCGCCTGGTGGCGATATGGCGGTGGAATAGCGGCGCTTCGGCGCCGCTATTGCATGGGAGTCGATCGCGCCAGGCTCGGAGATTGCGGCTGAAATTTTCGCCACACGCGGCGCATGTGCTGGGCGGATCCGAACCCGGATTTTTCGGCCACGCGTTCCAGGTCCAGCCGCGTTTCGCGCAGCAAGTCGCGCGCCAGCGCCACCCGGATCTGGTACAGGTAGTCCATCGGTGTGCAGCCGGCATGCTCGCGAAACAACCGTGTCAGGTGCCGCGGGCTGGTGTGCGCCTGGTCCGCCAGCGATTGCGCGGACCACGGGGCGGCGGGATCGCGGATCACCGCGTCCTGCACGCGATGCACGGTCGGGTGCATGTGGCTGCGGTGTTCCAGCCAGGGCGACAGCGCGGTATCGGTGCCTGCGCGGCGCTGATAGACGACCATCTCGCGCGCGACCTCGCTGGCCACGCGCGGCCCACAATGACGCGCGACCATATGCAGCGCCAAGTCGATGCCCGCTGTAATGCCGGCGCTGCTGACCAGGTTGCCGTCTTCGATGAAGATGCGGTTGTCGTGCACGCGGGCGCTGGGATCAATGCCGGTCAATTGCGCCAGGCATGAGTGGTGGGTGGTGCAGTCGCGCTGGCGGGTCAACCCCGCCGAAGCCGCGAACAGCGCGCCCGCGCACACCGTCATCAGCGTAAAGCCGTCCGCGGGGTGGCGTACGGCCAGCCATTTGATGATGGCGTGCGCGTCAGCGTCCTCCAAACGGGTGTGCTGGCCGACCACGCCCGAAATAATGACCAGCGCATTGGCCGGCAGCGCCGACGGCAGTGGCCGGATGCGCGCCAGATGCAAGCCGGCAATCCCGCTTTCCACTTCCGGCGTGGGGCCGCAAAAATGCTGTTCGAACGTACCCGGGCACAGCTTGTTGGCCACGCGGAACGCTTCCGCGGGCCCGGCCAGGTCCAAAAGAACTATGCCGCGGGGTAGAACGAAATACACCGGAATCATGGCGGGGACGCCTTCTATTAGCCGGCCAGCGCGTCCGCTGCCCGCGCAATGCGCGCGAACCGACCGTTCAACACCAGTTCGGTATGGTCGCGAATTTCGGCCGGGCTGTAATGCTTGCCCGATGGGCTTTGCATCGCGAAGGTCAGGGTGGCGTCCGTCGGGAACACCACTTTGAAGCCCGCGTCGCTGGCGTGGCGCGACGTGGTTTCGCAGCATTGTTCGGTACGGATGCCGCTGACGATGACGCCTTCCACGCCGTGTTCACGCAGCCAGTCGTGCAGCGTTGCGCCGTTGGCATCGACCGCAAACAGCGACGAATGCACGGTTTTGTGGAAGACGGCGGTGGGCGAAATACGCAGTTCGGCAAGCGTCTTGACGTGTCCCGACGCCAGCGAGAACGGGTTGGACGCATCGTCCGACGGGCTTTTGTGAAACACCTGCAGCACCGGAATGTCCTTGGCGCGGGCCGCGTCGATCAGGCCTTGGAGTTGCTTGAGGAACGCGGGGTATTCGGTTTCGTCCCAAAACGGACGTTGCCGGAAAGACTCTTGGACGTCGATGACGATCAGTGCTTGTTTCATGGTCCGGGCTCCAGGCCTAGGGTTTTTGAGGGGGTGGCGGTATTTTGCGACGCCTTGCGGCGGTCGGCGAGCCATTCCCGGGCCAGTTATCGGCCCAAAACGGACATTCCTGTTGCAAAGGCCCCGGCAGCAGCTTACCCCTATCCGCATCGCGTCGGAACGACCGCATGCGCGTCGCCGGACATACAATTCCGCCATGACGACCCCAAGCGATCCCAACGATATTTCCTGGATGCAGCGCGCCCTGGCGCTGGCCGAAAGCGTGCTTTACACCACCGCGCCCAACCCGCGCGTCGGCTGCGTCATCGTCCGTGATGGCCGTGTGCTGGGGGAGGGCGCCACGCAGCCTCCGGGCGGCCCTCATGCCGAAATCGGCGCGCTGCGAGACGCCAAGGCGCGTGGCAACGACGTAACGGGTGCCACGCTGTATGTCACGCTTGAGCCCTGCAGCCATTTCGGGCGTACGCCGCCCTGTGTTGATGCCGTGCTGGCGGCCCGGCCGGCGCGCGTGGTCGTGGCCATTGGCGACCCCAACCCGCTGGTCAACGGACAGGGGCTGGCGCGCTTGCGTGCTGCCGGCATCCAGGTGACGACGGGCGTGTGCGAGCAAGAGGGGCTTGCGCTGAATGCCGGTTTTATTTCACGCATGAGCCGGGGTCTGCCCTGGGTGTGGATGAAGATGGCGGCGTCGCTGGATGGGCGCAGCGCGCTGCATAACGGGATGTCCCAATGGATCACCGGTCCCGAAGCCCGCGCCGACGGCCACCGGTGGCGTGCGCGCAGTTGCGTCGTGCTGACCGGGATGGGCACCGTGATGAAAGACAATCCGCTCCTGAATGTGCGGGAGGTCGACACGCCGCGCCAGCCGCGCAAAGCGGTCGTGGATGGCCAGTTTTCCATTCCCGAAGATGCCCGCCTGTTCGATGGAGGGCCGGTAATTCTCTTCACCGCGCGCGAAGATGCCGCCAAGGCCGGGCGGCTGGCCGACAAGAATGCGCGTGTGGTTTACATGCCGGGCGCCATGCCGGGCCGCGTGGACCTTGCCGGCATGATGCGCTGGTTCGCGCAAGCCGAGTTCAACGAAGTGCACGTCGAGGCCGGCGCGGGCCTGAGCGGCGCGTTGGTTGCCGCAGGCTGCGTCGACGAATTGCTGTTGTACCTGGCGCCCGTATTGCTTGGCGATGCGGCGGGCATGGTTCGTTTGCCCATGCTTGAGCACCTGGATGCCGCGCGCCGCTACGAGTTTATCGACAGCGTTATGGTGGGCTCGGATCTGCGTCTGCGCGCACGCGTTCAAGCCACCTGGCGCGAACTGACGCGGCGCGTTGCGTTGTCGACGTTGGCTTGATGCGGTCTTTGTTTGAACATCGTCGCACCTTCAAGACAAGGTGCTAGCACTCGTCCCAGGCGGCTGCCAATCACGTCTTGCACGACGCATTGACGATGCTTCGCGTCGTGTTCGGCACGGCAATTGCGGCGAAGTTTGCGACCGTAGTTGACGCGGCGAATGCCTGCTGAAAACCCGCATTACGATTTTGATCGAACCGCCAAATGAATTGCCACAAAACCGTCAATTGGCTTTAGCATAGACACATGACTTGGCGATTTTTGCCTGCGGCCATCACCGCACAGTGCTATGCGCCCACGTCACCACGGATTCCCGTGCCGCGGTATCGGCGCTGTTTCATAACCGATCCGGCACGCTGCTGAATGAAGCGCAACGCGCTCTTCAGAACGCCCGCCGCCATCGCATGGCGGGCGCATCGAGCAACTGCTCGAATCATAAGAATCCACCGGGATATCGCTCATCCCTTCAAATCATTGCCGTCCATTTCATGTGCGGTCGCACCACGCATGGCTGCCATAGCAATATGCTGAAGACGAGCGAGTTAACTTATTCACGTAAGTTGCATTCCCTGACGGAACTTGTGTCAGGCGCGTGCAGCCTAAATGGAAAGGGTCCGACCGTGCTTCATGGTTGATGTGTGGCGAAAGCAACATAACAACTGGCCGACAACGCCAAACGCGAGATTGACTGGCAATGCGTAGGCGCTAAGGCACAATGGGGACACGTAGGCGTAGTGAATTTTTCGCGTGTTGTAGGAGGTTTCCGTGCAAAACATCGTCGAAGGCTTCAAGTCGCAGTATGCAAGAGAGCAGGAGTCAGAGCTTTCTCTTGAGGAATATCTGAACCTCGCCAAACGTGATCCCATGGCGTATGCCAGCCCCGCTGAGCGCATGCTGGCGGCGATCGGCGAACCCGAAGTCGTGGATACGCGCAACGACCCACGTCTTTCGCGTTTGTTTTCCAACCGGACCATCCGGCGCTATCCGGCGTTTCAGGAGTTCTACGGCATGGAGGACGTGATCGGTCAGATCGTCGCGTTCTTCAAACACGCCGCGCAAGGGCTGGAAGAGCGCAAGCAAATCCTTTATCTGCTGGGCCCCGTCGGTGGCGGTAAGTCGTCCATCGCCGAACGGCTGAAGGCCCTGATGGAAAGCTATCCCATCTATGCCCTGCAAGGCTCTCCCGTCAACGAATCGCCGCTGGGCTTGTTTCATCCGGAACGTTTTGGCGACACGCTTGAAAAGGAATACGGCATTCCGCGCCGGTACCTGACGGGCATCATGTCGCCGTGGGCGGTCAAGCGGCTGAAGGAGTTCGACGGCGACATCTCGCAATTCCGTGTCGTGCGCTTGAACCCGTCGGTGTTGCGTCAAGTGGCCATTGCAAAGACCGAACCGGGCGACGAAAACAACCAGGACATTTCCTCGCTGGTCGGTAAGGTCGACATCCGAAAGCTGGATCGACATTCGCAGGACGACCCGGACGCGTACAGCTATTCCGGAGGCTTGTGCCTGGCGAACCAGGGGCTGCTGGAATTCGTGGAAATGTTCAAGGCCCCGATCAAGATGCTGCACCCGCTGCTGACGGCCACGCAGGAAGGCAACTTCAAGGGCACCGAGGGCTTTTCCGCGATTCCGTTCAACGGCACGATCCTGGCCCACTCGAACGAATCCGAATGGCAGACCTTCCGCAACAACAAGCACAACGAAGCGTTCCTTGATCGTATCTACATCGTCAAGGTGCCGTATTGCTTGCAGGTGTCTGAAGAAGTCCGCATCTACGAAAAGCTGTTGCATCACAGCTCGTTGTCGGCCGCCCCGTGCGCGCCGGGAACGCTGGATATGATGGCTCAGTTCTCGGTGCTGACGCGTCTGAAGGAACCGGAAAACTCCAGCATCTATTCCAAGTTGCGCGTCTATGACGGCGAAAGCCTGAAGGACGTGGACCCGAAGGCCAAGGCGCTGCAAGAGTACAAGGACTACGCGGGTACCGATGAAGGCATGAACGGGGTGTCTACGCGCTTCGCGTACAAGATCCTGTCCAGCGTCTTCAATTACGACCAGACCGAGGTGGCCGCAAATCCGGTGCACCTGATGTATGTGCTTGAGCAACGTATCGGGCGCGAGGACTATCCGGAAGAAATCCGCCGCCGGTATCTTGAATTCATCAAGGGGTTCCTGGCGCCGCGTTATGCGGAATTCATCGGCAAGGAAATTCAGACGGCCTATCTGGAATCGTATTCCGAGTATGGCCAGAACATCTTTGACCGCTACGTCACGTTTGCCGATTGCTGGATTCAGGACGAAGAATTCCGTGATCCGGAAACGGGCGAAAGCTTCGACCGAAGCGCGTTGAACGACGAGCTGGAAAAGATTGAGAAGCCGGCGGGGATCGCGAATCCGAAGGACTTCCGCAACGAGATCGTTAACTTCGTGCTGCGGGCGCGCGCCAATAACAATGGCCGCAACCCGACCTGGACCAGCTATGAAAAGCTGCGCGAAGTGATCGAGAAGAAGATGTTCTCGAATACGGAAGATCTGCTGCCGGTGATTTCGTTCAACGCCAAGGCTTCGGCCGAGGACAAGACGAAACACCAGAGCTTCGTGGATCGCATGGTGGAAAAGGGCTACACGGAAAAGCAGGTCAGGCTGCTGTGCGAGTGGTACCTCCGAGTGAGGAAGTCTTCCTGAGCGAGGTGAATCATGAATTCACTGATCGATCGCCGTCTTAACGGGCGCAATAAAAGCGCCGTCAACCGCGAGCGTTTTTTGCGGCGCTACAAGGACCAGATCCGCAAGGCGGTTCACGGGATGATCCGTGACCGCTCCATTCAGGATATGGATCAAGGCGGAGAGATCAACCTGCCCGCCCGGGATATTTCCGAGCCAACTTTCCGGCACGGATCGGGCGGCGACCGCGAGATGGTGCACCCTGGCAATCGCGAGTTTGCCAAGGGCGACACCATCGACCGGCCGCAGGGAGGCCAAGGCGAGGGCGGTTCCGACCCGGGCGAAGGAGAATCGGTAGACCAATTCACCTTCAGCCTGTCGCGGGCCGAGTTTCTGAACCTGTTCTTCGAGGATCTGGAACTGCCGCATCTGGCGCGTAACCAGTTGGGCGAAGTCAGCCAGAAGAAGTGGCAGCGCGCGGGCTACACCACGACCGGTTCGCCCAGCATGTTGAGCATCAGCCGTACGCTCAAGTCATCGCTGGCCCGGCGCGTCTCACTGAACGTAAAGGCCCGCGCCGATCTCGAAGACGCCGAAAAGGCGTTGGCCGATGCCCGGGCAGCCGGTGCGCCCGCCGCGAAGATCCGCACGCTGGAACAGGATGTCGAAGACTGCCGCGAGCGCCTTGCCCGTGTGCCGTTCCTGGATGACCTTGATCTGCGTTACCGCAATCGCGTGTCCGTGGCCATTCCGATGGCGCGCGCCGTCATGTTCTGCCTGATGGACGTGTCCGGTTCCATGGACGAAGGCAAGAAAGACCTGGCCAAGCGCTTCTTCACGCTGCTGTATCTGTTCCTGTCGCGCAAGTACGAACACGTGGACCTGGTCTTCATCCGCCACACCGACAACGCCGAGGAAGTCGACGAACAGACCTTCTTCTATGACCCCAAGAGCGGAGGCACGATCGTGTTGTCCGCATTGGAACTGATGCGCGAAATTCTGGAAAAGCGCTATCCGCCGTCGGCCTGGAACGTGTACGCGGCGCAAGCCAGTGACGGCGATTCGTTTGGCGCCGACGCGGGTAAAAGCGCGCGCTTCCTGGCGGAACACTTGCTGCCGTCGACACGGTATTTTGCCTATATCGAAATCCCCGACTCGCAAGAGGCTCGCAAGAGCAGCCTGTGGGCCGAGTATGAACAGAAGCTGGAGCCGCATTTCGTTATGCGGCGCATCTGCGATCGCGGCGAGATCTTTCCCGTGTTCCATGACCTGTTCAAGAAGGAAACCGCATGAATGCCATCGTGGGTGCTCTCGTGGAGCCGAAATCGGCCGGCGGGGCTCGGCCGATTTCTCAAGGTTCCGAATGGACGTTCGAACTGATCCAGTCCTATGACGACGCGATTTCCAAGGTCGCGGCCGAGTACGGCCTGGACACGTATCCGAACCAGATCGAGGTGATCACCTCGGAACAAATGCTGGACGCCTATGCGTCGGCTGGCCTGCCCATCGGCTATCCGCACTGGTCGTACGGCAAGGAATTCATCCGCAACGAGCAATACTATCGGCGCGGCATGCAGGGCCTGGCTTACGAAATCGTCATCAATTCCAACCCCTGCATCTCGTACCTCATGGAAGAAAACTCCATGACGATGCAGGCGCTGGTGATCGCGCATGCGTGCTACGGCCACAACTCGTTCTTCAAGGGCAACTACCTGTTCCGGCAATGGACCGACGCAGATGGCGTGCTGGACTACCTGGTGTTCGCGCGCAAGTATGTGATGTCGTGCGAAGACCGCTACGGCATCGACGCCGTCGAGGCGTTGCTGGATTCCTGCCACGCGCTGTCCCACCACGGGGTGGACCGCTACAAGCGCCCAGCGCCCATGTCGCTAAAGGAAGAGGCCGCGCGCCAGGCCGAGCGCAAAGAACATGCGCGGCTGCAATACAACGACCTGTGGCGCACCTTGCCGCGCCTGGAAACGGACAAGGACACGCGTACGGATACGTCGGTGTTCCCGCCTGAGCCCGAAGAGAATCTGCTGTACTTCATTGAAAAGTACTCGCCCAAGCTGGCGCCGTGGCAGAAAGAGCTGGTGCGTATCGTGCGCAAGATCGCCCAGTACTTCTACCCGCAGACGCAGACCAAGGTCATGAACGAAGGGTGGGCCACGTTCTGGCACTACACCATCCTGAATCGCTTGCATGAAAAAGGCCTGGTCAACGACGGCTTCATGATGGAGTTTCTGCAAAGCCATACCAACGTGGTCAGCCAGCGCGGCTTCGATGAGCGCGGTTATGGCGGTATCAACCCGTATGCGCTGGGGTTCGCGATGATGACGGACATCCGCCGCATCTGCGAAGCGCCCACCGACGAGGACCGCCGGTGGTTCCCCGACATCGCGGGCGGCGACTGGCAAAAAACGTTGGACTTTGCCATGCGCAACTTCAAGGACGAGTCGTTCATTTCGCAGTACCTGTCGCCGCGCCTGATCCGGGAGTTCCGCTTCTTTGCCATCTCGGATCATCAGGCCAATCCGAAACTGGAAGTGGCCGCCATTCACAACGACGAAGGCTATCGTGACATCCGCCGCCTGTTGGCCGCGCAGCATAATCGCGACAATCAGGTGCCCGATATCCAGGTGGTGCGCTTTAATCGCGACTCGGATCGTTCCTTGGTGCTGCGGCATTTAAAGAGCCGTGGCCGTCCCTTGGCGGGCGAGGATGCCGAGCAGGTGATGAAGCATCTGGCGCGTCTGTGGGGCTTCAAGGTTCGCCTTGAAGAGACCGAGCCGGATGGCACCATCAGCTCTTACCGCGAACAAGAACCACCGGCCGCGCATTAAGAATAGGGACGCGCACGGCAAGCCGGCGGTGCGTCCCTGTTTCTTCCCCGGCTTGCCTCGCCGCTTCGAAACCTGCTAGAATCGCGGATTCGCAATTTTCGCAGCGTTTGTTTGCTTCGCGAAGAATGTCGATTAGGACAGGTGGCCGAGCGGTTGAAGGCGCACGCCTGGAAAGCGTGTATACGTCAAAAGCGTATCGGGGGTTCGAATCCCCCTCTGTCCGCCAAGAATGCATCTAAGCCCTTGATTTCGTTGAGAAATTAAGGGCTTTTTGTTTGCCGCTTACAAAACGACTATCAAAAATTTGGCGGTTGGCTCTGGAACATCCTGGATTTTGCTGGAAAATTAGCATAAAATAGGGACATATCAAAGAGTCTGTGCAAGTTCTTTGCCCTGACTCTTGCAAGGCTGACGTCGTTACGTCCTCAGCCCGCCTCATGGGCCTCTCGCGCCCGTTCTCCCTTTCCCAAGAAACTTCCCCCAGCCCAATCGATCGGCGTCGCCATGGCGCGCGTTCGCTCGTCCATACAAGGAATCATCCTATGAATCGCCAGAGCCGTTCATCGTTCTGTCTTGGCCGCATCGTCGCGACCAAAGGCGCGCTCGCCGCTTGCCAGAATTATTCCGTCTCGCCTTTGGATCTACTTCGGCGTCATGCTGCGGAAGATTGGGGCGACCTCTGCATCGAAGAGTTGCAGGCGAATAGCCAAGCAATTAGAAGCGGGGAGCGTTTGCTGTCTGCGTATCGACTTTCGCCACAGGAGCGGATTTGGATCACCACCGAGGCCGATCGAAGCGCGACAACGCTTCTTCTGCCCGAGGAGTACTGAACAGATGCCCAAGACTTCAGCAAAACGGAGCACGGTGATGGTGGCAAGAGATCGAACAGATGAAAGGCTGCAAAAGACCCTAAGTTTTTGCGCTTTGAGTTCCGATTTGGCATGGTGGTTCGACGAAGAGCATTTCGGGCAGGCTCATTTTTCCCAGGGTGTCTATGCCGGATCGTGCGGGATCTGCTGCCTGAGCTCTGTGCTTGCATTGCATGGCCTTGTGCCACCGCGTTCGTTACGTGACATGGCCTATCGAACTCGTGGCCTGCCCGCGAGAATATGGCGGGCCCTGGGAGGCGCGTTCTTTACAGGGCTTGGCGCGAAAGAACTGATAGCGGCGTGCTCGGAGTTGGACCTTCCTCTTCAACTGCGTAGCTCGTTCGAGGTTGGTCAGTCGAAGTGCGCGTCCGTCTTCATGTTGGAACAACTGCTGGATGGCAGACTGACGATGGTTCAGTTGGTGAGCACAAGTGGCGCCTTCTTGAATCATTGGAGTCTCGGTGTTGGCATCGCGACAATTGGTGCAATGTCGGATACTCGGCCGGCACAAATCCTGCTCATGGATTCAAGCTCCGAGGCCTCGAAGTTTGGCCATTACAACGCGTGGCTGACGATGAAGCCGCGGCCTCGGCGAGGGATGAGGGCCCAACATCCAAGATGGATCTATCGAGTGCCATCCTCTCATCGCGCTGAGGTAAGAATTGCCACGGCAGTGTCGTTCGAATACGTGGCCTCTTGACTCACTTGCTGCCATCAAGCGGCGCAAGCAGTTCACCCATCGAGACGTTCAATGCAACGGCGATCCGCTCGATGTTGCAGATGGAGATATTGCGTTCGCCGCGTTCTACCGAGCTTATGTAGTTCACATGTAGTTCCGCCGCTTCAGCCACCTTTTCCTGGGTGAGCTTCTGCAGCAAGCGGATGCGTCGCATGTTGGCGGCGAACAGTTGTTGCGCCCCACACTTATACGTTGGGTTGACCATGCCGGCAGTGTTTCCGACAGGCTCGCCCATTTCCACACACTTTAAGTTTGGTTTGGTGTAAATTCGCGGAGAAACCAAACGTAAAGTGTGTATTTCAATCAATGGAGTCTTGATGAAGTCATCTCATGTGCTGATTGCCCAAGGCATTGTCGTAATCGCTGGATTGGTTGCAGCTTTTGCATGGTTTGATCGGATTCGCTGCCCGGAGATTCATGGTCAGGCCATGTGGGTCCTGTTTGATCACCAAGCTGACAAGGCTGCTGCGTTCAAAAAAGTGCTTACGGAAATTCCGAAGGGGTTGAAATGACGTTGTTCAGATGCGCAGGTGCACGAAAGCCCAGCATAGTTGCTCTACTACTCTGCGCAATGCCAGCACTCACCCAGGCGGCAACCTCTACGCACTGCATGCCGGAAGAGCTGGTGATCTTTTCGTGCAGCGTGGGCAAGAAGATTGTGTCGATCTGCGCGAGCGATACCCTTGGCCCAGCATCAGGAACGGCACAATACCGCTTCGGTGCTTTAGGGAAGATTGAGCTTAAGATCCCCACGCAACCGCAGCACCCGACGATGTTCAGTAGATTGGGTGTGATGCGTGGACCGGCATGGGCCGACACTCACATACGGGTAGCCAACGGTGAGTTTGCCTATACCGTCTATGAAGGGGAGGGGAAGGGTTGGCAGCGTTCAGGGGTGCTCGTTACCAAGAAAGATCAGGCGTTGGCAAACTTGTCTTGCGTTTCGCCTAGGCAAGGGCTCTTCTCCGAAATCGTCTACTCGGATAGCAAAGCCTTCGCCAATGAAACGGAAGATCAGATGGAAGCGTGGCTCGACACAGTGATTGCCGCGCAAAAAACTGCAGAGAACGCCAATCAGAAAACTCAAGCAGGAAAGGCCTCGTCCCCCGGAAAGCTCCGCCCAGGGAAGGGAAAGAACTTTGTGTTGGAGGACTTCAATCCGGGGATAATTCTTCCTGCGGCTGCCGCAAATGGGTGTGAAGTTGATTCGCCGGCGAGATTCTCTCTGCAAACAGAGATCGGTACTGTCCATGTAGATGAATATCAGTTTCCGTATGGATGCTTCGGTACTACGAAGACTGACGCGCTGTTCGGCGTGGGTTTTGTTGTCCCACAGAGTGGAACTCCTCCACTTGGATTTCGTTATCGAGAAGGTGGTCGTAGGGAGTTGCTAGAGTTTTTGAAAGGGCAGTGAGCATCGCTTGACAAGTGCCCCCGGATTTCCTGGTCATGCCGCGTCCTGCCCGAGCGCAGAATTGACCTTCCCCCGGAAAGTGGGCAGTGCAACTTGTTCGGGGACCGGAGCCAGGTCCCCTAATGTTCTGGCCTAAACTAGGTTCGAGAGCAGTACCTCGCATGCTGTCTAGTGTGGACAAAATTGTGAGCGGCTGGCCCACGTTCAACATGATCGCTGCCACTACCTTGTAGGGCAATCACAAGGTAGCATCGTTCGTATAGCATCTGGCTTGCCGGGTTGCGTGGACTTGAAAGGGCATACCGCTCCAGTCGCCACCGGCGTCTTATGCCAATTGGACATGAAGAACGCAACATAGCATGGACACTCTTTCATTGGAGGCCAGGTCCCGCCTCATGAGCCGGATCCGCGGCAAGGATACCAAGCCCGAGCTCATCGTTCGGTCGATGTTGCACCGGATGGGCTACCGATTCCGGATTCACCGGAAAGACCTCCCTGGCCGGCCAGATATTGTCCTTCCAAAGCATAAGAAGGCCGTGCTTGTACACGGATGCTTCTGGCATGGTCACCTCTGTAAGATTGCTCCGGGGCCGAAGTCCAACACAGCGTATTGGTTGCCGAAGATCGACGCGAACCGTGCCCGGGATGAGCGTAACCGAGCCGCGCTCATAGGCTTGGGTTGGGATGTACTCGAGCTGTGGGAGTGTGAAATTCGCGACGTCCAAAGGACCGAGGGGCGGCTGCTCGCATTCTTGGCAGCGGAGCCAATATCGCGTTTGTAGGGGCGCTCCGAGCACCCATGGCGATACCCTTTGGGCGGATCATATGTGCCAATCTGTTCACCACGGTGGTGTAAAATGGTGAATCAGATCTTCAGCTCGGGGGGAACCATGCGAACTCAGGCAAAGCGCCATGACAGCGGTGCGCACGAGCGCACGGTCCGCGCTTCCATCAGTTTCCCGGAGGAGCAGTACCAAGTCCTGGAAAGGATCGCCGCGGAGAACAAGGTTTCTCTCGCCTGGGTCGTACGCGACGCGATCAATGGCTACCTGCAGTCCAGGTGGCCCCTTCTCCCGCAAGTCACCGATGTTGAAGATGCGCAGCAGAGAAGCGAGGGATCGTGAAGAAGATTTTTGAAAAAAATGATGAAGAGATTAGGGTGCTATCCCTGTTCTCAGGTTGCGGCGGCATGGACTTTGGCGTGGAAGCAGCAGGCGGCCATGTCATCTTCTCGAACGATATCCTTGCAGACGCTTGCAAGACACTGCAGAAATACTTTCCTGGGGCCGACATCCGCAACGCGGATATTTCCGGAATCCAGGCATTTCCCGACGCAGATATAGTCGTAGGGGGCTACCCGTGCCAATCTTTTTCGATGGCGGGCAACAGAGACCCCGAGAAGGATGAGCGCACGAACTTATACAAGCAATTCCTGCGGGTAGTGGGCATCGTCCGTCCCAAGTATTTTGTTGCGGAGAATGTCTCTGGCCTCAAGGCGTTGAGCAGTGGTACCTTCCTGAGGGAGCAGCTCGACGCTTATGGCAAGGCGGGCTATAACGTTACGTACCAAGTCCTAAACGCCAAAGACTACGGCGTGCCGCAGTCGCGCAAGCGGCTCTTCATAGTAGGCGTCAGGAAAGACCTGAATCAGGCCTTCGAGTTTCCGAAGCCTACTCACGGCAAAGCTACCAAGGCATCGGGTCCGCTCGAGCCCTACGCATCCCACGGCGACGCTCTCAAGGGCTTACCGCTTTGGCCAGAGGGCGAGTTCTATGAACGTCCGCACGATCCCGAGGGCCACTTTTCCTGGTACTACATGTCGCGGAACCGTAAAGCCAAGTGGGCGGATCCTGCGTACACAGTCGTAGCGAATTGGCGGCACATCACGCTCCATCCAGCAAGCCCGGTAATGACCCTCACTTGGTCGAACCTTGCGGATGGCTGGAAGCAGCGCTGGGATTTCTCCGACCAATACGAACACACCGAAGCCGATCCTAAGCGCCCTGTGTTGGACACGCCGCGCAGGCTTTCCTGGCGCGAGTGTGCTCGGATCCAGACTTTCGGAGCCCGCTTTACGCCAGTGGGCGACACGGAGTCCAAGTTCACCCAGATCGGGAATGCCGTTCCGCCAAAGCTGGCCGAAGCCATATTTACCCATCTCTTCTCAGGTGCCGGCCTGGTTGCGCGTGATGCAAAGCCCATCCGCAAAACGGCCTAGAACTGTATGCACTTGCCCAGTAAGTCTGCACAAGGATGGCTGTGAGCACCACAAGTATCACTTCCCTCGTCAGCGCTGTCGCATCCGCCGCCGAGATTTCGAAGAACGAAGCGCAACTGCGGCACGAGCTAGAAAAAGCGCTTGAGCAGGCCTGCTTGGAGCTATCGATTCCTTGGACGCCATTCCAGCTCGAGCGTGCCCTCAAGGCAAAGGGAAAGCCCACAAAGTTTGCGGACGTGGCGCATGGCGCTGTGGTCATTGAGTACGAACCACCCAAGTCGTTCAGCGGCCGTGCTGGGGGTAAGGCAAATCATGCGCGGCTGCAAGCTGAAGAGTATGCAGAATTAATTTCCGCTGAGGAAGGGCGAGCGCTTCAAGAGTACGTCCTAGTTGCCTGGGACGGTGCCCACATTACATTTGGCTGCTTCGATGGCGCAACCGCCGCCTGGGAAGATGTTGTCGCGTTCGACAAGGTTTCCGCAGACCGTTTGCTCGCGGCATTGGAAAACAATGGCCGTCCGTTCGTTCACCCCCAGCTTTTGCAGGCACTGGTGGGACCTGACTCGGTGTATGGAGCAGCGCTGATTCCAGAGTTTTACGCCAGCATCTGTAAGGCGGACGCATCAGCAGCCACGACGAAAACCAAGATGCTGTTTTCCGAGTGGCGTAGGCTTTTCAGCCAGGTCGTAGGCTTTCAGCCGGCGCATATGAAAAAGCTCCTCGCCAGACAGGAGATTTCGCACGATCAGCCGTACCAGGACAACCCAGCGGCCTACCTATTCGCGCTGAATACTTACATCGCCATCATTGCCAAGGTAGTTGCCGCGTGTGCGCTGCCCCGAGCTAGCCAAGACGTACTCGCGTCAGCTGTTCCAGTTGCAGAGCGGCTACGTGCCGTTGAAACCGGCGAGCTATTCGAACACGCCGGCATCCTGAACATGCTGAGCGGCGACTTTTTCTGTTGGTACTTGGACGACGGAGATTGGTGCCGCTATCAATCTCATCTAGGCGCCATGCTGGGAAGACTAGGTGGCGTCGATTTCACCGTATCCAAGAAGCATGCAGATACGACCCGGGACCTCTTCAAAGGCATCTACGAACGATTTATTCCCCGGGAGATCAGGCATGCACTCGGCGAGTTCTATACGCCGGACTGGCTGGCAGAACATGGGATGGATCTGCTCGAATGGCAGCCGTCTGATTCGCTGACCGACCCCACATGCGGGTCGGGTACGTTCTTGCTGGAAGCCATCCGGCGCCGGCGCAAGGCAGACAGCAGTGCTACGGCCCAATCGCTGCTCGCGGGAATCCATGGAATCGACCTCAACCCCCTCGCCGTTTTGGCGGCGAAGGGGTCGCTTGCCGTTTTCCTCTCGCCACACTTGGACCCTGCGAATCCCATTCGGCTACCTGTGTACTTGGCGGATGCCGTCTACCCGGCTGCCGTCGACCTCTTCTCGAACTACAACCACGTCCTACACACGGAAGTGGGTCCCAGGGAGTTTTCCGTTCCTGAGAGGATGATCGGACACCAGGATTTCTTCCGCATCTTTGCTAAGGTGCGGATGCTGATCGATGCAGACTATCCCGCAGCGAAGATTTGCAGTTCGATTCTTCCCGACCTGCAAGCCATGGGGCTTGATCCTTCCGACGTTTCTATTTTCAGCACGACGGTCGGCAACCTAGCTGAACTCCACGACCAAGGGTGGAACGGTATTTGGTGCTCGATCCTGGCCGACCGCTTTGCGGCTGGCGCAATCCCACCCTCATCACATATCTGCGGCAATCCGCCATGGGTCAAATGGAGCAACCTGCCAAAGGACTATGCCAAGTCGATCCAGCAGCATTGCCGCGGGCTTGGCGTGTTCAGCACCGACAAATGGGTAGGCGGTATCGAGTCAGATATCTCGACTGTAATCACCTACCAGGCCGTGAAGCATTACCTTGCCCGTGACGGACGTTTGGGATTTTTCCTACCCGGCTCGGTATTCACTACCGAGTCCAGTGCCGGCTTCAGGCGCTTCTCGATCGACAACGGCCTGTTGCAGTGTCGGGTCCTGCTGGTCGAGGACTACCAGGACATCAAACCTTTCGATGGCGTTAGCAACCATCCGACTTTCTTGATGCTCCAAAGGGATGCGGCCACCGCGTTTCCCGTTCCCTACCGTTCATGGGCCGCGGATGTGAAAAGCAGTGCCAGCCAACGGACCTATGCTTCGGCGGACCAATTCCGCCGTACGGCCAAGCTTATCGACGGAATTGCAGTGCCAGTGCCAGGGGGCGATGGAACGCGCCCATGGCTTGTCGGATCTGCGCAGGACCATGCAGTGTTCTCGAAGGTTTTTGCGGCGGGTGCCAAGCCCGAATACAAGGCACGGAAAGGCGTCACGACGGACCGAAATGGCATTTTTTGGGTCCACCCCGTTGAGGCTGTGGGAACCAACATTGTGACGGTACGGAACGCGGCAGACATCGGCAAGACGAAGGGCATTCCCCAGATCACGGCAACGGTGGAGTCGGAGCACCTTTTCCCGCTTTTGCGCGGGCGCGGTGTCGCACCGTTCAACGCCGTGCCTGAGGCAGACCTTCGTATCCTTGTCCCGCAGCGAGGCATGCATGGTGATCCGGACCTGCCGGAAGCAAGCCCGCACACTTTCAAGTTTCTCAATCGCTTCAAGCGCCATCTCGAGCAACGGTCCAGCTTGAAAAGATTCCAGAAGGGACAGGAGTTCTATTCGCTTTGGAGCACTGGCCCCTACACGTTTTCTCCCTTCAAGGTGCTTTGGCGCGAGATGGGCAACACATTTGCAGCAGCCTATATCGGAAATGCCTCCATCGAACATGCAGGCGAAAAGACCGTGGTGCCTGACCACAAACTCTATTTCATCCCGATCGAATCGGAGCCTGAGGCGGCTTATCTCACAGGTTTTTTAAATGCCCCCACCATTGCCAAGGCGGTTTCTGCGTATGCGGCGCAGCTGAGCCTTGGCGTAAGCGTTGCGGAATACCTAAATATTCCGAAGTTCGATGGGACAGATGAACGAATGGCTGCAATTGGCAGCATTGCTCGAGATTTGACACACCGCTCGGGAGACATCCAGCCGGAGGAGCTTTCACTCCTAGACACAAAAGTGCGCGCACTTCTAGAAATCGGAGTATGCCAGGGGTTAGATAGCTGTAGTTAGGGCTGCACGCGTAGAAATCCAAAGAATGAAGAGGATGCTCTTGCTCGTACGTTTATCGTATTGCGTACTACAACCTGGCAGCGAACGCTATGACGAAGTACTGGTGGGTCAATCACAATCAGACTTTTGCGCACGAGCGTGGGGGAGGCTACCTATGGTCTCCAAAGCGTGAAGCCAGCGGTGCTCGAAGTCAGTTCTATGAAAACATGCGCAGCGCACGCGCGGGCGACATGGTAGTGTCGTTTGCAGATAGGCGTATCAAGGCCATAGGCCGTGTCGCAAGTGAAGCGGCTACAGCTCAAAAGCCCACGGTGTTCGGAGGCGCCGGAGCGAACTGGGCAAACAGCGGTTGGTTGCTACCCGTCAGCTGGAGCTCAGTACATCATGAGCCTAGGCCTGTGCATTATCTAGCCGATATCGGCCCACTCCTCCCAGGAAAGTACTCGCCGATCAATCCCAAGAACGGTTTTGGCAATCAGAAGGCCTATTTAGCGGAGATCAGCGAGGCGTTGTTTCACAAAGTCCTTGTACTCACGGGGGGGCCAGTTGCCGACGCAACGCCGGCTTGCGAGGCGGAGACCGTGATCATCCTAGCCGAGGATGCGGAAGTGCAGCAGCTATATCAGGACATGGTGCTGTCCGACACGGAAAGAGTGAACATCATTGCTGCACGATGGGGACAGGGAATCTTTAGAGCTGCGCTGCTAGCGCTTGACGGTGCCTGTGCCATCACAGGAGTTACTGATCCCCGGCTGCTGCGGGCCAGCCACATCAAGCCGTGGCGACTCTGTGAAACCGCGGCGGAGCGCCTTGCTGCCACAAACGGCCTATTGCTAACGCCCACGTTTGACCATTTGTTCGATAAAGGGCTGATGACGTTCGACGTGAATGGTCAGGCAGTGCTGTCTACCGCCCTTTCTAGCGTCGATGTGGACAGGCTTGCTTTGGAAGGGGCAAAAGCCAAGTACTCATTGGATCCCCATGCGCAGTATTTAGCCTTCCACCGGCAAGAGATATTTCTCCCCTGATAGTTCTGTTATGCGGCGCTAACAGCTAGTCAAGCCTGTCACAGCCTTCAACACGGCGCCGAAGCATGGCCTGGCCGTAACAGAGAATCACGGCAAGGCTGGCTAGTCCGTCGCGAGTACCAGGACAAGGCTTCTTCCGAAGACGCCAGGATGACAAGGCGGCCGGTAGCCCTCGTGCACGCAACATACAAATCGTCCGCGCTGAGCGCTGGAATCTTTTCCGGGACCTCGGCATCCACTAGAACAATATTCATTCCTTCAAGACCTTTGAACGACCTGATGGTGGAGAAATAGACAAAGCCGGGCTTTCCGAGTAGAGCGATGTCTTCGGTCACCTCCAACCCGTAGGCCTTCCTTGCCGAGTTCAGGCAGGAATTCTCGAGCCGGTACGGTGAAAGGAAGACCGCCCCTCCCTCGGGGCTTAGTTCATGCGCAGCCGCCCAGGCCGAAGCTGCAGCGTTGGCGCCCCATCCTTTCTTGACGAGCGGGGCGGCACCCAATGGGACGCCCGGCATATGCTCCACCGCAAGTTCGCAGCAGCCATTCGTGGCGGCATTTACCAACTGGGTATTGCGGCAGTTGTGGTATAGCCTGAAGGTAGCTTCCGCGCCGATCGGCTCTTGCTTCGAAGCTTTGTAGACGTTCTGCGCCCAATCGGCGAAAAAGAGCCATTGGCCGGACGGCGTGAGCAGCTCAAGCAATGCAAGCAGGCGGAGTTCCCCGAAATCTTGGCCTTCGTCTACGATGATCGCCTCGTATTTCGACGACAGCGGTAGTTCCGATGCCACGTCCTGCACGAGCGAAGGAAGCTCTTCCTTAAAAAAACGCTCGCCGACGCGGCGTCCATCGGGTATCTCGGCAAGCCGATAGAAAAGCTGGTCGACGGAAATAATCGCCATCGACATTTCCGGGTTGGCTTGCCTTAAGTATTCGGCAAGGGCCTTGTTGAAACAGACGTACAGCGCACGCTTACCCTCCTCTAGCAGCGCATCAAGTTTCCAGAGTGCGAGCAAAGTCTTGCCGGATCCCGCCGGACCAACGATAGCGACCCGTGGCAACTCGAACGCTCCGCGCAACGCTGCGAACTGCTGCCGAGTCAATTCATCGATATCGACGGTATCGTCGATGGCATCAAGGGTAGTATCCCGTGGCGCAACACGGAAGGAGGCGTTCGAGAGGATTGCCGCAACCCTACCCGCCATATCGGCCGAGAACTCGTCAGCCCCCCGCGGATGCATACGCGCCTCAAGTGCACCTCTTATCCTTCGTGCCAAGCGCGGCATATCCTGGGATGACACCACCGTGCTGGGGTCGTAGAGCGTGGAAGAGCTCTCAACCTGTCCGTTGGGATAAGCGACAAGAAACGCAAACGCGCCCGGGAATGCTTGGCGGGGCAGACGGTCGCACACGGCTTTCGCAAGCGTGTGCATATTCCTGCAAGCCTGCTCAGGCGGCGGCTCGTCGATAGGCACTTCAGCTCCAACCTGCCCTGTGCGGCGATTGGTTTCTTGCCGGTACCAAACTCCGTCGTCTCCGACCCTGACGGAGCGAGACCCCTTTACCTCCAGGATGGCCATTCCAAGGCCGGGCACTAGCACCACGAAATCGCACTGCCCATCCCGCACCAGGCCATAGTCATTCTGCAGTGCCCAAGCGACGTTGCACACCACGATCCAGTCTTGAGGTAACTGGTCCGTAAGCAGCCGACGCACCTCGCGCTCCCAGCGATCGACGCTGTTCTGTCCAAGGATCTTCGGCATATCAGGAACTCCCGTCGCCGGAGCGGAACGCAATCAGTGGCAGGCTAGGGCAAGATTGACGGTCCAGATATGCGGCCCCGATCACTTTGATCCGCAGGCCAGCTCCTGCGAAGTTGGAAATGTTCACCTTGACCGGCTGGCCTTTGACGTCCGCGAGCCAGACCCCTGGCTGAGCTGCCCAGCCATCGCCGCCAGCTACTTTTTTCCAACTCCACCCTTCGTGAGCCAAGACCCCGCCTTCTTGCATACCCATTAGCTCCCGCATCCACGCTTCTATTGGGGGGGGGACTGACTCGCCCCCTCGTTCTGCGCCAAACATACTGGTGTCGATCTTCGGGAAGAGTTCCAGATGGCCCCGGACCCATGCCATCCGGCGCGATAAGTTGAATGAATCGACTAGGCAGATCGCCGTCGCGCCAAGGGTACGGGCCCAAGCCACAAGCTCGGGATTAATAGGCCCGAAGTCAGTAACGCAAGCGGCCCACAGCGGATGGCTAACCAAGTACAGAGCTGTTGATTCTTGTCCGGCCACACCGGTTAGGGCCGTCCAACCGTGCACGCCCCCAGGTCCATTCTTTCGCGCCTGTGTGCCCTTCTCATAGGCTGAGCAATAGGTGTCGGCAAGTTCTGATGCAAGCGCACGCCAGCTGCATAGTCCCACGCCCCAATCCTCAAAAAATTGGTCTTGGCCAGGCACAAAGCCAGGGTCGTGCATGACACGCAGCAGCTCGAGTCCGAGCCGCCATTCGATCAGCCCATGGAGCTGCCGATTCCGGAAGC
This sequence comes from Achromobacter sp. ESBL13, assembly GCF_036668755.1. NCBI lineage: Bacteria > Pseudomonadati > Pseudomonadota > Betaproteobacteria > Burkholderiales > Alcaligenaceae > Achromobacter > Achromobacter sp. ESBL13. The sequence continues at coordinate 89,972 of NZ_JAZEVT010000006.1, read as the reverse complement.
CTCGAAGCAATATGTCCGGTGAACGCCATACCTGTCCGCTTTCGCCTGCGCGCCTGCATTCCTCCCGGACCATAGAGCCAAGCCTTGCGTGGTTGCCGGAGGCGCTAATGCAACCAGCCAGCAGAGCTGTCCAGTTGCGGTTGGCCCAATCGACTAGCCCCGCGCCGTTGGGATGGTCGTCTGCGAGATAAAGCTCGGCTCCTGAAACACAGCTGTCCTCGATGTACCTGTGGACAGATGCGATCTCGATATCAAGAGAGTCAACGTCGAGTTCTAGTGCAATCGCGCGCTGCAAGATAGTTGCTGCCGAATACCAAGCAGCACGCCTAGCGCAAAGCTCCTTGGTTGCGTCGAAGAATGCCAGCCCATGTTCATCGAGAAGCCTGACGCTCAGAATGTCAGTGTTCTTTGGCGATGTAATGCTTGCGGAAATGTCTGGACTGGCATCGGTGGCCTTCCAGATCTCGCCATCCAGCCACTGTCCCCCTCTCTTTTGGCGAAGTGACGCCGCACGTTGAAATCCAAACGGCTTGCCGCCTGGCCCCTTCGCGATTCGGAAAACGCGCCCCTGGTGGCTCAGACTCAAGTGGGCCCTACCAGTCTGGCACTGTTTCATCACAGGTAATGAAGGTGAAGCTACGAACGACCTCGGTCCTCCGTTACGCGATGATTCTGTAGACCTGACTGGCTTCTCAATGTCGAAATCGGTGATAAAGCCATTAGGCGCAACCGCCAGGCACAGATTCGCCGCAACGCCGCACTTGGGGCAGGGCAGTAACGGCGGATTTCTGATCCAAGAATCATTCCACCCCACGAGAGGCTCCGTCGGACGCAACGTTGCAGGATCGGCAGGGTACACGGCGAAGTTGCGGCATCCTTCGCAGAAGAGGTGCCAGGTTGTGTTCCCTATGGGCCTGTCGATCGTCTCCCACTTATAGCTGCGGTTATGTGCAATGGATCCAGCGAGGCCAATTGGCGACAGGAGACGCTTGTCCCAGACCCGTTCCGAGCCTGGAGCAAAATCGGTAATGGCATGGTCGAGGGTCCGGTCAAGGACTTTCGGCTCGCGCGATTGGCCCGCAGGCTCAGGCGGGAGATGGAAGTACAAGTTTCGCACCGAGGTCGGCATGCCATACATTGGGAGCACACCCGCTTCGGCGAGTGCCGTAGCAAGTCCCCGACTCGGATCAGGGTCTGAACTCGCCACTGTCTCAAGGCGCCTCGGCAACTTGTTGGCTTCATTGACAAGCTGCACAGGATCGATGCTTGTGCCTCTCGATACCATCTGCGCAATATTGGAAAGCTGAGCGCCTTGGTCCAAAAACCACTGTTCCACCGAGCTTTTACGCTGGTCGCCATAGTCACGGACAAGCCCCATTTCACCATGCGTATCGACTGGCTTACCTGAATCGTGCCAGGTACAGCCCGCCGACTGGAACGCCCGGCGTAGAACCTCTTTAGCAACCAGCCGTTCAGCCAGTATCCGCTGATCATCAGTGGTCGACACCGTCGGCTGAGGAGGAATACCACCCGTCATTTCATCGGGATGGTCGAAGTGAATCCGATCGTGAGTTTGCCCGCGGCAGTAGGTGAGAACCACCGAGAAAGCTTGCCCCTTGCGGCCGGCACGGCCGGCGCGCTGTTGGTAGTTAAAGCGTTCGGGAGGCATGTTGGCCTGGAACACGGACTGGAGTGCACCGATGTCTACGCCGACCTCCATGGTGGTGGTCACGGATAGCAAGTCGATCGTGTCGACCTGGGGGATAACTTCCCGGAGCACTACGTCCTCAACGTTTTCTTCTGCAAAGAAGATGTCGCGGAAGTGGCGCTGGCGCTGGGCCTGGTTGCTTGTCTGCCCGGTCAGCTCTTCAGCATGGATCCGGAATTCAGACCTGGTATCGGCCGCGAGGTAAGCGTAGTAGTGGTCGCGCTCAACTTCGGCCGCCGAGCGCTGACCATTCGGGGCTGCAGACAGATGCGCCGTGCAGCGGGAGCAGACTCCCCCCGATGGCTGCCAGTGGACCTGTCCGCAACGGTCGCATACCCAGGGAAGGGCATCGCGTGGTGCGACCTTCACCCAGAGAGAAGAAAGCGACACGATACCCCACGCATCGTTGGTGCCATGACCAACTTGAGCTAAGGTCTCTCGCACGCCATCCCTAAGGCCTTCCCAGTCAACTCCTAGCCTGCTAGCACAGGCAGTTAGGAACTTTGCAATGCGCGCCTTGTCTGCACCCTCCCGGCGGTCCCTGCGCGGCTGGTCCCGAGACCAAGGCTCTGGTAACCAATCTCTTTGGGGGGGATTCGTGCGTCTCTGTTCAGTGAGGATGCGGATGACACTCTCACAGATGCCCCGGAAAGTCTGTTCATCCACTCTGGGATGCTGAAGCTTGCCTGCCGAAGGCGGCAGGCAAAGGTTGCCGACTCCTTGCGCCTCCAGGTCGTAGAGCAGCCGCCCGGAAATAGCTCGCCAGGACTGTCGGCGCAGAGCATTGCCGAACTGCTCAAGCTTGTCTGCTTTCGCTTGCGGAAAATCAGTCGATGAAAGGCTGGGACTGCCGGTTGGAGAATTGAAGTCGAACAGCGACGTCCAATCCTCGGCTTCCCCGACACGCTTGGAATCGATCCCCGGTCCTGCAGGATTGACTCCTAGGCGTGCAAAGTACTCCCATAGGGGAGGGAGCATTTTCTTCGCTGGATTCGGCTGCGAAAGGAACTCATCGAAGCGTACGCACCCGGGTTTCCAGTGAAGCAGCCGGTCGATATTCGATTTGGCCTCTTCGCTAGCGAACTCAGGCTCATCCTGTACAGACTTGGCGTCTTGCCAGAACGCAGCGAGGACCTGGAAAAGGGCTGGCGAAAGCGACTCCTTGCTGGTGCGCAGGAGAGCTTGTGCTTTGGGCACGTCGCCTTCAGTCAAGGCATCGAGAAGCTGCCGCTTTATACGTTCGATGCCCCCATTCGCTCTCAGCCGGATTTCGCGCAACACCGCGACTCGCAATAGGTGCTCCCATTGCTCGGATTCCACACTATTCGCCAATCTAGCTGCTGACTGGCGGCTGTCAGAGAAAGCGACCAGCTTCCTGCCAGCGCCAACGGGCATGACGCCCATGAGATGCTTCGTCAGCAACAGGGATGTCTGGTTCAAGCCGGTCGCAAACGATCGGATCGGCGCTGGCTTACCACCTTTCCACACCGAGTAGTCGATCTTGCAAGAAGGGCAGCGCTGCGGCATTGCAGGCAGTACATCGCCATATTCCTCCAGGCGGAACCAAAGGCATGGAACTGCATCGCCCGTTGCATTCTTCCCCACTTCTACGATGCCGGTCGACGGATCTAGGCAAGCGAGCAGCCAACTCCCTTGGGATTTGCACAAAGGTTGCCGGGTGATTTCATTGCGCTCCTCTGATCCCTGCATCCACTGCAATTCGGATGGATCGGAGGCTCCCTCCCAATCGTCAGGCAGCAAATGCACGACACCCAACACGTCATAGCTTTGCGCGTCGGTTCTGGTCTGGGGTGTTGCCTCCGGCAACCCCTCAATTGCCGGAGGCATGGGCGCAAGCTCGTAGCGGTCGATGCTTCCGGGAATAGATGCGGAAGTTTTGTAGCCCGCAAGTAACTGCGTTCCACAGCACTCGCAATACAGTACCTCGAGAGCCCGCTTGCCCTCAACTTCCATTCGGGGTTCGGCCAGCAAGCGGCCAACCCTCCTACGTCGGTCTTGGCCCACGCGTTGGGCTGTGGCCCAAAGCCCATCGATGTTCTTAACCATCCAGTGGAACCGTATCCGTGGCAGAGGATGTGCAGGCTGGATCTTTTTTTCTGATACGAGCTTTGCTGCCCTTCCTGCAGCTAAGAACAACCCATGCACCGCATCGGCAGCTTCTGGTGTGGCCATGTGGGGGAACAAGCTATGCGAGAGGCTGGAAAGCGATATGGCCCGGTGGCGGCCGTGCCCTGCTTCCTCCCGCCAGAACGAGTCTGCAAGGTACTGTGCAGGACTGCGGCCACTCATGTTTGAAGCAAATTCGCCCGCAAGTCCATCAATGGGCTTGGCCCGATCAGCTTGCCGGGCTGCGTCCATGCAGTCTTTTGCAAAGGAAGGCGGAATTTCGGCGGCACCTTTAGGAGGTCCATTCACGCTGACGCCTCCCTCGACATGGAACCGGGCACGTGCCATTTCGGAGCCCATCCCGAAGAACTCTCCCAGGAATTTGTACGTATTATCTGATCCCGCCTCCAACGAAGCGCTGGAGGCCAGGATCTGAAGCTGGCTGCTTCCAGGCTCTAAGCCGAGGCGCTCCAGCAGCAGCCGGATCAAGTATCCGACCTCGGTCCCGGCCGCGCCGCGGTAAAGGTGGAGTTCGTCAAGGACCAGTTGGAAAACATGGTTGTCCCGATCTTCGGCAAGCCAACTGCGCGTGGCTTCGAAAATGTCAGCATCTGCGCGGTCATCTACCACGGCTCGGCTAGCTTGGCGCATGAGCATGATGGAAAGCATGCTCACGTTGGTGATCAGCAGGTCAGGAGGTGCCGCCTGCATTTCCCAGCGGTGGAACATCTCGGCCGAGTTAGGAGACATCCGGGGTACGAACGACGCCTGGTCCTTCAGGTTGTCGAGCTGCCGCTTGGCTTCATCGGTATCTCCACCAGCATCTTCCATCGAGCTAAGATGGTCTTGTGCTGCGCCCGTCGCTGTGACCAGTTGTTGGTACTGATCGATAGCTTGCTTTAGCGCTGCCTTGAGCTTGTCGTGCTTAGGCCTATTCAGCTCTCGCTGGCCCTGGTCATCGAGCCGCCACGGATGGCCTGACACGGGAGTAGTTCCGTTATAGCGACCGAATCGCACGCGGTTAGCGCCCCAGTGCCCATCAAGCGCAGCATGCGCAGCATCGGAGTCGAGAGCGCGGCGCAGGCGGGACATTTGGTCCTCCACCAACGCGTTCATTGGATACAAGAGCAGGGCCCTGACTGCAGGCTTTCGCTGCTCGCCACGCGCAGCCGCCCGGTCAAAATTCCATGGTGGAACGCTTTTCCAGTGGGGCAGCAATCCTGAAGGAGGTGCAGCAGCCGTCCATCCGCCAGAGGGCCGGAGTGCTTCCCTTGCGATAGACGCGAATACCGGCAGCAAGAACGATTCCGTCTTGCCTGAGCCCGTTCCGGTAACGACCACGCAGTGCTTGCCTTGCATAGCGGCTTGGAGCATCCGCTGCTGGTGCATGTATAAATCCGCACCAGCTGGCATTAGTCCCGCCCCTGCTAGTGCGATGAATCCGCGCCTGGCCGCCGCATCCAACCCCGGCAAGTCCGTTTCGTCTAGGTCTACAAGCTTCTTGGCAGTTGCATAGGAAGGCAAAAGTTCGAGGTAGGGCTCCTGGAATAGGACACCCGCAGTATTGAGAAGTGCTTCACGGTCGGCCTCGAAAGATGGCGAGTCGGTGCCGAATGCCGATTGGATGTAGCGCTTCAAATGTCCCTTGAGCTGTTCCCAGGAACCGATCGGATCTTCGCCTATGGTTTCTTCCACTTTTGCCGTCCTTCTAAGCAGTCATCGTTTCCAGGCCTGTCGCCGCGCCCGCGCAGGCGAATGGCTTCAAGGTGCACCCGAGCAGTTCTGCGACCTGGCGCGCCGTCTCTTCAGGAACCCAACTGTATCGAAGCCAGTGGCCCGGGAAAAACTCCCCATACACGAGGCTGGCAGCTCCCACAATCCGTCCGGAATTGGCGTCGAAAATGGTTAGCCCGTCGCCGGCACTGCCGCCAGGAGAAAGGAAGTGAACCTCCGGCCCCCTTCCGGAACTAAGCGCGAAGGCCCGCTCCAACACAGTGGGCGGACGTAGCCGCGCAGGCACCCATACGTCGCGTGTTACTGGTTCGTAGTGGAGAGGCCACGGAAATGCATCGTTGCGGCCATGCTTTTCCTTGAGCATTTGCGCAAAGGCCAGCTGCGAGATCCAAACGCCCCAGCGAGAATCGTGCACATGCGAATACCTTGACGTTCCGTCTGCACGGCGCACACCAAGTACGTAGAGCTGCAGACCTACAGCCTGCGGATCGTCAAAGCGGAAGAGCTGCGCGCCAGACTCCCGGTCGATGACCATGTACGACTCCCTGACCGGAATAAATCGCGCGGAGTCCGCCTTTAGGCGATGCAGATGCTCAAGCTCAGCAGCAACCGACTCTGCCCCTCCGGATTCCGCGGCCTCCCTAGCCTGCCTCAGAGATCCGGACCAACGGGCGATGTCGCGCGCCGGATTGGCCGAAAATTGGAAACCTATAGCGCTGCATGCGTGCTCGACAGAACGGGCATCGACTGCAGCCAACCGCAACGTCGGCAGATGGTCCGCGGTGGTACTTTGGACAGTGGGTAGGAAGTCTCCAATGCCCTGGAGCACTGCCCATTGGGCGAGCCGCAGGGTTCCAGACACTCCGAACAACGGCAGCCCATCTTGCGTGGCAGGCAGCGCATAGAGCGACGGAACCACGCTGTGGATGCGAACAAAGTGGCCCTTTCCATCGGTCTCTATTTCGAGGCAACCTCTCGCCCGGAGGTCCATCAGTAAAGAAATGGGAGAGGAACTGCGGGAGAGCCTTGAGAGCTGGTCCCTAGCCGCACCGTACGACGTCGATCCGCGCGATGCCAGTGTGTCTAGGAATTGGGCCGCCGCCGAATCTTCAATGGAAGCTTCTGCCTGAATCAAAGAGGCCGAAACATGCAACATTTCGTCATCGTGCCAGCCGCCTGCTCGCGGACTTTGGCGCGAATCCCCTATGCTGACTCCACGCAACCCGTCAGGATCGGACCGAGGAAATCCCAGGAACCCAAGTGAAAAATTCCGCATCTCACCACGGCCCTCTCCGTCGGCGTCGGCCACCCGTAGCCGCACCCTCGCCAGTTCGATTCCGTTCGACAAGACCTTGATGTCGAAGCTACTGCGGCTCCTGTCAAACGCTTTGACCACGAAGCGCCTGACCCCGGAGCGTTCACCATCAAGGACAGGTTGCGGTAGTTCCGCAACTTGCAGCCCAGGGGTCTCAAGAAGCGAGTTTGGATGGCAGTCAACCTCAATGTCAGGTAGATCGTAAGCACCGAACAATCGTGCGCCACCGCGTAGTAACCGACTTCCGCCCAAAAGCCGGAGCCTAGCGGGCGGAACCTCGACCACATTGGGGGCGTCAGCCAAATGTTGCCTATGCTCTAAATCGAGAGTTTCAGCTTCGTGGATACACGCCATCTGCCAGCCCTCTGGTAGTCCGCGTACCAGCATAGGCTCGAAGGGAATTCTCTCCCGTTGCAGCCAAGGTTCAGTCGTAGTCCAATCGGCCGGACTGCAAACGATATAGAAAACGCCGTGAAGCGGGATTTCGCGCTCCACGAGCTGGTGCCCAAAACGGGGGTCGGTGGAGTTCCATGCCAGTATCCGGCGGGCCGCCTGAGTGATCTGCTCTCTGCGGCATTGCTCGCCCAACGTACCGTCGCCCTCGTCTTCAAACCGGATATCCACGTCTACCCTTGATGTCGCGGAGGCGGAAAGGGCTGATGTAGATCGAATGACTGCAGAATCCGACGGGTCCGTTATAAAGCAGGCACTTGGGCGGTCAAGTACAGCACGCAGCCTTTGGCCCGCGATTTCAAAGATGCAGTGGGGCGCATCAACCATCGCCGGAAACTTCCAGCGGACGTTCCACCCGTTTTCGATTTCGTCGGAAGGCGATAAAGCGAGGGTAATGGTCGCAGCCACCTCATCTTGCTCTTGGATCGACCGTCCGGCATGATGTTTCTCGGTATCCTCGCTACCAGTTTTTGGCAGGCTTCCATCCCAGGATTCGAGAAGGTTCCTGAGCAAGGCTGCCAGAGGTACTTCATACTCGCGCCTCGCCATCGCAGAGCGAAGGGGTTTCGTGAGAAAGCGAGCCTCGCAGCCGCGCTCGAGCATGTCCGCGAGCGTTGTGTCCAACAGATTCTGGCCTGGCCGGAGCCTGAATTCCCGGAAGAGCCTGTGAAGGTTCCGTTCGTCGTGTCGGCTAATCAGGCATTGCGAGCGAGGAATCCCGACGAAGCGATGCTCTCCCAGAACGCGGCAGTAAAAATTTCCAAATCGGCCAGCGGATTCCGTGGTCGACCATGCTTCGAGGTCTCCCCATGCTCTAGACATGGCCTCGGTGAGCCTCGGTCCACGTCTGAAGGGACGACCAAGCAGATCTTCCACAGAAGCATAGAAGCCTCCTTCCAACTGCTCGCCGGAAGCCGCCAACACCCATAGGGCAAGGATAGGAAGATATGCCGGCGCTTGCATACCAGCGTACCGAGGATTCAATGTTCCAGGGTCTTGGTAGGAAGGCGGACGTAGGGTGTCCCGACGCTGTTGGAGCAAGATGCGGGCGGCGTCCGAACAATTGGCAAGGCCAGCCGGTAACCAAGGCGCCCCGAGTGCAACAGCGTTGATAAGGCCTTGGGCACCCCCGAGGTGCAAGCCGAAAGAATCTAGTTCAGCGCGTGTTGCGCGGATCCATACATCTTCATTTTCCGACGCCGTCGAAAAAAACTCTGACAACAGCAGATCATTCCAGGCAACGAACCGGGACATCGCTGGTGCCAGCTAGTAAACGGTGATTGACTGTGTCCCAACCGCCAAAGCAGGATTCCCATCCTGGTCTATGAGATTGGCTGCTGCTCCGTACCTCCAGCTCAGTGACATGCTTTCATCTCCTTTGATGCTGTAGCTTAATTCTGTAAAGATATCTTACAACACCATAAGAAACCCCTCGTGTTGTAAAAAAATTTAGGGGAAGGCGGATTCCATCTAGGAGGAGTCTGACCATTTCGCCGTGTGCCTGACCGTGTAGTTCAGCGTAATGGTCAAGTTCAGCCAGTATCGTCGAATATGCGAAGAGGAGTTTGACACTCTCAGTTCTCGGTAGCAGCCCCAACGGACCAAATTCAGGTTAACGATGATGCGTGCCGGCAGTCCCAGCCGTCAAAATGAGCTGGAAGTTGCGATCGCGTCGGGTCATTTCCTTGTCGACTGGGTTCACACGGCGGGTTGCCCAGCCACTTACACAACGAAGAGCTGGCTGCGCAACACCGTCCATCAGATGGCGAATATGCGGAAATGGATTGTTTACCCTCGACCGAAATGGGGCTCGCGTTCACCCAAATATGCACATAGTCCAGGAGGATCTCTATCTAAAGTGGGGCCGAGAGTCGAGCGGGTCCGCCGCCTAAGTCTATGTAACACGCGTTGTTCGGCTCTACCGATCTTCTTCAATACGCCGGGCGCCCTGCCTGCAGCCAGCATCCATTCAGGCACAGTCGCGATTCGATTCGAAGCGGAAAACAGCTCGCCAAGTTGTAGGGCTTCTGCGGTAGCACTAGGCACATTGAGATCAATGCCAAACGATCGGAACTTCGCCATGTACTTGCGGATAATTCTTGGGGCGTAATGCTCATCTAGCGGTGCGCCAAGCTTGTACAGCGAATAGAAGCGCCTCTCTGCCATCGAAAAGGCTCCCAGCTCCTCAGCTCTAATGGGCCCCCAAGCTACGTTGAAGATAGGTAGCCTTTCGAAGTATTTCCGGAAGAGCCTGCGTGGCGTGTTGGCCTCCCAGGCTGTTAACGCAGTCAGTCCAAGCTTTTCTAATTCGGGTTTGCGTAAACGGAGTTCGATGCGAACTATGCCGTTCGCTTCGTCAGTAATCTTGTCCAAAAATTCGTTCTTGGTTTGCATTCGCTGTCGCTTCGCCTGCAGTTGCAGGCCTTTCGCGTAGCAAATCACTTGGTAGCTCTTGCCCTTTCCTGGGTTCCAGTACGCGCTTGTCGCATATATGGCTACAGACTTATGCTGTGCTGCGAACTGCAGCCCAAGTTGCTTGAGTACTTTGGCCGCTTCGCGGTTATCTTCGAAGCGAAGATTGATGAACAGGTCTACCCGATCAACTGACGCAGATCTCCAACTGTTCGTCGTGAAGACGCAAGCGAGTCGATCGTCCCTGGACATGCGACGTAGCATGCGTTCACATGATGCGTGTATGTTCGAATCTGAGAACAAATTCTGCCCATATACGTACCCATTGGGGGTTCCTTCAATCTTGAGTTCCTGCGAGTTCGGAAGATGCCAAGCTTTGACAGTATGGGCTCCATTCTTGCCCTTAAGCGATATGGAATGGCTTGCCCCCGGGCGAACTTCTCCATCTGACGTGATCGTTTGGCAGTAAGAGGTGGAAAGCCGATCGCCGACATAGGGGAGTCGAAGAGTAACGGTGTCGATGCCGACATCTTCTGAACGCGGGATAGAGATCTTCATGGTCGTAGTCATCCTGGCTCTATGGAGAATAGAGGCCCTTATGTGTATATAGATGATGTAGTTACCTCCTGCCACAGTGGAGGCACGAGGCTTACGCGAAAGCTGGCCGCACGTCTACACGGCGAGATGCTATCTAGCGGAGATCTTTGCCACCATCCATGCGTGAATCTCGGTGTCGACCCAGCGGACAGCTTTCGTGCCAACAGTAATTGGCCTGGGGAAGGTTCCCTTAGCCATCAGGTCGTATAGGGTGGATCGGCTCAGGCCGGTCATTTCCTGCACCGAGGTTCGTCGCAAGAATTTGCTGGGGGACGGGTGAAGGGAATTCTCAAGCAGGGTAGCGGCTTGTATTGACATCTTTTGTGCTCCGGGATGTGGTGGGGCGCGTCGCACCCACACCTGCATCATCCCGGATGCCCGACTTCCCGTCGCAGGGCACTAAATGTGCACTTACAGCTTCTTGCCGTCTTCCCCGGCCGATCTAGTAATTGATGTTCTTTAGGCTCTTGTCCGAACGGTCTTTTTGAACAGCGAACTTCTTAAGACGAGGTGCGTATTCAAGTGCCATGGCGAGATAGCGCCGCTCTGCATAATCCTGGGCTGTCGCGAGCAGATCTCTATGTGCCTGCTGACGTTCGTGCGGCAATCGAGGATCTGGTGTGCCGTAGTCAATTGGGGAGATCTTGGCCAACGCCTCCATAGGATCAATTTTGTTGTTGTGCGCGTCCAGGATACGCAGCCAAACAATTCGACGTCGATGGTCGCCTTTCGCCCTGATTCTGCGGGATGTCGTTTTTTTCAACGATGAATCAGCTTTTTCCTCATGGAGCTTCTTTCTCTCCATTTCCAGAATTTGCAGCGCGCTTGCTAGTTGAACCATGAGAGATTTTTCATCGGTGAGAGCAGGCCTCACATCGAATCGGAGCAGAACCTGCCCCTCCCGAAGTGTCGCAGTGTGCTTTAGAACTTCATCTTTCGATTCGGGGAATCGCCAACGAGCCAATGGATTGAAAATTGGTCGCCGCTCTCCAGCGGCACCGTAGCGTTCGTCGCAGTGCTTGAATCTCCGCAATCCAAAGTCACGCGCTATCAGACGTTCCTGGGTTCTGCGTTCTAGATCGTCGCGGTTCGCTAGTTCTGCGCATCTTCTACGGAATTCGGGATTGCGACGAAGAAATATCCACGCCCACCCTGCACCTGGGACTTTCTCGAAATTCTTATAGTCTGCGTCATTCATTCCATCTGGAGGAGGGCAATGCTTGGCGGGAGGGAGGGGCATGAATATGGGGATGAATGGTATTGAAGTAAGGGCGTTGGGGCGACCAGTACTTTAGTCGCTTCTTACGGTTTGCTGCGCCAGAAAGTCAGCCCAATCTTCCATCAGGCCTCGCCGTTTCAGGAAAAGATCACCGCGAGCGTACGCCGCCTCCGACTTGTCCTTGATCGTATGTGCGAGCGCTGCTTCGGCGATTTCCCGTGCGTGATGCGTGACTTCCCCTACCCAGTCTCGAAAGGTCGAGCGGAATCCATGCGCAGTGATGTCGCCGCGGTCCATCCGTTTCAGCAGTTGGAGGAACGCCATATTTGAAAGAGGGCGCCCCGCCTTCTGCCCGACGAACACATAGTCATCGCTGGTCACGAGCTCCGTCCGCGCTTCATGCAGAAGCTCAAGGGCAGCTTTGGACAGAGGTACACGATGCTCTTTGCCCGCTTTCATGCGCTCAGCAGGAATTGTCCAAGTGCCAGCCGACAGATCGATCTCCTTCCATTGAGCCCCAATCGTCTCGTTGGTACGGGTCGCGGTGAGGATGAGGAAGGCCAAAGCCTTATGCGAGTTGCTGGATTGGGCCCGCAGCGTCTGAAAGAACGCAGGGGCATCCGTATACGGCAATGCTGGATGATGTTTGACGCGTTGCACCTTGGATCGCTTGGGCAGCAGATGATCTAGATGTCCCTTCCAGCGTGCGGGATTCTCGCCAGTCCGATAGCCGCGAACGGTCGCCCAGTCCAGGATGGATTCGATCCGGCCGCGTACCCGCGTGGCGGTTTCTGTCTTCGTTTGCCAGATAGGCTCAAGTACCTTGAGGACGAGCGGGGTATCGATGAGGGAGACAGTTGCCGCACCGAAGACTGGGCCTGCGTATGTCCTCAGCGTGTTGGTCCACTGATCAGCATGTTTGGCATTCCGCCAGCCCGCCTGGTGGGCGGCGATGTATGCGTCGGCGCATTGATCGAACGTGATCGACTTGGCCGCGGAGAGCTTTTCCGCTATTTTGGCGGCGCTCTTGGCTTCCAGGGGATCGATCCCTTTGAGCAGTTGCTGACGGCAGGCGAGCGCCTTGGAGCGGGCCTCGGCGAGGCTGATCGTATGAAGGGGCCCCAGGCCCATCCCTCGGGCGCGCCCGTTGCGCATATAGCGCAGTAGCCAGGACTTCACGCCAGCCGCTGTAATCTGCAAATAGAGGCCGCCGCCATCGCTGTACAGCCCCGGCTTTTCCAGGCGGGTAGCCCCAATGGCCGTGAGCCTGTTGATTGATCGCGCCATGTATTCAACTCACAAATTGACTATCAAAATTGTAGCTGATTTGATAGGAATTTATCGGAATCTGGCGGACAGTATTTTCTGGAAATCCGTTGTTTTTAAAGGGAAATTTAGTATATCCCGGACTGCTTTGGAACTAATGTTGGCGGCCCCTCTGTCCGCCAAGAACACTGGCAGCAAAACAATTTCCATCCCCGCTATACCGATCTGATTGGTACGGGACGAAATACATAAGGCCCTCGACTTCGATGAAGTCGAGGGCCTTTTGCATGACGTGTCCGAAGAAGGGGCGCGGCGTCAAAGATACCGCAAAGTAAAGGTCACCGAGCCATCCAACTGGATCTCTTGGGACTTTGGCAAAACCGACGTCCGGTTCAACATCGGCGTTACCGCCAGGCTAACGGACGCGGTGGTGATGGCCACGGCTCCCGCGTCGGTGCCGAAGGAGTATTCGTCCGCGGGATTCACATTAATGGAGTCCATTCGGGATTGAACGGGCCACGTGGAGGTGCCGCCAGGCCGGGCAAGGACCATGGAGGTTTGGAGGAAAGGAGCCATGCCATCGATCACGGTGGCTTCCGGGCGTACCAGCAAAACCAAGGCGCCGATCCGGACATCCTCGACACGTCCCAGGCCCCACGCGTGCGGCGTGCCGTTGGACGGATGCTGGTATGGCCACGGCATGTCGTTCGCCGAAGCTTCGTGATGCGTGATGGCGGTGTCCGGGCGATTTTCCTGAACCGTGAAAGCGACCCGCGTCGGTCCGCCGCAGACGATTTTCAGGCGCGGCCGTTGTTCATTCAACAGGGTGCCGTTGGCTTGCAAGCCGTTAAAAGGCAACGTGCCGAAGTCAATCGAGCTTGCCCCATCAAAGCCTAAATGGCATGCGGGTGGCGTCAACCGGCCGCCTATGGCAAGTTCGGATTGATCGCCAGCATGCGCAACGTTGACAGCCGCCAGCGCCAACCCGGCGCAAAGAGGGATCAGATTTTTCATCGTGAACGAAGTGTGGGTCAGTATCAGTCAGTGTTGCCAGAAGCGCTACAGGTAGCGCAACGTGAACGTGATCGAACCGTCCAAGGGAATTTCGTTGGCAGCCGGCAGCGTTGAGGGCGATGCGATCATGGGGGCGATACCCAGCGCCAACTGAGCGTTCGTGATCGGTGCGGCGGGGCCGCCTGTCGGGCCGAACGAGTATTCAAGGTCGGGGCTGAGGTTTACCGAGTAGTGCGAGGATACGATCGGCCAGTTGGTGCTGCCTTTGGGGCGCGCCAAGACCTTTTGCGCGCCTGTTTCGGTCAGAAGAGCTCCGTCGACCGTAGTGGTCGGTGGGTTGATCAGTGCGATCAATGCGCCCGTCTTGATCTGTTTGGACTCGTCCGCAAAACCCAATCCCCAGGAATATTTGGAGCCGTTCTCGGGGTTTTGGTAGGGCCAGTTCAATTGGGGCGCTTCTTGGATCGTGATTCCAGACCCTGCTCGATTGTCGATCGCGGTAACACTGACGCGCGTGGGGCGGCCGCAATCGATCTGTAGTTGTGTGTTTTTGCTGCCCAGATTCGTGCCGTTTTTGTCCAAGGCATTGAACGCGATGGTGTCAAAGTCCAGTGTGGCGTTGCCGCCGAAATGGACGTTACATGCTGGCGGCATGAGTTTGCCCGTCACGGCAAGGTCGCTATTGCCCGCAGCATGTGTCGTGGCCGCCAGCGTGGCCAACGCGACGCCGACAAAGAGTTGTTTTTTCATAATGAACGTTCCTGATGTCAACAAATGCCGTCCTCGGAAGGCAAAGAACAACCTGATCCTGATCCTGCTCTCTCACGAATGCAGCCGCGCCGTACGACCTTGGAAGGTCGTACGGTCCTACACTGGGCTCGTTCAGGGATATGCGATTGCGAGAGCGCGCCACAGCGCGCCCTCTGCGGTACGCTTACAGGTAGACCAGTGAGATCGTGGCGCTGCCATCCAGGTTGATGGCTTCGGTGGTAGGCAGAGCAGCGGCGCGGTTGATCGTCGGGGTGACGGTAAGCGAGCCGGCAACCGATTCGACCGCCACCGGCGTGGCGTTGGCGCCCGGCGAACCCAGGAAGAACGAATAGGTGAAATTGGGGCTGATGAACTGCCGCAAGATGGCTTCGGAAGACCACGTGCGTTTGTCCGCGCTGTAGAGGACGGTGGCTTTGTTGCCGCCGGCTTGGACGTCGCCTTCCTTGAAGCCGAACATGTAGCCGCCGATGGGAATCTGCGTGTTGTCGGGGCCCGCAACGGAGCCCAGGCCGAAGATGAAAGCGTCGGTGATGGTGGAATTGATCGATCCCCACGCATTGACGTTCAGCGAGCTTTTCAGAACTTTGCTGCTGGCACGGTTGTCTACCACGTGCAGGCCGACACGCGTCATGCCCGTGCACTTGATGTTCAGCCCGATCGTCTTGGGCTCCAGTTTGGTGCCGTCGTACGCCAGTGAATTGAATGCGTGCTCACCAAAATTGAGGGTGCCTCCGCCGTCAAGCGACAGATCGCAGGACGGGGGAGTGATGCGGCCGATGACCTTCAAATCAGCGGTAGGAGCAGCTTGCGCGGATGCGGCGATCAAAAAACTTGCGGCCAGGAGGTAACGCAGAGCGGGCAGGGGGCGTGCCGAGTGATTCATGACTATCCAGTTTCTGGTGGGACAAAGGGACCACTCTAGGAAACGGATGACTTTTGGTATATAGGCGCCCGCCTAATCTTCGCTACGGCTGCGCAAACGGCTGCGTTACTATTTGTCCACGTTGAGTTTTCCCTTCAACGAAAACCAGTGGAAAATCTTGGCTCTAACTGGGAATTCCATATTGTCAGCCTTCAACTATCATCCATTGCGCATCGCAATCCTGGATGACCATCCGGTAGTGCGGGCCGGCATGTCTGCCTATCTGTCGCAGAACCGAGACATTGTTGTCATTGGTGAATTCGAGACCAGCCGGGACATGATCCGGACACTTGGGGGCCAGTCCGTCGACGTGCTGTTGATCGACTATTCGTTAGGCCCGGCCGAGGTCGACGGCATTTCGCTGATCAGGACGTTGCGCATCAAGTTTCCCAACGCGCGCATTCTGGTGTTCTCCGCGCTTTACGATCCGGCCACAGTGGCGTTGGCCTTGCGATCCGGCGCGCACGGCTTTGTGGGCAAGGGCGGGCGCGAAGACGAAATTGTGCTGGCGGTGCGCAAGGTGGCCGCCGGCGGCACCTACTGCGATCCCCAGATGACCTACCTGCTGTCTGGCGCAAGCACCGAGCAAGTCGAACCCACGGCTACCGATACACCGGCGGACGATTCGGCCTTGCCCGCATCGACAAGCAGCGTGCTCGATGGCGCATCCCTGTCTGGCCGCGAGCGCGAAGTCATTCGGTGCCTGCTTGCGGGCATGTCAATTTCCGATATTGCCACCAAGTTCGGGCGCAGCCCCAAAACCATCAGTGCACAAAAGGGCACCGCCTATCGCAAGCTGGGCGTGGCGACGGACAACGGCTTGTTCAAGCTGTGCGGGCTCTTGTGAGATCCACCCGTCGGCCCCGAGCTCACCGACGCGGCGGGCGAGCGGCCACAAGCGGCTACCTATCCACCAATTCAAACTGCAAGGTCGTCGACCATTCCGTCTGATCGGCGACGCGGACGTCGGCGTCGTCCACTTCCGGGTTCAGCGCGATCTGAGCGGTAAGGCTACGTCCGGATCGGGCATGCTCCATCATTACGGTGTCGCCGGGCCGCATGCTGATCTGTGGTTGGGCGCCATGGGGCGTGTCCGGGTTGACGACTCGGATTTCGTCGCCGTCGACCCGAACGTGGCTCAGCACGACGTGCAAGGCACCATTTGCCGCGAACTTCGCGGCGCCGGTCTGGCCTGCGGGGGCGTTCAGTCGCAGAGCAATAGGGCGGGCGGATGGGCAACTGATCGTCAACGGCACTAAGCGTGGCTCGAGCTGATAGCGCCGCTTGCCGTCCAGCGTCAGTTGTCCGGCCGTGAAGCTGCCGTAGTCCACGGTGGTTTGGCCGAATGACACCATGCAACCCGTTACCGGGGCCATGGCAGTTGTCCGCATCGGGGGCGGGGAAGGCGACGTTTGCGCCGCAGACGTGGTCCAGGCGGCGGCCGGCAGCAGCGCGGCCATCGCCAGTGCGGGCCGGCACCATCGCACAAGGCGAAAGGTTGCGATAGTCATGGCGTTCTTTCTCAATAGGTTCAGGCGCGTCTAAGGGGTACACGTCGCTTGGGCGCGTTCGTACAACGCGTTCAGGTCCGGCGTATCGGCGATGTCGAATTCAAGTGTGCATGGCGCCGCTTCCGATGGCGCTACGCTGAACGGCGTGGCGCCGGCCAACATGTCGGGCAGGAATATCTGGCCACCGCTGCCCACCAGCGTGATGAACACGCCGTTGGCGTCCAGCACGGCCGCGCCCTTGGGCACCGGCGCGCCATCCGGAAAGGAGGCGGTCACCAAGGCGCGGCGCACGGTAACCACCGAAAAGTCCACCTTCGATACCGAGCCGCGCGACGGATCCAGGCTGTAGCGACCATTGATCAGGTCTACGTTGCGCGCCAGCGACGTCGTGGCGACCTGGATCTGGCCGTGACGGTACGCAGGCAGCGACGGGATGACGGCGCGGCCCCAGGGGTCCGTCCATACACTACCCGCCGGCGTGCTCAGGCGCACGCCGGACAGGCCGCCCACCGATGCGATGGCGAACGTGTCCTGCACCCGATAGGGCGAAAAGCTCAAGCCTTGAGCATGTCCGACCAGACCGCCCCGCACGCGAGCGGAATGGCTGTATCCGCCCGTGAAGCTGCTGGCAGCCAAGTTCAGCTGGGTATAGGCTGAATTGACGCCGAGCGAGCCGGAATAGCTGGCCTGGCCGTGCGAACCGGAGTTGGCCGACAGGGTGTAGTTGCTGCGCTCATTGATGGGGGCGCTGGTATTGACGCCGTAGCTTGTGCCGGTGTCCTGTGTCTGCATCGACGCGCTGACGCTTTGCTTGCCTAAAGGCAAGCTCAGGTTCAAATACATAAGGTTGCCCTGATTGCGGTAACTGGAACCCATGTCGCGTTCGAATGACAGCGACAGGCTGGCCCGGTGGAAGCTCTTGCCCCAGCTGAAAATGCCGCGTCGTGATGAATTGCCGCGCACGCTCTGGGATTCGCTGACATTCATGCTGAAGCCCCCCAGCGCGGATCCCCCCCAGGCCAACCCCGCGCTGATCTGCTGTTTGATGCGGTCCTCGCGAAAATGGGGATACCACTGCCTGTCGTCCGACGGCCCGTGCCGCGAGCGGCTGCGGGCGTGATCCAGCACTTCGCTGTAGCCGTCGGTGCGCCGCAATAGGGATAAGTTCGACGACACGCCTGGCAGCAATTGAGCCGAGACGGATGCGATGTGCTGCGCGCCGCTGCGCCCGGTCCGCGAGTTTTGCGAGAAGGTGCTTTGTACGCCGGTCTGGATGCTGCCGGGCAGGACCAGATCCGAGCGGGCGCCCAGCGAGCGATAGTTCTGGGTCAGCAATAATCCGGCCGCGACGTTGGCGCGCCTGCTCAACGCGATGCCGTACTCCGCCGCCGCGACCGGCATGGACTCGTCACCTACCCCACCCATTTTGCGCAGCATGCCGAAGCCGCCGGTGAATCCGGCGGCCGCGCCGACGCGGTCGACCTGCAACGCAGCCGCCGGCACGTAGAACACGCGCTCTTCGCCCGAAGTTTCGTGGATGACAACCTTGAGGTCTTGTGTCAATGACCGGGGCAGCACATCGGTCATGGTGAAGGGGCCGGGGGGCACGATGGCGGAGGCGAGCGGAACGCCGTTCTGCCATACCTCGACGCGTGCCTGCGTGTGGGCGATGCCGCTGATAGGCGGGCCTTCGTGCTTGCTGTCTTGCAAGGCGGTTTCGGGAAACAGCTGCATTCCGGTAACCGGAACGCCGGAAAACAGCGCCCCATGCAGATTGATTTGCCCAGCTTGAAAGGTGGTGCGCCAGGTCGGCAATGTGCGCTGAGCGTAAGCATCGACGTGGTTCCACGTCGACTTTCCGCCGATGGCAGAGTAGGTGCTGTTGCTACGCAGAATCCAATCGTTCGCATTCAGGCCCAGTTCGGTATAAGCCTGCAGATAATTCGACTTTCCACCGATATGGCGCGTCTGGCTGGAAAGCACGTCGTAGTTCAGGATGGCTGCGCGGCCACCCGATTGATACGTTGTAGCGGTGGCTGTTCTGTTCACGGCGCCCGGTGGCGCGACGATGTCCACCGCCAACCGTTCGGGCTGTAGCGCGATAGTGGTGGTGGGCCAAGCCTGAAGAAATGCGTCCGGGCAGGCCTGTGACTGACCGTCTTGTGCTGCGGGCGACTTCAACTCGGCCAAGGTCAGTAATTCCGGAGTCAGGCAGAGTTTGCCGCTGGCGTCGAAGGTGGCCAGAGTGCGGCCGACGTGCCGGCCGTTGACGTTCAGGTGCACGGTGTGCTGACCAGGCAGAAATTGCGGCCCGTTCTTGAAGTGCGATGCGATGGCCGGATTCAAGCCGCGGCTTTTGAGGGTTTCAAGGTCGAACCCGGTAGCCCCGGGCTGCGCGATGGCAGCCCAAGGCAGGCACAGCAGTAGGCTCGCGGCGACGACGGCGCCACCGCGAGCATTGCGTAAGCGGTTGCAGAACATGAAAGCCATGAGTTGACCTGGCGCACAACGCTCGCAAGGCCCTGGGTGCAGGGGCTTGCGAGCATGGCCAAGCGTGTTGATGCCCCGTCGAGGGGGGCCGTGATGCCGTCAGTTCTTGATGGGCGCGTCGAACGACGAAACTTGATAGCCGTAGACGGTGGCGGGGTACAGACGAACGCTTGTCTGCCCAACTTGCAGAGGGGCGTCCGCGCCAACCAGCTGTAGCGTTTCACCGGGCAAAATGTAGGTCTTGGGCAGGGTCAGCGCTTGATTCGACGGCTGCGCGTGGACGCGTTGATCCATGCGCACGACGTAGGGGCTGGGGTTGCGCACGGTCAGCTTGCCGTCTTCGGTGGTCCACAGCAGTGAACGCCAGGGGGCATTGTCGTTCGCGACCTTCTTGGGCAGCGCGATCAGCGGCAGATCCTGCCGAATGGTCAGGCGCAGCTTATTGCTTTGTTCGCCGGTTTGCGGAATGCCTTCGAATATGGCGCGCTTCATGCGCTGCGCGTCCAGCGGCTTGTCGTGGGTGAGCAGAAATCGCACCAGCTGCGTCTTGCCGGGAGCCAGCACGGCAGCGGGGGGAGACACCGTGACCCAATCATCCTGGTCTTCGGCGATGTGTTCAATGGTGGAGATCAGCAGCACGGGTTCGTCACCCGTGTTCTTGATGCCGATCGTGCCTTCGCCGGCACCTTCGTGCACAAGCACGACCGACGTTTCAGGCTGGATGCCCATTGCAAAGGCTTGGCTGGCGGGAAAAAGGACAGCAAAGAGAGTTGCCGCGACGATTCGCGGAAAGGAATTCTTGAACATGGGGATATCGTTAAAGCATCGGCCGGAAGAGCCTGGAAAGCGTTGCAGTGTAGAAACCCGCTACCCGGCTTGATATAGGCGAGCGCCTATTTCCGAATGTTCAAGTGCAGTGGGCCGGACCGTTGCCGGTCCGGCCCACTCTTGCGCCGCGTGCCGCAAGCTGGCGTATCATCGGCCGCTTTGCGACGTCAGCGTTGCGCTTTCGATTGCGCCTTTACGATTGCGCCTTCACGATTGCGGCGTCACGTTTTGCGGTTTTCGTAGGATGTTTCCAGAATGTCGTCCTCGGGCGTGATGACGCCGGGTTCGCCCGGCTGCGCGACAGCGCGTCCGTCGCGCGGCATGCCCGCCACGGTCTTGCTTTGGTCCGGCATCGGAAGCGTCTCCGTGCCTTTGCGCGGGTCGGTCGGCGGACGCGGGTCGACGTCTTTCGCGTTGGTGGCGGCGTTCGGGTCAGGGGCAGTTTTCAACATGGCTCATGCTCCGCTTGCGGGCGTCCCAGGATGGCGACGCGCCTGGTTGCTGGCTTTTATCTTAGTCGCTGCGCGCGCCGTCGCGGCCGTCCGGCGTGTCACGTTTGCAAGGGGCTGTTGCAGGAACAGAACCTTATAATTTCCGGCGTCTCTTGCCGCCTTTCATCGGGCCTTTCATCCCGCCTTTCTTCCCGCTATTTTTCGCGCCATTCAACTCGCCTTTCAACCTTCTCTGCCACCATCCTTGACCGACTCCATCGAACGCTCCGTCCATACCGAACTTGTTGCCGTGCTTGTCGCCGTGACGCATGGCGAGCCGCGTGTGTTGACGACGGATGACGCCAGCGCCTTGCCGGCCGGCCCTTTCGAGTTGTCGCATCGCTCGTTGCAGGCGGGGCTGCGCGCGTGGGTGGAAACCCAGACCCATCACCCCCTGGGTTACGTCGAGCAGCTCTATACCTTTGCCGATGGCGATCGCTCCGACGAATCCGGCGCGCGCGTCATGTCGGTCAGCTATCTGGGGCTGACGCGTGAAGCCGGCGAAACCGGCGTGGCGCAGGTGGGCTGGCAAGACTGGTATCGCTACTTTCCTTGGGAAGACCGGCGCACCGGCACGCCGGCCCTGGTCGACGAACTGATCGTGCCGCGCCTGGCGCAGTGGTGCGCCGCCAGCGATGACGCCGATGTGCGCACGCGTCGTCAGCAGCGGATCGCCATCACATTTGGGCTGGACGGGGCCGCCTGGAACGAAGACATGGTGCTGCAGCGCTACGAACTGCTGTTCGAAGCCGGCTTGGTGCCCGAGGCCGCGCGGCGCGGCGATGGCAACTTTGCAGCCGCCATACCCGGCCAAGCGATGCGCCACGACCACCGCCGCATTCTGGCAACCGGCATCGCCCGCTTGCGCGCCAAGATCAAGTACCGCCCCGTCGTGTTTGAACTGATGCCGGCCCAATTCACCTTGTTGCAGCTGCAAATGGCGGTCGAGGCGCTGGCGGGGCGCGCCTTGCACAAGCAGAATTTCCGGCGGCTGATCGAGCAACAGGCGCTGGTCGAAGAGACCGGCGAAATGGCCACGGGCACGGCGGGCCGCCCCGCCAAGCTGTTTCGATTCCGGCGCGACGTGCTGCTTGAACGCGCCATCGCGGGCAGCAAATTGCCCCTGTCTCGCGCGTTATGACGCTTGACAAGGGTTATGCTCGTCTCTAGCATAAGTGCTGCGCAATCTCTGCGCGCCTTTTTTTAACTCAAAAATACTCAAAATGAGCATTAATGCCGAAGCGCCCTTGACCGCCTCTCGCCTGGCGGTGCCTCCCCTGCCGGACGTCATGCTTGAGCCCCTGGTGCGAGCCGCCTTGTTGGAAGACCTGGGCCGCGCCGGCGACCTGACCACCGACGCCATCGTGCCGCACGACGCCGTGGCAGAAACGCGGCTGGTATCGCGTCAGGCCGGCGTGTTGGCCGGCCTGGATCTGGCGCGCCTGGCGTTTCGCGCCATGGACCCCGCCATCGAATTCGATGTGTCTCAGCGCGACGGCAGCGACCTGGCGCCCGGTACCGAGATCGCGCGGTTGCGCGGCAACGCCCGCGCCATGCTGGCAGCCGAACGCGTGGCGCTGAACTTCCTGTGCCACTTGAGCGGCGTGGCCACTGCTACCGCGTCCATCGCGCGCGCCATCTCGGGCTACGGCGCACGCGTCACCTGCACGCGCAAGACCATGCCCGGCCTGCGCGCGGTGCAAAAGTACGCGGTTCGCGTGGGGGGCGGCAGCAATCACCGGTTCGGGCTGGACGACGCGGTGCTGATCAAGGACAACCACATCGCCCTGGCAGGCGGGGTGGCCACGGCGGTGCAGCGGGCACGCGCGGGCGTGGGCCACATGGTCAAGGTCGAGCTTGAGGTCGACACCCTGGCGCAGCTGGAAGTTGCGTTGTCGCTGGGCGTGGACGTGGTGTTGCTGGACAACATGAGCCTGGATGATTTGCGGCGCGCCGTCGCCATGGCGCGTGGGCGCGCGATCACGGAAGCCTCGGGCCGGATCACACCGGAGACGGCCGCTGCCGTTGCCGCCACGGGCGTGGATCAGATCGCCGTCGGTTGGCTGACCCACAGCGCCAAGGTGCTGGACATCGGCCTGGACGCCTGAGAGCCCATCATGAAATGCCTGCTTCAAGCCAGCCTTGCGTTGTTGACCCTGCCGCTGGCGTCATGCGGCAACTCGCCCTCGGGCGAAGCGCCGATGGACGCGGCGTATCCCGCGCACCCGATCACCATCGTGGTCACCTTCCCGCCGGGCGGCGGCACCGATCTGCTGGCACGCCGCATCGGCGCCAGCCTGCAAGCGCAGCTGGGCCAGGCGGTGGTGGTTGAAAACCGCCCCGGCGCCAGCGGCAACATCGGCGCGCGTATCGTGGCGGAAGCACCGCCCGACGGTTACACGCTGCTGATGGTGAACAGTTCATTCGCCATCAACCCGGGCGTGTATCGCAACCTTGGCTTTTCGCCTAAGCAGGATTTCGCCGCCGTGATCAATGTGGCGTTTGTGCCGTCGGTGTTCGTGGTGCCGGTGGGCTCGCCGCTGCACAAGCTGGACGATGCGCTGGCGGCGGCGTTGCCCGCCAAGCCGCTAGCGTTTGCCTCTTGCGGCAACGGCACGCCGCAACACCTGGCGGGCGAGATGCTGGCGCGCGCCACGGGCGCGGTTTTGCAGCAGGTGCCCTACAAGGGATGCGGCCCGGCGTTGACCGACGTGGCGGCCGGGCAGGTGGCGATGGGTGTCGTCACGGCGTCCAGCGCGGCGCCCTTGATTGCCGCGGGCAAGCTGCGCGCATTGGCGGTGACTTCGCCCAGCCGTTCACCGTTAATGCCAACGGTGCCGACGGTTGCCGAGCAGGGCGTTGCGGGCTACGCGATGGATCAGTGGCATGGCCTGTTGGCGCCGGCCGCCACGCCGCGTGCCGTCATCGACAAGCTGAACGCAGCGGTGGCAAAAATCGTCAGCCAGCCCGATACCCAGGCTTCGCTGCGGCAACAGGGCTTCACGCCGGCGAGCAGTACGCCGCGCGAATTCCAGTCGATGATTCATGCGGACATCGACCGGTACACGGCGCTGACGGCTTCAATCGGCTTGCGGGCGGACTGAGGGCGCAGTAAGCGGCGAATCAAGCGCGCTCAGGCCACCGCGCTCTTGGCGTGCTGTTCCAGCTTTTCCTTCAAGCTGGGTTCCAGCTTGAGCTGTCGCGCCAGCTCGTCCAGATAGGCGCGTTCCATATAGCTTTCTTCGTCCACGACGAGCAGGCTGGCCAGATACATTTCGGCGGCCATCTCGGGGGTTTTGGCGGATTGCGCCACCGCCGCGGGGTCCAGCGGCCGCGACAGCTCCGTTTCCAGCCACTGGCGGTCTTGGGCGTCGGAGGACAGCTTGGCCAGCTCCGTTTCCAGCAGGCCGCGTTCTTCAGGGCCGATATGGCCGTCCGCCTTGGCCGCGCCGATCATGGCGGTCAAAACGGCGTTGCTGTGCTGCTCGGCCTCGGGCGCGGGCAGACGGTCCAGGGTTTGGGGCGGGGCGGCTTGCGCGCCACCGGCCTGGTTACGCTGCCAGTCGCCATAAGCCCGGTAGGCCAGCGCGCCCAGCGCCGCCATGCCGCCGTACATGGCGACCTTGCCGCCGATCTTGCGTGCCTTCTTGCTGCCCATCAACAGCCCCAACGCACCGGCGCCCAATGCGCCGCCGCCCAGCCCGGTCAGGAACGAGCCCTTGCCGCCGCCGGCGCCGCCCGTTGCGCCTTGCACGCGGTTGGTGGCGTCGGCCAGAAGGCCCTGGCCCGATTGCAGCAGTTGGTCAAGAAGTTGTCTGGCGCTCATGCGGCCCCCTTTTTGTCGATACAGTCGGTGCGTTCAGTTCGTGAACGCGGATAGGGATATCCGACCGCCGCGCGCGCAATAAGTTCAGCTTGTTGTCAGCCGTCAAAATCTGTCGTCGGATGCTACAACGTCAGCTTCAGGCGTCCACCACGGCCGCCCATCCAAGAGACCCTACCCATGAGCATCCGAGTCCGCCAGAATGCGCCCGACATCCTGCAATTCACCGCCACGGCCGAAGGCCACACCCTGCCCGTGGCGATGCCCAAGCCGCAGGGCGATGGACCCGATCCGCATGATTATTTCGACACCGCGCTGGGCGGTTGCAAGGCGTTGACGCTGATGGTCTACGCGCAGCGCAAGGGCTTGCCGCTGACGTCGGTGGATGTAGAAGTGGTGCGTGATGCCAGTGAAGAGCGCAAGGGCGTCTATCGCTTGACCGCAAAGCTGACGCTCAATGGCGAGCTGTCGGATGCCCACATCGATGAACTGCTGGCGGTGGCCGAAAAGTGCCCGATCCACAAGCTGATGACGGCGGTCGACGTGCAGGTGTCCACGCTGGTGGTGCGCGCGGCCTGATACGGCCGGCGGGTGGCCATGTTGCCGCCCGCCCGACCGCTGCAAAATCAGTCTTCCATGCCCGGAACGACGGTCGAGAAGCCGGCGTCCACGTGGGTGATCTCGCCGGTAACACCCGCCGCCAGATCCGACAGCATGAATGCCGCCACGTTGCCGACGTCGTCGATGGTGACGTTACGGCGCAGCGGCGCCTGCGCTTCCACGAACTTCAGGATGGCCGAGAAGTCCTTGATGCCGCTGGCGGCCAGCGTCTTGATGGGGCCGGCCGAAATGCCGTTGGCGCGAATGCCGCGGGGGCCCAGCGCCGTGGCCAGGTAGCGCACGCTGGCTTCCAGCGACGCCTTGGCCAGGCCCATGGTGTTGTAGTTGGGGACCACGCGTTCGGCGCCCAGGTACGTCAGCGTCAGCACCGAGCCGTTGCGGCCTTCCATCAGGGGCAGCGCGGCCTTGGCCATCGCGGCAAAGCTGTAGGCCGAAATGTCATGGGCAATGCGGAAGCCCTCGCGTGACAGCCCGTCCAGGAAGTTGCCGGCGATGGCTTCGCGCGGGGCGAAGCCGATGGAGTGCACCAAGCCGTCCAGGCCGTCCCAGTGCTTGCCCAATTCCGCGAAGGCGCCTTCGATCTGGCTGTCTTCAGCCACGTCGCAAGGCAGCACGATCTTGCTGCCGAATTCGGCGGCAAATTCAACAACGCGTTCCTTGAAGCGATCGCCCACA
This sequence comes from Achromobacter sp. ESBL13, assembly GCF_036668755.1. NCBI lineage: Bacteria > Pseudomonadati > Pseudomonadota > Betaproteobacteria > Burkholderiales > Alcaligenaceae > Achromobacter > Achromobacter sp. ESBL13. The sequence goes on along the minus strand of NZ_JAZEVT010000006.1, from coordinate 63,995 downwards.
TAGGTGAACGCCAGCTCGGCGCCTTGCTGGTGACAGGCGCGCGCAATGCCGTAGGCGATGGATCGGTTTGAAAGCACCCCGGTGACGAGAATGCGCTTGCCGGCGAGAAAGCCCATGATGATTCCTTTGATTTTTTCCTGCTGAAAGACCGCCCATTTTAAGGAGTTTGGCGGCGTCGCGTACTTGTAAAAACGGCGCCGTTACCGGGCGCCGTTTTTGGGGACCGCGGGCTGGGATCAGCCCCGGGCGTTGGTGCCCGGCACGCGCAAGGCGGTACCGACCTTGAGCGCGCTGCCCTTCAAGTTATTCAGCGCGCGCAGGGCGTCCACCGATGTGCCGTACTGCTTGGCCAGCGAGAACAGCGTGTCGCCCTGCCGAACCTTGTGCGTGCGCACATTGGGTCGGGCGCTGGCGACGCGGGCGGCGGGCGCCGGGGCGGCACGGCCGCGCGGCGCGGCGGCCTTGGTGTCGGCGGGGGCCTGTTCCAGCGCGCCCACGGGGGCCGCCAGGGACGCCAGTTGCACGCCACCACCGGTGCCGGGCTCGCCGGGCACCAGCAGTGCCTGGCCCGACGCGGACTTCTGGCGCGAGCCGATGTCGTTGGTTTCGCGCAGCTTGGCCTCGGTCACGCCAAAACGCTTGGCAATGGACGCGTAGGACTCACCACGGCGCGAATGGTAGATCTTCCAGGCCGACAGGTCGCCCTTGTAGTTCGTCAGGTTCGCGTTGAAGATCTCGACACGGTCGGCCGGCAGCAGCAGCGTGGGGCCATGGTCGCCGCGGATGACGGGGCGGTTGAACGAGGGGTTCAGCGCCTTGAATTCGTCCAGCGGCATTTCGGCCAGCTTGGCGGCGATTTCAAGATCGATGTCGCTGTTCTTTTGCACCGTCACGAAGTAGGGCGTGTTGCCCACCGGCGGCAGCGCCACCGCGTAGCGTTGCGGGTCGGCAATGATGTTCTTGATGGCCTGCAACTTGGGCACGTAGTTGCGGGTCTCGTCGGGCATGTTCAGGGACAGGTAGTCCGTGTTCTGGCCGGCCGCTTCGTTCTTGGCCATGGCGCGTTGCACCGAGCCTTCGCCCCAGTTGTAGGACGCCAGGGCCAGATACCAGTCGCCCTGCATCTCGAACAGCTTTTCAAGATAGTCCAGCGCGGCGTTGGTCGATGCGATGGGATCGCGGCGTTCGTCGCGCCACCAATCCTGCTTCAAGTTGAAGTGCGTACCGGTGGCCGGCACGAACTGCCACAGGCCGGAAGCCTGGGCGCGCGACAGGGCGGTGGGGTTGTACGCGCTTTCCACGAAGGGCAGCAGCGCCAGTTCCGTGGGCAGGCCGCGGCGGTTGATCTCGTCAACGATGAAGTACAGGTACTTGCCCGCGCGCTCGGCCATGCGCTGAACGGCCTCGGGGTGGGACGCGTAATAGTCGGTCCACTGCTGCGAGAGATCGGTATTCAGGTTGGGGATGGCGAAACCGCGGCGGATGCGGTCCCAGGCGTCGCTGGGCGGGTTGGTCAGGTCAACCGTTCTGGACGTATCCCGGGCGATGTAACGCCCTTGGGAATTGGTGGTGAGGTTCTTGCTATCGGGGGCTTTCGTTCCTGCGCAACCGGCGAGGACTGCCAACATGAGCGGCAGAAGGAGTCGGGATAGATTCATCAGGCGGTCACTTGAAATCGTTCTTCCATTCACGCAGGGAGGCAAACACCTCTACCGGCGTAGGTTGATTGTTTCCGGCCCAGTTGGCTGCGGCACGGATCACGTCCACTTGCTGCGTACGCAAAAACGGGTTCGTCGCGCGTTCCTGGCCGATAGTCGACGGAAGCGTGGGAAGACCTTCTGCTCGTAATTGCTGGGCTCGCTGATACCACTGATGCAGGGTGCGATTGGCGGGATCCACGGCCAATGCCCAGCGCAAGTTGGCTAGAGTGTACTCGTGCGCGCAAAAAACCTGTGTATCTGGCGGTAAAACGGAAAATTTTTCCAAGGAATCATGCATTTGCGCGGGAGTTCCCTCGAAAAGCCGGCCGCAGCCGCCCGCAAACAGGGTGTCGCCACAGAACAAGACCGGTTCTATCCCGGCTGCCCGGCCCGTGTAGGCGATGTGCCCGGCGGTGTGTCCCGGCACATCCAGCACCCGCAGATCCAGGTCCAGTTCGGGCAGCGTCACCCGGCCGCCCTCGGTCAGCGGCACGTCGCAGCGCGGCAATGTTTCGCGGGCCGGACCGTATACGGTAAGGTCCGCCATGCGTGACAATTCAAGTACACCGCCCACATGGTCGCCATGATGGTGCGTGAGTAGAATGGCGCGCAGCCTCAAGCCTTCCTGCTCAAGCCATCGCAGCACCGGACCCGCTTCGCCCGGGTCCACCACGGCGGCATTTTCGCCATGGACGATGGCCCAGATGTAGTTGTCGGTGAAGGCGGGTAGAGGCAAGACCGCGGCATGTTGCTCGCGGCCGCCTGCGGGGGCGGTCAAGGCTTGCATGAGATTCGAAGGAATAGAACGTGGCAGAAGAAACACCGCCGATTGTAGAACTGGCCGAATGGTTCCAGACGCCACCGGGGCAGTACGCCCTGGCCTGGGAACGGGCCCAGTTCGACGCGGCTGTCGCGGATGTGTTTGGCTATTATGCCTGGCAGGTTGGCCTGGCCGACATGAATCTGCTGCGCGCCAACCGCATGCCCTTCAAGGGCTATGTGGGCACCGAGACCCCGTCGCCGGAGAGCACCGCCGCCTGGCAGTCGCGCGTGGTGCTAGCCGAACCCGAAGCCTTGCCGTTCGAATCCCAAAGCGTCGATCTGCTGATCCTGCCGCATGCGTTTGAATGCACGCAGGACCCGCACAACGTGCTGCGCGAAGTGGAACGCGTGCTGGTACCCGAAGGGCGCGTCGTGATTTCGGGCTTCAACCCCTGGAGCATGTGGGGCGCACGCACGCGCATGCCCGGCATGGAACCCTGGCTGCCGCAGCCGCCGTCGGCCCAGGTGTCGCTGGCGCGCTTGAAAGACTGGTTCAAGCTGTTGTCCCTGGAAGTCGACGACAGCCATTTCGGCTGCTATGCGCCGGCTTGCCGCAGCGAAAAATGGCTGCAACGCTGGGGCTTTCTGGAATCCGCCGGCGCTCGCTGGTGGAGCCTGGGTGGGGCGGTGTATATGGTGTCGGCCGTGAAACGCGTGGCCGGCATGCGTATCATCGGGCCGGCCTGGAAAACCAAGCCCAAGCGGGCGCGCGCCGCCTCGGTGGTGGTCAACCGCCAGGCGGACGACGGCTTCGACCCTTCCTGAAGGCGGGCGACGTCCGTTTCACATTGCACGAACAAGGATTTCAAAGCAGCACCATGCAGGACAACAAAGCGATCGATCAGAAAGTGGACATGTGGACCGACGGGGCCTGCAAGGGCAACCCCGGTCCGGGCGGTTGGGGCGTATTGCTGCGCGCCGGCGGCCACGAAAAGACCCTGCATGGCGGCGAACTGCAAACCACCAATAACCGCATGGAGCTGATGGCGGTCATCGAGGGCTTGCGGGCGCTCAAGCGCACCTGCGTTGTCACCATACACACGGACTCGCAGTACGTGATGAAGGGCATGACCGAATGGCTGGTGAACTGGAAGCGGCGCGGCTGGATGACGGCTGAAAAAAAACCGGTCAAGAACGCCGAGCTCTGGCAGGCGCTGGACGAGCAGGTGCAGCGGCACCAGGTGTCGTGGCGCTGGGTGCGTGGCCACAACGGCGACGAAGGCAACGAACGCGCCGACCAATTGGCCAATCTGGGCGTGGATCTGGCCCGCCGGGCCTGACCGCGCCCACTGACGGCATCGGGATATACCCTGAAATCCGCCTTGAGAGGGGGATTTAGTCGTTTCATCCGGCGTCTGGATTGTTCCAGTATGTAAATTCGGGTGCTACAGTGCCTTCCCCCATTCCAGTTCTCGCGGCGCCGTCCAGGTGGGGAATATGGTGCGCGCCGCACCACCGCCACATACGCGCATGAAAAAAGCTGTACTGCTGGCCGCCGTCGCGGCCGGGTTGGCCGCGGGGGCCGCATTGGGCGTGTTCGTGCCGCGCTGGCTCGCGCCCGGGGCCTCGCCCACCGTCCAGGCGGCCGCCAAGCCGGCCGCTGCGCCGGCCGCGCCCGTTCGGGTCGAGGTCGCTTCCGTGAAAGAAATTCCGTTCGCCCGGGGCTTGTCCGCCGTGGGCAGCCTGCGTTCGGACGAGTCCGTCGTGCTGCGGCCCGAGGTGGTGGGCCGGATCCAGGCGATTGAATTCAAGGAAGGCCAGCCGGTGGCCCGGGGCCAGGTGCTCATCCGGCTGGATGATTCCGTGCCGCGCGCCGAGCTGGCGCAGGCCCATGCCAACCTGACGCTGGCGCAAAGCCATTACCGCCGCGCCGTGGAATTGCAGGGCAAGGGTTTCGTCAGCCAACAGGCGCGCGACGAATCCGCCAGCACGCTGAAGGTGCAGGAAGCCGCCGTGGCGCTGGCGCAGGCAAGGCTGGACAAGATGACGATATCGGCGCCGTTCGCCGGCATCGTGGGGCTGCGCAGCGTGTCCGTGGGCGACTACGTCAACCAAGGGCAGGACCTGGCGCCGCTGGAAGCCATCGACCCCCTGAAGGTGGACTTTCGCGTGCCCGAAATGTACTTGAGCAAAGTGGGCGTGGGCCAGCAGCTGACGCTGCGCCTGGACGCGCTGCCGGGCCAGGAACGTCAGGGGCTGGTGTACGCCGTCAGCCCGCTGGTCGACGCGGGCGGCCGGTCCATCCTGTTGCGCGCCACCGTCGCCAACAAAGACGCGTTGTTGCGGCCCGGCATGTTCGCCCGCGTGCAGCTGCTGTTTAACCAGGACAAGGCGCTGGTCGCGCCGGAAGCGGCGTTGTCGCCGTCGGGCGAAACGCAGTACGTTTACCGGGTCAAGGACGGCCGCGCCGAGAAGCGCGAAGTGACGATCGGCGAGCGCCGCGAAGGCCGCGTCGAAATCCTGACCGGCGTAGCAGCGGGCGATCAATTAGTGGTGGCGGGCATACAGCGCGTCACGGACGGCGGCGCGGTGACCGTCGTGGGCAGTGGCTCGTGAGCCCGGCCACCTACTCTTTTTAGCGGTGACGCAATGCGTATCTCGGAAACCTGCATCAAGCGGCCGGTGTTTGCGTCGGTCCTGTCGCTGATCATTGTCCTGATCGGCCTGATCTCTTATTCGCGCCTGACGGTGCGCGAATATCCCAAGATCGACGAGCCCATCGTGTCGGTGGACACCACCTACAAGGGCGCCTCGCCCGAGGTGATCGAATCGCAGGTGACCAAACCGCTGGAAGATCAGCTGGCGGGCATCGAGGGCGTGGACGTGATGACCTCGCGCAGCCGTTCCGAACGCAGCCTGATCAACATCAAGTTCAACCTGTCGCGCAACCCGGATGCCGCGGCGGCCGAAGTGCGCGACAAAGTCTCGCGCGCGCGCCGCTTCCTGCCGGACGAAATCGACGAGCCCATCATCGGCAAGGTCGAGGCCGACTCGCAGCCCATCATCTATATCGCGGTGGAATCGGGCTCGTACTCGGCGATCCAGACGTCCGACTACATCAACCGCTACATCAAGACCCGCTTGTCCGTGCTGCCCGGCGCGGCCGAGGTGCGTGTGTTCGGCGAACGCCTGCCATCCATGCGCATCTATGTGGACCGCGACAAACTCGCTGCATACGGCCTGACCGTGCAAGAGGTGGAAGCCGCGCTGCGCAGCCAGAACGTCGAGATCCCGGCCGGCCGTATCGAATCGCGCGCGCGTGAATTCTCGGTGGTGTCGTCCACCGACCTGCAAACGCCCGCACAGTTCGAAGACGTGATCGTGGCCAACGTGAAGGGCTATCCGGTCAGGCTGCGCGATGTCTCCAAGGTCGAGATCGGCGCGGCCAGCGACCGGGTGCTGTCGCGCTTTAACGGCAAGCCGGCCATCAACATCGGCGTGACGCGGCAGTCCACGGCCAACCCCTTGGAACTGTCCAAGGCGGCGCGCCACGAGGTCGAACGCCTGAACGAGACCTTGCCGGCGGGCATGAAGCTGACCATCGCGTACGACTCGTCGGTATTCATCGAACGGTCCATCGATTCGGTTTTCCACACCATCGGCGAAGCCATCATCCTGGTGGTGCTGGTGATCTTTTTCTTCCTGCGCAACCTGCGCGCCAGCATCATCCCCATCGTCACCATCCCCGTGTCGCTGGTGGGCGCTTGCGCCCTGATGTATTTCTTCGGATTCTCGATCAACACACTGACCTTGTTGGCCATGGTGCTGGCCATCGGCCTGGTGGTGGACGACGCCATCGTGGTGCTGGAGAACATCTATCGGCACATCGAAGAAGGCATGCCGCGCAAGGAAGCGGCGCTGCGGGGCTCCAAGGAAATCGGCTTTGCGGTGGTGGCCATGACGATGACGCTGGTCACCGTGTATGCGCCGCTGGCGTTCGCCACGGGCCGCACGGGGCGCCTGTTCATTGAGTTCGCGCTGGCCCTGGCCGGCGCCGTGCTGGTGTCGGGCTTCGTGGCGCTGACCTTGACGCCGATGATGTGCTCGGTGTTGCTGCGCCATCAAAGCAGTCACAGCCGCTGGTACAACCTGATCGAAGGCTGGCTCAACGCCATGAGCAATGGCTACCGCCGCCTGCTGGGGGCGTCGTTGCGTCACCGCTGGCTGGTGGTGATGATCGGCGTGGTGGTGGCGTTGGGCAGCGGCGTATTGTTCAAGGTGGTCAAAAGCGAATTGGCGCCCATCGAAGATCGTGGGGTGGTGTTCGGCATCGTCAGCTCGCCGGAAGGCGCCACGTTGAACTACACGCTGGACAGCATGCTGGGCATCGAAAAGTTCTATTCAGAAATTTCGGAAGCCAGCGGCAGCCAGGTCACGGTGGGCTTTCCAACCGTGACGGACGGCACCGCCATCCTGCGCCTGAAACCGTGGGAAGAACGCGACCGCAAGCAGCAGGCCATCACGCAGCAGTTGCAGCCGCAATTCGCGTCATTGCCGGGCGTGCGCGCGTTTCCGACAAACCCGCCCTCGCTGGGGCAGTCCGCGCGCTCAAAGCCGGTGGAATTCATCATCATGAGCCAGGCGTCGTACGCCGAACTGGCCCGCCTGACCGATGTCTTCCTGACGGAACTGCGCAAGTATCCGGGCCTGTTGAATCTGGACACGGACCTGCGTCTGAACACGCCTGAACTGCGCGTGCGGGTTGACCGGGACAAGATGGCGGACGTGGGCGCCAACGTGGACACGGTGGGGCGTACGCTGGAGACGATGCTGGGCGGGCGCCAGGTGACGCGTTACAAGGACGAGGGCGAGCAGTACGACGTGATCGTGCAGGTCACCCCGCGCGACCGCGCCACGCCCACCGATATTTCCGGTATCTATGTGCGTGCCCGCGATGGCAGCATGGTGCAGCTGGACAACCTGCTGGGCGTGCACGAAGGGGTGTCGCCGCAATCGCTGAACCACTTCAACCGCCTGCGCGCCGTCAAGATCGATGCGGCGGTCGCGCCCGGGTATGCGCTGGGCGAGGTGCTGACGCACATGCATCAGGTGGCGCGCGACGTCCTGCCCAATACGACCATCACGGATCTGGACGGGCAATCGCGCGAATTCCGCGATTCGTCCGGCAGCATCTACCTGGTGTTCGGCATGGCGCTGGCCTTCATCTACCTGGTGCTGGCGGCGCAGTTCGAAAGCTGGCGTAACCCATTCATCATCATGCTGTCGGTGCCCCTGTCGATGACGGGCGCGTTGCTGGCGCTGTGGCTGACGGGCGGCACGCTGTCGATCTACAGCCAGATCGGCCTGATCACGCTGGTGGGGCTGATTACCAAGCACGGCATTTTGATCGTGGAATTCACCAACCAGCTGCGCGACGAGGGCCGCGAACTGTTCGCTGCCGTCACCGAGGCCAGCGTTCTGCGCTTGCGCCCCATTTTGATGACGACGGGCGCGATGGTGCTGGGCACGGTGCCGCTGGCCCTGTCGTCCGGCGCGGGGGCGGAATCCCGCCAGCAGATCGGCTGGGTCCTGGTGGGCGGCCTCTTGCTGGGTACACTACTGACCTTGTTCGTCGTGCCGGTGGCCTACACGCTGATTGCCACCGCACGCAAGAAACCCGGCCATGCCGGCAGCGCAGAGCACCCTCCGGCCCACCCGCCGGGCGGTCAGACGCCGCCGGCCTCGGCCAATGCAGCGTCGGAATAAGTCATGCGCCAGATCATCTTTGACACGGAAACCACCGGACTGGACCCTGCCCAGGGTCATCGCATCGTTGAAATCGGTTGCGTGGAAATGGTCAACCGGATGTCCACCGGCAACAACCTGCACATCTACCTGAACCCGGATCGCGACAGCGACCCCGAGGCCTTGGCGGTGCACGGACTGACCACCGAGTTCCTGTCCGACAAGCCACGCTTTGCCGACGTGGCGGACGAGTTCGTCAAATTCATCCAGGGCGCGGAACTGATCGCGCACAACGCCGCGTTCGACGTGAAGTTCTTCAACGCCGAGTTGGCGAAGACGGGCCGCGGCCCGATCACCGATTACTGCGAGACGGTCACCGATTCCCTGCTGCACGCCCGCTCGCTGTTCCCCGGCAAGCGCAATTCGTTGGACGCCCTGTGCGACCGCTTCGGCATTTCCAACGCGCACCGTACGCTGCACGGCGCATTGCTTGACTCGCAGTTGCTGGCGGAAGTCTGGCTGGCCATGACGCGCGGGCAGGATGCGTTGCTGATCGACGTGGACGACAACGACGGCGCGGGCAGCGATGGCATCGTGCTGGCCAAGTTCGACGCGTCGGGGCTGGTTGTCATCAAGGCCAGCGACGAAGAACTGGCCGAACACGAGGCCTATTTGGCGGCGTTGGACAAGTCGGTGAACGGCGAATGCGTCTGGCGCAAGCTGGATGCGCCGGTGGCGGCATAAAGGCTATTGCCGGCCCGGGTTGCCGTGCGCGAATTTCGACTTGCGCACGTTTTAAAAATCATGCTATTATTTCGCCTCTTTCAGGGTGGTTAGCTCAGTGGTAGAGCACTGCCTTCACACGGCAGGGGTCACAAGTTCGAAACTTGTACCACCCACCAAAGACCCTTGGAAGGCAACACGAAGGCTTGTAGATAGCATTAGTTGTTGCTGACCCGCTTGGCGTCTTTGGCATAAAGACTGAAAGAGAAAAAAGAAAAAAGAAAGCAAAACAGGCCAACCTTAATCGGTTGGCTTTTTTGTGCCCGTCAGCTTTGCTGCGGGACCGTGCTGCGGGATCTAAGCTTGTTGATCTGGCGCAATATTGCCTTTCTGGCCTGCGTGCCGACGCCTTATTACGCGCTTATGATGGTTTCACGGTGCCGCCTTCGAAAGAACTCCTTTTGACGGCCTGCCGGATGCCCGAGCATAGGAGACGTCCATGCCGCCGAACACCAATACCATGTTGATCATCATTGTCACGGGCGTGGCGATGATGCTGATCGGTTTCGGGCTGCGCGACCGCAATATCGGGATGGGCTTGATGGGCCTGGGCTTGATCACCGCCATCGGCACCATCATCTACAAGGCCTACGTCACGTTTTACTAAGGCCGTTCTGGCTAAGGCGCTTTCGGGTTAAGGCGCTTTCTTGTTAAGGCGTGCCAGCAAGGTGTCCAGCTGGTTGGCGAACGCCTTGCGGTCGGCTTGGCTGAATGATGACGGGCCGCCCGTATCGACCCCGCTTGCCCGCAATTCTTCCATCATGTCTCGCACCGCCAGCCGTTCACGGATGGTTTCGGGTGAATAGCGTTCGCCACGCGGGTTCAACGCCATCGCCCCTTTGGCTAGCACGTCGGCGGCCAGCGGGATGTCCGCGGTGATGACAAGATCCCCCGGCTCGGCGCGTTCAACGATATGCGCGTCCGCCACGTCAAAACCGCGCGGCACCTGCACCGCGCGGATCAGCGGCGAAGGTGGCGTGGACAGCGGCTGGTTGGCGACCAGGGTCACCGGCACCTGCCAGCGCTGCGCGGCGCGGAACAAGATGTCCTTGATGACCACGGGGCACGCGTCCGCATCGACCCAGATGTGCATAAGCGCTTATTCGCCCAGCGCTTTTTGCAGGACTTCGGCCACGATGTCGTTCGTGGACACGCCACGTTCGGCGGCCAGCGCGCGCAGCTTGTCGGCGTGCGCCTGCGACAGCTTCAACGGAAACGGCACCAGGCCGGCCGCTTGATCCAGCTTGCGCTGCTCGCGGCGGTCGGGCGCTTGCGACGCTACCCCGAAGCGGTCGGGGGTGGCGGATGCCTTGAGCTGGCCGGCCAGCTTCAGGGCCTGGGTTTTTTGGAGATCGAATTTATTCATGGAAATTCCTGATTAGGAGCGCAATCATAAGCGCATCCGGGATCAGCGCGGTTTGGCGAGTTCCAACGCGGCCAGGCCTTCCTCGGCGCCGTCGTGCAGCGGGACGGTCAGGCCGCGTCGCGCATTGGCGATGGACACCTGCGCTCCCTGCGCCGAGCCGGCCGCCAGCAAGTCCTGGCCGGTCTGGTAGACGGCACGAACCACCATCAGCGCTTCATCGCGGGTCAGGTTTGCCGTGGTCAGCATGAGCGCCGCCGTGCCCACGGTGGCAACCGGCGCGGCCTGGTTGGGATAGGTGTCCGCGGCAATTTCCAGGGGCATCAGGGCGCTGTCGCCGCCGGTCAACGACTTGATGGCGGCCGGGTCCAGCGGCAGCAGCTTCAAGCGCGCCTCGGTCAGCGCGTCGCGCAGGGGCGTGGCGGGCACGCCGATGACTTGCGCGGCGGCATCGACCGTGCCGGCGTTCAGCGCGGGCAAGGACGCCGCGAATGGCGTGTCGACGACGGTGTAGTCGCGCCCCGGCTCCAGGCCATGGGCGGACAGCACGGCTTGCAGCGTGGCGCGCACCGCCGAACCCTCGGGGCCCAGCGCAATCTTCTTGCCCTTCAAGTCGCGCACGCTGCGCAATGCCGGATCGTCACGTACCACGATGTGGACCAGTTCGGGATACAGGCTGCCCAGCGCGCGCAGGCCGCTGAACGGCCCCTGGTCGGCGAATGGGCCGCGACCCTCGTAAGCCAGGCGTGCCGTGTCGGCCTGCGCCAAGCCAACCACGGCGTCGCCGCTACGCAGCAGGGCGATGTTTTCCGCGCCGCCACCGGTGATCAGCGGGGTGACGCGGATCTGCCGGGCGCGCGCCACGGCGCTCAGCGCGCGGGCAAACGCAACGTATTCGCCGCGGTCAGGTCCACCGGCCAGCGGATAGCCTTGCTGCAAACGAGCCAGCCGCCCATTGATGCGCGCCACCGAGCGTTCCAGCTCTTGCTGCACCACGTTCTGCGCGGTGCTGGAGGCGCTATAGGCGACGGAATGGGTGATCTGGTCCAGCGTATCCAGCAACTGCCGCGTAACAGGCGGGGGCGCGCCCGTATCCAGCGACGGCGCCTCGGCCGCTTTGAAGCCGGCAGGGGTGATGAGATTCCAGGTATCGCCTTCTTTGCGATAGATGGCGCTGGCGTGCGCGACGATGCGGTCTCCGGCCTGGTTGCCGCCGGATTTCACGCCGATGATGCTGCGCGGGCCGGCGCCCAGCAACGTTACCAGCGAGGCCGCGCCGGGCTGGTCCCAGGCGCCCAGCGTTATATCCCGGCCCAACGTCAATTCGACGTCGTAATACACGACGCGTCGGCTTTCACCGGCGGGGGCCGTGCTGTCGCTGGCGGAACCCCTGCGCTTCAGATCGGTGATGCGGAACAGGCCTTGGCCGTATGTGGTGGCCAGGGCGGTGTCGACGTCCGTGCGCAGCTTGTCGGCATCGGGCGCGCGGCCGCAGGCGGCGAGCATCAGGCAGAACGCGATCAGTACCAGGCGTTTGAACATGGTCACATCCCCCCGACGAAGGGCAAGGAGATCAGCGACGTCAGCACGATCACGTTCAGGATGTCGACCAGGAACGCACCGGTGACCGGCACCACGATGAAGGCTTCCGGCGCGGGTCCGTGACGGCGCGTCAGGGCCTGCATGTTGGCGATGGCGGTGGCGGTGGCGCCAAGGCCAAAGCCGCAGAACGCCGCCGACATGATGGCCGCCTCGTAGTCGCGCTTGAGCAATCGGAACACCACCCAGGCGGCGTACAGCGCGCAGAACAGGGTTTGCACCACCAGCATCAACGCCAGCGGGCCGGCCAGGCGGGCCACGCTGGAAAGGTCCAGCGTCATCATCGTCATGCCCAGGAACAGCGACAAGGAAATCGTGCCGATGATTTCCGTGGCGCGGTCGTCCAGCTTCAGGCCCAGGCGCGCGCCGCCGTTGCGGATCAGCACACCGGTGGCCAGGCACCACAAGAAATTGGGCAGGCTGACGGGCGCGCCCTCGACCAGCATCGCCAGGTAGCCGCCGACGACCAGGCAGACGAAGGCGGCCGTCATCGACACAATGAAGGAACCGGCGGTGGGCGGTTCAGCGGGTTCGGCAAGGTCGGGCGCCAACTGGCCGTCGCCTGCCTTGTGGTCCAGGCTGCCTTGCAACTTGTGCCGGCGCATGAGCCATTCCGCGACGGGTCCGCCCACCACGCCGCCCAGCACCAGGCCCAAGGTGGCGGAAGTCATGGCCAACGCCATGACGTCCTGGATGTTGTTGAAGTCGGCAAAGCGCGTGGCATAGGCCGCGCCGGTTCCGTGCCCGCCCACCAGCGTGATCGTGCCGCCCAAAAGGCCCATCAATGGGTGCATGTCCAGCAGCCAGGCCATGCCCAGCCCCACGGCGTTTTGCAGAATCAGAAAGGGAATCAGCGCCAACAGAAAGGCGATCAGACGGGGGCCGCCCTTGGCCAGCAGTTTCAGATTGGCGGTCAGCCCGATAGAGCCGAAGAACAGCAGCAGCAGCGTGGGCCGGATACTGGTTTCCAACGAAACGGAGACGCCGCCCCAGTTCGCCAGCGCATACGCCAGGATCGCAAACAGCAGGCCGCCGACAATCGGGTCGGGGATGCTGTATCGGCGCAGGACGCCGATACGGGTGGTTAGCACGCGGCCGATGACCAGCACCAGGCAGCAGGCAAGCAAAGATTGAACGGGCGAAAGGGAAATCATAAGAACCTTCGCGCCCCGGCAGGGCGCAGCAAGTCGGACTATCGGAACCGTTGCCGCCACATCGTTCGGATTGCGGCCCTATATTACGGCCGCGAATTGGCGATGTATAGGAAAGCGGCGACTGGCGGGGCCTGTCATGCAGGGCCCTCGCAAATAAGGGGCTACAGCGGGAAGCCGCGCGTCATGTAGCGGGCGTCGGGGCCATAGTCCGCCAACTTGGCGGCCAGATCGGCCATGCCGTCCATGCCGTCCATGCCGTCCATGCCGTCCATGCCGTCCATGGCGGACACCGGCCGATAGCCGTGGCGCAGCCAATAGCCCACGGCGGACTGCAATGAAACAAGGCTGGCGCGACGCAAGCCGCTTTGCACAGCGCGCGCGGCGCCTGTCTGCATCAAGGACTTGGCCACGCCATGCCCTTGCGCGCGCGGGACCACGGCGCAGTCGTGCACGAACCAGTGTTCGGCCGGCGAAGGCAATGCCGTCAACGCGACGCCCAGCGCCGGGGGCAGGCCGGCGTTCCAGGGATACGAAACCAGGTAACCCAGCAGGGTGCTGCTATCTGATGCACACGCCACCCAGCAATGATCGGGCGCAAGCTGCAAGCGGTTCAGGAAGAACTCCGCGCTTTCAAGCAGGAAGTCGGGATAGGCCAGCGTCTGGGCATGCAAGATGCCGTCCACGTCGCTGGTCAGCATAGGGCGGACTCGGTATTGCATGACTACCTGTAAGGACAAAACAGCCGCGCATTTTAACGATGCCGGCAAACACGTCGGTTCGGCGGCGCCTGGAAATAGGGGGCGCATCCACATTGTCCCGGCCCGATACGCTGCCGCGCGCCACGCGGCGATCGAACGAAATGCACGGCTTTGCCGGCGATGCCGCGTTGCGGGCATTTCATGAAAATTCGACGAGACGCTACGCATACTGCCGGTCATAGCATTCCTGTATTCCCAGACCTTTCGTCTTATGCACATCCAATACCGGCCCGATCCGATTCCTTCGCAAGTGCTGGCCAAAACGTATCCGCTGGAAGCGCTTTGGTCCGGCAAGGCTGCCGTGGTGCCATACGACGCTTGCGTGACCTGCGTCATTCCGTGCCTGAACGAAGCGGAAAATCTGCGCGTCTTGTTGCCGCTGCTGCGCAGCCGTTTGCAGGCGCTGTGCACGCGTTGGGAAATCATCGTGGCGGACGATGGCAGCACGGACGGCACGGAATCGCTGATGGGCGAATGGACTCAGCACGAGGGCTTTCGCTACGTTCAGCTATCGCGCAACTTCGGCAAGGAAGCCGCGCTTAGCGCGGGGTTGGAAGCGGCCGCCGGGGACGCGGTGATCTGCCTGGACGCTGACTTGCAACACCCGCCGGCGTTGATCGAACAGATGCTGGCGCGGTGGGCGGCAGGCGCCGAAATGGTTTATGCCGTGCGCGAAACGCGCCAAGACGAATCGTGGTTGAAGCGATCCGGCGCGCGTTGGTTCTACAAGCTGCTGAGCAGCGCGCGCGGCGTTGATGTGCCGGCGCACGCCGGTGACTTTCGCCTGATGGACCGTGGCGTGGTCGATGCGCTGAACGCACTGCCCGAGCGCACGCGCTTCATGAAGGGCTTGTACGCCTGGGTCGGCTTCAAAGGCGAAGCGCTGCCCTACACACCGGACGAGCGCATGCATGGCGACAGCCGCTTCAGCGGCTTGCGCCTGTTCCGCTTGGCCCTGGATGGCTTGACGGCGTTTACGACCTGGCCGCTGCGTCTGGTCAGCCTGGTGGGCGTGGCGTTTGCGCTGGTGGCGATGTCTTACGCCGCCTATCTGGTGGGCGATTACCTGCTGTCGGGCAATCCCGTGTCGGGCTGGACCACCATCGTCACCGCCGTGCTGTTCTTTGCCGGCGTGAACCTGATCTCGCTGGGTGTGGTGGGCGAGTACGTTGCGCGCATCTTTGACGAAGTCAAAGGGCGGCCGCTATACGTGGTGCGCCGTCGCCAAGGGCGATCCGCCGACAGTGGGGCGCGGCCCTTCTGATTCTTGCGCCGCTGCGCGGCGCGCCGGCTCCTTGCATCACTTCTATCACGCGCCGGGCTTGCGGAAGGCCCACAAGCGGCTCGCGACAAACGTGGCAAACGCCAGCCCGATCAAGATCAATGCCAGCAACACGTCGTAGCGGATGCTGGTGGTGTGCAGCAGCAGCGCGTAGGCCGATTCATTGATGAAAAAGCCCGCCGCTGAAATGAAAAAGAAACGGCGGATCGCTATGGTCCAGGGTATTTGGGCATGTCTGAACGTAAGCCGATAGTGGCCGGCAAAGGATACGACGAAGGCGACCAGCCAGCCGATCAGGTTGGCGGCCAGCGGCGGCAGTGCGAAGGCTTCGACGCAGCCGACGGCCACCGCCCAATGGGTTGCGGCAGCCGCGCATCCGACGGCAACAAACAGGCTGATCTGACGAAGCAAGGCGCGCATGAGTGCCGAAGTGGAATGGAACCGCGAGGAAACGCAATGAGCAAACGAGTCATAGTCTGCGGCGACGATTTTGGCATGAATGCCGACATCGATGAAGGCATGATTGCGTTGGCCGACATGGGGCGCATCAGCGCGGTCAGCTGCTTGTCGCTTGGCCCCACGTTCGCCGCAAACGCCCGCCGGCTTGGTGCGCGCAACGTGGATATCGGCTTGCATGTGAACCTGTCCGAGACGTTGGCCACGGATGCCGAGCCGATGCCGTCCTTGAGCAAGCTCATCATCAGCGCGTACACGGGGCGACTGGACGCAGCCTGGGTGCAGGCGCATTTGAACCGCCAGTTTGACGCCTTTGAGGCCGCGCTGGGACGCGCGCCCGATTACATCGACGGCCATCAACACGTGCACCAGCTGCCCGGCGTGCGCGATCAAGTGCTGGCGCAACTGAAGCGGCGCTTTGGCGAACGGCGCCCGTGGCTGCGCCAGACGGCGCCGGGCATGCTTAGCGGCATCCCCATGAAGGAAGCGATCAAGGCGCGCATCATCGGCGCCTTGGGGGCGGCCGCGCTGGCGCGTCAGGCAAGCCGTGATGGCCTGCGCACCAATCGCCGGCTGCTTGGCGTATATGGATTCGACGGCGGCAAGCGACGCTATGCCGGGCTGCTTCAGAACTGGTTGTTCAACGCGCGCGATGGGGATCTGCTGATGTGCCATCCCGCCATGAACGGCCAAGAGGGCAGTGCCATGTCGCGACAACGGCGCGCCGAATTCGACGTGTTGGCCAGCCCCAAACTGGGCGACTGGATGAATGCCAACGGCGTGCGCATTTCGCGGCTGCCCATGCACTGATCGCCGCGCGACGCGGCATCACGCGGGCGTGGTGTCTGCCCGCGTCAGGCTTTCCAACAGCCAAGCCCCCGCCGGCCCAAGCGCGCGCCGGGTAGACCAGACGGCGTCAACGCGTATGTGGCGCGGCCAGCCGGGCACCGTCAGTTCCACCAACTGGTCGCGGCCAAAACGCTGGACCATCCAGCGGGGCAGTTCGGTCCAGCCAAATCCCAGGCTGGCCATTTCCAGCAGCATCAGATAACCGGGCGCGGACCACGTTGCGTGGGGCGGCGCCGCGTCTTTGTCGTCCAGTTCGTACGTGCTGAGCCGCAATTCGCGTTGCGTCTTGAGCTCGTCGTTGCTGACCGTAGGGCGATCGGCCAGCGGATGGCCGCGGCCCACGCACAGCACGATTTCTGAACGCTCTGGCAGCGTGGCGTGCGCCACATCGGGGGGGTAGTCGTCTTGTGCCGCCATCAGGCCCAGGTGCGCGCGGCCTTGCTGAACCAACGCCACCACGTCTTCGTATTCCGCAATCAGGCATTCGAAGCGCAGCGCCGGGTAACGCTGGTCGATCTGACTAAGCATGTTCTCAAACGTCTTGGACTGGAACGTGTCCGACAGCACCACCGTCAGCCGGGGTTCAAGCCCGTCGGCCAATTGGTTGGCGCTGCGGTTGAAGCGATCGTTCGCGGCCAGCACCTGCAAGGCCTGGCCCAGCAGCACCTGGCCTGCTTCGGTCAGCGCGGGTTGCCGCTGGCTGCGGTTGAACAGGGTGACGTTAAGGTCCACTTCCAGGTTGGCGATGGTTTCGCTGATGGTGGACTGGCTCTTGCCCAGTTTCCGGGCAGCGGCCGAAAACGAGCCTTCAGAGGCGACTTGCGCGAACGCGGCCAGGGATTCAAGAGAGTGGCGCATAAGTTATCGGTATTTCCGATGGATAGTATCTTTATCGTAACGGAAATATCGTCGAAAATCGCTTCCATTCTGACAAATCGACCGCAGGCGGGTCATGCAAGCCACTCACACCCCTCCCCAAAAAACGCAAGTCACCAAAACGCTCAAAGAGCGTTTTTTTCACGCCTTCCTTTTTGAAATCCTGGCCATCGGCCTGTGCGCGCCGGCCGCTGCCTGGGCCATGGGCAAATCCCTGTTTGAAATGGGCGTCCTCACCGCTGTCATCGCCTGGATCGCGCTGGTCTGGAACATGATCTACAACGCCGGCTTCGACCGCCTGCAAAACCGCCTGGGTTTCGTTCGCAACATGCGCATGCGCGTGGTGCACGCGTTTGGATTTGAACTGGGCCTGATCCTGATCGTGATTCCGCTGGCGGCCTGGTGGCTGGACATCAGCCTGTGGGAAGCCTTTGTGCTGGATATCGCGCTGGTGCTGTTCTATCTGCCCTACGCATTCCTGTACAACCTGGCCTATGACCGTTCCCGTCCGCGCGTCATGGCGTGGCTGGGTCGCGGCAAGGCGCAGCCCGCGCCGGCCGACACAGCCGGTATCGCGCCGGCAGTGGCGCCGGCGGGGGCTGCCGCCGTTACGCGTCAATCACCTTGCGCGTAAACATTTCCAGGTAGTCCATCAACGAATCGGCGCCCTTGATGGCGTCGGCTTCGTTGCCGGTGGCAATGCCCTGCGCCATCAGCATGTGGCGGCGCGCGCCTTCGGCGATGTCGCCTTCGTGCTGATAGGCGTACCAGAAGCGCCGGCACTGAATGATCAGCGGTTCGACCGCATTCACGGCAGACACATTGCGGCAAGCCAGATGGCAGACGTGGTCCAGCAATTGGTCCGCGTGCATGTAGTCGTCAAGGTTGCCGCCTTCCGAGGCGCGAATCATCTGCGCGGCGCATTCCACGATCTGGGTGCGCTGCGCGGGCGTGGCACGGCGGGCGGCGCTGGCGGCAATCAGTTGTTCCAGCGCGCGGCGCGTCTGGATCAGATCCATGTGGTCGGCCAGCTGGATCATCGATACGCGCAGGCCGCGCCGGGGCTCCTGGCGGATCAGGCCAGCCGCCACCATGCGTAGCAATGCTTCGCGCAGGGGCGTGCGCCCCAGGCCGGTTTTCTCGACAAGTTCCGCTTCCACGACCGCGCTGCCAGGCTGCAATTGCAACGTGGCGATCATGCTTTCGATCTGGTCGTAGGCGACGTCCGCGGCGCGCCGTTTGGGTTCTGCTCCTGCCATCAATTATTGTTTTCCTTCGTTTTGCGCCACTGCGTGTACGCCAGCCATTCGCCGACGAACCCGCGTCGGAAGAACGACACGCACAACACGAAAATCAGCCCGATGACGATGGTGACAACATCGCCCAGGGTGGCAAGATAGTTCTGCAAGCTGACCACCAGCGTAGCGCCCACCACGGGGCCCCACACCGTGCCGATGCCGCCTAGCAGCGTCATCAGCAATACTTCGGTGGAGGTGGCCAGCGACACGTCGTTCAGGGCCACCAATTGCAGCACCAGCGCCTTCAAGGACCCGGCCAGGCCGGCAACCGACGCGGACAGCACGAAGGCCAGCAGCTTGCACCGATCCGTATCGTAACCTAGCGAAATGGCGCGCGGCGCGTTGTCCCGGATCGTCTTCAGTACCTGCCCGAAGGGCGAATGAATCACCCGGTAGACGAACAGAAAGCCCAGCACGAACACGCCCAGCGCGAAGTAATACATGTTGGTGTCCAGGCTCAGGTCCACCAGCCCCAGGAACTTGCCACGCGGAATGCCCTGCATACCGTCCTCGCCGCGCGTCCAGCCGACCTGCACCGCCATGAAGTACGCGACCTGTGACAGCGCCAGCGTGATCATCGCGAAATAAATGCCGGTGCGGCGGATGGCCAGCCAGCCGATTGCATACCCGATGGCGGCCGCCATGGCCACGCCGCACACAATGGCAAGCTCGGGCGGCAGGCCGCGTGCGCCGAACAGGATCATCATTTCGCCCGTGGCGTAGGCGGCCCAGCCAAAAAAGGCGGCGTGGCCGAAAGACACCAGGCCGGTAAACCCGGTCAGCAGGTTGAAGGCCAGCGCAAACAGCGCAAAGCACAACACCTTCATGACGAACACCGGGTACACGACCTGGGGGAAGAACGGCACCAGCAGGGCGGGCACCAGCAGCAAGGCCAGGATGCGAATGGAAAACGGAATGCGCGACACCTTATTTCTCCTTGCCGAACAAGCCCGCGGGGCGCATCAACAGCACGACGGCCATCACGATGAACACGACAACGGTGGACGCTTCGGGATAAAACACCTTGGTCAACCCTTCCAGCAGCCCGAGCGCCAGGCCGGTGACGATGGCGCCCATGATGGAACCCAGCCCGCCGATGACCACCACGGCGAACACGATGTTCAGCAGGTTGGACCCCATCAGCGGGTTGATCTGCATGACGGGGGCGGCCAGCACGCCCGCCACGCCGGCCAGTGCCACGCCGAAGCCGTACGTCAGCGTGATCATCACCGGAACGTTGACGCCGAACGCCTGTAGCAGCTTCGGGTTTTCAGTGCCGGCGCGCAGCATGGCGCCAAGGCGGGTGCGCTCGAACAGGTACCAGGTGGCGATGCACAGCGTCAGCGATGCCACCACCACAAAACCCCGGTACGCCGGCAAGAACATGAAGCCCAGATCGAAGCCGCCTTGCAGGATCTCGGGCGGCTCATAGCCCACCCCTGAAATACCGTAGAAGTATCGGAAACCGCCTTCCATCATCAGCGCGATACCGAAGGTCAGCAGCAGCCCATACAGGTGGTCCAGGTGGTACAGCCGCTTGAGCAGCGTCTTTTCGATCAGGACGCCCACCGCGCCCACCACCAGGGGCGCCAGGATCAGCGCGGCCCAGAAGTTGACCTGCACGCCGGGGCCCAGCAATTGCGGCAGCTGCGTGAAGCCGATCCACGCCAGGAACGCCGCCATCATGAACTGCGCGCCGTGCGTGAAGTTGACGATGTTGAGCAGGCCGAAAATGATGGCCAGCCCCATGCTGAGAATGGCGTAGAAGCAGCCGTTGATCAGGCCGACCAGCAATTGGGCCAACAGGGCGGGGAGCGAGATGTCGAACATGGCGCGGGCTTAGGACTTGTTCAGCGGGCAGGCGGCCTGGGGCTTGGGGAACACGTCCTCGCCCTTGAGTACCGACTTCACGTTGTAGTAGTCCCACGGGGCCTTGGACTGCGCGGGCGTTTTCACCTGCAAGAGCAGCATGTCGTGCACCAGTGCGCCGTCCGCGCGCAGATGGCCGTTGCGGATCACGGCGTCATTGATGGTCATCTCGCGCAGCTTGGCCATCACGGCGGGCGCGTCGTCGGTGCCGGCGGCTTCGATCGCCTTCAGGTAGGACAGCGTGGCGGAATACACGCCGGCCTGCGAGGCCGTCGGCATCTTCTTGGCTTTTTCGAAGAACTTCTTGGCCCATGCGCGCGAGGCGTCGTCATAGTCCCAGTAGAACGCTTCGGTCAGGTACATGCCCTGCGCCTTGGGCAGGCCCATGCTGTGCACGTCCGAAATATACGTCAGCAGCGGCGCCACGATCTGCTTCTTGTTGATGCCGAATTCGTTGGCTTGCTTGACGGCGTTGACCGTGTCGTTGCCCGCGTTGGCCAGTGCGATCACGTCGGCCTTCGATGCCTGGGCTTTCAGCAGGAACGATGAAAAGTCGTTGCCGGGGAAGGGGTGGCGCGACACGCCCACGACCGTTCCGCCGTTTTCCTTGATGACTTCGGTTGCGTCCTTTTCCAGCGAATGGCCAAAGGTGTAATCGGCCGTGATGAAATACCAGGTCTTCTTGCCTTCTTGCACCAGCGCGCGTGCCGTGCCAGCGGCCAGGGCGTACGTGTTGGTGGTCCACTGCGCGTTCAGCGGTGAACATTTTTCGCCCAGGATGGCGGTGGACAGGCCCGCCGAGGGCATCGTCACGCGGTTTTTCTGCTTGGCGATTTCCATCACGGCCAGCGCGGTGGACGCGGTGGGAAAGTCGGTGATCATGTCGACCTTGCCCTGGTCGAACCATTCGCGCGCCAGGTTGGCGGCCACGTCGGGCTTGTTCTGGTGGTCTGCCGCCACCACTTCCACCGGTTTGCCCAGCACCTTGTTGCCCATCTCTTCGGTGGCCAGGCGCGCGGCGATCACCGAGCCGTTACCGGCCAGGTCGGAATACACGCCGGACAGGTCGGTCAGCACACCCACCTTGACGACGTCGTCGCTGATCTTGGCCTGCGCGTGGGCGGCGCCGGCGACGCCCAGGGTTAGCAACGCTGCTGCAATTCGGTTCAATTTCATCTGACTACGCTCCGTGTAGGAAGGGGCACTGCGGTCGGAAGGAATACGGAAAAAACCAATACGGCAAGACTTCAAATGCCCAGCAAGGTGTTCAGCTTGTCCTGCGATTGCTGGACGTCGGCACGGTCGATCACGGCAACCACCTGGCCGTGTTCGATGACGTAATGGCGGTCGGCCAGGTGCTGGGCGAAGCGGAAATTCTGTTCGACCAGCACGGTGGTGTAGCCGCGCTCTTTCAATTGCCGGATCACGCGACCCAGCGACTGCACGATCACAGGCGCCAGCCCTTCGGTGATTTCGTCCAGCAACAGCAGGCGAGCACCGGTGCGCAGGATGCGCGCCATCGCCAGCATCTGCTGTTCGCCGCCTGACAGCCGCGTGCCGGGGCTTTGCGCACGCTCTTTCAGGTTGGGGAACATCGTGTAGATCTCTTCCACCGACATGCCGCCCGGCCCGACCGAGGGCAGCAGCATGAGGTTTTCCTCCGCGCTCAGTGACGCGTAGATGCCGCGCTCTTCAGGGCAATAACCGATGCCCCGGCGCGCGATCTTGTGAGTGGGCATGCCCACCGTTTCCTGGCCCTGCACCTTGATCGAGCCGCTGCGGCGGCCCACCAGGCCAAGGATGGCTTTCAGCGTCGAGCTACGGCCCGCGCCGTTGCGGCCCAGCAGCGTCACGCATTCGCCGGGCTTCACGTCCAGGTCGATGCCATGCAGGATGTGCGATTCGCCATACCAGGCGTGCAGGTTACGGATTTCAAGCAGGTTGCCGGACCCGCCGGCCAGGGCGTTATTCATCGTCGGCTCCCATGTAGGCTTCGCGCACCGCCGGGTTCATCGAGACGGTGGCGTACGGGCCTTCAGCCAGGATCTCGCCCCGTTGCAAGACGGTGATGGTGTCGGAGATGTCCGCCACCACCTTCATGTTGTGTTCGACCATCAGGATGGTGCGCCCCGCCGATACCTGCTTGATCAGGTGCTTGATGCGGTCCACGTCCTCGTGGCCCATGCCCTGCGTGGGTTCGTCCAGCAGCAGCAGTTCGGGCTCAAGCGCCAGCGTGGTGGCGATTTCCAGGGTGCGCTTGCGGCCATAGGGCAGGTCGCCCGCGGGCACCTCCAGATGGGTGCGCAGGCCAACCTGGTCCAACAGTTCCTCGACGCGGTGGTGCAGGCTTTCCAGCGTGCGTTCCGACCGCCAGAAGCAGTAGTCCACCCCCAGCTTGCGCTGCAAGGCGACGCGCACGTTTTCGCGCACCGACAACTGCGGGAACACGGCGGATATCTGGAACGATCGAACAATGCCCCGGCGCGCGGTCTGGGCGGGGCGCTCTGCCGTGATGTCCACGCCGTCGTACAGGATTTCGCCGCGCGTGGGGATGTGGAACTTGGTCAGCAAGTTGAAAAACGTGGTCTTGCCCGCCCCGTTGGGCCCGATCAGTGCATGGATGGCGCCGCGCCGGACGCTCAGATCGACGTTATTGACCGCCACGAAGCCGCGGAATTCCTTGGTCAGGCCACGGGTCTGAAGGATGATGTCGCTTTGCATGGTGTCCGATGGGCGTGCGTGTAGGCGGCCCCGGAACACCGCGGCGCGCGGCCTTCCGGGGATGGTGCTGCGGGCGGGTGGGGCGGCTTACGTCGACTGGTAGGCTTTGGGGCGCTTGGAGATCGCGGCCTGGATGATGGCGGTGCAGCGCTCGCGTTCCGCGCCGACCAGGGGCAGGCGCGGCTTGCGCACATGCTCGTTGCCAACGCCGGCCAGCGTTTCTGCCAGCTTGATGTTCTGCACCAGCTTGGTGGAAACGTCCAGGTGCAGAAGCGGCGTGAACCATTGGTACAGCGCCAACGCTTCTTGCCACTTGCCGGCTTTCATCAGGTCATACAGCGCAACGGTTTCGCGGGGGAATGCGGTCACCAAGCCCGCCAGCAGCCCGTCGGCGCCCAACGCCAGCGCCTCGAACGACAAGTCGTCCACGCCGATGAACAGCTGATAGCGCGTGCCCAGCGCATTGCGCAGGTCGGTCAGGCGGCGGATGTCGTCACTGCTTTCCTTGATGGCGACCAGCCAGGGGCAATCGGCCAGCTCAACCATGTGTTCGGGCTTCAGATCCACGCGGTAAGCAACCGGGTTGTTGTAGATCATGCAGGGCTTTTGCGCGGCTTCGGCCATGGTGCGGATGCTTTGCATGGCTTCGCGCGCGTCGGCGACGTAGATCAGCGACGGCATCAGCATGAAGCCATCCACGCCCAGTTGAACTGCCGCCCGGATAAAGCGCAACGCTTCGCGGGTGCTGGTCTCGGACACGTTGGCCAGCACGGGGATGCGACCGGCGCTGACTTCGACGGCGCAGCGCGTGACTTGCAGCTTTTCTTCCAGGGTTAGGGTGCTGGCTTCGCCCAGCGAGCCGCAGGTGACCAGACCATGAACTCCGTTGTCGATCAAGAAGCCGAAATGCTTGCGCATGGCTTCAAAATCCAGTGATTCGTCGGCGTGGAACTTACTGGTTACGGCAGGATATACGCCCTGCCAACGCACGTTACTCAACTGGCTTCTCCTGAAGATGCCGTCGCTTCAAGGGGAGCGGCGAACAGGAGAAAGTCTAATATCCGCTAAATATATTTAGTAGATATTTTTATATGGGAGTTTCCCCATACCGGGTTTTCCCGGCGCGCGTCAGCCCGATTTACGGGAATAGGCGCGCGACGCATCCTGCATGAAGGTTTTGACGGCCGCGTCGTATTGCGGGCCGCTGCGGAAGGCGCCCGAGTGCGACGCCCCTTCGATCTTGACCAGCCGCTTCAATTCGGGCGCCACGTTGCGCGCGGCGGCGAAGAGTTCGTCGCTCATGGTGTGCGGCACAACGCGGTCGGCGGTGCCGTGCATGAACAGCATCGGCGTGTGCAGCTGCGCCAGCTTCTGCACGGAGTCGAAGGGCTGCGTGACCAGCAGGCCGGCGCCCGGGACCTTGCCCCAACGCAACGTGCCCAACATGGCGCCGATGCTGGTGAAGCTGGATTCCACGATCAGGCCCGCAAAGTCAGGTTGCTCGGGGCGCGCCGCCAGGTCGATGGCGATGGCGCCGCCCAGGCTATGGCCGTAGACGAAGCGGCGAGCGGGGTCGGGTTGCAGCCGCGCCAGCTCTTTCAAGCCGGCCATGGCGTCTTCCAGCGCGCTATCTTCGGACGGCAGACGCGGGGTGGACGCGCCGAAGCCGCGATAGTCGATGGCCAGCACGGAATAGCCCATGCGGGTCCAACCGTCGATGCGAAACGCGCTGCCGTTCAGGTTCCAGCGCGCGCCGTGCAGATACAGCACAGTAGGGGCGCCCGCGCTGGGGCTTTGCCAATACCAGGTGCGAATCTTGTCGCCATTGGCCAGCGCCAGGTCGTAGACCTTGGTGCCGGCGGCGGGTTCGCGCCACCAGGTCTGGGGTTCGGACTGCGGCGAAAAGATCGTCTGGCGTTGCCAGGAATCCAGCTGCGAGCAGCCGACCACGCTGGCGGCGGCCAGCACGGCGGCAATGAACAATCGGCGGGGGGAAAAACGAGGCAGGGCGGGCATGGACGATATGACCCTGTCGGGCCGGCTGGGTTCCGCCGTCAGCATACTCCCGGACGTGGCGCGCCCGTCAATGAGAGGGTGCCCGGGGCTGCCGGCCGCCATCCCTGGCCGCGCCTGCTGTCTGCGCGGCCACGGCTCAATGCATCAAATCCAGCGCCACCGGATACAGGGAAGCCACCAGCAGCAGCGCCATGCCGACGTTGAACGCGCGCACGGCCCAGGGCTTGTGCAGCACGCGACGCAGCGCCGTGCCGAAGGTTACCCACACGCCGATGCTGGGCAGGTTGACCACGCCGCACACCACGGTGGCGATGATCAGGTTGGCAAAGAAGCCGTTTTGTGGCGTGTAGGTGGCTACGACGCCCACTGCCATCACCCACGCCTTTGGGTTGACCCATTGGAAGGCGGCGGCTTGCAGGAACGTGAAAGGTTTGCCGCGGGCTTCGCCATCTTCCATGTCGCCGGAATTGGCGATCTTCCAGGCCAGGTACAGCAGATAGGCCGCGCCGGCATATTTCAGCACCGTGTACAGCGCGGGCACCTGCTGGAACACCGATCCCAGGCCCACGCCCACCAGGAAAATCATCAAGGTGAAGCCCAGGTTCACTCCCAGCAGGTGCGGCAGGCTGCGGCGAAATCCAAAGTTCAGTCCGGACGAAGCCAGCATCACGTTGTTGGGGCCCGGCGTAATGGAGCTGACCAGCGCGAACAGCGCCAGCGGCCCCAGCAGCGATGCAGAAGCCAGGGGCACGTCGGCCCAGTTGGTCGGGAACAGATTCATTTTTTGGTCCTTACGATGGCGCGGCGTCCGCCGGCGATAACGGCGATCACGGTAGCGGCGAACACGAATGTCGACGCCTCTACGGATTCACCAAACAACAATGCGGCCGCCAGGACAGTCAGGAACGGTTGCAACAACTGAACTTGCCCCACGCGGGCGATGCCGCCCACGGCCAGGCCGCGATACCACGCGAAGAACCCTAAAAACATAGATCCGAACGCCAGATACGCGCAAGCGGACACCGCGGCCGCGCTGGGCCAGTGGGCCTGCGCCGCCATCCATCCGACGGGCGCCACCACCACAGGCGCGCTGATTGCCAACGCCCAGCAGATGGTGCGCGATCCGCCCAACGTGCGCGCCGCGCGGCCGCCTTCGGCGTAACCCATGCCGCCCAGCACCACGGCAACCAACAGCCAAAGGTAGCCAGTCGTCAACGTGCCGTTGCCCTGGCGCAGCGCATACACCGTGACCAACGCGGCCCCGGCCGTGGCCCACGCCCAAAAGGCCGCCGACGGCCGCTCTCCGCTGCGCAGCGCGGCAAACGCGGCGGTCGACAGGGGCAGCAAACCATTGAACACCGCGCCCTGCGCGGACGGCACGGTCTGCATTGCCAGTGACGAAGCCAGCGGCCACCCCACCACAATGCCCAACGCCGCCAGGATGACGCCCGGCCATTCCTGCCGGGTTGGCCGCCGACTGCGCGTGATCCACAGCAGGGCCACTGCCGGTACGGCCGCCACCAACGCGCGCCCCAGGCCTACGAGCAGCGGCGCGAGTTCCGCGACGGCCAGGCGGGTCATGGGCAGCGTCAACGAAAAGACCAGTACACCCAGGAACCCGTAGCCATAGCCCTCCCAGACAGGGGGAGTCGCGGCGGGCGCCGTCTGGGCCGAAGGGTAAAGCGCGGATCGAGACATGATGGTTTGCCAAGAAATTCTGAATGGAACGGCAGGGTGGTTGCGGGCCGTTCGTATTGCTGTCACTCTACGCATAGTTATCGGTACAGTACCGGTACACTTCTGCATGTCACTTTAATCACTGGCCTGGTCGAATTCCCATGACAGTTGCTCCGCCTCCCCTTTCTGCCTCTTCCCTGCCTTGGATGCCCGTGCGGCAGGCCGACGCCTCGTTGGTCACGCAGTTGGCCGATGGCCTGGCCCGCCGCATCGACGAACAGGGCCTGCGTCCGGGCACCCGCTTGCCTTCCATCCGCAAAATGGCCGAACAGTCGGGCGTCAGTCGCTTCACGGTGGTTGAAGCCTATGACCGTCTGGTGGCGCGCGGGCTGGTGCAATCGCGACGCGGCGCGGGCTTCTTTGTGCGCGCGCGCAGTGGCCCGCTGGCGGCGGTGGCCGCCGCGCCGGCCGCGTCGCTGGCGCCGCCCGCGCGTATCGATATTGCGTGGTTACTGCGCAGCATGTTTCGCGAAACCAGCTCCCTGGGCATGCCGGGCGGGGCCGGATTGCTGCCGGCTGACTGGCTGGACCCCGACATGGTGGCCGGCGCGGTGCGTGCGGTGGGCCGATCGGTGCGCGCGAATCTGGTCAGCTATGGACATCCGCAAGGGTTCGCCCCGCTGCGCCAGCAGATTGCTGCGTCGTTGCAGAACGACGGCGTGCCCGCGCACCCCGAACTGAACCTGCTGACCACGAACGGCGTCACCCACGGGCTGGATCTGATCGCCAGGCACTTCGTCAAACCGGGCGACACCGTCCTGGTGGAAGACCCCGCGTGGTTCGTCATCTTTGGCCGGCTGGCCGCGTTTGGCGCGCGCCTGATCGGCGTTCCGCGCGGGCCGGACGGCCCTGATATCGCACAGCTGGAACAGCTGGCCGCCGAGCACAAGCCCAAGTTGTTCATTATCAACAGCGCCGTGCACAACCCCACCGGCCACACGCTGTCGGCCGGCGTGGCCTACGACATCCTGCGCATCGCCGAACGGCACGATTTCGTCATCGTCGAAGACGACACCTACGGCGAACTGCATCCCGGTGGTGCGATGAAGCTGGCGGTGCTGGACCGGTTGAACCGCGTCATCCTGGTCAGCGGTTATTCCAAGATGCTGGCGGCCAGCCTGCGCGTGGGTTATGTGGCCGCCAACCCCGACATCCTGCAAAAGCTGGCCGACCTGAAAATGCTGGCCGGCCTGACATCCCCGGAACTGGGCGAACGCGTGATCCACCGGGTGTTGATGGAGGGGCAGTACCGACGCCACATCGAGCGCGTGCGCGCCCGCGTGGACGAGGCGCGCCAACGCTGTCTGAAAGCGCTGTTGAAACTGGGCCTGACGGTGCCGCACGAACCGAACGCGGGGATGTTCGTCTGGGCCGACTGCGGGCGCGACAGCGAGGTACTGGCGCGTGAGGCCGCGGACCAGGGCATGCTGCTGGCGCCGGGCACGCTGTTTTCACCGTCCCAGGCGCCGTCCACGATGCTGCGCTTTTCGGTGTCCATCGCGGACGACCGCCGTATCTGGACCCAATTGGAAAAACTCTTCGCGCAAAACGGCTCCTACAATCAATAATATGCAGCTATCTATCTGAAGGAACCGCCATGTCCGCACCCATCAAGCCCCTGACCGAAAATTTTGCCGTTGCGCCGCAACTCGGCCCTGACGACATGGCCGATGTCGCCGCCGCCGGCTATAAAAGCGTCATCATCAACCGCCCCGACTTCGAAGGCGGCCCCGATCAGCCCACCGCCGCCGACGTGTCCAAGGCCGCAGAAGCCGCCGGCCTGAAGATCGAATATCAGCCGGTGGTCGGCAGCGCCATGACCGTGTCCGACGTGGTCCGTTTCGCCGAATTGCTCAAGACGCTGCCGGGCCCCGTGCTGGCCTATTGCCGCACCGGCACGCGCTGCACCAACCTGTACGCAGCCGCCCAGCAATTGGGCAGTTGAACCCAAGCTTGACGCGCATCAAGAGCGCCGGGTTCCCTTGATGTGAACCTGGCGGCTTTCCAGTAGCATAAAGATTCCTCTCAAACAGGAGCAGGCAAGATGTTCAAGAAGATCCTGATTCCCACCGACGGTTCGCCCCTGTCGGCCCAAGCCGCCAACGCGGGCATTTCCTTTGCCCGTTCGGTTGGCGCCGAAGTCGTTGCGCTGTACGTGACTCAGCCGTTTGCGGCCACCATCGGTTTCGACGGCATGGCCGCCGCGTACGCCATCACCGACGAGGACTACGAGAAGGCATCGGCCGAACAAGCCGACAAGTACCTCAAGCAGATCACCGACCGCGCCGACACCGCCGGCGTCAAGTCCGAGGCGCGCGCCGTGTCCAACTTCAACGTTGCCGACGGCATCGTGCAAGCGGCGTCCGACGCCGGCTGCGACCTGATCTTCATCGGTAGCCACGGCCGCAGCGGCCTGTCGCGCCTGCTGCTGGGCAGCGTCACCGCCAAGGTGCTGTCGCTGGCCACCACCGCCGTGCTGGTGTACCGCGTCAAGGAAGAAAAGAAGTAAGCGCGCTGCACATAGCGCGCTTGGTTCTCGCCGCCGCCTCTCGCGGCGCACCGAAGCCCCTCTGTCCGAGGGGCTTTTTTTGTGCACGCGGGCACCGCAGCCGGTGCCGCGATGAGCGGGTGTCCCCGGACGACCCGTGAATCCTTATCGCGCGTAGTGGCAAAGCTTGAAAGTTGACGCGCCGCGCGTAATATTTACGCATCAGCGCGGGCGCGGTTACGCATTACCCCTACGAAACGCGGCATGGCGCCCGCCGCGGCAGCGCCCGGTCGGGCTTGCCGTACTGCCCAGTGGTTCCCTGCAAGGAAGAGGCCATGACCCGCAAGACGCGTATCGAGCTTTACCGCAATATTGGCATCAGCGCCCATATCGACGCGGGCAAAACGACGACCACCGAGCGCATCCTCTTCTATACCGGCATCACGCACAAAATCGGCGAAGTCCATGACGGCGCCGCCGTGATGGACTGGATGGAGCAAGAGCAGGAACGCGGCATCACCATTACATCGGCAGCTACCACCGCCTTCTGGAAGGGCATGGCGGGCAATTATCCCGAACACCGCATCAACATCATCGACACCCCGGGCCACGTGGACTTCACCATCGAGGTGGAACGGTCCATGCGCGTGCTGGACGGCGCCGTCATGGTCTATGACGCGGTGGGCGGCGTGCAGCCGCAATCTGAAACGGTTTGGCGTCAGGCCAATAAGTACAAGGTGCCGCGCCTGGCCTTCGTGAACAAGATGGATCGCGTGGGCGCGGATTTCCTGCGTGTGCAACGCCAGATCGCTGAACGCCTGAAGGGCGATGCGGTGCCGATCCAGTTGCCGGTGGGCGCCGAAGACCACTTCGAAGGCGTGATCGACCTGGTCAAGATGAAGGCCATCATCTGGGACGACGCCAGCCAGGGCGTGAAGTTCCAGTACGAAGACATTCCGCAAGCCATGCAGGCCGAGGCGCAGAAGTGGCACGACAAGATGGTCGAGAAGGCGGCCGAGGCCAATGAGACGCTGCTTGAAAAATACCTGTCGGGCGAAACGTTGACCGAAGACGAGATCAAGCAGGGTCTGCGCGCGCGCACCATCGCTAACGAAATCGTGCCCATGCTGTGTGGCAGCGCCTTCAAGAACAAGGGCGTGCAGGCCATGCTGGACGCCGTGATCGACTACATGCCATCGCCCGTCGACGTACCCGCCATCAAGGGGCACGACGAGCGCGACCGCGAAATTGAACGCCATCCGGCCGATAACGAGCCTTTTTCGGCGCTGGCCTTCAAGATCATGACGGACCCGTTCGTCGGCCAACTGGTGTTCTTCCGCGTGTATTCGGGCGTGGTGAAGTCGGGCGACTCGGTTTACAACCCCATCAAGGGCAAGAAGGAACGGCTGGGCCGCATCTTGCAGATGCACGCCAACGAGCGGCGCGAAATCACCGAGGTGTACGCCGGCGACATCGCGGCGGCGGTGGGCATCAAGGACGTGACCACGGGCGACACGCTGACCGATCCGGCCCACATCATCGTGCTGGAGCGCATGGTCTTCCCCGAACCCGTGATCTCGCAGGCGGTAGAGCCCAAGACCAAGGCCGACCAGGAAAAGATGGGCATCGCCCTGAACCGGCTGGCGCAGGAAGACCCGTCGTTCCGCGTGCGCACCGACGAAGAATCCGGCCAGACCATCATTTCGGGCATGGGCGAGCTGCACCTGGAAATTCTGGTTGACCGCATGAAACGCGAGTTCAACGTGGAAGCCACCGTGGGCAAGCCGCAGGTGGCTTACCGCGAAACCATCCGCAAGCCCTGCAACGAAGTCGAAGGCAAGTTCGTCAAGCAGTCGGGCGGGCGCGGCCAGTACGGTCACGTGGTGCTAAAGCTTGAACCGCAGGAGCCCGGCAAGGGCTACGAGTTTGTCGACGCCATCAAGGGCGGCGTGGTGCCGCGCGAATTCATCCCGGCGGTCGACAAGGGCATCCGCGAATCGCTCAATGCGGGCGTGCTGGCGGGCTACCCCGTTGTGGACGTGAAGGCCACGCTGTTCTTCGGGTCGTACCACGACGTGGACTCGAACGAGAACGCCTTCAAGATGGCGGGCTCGATGGCGTTCAAGGAAGGCATGCGTCGCGCGGACCCGGTGTTGCTGGAGCCCATGATGCAGGTTGAGGTGGAAACGCCCGAGGACTTCACCGGCAACGTGATGGGCGACCTGTCTTCGCGGCGCGGCATGGTGCAGGGCATGGAAGACATCGCGGGTGGGGGCGGCAAGGTGGTGCGTGCCGAGGTGCCGCTGGCCGAGATGTTTGGCTATTCGACGTCATTGCGTTCGCTGACGCAGGGGCGTGCCACCTACACGATGGAGTTCAAGCACTACGCCGAAGCACCGCGCCAGGTCGCGCAGGAAATCATCGCGGCACAGGGAGCCGGCCGCTGACGCGGACGGTGTGCGCGCTCAAGAGCGTGGCGCGCCGGCGGGCGTGGGCTTGCGCCGGCCGTGCCATGCCGGCGCGAACGGCTACCGCTTTCAGCCGCCGATGAATTCCTGGATGGCGTTGTTGAACACGCGCGGGTTGCCCAGGTTCATGCCATGGGACGAGCCCACCACCGTTACGCGGTGCGCGTGCGGCAGCCATTGCGACAAGGCGTCCAGGACAGCCGGGTAGGGGGCGGGGCTTAATGCCCCTCCGATCAGCAGCGTTGGCATCTTCAGGGTGCCTATCTGCTGTGGCGTCAGCGCTTCCGGCTTTTCGTCGGCCTGGCCGAACAGCGTGCCGACGTTGTCGCGCACCATCTCCTTGAACCACGGCACCATGCGCTGCCAGGTGTTCGGCCCTGTTACGGTGTCCACGAACAGGGCCAGGCCTTCTTCGACATCGCCTTGGCGGATCAGCCCCAACGCGCGTTGGCGAAAGCCGCCGCGCGCATCGTCGCCGCCGGGCAAGGGCAGGCCGGGGTCGGCCAGGGTCAGGCTGCGCACGGCATCGGGCTGGGCCAGTGCCGCTTCCAGCGCGACACGGCCGCCGCGTGAGTGGCCCACCAGATGGGCGGGGCCACCCGCCACGGTATCGATGAATTCCAAGACGTCGGCGGCGTGTTGCTCGACCGAAAAGCCTTCGCCTTCACCGTCCCAGCTTTCCGGCCAATAGCGGCGCAGACACACCGCCAGCACGCGAAATGTGTTGCCCAGCGGCGCCATTTGCGACTTCCAGTAGCGGCAGTCGGACAGCGATCCGTGCACCAGCACCAGCGGCACGCCGCTGCCGTACTCGGTGTAGGACATGGCGTAGCCGCCGATCAGGGCGGTTTGCAGGGGAAGGACGGGTTCGGAACGCATGAGGGGCATAAACGGAAAAGCCAGGTCCGCATTCTAGCGTGGGCCGTGGCGAGATCCGCCCGCCAACGCCAGGGAAGGCCCGGGGGCGCCGCTGATACACTCGTCGTCGGCATTTAACAGGGCAGCGTCAGCAGCGCTGCCGCCCGTCTTTCATGGAGTCGCCACGATGTCCCCCGAGTCACTTGCCGCGTTGCCTGAATCCGCCCAGCGTGTTGCCCGCCTGTTACTGGAAATTGGCCATGACAAGCCGGTTGTGGTCCTGCCGCAATCCGGCAGGACGTCGGCCGAGGCGGCGGCGGGCCTGGGTTGCGAGGTGGCGCAGATTGCCAAGTCCATCATTTTCCGTCGGGCCTCTGACAATGCGCCGGTGCTGGTCATCGCCAGCGGCGCCAACCGCGTGGACGAAGCGAAGGTGGCGGAGCAGGTTGGCGCGTTGGCCAAAGCCGATGCCAAGTTCGTGCGCGACATGACGGGCTACGCCATTGGCGGCGTGTGCCCCATCGGGCATGCCGTCAAGCCGGTGATGCTGCTGGACGCCGATCTGTTCAATTACGACAGCCTGTGGGCCGCCGCCGGCCACCCGCACGCCGTCTTCAACCTGACGCCGAAACAGCTTGCCGACATGACGGGCGCGCCAGTGGTCGACGTCGCCCAACGCATTTGAGCGCAGTGGCCGGGCTGGGGGTGTGCGCCAGCGGGGCTATCGGGAGCTAACGTACGTTATCGGGGCCAACGGCGGCTATCGGGGGCGTTCATTAAGCCCGTCGATGAGCACCTGGCGCAGCCCGCGCGTACACGCTTCGACACGGCCTTGCACGCCATACACCGCCGCCAGGGATTCGGGCGTGATCACGTCGGCCGGCGCGCCTTGCGCGTGCAGGCGTCCGTGCTGGATCATCACCGCGCGATCCGCGTGCTGCAAGGCCACGTTCAGGTCGTGCAGCACGATGACGCTGATCAGCCCGTGTTCCTGGGTTTCCTGTTTCAGCAGCCGCATCACGTGGAACTGGTAATTCAGGTCCAGCGCGGACAGAGGCTCGTCCAGTAACAGCACGCGGGGCTGGCGGATCAGCGCTTGCGCCAATCCCACCAGTTGCTTCTGGCCACCCGACAGCGCATCCAGGTAATGCAATGCAAGGTGGGCAATGTCCAGGCGCGCCAGCAGGCGGTCGATATCCGACAAGTGCAGCGGCGGCGCCAGGGCATCGCGGCTGGCCCGGGCCGCCACCAGCACCGATTCAAACACCCGCAAGTGCACAGCGGCCGGCAGGCTTTGCGGCAGATACACCATATGACGCGCGCGTTCGCCCACGCCCAGCCGGGTCATGTCCTGGCCATCCAGCATGACGCTGCCGCCCCGAGTGCGAACCAGCCCTGCCAGTGCCTTGAGCAAGGTGGACTTGCCGCTGCCGTTCGGCCCAAGCAGGGCGGTGACTTCGCCCGCCACCAGCGACGGGATGGACAGCCCATGCAGCACGTCTTCGCGGCCGTAGCCCGCGTTCAGTTCGTGTACGTCCAAGGTGGCGTGCCGCGTCATGGCAGCTGTCGGCGCAACACGACCGCCACAAAAAAAGGAATGCCGACCAGCGCCGTCACGATGCCCACCGGCACCACCACGCCCGGCACCAGATTCTTGGAAACGACGGAAGCCAGCGACAGGATCAACCCTCCCACCAGCGCGCTGCCGGGCAGATAAAAGCGGTGATCTTCGCCGAACAGCCGGCGTGCGATATGCGGCGCGACCAGGCCGATGAAGCCGATGGTGCCCACAAACGCCACGGCCAGCGCAGACAGCAGGCTGACACGCGCCAGCGCGGCGACCCGAACGCGGCGCACGTCCACGCCAAAGCTGGCCGCGCGATCTTCACCCAGCCGCAGCGCCGTCAGCTTCCACGACTGGCGTATCGCCAGCGGCATGGCCACGGCGACGGCCAAGGCCACCACGCCGGCCGTGGTCCAGTTGGAGCGGGACAGGCTACCCATGGTCCAGAAGACCAGGCTTTGCAGGGCCTCGGCGCTGGCCAGGAATTGCACCAGCGACACCAGGGCGTTGAAAGAGAACACCATGGCGATGCCGAACAGCACCACCCCCGAGGTGTTCATGCCGCTCCAGCGCGCCACCACGTCCAGCAACAAGGCCGCAAGCATCGCAAATAGAAAGGCGTTGCCGGCGATCAGCCACGCGTCCGGAATGCCGGGCACGCCAAGCTGCAACACAATGGCCAGCGACGCGCCGAACGCGGCGGCGGATGAGACGCCCAACGTGAAAGGGCTGGCCAAGGGGTTGTTCAAGATGGTCTGCATTTCGGCCCCGGCCAAGCCCAGCGCCATGCCGACCAGCGCCGCCATCAACGCTGAGGGCAGGCGAATGTCCCAGACTATGACGCGCACCGTCGCATCGGCCGAGGCGGGCGTGGTCAGGGTCAGCCATAGCTCGCGCCAGGGCAGGCCCGACGGGCCGACGGTGAAGTCAATCAGCAGCGCAATGAAAATCGCCGCCAGCAACAGGGCGATAAGCCCCGTGCGGCGGCGCACGATGCGCCGGTAGGCGCTGACCGCGCTTGCGGCGTTTGGCATTACTGCAGCAGTTGCAGGCGGCTCTTGGCCGTGCTGGCGGCTTGGGCGTTGGGGTAATCGCGCACGATGCGTTGCAAGGTGGCCTTGGCGCCCGCGCGGTTGTTCAGTTCGATCTGGCCGCCTGCGATGATGAGCAGGGCGTCCGGGGCGCGCGCGTTGTCGGGCGACTTCTGCACCATGGCGGTCAACTGTTCGATGGCGCCCTTGAAGTCTTTCATGCCGTAGCGGCTGCTTCCCAGGTAGAACTGCGCGCTGGGGGCCAGCTGGCTGTTCGGATACAGGGCAGTGAAGGCGGCCAGCGATTCGGCGGCCTCCTTGTATTGGCCCTTGCGGAACAGGTCCATGGCGCCGTCATAGGCGGCTTGCTCCTGCGGATCGCCGGCGGCGGTGCCCGGCGGGTTGGTGCCGCTGGGGGCGCCCGGCTTGGCGCTGGGCTGCTGGCGCGACACCAGTTCGAGCTGATCGCGCAGCTGCGCGACTTCTTGCTGCAGGGATTGAATCTGATCAGCCAGTTGCAGCTTGGCCCGTTGGCTTTGCTCGTTCTGCTGCTGCACCTGCTGGCGCAAATCCAGGATGGCCTTGCGGGCTTCATCGTCGGAAAAAGCGTGGGCGGGCGCCGCCAATGCCGCAAGCACAAGGCCGGAGGCCACAATCAGAGGACGCAGGGACAGAACTTTATCGCGCATGAATATTCCCGGGTATAAAAACAAACGTCGGGACGGCCGGCTGACCGTCCCGACGCGTGGTAGGGCTCTTTGACTTAAGCGAAAAGCTTAACGCAGATAGTTGATATCGGCGCGGCGGTTTTCAGCAAAGTCGGCTTCCGACGTACCCGTCGACTTCGGCTTTTCTTTGCCGAAGCTGATGGTTTCGATCTGGTTGTCGCTGACGCCCAGCAGGGTCATCATGCGACGCACGGCGTCTGCACGACGCTGGCCCAGGGCCAGGTTGTACTCAGCACCGCCGCGTTCGTCGGTGTTGCCTTCGATCTTGACCTTCTGCTGCTGGTGCGAAGCCAGGTAGCGGGCGTGGGTTTCGACCAAGCCGCGGTACTGGTCCGACACGGTGTAGCTGTCGAAATCAAAGTACACCGAGCGCTGTTGCGCCAGGATGCTTTGGGGGTTAAAGGGATCAAGGATTTGGCCAGAGGCCGAAGATCCTTGGCCAGCGCCTCCGCCCTGACCCGCTTTATCGTCGAGAGGGACGGAGCTGCAAGCTGCCAGAGTGGCAGCCAGAGCGGCAATGGTCAGGCTTTTGGCAATGCGCGACTTCATGATAGTTCCTTTGCAAAGAGAGTCACACGTGTTATCGGGTAAATGGGCCCCAAGTCGGTTCACGTATTTCCCCGTTCAGTACCGAAAGCGTCTGCCGTACGCGGCCATCGCTCGAGACACCCGCAAGCACGCTACGTCCATTTTGGATGGCGGCGTAAAGCACTTGCATGCCATTCGGCGCGAAACTTGGCGACTGATCGTCACGACCATCAGTGATCAAGGATTCGGAGCCTGAGGACAGGTTCAACGACGCGATTCGAAACGCGCCGTCGCGTCTTGCAACGTACAGCAGCGTCGATCCATCGGGGGAAATTCGGGGTGATATGTTGTAACCACCATTAAACGTGAGGCGGCGAGCTTCGCCACCTGTCGAGCCGGTCTGATAGATTTGCGGCCCGCCGCTGCGGTCACTCGTAAAGATAATGGATGCACCGTCTGGCGTAAAGGTCGGTTCAGTGTCAATCCCGGGAGAACGCGTAACTCGCGTGGGATTGGCGCCATCTGACGCTCCAACGATGTAAATTTGCGACAAACCATCGCGCGTCAGGGCCACGGCCAGCTTCGAACCGTCAGGCGACCAGGCTGGTGCGCTGTTGTTGCCCTTGAAGTTGGCAACCGGTACGCGGGCGCTGGTAGCCAGCGTGTGCACGTACACAACGGGCTTGCCGGACTCGAAGCTCACGTAGGCCAGCTTGGCGCCGTCGGGCGACCACGAGGGCGAAATGATGGGCTCGCGCGAGCGCAGCGCAACTTGCGGATTCTGCCCGTCGGCGTCGGCCACTTGCAGTTCGTAGGTGGCGCCCTTCTTCAGCACGTAGGCGATGCGGGTCGAGAACACGCCGCGAACGCCGGTGATCTTTTCGTAGATCCGGTCGGCGATCTGGTGAGCGACTCGGCGCAGTTCCTGCTCGGTGCCCGAAAATGCCACGCCATCCAGCTGACCCTTCTTGACCGTATCGGCCAGGCGGTAGCGCACGTCGTAGCGGCCATCGGCGCCACGGGTGATGCTGCCGTACGCCAGGAAGTCGGCGCCTTTGCCGCGCCAGTCGTCGTGGGCGATCGGGGAATCAACGTTCAAGCCGGAGCCCGCGGCGTTGATCAGACGGAACTGGCCCGTACGGGTCAGGTCGGCGCGGATCACTTCGGCCAGGGCACGGCCGTGGGTGTCGTCAACGGCAAAGTCGGCAATCGCGACCGGATATTGCGTGGCGCCCGTGCCGGAAATATCGACACGCAATTGCGCATGGGCGGGCTTGGCGGCCATCAGGCACAGCGCAAGCATCAACAAACCGAGCCCATACGATCGCCAGAGAGCGAGGACGGAACCTCGTCGGCTATAAGCGGGAGTCATATTCATCAATCTCCTGTCAATCATACATTTTGTGCACTACGTCAATGAACTTGTCGTAGCCGCCCGTGGAGGGCTTGGGGAAGGGGTTGCAACGGCGGATACCGGTTTCGACCGCGCGGTCGAATGCCGGGTTGCCCGAAGAATCGGTCAGGGTCACGCCGTTAACCTTCCCGTCAGTGCCTAACTGTACCCGGTATTGTGCGGTCGGATTGGCCGAGCCGTTGCGCGGCGGGGGCTGGTAAGCCACACCGGGAAGGATGCAGGCGCGGACCTTGGCGGCATAGCCGTTGTCGCGTCCGCCGCCCGCCTGGTTGCGATCCGCCGTGCCGCCGGGAATGCCGGCAGCGCCCAGGGCGTCGTTGCGGAATGCATCCTTGAGCGCCTTGTCGGCAGCAGCCTTCTTGGCTGCGGCGGCTTTCTCGGCAGCGGCCTTTTCGGCAGCCGCTTTGTCAGCGGCCGCCTTTTCAGCAGCGGCCTTATCGGCAGCCGCCTTTTCAGCGGCCGCCTTTTTGGCGGCGTCTTCCTTGGCCTTTTTCTCGGCGGCAGCCTTGTCGGCAGCTGCCTTTTCGGCGGCTTTCTCGGCGGCTGCTTTGTCAGCCGCGGCCTTTTCAGCGGCAGCCTTCTCGGCCGCTTTCTCGGCAGCGGCCTTCTCAGCCGCCTGGCGTTCCTGCTCCAGGCGCTTCTTTTCTTTCAGCTCGGCCTGCTTGCGCTCTTCTTCCAGGCGCGCCTTTTCCTTGGCTTCAGCGGCCTGCTTCGCCTTTTCTTCCTGCTCGCGCTTCTTCTTGGCTTCCTGGATGGCGATCTCGGGATCGACTTCCTCGGTCTTGGGCTGAGCCGCGGGCTCGGGCTTCGGAGGAGGGGGAGGCGGAGGAGGAGGAGGTGGCGGCGGCTCGGGCGCCTTGTCGGGCTCGGGCTTGGGCTCGGGTTTCGGTTGCGGCTTGGGCTGTTCGGGTTGCGGCGTGGGCGGCGGGGAGACGGGCGAATTGCCGTCGGCCCAGAGCTGGACTTCGACGGGGCCGGGGGCCTCCGTGCGCCAGTTCACGCCAAAAATCAGGGCGACGAGCAGCAGCAAGTGCACCGCCACGGCCAGAATGAGCGCATTCCGGTTGTCGTTGTTGGGCGGGGTGGCCGGTGGGCCGCTGCGGTGTCGAATAATGGGTGGCGTCATGGGCGTTGCATGCCGGCATAGCCGGCGGAAGGCGGCGCGTTAGCGTTTTTTCGCGGATGCGGGCTGGGACGTGCCTGCGGCGGACTGGTCCACCAGCAAGCCCAGGCGGGTGATGCCGTTGGTGCGTAGCTCGTCCATTACCTTGACGACCGTCTCATAGGGCACCTTGCCGTCGGCGGCAATCACCACCGGCGTTTCCGCGGTAATACGCGAACGCACCTGCGCCACGAGCTCGGGGCGGGCGATGTCCTGCATCGTCGCGCCGGGCTCGCGCAGACGCAGCGCGATCTTGCCGTCTTCAGAGATCTGCACTTCAAGCGGCTTGACCGGCACATCCGAGGCCGCGCCAACCGAAGGCAGCTGGATCAGCCCGGGCGTGATCAGCGGGGCGGTCACCATGAAGATGACCAGCAGCACCAGCATCACGTCGATGTACGGCACCACGTTGATGTCGGCCTTCATGCGGCGGCCGGACCTGCCGCGTGAGCTTACCGAGGGCATTAGCGCACCTGCCGTTGCAGAATGTTCAGGAATTCGTCGACGAAGCTATCGAAACGGATCGAGATGCGGTCGATGTCGTTCGTGAAGCGGTTGTAGGCGACCACGGCGGGAATGGCGGCAAACAGGCCGATGGCGGTAGCGATCAGGGCTTCGGCAATGCCGGGAGCCACCGAAGCCAACGTGGCCTGCTGCATGTTCGACAGGCCGATGAAGGCGTGCATGATGCCCCAGACCGTGCCCAACAGGCCGATGTAGGGCGACACCGAACCGGCCGACGCCAGGAAGTTCAGGTGCGATTCCAGTGCGTCCATTTCGCGCTGGTAGGCGGCGCGCATGGCGCGGCGCGGGCCGTCCAGCAATGCGGTGGCATCGCCGGCCGAATTGCCGCGTCGGGCCTTCAGGAACTCGGTCATGCCGGCATCGAAGATGCGGGCCAGCGCGCCTTGCTCGTCGCGGCGCGAAGCCACGGCTTGCTGCAGCATGGACAGGTCGCCGCCCGACCAGAAGTCGTCTTCAAAACGGCGGGTTTGGGTGTGCGCCCGCTTGATGGCAAGGCGCTTGGCGAAAATGTACGTCCAGGACATGATCGAAATGCCCAACAGCATCAACATGATCAGCTGGACCGGCACGCTGGCGTGCGAAATCAGCGAAAGCAACGACATGTCGTTGGTGACTTGCATGGTTATTCCTGAATGAATTCCAGTTTTGCGCGAACGGCGGCCGGCAACTCTGCCGGCCGCATGTGAATGGCGTCGACACAGCAGACTTGGATGTTGCCTTCGGCAAGCAGTTCCCCGTCGCGTTCCGCGCGCTGCGCGAAGTGTATCGAAGCGCGGCCGAGTTTGGTGATTCGGCTGCGTATGGTAAGCAAATCGTCCAGTTTGGCCGGTTTCCGGTAGGACATGTCCAAGGAGCGGACAACGAATAAGCGTTGTTCGCTGACGGCCAGCCCGGACTGGTTGACTCCCAGGGCGCGCAACCACTCCGTGCGGGCGCGCTCCAGGAATTTCAAGTAGTTGGCGTAGAAAACCACCCCGCCCGCATCCGTGTCTTCGTAATAGACACGGACTTGCAGGAGGAATTCGTTGGACTTCGGATCGGTCACGGTGCGGGCAGGCAATGAAGCGGGTCGGGACGCGGTTAAGTCCGTATCTACTATAGGGTTTAAAGGGTGTCGAGTTTCGTCAGCACCGCTTCAAGCGCGGACTCTACCGGAATCTTGGCAGCTTCGGTTTCCCGACGCGCTTGCAATTCCACCACACCATCGTTCAAGCCGCGTTCTCCAACTGTTACACGCAGCGGTGCGCCGATCAATTCCCACTCGGCGAACATGACGCCGGGGCGGGCATCGCGGTCATCAAGAATGACGTCCACGCCGCGCGCCAGCAGGGATTCATAGAGCTTTTGCGCGGTGTCACGCACCGTTTCACTTTTGCCCCAGCCCACCGGGCAGATCACGACTTCAAAAGGCGCGATCGCACGGGGCCAGATGATGCCGCGCGCGTCGTGGTTCTGCTCGATGGCAGCGCCAACGATGCGGGTCACGCCGATGCCGTAGCAGCCCATTTCCAGCACCGCCGGCTTGCCGGTCTCATCCAGGAAGGTGGCCTTCAAGGCTTCGGAGTACTTCTTGCCCAGGTAGAAGACGTGGCCCACTTCGATGCCGCGCTGGATGGACAGCGTGCCCTTGCCGTCCGGCGACGGGTCGCCGGCGACGACGTTGCGCAGGTCGGCCACCAGTTCGGGCTCGGGCAGGTCGCGACCCCAGTTCACGCCCTGGATGTGGAAATCTTCTTTATTGGCGCCGCAGACGAAATCGGCCATGTTGGCGACCGTTCGGTCGGCAATCACATGCACCGGCTTGGCCGTCTTTACGGGGCCGAGGTAGCCAGGCTTGCAGCCGAAGTACTCGACGATTTCGCTTTCCGTGGCAAAGCGGAAGCCCGCCAGGCCAGGCAGCTTTCCCGCCTTGATTTCGTTCAGTTCGTGGTCGCCGCGCAAGAGCAGCAGCCAGATGTCTACGCGGCCCTTGTCGCCGTCGGTGGCAAGCACGATCGATTTGATCGTCTTGTCCAGCGGCAGCCCCAGCAGCTTGGCCACGTCTTCGCACTTGGCTGCGCCCGGCGTTGCCACGTCGGCCATGGCTTGCGTGGCCGCGCCCCGGGTGGGGTACAGCGACACGGCTTCGGCCAGTTCGATATTGGCGGCGTAGTCGGTTTCGGCGTTGTAGACCAGCAGGTCTTCGCCGGTGTCGGCAATGACCTGGAATTCGTGGCTGCGCGTGCCGCCAATGGAGCCCGTATCGGCGGCCACGGCGCGGAATTGCAAGCCCAGGCGGCCGAAGATACGCATGTACGCGGCGTACATGGTGTCGTAGCTCTTGAGCGCGCCGGCTTCGTCGCGATCAAACGAATAGGCGTCCTTCATCGTGAATTCGCGGCCACGCATCAGCCCGAAGCGCGGACGGCGTTCGTCGCGGAACTTGGTCTGGATGTGATAGAAATTCAGCGGCAACTGGCGGTAGCTGTGGATTTCGTTGCGCGCGATGTCGGTGATCACTTCCTCGGACGTGGGCTGCAGCACGAAGTCGCGCTGGTGGCGGTCCTTGATGCGCAGCAGTTCGGCGCCGTATTGCTCCCAGCGGCCCGATTCCTGCCATAGTTCGGCGGGTTGAACCACCGGCATCAGCAGTTCGATAGCGCCCGACGCGTTCATTTCTTCCCGGACGATCGCCTCGACCTTGCGGATGATCTTCAGCCCGAGGGGCATGTAGGTGTAGATGCCGCCCGCGAGCTTGCGGATCATTCCGGCCCGGGTCATCAGCTGGTGGCTGGCGACTTCGGCTTCGGAAGGGGCTTCTTTGAGGGTGTTGATGTGGTAGTTGGATGCGCGCATGTTTAAAGGT
Source organism: Achromobacter sp. ESBL13 (assembly GCF_036668755.1). Taxonomy (NCBI): domain Bacteria; kingdom Pseudomonadati; phylum Pseudomonadota; class Betaproteobacteria; order Burkholderiales; family Alcaligenaceae; genus Achromobacter; species Achromobacter sp. ESBL13. The sequence continues at coordinate 21,416 of NZ_JAZEVT010000006.1, read as the reverse complement.
GGCAGCAGATACGTATAATCGACTGTAATTGTATTGAATTCGGTGGGGGTGGCCCATGCTTGACCGCGAAGGCTACCGCCCCAATGTCGGCATCATTCTCGTCAACAGTCGAAACGAGGTCTTTTGGGGCAAGCGTATCAGGGAACATGCATGGCAGTTCCCCCAGGGCGGCATCAAATATGGCGAAAGCCCGGTGCAGGCCATGTATCGCGAACTCCATGAAGAGGTGGGCTTGAAGCCCGAGCATGTCCGTATTTTGGGGCGTACACGCGATTGGTTACGTTATAACGTGCCCGATCACTTCGTCCGGCGTGAGTGGCGTGGCCACTATAAAGGACAAAAACAGATTTGGTTCTTGTTGCGCCTGGTGGGACGTGACAGCGATGTGTGCTTGCGCGCGACGCAGCATCCGGAATTCGACGCCTGGCGCTGGAGCCAGTATTGGGTACCCCTGGACGCTGTTATCGAGTTCAAGCGCGACGTCTATACCCAGGCGTTGAACGAGTTGTCGGCGATCCTCTTTCGGCGTCATCACGAAACCCGCTATCTGCGCCAACGCGTGCACGGACAGCGGGCAGCAGAGAATTTGCCCGAAGGAACGGACGGTCATGCGCATATTGTTGGTTGAAGACGAACGGGACATGGCGTCCTGGTTGATGCGCGCGCTGGCCCAAAGCGGGTTTGTGCCGGACCATGCGGCAGACGCCCGCACCGCCGAAGCCTTCATGGCGGGCACGGAATATGACGCAATCGTCATGGACCTGCGCCTGCCCGACAAGCACGGCCTGGTCGTCCTGCGCGAAATGCGCAACCGCGACGACCGCACGCCGGTCTTGCTGCTTACTGCCCAAGGCGCGCTGCAAGACCGGGTGCGCGGGCTGAACCTGGGCGCGGACGATTTCCTGACCAAGCCCTTCGCCCTGGAAGAACTGGAAGCACGCCTGACCGCCCTGGTGCGTCGCAGCCGCGGCCGCCAGCATCCGCGCCTGCAGTGCGGTTCACTGTCCTACGACAGCGAGAGCCGCGCGTTCACATTGGATGGCTCTTTGCTGTTCCTGACCCCGCGTGAACATGCCGCCCTGGCGGCATTGCTGACCCGCAGTGGCTACCCCGTGGACAAATCCCAGCTATTCGGCAAGGTTTTTACGCACGATAGCGAAGCCAACCCCGACGCCATCGAAGTCGTGCTGCACCGGCTGCGCAAGAAGTTGGCCGGCAGCGACGTGCGTATCGTGACCGTTCGCGGCCTGGGCTACATGCTGGAAAGCGTCGCCAGCGAGTCCACGGAAACCTAAGTGAGCCTGCGGATCCCCGGGTTGCCGCGCGTGGGCATCCGCGCGCTGCTTATCATTTTGCTGCTGCCCGGCGTGGTGGTGCTGCTGGTCATCGACAGCCTGAACGACTACCGCACGCTGTCCGAAATTACCAACGAAGCCTATGACAGCGCGCTGGTCGAGCCGGCCCGCGTGCTGGAAAGCAGCCTGGAATTCACGCCCGACGGCAATCTTCAAGTGGCCACGCCGCTGTATGCGCAAGTCATGTTGGAATCCCGGGCCGGCCTGCGCAAGTACTTCCGCATCGAACAGATGGACCCGCCCGTGCCCGATGGCTCGCCCGTGCCTACCGAGCAGGGCAAGACCCTGTTGGGCATGCCGGAAATGCCGCGGCCGCCAAGCTGGCCTCGCTCTAACGGGCAACCTATTTTCTACGACGGTGTCTACCGCAACGATCCGGTCCGGGTCGTGGCGGTGGTGCGCGATCTGTACTACCAGGGCTTGCATCGGCAAGTAATGGTGGTGGTGGCCGAAAGCACGGGCAAGCGGATCGAAGCCGAGAACAATGCGCGTCGCCAGGAAATCCTGCGCGACGCCCGCATGTTGGCGTTGGTGGTGGTGCTGGTGTGGTGGGGCGTGTCATGGGCGCTCAAGCCCTTGCGACGTTTGCGTGCCGACATCCGCAACCGCCGGCCCGATGACCTGACACCGCTGGACGCCTCTCGCGTACCCAGTGAAGTGGCGCCGCTGGTGGACGCTGTCAATCACCATATCGCCCGATACCGCCGCGTGCTGGACGAACAATCGCATTTTCTGGCCGATGCCTCGCATCAGCTGCGCACACCCTTGGCCATCATGTTGACCCAGGCGCAATATGCGCTTCGCGAACGCGACCCCGCCCGCACGCGCGAAGGGCTGCGCGCCATCGTTGACCAGCTGGGTCGCACCCGACGCTTGACCGAGCAGTTGCTGTCGCTGGCACATGCCAACCAGGCGGAACCCCTGCCGCGCCAGCTGCTCGACATGAACGCGGTGTCGCGCGAAGTGGTGCTGCAATACCTGCCCTTGGCACACGAAAAGCAGCAGGACCTGGGCTGGGTGCAGGCCGGTTCCGAAGAAGGCCTGGAGACGTCCGCGCCGGTGTCGGGCAATGAAGCCGAGCTGCATGAAGCGTTGTCCAACCTGGTGCACAACGCCATCAATTACGCGCCCGTGGGCGCACGCATCACGGTGTCGGTCAGCCGCCTGGATAGCCGTGCCGAGGTGTCGGTGTCGGACAACGGCCCGGGCCTGGACCCGGTGCTGCGCAGCCGCGCCTTTGCGCGGTTTGAACGGGTCGGCACGGACAAGCCGGTGGCGTCATCGGGGTCCGGCCTGGGCCTGGCGATCGCGCGGGCCTATGCCCGCCGCAACGATGGCGACATCGAATTGCGAGACGGCGAGCCCAACGCACAGGGCGGCGTCGGACTGGCATCGGTGTTGTGGCTGCCGTTGGCGCCGACCGTTTCGCAGTATCCGCGTCCGCTTGATGTGGATCTGAAAGGCGAGCAATAAGCCTCGCGGCCGGGCGGGCACTCCCCCGCCGCCTTTCAAATTTTTTTCTTGTTTCCCCCTTTCTCGTGCTGCCGATCCTCAGGGATAACCCCCGAATTCAGGAAGGCGACAGCGCACAGAAAGCGAATTAGCAGCTTCCCTCCGTAATCTGCGCTCCGGTTCGTTGTAAAGGGCCGGGCGAGGCTCGTGTCGAGCGGCGCATCAAGGGCCGGCACGGTCCTGCACCGGAAGGAGGAAGCAAGTGCAAAAAAATATCAACAGAAAGGACTACTACGGCGGCGCGCTGATGGTCCTGATCGGGTTGGGGGCGATATACGGCGGCACCGACTATCACATCGGATCGCTTAGCCACATGGGACCCGGATTTTTCCCCGCCGCATTGGGTGGCCTGCTGGCGCTGACCGGTGTGCTGATCGCGATGTCCGCGCGCTCGGGCGACGCGACGCCGCCCGCGCCGGGCGACGGCCACGCCCATGGTTTGCCGGACATGCGGGGCAGTGCCTGCATCCTGCTCGGCATCCTGGCGTTCTTGCTGCTGGGCCACTACGGCGGCCTGCTGCCCGCCACCTTCGCCATCGTCTTCATCTCGGCATTGGGTGATCGCAAGAACACCATCAAGCAGGCAATTCTGCTGTCGGTTGCCATGTCCGCGATCGCGGTCGTCGTCTTCTGGTGGGCGCTGCAATTGCAGCTGCCGCTGTTTCGTTGGGGTTGAAGCGCCATGATCTCTCAGTCTTTGATGGACCTTTGGTACGGCTTCGGCGTTGCGTTCCAGTGGCACAACCTGATGTGGTCGTTCTTTGGCGTGCTGGTCGGAAACCTGATCGGCGTGCTGCCCGGCATGGGCGCCTTGTCGGCCATTTCGATCCTGCTGCCGTTGACCTACGTCATGCAGCCGGTGCCCGCCATTTTGATGCTGGCCGGTATCTTCTACGGTTCGCAGTATGGTGGCGCCATCGGTGCCATTCTGCTCAACCTGCCTTCGCACCCGCCGCATGCAGTCACCTGCCTTGACGGCTATCCCTTGACCAAGCAAGGCAAGGGAGGGACCGCGCTGGGCATCACGATGATCTGTTCGTTCTTCGCGGCCTCGGTCGGCATCATCGTCATGATCTTCGCGTCGCCCTTGCTGGTGGAAGTGGCCTTCAAATTTGGCCCGACCGAGATCTTCTCGATCATGTTGCTGGGCTTGCTGGCCGGTGCGACGATGTCGCGCGGCTCGCCATTGAAGGGCGTGGCGATGACGCTGTTCGGCTTGATGTGCGGCGTGGTCGGCACCGACGTGAACACGGGCACTATCCGTTTCTCGTTCGGCCTGCTGGACTTGTCCGACGGCCTGGAACTGGTGGCGATTTCGATGGGCCTGTTCGGGGTGGCCGACTTCCTGATGAGCGTCAATCGCATGACCATCATCGGCAGCGGCGCCAAGCTGCGCATCCGCGACATGCGGCCGACCAAGCAGGAATTGAAGACGGCTTTCTGGCCGATGGTCCGCGGTACCGCGGTGGGCACGCTGTTCGGCGCCATGCCGGGCACCGGTCCCACCATCACGACCTTCGTCGCCTACGCGCTGGAACGCAAGATTTCGAAGACGCCCGAAAAGTTCGGCACCGGCATGATCGCCGGCGTGGCGTCGCCGGAAGCGTCGTCGCACTCAAAGACGCAGGTCGACTTCATTCCCACGATGAGCCTGGGCATTCCCGGCGACGCGGTGATGGCGCTGATTCTGGGCGCCTTGCTGATCCAGGGCATCCAGCCGGGTCCGCAGCTGATCACCGAGCATCCGGACATTTTCTGGGGCCTGATTGCCAGCTTCTGGGTGGGTAACGTGCTGCTGATGGTGCTGAACGTGCCGCTGATCGGCGTGTGGGTCAAGCTGCTGCAAGTGCCGTATCGCTATCTGTTCCCGTCCGCGCTGTTCTTCATTGCGGTGGGCGTGTTCAGCACGCAGAACAGCCTCTTCCAGATTTGGGAAGTGCTGGCCTTCGGCGTGATCGGCGCGATCTTGATGACGCTGGAATTCTCGGTGGCGCCCATTCTGCTGGGTTTTGTGCTGGGCCCCATGGTGGAAGAGAATTTCCGCCGCGCTCTGCTGTTGTCGCGTGGGGATCTGATGGTGTTCGTGCAACGCCCGATCAGCGCGTGGTTCATCGGCGCCAGCGCCTTGCTGATCTTGCTGCAAGTGTGGGCGTTCGCGCGCCGTGGAAAGGGCAAGGACAAGACCAAACCGGAAGTGCCGCAAACGGTTTAAGCGGCGCTTACGTCAGTACGGCGACGGCCCGGCTTCATGCCGGGCCGTTTGATTTGTGTGGCGCCATCCTGCATGCTTGCGGTTTCCGATACGCCTTGCAGAGCCGCCAACATGCATATTCTTTTCGCTTGCCCCCACCACGATCCCGACGTCTGGGTGCCGCCCTTGGAAGCCGCGATGCCCGGGTGCCGCATCTCGGTCTGGAATCCCGACGGCCCGCCGTCAGGCGCCGAAGTGGCGTTGGTCTGGCGTCCTCCGGCAGAGCTTTTCAAGCACGAAACGCGCATCACGACGCTGTTCAATCTGGGGGCGGGCGTAGACGCCTTGTTGAAGATGCCCGAGATTCCCGAGCACGTTCGTATCGTGCGCCTGGAAGATGCCGGCATGTCGGTGCAGATGGCCGAATATGCGTTGTACGCGTTGCTGCGCGTGTCGCGAGACTTCCAGGCATTTGACGAAGCACAGGCGCGCCAGCATTGGGATACGCGTGAAGGCACCTCACAGTCGGATTGGCCCGTGGGGGTGTTGGGGCTGGGGCAGGTGGGCGCGCGCGTGGCGCAAACCCTGGCGGAATTTGGCTACCCGGTGGCGGGCTGGTCACGGTCGCCGCGCGATATTCCCGGCGTCGAGTCGTTTGCCGGCGAAGCCGCGCTGCCGGCATTTCTGGCTCGCACACGCTTTTTGGTCAATGTGTTGCCGCTGACGCCCGACACGCGCGGCATCCTCAATCGCGACACGCTGTCGCAATTGCTGCCCGAGGCGCATCTGGTCAACGTCGGCCGTGGCGAGCATCTGGTTGAAGACGACCTGGTGCAGATGCTTGAAGAAGGCGAGATCGCCGGCGCGACGCTGGACGTATTTCACACCGAGCCGCTGCCGCGCGATCATCCCTTCTGGCGCGACCCGCGCGTGCACGTCACGCCGCACATCGCGGCCCGTACGCTGCGCGACGAAAGCATCGAGCAGATTGCAGGCAAGGTCGCTCAACTGATGCGCGGCGAAGCGATCACCGGCGTGGTCGAACGCACGCGCGGCTACTGAGCTGCGGGCGCCACGGCTTTTTCCAGCCGCTGGTACATCGACGGCAGGCGTTGCGACAAAAAATCCAACAGCGTCCGCACGGCGGGCATCATGCCCCGCCGCGATGGATAAATGCAATGCACGATGCCTTCCGGCGATTGCCATTGCGGCAGCACCGGCACCAACTGGCCACGGCGCAGCTGCTCTTGCGTGGCGATCGACGGCAAGAGCGCAATGCCACGTCCGCGCACGGCCGCTTCGGTCAGCACGATGAAGTCGTTGCACGATAGCTGCGGCTTCAGCTCGATCTGCACTTCTTCCCCCTTGTCATTGCGCAGCGGCCATCGCACTTCGTTCTGTGGGTCGGAAAAGCTTAACGTGGTGTGCGAGGCCAGGTCTTGCGGCGTGTCCGGGCTGCCCCGGCGCTGCAAGTAGCCCGGGCTGGCAACCAGCGTGCCGCGGGCCGTGCCTAGATGGCGCACGACCAGCTCGGCGTCGGTGTCCAGCTTGGTTCGCACACGCAGCGCCAGGTCCACGCCTTCGCGTATCAAATCAACCCGCCGGTTGGTTACCAGCAACTGCACGGAAATCGCCGGCCACGCATCCAGGAATTCGGGCAACAGCGGCGCTAGCACATCCTGGGCAATCGATACCGGGCAACTCACGATGACGGGGCCGGCTGGTTCCGATTGCAGTTGGCGCATGGCATCGTCAGCGGCGCGCGCGGACGCCGCCATTTCACGGCAGTAGTGCAGATACCGTTCCCCGGCGGACGTCAGCCGCAGGCGCCGCGTCGTGCGTTGCAGCAGGCGTACCCCCAAGCTTTCCTCCAAATGCGAAATCCGCCTGGAAAGGCGGGATTTGGGGATGTCCAGAGCGCGGGCGGCAGCGCTGAAGCCGCCTTGCTCAACGACTTGGGAGAAATAATAAAGGTCGTTTAGATCTTGCATGATTGTTCTATTCCTGGAACGAACAGTTCATCATATCCCGGTTTATGCGAATAATGAACCGGTCTACAGTGACGCCATGCATTCGGGATCTGCCACCGCCACCCGGCGCCCAGCCCAGTCCGGACTTCCCTTTGAACCGGACGTGGCGCTGACAGATTCCGACGCCCGCCCCAGGCGGGTCCACTGGAGAAATTCGCTATGAAGACCCTTGTTATTCTTTCCTCGATTCTTGGCAACCGTTCGCACAGCAAGGAATTGGCCGACCACCTGATCGCACGCCTCAAGGCAACCAACCCGGCCGCCAGCGTGAAGATCCGCGACATCGGCGCACAGCCCATTCCTTACTTTGACGGCAACACGGCGGGCGCGCTGTTCACCCCCGCCGATGCCCGCAGCGTGGAGCAGCAACGCATCGTTGAGTTGAGCGATTCGCTGGTCGCGGAGCTGATGGAAGCCGACCGCATCGTGTTCGCCGTGCCCGTGTACAACTTCAACTTGCCGGCGCAGTTCAAGAGCTACCTGGACTACCTGGCCCGCGCCGGCGTCACGTTCCGTTATACGCCCGAAGGCGTGCCGGAAGGCCTCGTCAAGGGTAAGCAGGTGTTCGTGTTGACGGCACGAGGCGGCAAGGCCGAAGGCACGCCGTCCGACACGATGACGCCTTACCTGCGCCAGATGCTGGGTTTTCTGGGCATGGATTCCGTGACGTTCATCGCGGCCGAAGGCATGGCGATGGGCGAAGTGGCAGCCTTGGAAGGGGTGACCCTGGCCAAGCAGCGCATCGATGCACTGGTCCTGGACGCGGTGCCGGCGGGCCTGGCAGCCTGATCGCTGGATGCAGGCAGCCACGTGTGCGCGATTCGTGAAGTCGTGAAATCGTGAAGTCGTGATGCCGTGATGAAGAAACAAAAAGGCGAGCCATTCGGCTCGCCTTTTTTGTCGCCCCGTTACGGCGACGTTGCCCGCGCTGCGCTTAATCGCGCAGGCGCTTCACCAGGCTGGAAGTATCCCAACGGCCCCCGCCCATCTTCTGGACGTCGCCATAAAATTGGTCCACCAACGCCGTCACCGGCACACGGGCGCCGTTGTTGCGGGCCTCGGCCAGTACCAAGCCCAGGTCCTTGCGCATCCAGTCGACCGCAAATCCGAATTCGAATTTGTCGTCGACCATGGTGCCGCCCCGGTTCTCCATCTGCCAACTTTGCGCAGCGCCTTTGCTGATCACGTCCAGCACCAGCTTCATGTCCAGATCGGCGGCCTGGCCAAACGCCACCGCTTCCGACAGGCCCTGAACGATGCCCGCAATGCAGATCTGGTTGACCATCTTGGCCAATTGGCCAGAGCCCGGGGGGCCGACCAACGTGACCGCGCGGCCGAAGCTCTGCGCGACCGGCTTGATGGCGTCGAACACCGCCGCTTCGCCACCGCACATGATGGTCAGAACGCCGTTCACGGCGCCGGCCTGGCCGCCTGAGACGGGCGCGTCCACGAAGTTCAGGCCCAGATCCTTGGTCTGGGCATAGAGCTCGCGGGCAACGTCCGCCGACGCGGTGGTGTGGTCCACGAAGACTGCGCCTGGGGCCATGCCCGCAAAGGCGCCGTCGGGCCCCAGGACCACACTGCGCAGGTCGTCGTCATTGCCCACGCAGGCAAACACGATTTGTGCGCCGGCCACCGCTTCACGCGGCGTGGCCGCGTGGCCGCCGCCGAATTCAGCGGCCCAGGCTTGCGCCTTGGCGGGCGTGCGGTTGTACACCGTCACGTCGTGGCCCGCGCGGGCCAGGTGGCCGGCCATGGGCAGACCCATGACGCCCAGGCCGAGGAAAGCGACTTTCTGGGCTACGACCGCGTCGTAGCTCTTGGTACCGATCGTTGCCATGCAGGAAACTCCGCTCTATGTGAGTAAGGTCTGTCCGAGGACACTAACCTTAACGCAATCAAAAGCCGGCGGCGAGCCCATCGCGTCGGCTATCGCTGGCGCTGACATAGCCATCAACGGCCGGATCCCCCAGCCGCCAGATGAACTGACCGGATCCGAAGTCCATGTAAGGATCGTCCACGCTTTCCAGCACGTGGCCGCGCGCGCGCAGGCCCTGCGCCACCGCGGTCGACAGAGTGGGTTCGGCGTCAATGGTCAGCCCGTGGCTCCACTTCCAGCGTGGTGCGTCGCAGGCGGCTTGCGGCTGCTGACCGTAGTCCAGCATGCGCACCAGCGTCTGCACCTGTCCCTGCGGCTGCATGTTGCCGCCCATGACGCCAAAGCTCATTACGGGTGCGCCGTCCCGCATCAGGAACGCCGGAATAATCGTGTGAAACGGCCGCTTGCCGCCGGCCACCACGTTCGGGTGCTCGGGGCGGGTGCTGAAGCAATGTCCGCGATTTTGCAGGCTGACCCCGGTGCCCGGCACCACTACTCCAGAGCCGAAGCCCATGTAGTTCGATTGAATGAAGCTGACCATCATGCCGCTCTTGTCGGCGGTGGTCAGGTACACCGTGCCGCCTTGAGGTGCATGGCCTGACAGGAAATCCTGCGCCGCGTTTCGATTGACCAGGCGTGCGCGTTCAGCCAGGTAATCGGGCCGCAGCATCTGTTCGGGCGTCATGCGCATATGGCGCGAGTCGGCAACGTGGGCATAGACGTCGGCAAACGCCAGCTTCATGGCTTCGATCAGCAGATGCTGGGTCTCGGGATGATCGACGGGGCGGGCGGCCAGGTCAAAGTTCTGCAGGATACCCAGCGCGATCAGCGCCGCGATGCCCTGGCCGTTGGGTGGAATCTGGTGCAGCGTGTGGCCGCGGTAAGGCTGGCTGATGGGCGCAACCCATTCGGGGGAGTAGTCGCGCAGGTCCGCCAAGGTCAGCGCCGCGTCATGCGCCTGCGCGTGCGCTACCAGCTTGTGGGCGGTTTCGCCGTCGTAGAAATCGCGTCAGCCCGTTGCGGCAATGCGCTTGAGGGTGGCGGCGGCGCCCGCCAACACGAAATGTTCGCCGACGTGGGGAACCCGGCCGCGCGGCAGGAAATGGTCGGCAAACCCCGGCTGGGGTTGCAGAAGGTCGGCTTGCGCCGCCCATTTTTCATGCACCATGGGGGACACGGCGTAACCGCGCTCGGCGTATTCGATGGCGGGCCCCAGTACCTCGGTGAACGGCAGGCTGCCCAACTTTTCATGCAGTGCGGCCCAGCCGGCCACCGATCCGGGCACGGTGACACTGTCCCAGCCGCGCATGGGAATCGCCCCTTGGTGCTTGCGCCGGAAATAATCCAGGTTCCAGGAGTTTGGGGCGGGGCCGGAGGCATTCAGGCCATGAAGCTTTGCGCCGTCCCAGATGACGGCGAAGCAGTCGGAACCCAGGCCGTTGCTGACCGGTTCGGTCAGCGTGAGGGTCGCGGCGGTGGCGATGGCCGCGTCAACGGCGTTGCCGCCCTGGGCCAGGATGCGCAAGCCCGCCTGCGCCGCCAGCGGCTGCGACGTGGCGACAACGTTGCGAGCGAAAACGGGAATGCGGGTGGTGCGGTACGGGTTGTTCCAGTCGAAATTCATGCCGAATCATCGCGTGGGGTAAACCCGTACTTTACCGTAGCGGCTGTCCGTATCCGGCCGCCCGTAGTCCGGCGTAGTCTTTGGCAGCTTTCTTGCCGGGTGGGCCAATGAAAAAACCCCTGGGGCAAGCCCAGGGGTTTGGATAGCTCCGGCACCGCCGCCCAAGGCGGCGGATTCGCGTCTTACTCTTCTTCGACGAAGGTCTCTTCGCGCTTCTTGCGGATGGCGGGCAGGGCCACCAGGATCACCAGGAAGGCGGCCACGGCCAGCAGCGATGCCGACAGCGGACGCGTCACGAAGGTGCTGAAATCGCCACGCGACAGCAGCAATGCACGGCGGAAGTTCTCTTCCATCATGGGACCCAGAACCAGGCCCAGCAGCAGCGGTGCGCCTTCGCACTTGAGCTTCGACCACACGTAGCCGATGACACCGAAGATGGCCGTTGTGAAGATGTCGAACGAGTTGTAGTTCAACGAATACACACCGATCGTGCAGAACACCAGAATTGCCGGGAACAGGATGCGGTAGGGCACCTTCAGCAGCTTGACCCACAGGCCGATCAGCGGCAGGTTCAGCACCACCAGCATCAGGTTGCCGATCCACATCGAGGCGATCAGGCCCCAGAACAGCTCCGGGTGGCTCGTCATGACTTGCGGGCCGGGCTGGATGTTGTGAATCGTCATTGCGCCGACCATCAGCGCCATCACGGCATTACCCGGGATACCCAGCGTCAGCAGCGGGATGAACGAGGTTTGTGCCGCGGCGTTGTTCGCCGATTCCGGGCCCGCCAGGCCGGCCGGGTGGCCCTTGCCGAAGCGTTCCGGATTCTTCGAGATCTTCTTTTCCAGGGTGTAGGAAGCGAAGGACGACAGCACGGCGCCACCGCCAGGCAAGATACCCAGGGCCGAACCCAGGGCCGTTCCGCGCAGCACGGCGGGAGCGGCTTCCTTGAATTCCTGCTTGTTCGGGTACAGCGAGCCGATCTTGTCGGTGATGTCGACGCGGTTTTCCTTCTGCTCCAGGTTGGTCATGATTTCGGCAAAGCCGAACACACCCATGGCCACGATGGCGAAGTCGATACCGTCTTGCAGTTCGGGGATGCCGAAGTCGAAGCGGGCAACGCCCGAGTTGACGTCGGTGCCGACCATGCCCAACAGCAGGCCCAGGATGATCATCGAGATCGCCTTGGGCAGCGAGCCCGAAGCCAGCACCACGGCGCCGACCAGACCCAGGCACATCAGCGAGAAGTACTCGGCGGGACCGAACTTGAAGGCCACTTCAGCCAGCGGAGGCGCGAACGCGGCCAGCAGCAGCGTAGCCACGCAACCGGCAAAGAACGAGCCCAGCGCGGCGATAGCCAAGGCGGCACCGGCACGGCCGTTACGGGCCATCTGGTGACCGTCCAGCACGGTCACCACCGCGGACGTTTCCCCTGGCAGCGCCACAAGAATTGCCGTAGTGGAACCGCCGTATTGCGCGCCGTAATAGATGCCCGCGAGCATGATCAGGCCGGCAATCGGGGGCAACACATACGTGATCGGAAGCAGCATCGCGATGGTCGGGACCGGGCCAATACCCGGCAACACGCCAATCAGCGTGCCCAGAATGCAGCCCAGCAGTGCATAGGCCAGGTTCTCGGGCGTGAACGCCACCGAGAAGCCCAACATCAGGTTGTCAAACAATTCCATGACCGGTTGCTCCTTAGTTCATGCCCAGAAAGGACGGCCACAGCGGGAAGATCAGCCCCAGCCCCTTGACGAATGCCAGATACGAGAACACCACCAGGAAGATCGCGTTGGCGACGGCGACCTTCAAGCTGAACTCATGGCTGGCCAGGCTGCTTACGACAACCAGGATGAATACCGAAAGGTAGATGCCCAGCGGCTTCAGGATGAAGCCGTACAAGACGACCGAACCCACGACGAGAAAAACGATGCGCCAGTCGAACTTGTCGATGTGCGTTTCGTGCGCTTTCTTGGAAAGCGAGCCAAGCAGCACGATGGCGCCCAGCAAAGCCAGAACAATGCCTAGCCAGAAAGGAAAGTACCCTGGGCCCATTCGGGCAGCAGTACCCATTTGGTAGCTGCTGGCCTGCCAGGCGAATCCCAGTCCAAGGGCGATGAACATCACCCCAGACCAGAAGTCCTGTCGATTGCGTAGCTGCATGATTGGTTGGCTCCTGTTTACAGCATGTAGATAAAAAAGTTTGTAGCCGGAGGGGACTCGCCGAAAGGCGAGTGACAGGCACAAAAAAGGCACTTCAGGGTGCCATTAGTTATTCTGAAAGCGACGGCGTGGTTTCTTGAAAGGGCGAATGGTAATGGACGCCTGCCACGCTGCAAACCCTGTAAGGTCCGTGAAAGGCTGGGGTTTTCCCTAGAATTCGGGTACTCCCGACCCCCAGATGTAACGGCGCGGGAAGATTGAGCGCTTTTTGAAAGCTAAGTGAAAGTTTATAGAAAGAAATGCGAAAGCCGGATCGGCCGGATGCGGGGATTTTGGAGGAGGGGGACTTTTCTTCTGGGGCCGGAATCGGTTAGCCTCGCGCCGCCGACATCACAACCGTAATTCCTACCGAATATTGCCGGGTTTCTCACCTTGCGTGAAGAGGCCCGGTCTACCTCAGGATGGTTTACGATAGCGCCCATGCTGCAAGATCTAGACCAACTCGCCGCCCGAATCGGGCAATTGGTGCAACGCACCCGCCAACTCCACGCAGAGCGTGATGCGTTGCGCCTACGCTTGAACGACTTCGAAGCTGAGCAGCGTGTGCTGAAGCAGCGCGCCGCCGAGCGCGAGGCCGACATCGTCACGTTGAAATCCAAGCTTCAGGATCACGACGGCGCCGTCACCGCGATGCTCGAGCAAGCCCAGCAGGCCGAAGTTGCCTTGCGCGAACAGCTTGCCCGCGAATCCGCCGAACGCCAAGCGCTTGAGTCGCGCTTCGCCGCCCGCGAATCTGAACTGCAAGGCACCTTGCAATCTCGCGACAACGAACTACAGCGCTTGCGCGTGGCCGCCGCTTCGGCCCGCGAGCGCATTGACGCCGTGCTGGCCCGCCTGCCGGGCGCACCGTCTGGAGAGCAACACTGATGGAACGCGTAGACGTAACCATATTAGGACGCGACTATTCGCTGGCTTGCTCCGCGGAAGAGAAGCCCACGTTGATGGCCGCCGTGCGCCATGTCGACCAGTTGATGCTTCGTATCCAGGGAACCGGCAAGATTTCCAGCAACGAACGCATTGCTGTCATGGCCGCATTGCAGGTGGCCGGCGAGCTGCTTGCGATGAAGGCGCCCGATGGTCCGCTAGGGGGTTTGGCGGTTGGCGACTTCAAGCGTAGAATTGAGGACATGAACGCAGTACTCGATGACGCCTTGTCGGGTCAGGAAAAACTGCTCTAACGTTCATAAAGCTGTATTCAAGAATTTTCAGTTTGTCCCTGCCGTGTCCGTGACTAGGCCATACATTCTCTGAACCTATGTCTTTTGGCATATTGGTTGCGGGAGTGCAGAGCTGGAGTGATTGTCTCTCGTAGACGAACCCGACGCTCTTCGGAACGCGACCACCTTGAACCTCAGGGTTCGAGATGCCGGCCTTGACGGCACAGGCGGGGCATCTATCCCAGCGGGCCTGCCAACAGCGCAGGTCCGCGTCGGGTGCCAAAAATCCCCCAAGTTATTCCCCTCTGTCCTCTATCCTAGGACCCGTCCATGTTCAAACACCCTGTTTTTTCGCTGACGAAACTCGGCGCAGCGTGCGCAGCCGTGGCCGCCATCGCCGCCGTGCAACCGGCATACGCGCAAGCGCAAGGCGCCGTGGCGCCCGCCGCAACGGAAGCGTCCACGAATCGTTCTCCCGAAATGACGCTGCAAGCCGCGGCCTCGTCAGAAGTCAAGCAGGACACCGTCCGCATTTCCTTGACGGCTGAAGTCGATGCTCCCGATCAGCCGGCCGCCGGCAAGAAGCTGACGGCCATCCTGGATGACGTCGTCAAACGCGCGCGTGACACCAAGGGTGTTGAAGTCCGCACGGGCGGTTTCAACGTGTGGCCTAACACGAGCAGCAAGGGCAAGATCAGTTCGTGGCGTGGGCAGGGCGAAGTTGTGTTGGAGTCCAAGGACTTCGACGCGGCGGCCGCGTTGGCTTCCAAGCTGTCGGACAAGACGGCCATCTCGAACATCGCGTTTTCGCTGTCGCGTGAAGCGCGCGAGGCCGAAGAGCGCAAGCTGCTGAAAGAAGCGGCGCAGGCGTTCAAGGACCGTGCCCTGGCCGCGGCAAACGCGTTCGGATTTTCAGGCTACCGCCTGTCCAAGCTGGAACTGGGTGGCTCAGGCGGCCCGGTGCCGATGCCGCGCATGCTGGGCGCGGCCGCCATGGCCAAAGACGCATCCGGCGGCTTCAGTCCGGACGTCCCGCTGGAAGCGGGAGACGTCACGGTCAGCGTCGCCGTTAACGGGACGATCGTTTTGCAGTAAGGGTGAACATGATGGCGCCCAAGGCGACCATCGGCACGGACAGCCACTGTCCCATGCTCAAGCCCCCCGCGAGCAGGCCCAGGAAGTTGTCCGGCTCGCGGGTGAATTCCACTAGGAAGCGGAACGTTCCGTAGCCCATCAGGAACAGCCCGCTAACTTGGCCCAGCGGCCGCGGCTTGCTGGAAAACCACCACAGCAACGCAAACAGCACGATGCCTTCCAGGCCCAGCTCATACAGCTGGGACGGATGGCGTGCCAGCCCGTCGCCGCTGTCCGGGAACACCATGGCCCACGGCACATCGGTCGGGCGACCCCAAAGTTCGCCATTGATGAAGTTGCCCAGTCGGCCAAAACCCAGGCCCAGCGGGATCAGCGGCGCGATGAAATCACTGATGGCGAAAAACGGCAGCTTCTTCTTGCGGGCGAACAACAGCATGACGACGATCACGCCGATCAGCCCGCCGTGAAACGACATGCCGCCCTGCCATAGATAGGCCACTTCCAGCGGGTGCGCCAGATAGTACGCAGGCTTGTAGAACAGCACGTAGCCCAGCCGGCCACCCAGCACCACGCCCAGCACGCTGTAAAAAATCAGGTCTTCAAGATCGCGCATGTTCAGCGACGTGGTGTGGCCGCTTGTAATGCGCCGACGCCCAAGCACATACACCAGGGCGAAACCCGCCAGGTACATCAGCCCGTACCAATGAATGGCCAGCGGCCCGATCTGCAAGGCTACGGGGTCGAATTTTGGATATTGCAGCATGTTCTGCCCGACACAATAAAGTTGAATGATAATAACCGGCGAGCACTGAAGATTCGCACGCATGCAAGCGAGCCAGCTTCCCGGGCGCGTTCGCCATGTCCGCACCCCGACGGCCGACAGGAGAGACAGACCATGCCGAACAATGAACGTTCCCGCCACATCACCCACGGCGTCGCGCGCGCGCCCAACCGCGCCATGTATTACGCGCTGGGCTACAAAGAAGCCGACTTCGACAACCCCATGATCGGCGTGGCCAACGGCCATTCCACGATCACGCCGTGCAACAGCGGGCTGCAAAGGTTGGCGGACGCGGCCATCGATGCAATCCGTGCATCCAGCGCGAATCCCCAGGTGTTCGGCACGCCCACCATCTCGGACGGCATGTCGATGGGTACGGAGGGCATGAAGTATTCACTGGTGTCGCGCGAGGTCATCGCCGACTGTATCGAGACCGCAGCGCAAGGCCAATGGATGGACGGCGTGGTGGTCATCGGCGGCTGTGACAAGAACATGCCCGGTGGCATGATTGCCCTGGCGCGCACCAACGTGCCCGGCATCTACATCTATGGCGGCACCATCAAGCCCGGCCATCACAAAGGCAACGACCTGACCATCGTGTCGGTGTTCGAGGCCGTGGGCGAATACACCATGGGGCGCATGCCAGAAGCCGATTTCAAGCAGATCGAAAAATGCGCGATACCGGGCTCGGGTTCCTGTGGCGGCATGTACACCGCCAACACCATGAGCTCCGCCTTCGAAGCCATGGGCATGAGCCTTCCGTATTCCAGCACGATGGCCAACGAGGACGACGAGAAAGTCGTGTCGGCTGCCGAGTCGGCCCGTGTGCTGGTCGATGCGGTGCGACGCAATCTGCGACCGCGCGACATCATTACGCGCGAGTCCATTGAAAACGCCGTGTCCGTCATTATGGCCACGGGCGGTTCCACGAATGCCGTGTTGCACTTCCTGGCTATCGCTCATGCCGCCGAGGTGCCGTGGACCATCGACGACTTCGAACGCATCCGCAAGCGTGTGCCGGTTCTGTGTGATTTGAAGCCGTCGGGCAAATACGTCGCCACCGATCTGCACCGCGCGGGCGGCATCCCGCAGGTGATGAAGCTGCTGCTGAATGCCGGCCTCTTGCATGGCGACTGCATCACCATCACAGGCAAGACCATCGCAGAGACGCTGGCGGATGTGCCGGATGCGCCGCGCACGGATCAGGACGTCATCATGCCGCTGGACCGCGCGCTGTATCCGCAGGGGCATTTGGCGATTCTGAAGGGAAATTTGTCGCCGGAAGGCTGCGTGGCCAAGATCACGGGGCTGAAGAATCCAGTCATGACCGGCCCGGCGCGCGTCTTCGATTCCGAGGATGACGCGATGACGGCCATCATGGCGCGGCAGATCAAGGACGGTGACGTCGTTGTCATCCGTTATGAGGGTCCCAAGGGCGGGCCCGGCATGCGCGAAATGCTGGCGCCTACGTCCGCGCTGGTGGGGCAGGGCCTGGGCGAAACGGTTGGGCTGATCACCGATGGCCGTTTTTCCGGCGGCACGTGGGGAATGGTCGTTGGCCACGTCGCGCCTGAAGCCTTCGTTGGTGGCCCGATCGCCCTGATCCAGGAAGGCGATTCGGTTACCATCGATGCCCACAAGCTGTTGCTGCAGCTGAACATCAGCGACGAAGACTTGGCGGCTCGTCGCCAGGCCTGGGTCCAGCCCAAGCCGCGTTATACACGCGGTGTGCTTGCCAAATTTGGCAAGCTCGCCAGCACCGCGAGCCGTGGGGCAGTTACCGATGCATTTGAAGATTAGTCTGTGGGCGGCTGCGGCCTGCGTGTTGAGCGCAGGCGCGGTCCAGGCACAAACCACCGGCCTGGATTTGGCCAAAAGCAAGGCCTGTATGGCTTGCCATCAGGTAGAAGCCAAACGCGTGGGGCCACCCTTGAAGAGCGTGGCGGAACGTTATGCGGGGCAGGGCGAGGCCATGGTGGATTACCTGGCCGGCAAGATTCGTGGTGGTGGTCGTGGCGCGTGGGGCGCGGTTCCCATGCCTGCCCAAACGCATGTCAGCCAGGAAGACGCCCGCCTGCTGGCCGAATGGATATTGTCGCTGGCGCCCGCCAAGCAGTAGTCTTAATCTTTACGTCCCGCGCACGATGCGCGGGGGCGCGGCCCGCAATGAGGTCGCCTATAAGAGAGGAATTGTCATGGCAGAACAACCTTCCCCCGGCAACGAGGTCGCCGTCCTTGGCGGCGGCTGCTTCTGGTGCGTCGAAGCGGTCTTCGTCGATCTGCGTGGGGTCAAAAGCGTCTTGCCCGGCTACAGCGGCGGGCATGTCGACAACCCGAGCTATGAACAGGTATGCGGCAAAGACACCGGGCATATCGAAGTGGCCCGAATTGAGTTCGACCCGTCGGAATTGTCGTTCAGCGATTTGCTACGTGTGTTTTTCGCTACCCACGATCCCACTACGCCGGGGCGCCAGGGCAATGACATTGGCCCGCAGTACGAGTCGGCCATCTTCTGGCAGAACGAATCGCAGCGCGAGCAGGCCGAGGCCGTCATGGCCGAGGTCGAGGCGCAGCAGGTGTATGACGCGCCCATCGTCACCAAACTGCTACCGCCCGCGCGGTTCTGGCAAGCCGAGGACTACCACAGCAATTACTTTGCTTTGCATCCCGAACAAGGCTATTGCCAGTTTGTGATCGCGCCCAAGGTCGCGAAGTTCCGTAAGCAATTCCAGGATCGCCTGAAGCGCTGAGTCCATCTTCGCGATGCCCTCGCGTGTGCCGCGGGCAAAAAAAAACCCCACCATTTGGTGAGGCTTCAAAGCCAGCGCCGATGCGTGGGCACTGCGCGCTGGCAGGGGAAGTGATTACTCGACGTTCTTTACAACGCCGCGACGCATCTGGTCCAGCTCGATCGATTCGAACAAAGCCTTGAAATTGCCTTCGCCGAAACCGTCGTTGCCCTTGCGCTGAATGATCTCAAAGAAGATCGGCCCGATCTGGTTTTCCGTGAAGATCTGCAGCAACAGGCCACCACCCGGTGCGCCGTCCAACAAGATGCGGTTTTTCTGCAGGCGTGCAACGTCTTCACCGTGGTTGGGCAGGCGGCGGTCCAGCAGCTCGTAATACGTTTCCGGCGTGTCCAGAAACACGACGCCCGACTCGCGCAGCGCCTCAATAGTGCTGTAGATGTCATCCGTAGCCATCGCGATATGCTGGATGCCTTCGCCACGGTACAGGTCCAGATACTCCTGGATCTGTCCTTTTTCTTCCGTGCCTTCTTCGTTGATCGGAATGCGGATGTTGCCGCAAGGCGAAGTCATGGCCTTCGACTTCACGCCCGTCACCTTGCCTTCGATATCGAAGTAGCGCACTTCGCGGAAGTTGAACAGGCGCTCGTAGAACTCCGACCACTCGGCCATGCGGCCCTTGTGGACGTTGTGTGTCAGGTGATCCACAAGCGTCAGGCCAGCACCGCGATGGTTCAGGTCGGCCTGTGCATTGTCTGGGTCGACGGGCACGAAGTCCACGTCATAGATGCTGATGTCGCCAATACCACCGTGGCCTTCCTTGCCGGTCCAGCGGTCAACCAGGTAAATCAGCGAATCGCCAATGCCCTTGATGGCCGGGATGTTCAGTTCCATCGGACCACTGTGCGAATCGAAGCCCCACGCACCCAGCTCTAAGGCGCGCTTGTATGCGGCATTGGCGTCTTGCACGCGAAACCCGATCGCACAGATCGACGGTCCGTGCAGCCGTGCGAAACGTTGTGCAAACGAATCCGGTTCGGCGTTGATCAAAAAGTTGACGCCGCCCTGACGATACAGCGTGACATCCTTGTGGCGGTGCTTGGCAATTGCCTTGAAGCCCAGCAGCTCGAACACCTTGCGCAACGCGGCGGGGTCCGGCGCGGCGTACTCAATGAACTCGAACCCGGCGGTGCCCATCGGGTTGTCCCACGGTTGGAATGCGCTGCTCATATGTCTGCTCCCTTGCATCATTTTTCAGGACGACTTGTCCTTCAAGTCTAGAAGGAGATTGTAGGTAGGATCGACGGGCAGACAATTGCAAACATGGCTTCGAAGCCCGGGTCTTGGGCAATAATATTGCTGCATTGGAAACTTATGGGGCAATAAATGTCTGATATCGAGCTCGATAGGACAGATCTAAGGATTCTGGCCGAGCTGCAACGCGACGGCCGCTTGAGCAATCAGGAACTAGCGGACCGGGTTTCCCTATCCCCCAGCCCATGCCTGCGCCGGGTCCGGCGGCTGGAAGAGAAAGGCTTCATTAAAAAGTACGTAGCCTTGATCGACGCCGAGAAGGTGGGCTTGGGGCTGTTGGCATATGTGAATATCCGCCTGAACAAACACAGCGGTTCCAGCCATGCCCCAATGAGTGACTTCGCCCGCGACGTGCAACTGTGGCCAGAGGTCGTCGAATGCTATGCGATGTCGGGTGACATGGATTACCTTCTGCGAATTCAGGTGGCCGATCTTGCGCATTTTTCCCGCTTCGCAATGGACACGCTGATGCGCCACCCGGCAGTTGTCGACATGCGGTCCTTCTTTGCGCTTCAGCAAATCAAAGAAACGACAGAGCTGCGTCTGTAGGCGTGGCGTTGGTCTCTCTATATATAGACCCTATACAGAAGGCTTTCTATATAGACATAGAGGGGCGGGCAAGACCCGGCCTGCTGCGAGGGCCTTCCTATGGTCCGCACGACGGCGTCAGCGGCCCGTTAACAGGGTGTGTCCCTTTAAATGTTCACTTTTCTGCAAAATGGGTGTCAACTTGGACAGCGCCCTGAAAATTCCGTGCTATAGTCTCGCTCCTTCGCAGTTCAGACACTTTGAACCGCGAAGCCAAGCAGTACGACGGGCTTCGGCCTGCCGCCAAGTAGCCAGTGATGGCCGCCAAGCGGGATTGCAAGGATCGGTGCAAATCAGGCAAAAGCCAGTTGCACTTTCTGCAAAAATCGTGCTATAGTCTTGGGCTTGGCTGGTGATGAAGAGTAAGGGTTTACCCGGATCGATATCACAAGTCATCTGAGCAGTAACCGACCTCTGGTCTTCAGGGTCGCCGCTAGCGAAAGCCGGTGGCGGGTTGCAAGATAGGATGCAAATTAGGCAAGAGCCGGTTGCATAATCTGCAAAAGTCGTGTTATAGTTTCAGGCTTGGCAGTTGCCGAAAACTTAGGGTTTACCCGGATGGGTGGTTCTGATGTTTCGATAGCTGC
The DNA here is from genome assembly GCF_036668755.1 of Achromobacter sp. ESBL13. Lineage (NCBI taxonomy): Bacteria > Pseudomonadati > Pseudomonadota > Betaproteobacteria > Burkholderiales > Alcaligenaceae > Achromobacter > Achromobacter sp. ESBL13. The sequence goes on along the minus strand of NZ_JAZEVT010000006.1, from coordinate 330 downwards.
TAAAGAGAGCGGACCTGAAGAGGTCGCGGGCAAGAAAGCGGTGGCGCGAAAGCGAACGAAGCTGACTTGACAAGCGATAAAAACTTCTTCATAATCTCGCCTCTCTGCTGCTGAAAACAGCAAGCGACGCAAGGCGAAAGCCGCGCAGCGCTGGCAGGATCAGCAGGTAGCAGTAAGTAGTTTGTAGTACCGAATTTGCAGTACCGCTCTTTAACAATTAAACAACCGATAAGTGTGGGCGCTTGATGCGATGCACTGTGATTCAGGTCCGGGGTTAAACCTAGGCTTGTCTCACAAGCACAATGAAATCAAGTGCTCACTAGAAGTGAA